>CAXMOM010000017.1:0-176266 GCA_964195425.1 Acidiferrobacterales bacterium
CATCAAGCGATTCAAGGTACAGCTTAGTAATTGCCTGATTGACCGTCATATGATCACGAAATGACAATTCTTCCAAAACATCCCAAAAAAATACTTCTAAACGAATGGATGTAACAACGCCTTGAATTCGAAGTGATTTGGTTCTGCTACTCCATAAACTACTGTCTGCGTAGACAAAAAGCTGACACATAATGGCCTCTCGATATGGATTAAGTTTAGAACAATGCCACAAACTGCATCAACATGGCAGGATGAGCAGGCCATGCTGGAGCGGTCACTAACTGACCATCCGTAATCGCACCATCCATAGGTAAATCAATGTATTCGGCACCGGCCATTTCGACTTCTGGTTGGCAAGCAGGATAAGCCGATACTTTTTTACCTTTTATTACCCCGGCAGCAGTCAGTAATTGTGGACCATGGCAAATAGATGCGATGGGTTTATTACTATTAGCAAAGTGTTGAATAATTTCAATGACTTTAGCATTCAAGCGTAAATATTCAGGTGCACGACCGCCTGGTAAATACAAAGCGTCGTAATCTGCCACATTGACCTCTTCAAAAGAAGCATTGAGCTCAAATTTATGACCAGGTTTTTCAGTATAGGTTTGGTCACCTTCAAAGTCGTGTATAGCTGTTGAAATTGTTTCTCCAGATTTCTTTTCCGGACAAACTGCATCAACTTGATGTCCCATAGCCAATAATGCTTGAAAGGGAACCATGTTTTCATAGTCTTCCACAAAATCACCGGTTATCATCAGTACTTTAGCCATTTTTTTCTCCAAATAATGTTACTGTTAAATAATTAATCATCGTGTAAATCTTATTAGAAAATTAGAACATAATCCACAGTGTTTCGGGTAATATGTGGATACTACAAAAATAAAAATAGTCAGTACTAAAAAAGGTACTGTCAACTTATCGATGTGAGTTGATGAGAACAAGTTTTCCGTAGCTTATGCCATATTCTGGACGCAACTAACCCTCACCCATTCATTAAATGCTCGGTCGCGGAGTATCAGGTAATTACCTGCTTTCAGGTGATGACGGCCAAGTCTAAACAGGTTATTGACAATGCCCATCGCCGTCTTGGTCGACTGCTCGCCAAAGATAATGCTAAACACCATTTATCTTTACAAAGACTTCATCCAAGTACCACGTATCACCGAGTTGACCACGACCCTTCCTGAATTGACTACAATATTGGTTTCCGAACTTCAAACACCAATTTCTCACCGTCTCGTAACTTACATTGATCCCCCTGGCCGCCAATAACTCTTCAATATCTCGGAAGCTCAGGGTAAATAGATGGTACAGCCAAACTGCGTGACTAATTACCTGAGACGAGAAGCGGTAACCGGTATACATATTATCATTCTTCATTCTCAGATTATCTCACAATTCTAAGTGACTTTGACAAGTTGACAGTACCGCTTAGGTAAGTCTCAGTTAAAACAAATAATCGCTTAAACCCTCCAAATTTCCAATTATGCTTTACCGTCACATATTTACATGCGATATTTCACATATATTATATTTCACATGTGAAAATCATGAACCCATGTACGTTTTTTAAATGCTTAGCTGATGACACGCGACTCAAGTCACTGCTTTTAATTGCCAAGACTGGCGAGGCCTGTGTATGCGATTTAATGGAAGCACTGGCGCTAGACCAACCAAAAACATCACGTCATTTAGCGCAATTGCGCAAATGCGGCATTCTGGTGGATGAAAGACGCGGCAAATGGGTGTTTTACAAACTACACCCAACGCTTCCTAAGTGGGCACACGATATCATTGTGAATGCCGCTGAGCACAACGATACATACTTTGGTGATGCACTAAAAAAATTGGTGTCGTCGCAATCTTCAACACTCTCTTGCTGCTAATTTAAGGCCAACACATGAAAATTCTCTATATTTGTACGCATAATCGATGCAGAAGCATTTTATCTGAATCCATCACTAACCAGATTGCGAGGAATGTGATTGAAGCGAAAAGTGCAGGTAGTCAACCCGTTGGTGAGGTGCATCCTTTGTCGCTTAAGTATCTTTCGCAAACGGGCTATGCCATCGAAGGTCTACATAGCCAGTCGTGGGATGACTTTGAAGATTTTCAGCCTGATGTCGTGGTAACAGTATGTGATTCTGCCGCAGGCGAAGCGTGTCCATTGTATTTTAGTAATAGCCTGAAAGTGCATTGGGGCTTAAGTGACCCATCCAAAATCGAAGGTGATGAGAAAAAAATCGAACAAGCATTTTTAGCTTGCATTGATGAAATAGCTAAGCGGGTGCAAAAGCTCAAGAGTATTGCTGCGCAAAACTTAGGTAAAGATGAGCTCAAGCAAGCCCTGGCTGAAATAGGTGTGTACTAATGACAATGCAAGATACAACTGAGCCTAATATTGATAAACGCCTACTAGATACGCCCAGCACCGACAAAATGAATATCAATACATCAGCGCATAAACCAAGAATATTGCTGTTATATGGGTCATTAAGAGAGCGCTCATTCAGCCGGTTAGCCGTCGAAGAAAGTGCACGATTACTAACGGCATTTGGTGCCGAAACGCGTATTTTTGACCCTAAAGGCTTACCACAACCTGATACCGAGGATGAAACACATCCCAAAGTCAAAGAGCTGCGAGAGTTAATGGTATGGTCTGAAGGCCAAGTGTGGTGCTCACCTGAGCGTCACGGTGCGATGACAGGCATTCTCAAAAGCCAAATTGACTGGGTGCCCCTTAACATGGGCGGTGTGCGTCCAACACAAGGAAAAACCCTTGCCATCATGCAGGTATGTGGCGGCTCACAATCCTTTAATGCGGTTAATCAAATGCGCATTTTAGGGCGATGGATGCGCATGGTCACTATTCCCAATCAATCCTCAGTGGCCAAAGCCTTTTTAGAGTTCGATGACGATGGCCGCATGAAACCTTCTCCCTATTACAACCGCATTGTGGATGTGATGGAAGAGCTGATGAAGTTCACGCTATTGCTCAGGGGTAGTAAAGATTATTTTGTTGACCGTTACTCAGAGCGACTTGAAACCGCTGAGCAAGTGCGTCAGCGCGTCAACCAAAAGTCATTATAAGGAGTTAATCATGGGATTTTTCGAACGTTACCTATCGATATGGGTTGGCCTTGCCATCATGGTGGGCATAATAGCTGGCACGGCTGTGCCTGATGCTTTTGCTGTGATTGCAACATTTGAATTTGCACATGTGAATGTGGTCATTGCGGTGCTCATTTGGTTGATGATTTACCCAATGATGGTGCAAATTGATTTTTCATCTATTAAAGATGTCGGTAAAAAGCCCAAAGGCTTAGTCTTAACCTTGGTTATTAACTGGTTAATCAAGCCTTTCACCATGGCCTTTCTTGGCTGGCTGTTTTTCAAAGTGTTGTTTGCCGATTGGGTTGACCCAGAAACCGCAACCGAATACATCGCAGGTATGATTTTATTAGGTGTGGCGCCTTGTACAGCCATGGTATTTGTGTGGAGCCAAATGACGAAAGGTGATGCTAATTACACCTTAGTTCAAGTGTCCATAAATGACATCATTATGATTTTTGCCTTTGCGCCCATTGCTGGTTTACTCCTTGGCGTGACGGATATTACTGTGCCGTGGGATACCTTGTTGTTATCAGTTGTGCTTTATGTACTTGTTCCCTTAATAGCGGGGGCGCTTACTCGTAAAAAGCTTGATAACGGTAATGACCATTCAAAAATAGATACGTTTCTTGCAAAAATGAAACCGTGGTCGATTGTTGGTTTACTGACCACAGTGGCATTACTGTTTGGTTTTCAGGCCGAAACCATTTTATCTAAGCCTGAAGCCATCGTGTTAATCGCGATTCCATTACTTATACAAACTTACGGTATTTTTGCGATTGCCTACTACATGGCTAAGCGCATGAAGCTACCCCACAATGTGGCCGCTCCCGCATGTATGATTGGTACATCTAATTTCTTTGAATTGGCGGTGGCGGTGGCTATTTCACTCTTTGGACTTCATTCAGGGGCTGCGCTTGCCACCGTTGTTGGCGTGTTGGTAGAAGTACCCGTGATGCTATCGCTTGTATGGTTTGCTAACCGCACTAGGCATTGGTTTGCGTAAATAGACTTAAGTTAAGGAATAAACATGATTGTTATTTATCACAATGAAGCATGCGGCACGTCGCGAAACGTACTGAGCATTATTCGCGACGCAGGCTATGAGCCTATTGTTATCGACTACCAGAAGGAAGGTTGGACAAAACCGCAATTGCTTGGCTTATTTGCAGCGGCAAACCTGACACCGCGCAAGGCACTTCGTACGAGCAAATCACCCGCCGAAGCGCTAGGGCTGCTATCTGAACACGCAAGTGATGAAGCACTCATTGACGCCATGCTAGAGTATCCCATTTTGGTCAATCGCCCCATAGTATGCACCGCAAAGGGCGTAAAGTTGTGCAGACCAAGTGAGCAAGTGTTAGATGTGCTGGAGAATTGGCCGCAAGGTCCTTACCATAAAGAAGATGGTCAGTTGATATTGGATGAGCTTGGCAACTTGGTGAGATAGTTAATTGCGCTGGTGATGGCGTTTAAGGTTTTAATACTTAACGCCGTATCATGCCGCAATATTACGATAGGCAAATATAATGTCACATCCTTATGATATTTTGACACTAAATAATGGTGCACACCTTATTTTTACCCCATGTCCAGGCACGAAAGGCGCTAACGTAGTCGAATCTATTTCAACACTCAAGCGAGCCGGTGCGGACATTCTAATAACATTAATGTTTGATGAGGAAATGGAAAGAAACAATGTTTCTTCATTATCTTCCGTCTGTGAAAAACAGGGTATTAAATGGATTCAACTCCCGATTATTGATGATGAAGCACCGAATGAACTATTTGAGCCTCTATGGGATGCACAAAAACCCAATATTCTATCCATAATAAAAAGCAAAAGGACTATTGCAGTTCACTGCAAAGGTGGCACTGGCAGAACAGGGTTGGTCATTGGCCTTATTCTTCTATCGTTAGGCTGGCCTCGTGAAATAGTGATTGATACAGTTCAAAAAATACGCCCCAATGCGCTGAAAAACGATGTTCAACTTGATTATTTAACTACGTTCGCCGTAAACAATAATAGCAGTTAACGTGTCTTGAAAGGTGATATGTGTAGTAGCGTGTACGTCAGACTAAAATATCGGCAGAAATCTAGAGAGTAGCGAATGAAACAGATTATCAAACAACATGATTGAAGTGCTTGTTTTAGCGGTAGCCCTCAGTATGGATGCATTTGCCGTCTCGATAGGACTTGGCGCGAAATACAGCGATAAACAATTACCATTAGCACTAAGTGCTGGATTGTACTTTGGCTTTTTTCAAGGGCTGATGCCGTTGATTGGCTATGCTGCTGGTGTAAGTGTATTTGCTTGGGTCGAAGTATATGCTCCTTGGATTGCATTTATCTTGCTTGCTTTTATTGGTGGGAAAATGATTTATGAATCGCAAAACGATGATATTGAAGCATCCATCAATAATATTAGCCATAACGTTATGCTCGCGCTGGCCGTAGCAACTAGCATTGATGCAATGGCTGCTGGCTTTTCGTTAACGCTGCTTGAGGTAAATCCGTTTTATGCCTGTTTTATAATTGGCATTACCACATTGATGCTTAGTGGTCTTGGTGTATTGATTGGCGCTAGAAGCGGTACTTTTTTAGAAAGTAAGGCAGAACTTATGGGCGGTGTTGTCTTGATATTAATAGGCATAAAAATTCTGGTTTATTAGTTTTACCTCTGCATCACTGACTAATGTATCAGTTACAACAACTATTGCCCTCTTGGATAGGCGGGCACTTTACTGTCCCATATGAGCAGTAAACGCAACAGTCACCAACTAGTGGCTTTATTAGCGAATGACAATTTGCACACTCATAAAAAAACTGACACGCCGTGGTAGGCATTTGCTCCTGTTGGCTGTGCTTGCAGTGAGGACAAGAAATTGTTGACATCAGTTCTATTGTAGCCATAGACGTTGCTCCTTTGGAATGCGTTTTAATTTAAAAAATGCTAAGACTTGACTACTGAAGGAAACCCCGCATTCTTGGTTGCCTCAGTTAACGAATCGGTATTAGTCGTTTCATCATCGAAGGTGACTACTGCTAATTTATTCTCAAAAGTGACTTTCGCTTGTTTTATGCCCTCTAAACGCTCTAGTGCTTTTTTTACTGTTATCGGGCAAGTTACACAATTCATTGATGGTATTTCCAATGTAACGCTGACATCTTTGGCAAACGTTGTTGTTATGCCTATCAACAATAATGTTATTAATGGCATTGTCAACTTATCGAAAATACCAGTAACTATAAAACGTTTTTCTATTTATAATCATAAAATCAATACCCTCATAAATGGGCATTTCAGTTGACACAACTTACCTTTGAAAGCTATCAACAACAGGCTAGTTACATAGACTTGTATGGTCACAGAATCGCCTATTGGCAATCGCTGGATTTTGTTAAAAACGCAGATAAGGAAACCATTCTATTTATTCACGGCTTTCCCAGCGCGGCCTGGGACTGGCACTATCAATGGCAACATTTAACCAACCAATATAGGTTAATTTGCTTAGATTTATTAGGTTTTGGTTTGTCGGATAAGCCTATCAATCATCAATACAGTTTGCTCGAACAAGCCGACATTGTAGAGGCCCTGTTAAAAGAAAAAAACGTGACAAGTTGTCATGTTATTTCACATGACTACGGTGATTCTGTTGCACAGGAATTGTTGAGTCGTCAATCACCAAAGAGCTTTTCAATGTTATCGCTTTGTCTACTAAATGGTGGATTATTTGCCTCACATCACAGACCTTTGTTTATCCAAAAGTTGCTAAAGGGTCCGCTTGGTAATTGGGTCGCTCAATTTATGAATAAAAACAGTATGACAAAAAGTTTTCGAAAGATTTTTGGCAAGCACTCGCAACCTAAACATCATGAATTTGAAATTTTATGGCAACTCATTGAGTTTAACAATGGGAAGAAGGTGATACCCAAGCTGTTAACTTATCTTGATGAGCGCAAAGTGCATGGTGAACGCTGGAAAAAAGCCATGATCAATACGCCAATTCCGCTATATTTTATTAACGGCGTGCAGGATCCAATCTCAGGACAACATATGCTCGATTACTATATTGATATCATTCCTAATCCAAAGACTACAGCATTGGATGTAGGGCATTACCCTCAGCTAGAAGCGCCAGAAACAGTGTTATCTCTGTACAAGGGATTTTTAGATTCAGTCGACATCACCTAGTCGTAGGGTGCTGAAGAGCATTCTCAACTTAATGAATTTAGGTGATAAGAACCAGTTGTCATCAGGTCATGCCAAACTATGGGCGTAACTCACCCTTGTACATTTTAGTATTCTTGATATTCGAATTATCTCACAGTTGCCAGTGCATTCGATAAGTTAACACTGCCAGGAAACATGTTGTTTATGAATCGAATCCAAGCATCAAACAGTTAGTTCGGATAAAACGATACAGACATAATGACCGCTTCGTACCCGATATTGCCATCGTTTGTGCAGCCGTAAAATTCTCTTGAAATCCCTAATACATTCAATGACTATTTGAAAACCCTGCGTATGTAGTTAGAGGTCTTTTGGTATGCTAGTCTTAATATTACAGTCCATAGATAGCAGTTGGGAGCATGATCAAAATGGTTTTCGATACTCAAGCAATAAACAAACAACGACAAAACTTAGATGACTACAACGAAATTTGGGTGTTCGGATATGGGTCCCTTATTTACAAGGTGGATTTTGATTACACCGAATGTGAAAGCGCACATATTGTCGGTTTTGAACGTCGCTTTTGGCAGGGAAGTCACGATCACAGAGGCACAATAGCAAATCCAGGCCGAGTGCTTACACTTGCACCCATCCAAGATGCCAGATGTTTTGGTATAGCATTTAAGGTTGACCACGAGGTCTTTGATCATTTGGACCACAGAGAGAAAAACGGTTACCTTCGCCATCAGGTAGCTATTCATCTTTCAGACAATCGAATAGTACAAGGTTTGGTTTATATTGCTAGCCCAGACAACGCAGCTTATCTGGGAGAAGCAACCGACCAAGATGTCGCTAAGCAAATCTTCAGCTCATCGGGGCCCAGTGGCTTAAATCGCGATTACGTTTACCAGCTTGCCGACGCATTGAGGCAACATGATGAAATAGACGAACATGTTTTTCAAATAGAGCTGGCGCTTAAAAAACACTCACTCTACCAAAGGGATATATAAGACATGTAATCATTGATGCTATAGGGCATTGTCAACTTATAAAAAGCAGCGATAACCAAGAGACAAGTTGACAGTACTTAATATTTTTGTTTCACTCGAAAATTAGTCCATACTAACTCAAATGATACTGTTAACTAATATTAAGCATTAGTTCTCATTGGGTTAGTTACACACATAAAAGGAAATAAACATGCTTAAACGACTATTTATTGACCACCCAAAGTCCGTCAACGAAACATACTTACAACACTTTTTTACCTCTATGAGTTTTTCAATGAAGCTTTTTAAAGCAGCTATGGCATGTTTTATACATGCATTGGTGCCCGGTTTATGTATAAAAACTGGCAGTAAAGCGATTACAGAGTTGCATGTTAAAATGGTCACATTTAGGGTTAAAGGCAGCAGTGATGCCGTTTCAAAAGAACAGCCTGAGGATTCAATAGAATATATGATCTAGCCCAATCTGGGGCAGTGTTAACGCAATGAATTGAGATGCTCACAACAAGTTTTCAGTAGTTTATGTCAAATTCTGGCGGCAACTAAGCCTAGTTCAGTCAGCAAATGCTCGTTCACGAAGTATTCTATAGTTATGGGCTTTACCACGAGGGCATTCATCGCCCCGAGTTTGCGTTACTGCACACCCGCCGACTTATAGATTTGGATCTCAGCATTTTTCTGCATATATCCTTTGCTGCTGTTTTAGTATTTACCACTGCCTGCGTTGCTTCTGCAAATTCGATTTAAGCCCCCCGCATGCTTATTCCGAGTTAAAGTTACTTTTATATATAAGTGTAAAACACACATAAAAACCCTCAGCATGCCTTTTAGTAAGTATACCTGTCGACAATTTTTACAATATTTCTAAATTGTCGAATTTACCAGCCTTATTATTATGATTCAATTGACTTATTTATTGAGGCCTGACTTTTGGTCAGACCAATGTGAGTAGTATCGATTATCATCCTGAATATATGAATAAGTCAGGCAGGATGGTCCGAATTCACGTAGTAAAGGAAAATAATCATGACGTTAAGAAGTTTGATTAAAGTAGTTTCAGTAGCCGCACTTTTTACAATAGCTAGCGCGTCACAAGCCGCAATTATCGCTTCTACCGATTTTGACGGTAGAACAGTCTCAGGAGCAAGCGCGAGTGACCTTAATTGGGTAGTCAATGGCGTTGAAGCACAAGGTGACTTAAACGCTGATGAAAGCACAACTATTACTCCTCAAATTGGCTTGTTCGATACCGCTAATTCGAAAGACATGTTTGCAGTAAGCACCTGCTGATGCAACGCCGCTGCTTCATTGGCTTTACCGGCCTGATGTAGAATTTTTGCCCGCACTTGCAATTCATCAATCATTGGCTGGATATCAATCCTCAGGTGGTGGGGAATAGTATAGGTAGAATAAAACGGAGACTGCGCCGATATTCGATGTATAGGAAGGTTAGAACATATCCCAGTTCTATGCAACACGGCATAACAACCTTATATGGCACGACGTAACAGTGCATGCGTTTTTTTTATATCTTATCGCGCATGAATTTCCCGAAGGAAACGGTCGTGCAAACCGCGCGATCTGTGCTGCAATTGTAGCATCTGTGCAAAATATAAATGTTTGTAAAAGCTTCCTATTCTTGATGCGTATCAATGCCATTGTGCAATTTAGGCCTACACTACAAAATAATGAATGCGTGTAAGATAAGGATAAACTATGACCGATAGAATAGAAAAATTGCTAAGGCTAAAAGAAGAATTAAGTATTCGCGTTGCCAAAATTGATAAAGAGCTGCATAACCGCAAAACCAGTGGGAAATTTTCTGACCAAGTCGTTGATCGGCAAAATGACGATGTTCTGCTAAATCTTAAGAGTGAAGCCCAGCAAGAGTTAGAACAAATAAATCATGCTCTCATTAAACTTGAGAATTCGGTATATGGTATATGTGCAAAGTGCCATGGTGGTATTAGCCCTGAACGTTTAGATGCGATCCCTTTTGCTGCAAACTGCAAAGACTGTGTTGAATAGCCCAATGCTAGCTCGTTTTCAAATAATCCCTTGACCCTAGGGCTACGCTAAGATTTATTATGGTTTGTAAATTTGAGATTGATGTTAGAAATAACAAACGGACAACTTTTAGAAACACAATATGCAAAACGAAAACCTCATAAAAAAAAGCCCTCTGCTTGATTTTGAACATGACAGAATTAAGCAATTAGTTACATCGAGGGAGTGGGCGAAATTAGATCCGTTCAACAAAATTGGTGGTGCATATCAATTTGTGAAAGACGAAATACGCTTTGGCTATAATCAAAGTGATGACATTAGAGCCAGTCAGGTTTTACGTGATGGTTATGGTCAATGCAATACAAAAGGAACGCTTTTAATAGCGCTACTTAGGTCCCTAGGTATTCCAAGCAGGTTACACGGATTTACTATTTTTCAAGCCTTGCAAAAAGGGGCTATCCCAAGCGTAATAATAAAATTAGCTCCACCCGAAATATTGCATAGTTGGGTTGAAGTTTATTACGATAATCATTGGATAAGTCTTGAAGGGTTTATCCTTGATAAAACCTATTTAACTGCAATTCAGAGTCGGTTTAGTGAGCATAAACAATATTTTAGCGGATACGGTATTGCTACGTCTTGTCTAGAAAACCCTCCTGTTGAGTGGAACGGGCAAAACACATTCATTCAAAAAGACGGCATTGCACAAGATTTTGGCGTGTTTAATACGCCCGATGAATTTTATAAACAATATGGGACTAATCTATCGGGTGTAAAACGCATCTTATTTCAGTACATTATTCGCCATATTATTAATTGGAATGTTTCACGCTTGCGAGGTCAATGATTGTTGCATAGAACCGGCTTATGGTTTATTTTATCTATATTCATCAACACGCTTAGTCATTCCATTTAATAATCAAAAGTATTTACAAAATCGTACACTGCCAAAACTGACGTCACAACTCATGTCTATACCTGCTAATTTATTAAAATAAATTAATTGGCACGATTGAATCATTAAGAAATTTTGTTTTAAAGGCAATATATTTTGCTGTAACGGGGGTATAAAATTTGCCGTTGCGGACTAAGAATATCAACAACACTGACCCCACAGGTTTTGGATTAACGGCTATGGAAATTGACGCTCCTTGTTTCACTTATTTTAGTTCGCCTATTGAAAAATACACCTTACCTAAGCGTTTTACTTTTCCATTTTATTATCAACCACACCCATTATGTAAGTTGGCTGTACAACAATTACAAAAGCACCTTGAAACCCAAATTCAGTGGCAACACAACTTTGGTTTGTTTGATGATACAAAAAATATTATTGGCAAAATGTTTGGTGTGTTATTGGTTAAGAATGCTCAAGGAGAGTTAGGTTTTATATCGGCTTTTTCAGGAAAGTTAGCAGAGCAAAATCATATCAATGGTTTTGTCCCACCTGTATTTGATTTATTGGCGGCAGACAGTTTCTTTTTGGATGAGAAAGTCGTTATCAATGCACTGAATACAGAAATAGAAGAATTAGAAAAAACCCCGCAATTATTAATTTTAGGGGAAGAGCTAAGCACATTAAAAGCAAAACATACCTTGCAGTTATTGGTGCTAAGGGCCGAGTTAATAGAGAACCGTAAAACCCGCAAAATAACACGACAAACTTTGCAAAATGACGTAAACACAACCATCACAAATAAAGGGCTAAAAGCGCTAGCTCAGCAAAGTGTTTATGATAAATGGCGATTAAAAGCGTTAACCCAGAATTCGCAACAATCTATAGGGCTGCTGCAGATAAAAGTTGATGCCTTAACTGAGCAAATAGCAAAGTGTAAGTTACAACGAAAAATACTATCCGCCGATTTACAAAATAGAATATTTTCACAATATCAGTTTTTGAATAAAGCACGCGCGGCTAAAAGTTTGGTAGATATTTTTGCTGAAACAGCGCTTAAAAAACCTCCGGCTGGGGCGGGTGAATGCGCCGCGCCTAAGTTACTACAATATGCGTTTGAGCACCAATTAGTGCCATTGGCGATGGCAGAGTTTTGGTGGGGAGCCTCGCCTAAATCAGAAATCAAAAAACACCAGCAGTATTACCCTGCATGCATTGGTAAATGTCAGCCTATCTTAAAACATATGCTGGCTGGCATGCTGTTGGATGACAATCCATTAATTTGTAATAATGGTGAAGGTAAAAATGTAGACATCATCTACCAAGACGAAGACATTTTAATAGTAAATAAACCTACCGAGCTATTGTCTGTGCCCGGAAAGGAAATAAACGATTCTGTTTATTCGCGGATCAAGCAGCACTACCCTGAAGCTACTGGTCCCCTTATAGTGCATCGACTTGATATGTCTACCTCAGGGTTAATGGTATTAGTGCTTAATGCACAGGCTAACAAGCACCTACAAAAGCAATTTATTCGTCGAGAAGTTCACAAACAGTATGTGGCGTTAATCGAAGGCTTGCCGCCAGAGAATGAAGGTGAGATAAATTTACCTTTAAGAGGCGATTTGTACGACAGACCCAAACAAATTGTATGTAACCAAGATGGAAAGCAGGCCAAAACATTCTGGCAAGTCCTTGAACGTTACCCTCAAAAAAATCAAACTAAAGTTCTCCTAACACCGCACACTGGCAGGACCCATCAACTAAGAGTGCATTGTGCCCATGCTCAAGGCTTGAATATGCCCATAGTGGGTGACGACTTGTACGGAACACTTGCAAACCGCTTACATTTGCACGCACACAGTTTAAAAATCAGGCATCCTATTAGTAAAAAAATAATGACTTTTAAGGTTGCTGCGGAATTTTAGGTGTTCATTTATAGTAGCAATGGGATCGGACTTCAATATTGGTCCCAAAAAGTATTTCAATGACAAACTAATTACAGCGGCTGAGCTAAAATCAGGGTGACATATCATTCTGCGTTGAGAACTAAATTAAGAGTCCTTGCTCGGGACTGCTTCATAAGCCTATACCTCACCCTGCCTGCTACTTCCGATAAGTTTACCGGTAGCTGGTTTAGCTACCGGTAAACTTCGGTGCTCTGCGCTCTGAAAATGCCTTTATTCCCTCTTGCAGATCATTCGACTGTAAACTAGTCATCAAAGTAAACATACCATTTAACATTAAGCTCTGCTCGTCGGTCATGTTCTCTGACTTGCGCAGAATAAACTTGGTGCCGCGCACAGCCATCGGTGAGTTACCGGCAATTTCATTAGCCAAAATCATACCCGCTGACATGGTGGCTTCGGCTGATTCGTAAACATCGTTAACTAAGCCAATCTTCTCTGCACGGTCGGCTTTGATATCTTTACCTGTGTAGGCTAACTCGGCAACATGACCTGCATTGAGTATTTTAGGTAGGCGCTGTAATGTGCCTACGTCAGCAACCAAACCCAGCCGTGTTTCACGTACGCTAAATACAGAACATGCGCTGGCTATGCGGATATCACAGGCTGTAATTAGATCTACACCGGCACCCAAACAAAAGCCCTGCACTACCGCTACAACTGGCAGTTCGCAGTCGGCTAAGGCAGTAATGGCTGCCTGAAACTTTTGCGTGTTGGCTAGCTGCTGAATATTAGCTTCGGCTTTTGAGCGGGCCTTGGAATTTTTATGTTCGCTTAGGCCGTCTTCTACTAGGTCGATTCCAGCGCAGAAGTGCTTGCCGCGACCAGCGAGGATTATCGCACCTATCTCGCCGTCTTCGCATAGTGCAGCAAGGGCATGGGGAATGGCTGACCACAACTCTGTCGACAGTGCATTGTATTTGGCTTCACGGTCTAACCAAACTATGCCTACCTGTCCCTGTTTTTCGATGCTTAATACCTTGGATGAAAAACTCATTTTAATTCCTTTATTCTCTCACTAATTTTATTTTATATTGAAGGCGTTCATGGGCAGATATTTTCGTCCATAACGTTTTCCAATCACCGTTAATTTATTGTGTTCTCACATTCACTGGAAACCCTTTGAATACTCACCTTAAACAACTTTTATTTGATGATGCCCATAATGTGACGCATAAGTTTATTCATGCCGCCAATCCAACGATCGTAGTTAGTTGTTTTGTTGCGCATATATTCCAACACAATAGCGTGAGGCAATATCAGAAAACTCTCCTTGCGCAGCTCTTCAACAACACATTTGGCAAGTTCTTCGGGCTCTATCATGCCATTGCTTGCGGCAGCTGCGATGGCATCATTGTCAACTGCGGTCATTGGTGTACGCACGGCCTGGGGGCAAAGCATAGAAACTTTAATACCCTCGTGCTTATGATGAATAGCCAACCATTCACCAAAGCCTACTGCTGCGTGTTTACTGACACCATATGCTGCGCCGCCAATTTGGTTGAGTAAGCCTGCGGCAGATGAGGTATTTAAGAAGTAACCGCCGCCCCTTGCTACCATGCGCGGTACTAGGTGACGCGCAGCATAGATATGAGACATAACATTGATATCCCAAGACGCCTGCCATTCACAATTAGGGGAATCGATGCTCTCTCCAATTGCAACACCGGCATTGGAGCAAAATAAATCGATAGCGCCTAGGTTGGCTTCGGTCTCTTCGATCACCCCAGAGATATCATCTTCTTTAGCAACATCGGCCATCATGGCAACACCATTGACCATGTCAGCAGTTTCTTGAGCGTTACTTAGATTTATATCTACAGCAACAATTTTCTTAGCACCCTCAGCATGAAAGCGAACGGCTAAGGCTCGACCAATACCGCTGCCGGCACCAGTGATTACAACAATCTTATTATGTAGTTCCAAAAAGTCTCTCCCATATCTGTTATTGTCAACTTATCGAATTTAGATGATGAAAACAAGCTTTCAGTAGCTTATGCCAAATTTTGGACACAGATTACTCAGGCACATTCATGAACTGGCCTATCATCGAACGGCCTATGACTCTTTGCCTTCAATATATCTAAAACGTAGTGTAGATAGGCGATAAAGCCAAACCGCTTGAATTATGATTTGAGATGGGTAGCGATAACCCGCGCATAGTTTGTTTTTTATTGTCCGATTATCGCATAAGATAGGGAATGGCTGATAAGTTGAAAGTACACGTTTGCCGTATAATTAAGTGTCAGCCTGCTTTAATCACATTGCTATCTATTACTTGAACAGTCAGAAAACCCAACCAAGTATTTTACCCATAAGCTTTTTAGCAGGCCCTACGGGTGAGATTATAAATTTGTCCAACGTTTTCTTTTGTGGTTTGTCACCCATTTCAATGAGCGCAGTATTAAGAACCTTCAGATCATCAATTGTTAGCGGCAAGGCAGCCTCGTTGGGTTGATAATCCAATCCAAATTCGAATATAACACCGGGAGTACTGCTAATCTCTATATGAGTACCCATTATAGCAGTAACAGGGTGTGTGCTCGTAAAATTCACAAGTTTCTGGATGCTTGTTTTGTACTCTTCCCATTCTAGGACATACAATCTTCCAGGGTAGAAGGTATCGCCGGTGAGCAGCCATTGGGTATGAGAATCGTAAACAGCGATACTGGCATCTTGATGCCCTGGTATAGGGAACAGGGTTAATTCCCTACCGCCCAAATCTATAAGCACTTCACCCATTGGCCACTTGGCAAAGTCAAAATATTCAATGACGGCTTCCAGTTTGCCTTCCACTAATACTACGTTTTCCTGTCCTCTAAACTGATCGTCTCCTGCAGTATGGTCGGAATGACCGTGGGAATGAGTCACTAATATTGTTGGCGTATCGGCGTTATTGCCAGTAAACTTTTCATCTATCAGCTGCTGAATGGTGTCGTAGATGGGAAATTCATCTGCACTTTTAGTGGCGCCAGTATCTTGAACAAAGACGGTATGTTGCCCGAAGAATACATAGATGAAAGGGGCCTCAACGTTAATACATTTATTCTGCCGCAGTATATAAGTGTCAGGACTTACAGCTAGCACATCGATGGCAGGATCCATATTTTCCTTGCAGTTTTGAGCACCGTGTATCCAGCTCTTGGCCACAACCGCTTGTGTGGGATTTCCTGCTGCAGGAACTAGCCAAAGTGCCAGTAAGATCAAATAAAGATATTTCATAGTAAATCCAATTGGTTTGAATGTGATCAGTGACGAAAGGTACTATCAACGTTACCAGTTTAGATGATAAGAACCCTTTCTAGGTAGTTTGTAACTAACTTATTTCTTTTCAAATAAATAAACAAAGCGATCTGTTTTTCGTCGAACCTGTGGTGTGAAAACGCTAATATCGAGGGGATCTTTATCATTTTTTAATAAACTAGACTCTTCAACAAACTTAAAACCGCGACTAACAATATCTTGTTTTACAAAACTTCCTTCTATTCTGTGTAATGACTTTGTAACTGATTTACCGGCTCCCTTAATCGCTTGGTGATCAATAATTAATAGCTTACCGCCCTTCTTTAATGATTTTAATAACTGCGGTATAACTTTATCTGGCGGGAAATCCCAACCTTCATCTTTATGAAAAAAATCATGGTAAGTTAACACTATAATAGCGGAATCAAACTTCTCATATCCAAATTTCAAATCGTCAGCTTCTGACACTAAGCTAGTAATTTTATCGAATTCACCTTTTGCAATGCGTTCTTTTAGACTTTTTTCAACAAATGGTAAATAAGCCTTATTATTATGCAATACCACCTTGCCTTCAGAACCAACTATCTTCTTTAGCTGCACTGAGTAGTAACCGTCCCCACCTAAAAAGTCTAAAACATGATCGCCTTGTTTAAGGTTTAAGAACTCTAAAATTTCATTAGGTTTGCTCGTCTTATCTCTTGCAAGATCTAATGGACTGCGTTCATATTCACTACTGGCGTGTGCTTTATCGCCCATTGTTAGATGAACCATCATTAATAAAGTAATCACTAAAAATGTTTTCATTTTTATTTCCTTCTAGCCAGTATTGAACCCTTATCTTGTATTGTAGCCATAAGATGCTTAATATTTCACCTTAGAAACTGTTAGCACTTGTAACCAACACTAACAGAATTCTTGTTGGCTTAATGTGCATTGGCGCGCATTGAAAAAGTTAGATATTTCATATAATTGATTCGCGGCTATCCTAAAACCATTCGCAGGTATATAGTGTTTACGTAGCCAATCACCTGTTATCAAGTGGTTACGGACATTTCAACGCAATCAACACAACGATTGAAGGAACACGATATGGAAGCGCCAATTCATTCTATGGAATCACTTTTTGAACAGCTTGGTTTAGACGGGTCAAGTGAAGCTGTGACGAATTTTATCCAAAAAAATGCGCCTATACCCAATACAGTGAAGCTACACGAAGCGGATTTCTGGACTGAATCACAGTCATTGTGTCTAGAAGAAATGATTGATGTGGATGCAGACTGGGCCGAAATAGTTGACCAACTAAGCCTTTTACTGCGCTAAGAGCATATTTGCATCTTCAGACTTTTGAATGCCAAGAACATGCTGGTTCTGTAAGTTTTGGAACAATTAAGTAAATAAGGACATAAACATGGAACATCAAGTAATCCCAAGTCATTGGAAAGTCTAACGTTCTACTCACTTTTTTACTAAAAGCAATGTTCCAAAAGCCTTAATAACCCACCACAACACCGCTGAGGGAATATTTGGTCAGATATGCGTCATGCAAGGCACGGTTACCTTCTTCGGCTTTGCCAATGAAGAAGACACTGAGCCAGAGAAAACAGTCGTTATTCAAGCGGGTACATTTGCCACTAGTCCTCCACAATACTGGCATAGTGTTGAATTGAGTGATGATGCACAGTTTAACATTAACTTCTGATCACAAAATAACAGTGGCAATAAAGCCATGTTCAAAAGTCCTCATATTCAAAGTAATCCTATTGATGTCTTACTTGATAGTAACTACCCTAAATGAGACAAGCAAGCTGTCACAAATGCACTTTTTTTTGCCCATACAATTCCAAGCGGTCGGTTTCGCTTTTTATCATGTAATAACATTCGCATGATTGCGTGTGCAAGAATATAGAGCTTTAAGTAGCTAATTCTGTAACTGGCATATTGCGGATAAATTTCCATTTAAAATTGCTAAATCATTAGTAAGCGATTATTCCAGCTGACTACTTACGTGAAAAATTTTATCGCAAGATCATTTTCTTTAGCATAATACATAGCGGTATCGGCTTTTTGTCGAAGCTCTTTTGCTGTATTTGCATCATCAGGAAAAATCGCTACACCGATACTGCCGGCTATTAAAATTTCAGTATTTCTGAACGCAATAGGATCAGACCAAGTGTCTATAACACGCTGTAAAACAATCTTTATTTCATGAATATCATGTACTTTGGGAATGATAAATAAAAACTCGTCACCACCAATGCGGCAGGCAATATCCATATCTCTCAACACCCCTCGCATTCGAGTAGCGGTTTCTTTCAGTACGACGTCGCCCGCATCATGTCAATAAGTATCGTTAATCTTTTTAAAATCGTTTAAATCAATAAATACGACGCCTACTTTGGAATGCTCCCTTTGCGATAAACTAATGGCTTGGGAAAGCAAAGGCAAAGCTAGGCGAGCATTAGAAAACCCAGTTATACTATCGGTGTTTGCTAAATATTCTATTTCAACTTTTTGTTGCTCTATTTCTTCTAATAAAATACAGAAATGCTGAAATGCTTCCTTAGCGGTAATTAACATCAAAATAGTAATTAAGCTTGAACCAATCCCAACGAGTACCCAAGCACCTATGGATACGCCATATGTATTAGGACTAACAGTGTATTGGAGATAGAAATTTGAAAATAAATAGCCGAAGGTAATTAAGTACGTACACCAACAAACTGCGTAAGTAGTCGCCGCTATAAAGCCCCATACTACAGCTATAAGAAAGGTACAAAACACAGCGAAAGTGACCGCGCCAGCTTGTAAGCCAAACGATAAATTGTCTGATACAATCATTGAACTTAGCAATGTAATGATAACGATCAAATCAAATTTATAATTAGTTTTGTTTGACCGAAAGAAACAAGCGTAGGTAATTGCGGTAAGAAGTATGTGATGGATAAACACAAATTGAAAACCAATCTCAGGCCACCGGGACAAAGAAATGGGCAGGCCGATTGTACAAAAAATGGCAAAACCTGCCATTAGCTTTCTCGCCAACTGCTGCTTAAAGTCCAATAACGATTGATTAAACGCATCGCTTTTTGACAACTGAAAACTCTTACACACATAAAAAGCCAGTGTGACTTACAATGATGGGAAATACGATAACCTAAATTTAGAGTACACCTACTCTAATTGTGGGCATAGTTAAACTATACTAAAATCAGGGTAATAATAAGATAAAGCTAGCACACTTTGATATATATCAAAGAATGAATAAACGATGTTTGAATGAGCATACTTTGATTGATTACTTCTAATTTCGGTATTAAGGTAAACACTGGAAACTGCAATTATTAAGTCGACTATCACGAAATGAAGCCAACACACACAACGACACTTTATGTTTATTACTTATTACTGGGAACTTTTTGCGCAATAACCATTCCTGCGCTGAGCCTTGCAAATTCTGATGTAACTAGCAGACAAGCAATAGAAGTTACCACCTTTGAATCTGAAGGAGCACAGCATGTAGTCGCAAAAATGCTTGTCGACTTTACACCGCAGTACTTTTTAAACATGATGTCACTATCAGATGAAAATTGTGCATGGATAGACAAGTGTGTTTCGGTTACTGTTTTAAAAAAACGCGATACAGCGCAGAAACTAATACAAACCCACATAAATACGCCATGGCCGTTTAAAGATCGTGATATGGTAGTGACAAGTCGCAGCGAATACGACAAGACAACCAAAATATTAACTATTTTCATAGAAGATGCTAGTAACGATATTCCCCAGCATCCAGACAGGATTAGAATGACAAATGTATATGGTGAGTGGCAAATAAAGCCGCATCATGAATTATTTGAGCTCAGCTACACCGGAACCGCGAACCCGAATGGGAATATCCCTCAGTCATTTGCTTTGCGTTTTCTAAAGGCTTCTACACAGCAAACTTTTGAGAACTTACAAATAATTCGGGAGAGTAAAATAGATCATCGTTTAGACAATATAATTAATCACGATTAAAACTGAAGTCACCGACACTATCCCGCCATTCAATTTAATACTTGTTCTTTATGCCAAAACCACATACTGTATATAAAAACAGGGGGTGCTTCATGCGACTTTTTATTGCTGAAAAACCAAGCTTAGGCCGTGCCATAGCTGAGGTATTGCCAAAACCGTTAAAAAAATCGCAAGGCTATATTGTTGCGGCTAACGGAGACACGGTAAGTTGGTGTATTGGACATTTACTTGAACAAGCACAACCCGAGGCTTATGACCCTGCTTTTAAGAAATGGGCGCACGAACATTTGCCAATTGTGCCACAACGCTGGCAATTAAAAGTCAAACCAAAAACGGCAAAACAGCTTGCCGTGTTGCGCACGCTAGTGAAGAAAGCTAATCAACTTGTGCATGCAGGCGACCCTGATCGCGAAGGCCAATTATTGGTAGATGAGGTCATCAACTTCTTAGGGGTAACTAAGGCACAAAAAGCTAGCATTCAGCGTTGTTTAATTAACGATCTTAACCCTCAAGCTGTCAAACAAGCATTAAACAAGCTGCGCGATAATCGTGAGTTCATTCCACTGTCTACTTCTGCCTTGGCGCGCTCCAGAGCTGATTGGCTGTATGGCATAAACCTTACTAGAGCCTATACTCTTCAAGGCCAAAAAGCAGGCTATCAAGGCCTCTTGTCGGTAGGCCGCGTTCAAACCCCGCTTTTAGGCTTGGTCGTGCGCCGAGATATTAGTATAGAGGCTTTTGTAAGTAAGGATTATTACGAAGTATGGGCCAAGCTTCAGACCCAGCAAGGAGAAGTATTTAAAGCAAAATGGCAGGCCAGTGACGCTTGCGCTAAATACTTAGATGAACAAGGCAGAAACCTATCGCTAGCATTGGCAAAAAATGTCGCTAAACGGGTGAGTAATCAACACGCTACTGTCCATAATCTTAAACGAGACCATAAAAAGCAGCCCGCACCTCTGCCCTACAATTTATCAGCCCTTCAAATTGATGCTAGCAAAGCCTTTGGGCTCAGTGCACAGCAAGTATTAGATATTTGTCAAACGCTGTACGAGCGACATAAACTCATTACCTATCCGCGTTCAGATAGTCGTTATTTACCAAAAGGCCATTTTAGCCAAGCACCACAAGTAATGAGCGCAATCAAATCCAACAGTGCGCTGTTAGGAAAACAAGGCCAACTATTTACCGCAGCATTTACATCAAAGGTTTATAATACGAAGCAGCAATCAAAAGCTTGGAACGACGCCAAGGTAGACGCACACCACGCTATAATTCCAACAGTAAAAACCACAGCGAATATAATCGGTAATGATGCAAAAGTGTATGCATTAGTGTGCCGAAATTATTTAGCGCAATTTTTACCTAAACACGAATATCATGCCGTACGTGTTGAAGTGAAAATTGCCACCGGACTTTTTGTTGCCAGCGCAAACGAGTTAATCTTACAAGGCTGGAAGTCGATATTTATCCAGCGCGCAGATAAAAAACCCGACGCATCAGACAAAGACAGTCCAGCGCAATCAATTCCCAAATTACACTTACAACAACAATTAGACTCATTAGAGGCAGAAGTAGTAGAAAAACACACCAGTGCACCTAAGGCCTACACAGACGCCAGTTTACTTGCGGCAATGACTGGCATAAGCGCTCATGTAAGAGACCCGCAGTTAAAACAAATATTGCGTGAAACCGATGGCCTAGGCACCGAAGCAACGCGAGCAGGAATCATCGAATTACTTTTTACTCGCAGGTATTTACAACGTTCAGGCAAAACCATCAATGCCACACCAACTGGGCGATCATTGATAGAGGCTTTGCCAGAAGAAGCTACGTATCCCGATATGACGGCGCGTTGGGAAGCAGAGTTATCGGCTATTAGTGAAGGCCAAAGCAATTACACAAGTTTAATGCAGCCATTAGAGCAACAATTAGCACAACTAATTGTTCAAAGCCGAGAGGTTTTGCCTAAAGGTTTAAAAGGATTAGGCAAAGGGAAGTCTTTTAAAAAGGGCTGTTATAGAAAAAAAAGTAAATAGTTATTTGGTACATGTTACCTAATATACAAAAATAGACTAAGTCGCCAGTCGCATTTGTAAAAGATGAGACGAAGTCTTTTCACATCCTTGGCCCATTAATAATCTTAACCAACTCGCTATTTTGAAATTCTAATATTTTCACTAGTGTCCCTTTATCGGGAACATAGGTGTAGCGAATTATTTTCAAAAACTTATTTTTTATGAAAACGCTGCCAAGCATTTTCTATATCGAACGGTTTACCGCACTTTATTTTCACCTCTACTGTAGTGTCTCCTGCTTTTACTAATTTACTATTGCATCTAAAGCTGTCTGCAAGTAGGGGCTTAATTTGCAGTATTAACAAGCTTAAAAAAATGATTAGTTTTGTGTAAAGATGTTTATTCATAGTTACCTCTAGTAATTACCTTAAATAGCTACCTTCCACTTTAAAAGGTCTTGCACAAAGCGACAAACGCCTTCGCTCGTTGGTGAATGTCAGGCAACGCCATGCCACTGCAATACAAGCTCGTTCCTATGCCTAAGCCATGGAATCCTAATTGCATAAAACGCTGGCTGTTCTGAGCGTTCATACCGCCAACAGCCAACAGTTTGCAATGTGAAGGTAATACGCTTTTCAAACCAGATATAAAATTATCGTGATGCGAGTTGGCTGGAAATAACTTCAAATAAGTAGCACCACAGTCTATAGCCAGAAGCGCTTCAGTAGGCGTATAAAACCCAGGTATTGGGACCATGTTTTGCTGTAATGCATTTTCTATAACGCTAGGCTTAGTGTTTGGGGATACAATGAATTCGGCACCGCATGCATTAAGCTTCTCAACTTCACTTTGTTGCAAAACTGTCCCGCCGCCCACTAACACAGAGGCAGGTAAATGGCGTCTCAACTTGTAAATACTATCGAAAGCATTAGGTGAATTCAACGGTACTTCTAATACAGTAATACCCGCATCAACTAATACTTCGCCTACTGAAACGACTTCGTCAGGTTTTATTCCTCTTAATATAGCAATGAGTGGCGTTTGTTTAAGCGCGCTGTCTATTCGGGCAAAGTTATTCATCTAGTTAAAATACTGTTTAGTGATATTAATAGTATTAAGTATTGCACATTCTGCTCACAACTCACGACTTTTACCTCATCAGACTTAGTCGCGATTACCTTTTTTACGTTGCCATATTGACCATTATTGACTATTGTTCCTGCCTGGTTATTTTTAAAGGTCAAGAAAATATTATGAACGATATTGATACTCAACCAACAGACAATAGCAATACCATGGCAAAAGCTGTCTATATTCTGTATTTAGTCAGCATTGTGGTTGGAATAACCGGCATAATTGGCGTAATTCTCGCTTATGTAAATAGAGATGAAGCGCCCCAATGGTTAAAATCACACTATCAATTTCTCATTAGAACATTTTGGATAGGCCTTCTGTTTAGCGTTATTGGCGCAATACTAATGATCGTACTGATTGGCTGGATTGTCATCATATTCACCTTGATTTGGCTAATTATTCGCTGCGCCAAAGGCTTACAATTGTTAGATAAGAAACAGCCACATCCTGATCCAACGACGTGGATGTTTTAAAGCCAACGATACACAAGGGGTAGCAGCATAAACACAAGTCGCTAGCCTATTTCGCTGCAATAGTTTTCATCTATTGTTTACTTGCGTAAACCAGTCGAAGTCAGCTTTGCTATTTACTTTCCTAGCCAAATACAGCCCTAACTCTATTAAGCTTGCGTTATTTGGATATTGTTCAATAACACGTTTAAGCTCTTGAATGGCGAACGGGGTTTGATTACTACTATCGAGCGCGAGAGCATATGTATAGGCAAGCTGCACATTTTGCGGGTTTAACTGCATGGCGCGTTTAAAGTAATCAAGCGCTTGTTTTATGTTCTTCATACGAACTAAATGTAAACCATAAGCATATGCCACATCGGCTGAATTAGGAACTGCTTCTAGGCCTTGCTTTAACACCTGCGCAACTAAATCTTCGCGCTGCTTCGCTCTGTATAAATCAGCTAAATTCATGTAGCCTATGGGAAAATATGGGTCAATGTCTACACTTGCTTTATAGGCCGTTTCTGCACCAATCGTATTATTTTCTTGTAGCGCAATATTACCTTGATTAACGCGCATTTCTCCGCGCCATGCACTATTTTCATTTGCGGTTGCAAGTTCGTTAAACGCTTTTGTGAATACCGCTAAGTTCTGTTCATCCACCGGCAAACCTACGAGTGCCTGAGCAGCAGCCGAACGCACCGACTTCAATGGGTCATCAAGTAGCGGCGAAAGTATCTCTGCGCGCTGCCTAATGCATACCAAATTGCCTATTCGAGCCGCCGCTAGCCTGATTAAGTCTTCTGTATGACGAACAAATGGACCCAGTTGGCTAGTCGACAATGTTTGCGTAGTTTGAGGAATCATTTCTAGCGCACTTGCCCTGCTAATCACGTCTATGCTTTGGTCACTCACAATTGCAAAATGCGCTGCAACTGAAATACCCTGTCCGTGACGCAAGCGCAACAAATTTCGCCTTGTTTTACTGAGTGTTTCCGCTTGGCCATACCATTTTTCAATAGCGCTAGCAGCCCATGCATTGTCTGTGTCTTTGTGGCAATCGGTGCACGCATTAGGTGTATTAAAAATGCCTGACAAATGGGGAGCGGGTATTTTAAAGCTGTGGTCACGTCTATTATCAACGCCCATGTAGACTTTATCTGGCATATGACAATTCACACACTGTGCACCTTCGGTCAATACGGTGTGTTTATGATGTTTGGTCGTATCGAACTCACTTGCTTTATGGCACTGCAAGCACAAACCATTGCCTTCAATTTTAAGCTTCATGGTGTGAGGATCGTGACAATCTGAGCAATTTACGCCATTAGCATACATTTTACTTTGTAAAAACGAACCATAAACAAACACTTCTTCTTTAATCTGACCGTCGGCATAGTATAAAGGCGGAGTAATTAAGCTGGGCGAAAACTGGTCTAAGAATGTGTTATTGGCAGTAAAACCGTCGGTTAGAGGTGCTCTCAATGAATGACAAGCAAAGCAAGTTTGCATAAATTCATTGTCACGAGCTGGCCCTTTCCATATTGCAGTATTAGCGTCATCGCTCAGTGTCCACTTACCGAGAGGGTTGCTTGCTTGTGTCGCTAAGGGCATTTTTTGTATGGCCAAGGACTTAGCCTCGCTTGTTTGTATCTGCTCCAAATGATTATCCATTACCCCATGACATGAAACACATCCTACATTTATACCGCTAAATTGTGTGTTGAAGCTATTGCTTGCTGGCTCATAATTTCGCTTTAGTTCGTCAGAATGACAATCGCCGCACATACCGTTCCAATTTTGCAATGGTTGGCGCCAGTGCAAACGGTCTTCAGTACTTACCCTTTCGTCAACATAATTATGATACCAGCGCTGCCCACCTTGCGCGGCCGGTCTTGCATCCCATGCAAAAGGAAGTACTTGAAAGGTCCCAGGCTTGGTTGCAACCAAGTATTGCTGCAGCGGATAATACCCAAAAGTGTATTTAACAGTAAACGTTTCACTTGTGTCATTTACGGTGTCAGTAATGGTCGCCTTATATTCGCCTTTGTCTACAAAAAACAAGGCTGCTTGCGAATAGTGTTCTGCTTTTTGCTGATTAAAATTGCCAAGGACATTTTGCTTATCAGGGAGGGCCATTGACATGGCATGGTCCGACTGTTTCCATGACTGGGTCTGCGACCCATGGCACCCCATACAATTACTTGAATTTAGACCTTTGTCATTTGCATGTGTTGTTGAACTGAATAGGCTTACAATCAGACACGTACAAAAGCACATATACATGAAATATTTACTTGCTGGGTGTATCAAAAATGCTCCTCCAATGTTACCGAGAGTGCGTGTTTGCGCATTTCAACTATTCACTATTCACTATTCACTATAAAAAGCTTAGTTCTAAATACCCGCTAATGTGCCCATTATTTGCCCCACAAAGTTACAGGGTCTATGGCTCGCGTCAAGCTGTGGTTGTATAATTTCCCAAGCTGTTTTACAAGCGCCCGTTGAACCTGGGCAACAAAAGACGACGGTTCTATTAGCAATACCCGCAAGTGCGCGAGATTGAATGGTAGACGTGCCTATTTCCAGAAAAGATTGTGCCCTGAATACCTCACCAAAACCTTCTATATGCTTGTCAAACAATACAGATAGTGCCTCGGGTGTAGAGTCTCGATTAGTAAAACCGGTACCACCGGTTACCAAAATGGCATGAATATTCATAGCGGCAATCCACGTTGAAACCTGTGATCTGAGTTGGTACACGTCATCTATAACGATTTTTTTGTCAGCCACCTTATGCCCCGCTTCTTTTAACGCATCGCATAAAAAAAGCCCACTAGTATCAGTTTGTTCGTTGCGCGTATCTGACACAGTTAACACAGCAACATTTAGCGGCATAAAAGGAATTTTATGTTTGTTAGACATAGGCGCAGTTCTCTTTATTTAGGAGTTTTCACTCAGTTTTTGTTCATACCACAATCATAAAGAATTCCGCAGCACTAAGAAAGCAAAGAAGCGTAATGCAAAGATGTTTATGAATAAGAAGTATGCATCGATAAGGTTCAAACAAACCATAATGCTAACAAAATAAGGCAGGCCTCATCCTCATTAATTGCCTACCCTTTTACGTATAAATAATGATAGACTTTATTTAGCGCGAATATTATAAAACCCTGGCCAATACCTCATAAGCATAATGTTCGCTACTTTAGCGATGAATCTTGTGGCCGATATTAGGCTATAAATATTGATTTAACGAGAATACTTTATGATCACTCCAGTTATCTTAGCAGGCGGAACAGGCAGTCGTTTATGGCCAAAATCACGCGCTGCATTACCCAAACAGTTTTTATCGCTTACCAGTGAGCATACAATGCTCCAAGACACCATTATGCGCTTACCTAGCGACAATATGAATGCGCCCATGCTCATTTGTAATGAAGATCATCGCTTTCTAGCCGCCGAACAATTACGCTCGGTAAATATTGAACATTCCGGCATTGTGCTAGAGCCGGTTGGCAGGAACACTGCGCCTGCAATAGCAGTTGCGGCTATGTTAGCGACGAAGAACGGGAACGACCCACTTTTGTTGGTGTTAGCCGCCGATCATTTAATTAGCCAGCATCAAGCATTTGCAGATGCCATAGTAAAAGCTGAGACCCTCGCAATGGCGGGGATGTTAGTCACCTTTGGTGTGGTTCCGACCGAGCCTCATATTGGCTATGGTTATATTAAAGTGGGTAAAGAAGTCAACAACATTGGTTTCGAGGTGGCTGAATTTGTTGAAAAGCCCGATGCAAGCACGGCGCAAACCTACTTAGACGGCAAACAGCATTTTTGGAACAGCGGTATGTTTTTATTCAAAGCAAGTGTGTATTTGCAAGAATTGAAAAAATTCAACCCGAAAATGTATGATGCCTGCGAGCGCGCTATCGCTCACACAGAAGCCGACCTCGATTTCATTAGAATTGATAAAGCAGCCTTCGAATCATGCCCAGACGATTCAATAGACTACGCTGTTATGGAGAAAACTCAAAGCGCGTGCATGGTGTCATTAGATGCTGGTTGGAGTGATGTGGGCTCGTGGAGTTCATTGTGGGAAACCAACGAACAAAAAGATCCTCAAGGCAACGCATGCATAGGCGATGTAATGTTAGAAGGCGTTACTAATAGCTATATTAACTCAGAACAACGCTTAATTGCAGTCATTGGACTTGACGATGTGGTAGTAGTAGAAACAAAGGATGCGGTATTAGTCGCTAACCGGCATAAAGTGCAAGATATCAAAAGTATTGTGAACAAGCTTAAAGCCGAACATAGAGGTGAGTTTGAATTTCATCGTGAAGTATTTAGACCATGGGGTAGTTACGACTCTATTGACAATGGTGAGCGCTATCAGGTTAAGCGCATAAGTGTTAAACCGGGCGAAAAGCTATCAGTACAAATGCACCACCACAGAGCCGAACATTGGATTGTAGTGTCGGGCACGGCTAGTGTAACTCTTGGTGAGGAAACTCAGTTGCTCACTGAAAATGAGTCTGTATACATCCCTATTGGTGAAGTACATGCACTTGAAAACCCAGGGAAAATTCCATTAGAGCTTATTGAGGTTCAATCTGGTAGCTACTTAGGTGAAGATGACATAGTACGTTTCTCGGACAGATACGGTCGAGTTAAATAATCTGACTAGTTCATACAAAAAATAAATAAACAAAACAATAAGTTAGAAAAGCCAATGTTATGAAATTGGCTTTTTTTTATGCCTGTATTTGTAAAAACTATACCTTTATGTCAAAGAACATAAACCAACATGCAGGCAAAATTTAACGTAAGCCCAAAATAATTCATCAATTTACTAAGGTTTATCGTCAGATGCACGATTACATATGGTGGGCTATCTTAAATAGGCGAATAGTCCACTTTATCTAGAACTAACAATATCTAAAAAATGAGTATGATAGTTCTTTCATGCAGTTCTTTGATGTAGCGCTTTATAGATCACACACTTGAGTATAATTTTTACACCATTTTTACAAAAAGAACCGAGGAGATATTTTGTCATTATCTAAACAATTAGATATCGGATTTTTTTTCGTGATGCTAATCATGTTCATTGTTACGTTGTGGTCAAATACTGCTAACACGCATAATCTTTTATCAAACCAGCTCCGTTCACATGCCCAAGACACTGCCACTTCTATGAGCATGTCGCTTACTCCTCACATAGCTAACCAAGAGGAATTAGTGATAGCTAAAACCATGACCGATATGATATTTGATAGCGGCTTTTACGCCTCAATAACGCTAAGTGATGCTCAAGGCAATATTATGATTAGTCGCGCCACTCCAAGCGATGTAGAAAATATCCCAGCATGGTTTATTACATTTTTTAACATAGACGCACCAAGCGCCGCTGCCAAAATATACGACGGTTTAACAACTAAGGCCACACTGCTTGTAAAAAGCAATGCCAGTGCTGCTTATAAGCAAATGTGGACAAATGCGGTAAGAAGTTTTCAGATTGCCTTTGTTGTTTTTGGTGCAGCTTTCGTGATGATATTGTTATTAGTTAAGCGTGTTATTTCAAACCCTCTTAATATTGTAATCAAACAAACTGAGGCAATAAGTAGGCAACAGTTTACACAAATTCTCGAGGTTCCAAAAACCGTTGAATTGCGAAAATTTGTGGCTGCCGTTAATTTTATGTCTGGGAAATTATCGAAGCTATTTAAACAACTTAGTGAACAATCAGAAACGTATCGGTTATTTGCGTATACCGACCCATTAACCAAAGTAGGTAATCGCCGTGCCTTTCAACTTTATATAGAACAACTATTAAGAAATGAGACTGATCATACGTCTGGCCATTTATTAATAGTTAGCGCCTCCAGCTTAGTTGAAGTCAATAAAGCATATGGCGGGGATATTGGTGATCACTATCTTGTTGGTATTTGTGCCACAGCGAAGGAAGTGCTCAGCAAACATTTCGCCCACTTTTCTATCTATCGAATTAATGGTGCTGATTTTGCCCTAATTGTTGAAAATACAAAAACAGAGCAAGTTGTTACATTAGCAGAAGCATTGGCTGTAAGTTATAAACGTATAGAAAAAAATGAGTATAGTCAGGGCTCAGCGCATATTGGGATCTCTGCTTTTGCCTTTAATGAAGAGTTGTCAAAGTTAATGAAACGAGCCGACAATGCACTCACTGTAGCAAAAGATAATACCAAGCGTTGGGAGCTATCGGAAAATTTGCCCGCTACGCAAAGTAATGACGTGTGGCAGAATAAAATACAATCGATATTAGATGTTGGCGTCTCTGGCTTTATGGCTCAAGCCATAGTCAATAGAGAACAAGAGGTAGAGTACAGCGAATGGTTTGCGCGTTTACCGAATGAGCAACGCAGTGCTAGCCTGCCTATGGCAGAGCTGATACCAGCAAGTATTAGGCTTGACCACGCCCAAAAGCTAGATAAATTAATTGTGTCTAACCTGCTTGAAAAGCTGCAGCGTGCCTCATCAAAAGTTGGCGTAAATTTATCTAGATTGTCTCTTTTTGACATTGAATTCATGGACTGGTTTGTAGATAAACTAGAGCAGGCCGGTGATCAATGCGAGTTTTTGGTCGTTGAAATATCGGAACGTACACTAGTGCATGACATTGAATCTTTGCTGGTACAAACCAATAGACTAAAATCTATGGGAATAAAAATTGCGGTTGAACATTTTGGTGCACAACTGGCAGGCATACGCCATTTACGCAAGCTAGCGCCTGATTATCTAAAAATTGATGGCAGTTTTACTAAAAATATTCGTACCGAAATAGATAACCAATTGTTTATACATTCATTGGTTAATGTTGCCCATGGTTTAAATATTAAGGTAATAGCCGAAATGATAGAAACAGAAGCTGAGAGAGACTGGTTAATGACCGCCCAGATAGACTATTTTCAAGGCTACTTTATTGCAGCACCTAAACCTGTAAGCTGTTAATAAATAGTTGTTTTTAGATATAATTAGGCACAGGAAAACTAAATGCGTAAAAGGCCTCTCAAAATAAGGCTTAATACAATTTGCTTAGTTATTGTCCAATGAGATAGAGTACAAAATCCTCATCGGCTACTAGACTAAAACGCAAAAAGAGTAGGCTCTATGATTTCAGACCAACAAGATTCTAACAAGCGCTTTTATTATTTATTAGTCATGTTGTTTTTGCTACCCATCCCTCTTGGTGCGAATATTCCGTGGGCGTGGAGTTTCTTTGAAATGGCTATTTTTATACTCACTGCTTTTGTTGTAATTAAAAACTGGAAAATCGATAAACTCGGCATTACAAACTATATAAGCGCTGTGTATTTTTGGCTTGCGTTAATAGCCATATGTGCAATTCAAATTATACCATTGCCCAATTTTGTTGTGGCCTTGCTGTCTCCTACCTCATTCGATTTGTACCAATCAGTATCTGCAAAAAGTTATTTCATCTCTGTTGATCCGGGCCAGTCCACAATTAGCTTTATCAAGTTATTGAGTTTTTTTTGTTTGTTCATTTGTGTTCTTTCCCTGATCAATACAGAAAAAAGGATTCGAATGCTGTTGCTGACTATTGTGGCTGCGGGGACTGTTCAGGCGCTTTATGGCGGTTTAGAAATGCTGTTTGGCTTTTCAAGCAGTCTAATCTTTGAACTGCCGGTTGAAGAGTTTGCCACCGGTAGTTTCGTAGATAAGAACCACTATGCAAATTTTCTAATGTTATCACTGGCCGCTGGTGTAGGATTATTTGTCGCGTCTCTTGAAAAATCGAGTACCAGCACCCCGAATGACCTAATGCAAAAATTTGCAAACATCCAATTTAATAGCAAAGCGATAATTCGGATTTGTATCGCCATAATGGTAATTGGTTTAATAATGTCTCGCTCAAAAATAGGTAATGCCGTTTTTTTTGCCGCCATGGCGATAGTGGGAGCGGTAGCATTTGTTCTGATTAAAAATCGTAGTCAAGGTTTAACCATCATGGTGATAAGTATTTTTATTATCGACTTGCTTATAGTCAGTGCGTACTTTGGCATAGAACGCGTTAACGACAGGCTAACACAAACAAGCTTAGTACAAGACACCACAGATGAGTTCGTTCAAGACGCTTACCCTATTATTTCTGATTTTCCTATACTCGGATCAGGTGGTGGAAGTTTTCACTCAACATTCCCCAGTTATCAGCAATCTGAAGTGGGCGCTTTTTATGATTTTATGTACAATGACTATTTACAATTTTTGATTGAATATGGCGTGGTCGGTAGTTTTATATTGTTTTCAATCTTTGTCTTTTGTATCTATAAGTCGATGAGGGCAATGACTCGACGGCGAAACTCAATATTCAAAGGAAGCGCTTTTGCCTGTTTGATGGTGTTTATAGGAATGGGCCTGCATATGACAGTAGGCTTCCCTCTGCAGTCGTATGTCAATGCAAGCTACTTTGTCGTATTTTTGGCCCTGAGTATGGTTATCAATAGTATAAAACTGCGACGAACTGGCAAGCGTTCAAGGACAGTTTAAGTGTTGGCTCGCCGTATGGTCATCTTTTCCTTTCATCCACCTGCATACATCTATTAGTGAATCGGTGCTTTCAATAAACGCCAAAATAAACGTTCGCGAATCGCTGTTTCGTAACCCTAACCCAATTCGTTCATGTACACTGTCTTCAATGTCGGCGTAAATAGGATGCTTAGCGTCGTGAAAACTTATACCTAAGCGTGTGAATAATATATGTACATCAACCGAATACGGGCCGAGTTCGTTAGCTTTGCTTAAATACGCTAGCATCTCTTGATCAAATTCTTGCAAGCGCCATTTAACCATGGCTAAATTAGTCCAAGTTACCGGCCACAATGGACTTAGTTTAGTTACCTCTAGGTAATTGAATTTTGCGTCTTGCAAGCGGGCTTTTTCATCAAAGCCCGAAACAAATCCCCATTCTTTTATTTGACCTGTCAGATTCATATAAAAGGGATTTGAATGATGCAACATGTTCGCGTTAGCAATAGCCGATTTTGCTTCTTCATACTCATCTTTAGTTTGAATATGAGCGTTATTTTGCCACGCCTCAATTGTGTTTCTAACTGAATAATAATCTACACTAGCACCACCAAATCGAAATGCATTAATAAATCCAACCACAGCAACCAGAAAAACAAAAGTCGCGAACAAACGTTTTCTTTTTAATTCGCTTAATATTTGCTGAAAAAAATGTTCTTTTTGCTTTATCATTTTCGGGTTATTCCGTTGGTGGCATCTTAAAGATTGCCTTGTAAAGTGAAATTCCAGTTGACGAGTGCTAATGGAAAAAATTAGATGGGCTTTTGCGAAAAGTAGTTATCCGAAAACATGCTGCTAAAGCTTTAAGACAGATGAGATATGACAAAAATCCGTCCTCATTTATAAAAACCCGTAACGGAGTGAGCTAAGATACTGAAGGAATTAAGCTAATGCATAAAAGATGAACCTTCACTGCAAAAGTTACTCCTGCGTATTCATCATGCTGTGGCCACAAAATTTTGTAATGAACAACTCACACCTTCATCAATATCCGCAATTTGGAATACCATAATTTGGCATGAGCTTGCTAATTATTTAATATGCGTTTTTGTCGTTAAACGAACGAAGAATAGTAAATAATACGATTTTAGCGTCCATCCACAAAGACCATCTGCGTATATAGTCGAGATCGTATTTAATGCGCATTTCCATTTTTTCAATAGTATCAGTTTCACCGCGCCAACCGTTAATCTGCGCCCAACCTGTAATGCCTGGTCTAATTTTATGGCGCAGCATGTAATAAGCGACAGCATCGCGGTATTGCTCATTGTGAGCAACGGCATGAGGTCGTGGACCAACAACCGACATTCTGCCTTGCAATACGTTAATAAATTGCGGTAATTCATCGAGCGATGTTCTACGCAATAAAGCCCCTAATTTGGTGATACGCGTATCATTTTTGGTTGCCTGAGTAACCAAATCAGAGTTTTCTGTCACTGTCATACTTCGGAACTTATACACTTTGATTTCTTTGCCGTTAAGTCCATATCGTCGCTGTTTAAAGATAACAGGTCCTTTAGATGTTACTTTAACGGCAATGGCTATCGCTGCCAATGGAATAGCGATAAGCAGCAAAATAATGCTCGAAAGAACAATATCTTCTGCACGTTTGGTTAAAGCATATGAACCGCGTATTGGGTTACAAAATACACTGATCGTTTGAATGTTACTAACATGTGACATTGATGAACTCATAATACTGAACATAAATAGATTTGGCACAAGCTGGACATTGGCGGTGGTATTGCCGAGTAATTGCAAAATCTTGGTTATGCGAGCTTCAGCTGATAATGGCAATGCGATATAAACCACGTCAAACTTATTTAAACGCGCATCATTAACGCCGTCAGCAACAGTACCTTGAATAAGACCCTTATAGGTTTCTGGCAGGCGTTCTATGTCTCTATCATCATAAATAGCGCTTATACGATAACCAATTTGGGGATTGGCCAATATCTCTTTTGCAAGAGCTACCCCTTCGTTTGATAGGCCTATTATAGCAACGTGACGAGTATTAAAACCTTTTCGACGCATGTTACGCAAAAATATACCAAAACAGCCACGCCATGTGATCAGTATAGCTCCTGTTAATAAAAACCAGACAGCGATTGCGCCTCTGTATAACTCAATGTGAGTTTCAAGCCAAAAGATGTATACCAAAACAAGACCCACAGACACAGTCCATGCAAGAGAGGTATAAAACACAATTTCTTTGAAGAAACCGTCTCGCCATGAGCGATACAGCGAAACCATTTCAGCACCTATAGAAAAACCGATGATAGAAATAAGGGAAAGTACAAAAAAGTCTTGAGTATAAGCAATGTTAAAAAGTGATAATGACACTAATAACAACGCCTTTATAACCACTAAATCTATGAGTCGATAAAAAGTAGCAAATTTATTTACATGGTTTTTGATCAGACCATTTTGTTGGATCATATTCTTATCTCTCTGCAAAATAACGGTTTTTCTTTAAATTTATGGCTTTATCAATTAAGACCCTATGGTCTTTTCTATCATATGCTAACTAATATATGCCAACAGTGTACCCAAAAGGTAATTATGGTGCACCAAAGTAAAAATATTAACGAACACCTAAAAACTTAGTAGACTAAAGCCAAGCTTTAGGGACTAGTTAAAAATACTAAGCAATAAGTAAGCCAATCTCACATAGTACTGTTTTTGCGCTGGAATATCTAATTAACATTTCATAGTATGCAATTGTTGTAAAAATAGCTGACAGTTAACCACTGATATTCTACCTGTTTATTAAGCGCAGTTATTCGAAACGACTAAATCTGTGGAACAAATTTAAAGGATTCCTTCTAGTCACTTTGCAATAGTGAAAGCTTAATAGTGATGGCTGAGTAATGAGGAATAGCATTCCCTGACACACAAAGACCAAAAAGGTTTGTATGCTAGGGAATTTGCGATTTAAAACCTATTTCGAATAACATTCAGCCATCCATGGCAGTAAACAATGTGCAAACACCTGGGTTGCAGCTTGCAAGCTAGCTACATTCAAAGTTGAATGGAAGTGAATTATTTGATGATAACCACGGTATCGGCAAAACGGTCATGTAAACATGTTTTATCATGACCGAAAATAAAGCACACGTTAACCAACGACAAAATGCCTCCAATTACCGGTACATACCCTAGGCCAAAATAAAGACCATAGCGTTTTATAAGGACGTTTTTAGATGGCACCTGCGAAGTTTCGCGGCTTATAATGCCAAGTCCCAACATCTTTTTACCAATCGTTTGGCCACTACTAAACAGAAGTTTGCCGTTAATAAGGAAAAATATTACCACTCCAAGGATACCAAAAATAAGATTAACCACTAACTCTCCAACGAATGACCGTTCTTCAGTAAAGCCAACAGAAAGCAGCATAATAGGAATCAAAATAATCAACATTATTATTGTATCTATTAACGAAGCCCCAAGGCGAGCCCATCTGCCAGCGAGTTCTGCATTTTGCGGGTCGTTGTTGTTTAGTTCAGACTCTGGTGCTTGATAAACATTATTTTCCATATTTCTTTCCGTAGATTGTAATTTGCGAGCGTAAATCATACCCTAGAATGCAAATGAGTATTTACCGCTGATTTATAAAAATATCACGCTATAAGACACGATTTAAGGTTAAGCAGACAGAATTTTTTAACCATTATTAATCTCCATTAACTTACGCAGTAGCAGAGTAAGCCTAGCAACGGAATATAGTTTATGTCAGACCAATACACCTTATATGGTGCGCCGCTTTCATTGTATACCGGCAAAACACGTGCGTATCTTCGCTTTAAGCAAATTCCGTATACCGAGGTGTTTTCATCACTTAGGGTATACAAAAAGATTATTGTGCCAAATACCGGCGTACGTTTTATTCCAGTAGTAAAAACACCGCAAGGCGAGTTTATTCAAGACACCTCTGTAATCATGGATAAGCTAGAGCAAGCATTCCCAGAGCGTTGTGTAGTGCCAAGCAGCCCTAAACAGCGCTTGGTTTCAGCATTCATGGAAATGTGGGGTGACGAATGGCTGCTAATCCCTGCCATGCACTATCGCTGGAATCACGATAATTTCCCGTTTATTTACGAAGAGTTTGGCAAAATTGTGGTGCCGTATATGCCCAAGTTTATCCGCCGTATTGTAGGTAAGAAGGCAGGCGCTAAGTTTAAAAGCTTTGTACCTATGCTAGGAATTACGCCTATAAGCATTCCCGCAATAGAAAATTGGTATGAAAACGAAGTTTTACCTCTGTTAAACGCCCATTTTGCTAAACATGATTACTTACTTGGCGCACGCCCTTGTGCCGGCGATTTTGGCTTACTTGGACCTTTATATGCACATTTGTATCGAGATCCTGCACCAGGCAAAGTTATGAAGCGCGTCGCCCCCTATGTTGTAAAGTGGATAGAACGCATGAATAACCCACCATCAGAATTAGGTACTTGGTGCGTAAACGATCGCATTCCCGCAACACTGCTTCTAATTTTACGGCAGCAATTTGCCGACTTTTGGCCGGTACAATTTGACGCGCTCAAGCGGACGCAAGCGTGGATACAAGAAAACCCCAATACAAAAAAGCTTCCTCGCATGCTGGGTGAACACAGCTATCGCCTGGGCGATATTGAAGAAAAGCGCATAGTTCGGACCTTTGGGCAATGGAAACTGCAGCGCGTACTCGATATTTATGCAGCCCTAGGCGAAGATGAAAAAACTAAGCTAAGTCCTATACTTAAAGAACTAGGCGCTTATGATTTCATGCAAATTGCCATTGAGCATAGAGTTATGCTAGAAAACAACGTTTTGGTAGTTGAGAGATGATAACGGGGAGAATAGCTTGCCTATTTTTATGCAGGGCATAACCATCGAATAGTTGCTTGGCCAAATAAGTTTGCATTGCATATACTGTTTAAGCAATGTTACGTAAGCTCAGCGGTGCTTACAAGACACCTGCTGCTTTGTATAATTGCAAATGAACATTAACCAAATCATCAATATTTCGTTGATACCCCCCTCCAATAACCGCTGCCACCGGCACGCCTAAACGCTTGCAAGTATCAAACACTAACTTATCACGCTCATAAACACCCTTGGTAGTTATATTCAAATAACCCAAATCGTCAGACTCATGAATATCGACACCAGCGTCGTATATTACGGCATCTGGCACAGCTGTATTAAATGCCAACTGTAAAGCACATTCTACCGTATGTAGATATTCATCATCTGTCATTCCCCGTGCTAGCGGGAAATCGAGGTCTGAATGTTGTTTTCTTGCTGGGAAGTTTTTTTCACAGTGCAGAGAAACGGTATAAATAGCGTCATTCTCACTTGCTAGAAGCGCCGTTCCGTCTCCTTGATGAACATCACAATCGAATACAAGGACCTTATCTATAGCCGGTTGATTTAGCATTTCGTTTGCACATAAAATGATGTCATTAAAAACGCAAAATCCAGATCCAAAGTCGGCGAAAGCATGATGGTAACCGCCGGTTAGATTAAGAGCTACGCCACTTTTTAGCGCTAGCTTGCCGGTTAAAACCGTACCACCAACAGCGTGTAAAGTACGTTTCACGAATTGTTCCGACCACGGCATGCCTAAGCGTCGTATCGCCTTATCAGAAATAGTGCCATCAATAAAACTATCGACATATGAGGGGAGATGCGCAATTTTCAAATCTTCTACGGAAATTGGCGTTGGTGTGAAAAACGCGCTTTCTTTTACACCACCGGCAAGGAGCTGATCTCTAATACCCAGATATTTTTCTATGGGAAAGCGATGTTTCTTTGGCAAAACTAACTGGCTGTATATGGGGTGAAATACGAGTGATGTCATACTATTAGCGCTAACTCTCCTTTAAAGTAATGTGTTGTTTTCCAATTAAACTAATACTAGCGCTTTTCATGACTTTTCTATAGTTTTTGAGACCTAATGTTGCCGTAGCTTTTTATTTACTTATATTCATAATGAAAATAAGTTGTTTAATCGCTTCTTGCTATTAGCGTTTGGGATGAACATCGCTCTGCCTAGCTAGGTCGGACTTCGGCTAATCTGATCCCCTACGGCATCATAAAGGCAAAGTTTCGAAGATGTGCCGGTAAAGCATCAGGCGTTTTTCCATCATCAGTTGATTCAAATATAATCAATTTGATTGCAACCTAGCCTATTTGGCCCTATACTCTGTATATAAACACAGTGCAATGGCTATTTGAGACTGTGAAACCTTAATATAATAAAAATATAATAGACTAAAGAGTCCAAGCCATATGCATCTTAGTGCTGCTTACCAACACCAAAATGAATTTGTTAAAAGTCTTTCACTTGCTCAGCGTGAACGCTTGGCTTTCATTGACTTTAATCTACAGTTTTTTGGCAAAATATCCCGCAGCGATTTAATAAACCGATTTAGAACAGGCTTGGCTGCCAGCACTCGCGACTTCGCAGCCTACCGCGAAATTGCGCAAGCAAATTTAAAACTTGACCATTCTACTAAGCAATATTTACGCACCGGTCATTTTGAGCCAATATTCCAATTTTCTGCCGAGGCTATTTTACAGTCAGTAAGTAAAGGATTTAGCGATGGAATTACCGCTTCCATTCAGCCGTCGGCACAGTGTTTTGAAGCAGTTCAACTCATTCATCCAAACATTCATATAATTGCGGCATTAATGCGCTCAATACATAATCAGGTTGCCTGCCAAGTGAAATATGTATCTATTAGCTCTGGTGAAAGTACCAGAATTATTGTGCCACATGCCATTATTAACAATGGACACCGCTGGCATGTTCGCGCATTCGATGAAAAATCAAATGCATTTCGCGACTTCGTATGTACAAGATTTACGCAGGTATCTGCAACTAATACACCCGCATTAAATGAGCAGCATGCTAGTTGTGATGATCAATTTAACCGACTAGTCACCCTTGTATTAATGGTCCACCCTGGTATTGATAAAGCACAGGCCATTGAAATGGATTACGCCATGCAAGGCGGTGAAAAAATAATGCAGGTTAGAGCTGCACTAGCCGCCTATATTTTACGGCATTGGCAAGTGGATTGCTCATTCGAACACCGCATACTAAATCAGGGCTGTCAGTTAGCTTTAAAAAACCATGAAGTACTTGATAGTATTGAGAATCCCCAATTAGCGCCCGGGTTCACGCCAAAAAAATGAACCAAGATCACCTGCTAAGGTCTAAAAAAACGCACAAATTTGGTTAAGGTCTTAAACTCAATGAATTTACACTGCTTTAGCTGAAACCAAAGTTGAATATTGGTCAAGATGACATAGAGGTAATAATGCATAACAATGAAACGGACAACTCATCATATAAGTCATTAAGTGAAGCCCCAAATAAACACCGGCATGTCGCGACACAAGACGCATCGAATAGCTCACCGGGCGAACTAGCACACCAGTCAGAGCCAATTCATGTAAATGCTCCAAGCGCTATTGCCCATGAAGAACAAGCTGATATACAACAAATCACTGCAGAACAAGACTTCAATGAGTCATTGATTAAACTCCTAGTGCTGCTTTATCAGATAGATGGAAAGGTTACGCTAACGGAACAAGACCTGTTCGACGATATTACCGTAAGCCTTAACTGGCGTAGCGGTGTGTCAATTTCAGCTTTTATAAACGATGCAATTCATCAAGCAAGGGTCGCAATAGATCAACGGGAGTCACGTGAATTTCTTTTTAAGTTAGGAGCCGGACTAAATCATGATCCCGCGCAGGCTTTAGAATATGCTATGGATATTACCGCTATAGATGGCAAACGAAGCGAAGAAGAGGTTGAACTACTCGCTTTATTATCAAATAGAGTCTTAGCCAGAGGGCTGGTGGAATAGTAGTAGAAAAATAGCCCCATATAAATAAAGTCAATGGCTTATTTTGTACTGATAATTTCATGACCGCGCTGTCAACATCATGACGATAATTAGAAACTCTTTGCATGTTTTCAGATAAGAACATGCATCTGAAAAGTACATTTTTGTAACTCTTCTTTGTGGATAAGTGTTTTTTACTTTGTAATGTGTTGAAATTGTCCCTAAACTAGAAAACTTCTTATGCAATAAAATAGTCGATTTAGTTTACATTATGCCAAACACGCCAAAACCTATTATTCTTGCTATTTCTGGAGCATCGGGCTCGGGTAAATCACTTTTTACGCAAAACCTCCAGCTTACTTTAGAAAAACAAGACCAACCCGTATTAGTTCTCCAAGAAGACCATTACTACAAAACTCAAGACCATATTCCTATTGAACAACGAACAAGTACTAACTACGACCATCCAGATGCATTTGAGCATGATTTATTGTCGCAGCATCTTCAAGATCTTTGTGCTGGCAAAAGTATCGACTATCCTAGTTATTGCTACAAAACACATACTCGCTTAAAAAAAGCACAAAAAATCAAACCCTCGCCTATCATTATTATTGAGGGCATTATGTTGCTAACGCAGATACAACTCTTTGATCACTTCGATTTTAAGGTTTTTGTTGATACGCCATTAGACGTATGTTTAATGCGCAGAATGCTACGTGACACTCAAGAACGCGGACGTTCACTAGCGTCGGTCGCAAAGCAATATGAGCAGACCGTAAAACCTATGTATCATAAGTTTATCCGTCCAAGCAAAAATTTTGCAGACTTAATTGTCCCTCACGGTGGCGAAAACTTCTTAGCAGTTGATGTGTTAAGTGCGTATTTATTCAAACAACGAAATGGAAATACACTTAATGATTAGTTTGTTAGGAATAATCTTTATATTTGCAGTAGGTTTTGCCTTAAGTAGCGCACGAACTCGTATAAATTGGCGAACAGTGGGCGGTGCTTTTGCCATACAAGCACTCATAGGTGGCTTTGTACTTTACACCTCGGTAGGCGTAGATGTGCTAAATAGCGTCACTAGCTTTGTGCAAAATATTATCGATTACGGAAAAGCCGGCACAAGCTTCTTGTTTGGCCCCTTAAGTGATTTGTCGAGTGCTGATAACATAGGATTTATTTTTGCATTTCAAGTACTCCCGGTCATTATCTTCTTCTCGTCTTTAATATCGGTGCTATACCATCTTCGTATCATGAGTGTAATTATTAATGTTATTGGTGGTAGTCTTAAAAGGCTATTGGGCACAAGTCGCCCTGAGTCGATGTCTGCTGCGGCCAATATATTCGTTGGGCAAACAGAAGCACCGCTTATTGTAAAACCTTTTATCCCAAAAATGACACGCTCTGAGTTATTTGCGCTAATGGTTGGTGGACTCGCGTCGGTTGCAGGCTCAATTATGGTGGGTTATGCCAGCTTGGGCATAGATCTAAAGTATCTTATTGCCGCTAGCTTTATGGCCGCACCCGCAGGCCTGATGATGGCCAAAATTCTAGAACCTGAACTAGACCAACCAAATGAAGTACTAAGCGAAGTAGGAGCTGATGCGGAAAAGTTTACCAATGTATTTGATGCAGCCGCTAGTGGCGCTGCTTCAGGCTTAAAACTAGCCGTTAATGTAGGCGCGATGTTACTTGCTTTTATTGCCTTAATAGCTATGTTTAATGGCATTATTGGTTTTTTTGGCGGCCTCTTTGGTGTCGAAGAACTTACCCTACAAGGTATCCTAGGCTATATATTTCAACCTATCGCATGGTTGATTGGTATTCCATGGTCGGAAGCTAATTTAGCAGGTAGTTTTATTGGTCAAAAAGTAATAGTTAATGAATTTGTTGCCTATCTTGATTTTATTAATTATAAAGACCAATTATCTTTATCTTCACAAGCAATAATTACCTTTGCACTATGTGGATTTGCAAATTTATCGTCTATCGCTATTTTGATGGGCGGTATTGGTGCGATGGCCCCAAAACGCAGGCCTGAAATCGCCCGACTTGGCCTAAAAGCCGTGTTAGCTGCTACCTTAGCTAACCTAATGAGTGCTGCGCTAGCCGGCATATTCTTGTCACTAGCAGCCTGACTATGAAGCGCGCCTAATTTAACGTGCGCGCTACATGACATGACAAGAGCCTTTCTTGAAAAAGAACAAGTGTGAAAAGAGAAACATATGAAACTACAGGCCGTTGATTATCAATCACCTACTGCCGCCAAAGACTTTGTTGAGTCCTTAAGACAAACAGGCTTTGGGGTACTTAAAAATCACCCAATACCAAAACAACAAGTAAGCAGTATATACGCCAACTGGCAGGCGTTTTTTAACTCACAAGAAAAAACAGGTTTTGCCTACAACAAAGGTAAACAAGATGGTTTTTTTCCGCAGTCGGTGTCTGAAATTGCTAAGGGATTTAAAAAGAAGGATATTAAAGAATATTTTCATTATTATCCTTGGGGACAATGTCCTGAAGAATTAAAATCTGAAATTGATACGTATTATAAAAACACTCTGAGCCTTGCAGAGCATTTGTTAGATTGGATAGAACAAGAATCGCCTGCTCACGTTAGCAAAAATTATCGTGAGCCTTTGTCTAGTATGATTAAAGATAGCGACCAAACCTTGTTACGGATACTGCACTACCCGCCGCTAGCTGGCGATGAAGAGCCTGATGCTATTCGCGCTGCCGCGCATGAAGATATTAATCTAATTACACTTTTGCCTGCGGCAAATGAACCTGGGCTACAAGTTAAAGCTAAAGACGGGACTTGGCTAGATGTGCCTAGCGATTTTGGCAACTTAATTGTTAATATTGGCGACATGTTACAAGAAACTTCCGGCCATTACTTTCCTTCAACCACGCACCGTGTTGTAAACCCCGAGGGGGCAGATACATCAAAATCGCGCATTTCACTGCCTTTATTTTTACACCCTAGGCCCAACGTTGTGCTGTCAGATAATTACACAGCAGATACTTACTTGTCGGAGCGCCTGCGAGAGCTTGGCGTTGTTTAACTAATAATAAGTAACTAATGACGTATGTAGCATAACCTGCATACTGTTATCGCTTAGCGACTAAGTTTGATATTTTCGACGAATATTGCCTTTTCAATTCTCTATCCCAAGCCCATCTTTTAGCATTTTCTAGATAGCGATGGGCATTTTCAATATCACCCAAACGAAAGTAAACCTTAGCTAAACTAAAATGAAACTCGTGCGGTTTATGATTGAGTGAAATTGCTTTTTTATAATGTGTAATGCTTAGCTCATAGTCGTTAGCTTCTAAAGCAATATCACCTAACATCATATGATAGTATGGATTTTTTTGTCTTTTTTTATGCAAACGACTTAATAATACCTGTGACTTTTCTGCTTTACCCTGACGCTTATACAACAAGGCCAAATTTTCATAAGCCGATGTGAAATTAGGCTTAATTGAAAGGGCCATTGCATAAAAGGCTTCAGCCTGATCAAAGTGTTGATGACGAGAAAACAAAACGCCTAAGTTTAACCAAGCACCTTCGTTGTTAACATTTTCATTTATTGCAGCTTTCAAATATGCATAAGCACGACTAGCTTCATTAACAATGAGGTGGTCAGCAGCTTTGTTGGCATAAAAATTCGACACAATTTCTGACTTTGTTAATTCTTTAGCGCGGAACCGGCGCATGCCTTGTTGCGGATCAAAGTCGACTGTCATATTTCTATTTGACAATATATGGTGACGCACTTTACGCGGTTTAACGATTAAATTAATATGCCTATTAATTAGCGTATTACCCTCTCGACGAGTCCAAAATTCTGGAATAGCGATATCTTGAAAGGCCGAAATCATGCCTAAGTACTGAGTCATTGCATAGGTCATTATGGTAAGCGACAAACAGTTTGCAGTGCCTTCGTTGAAGGTGTTCTGAGCGGTGGTATTTGCCTCTGCGTTATATGATAACGACAGCGCAGTGCGGTCAAAAATAGCCCCTACGAGCGCTGTAAGCTTAGCTTTTTCAGTGCCTTTATCTGCTGTATTTTGCTCAATAAAAGCAATCATGCTCGTATCAATAGCAAATATCTCTTGCTGCGTTTCTATATCTTGCTTGAGATAATCAGGAAAAACTGAATCGGGCAACTCTGGAATAGCATTATTGCCTAAGTAAGTACTATTACACCCAGTAAGCATAGTTAATACAGGCAGGATCAGTAGCAGAAGATAGGATTGACGCTTAAACATTGTCGTTTACCTCGCTTAACAAAGGTGCTGCCATAGGAACTAAAATCGGTGTAGAGCAAAGATATAAAGTAAAGAATGGAATAGAAAATCTAACAATGAATCCAATAGACGCCATTTAAATAGGTTTAATTAGATACGACCCTACGCTTTTTGCATACCAAAACTCATGCACCACCATAGACCAAGCACATAGCTTTCACAAATTTATTCACTGATAAAGGTCACTTCACCCTAGGGTATAAGCCCTAACGGCTTGCGTATGTGACAACTCAGTTAAGCTAATGCTACTGGTTTTATCAAGGGCGTATAGCTGGGCAAATAACAAGGTTATGGTCGCCAAGGCGTCATCTAAGGCATTGTGGGCAGACACTGTTGCTAATTCATAATGTGCTCGTGATTGCCCCAAAGTAACCTCGCCATTAGGCACAAATCCATGTTTCTTTTCCATTGCATACACTTCTAACAACATCGTGTCGATAGTAGTGATGGTAACCTGATCAAGTTCAAGTAAAGCCCATAGGCGGTTTAAGACAGCAACATCTAGTGCGGCATTATGAAAGACCCAGACATGACTACCCGCGTACTGGTGTAACTGGAATAATTGTTCTCTAATATGCTGGCCGCCCGCCATGTCTTTCGCAATTAAGCCATGAATAACCGGGCTTTGATTCAAATCTCCGCTTGCTCGTACAATTTGGTAATACGTGCTCGACAAGTCTATTTCAAACCCTCGACCTTGCAACCATCCAATTGAGGTTACTTTAGCAAGCTTTGTATTTAAGTCGGTCAGCTCTAAATCAATCGATAACATAGGTAGTTCGCAGTAACTGATGTTTTTAAATATTTCTGCAATAGGTTTGTGCCGCACTAGTGTATTGGCAAAAAAATTCGCGAGTTTATCGATAATCATTACCCAATACCGCCTGAAAATTTAAGCACTACTGCCTGCTGTGTTTTGTGAATAGCTTGAAAAGCAGCCTTGAGCTGATGCTTTTCAATAGACGATAAGTCACTCACGCGCACAAAGTTATCATCAATTTTGTTGGTCAGTTGATGACGCCACCTAAGACGATTCATAAACAGCCATATATCGCGTAAATTATCCCTATCTTTAAGCGACAAGCCAGAATCTGGGGGCAAATTGTTCAATCTAGCTAACGTTCCTGGCATCGACAAACCGCTCGCTAGAGCGTAAAGTCTGACTACATTGTTAATGATTAAGACCGCCGATTTTTTGATATCAATTACGCCTTTATGCTCATGCTCTTTGACATAAACAAACTTTTGGAACATCGACAGCGGCACGCTAGCCTCATTTGCATTGCGCGCCAATGCGGCTAAAAATGTAGATTCCTTAAATAGATTTTTACGGTATTTTTGCAATTCAGCGAACAAGTTCATATCGCCTGCAACCGCGCGGGCGTCTAAATATATATTAAAAGCTAATATCGCTTCATTAGTAGGATCTTCTACCCATTTTTGGGATGCTAACTTTGAGGCCTCAAGCGATAAACGAAGAGCGGGGTTGCTTGCCATTATATTGCCGTCGCATAATTTAATACCACATTGTCCAAGTGCATCACATACATAATTGGCCATATCACAAAAATATTGTGCTTGCTGAGGACTAGGATCTTCTTTTAATAGCAAAGCATTGTCTTGATCAGAACCCATAGTTTGATCTTCTCTTGCTTGAGACCCATACACTAACCATGCAAAAGGCATCGTAGAATGACCGTTTTCTTGCTCAAAAAAACTAATTAATTTACGCGTAATGATATCGGTAGCTTGCGCAAGCACCTTTCCTGCAATGTCAAAATCACCGACGCGTTTGGCCGTGCTTGCTATATATTGCGGTACCTGCAAGGCAGTACGAATAAGAGTCTCTTTGCTATTGGCTTTCGATAAATCACTGATAACGAATAAAACACTGGCTTTTTGCTGCTTTGAAATATCGGTATTTGTGACCATTGAGTAAGGTAAATTCGTTTGCGCATCAAATATTGGTAAATGATGAATACCTTTTTCATTCATAAGGCATATTGCGTCAAAAATAGTCTTATTTTTAGTTAAGAACGAAGGTTGTTTAGTCATCACTTGCGACACTGGCGTTGACAACGGCAGTCCTGGCGCAATAACGCGATTTCGTAGATCACGATCAGTCAGTATACCCAAAAAATTTTGCGCATACATTACCATTACCGACGACACATTTAGTTCACTCATCTTAATCGCGGCATTTTGCACGGTTTCGGTGGGCACAACACACAACGGGCTGTTATCGACCACTTCACACAACGGCTTATATAACCACATTGAGTTAGAGTCGCTTACCGCCTGATTTTGCAGTACATTTGCGTTTATGGCGCGGAAAAATTTTTTAAATGCAGGTGTTTCAAGTCCTATAGCAAAATTAGCTCCACTAATACACAATACTATACCTGGACTATCAACAACGAGGCTAAGTCCATAATCGATATTGTCAAGTAAACTTGAAAAACCAAAGTAATCGCCATCGCTTAAGTGCTTTATAGGGGATGCAGAGTCTTTGACCGCAAATTGACCACTTTGAATCAAAAATAATGCATTTGCATGATTATGCAATAAAGACTCTTTATTTTCGGTAGCCAAATAAATCAAATGACTCGTCTTCGCTATACCGCGTAATGTGGGGGTATCAAGTTCATCAAACGGGCTTTGCTGCTCTAAAAAACTGACTACTTGTTGTGCACTATGATTAGTGTTAGGTAAAGGCGGAGCAATGTTCTTCATAACTTCTCCTGATCTTTTAAAGGGGTCAACAATAAACAATTAGTAACGAAGGTCAAATAATACAATAGTCGCACCACCTTGGTATTAAATTAGTTTGTGATAGAGTAGATATTGTTACAAATTTGCTTAGGAATTTACATGTCTTTTGGTTGGCTAGCCTTGGCTATAGCTTATTTGACACTATTGTTTTGGGTCGCTAAATGGGGCGATACTAATTCGCAAACGGCGCGTTGGTTAACATCTCATCCATTTATCTACAGTCTTGCTTTGGGTATCTATTGTACTGCATGGACGTTTTTTGGTGCTGTGGGCCAATCGAGTAAACAGCAATGGATGTATTTGCCCATTTTGCTAGGCCCGATTATAGTGTATGTGGTGTTTTATCGCTTTATATCTAAGCTCACTCATGTGAGTAAAAAGCAGCATATAAGCACTATTGCCGATTTTATTAGCTCTCGCTATGGTAAGCGCCAAGTGGTCGCCCTTGTTGTCACTATTATTGCACTTTTAGCCGCTATTCCGTATATCGCTTTGCAGTTACAAGCCATAGGGTCGACATTTAAGCTCATCACGAACCAACAAGATACTGCATTAGTCATTGTTTTATCGACTACTTTTATTGCCTTATTTGCAATGTACTTTGGCACCCGAAACACCGACGTCACCGAATATAGACGAGGCCTAATATTAGCAATTTCACTGGAATCGTGCATAAAACTGTTCGCACTTATTTTGGTGGCCATCGTGGGTTATAGTTACTGGGTAGGTGAGCCAGGGCAAACTATTTTGCATGAATACACCCAAACCGAGGCTTTGCGAGCTTTTGTATCTTTTGATTTTTGGGTACAAACACTTATGGCGGCAGCAGCGGTAATTTGTTTACCTAGGCAGTTTCATGTGGCTGTTATCGATAACTTAAAGATAAGCCATCTACGCACAGCCAGGTGGTTTTTCCCCGCCTACTTAGTATTAATAGCCCTTACTATTCCTATTATTGCAGCAGCAGGTAAAGCGATCTTTGCAGGACAAGGATTGCATGGCGATAGCTATGTAATGGGCATTGCCATAATGTCAGACTCCATCTTACTGCAAGTTATAGTATTTCTTGGTGGGTTGTCGGCGGCGACCGCTATGATTATTGTCGCTACGCTTACGCTAAGTACAATGATTACCAACGATTTGGTGCTCCCTAAGCTTATGGATAGGGAAACCTATGGAGGCGTAAATCGGGTTAAACGAATCAAAAATATTCGACGCTTTATTATTTTTGGTATTTTACTGCTTGCCTTTGCCTATCAACAGCAAATGGCAAACCAAGCATCATTGGCATCTATTGGCTTACTCGCATTTTCGCTGGTGATTCAACTTCTGCCCGCTATTGTAGGTGGATTATACTGGCATAGAGCCCATGCTCACGGCGTATATGCTGGGCTATTAGCCGGATTGTTAGTATGGCTTATGTTCCTTTTCATCCCCTTGCTGAATCCAGGTGCAGATGCTTATCTTACTGGTTATCAAACATATTTATTGAGTCAAGGAGCGATATATAGTTTACTCGCAAACATTATATTTTTTATTGGTTTTTCAATCCTCGCCAAGCCAACACTTATCGATCGTATCCAAGCGAAACTGTTTGTTGAACCAGCCACAATAGCTATCCAATATAGCGAACATAAAATAATTGAAATCAATATCGATGACTTGAAAACCTTAATCGCTCGATTTACCGGTGAAAAACGCTGTGCTCAACTATTTGAAGTGCATGCGCATCAGTCATCAAATAAACCCCCATTACATGGCAAAGCAGATGAAGCCCTACTTGCTTTTTGCGAGCGTGCACTAGGAGGCGTAGTTGGTTCTTCGAGCGCTCGCGCCTTAATTGACAGCTTAGTACGCGGAAAATCCCTAGATATAGCTGATGTGGTTAATTTCTTTGACGACACCACTCAAGCAATGCAGTTTAATATGAGTGCACTGCTCACCTCTCTGGAAAACATCGATCAGGGCATTAGCGTAATAGACAAAGACTTAAAATTAATTGCATGGAACAAGCGGTATACCAACCTGTTCAACTACCCAGAAAACCTTATTAGTATTGGTGCGTCTATTGAGCCCCTAGTTAGGCACAACACCTTAAGGGGTAGTTGCGAACCTGGTGAAATAGAATCGCAAATTGAAAAACGCATGAGCTTATTACGAAACGGCACACCGCATAAGTTTCGGCGAACCCGAGACAACGGTCATGTAATCGAAATGGTTTGCAATCCACTACCAGGTGGTGGCTTTGTGATTAGCTATTCCGACATTACCGGCTACATCGAAGCACAAGAGGCATTGAAAGAATCCAATATTGACCTGGCAGCGCGAGTTGAAAAAAGAACAGAAGAAGTACACTCTATTAATGCCGAATTACGCTTAGAAATAGAAAGACGAAATAAGTTAGAAATAAGCTTAATTCGTGCAAAAAAAGAAGCAGAAGATGCTAACGAGAGCAAAACCAGATTTTTAGCCTTAGCGAGCCATGATGTTTTACAGCCTCTGAATGCCGCAAAGCTCTACTTGGCTGCACTTCAAGAAACAAAATTTGACAGCGACACCAGCGATATATTAACTAAACTAAACGATTCAGTAGTATCGAGTGAAACCCTTATTAGTACGATTCTCGATATATCAAGACTTGATCAAGGACAGTTAAAACCCTTTATAGAAACAGTCAATGTTGCTGAAACTATCATGCCCATCGTTAACGAAATGAGCATGAAAGCAAAAGACAAAGGACTAGAATTTAGGTTCAAAGGCCTTGATTGTTGGGTGAGTGCTGACAAGACATATCTTTATAGGATTATTCAAAACCTTGTTTCAAATGCGGTTAAGTACACCAAAGAAGGCAAAGTGTTACTTACTGTTAGAAAGCGAGCCGATAAAATACTTATCCAGGCTCGTGACACTGGCATAGGAATATCAACGCATCAGCAAGCTGCCATTTTTGGGGATTTTTACAGAATAGAAAATACCGATGAACAAGGCATAGGCTTAGGTTTAGGCGTAGTAAAACGACTAAGTCAACAGCTTGCATGTAACATTCGAGTAGACTCACAAGAGCAAAAAGGATCATGCTTTAGTGTAGAGTTTACCAGTGTTGAAGCACCAGAAAGGCCTATGGTTATTCTTAATCCGGCTAACTCTATCTTTAGTAAATTGAGAATATTATGTATCGACGATCAGCAAGAAAACCTTGATGCCATGAAAACAGTCTTGGTTAAATGGGGAATTGAAGTCGCCCTTGCTAAGTCTTATCAAGACTCAATAGAGATTGCGCAGAAGCTTAAACCGCATATTTTATTGGTAGATTATCAGTTAGGCAAAGGCCCTGATGGTTTAGAAATAATAGAGTTATTGCGCCTGCAGCTTAATACAATATTACCCGCATGCTTGGTCACGGCGAAAAAAGGCGATGATTTACTTAAATTATGCAGCGAACAAGGTGTTAATTATCTTTCAAAGCCTATAAAGCCAGCAAAATTAAGATCACTCATCCAAACTATGGCTAAGTTTATCCGTAACGTAGATGTAACCGAGAAATAAGTGCGCTAACATTCGTTTACTTGTGGCTCTAGCTGTAGCTCTGATGCAATTAATACAGCTTGGGTACGATTGTTTATACCCAACTTTCGAAAAATAACGGTGATATGTGCTTTTACAGTCGCCTCTGCAATACCTAAGTTGTAGCCAATCTGCTTATTTAGCAAGCCATCTCTCATATAACACAATACGTTATATTGAGAGGGAGTAAGACTGGCTACATTCTCAGCAAGCTTACTAAAGTCCTCATCCACATCTTTTATCTTTAAGCGCACTGACTCAGGCAACCACACATCGCCTTCAAGCATAGTATTCACAGCTTCGCTTATACTGTTAGCACTGGCTGTTTTAGGAATAAAGCCAATTGCGCCTAATCCCACAATTTTTGATATAAGACTAGCGTCTTCTGTACCTGAAATAACTGCAATAGGTAAATCTGCAAATTGTTTTTGAATGTGTAGGAACCCAAACAAATCATTGCTCCCGGGCATATGAAGATCTAACAAAAGCAAGTCGACTTCATTTTCCTGTAAGGCGGTAACCGTGCCGTTTACATCGCCAGTTTCTAAAATATTGACGTCGTTGAAGGATATGTTCAAAGCGCCTTTTAAAGCGTCTCTATAAAGTGGATGGTCGTCGGCGATGAGGAATGTGATCATAAGGCTTCCATGATTTATTATCGTTCAACAATAGTCTAACAATTTTTTAACAAACCGCAATGATTGCTTGAAGAAGTAGAGAGGTCAACGAAAGCAAACCTCTCTTCAACGCGCTTGAAAACGCTAGCGATTTAGTCGTTTATCAATTAGTGACTCAACCACGCTAGGATCGGCCAGCGTAGATGTATCGCCAAGTTGGTCATGCTCATTTGCTGCAATTTTCCTTAAAATTCGACGCATTATTTTACCTGAACGAGTTTTCGGTAAACCCGATGTCCATTGAATTAAGTCAGGTGTAGCAATAGGTGACAACTCTTTTCTCACCCATTTTTTTACATCAGCGGTCAATTCATCGCTAATCACGGTTCCTTCAATGGGGGTTATATACACATATATGCCTTGGCCTTTAATATCATGAGGGAAACCCACTACAGCAGCTTCTGCAATGTCCTTATGCGATACCAAGGCGCTTTCTATTTCAGCAGTGCCTAAACGATGACCAGACACATTTAGTACATCGTCTACGCGTCCTGTTATCCAAAAATATCCGTCTTCGTCACGGCGGACGCCATCACCTGTAAAGTACACATTCGGGTATGCGCTAAAATAGGTTTCAATAAATCGCTTATGATCACCATAAACCGTTCTGGCTTGGCTTGGCCAGCTATCCTTAATAATCAAATTTCCTTCACCAGCACCTTGTATTTCATCTCCCTCAGCGTCAACGATCGCAGGTTGAACGCCAAACAATGGACGTGTTGCTGAACCTGGTTTTAACGATGTTGCAGTAGGTAGCGGCGCTATCATCATTCCGCCAGTCTCGGTTTGCCACCATGTATCAACAATGGGACAACGGCTCTGACCAATAACTCGGTAATACCACTCCCAGGCTTCTGGATTGATGGGCTCGCCAACAGAGCCAAGAATACGCAATGAGGATAAATCACACCCTTCTACTGGTTTCTCGCCGTGGGCCATAAGCGCACGAATAGCCGTTGGCGCTGTATACAGGCTGTTTACTTTATACTTTTCGACTATTTGCGCAATACGACGAACATCTGGATAGGTCGGCACGCCTTCAAAGAAGACCTGCGACGCACCATTGGCCAAAGGTCCATATGTCATATAACTATGACCTGTAATCCAGCCTACATCGGCAGTACACCAATAGATATCGTCGGGTTTATAATCGAAAGCATAGCGAAAGGTCAATGATGTATACAATAAATAGCCACCCGTAGTGTGTAACACACCTTTTGGTTGACCCGTAGAGCCCGAGGTATACAAAATAAATAAGGGGTCTTCTGCATTCATAACTTCTGGCTCGCATTGAGCACTGCAGCCATCAACTAACTCATGCCACCATACATCCACATCGCTATTGAAATCGACATCACCACCGGTAAGCTTAAGCGTTAATACTGCGCTTATAGTTGGGCAAGCGCCATTTGAGATAGCTTCATCAACATTTGCCTTTAAGGGGACTGTACGCCCTGCTCTGCGTCCTTCGTCTGCAGTAATCACTACTTTAGCATCACTGTTATTAATTCTGTCAGCAATAGCATTTGGTGAAAACCCACCAAAAATAACAGAGTGCACGGCACCTATGCGAGCACAAGCTAACATTGCGTATGCAGCATGTGGCGTCATTGGCATATAAATAGCCACGCAATCACCTTTTTGAATGCCCAATTTTTTAAGACCGTTAGCTAGCTTACATACTTCGTAGTGAAGCTCCTGATAGGTCACCTTTTGTGAGTTTTCAGATGAGTCACCTTCCCAAAATATAGCGACTTTTTTAGCATTGTCTTTTAAGTGTCTGTCTATGCAGTTGTAACTAGCGTTAAGTTGCCCGTCTTCAAACCATTTAATTTCACAGCTGTCGGGCGAAAAGTTTGTGTTCTTAATGATAGTTGGAGTTTTTATCCACTCTAACTCTCCAATTTGAGATGCCCAAAATGCATCAGGATCAGCCACAGAGGCTTCATACATTTCTTTATAATCGGCTTCGCTGAAATGGGGGCCTTTGGTCAAAGACGCGGGTACTGGGTAGCGTTTATCACTCATGCTTTTATCTCCGTTAATCAATTGTTATCTATTCGTTAACAATAGGCTTATTTATATAAATCAAAATAGTACTTTGGTAGTAATTGTCAAAAAGCGCAGCTATTACTAAGATTTCGTAGTCTTATAATACAACTATTAGTTGCGAATATAAAAAAGGGTGCACAAGCACCCTTTTCATTTATAGCAAATAGGCATAAACCAAATAGGCTTAAGCAGAAATATCTTTGCTCTACTTCCCGTGTGCTTTAGCCATAAACTCTTTAGTTTCGCCGCGGTCATCAGTCATTAAGCTAACCACTACCGTAACCAATACCGCAAGAGGCATAGAATAAAGCGCTGGGTTAACTAATACGTCTAAACCTAATATCGACTCGACACCAAAGAAACGTCCGAAAGTAAACAGTAAAGAAACAATCAAACCAGTCGCCATACCAATGATTACGGCTTGGCTTGTTAGCTTATGCCACCAAACTGCAAACACTAAAGCAGGTGCGAAAGTACTCGCGGCAATACCAAAACACATACCCACTAACATTGCTACGTTTTGGTCTTTAAGCCAAATTGACATAAAGATTGCAACAATGGCTAAACCACCCGCGCCAAGCTTCGCAAAACGTAATTGCTGCTCGTCGGTACTGTCAGGGTTCAAAATCCCTTTATACAGGTCGTGAGACAAACTTGTAGTTGCTGAAATCAATAGACCCGCCGAGGTACTTAACATAGCTGCCATAGCACCAGCTGCAATAACACCCATAAGCACTTGTCCGCCCATCATGTCACCGAGCATTGGCATGGTCATGTTAGTCGCAACACCACGCTTGCCTTCAGCGAGTAACGCAATTAACTGTGGATATAAACCGTACATCGCAATAAGACCTACAAAGAAAACAGCCGCATAGAAAATAGCTAATCCCCAAATGGTTATTTCAGCTGATTTACGTGCTTCTTTCGCGCTAGAAACCGTATAAAAGCGAATGAGGATGTGTGGTAAACCCAAAACGCCAAAGAACAGCGCAATTACCAAACTTGCATTGTCTGCAAGGCTTCTTAAACCCACACCCGGTGTTACTGCTGTTGCTGCAGCAGGCATTAGTTCACGAACTGCCGTTATCGCTTCGCCTGGCGCAGCATTTGCCATGCTTGCGGCTAGTGCAACGGCATCGGGATTAGCGGCGGCCAATAGTGGTGGCACCATCTCATTACCAGCGCTGATTACGCCAAGAGGATTGCCAGAAAACATCTGAATAATACCAAACACTAACAAGAATAATAAAGCACCAAATAAAATAGCACCTTGAATCGCTTGGTTATAAGACGTGCCTTTCATACCCCCTAAAATTACGAATACGCCCATCAATGAACCTGTCACCATAACGGTTGGTAAATAGTCCCAGCCCAGCAATAGACCAAATAAGTGACCCGCTCCTACAATTTGTGGAATTAAATACATAACGCACAAAGCAAGAGTAGAAATCATCGCTATAGTACGTATGCCTTTTTCCCTTCCCTTAAAACGCGCATTTAGTAGGTCTGCAACGGTGTATTTACCTACATTTTTAAGCGGGCTAGCAATAAGCAATAACACCACGATCCAAGCGGCAAAGAAACCTAATGCAAGCCACCAACCATCGACACCCATAAGGGCAACAGCGCCTGCTACACCGAGGAAACTGGCTGCACTGGCATAATCACCTAACATAGCCCAGCCGTTTACACGAGGCGAAATGCCGCCACCCGCGACATAGAAGTTAGCCGTAGAACTGGTAGAGCGACGATGGTAATAGCTAATAAAAAGAGATAGCGCAATACCTAATATTACGATACTTAAAGCGACGATATTTTCCATTAGTTAGTCTCCTCATCACTCATTTTTTTAAGATACAAACGAGTAATGATTACGCCTGTTATAATAATCACTAAACCGCCCCAAATAGCCAAAGGTAAACCCGCTATTGGTAGTGATGCAATGTCTTTAAATGCAGCAGATGTCATCAACGCAACACCAAAATATAAGACAGTGTAAATTGATAGCGCTATGGCTGAAAATTTGGCTTTACTACTCATAGCGAATCTCCTGTAAGTGTTTAAAAATTGTATTTAACATATTTTTTCCTCAGTGTTTTTTATAAACGTTAATCTTGTAAACATTTAGGTAATATAAATTAACAAGAAATTGGCATTTTTAACAAGAAAGAATCATCCTTTACCACTAAAGTCTGATGCTATTGGACCTACTTTGCAGGCTTAAGTAAGCTTATAAAACAAACTTTTAACCTGCTACAAATCAACTAGATACTAGAAAGCATACTTCATCGAAAACTGCATACGATTCATATCGCCATCTGCACCAGACTCTATTTCCCGTTTTGCAAAAGTGTATTCTCCACCAATGGTTATCTTAGCCGTTGGTTGGTACATCAAGTTAACGCGCGCACTTTGCGTTTCAGCGGTAACGCTTTGCCCTGTTAATGCAGCATTGTTGTCCGCACTAAATGCAGCGTAAATGAAGTTAGACCTGAACTGTTTGTTCCATACGTGACGATATGCTACCGAGAAAGCTGAAGAGTCAATTGTTTCTATCTCCCCTTGTGCATTGAGCACACCGCCGGTTGCAGCATTTAATGCCGAATATCGGCCTAGACCGACACCACTATTGATAGAAATTCTTATATCGTTTTGCTCGCCGACACTTATTTTACTATTCAGGCTGATGCCATATGAGGACTCTGTCGTATCAATATCTACGCCATTATTATAAGCAAGCTGGCGTGCTAAACCGGCTAGTTTAATATACCCCCAATCCGCTTTATGAGTATATCTGGCAATAAAATCAGGTATCGCACTGTCGTCACCGACAATTCGACCGCCCCCGCCAAAAGGCGTTATTGTGGTTTCAGGATTTTCGACTGCAAATTCCCAACTGCCCGTCGTATACCTTAGCAATGCTTGGCGGCTAAATATTGTACCGTCAGCATTTCCTATAAAATCCACGGCTTCTGGCAGTGCGCCAACGTCCATGAATGTTGACCAGGTTTGGCCCACTGTAAAACCCTTATATTTAATAAAAGCGTGTCTCATTCTTGGCAGATAAGAGTTGCTAACACGCTCGTTGCCGCCAGGCGTTACCAACATATCAAACTCTAAAACCCCAGTAATGGAATCGCCTTCCTCTTTAGGAGTAGTTGTTGTAAACCGAAAGCGGCTTTGTCTAATGTGGGCATCAAACTGAGTACTCTCTGCGTTTCCACCTACTGGCGTAAGTGAAGGAATGTAAAAATCTCTACCTAAATTGCCAGCAGCAAGTGAGCCATCTGAATAGTCACTAAAGATCGCGTCGGCTTTTATATATCCACTAAACGTAACGTTAGTATCGCCAATATTGGAAGATGCTGCATTTGCACCTGCGCTTATGCCTAGGCCACATATCGCAAATAAAATGGCTGAACAAGTTTTTGTAAGTCTCATAAAAAATCCCGTGGTTCGTTAATATTATGTAAATATATGGTAACGGGATGGATTATTAATGATATTAAGGTCGGTTAAAATAGGCGAATGGTCTATGAGACTATGGTGGTATTCTTTTATCAAAAAAACCTTGATAGGAGTTGGCAATATTTACGTTCAGACTTCAACAAGTTGAACGCCTGAATTTAGTTATCGCAGCTGTCTTCTAACAGCAACGAGCAACAACATAATTGCCCAGAACACACTGAGGCTGCCACCAGCTGCTTGACCGCTATTACTTGGATCACTAGCAGTTGCTGAGCTATTAGCAGTTATTGGGGTGTTATTGCTAGTAGTGGCTGCATTATTAACATCTATTGGATTATTAATCGTGACCGTTACTTCATTTTTTATTTCATCCGCATTTGCTGCGTATAAGGGATGAAGTGTTTGAATAATCCTAACCGTAAAGCTTTCATCTTGCTCAACGTTGCTGTCAGCCATGGTTTTTATAAGCAGTATTTTGCTAGTTTCGCCGTTGTTAAAACTTATTACCTGACTAGTAGATTCAAAGTCTAACTGGCTGGCTGAGTGGGCAGATGTTTCTACATGATATGAAATAACACCTGCATTCCCGCCAACTCTATTGATAGTTATTTCGGCGTCGTCCCCTTCCTTCACAAAAACAAGTGTTTCAGTGAATTCTACGTAACCGACGTCATCATTTTTATCAAAAATACTTGCCTGAATAGATGAGCTTGCTGGATCAATGGTGACACCATTAGGATAAACCAGTTCAAACGAAAGATGTTCGATCGCTTCGTCTACATTATCGGTGCGGGTAGGCATAGACATTGTGTAAACATTATTAATACCGTCGTGGACTACTGAGCCAATAGTACTGTAAAAATCATCTAGACCTGCCGTGCCTTGACGTACCACAAAATTAACTGAATCGCCGGCGTCGGCTCCCTCAAATACAATATCAAACTCAATATTGTAACCCTCCACCGCAACAGATACATTTTCATGGATAGACACTACGCCGTTTTTAAGACGAGTTGGCTGAATATTTTTAAATGTACGTTCACTATTTGCAAAGCTTGTTGTTATCAAGTCGCGATAGACTTGAGCGGCATTAGCTTCGCCTACGACCCCACAATCTAAGACTTGCTGTTTTTCTTCAAGACGTATTTCATAGTCTGAGAAAAAAGGCTCTGTACGTGAGCCTGAAACAAACATAATGCTTCCTTGTGAACCACACTGATATCCAGCGGCATCGTAACGAGCAACATGGGCTCCGCCATCTGGATAGTCTGACTTAGCGTGCTTGAAACCATCGTTATGGCTTAATTCATGAGCTAAGGTGCGTTCTATCCACAAATTAGCATCGGTATTGAAAGGAGAAATCCAACTCACGTTGTCGCCAACAAATGCCTGACCTAACATTGTTGTTTCATCTTCGGATGTTTGAAAACCCGCTAAACTAACTAAGTAAGAATATTGATGCTGCTGTTTAATCTGTTCACCCACTTGCGTGCGTTGCCAAGCAGCTAGTTCATGCAAGCGTTGGGTATAGCTATCGCTTGATGACCAAATATCATCAGACTCAACATAAACAAGACCGGTAACTACCCTTCTAAGGGGAATGTTGCTATTCACGAAGGCTTGGTTGTTATGCGCCATGTTGGTATTAACGTAATCAAGCAGCTTCTCTGAATCACCATTAAAGTAGTCTAGTATGTGATCGTTATAAACGAACAAAACACCCGTTTCAATAAAATCAGATTCATTTAGTGTGGGTTCGGGGTATATAAATCCGGTCGCGGTAACAGAAGATTGCACCGAATTGGGAGCTCTCTGTTTTGGCACAAAAAGCGAGTCCGCAAATGAATTGCTGACTAAAACCAATGCACACATAGCAAGGCCTGATTTAATTAGCAAAGACAACATAAAGAACCCTCATATATTAGTGAACTACTACGGCTTAATTTCAGCCCTAAACAACCTACTCGTCTTTACAATATGTAATCTGTATATTCTTCTAATTAGTTCTTTTAAAAAGTAATAAACGCAAAGAATTTTATATAAAAACAAGCACCACACTTGCTTGTAAAGCACAAATCAAGCCAAAACATAAACCATTGATTTAATATGACTTATTAATAAAATTCGATTTGTTTTTCCCAAGTTGTAAAGAAAACTGACATTGACTGGAGGGGGATATTAGATGGGAGTATTCAGGCTTGTCTTAAACAAAAAAGCCCAGATACTAAATTTAGTAAAAGGGCTTCTAGTTTTATCTACTGGAGTTTTAAGACAAAACAGCAATAGATGGCAACACTATAGTTTAAACTTAGACAGTTGAACGTTTTCTAACTGCAGTAAACAACATAGCGATTACTAATAAACTCAAAATGCTTGGAGCCGATACTTTTTGCAACATGATGTTGTCAAACATTGCCTCAGTTAACTGATTACCATCGGTGATAGCAATGGCGATGGCAATACGAATACCCTGAGTTGCAGCGGTCTCACCATTTAACGACATAATTGATTCAGTAATAACAAGAGAAGAGGTTGTGAGTGTTTGTACTAAGTTGGTATCAAACAATGCGTCAGCTGACACAGCATTTAAAAAATCAACATCGCCCACGTTACCTAATATTTCTGGCTCGGCGCTATTGCGAAGGGCAAGCTCGATATATACTCGATCAAATGGCCCTTGCACAGAAAGAAGCTGAGCTAAACCTGTTAAGAAAATTTCGTCGCCAACTACATAATCACTACCGTCTAAAAGGATCGTTTGGAATCCAACAATAAATCCACCTTGTGCGACACCGTTATTTGACAATATTGCAGATTGATTACCTGAAATAGGAGAATCGCTAGTGATACCAGCATTAGGTGTAAACGTCCATGGGGAACTGTCAGACGTTTCTTCAAAACCTCCATCTAAGAGAAGCGCCGCTTGAGCTGACAATGTAAATACGGCTAGTAAAGGTATCGTGAACAGCTTAAAAAAGCGTTTATATTGCGCTGACATAAATTAATTCCTAGTAATTCGACTCAAACGTATTGCTCAAGTATCTGCCGATGTCTAAGCAATAAACAAGCCATTGAAATATATTCATTAAAAACATAGAGTTAAAAAAACTTTGAATTCCTATTTACAGAGTTGTAAAAAAAGCTGACGATTTTTTGTTTCACATTTACGGTTAATTTAGACCATAATGCGCTTGTTGTATTTGTTACCCAGTTATACGTTTTAAACTTGTTTAATATTTGAGCGGTTACCTTGCAATTTTACCCAACATTTTTAGCCCTTGACAAATTGTTATCGCACATTTTATTAATTTAATACAATAGGTAGACAACAAAATGAACGCTAATTGTTGAATAGATCTGCTATGTTGTTTATTGTTCTAAGATCATCGCTTTTGATGGTTTGATATCACTATAAGGAATTTAGATGTTTACACGGGCAATAGTACGTAAACCTTGTAAAACATTGGTTAATGGGCTAACAAGCGCAAGTTTGGGCATACCTGATTATGCACTCGCTTGTGAGCAGCACCAAGATTATGTGGCTGCATTGGAAGAATGTGGCCTGCAAGTTACGCAATTGCCTGCTTTAGAAGACTATCCCGATTCTTGTTTCGTTGAAGATGTCGCATTACTTACTCAGGAATGCGCAATTGTAACGCATCCTGGCGCTATCAGCCGCAAAGGCGAAGTGGCCCATATAGTGCCTACCTTAGAAGCATTTTACCCCTCACTAAAGTTCATTAGTGAAAAAGGACATGCCGAAGCGGGTGATATCATGATGGTAGGTAAGCATTTTTATATCGGCTTATCCTTAAGAACAAACATGATTGGAGCGAATGAAATCATTAATATCCTGGCTCATCATGGCCTAACAGGCTCTACCGTAAAGATGAATGAAATGCTGCATTTAAAAACCGGCCTTAGCTATATTGAAAATGAGAATTTATTAGCTTATGGTGAAATGATGTCTCATCCGGACTTTGGCAAATATAAGCGTATTAAGGTCGATGAAGCTGAGCAATATGCGGCTAATAGTGTATGGATAAATGGCACCGTTTTAATACCTAAGGGTTTTCCCAATACACTAAAAGCAGTCCAAGACCTAGGGTATAAAACAAGAGAAGTTGCAATGTCTGAGTTTCAAAAAATAGATGGCGGCTTGAGTTGTTTATCCCTTCGGTTTTAGTTCTCAAAAGACAACAATCATAGCGATAAAGGCGAGTACCCTACACTAGGAAAAGTCGACGCCTGCCCGAGTAGATACGCAGGCCAGCAGTTTTTGTTGAACAATATCAACATGAAGACAAGTTAACTGGCGATGGTCGAAAAATATTACTTACGTCAGTAAAAATATAGACAATAGTGGGATTAAAAAGAACACGCCGCCTATATAAGCAATTCCATAAGCTTTTTGCTCGGCTACTTTTAAAGACAACTGGTAGGACAAATTAGGTGGCCATTCTCTCCAAAAACTAACGCCATATAGCAATATTACCGCCAGCACATTATAAACTAGGTGCACAAAGGCAATTTGTAATGCCAAATTAGCATTAACGCCCGTTACGGAAAGTGCGGCAACAACTGCTGTTATGCATGTGCCAATGTTAGCGCCTAGGGTAAATGGATAAATAGACCGAGCAGTCACAATCCCATTGCCTACTAGCGGCACCATAAGGGATGTTGTAGTAGAGCTTGATTGCACCAAGACTGTCACAACCGTGCCCGACGTTATGCCCGACATTGCGCCGCGGCCCAGGCTATTTTGTAACATCTCTCTAGCACGTCCCACCATGAGCGATTTCATCACTTTACCCATCCAAGTAATGGACAAAATAATCAGCATCATGCCAATCACAATTCGAACTGTGCCGTCCCATACTGGAGGCAAGCCGTCGGTAATTGTTTTAACTGTATCAATTATGGGGGAGGTAACTAATTTTATGGGGTTAAAGCCGCCAATATCGGCCCCTGCACCGGCTGTAAAAAATGACACTAAAAACGCGCTGGCTTTTTCTAATATACCAAACAATATTTCGATAGGTAAAAAAACGAGTACAGCAAAAATATTGAAGAAGTCATGAATAGTCGCCGCATTAAAGGCTCTTTGAAATTCTTGCTTGTTACCAATATGCCCTAAACTCACTATAGTATTGGTGATACTGGTGCCAATATTTGCGCCCATCATCATAGGTATAGCAATAGTAATGGGTAAACCACCGGCTACCATAGCCACGATAATAGAAGAGACGGTGCTTGAAGATTGAATAAGTGCGGTACATACCATACCAATGATCAAACCCAATATTGGGTTTGATGCATATTCGAACAAAGTACTCGCATGCTCTTGTGTCGCAACGTTAAAGCCGCCACCAATTAGACCAACCGCAGTCAACATTGCAAATACGAGCAACACTAAAAACAGCCAACGAACCAGTTTAGGCAAACTTTGTAAACCACTCACAATCTCAGTAGCGTCAATTTGCGAAACAACTTCTTTTACATTTGCTATTTTGCTGTCACTCTGGATTGAATTGTTCGGCAACAAAGACATAAATATTACTCAACAAGTTAACGTCATCTTTAAACACCTCACGTTTGTACAGTGTTATTGTGAAGCTTTTATTAAGCTTTAAATAATTTCGCTAACTATTTGCTAAAGATTCACAAAAAGGTTCGTCTAAAAAGGCATAGGATACTGCATAAGTACTTGTTCGGTTTCTTTTAGGCATTCATCGGTAAGCGTTATATCAAATGCCGCGATATTTTCACGTAACTGCGGCATTGTAGTGGCGCCAATTATAGTCGAGGTCACGCCATCAACTTGGTCAACCCATGCAAGCGCAAGCTGGCTTGGCGTAATGTCATATTTAGCTGCAATATTGCAATAGGCTTTGGTGGCAAGTTGACTTTGTGGATTGTCGCGAAACAAACCATTGCGCTGAACCAAGGTCCAACGACTTCCCTTAGGCCTAGCTCCGTCTAGATATTTTCCTGATAGCATGCCACCGGATAATGGTGACCATGGCAAGTATGCGATATCTTCAAACACGCAAGACTCAATCAAAAACGGCCAATCTTTGGTGTGTAATATATTAAATTCATTTTGAATAGAAACGGGCTTGGAAATATTCATTTCTTCACATAAATTTAGATAAGTATGGATGCCCCAAGTAGTATCGTCTGATAATGCCCAATGACGAATTTTGCCACTAACTAAGGCTTTATTAATGCCCAGCAGTATATCTCTCATTCTGTCTTTTTCTTTGGCAACATCGGTTTTTGTAGGTTTAACTTGATTTGGCCAATGGGTGCCAAAATGAGCTGTACTGCGGTTTGGCCAGTGCAATTGATACACGTCAATATAATCAGTTTGTAGGCGAGTAAGAGAATCCTCGAGTGCTATTCCCACATTTTCGCCGGTTATAGGGCTATTGTCGCGAACATATGCGAATCCAGGACCCGCAATTTTAGTTGCTAATATTATGTCATCGCGTTTTTCTTTATTTCGCGATAACCAATCACCAATGCAGCGCTCGGTGTCTCCATGGGTTGCTTCAGTAGGCGGCACTGGGTACATTTCGGCAGTATCAATAAAATTAACGCCTGCATCAAGCGAATATGCTATTTGATTGTCGGCGTCAGCCTGAGTGTTTTGAATGCCCCAAGTCATTGTCCCTAAACATACTCTTGATACAGATAAGCCAGAACTTCCCAATGGTGAATATCGCATAATTTCCCTACTAAGTTTTTAAACGGTGGCATGATGTTTTAGGTCACACAGATAAACCGATTGTTACGCAAAACCTAGGATTATGGAACGTATTTTTATAAATTAAATGTGAGTGTTTACGATTGAGCAAGTAAACATACTCGCTGATGCCCCGTTAACGCTGTTTAAGAGCTCAACCGGCCAATGTCTTCAGATGCGCAACCACACTTCTAGCCAACGCACTTAAGGCATATCCGCCCTCGAGTACCGAAATAATATGCCCTTTACAATGTTTGTCAGCAATTGTCTTTATTTGCTCAGTCAACCACACATAATCATTTTCAACCAAGCGCAGGTAACCCATCTCATCTTCAGCATGCGCGTCAAATCCAGCTGAGATAAAAATCAGCTCAGGTTTAAAAGCATCTAAAGCATCAAACCAATGCTTCACTAATTGACGATATTCTTCACCCGCTGTACCCGCCGCAATAGGTACATTTAAGATACCCTCGCGCGAAGGCTCACTGCCGCTAAAGGGATAAAAAGGATGTTGAAAAGAAGAACAAAACATAATCCGCTCATCAGACTCCACAATATCTTGGGTACCATTGCCATGATGCACATCAAAATCGATAATTGCGACTCGCTTCAGGCCAATAACATCAAGCGCATATTTAGCGCCTATCGCCACATTATTAAACACACAAAAACCTGACGAATTGGCATAGCCCGCATGATGACCAGGCGGCCTTACTGAGCAAAAAGCACTTTGGGTTTTGCCTGCTTGAATTAAATCTACGGCATCTTTTACAGCGCCAGCACTATGCAGCACAGCATCAAGGCTTTTCGACATCAACACGGTGTCTTCATCAATAAAAACGCGCTCACCCTCTTTTTGAGGAGCACTATCAATGACTCTATCAACGAAATCACTCTCGTGAGCCAACTTTACGGTATGGGTATCTATTTTTTGCGCATTGGCAAAGTGCACAACATACTCAAGACCTGAAGAAATTAATTGATCACTAATTTGATGCAGTCGGGCGGGTTGTTCAGGATGATCATTGCCCATGTTGTGCAAATTACATTTGGGGCTACTAATAATGGTAACTGTCATCACTTTGGTCCTGTTGCTGTTGGTAAGGGCTTATCGGAAGTTACCTGAGCGTCTGCAATAGACAAATATTTAACCAGCTCAATTTCGCCAGGATCTGCATTAAATATCCGTGTAAAGCCAAAATGTTCAAAGACTGAAATCATAGGTTTGTTTTCATACTTTACGATAGCAAACATCTTTTTTAAACCACGCGCGCTAGCAATATTTATCATCTCTTGCAGCAAGCGTTTTGCCATGCCTTTACCCTGATTAGTTTCTCGGGTGACAAAAGCAACTTCACAAGCTTGCTGCGGATACAAATAATAGCGACCCACCGCCTCAATTCTGGTTCTAGAGCCTTCTTGTTGCACAATGGTAAGGGCAATATCTTTAGACTGATCAACACTGACTAAATCACACGATTTTTCGCGTGTCATGTTTTGCGGTATATAGTTATAACGCAGGCGAATAGTTTCTTTACTGTGTGAGTAAAAAAACTCTTGTAAGCGCCTTTCATCGGCGGGATTAAGCGGGCGTAAATAAAACTGCTCTGAATGTATTTCAATAGGCTGAATTTGCATTTCGCCAAACTCTTGAACATCGGTTGGGAAATGCTTTTGATAATCAGGCACCCACAAATGACGTCTAATTTGTTGTAATAATGCCTCACGAAACTTTGGATGCGCCACACGAATAAGCTCTAACGCTCGTTCGCGCACGCTTTTTCCTCGCAAGCTAGCAATACCAAACTCCGTAACCACATAATGTACATCACCACGAGAGGTGACGACTCCACCACCTTCGCTAAGATTAGCCACAATTCTAGATATCGTGCCATCTTTTGCAGTTGAAGGAAGTGCAATAATTGGTTTGCCACCGTTACTTTTAGCGGTGCCTTCAACAAAATCGACTTGCCCGCCAATGCCGCTGTAGAACTGATAACCAATAGAGTCGGCAACTACCTGACCACTCAGGTCTACTTCAATGGCACTGTTTATTGAAACCATATTCTTATTTTTAGCAATATTGGCAGGTTTATTTATGTAAGAGGAGGGATAAAATTCAACATGAGGGTTGTTATGCACGAATTGGTAAAGCTTGCTGCTGCCCATGCAGAAACTAGTCACCGTTTTACCTGGATGAAAAGTCTTTTCACGATTATTCACTACACCTTTTTGCATTAGCTCGGCTATTCCATCGCTTATTATTTCAGAATGTATGCCCAAATTTTTATGGGTATGTAAATAACGAGTAACTGCGTCAGGTATTTTTCCTACACCTAACTGCAGGGTTGCACCATCTTTAACTAACATCGCAACATACTGCCCTATGCGATCGCTAATTTTTGTAGGCTCAGCTACGGCTATTTCAGGAATATCTTGCTCTCCTTCGATACACGCTGAAAACTCACTTATATGTAAAAAAGAATGCCCCGCCGTACGCGGCATACTGGGGTTAATTTGCGCAACTATATGCTTAGCATTGCGTGCAGCCGACATAACAACGTCGACCGATACACCTAACGAGCAGTACCCTAATGAGTCGGGCGGCGAAACCATAATTAAGGCTGCATCTAAGGGCAAGGTATTGTCACTGAATAAAGTAGATACTCTAGAAAAAGAACAAGGCGTATAGTCGGCTCTGCCCTCTTCTACGGCTTTACGTACCGTTTCACCATGAATAAAAAATGTGTTTATTTTAAATCTATTTTTATATTCTGGTAAAGCCCATTTATTTTCGCCAAAAGTGGCTATATGGGTCATTTCAATATCATTTATGCCTTCACCATCGTTTATTAAACTGTCGACTAAGGCATTAGGCACGGCAGCATTTGAACCAATAAACACTCGGTTACCCGATGTTAACAAGGTGTGCCATTCAATTTTATTATTGAATTGTGATTTAACGATTTGCATTACAAAACCACCTTTATTTTTTTAGATTATCTGGGCACAGATCTTCGCGTAATATTTAATACAGCAATTATATAAAGAATATCGGATTAATGCTTTGATCTGATCGAGGTTTTTTTCCTCCTACTCGTTTTTTGCTGTAATATTAACGTTATTACAATACATTAATAGGCACAGCATGAAACTTCTCGTTCGCAATTTAGCGCGCACCACCACCGAAGCCGAAATTTCAGTTTTATTCACAGCACAAGGTGAAGTAACTGAATGCACATTAGTTCTTGACTCAAAAACAGGCGAGTCGAAAGGATTTGCATTTATCGAAATGCCAAATGATGTAGAGGCAGAAGCGGCAATTACGAGCTTACATCATGCTAATATTGCGAATAATAAAATTAGAGTGAAAGCGGCTGACTAGTGACTAGTTAGTATATTACACGAGCATAGTGTTAAAAGAGGCGATATATGAAACTAACAATAGTAGGTTTATTAACCTTAGCATCACTTAGCGCCTGCTCAACTTTAACCGCAAACCTGCCCAATAATAATACATTGCTAAAGGAAGTCACCAAACAAGATGGCCGAGCCTGTATTCGCAGCAACGATATTAATGGCTTTGGTATACTTGACGACGATGTAATTAGTATTGATGGTAGGCGTGGCGAATACTATTTAGCCACAACTCTATATCGCTGTAATTCTTTAAATATAAGTCCCCAACTTGCTTTTAAGGGTAATTTTGCCGAATTCTGTGGAGGTGGACGTGCTAGCGTTATTACAGGTGATGAAACTTGCCCAGTGAACGCGATTTACAAATTCGATTCCCGAGAAGATGCCTTTGCCACGTTTGACGTAGTTACCAATAAACGGGCTGCTTTGCGCGAAGAATTGAAAAAAGAAGCGGCTGAATAATCACTTAAGGCGCTACCGACAATTCGCGCCGTAGCTCAAACGCAGACTTTTCTTTCTCTACATACTTACGCCATTGCCTAGCGGCAGCTCGACTGCTGTTAAACTCTTCCGCTTTTGCCAACTGCTCTAAAGCCTTAGCAAAATCTTGAGTGCCATATAGTGACAAACCTAGCACCATATGAGTATCACCAGGCCGGTCTAACTTCCCTTTCTCGAGAGCCTGATTGGCTACGTTTATCGCTTTAGTGAAGTCGTCTAAATTATAATATAAAAGTGCAAGCTGGGCGTCGAGTTTGCCGTCATCAGACAATGCCGCTGCATCTATCATCACCGGCACTGCTTTTTCTTCTTCTTTAGCCATTTGCCAAGCCTGTGCTAAAAACTTCAAATTCCGTAAGTTTTCTTGTAGCAAGCCATCTCTTATCGCTTGCTCCATGAGCTTTGCGCCTTTAAATGGTACACCATGATAATAGTAAAGTTGGGCCAAGTTGAAAGTGTCTGATGCAGAGGTAATAAACCCTCGTTGATACGCAATTTCCATAGTAGCGAACTGCCTATCTTCTTGTTCTAACTCACCATACATGCCTGAAAGTTGAATCCAATATTTAGGTTGGTCATATAAACGAATCAATTTAATAATGATGTCTTTTACTTTTTCGGGTGCCTGCATTTCAAAATAAATAGCGCGTTGCAATACTAGCCAATTTTCATCCGGCAAAAACCCTTCGTCCTCATGTCCTTTAATAGCGGTTTCAATATAATAGGCGGCGTCTTTATACGCTTTATTTTGATACAACGCTTGTGCTTTAAGAATATAGTTTTTAGGTGGGATAACGCCATTATTGAGGGCTTCCCAGCGTTCTATATATGCGACAACGTCATTGTATTGACCTTGCGCCATGCTCAACTGTGCCAAACTATATAATGCTGTTTGCTCAAAACTAACAGGAATGGGGGATTCATTTACAGCTTCTTTGAATGAAGCAATGGTCTTGTCAATATCGTCTTGCGCGTAATAAATAAAGCCATAAAAATTGTGCATAGTTGCACGTTCGTAGCTATTCATACTGCCTGACTTTGCTTTTACTGCATCGAGTACTGCTAATGCACCGGGTACATCACCATCATCGGCGGTTTTCTGTGCACGTGCTAACTGATCATATACGGTGGCACGTAAGGCCGGTGTGCGACGAGTTTCGCGTTCATCTGACACCGCGTTAGCTTGTGCCATTGCTGCGCTTGGCACTGCAATAAGCGGCATGCTAATACCTACAACGCTTACAACACACACCACAAAGGCCAGTTTAATATTGTTTAAGCGTGTTTTAAGTGATTGATATAGTTTCATAATCGTTATCTCCAACCCTACTCAATCTCAAATGTAATGCGGTTTTGCACACCAGCTACTGCGGTAGGCTCACCGTTTATTACGCGTGGTTTGTATTTGAATTTAACTACAGCGTCTAGCGCTGCCTGTTCAAAAATACCTTCCGGATTGGCTTCAAGTACGACCGGATTTTGCACCGCACCTGTTTTGTTTACTGTAAATTCAACAATCACGTAACCCTGTATACCGCGCTGCATTGCACGTCTTGGGTAAACCGCCTGAACTTTGGTAATAGGCACATATTCACCATCACCAGAATCTAACGAAAGTCCGCCGTCTAGCGATATTTCACCGCTTAGGTCGGCTGCAAAATCTAGTCCGCTTTGACCACCGTCTGGCGATGCTGCGTCCATTTGCGGGGCTTCCATTTGTGGAGGCGGCTCTTGTGGCTTCGGCGGCTTTTTCGGCTTTCGGTCTTTTTGCTGCACTTGCTGTTCTTGTTGCACGCGCACAAAATCTAACACTTTACCTTTTGCAGGATCGGTCATTGCACTTCCACCAGCCGCAATTAGAGACTGCATTAAGAAAAACAGCCCTAAGGTGATTACCGCTGCAGCAACAAAAGCAATAATATATCGAAACATAATCTAGTCTTCAGTCGCCACGGCTGCATCGTCAATACCAGCTGCCCGTGTGGCATCTAGTACTTTCATGAGCGTTTCAGTCGTCGACTTTTTGTCGGCTTGAATTACCACTGAACCCTGCGGGTTTTCCGCATGTAAACGTTCAATATTAGCTTGTACTGCACGTACATCTATACGACGTTTGTTTATCCAAATTTCGTTTTTAGCACTAATAGCGACTAATATACTGGCTTTATCTTTTTTCACAGCGGTAGAAGCTTCTGGGCGATTCACATCAATACCCGACTCTTTTACAAAAGAAGCCGTTACGATAAAGAAAATAAGCATAATAAACACAACGTCTAGCATGGGTGTCATATCGATATTTGCTTCTTCTTCGTCCATCAAGTTTTGAAAATGTTGCTTCATGTTATTTCCTTTATTTTGCGATTTACGCGTTATTGGCGTGTTTTGCAAAAACTCTATGCTAAAAATAATTCTAAATATGTTGCCTAGCTTGCTTGTCAATAATCAAGCATTAACCAATATTTCGTTCTAAGGGCAGAGCGTCTTCTAAATGCGTTCGTTCGGTTTTAGATGTTCGCATTAGCCAGGTTGATGCAAACACGCCAGACAATGCGCCCACCATACCTGCCATAGTCGGAATAGTTGCTTTTGATACACCCGATGCCATCGAACGTGCGTCGCCGCCACCTGTTAATGCCATTACATCAAATACTTCTATCATGCCGGTCACGGTGCCCATCAATCCCAACAAGGGACAAAGTGCAACGAGAGCTTGTATGATAGGAATACTGCCGGTTAACTTCATACTAAGGCGCGAAATATGTGCTTGGCGAATTTGTTCAGCATTCCATGAGGTGCGATCTTTTCGCGACATCCAATCTGCAACAATGCCTTTCTTAAGCTGCTTGTGCGTAATTTGAATATACATAACGCGTTCTAATATTAACAACCACATCACGAAAATAAGGAAACCAATCACCAAGAGAACTTGGCCACCCGTTTCGGTAAAATCCCTGATTGATTCGAATATTTCAATCATGCTCTGGCGCCCTAATTACGTGAACTTGCACTTGACTTCGCGTTTACCAACTCGGCACGCTCAGCAATTACGCCAGATGCTTGTTCTTGCAAGATATACACAATATTTTTACTACGTGTATTGAGCATTGCATAGAACAAGGTAGTAGGTATTGCCACCACAAGACCAAGTACGGTGGTTACCAAAGCAGTTGAAATACCACCGGCCATCAGTTTAGGGTCGCCGGTACCAAATAATGTAATCGCTTGGAAAGTAACTATCATACCGGTAACCGTACCAAGTAAACCCATAAGCGGTGCCACAACCGATATGATTTTAATAATGGTTAAGGAGCGACCCAAGCGCGGTACTTCACCTAAAATAGCTTCGGTGAGATGCAGCTCTAAGGCTTCCACATCGGCATGGGGATATTTGTCGCGCACTTGCATAACACGGCCAAGAGGGTTGCTATCTTTAAAGGTTTTAGATTTAAGCTGTTTGTTCACTTTTGTGCGAACAATCGTTAAGCTAACTAGACGCTCCAAACAAAGCAGTAAAGCAACTGCCCCTACTATTAAGATGATGTAGCCAACTAACCCGCCTTGTTCAACACGTTCTTTTAAGCTGGGCGCTTGTACTAATAAACCCAATATAGAACCACCGGTAGGATCTAAACCAAACGGTACAACCTCACCAGTTGAGGCTTCCACATCAGATACTGTGCCAAGAAAGCGTCCAGCTGGTTGGCGAATAAGCTCAGCGACGGTGTTTGTTCTGTTATCAAATTCCAAATATTTACCATCGGCGATTAGAGCAAAAGGCCCAACACGCGTGACTTCTTTGATAACCTTTTGGCCGCTTGCTTCAATTACTTCAGTGGTAAATTTGGTCACCTTACCCGCTTGCGTCATTTCGCGCTGAATTTCAAACCATACTCTTTCAATTTCATCAATTGAAGCAAGTTTAGAAGATGAGCCCATAGACTGAGCCATTTTATCTAAAAAATCGTCGCGACCAGGAATTTGGGCACTAATAACAGAGTTGGCAAATTTATTTTTAGTATCGCCTGCCACCTGCTGCAGCACTCCAAAAAGCTCTTTGAGCGAGCCTAAACGCGTGTCGAGTGCGCCGTTTAAATCGCCCAATTTAAATTCATTTTCTTCAAATTGGGTTTCTAAACTTTCAGATTCACGTAGCATTGTGTCACGTTGCGCCAATGTTTCACGCAATATACGGTCTTGATCGGCGCGCTTGGCAGCAAATTCACTTTCACGGGCTTGATTTTGTTGTGTTTGCGAAAACTTGCCTTCCTCTAATTGCTTAAGCAAAGCATCTAAGTCTAAGGCTTTTTCATTTTCTTGAGCATGAATACCGAAGGCTAACACACTGCTTACGGCAACAACTGAAGCCGCTTTCGCTAATTGTTGAACCAAAGATTGAATTGATTTCATAATACTGTTCCCTAGTCCTAAATTAATCTGTAATTGCCACTGGCACCATGATTAAATCTGGTGCTAATTCTTTTCTGGCCATACGAAGACCTTTGGTAATTTGTGTACGATAACTAGAATCTAGTTCATCCCACTGGCGGGTTTGTTTGTTCCACACACCCTGAGCACCACCATCACGCGTTTGATATAAAAGTGCGGTACGTCCAATTCGTAAAAAATCGACGTTACTATCACTACCGTCTATGTTTTGAAAGCCACTGTAAGCTTCAATAGTGCGACCGTAATCCATTTCTACTTGGTAGGCTTCCATAACACGTCTGAACTTCTCTGAAGGTGCCACATTGGCTTTATCCATCATGGCGCTTAGGTCAGCAATTCTGTTGCTGCGCTCTTCGGCCAAGAAAGGCACGTCAAGCTCAACAAACTGTGTCAGGCCCGCTATCATATTCATCATAAGCGGGGTTATTTGACGTTCAATAACGCTCACTTCATCAATCGCTGAATTGATATCAAGCATCTCTTGTACTTGATCCGCAATTTGCTTGTTCAATTGGCCGTTATAAACCGCCAAACCCTCAATTTCTTTCATTAAGGTTTTATATTGTGCAAGTTTGCTGTCAATTTGCTCAGTAATGCCGTTTATTTTGTCTTGCGACTGTTGGGCAGACTCATTAATTTGTGTTGCCTCTTTATTCGCTGAGTCTAAATATTGCGCATCTTGTGCAACTGCCAACTGCGTTAAAGCGCCCATGGTAAGGGTGCTAAGCACTGCTACTGTAAACAGGGGTCGTAAAACCTTCATATGCATTCCTGAAATGTTAAAAATTTAAGGTAAAATATAATCGCGATGAGGATAGGTATTTTCTGTGACAGTTTTATTACAAATTGGGGCAAAGCCAATACCTTAACAAATCTGTCACAATTGAAATTGAATAGAGGCGTTTATGAATGTTAGCGGAATTTAGGCACGGCAGGTTTATACATGCACCGATTCGAAGATAATGCCAATGCTATTGAGCACATAATTCAATGTTGATGTAACTACCGTCGATTTATCAAAAGGATTTTATAAGCTTATTAATTTTTACTACCAATTATCTGTTCTAAAAGAAGAAGCGGGCAAACCAGCATTGTTAAACAATGAAGCCTCTACATAAGCTTCCCATGCATATCTTACTGCGATAGGTTTCTCAACTTGGTCACTCCAAACACTTAAGGCGCCTCTCTTAATAGCAGCTTTAGCAGGATAAAAAACCTTATCAGCTCCTGCAATTTGAAAGTTTATTAATTCATTTCCCATACTGTTAACACCCGTTTCTGCGTAATCAAAAGATAGAAAGGCTCTATTTTTTTTAATTTCCATAGACTTATAAACAGGTCCACTGTAGCTAATTGAGTTAAATCCGTAATCTTTAGCCAAAGCCCAATATGCTAAACGTTCACCTACCTTCTTTTTCTCTGCTGGATGAATTACTTTTTTTTCCCCAATATCGAGTGTAACTGCCATTCCCGTATTTTTAGTGGAAGACATTGTTTTTAACTGAGCTTCTCTTAAAAAAGGATGGTTTTTAGCATTGCCGAAAGGCGCAATTTGTACGAAATAAAAAGGAAAGTCTCCTTGGCCCCAATTTACTCTCCAGCTCTCGATCATTGCAGGAAAAAGAGTTTCATACTGTTTTGGTCTGTTTACGTTTCCTTCGCCTTGATACCAAATAGCGCCTTTTATAGTGTAGGGTATCATTGGATGAATCATTGCATTGTATAATACGCTCGGGTTCCTATGTTTGGTTTGCTCATTTTCATTCCACCCCTTAAAGTCGCCAAAATCTTTTTTTATTATTTCCGCTGGCGTCCAAGCCTCTGCTGGCGTTCCGCCCCAACTACTTACAATTAGCCCTATAGGGACATCTAACGTTTCTTGCAAAAACTTGCCGAAAAAATAGGCCGCAGCACTTAATTTGGGGCTTGTTTTTGGTGAACTTAACTGCCATTTACCCGCAATATATTCTTGTGTTTTATCTGCTGTTTTTCTGGGAGCTTCAAAAAAACGAAGGTTTGAATTTGCGCTTGTCAAAATAGCCTCATTACTACCATTTACCGGCTGTCCTGAGAATCCTTTAAGAGGCATTTGCATATTAGACTGCCCAGAACTCAGCCAAACTTCACCCACCAAAATATTGGTAAATGTAATTGTATTGCTTCCTTTTATCGTCAAATCAAACGGACCTCCCGCTTCTGACTCATCTAACAGTACTTTCCAATATCCATTTTTTACATTTGCCGTGTACTGTTTGTTTTTAAAATACACTTCAATGTTTGCTACTGTGGTAGCTTTTCCGAAAATAGCAATTTTTTGATGTCTTTGTAGCACCATGTTATCGCCGAACAGCGCATTAGGTAGGGTAACTTGTGCCATTAATGAATTACTTACTGTTAAACATAAAAGAAATAATATTTTTTTCATAAAATATTGCCAAGGTGGAAACAGTCAAAACTGTTCTTCATATTGTTTCTTTGAGTCTACTGGTGATTTTGCTTTATTGGAACCCTATTTTTTAGGCCCGAAAAAATTGAATAGATTGGCTTAAGATCATAGCACTAATAAATACGTTTAAGGACACTCGTCAAAGTCTTAGGAAACGGCTGTTATTATTTTCTAAAAGAGTTGGGACGCACCCAAATCCAACTAAGTAGAACAAGTATGCCGAATGCAGAATAAACTACAGCAAAAACCCACTCGGGTGCATGGTAATACAACAGAGTTGATAGCCAATGAGAAATAAAGGACCCAGCATAGACTGCTTCGCCCGCGTGTTCTCGCAGCGCCATCTCCCATGTTGTAAGTGGGCAAATAATGCCTAGCCAAGACTGAACGACAACTATGGCAATACCAACAAGATGTGCGATACGAAACCAGGGGGAACGCACCCATCGCCACTTCTGCATTTTAGCGATAAAAATTAGCAGTAGTCCAACCACAACAAAAACAACAAAAAGCACATGAATGATTAATAAGGTGTCTGCGGCTAATAAATATAGGAATGTATTGTCCATTACCGCACCGTCGTTTATTGGTTTATTTTATTGTAGGTAAACTGAGCAGTTTTTCCATAAGAGGGGCCGATTCAGATTTATTATTTTATAGATGTCAGTTTGAAAAAACCAAGAGGCCTTTGTGCAACAACACCGCTGAATAGGTTTTACCCGCAACACTTTTTGTATTTTTTACCACTGCCGCAGCTGCAGGGTTCGTTGCGTGCTGGAACCTTAACAACGGTAACTGCCTCCTTCCTATTTAGGAGTACTGTTAGTTCAAAGATAGATTCAACTGCACCTTCGCTTGTATCGATGCTTATCTCAGCATGTAAGTCGGCTTCAGCAACCAAGCTTTCGACTTCTTGCTTACGTGTTTCACTGGTCACTACTAACATTAGGGGATATTTTTTACTACCGGAGATGCGGCTTGCATTTCTTTCATAGCCGAACTTTAGATTATTTTGTCGCGCATCTTGACGACCTTGAAAAAAGAATTTATCTGACATGTATGATCCCAACTTCTTTAAAAAGTAAACGGTAACCATCAATGTGTTGGTCACTACCAATGACACCAATTGTACCTTGTCCGAATGAAACAGCCTACTGTTTTCATCTGCAAACTGGCGGTAATAATAGTAACGATTAACTTTCCATTTGCACCTGATTTCTGCCAGCATCTTTTGCTACATAAAGCGCTTTGTCGGCTCTTTCAATTATTTGCTTGAGAATTTCATTACTACGTTTGCTTGAGATCCCAAAGGAAGCCGTAACAGGAGGGATCTTTGTGCCGGTCTTTTTATTGCTAAATGAAACTGAAGCTAACTTAATGCGGATCTTTTCGGCAACATCAAAGGCTTTAGTTATTTCATAATTGGGACACAGTATTGCAAACTCTTCACCACCAAAACGTACAGCGGTAACATTTTCAGGACATTCACTTTTAAGTAATTCGCCAACAAATTGTAATATTTGATCGCCTTTTAAGTGACCATAGGTGTCGTTAAACACCTTGAATTTATCAATATCCATCATGATCAGGGCAAGCTGATCTTCTTGGTTATGTTCATCTTCAAACTGATTGAAAATAGATTCAAATACACGCCTATTAAACAATCCGGTTAATGGGTCGGTGTTGGCTTCACGCTGGCTTTTGTCTAGTTGAGATTTTAAAGCATTTATTTCAGATTGCGCTGCCGTAAGCTGACCCTGAAAAGTTTCATTAACGTCACACAATGCAGTAGCGTTTGCACTTAAGTCACTTATTACCGGAGCAATAGCAGCATCTAAGTCACAATCTCCCAAGGCTGAAAGGTTGTCTTTTAGCGCAGCGGTGTAGCCTGTCGATTGCAGCGCAGTTTCGTCCATAGAAGACGATATATTATTAACGGTTTGCGAAAACGCTTTTTGGAAGTTTTCAAAATCGATTTGGTTGCCTTCGCCTAATTGGGTGATATGTCTAACAAACAATTCCTCCCCAACTAAAGGCGGACAAGTTCCATAACGCTCAATAGTTTGATCTAAATCTGTAATAAGCTGAGGGAATCCTGCTGAAAAATAGCTGTACCACAAAGTATAATTTAAAGGATTGGGCACAATCTTGTGTGTGACCATTTTCGGAATAGCTTGGCGAAGATAACTTGCCGCTCTTTCAGAATTATCAGAAAACTTCATTAATTCACCTCTAGTTAATATTCATCTGAAATCCATGCTTGACTTTGACGCTCCATTTTAGCTAATGTGATTTCGCTTACGTGCGAAACAAAATTAACTCAACAACAACTTTATTCATGCTATGTACTATCTATCATTTCGACTCAACATCACATAAACTTTAGCGAAAATACAAATTTAATCGCATATTTTTGAGATGTCGAAACCAAACAGATGTTTACATTAAACTTTAGTATATGCGAAGTTGATTAATGCACCTTTATGGTAATTATAAACAAAAAGGGCGCTGATATCATCAGCGCCCTTTTTACGGCATCTATATATTAAGATTAGTTTACTTAAAGTCGTATTTTACCGATAAACTAAACCCTCGCCCGCGGGTTTCAGACCTTAGCAATACGTCTTCAAATTCTAACTTCTTTTCTTGGTCAAGCATATTTTGAATTTTAAAGGTAACGGTAGTGTTAAAATTTGGATAGTATTTATACACCGTATCAAACGAGTGGAACGGTTGCTCAAAACTATCTTCAAACCCGTCTATACCCGGAATAAGAATACGCTCCCCAAACACGTTATATACAAAAGAAGCAGAATGCTCGCCATTGTCTGAATCAAACCCTAACTGCAGATTAGCCACAAACTGGGAATGACCTGTTAAACGCCTCGTGGTATTGGTAATTGCTGCCGACACCCCGGTTAACTCAACAATATTTTGTCTATCAAGGACAATCTCAGAATCACTTATAGTAATGTTGCCTGAAGCGAATAAATTATCCCACACGCCATCGCCAAATACTTCTAGTCCCTGCAAGAACTCCATTTCAACGCCGTACACAAAACCCGATTCGGCATTTGCTATACGAATGAGCGGAGGGCCATCTTGCGCTGGAGATTGCACCGACTCAATTGGGTTTTCCATGTCTTTATAGAATAAACCAATCGAAATATTGTTACCCGCCTCGCGATACCATTCCCAGCGTAAATCTAGGTTGATAATAGAGGTGGTCTTAACGCCGGGTGTTCCCGCAATGGGAAAGCCTGTTAAAGGGTCTATATACGTTGCTGAACTCACTTCACGTAAATCAGGTCGTACAACGGTTTGCCCAATGCTACTTCTAAATTGCATGCTGTCGTCAAGAATATAAGTTACCGCTAATGCTGGATAAAAATCGCTTTCTGAAAATGCGAGTTCTTCTAATCCATTTTCAGTTAAATCAAACTTGTTGGTTCTTGGGTCAAAGGGTGCAACTACTTGTCTAAAATCTTCAAAACGTACGCCGCCAGTAAAACGCCATTGGTTTTTATAAAAGAAGTCACTTTCAACATAGTAAGCATCTATTTTTTGGCCCGCTACATAGTCATCGCCCGTAATAGTAGTATCACGAATAATAGCATTGCCTGAAAGCTCTGCACTTTGTAATACATCATTGCTTAAAATAGTACTAAAAGTATTCCCGTTTAAGACATCAGAATTAACAAACGCACGTGTATTGATGTCAAAGCGACGGTTTTCAGCTGTTCGCGCTTTCGTCACAAAATCGGCACCAAACTTAAATTCCATTTCCCAATTTTTAATACTTAATGGGTAGCTGACGTTATAACCAAAATTCTCAAGCCTATCGTGCAAGTTTTGGAATGAGTAGCGACCGGCTGTTGGCGCGTTGGTTAGACTAATTTCGGTATCGGTATCGAATACACCGTCAAGATTTGCATCTTCAACAATAAAACGTGACTCAAAGTTACCCGGCGCATTTCGTAATGAACGGCCAACTGAGTAGCGCCAATCGAAGCCTAAAAAATTATACTCTGGGAAGGTATGTTTACCCTTAATCTGATTAGTAAACATTTTACGTTCTTCATACTCTACGACCACATCGCGAATACGTAAATTCTCACCTAAACTCAAGTTCTCGGTGTTACCAAATTGCTCACGAATTTCGTCGCGGGTGTCGCTTAATACAATTAGGCTGTAATCAACCTGGTGGTTACGATTGTAGTCAACGCCAAAGGTGAACAAGTTCGACCATTGCACTGTGGTTTCTGTAGACGATATGTCATCAAAAAAACGTACTAATTCAATTTTATCTTGAATACGGTCGGCTTGCTGTAGCTCATATTGCTCGGTAACGCGGGTTGAACTGTCATAACCATTGGCTAACAAAAACCCTAAACGCAACTTGTCGGTAATATCGTAACTGTTGCCGTAAGTGAAATTAAAACTGCCATCGGGGCCAATCGATTCAGCAAGCGGGTCATAGCTACGCTTAACGGTGACAAATAAATCACGTGCAAAGGTAGGATCTAAGCCGTCTAAAAAGCGCTTTTTTTCCCAACGTTCCTGAATAAGCGCAGGCGCTGCACGCGTACCATCGTCTTTACCACGCCAATCAGAACTACCACCGCTGTAAGTAAGTCCATTGCTACTGTTGTCGGCGTTATACCCCGTACCCAAACTCATATTAAACACTTCTTGAATAGGAATAGACTTTAATCTTATGTCAACATTCCCGCCGCCAAACGAAGCAGGCATAGAAGGCGAATAAGATTTTTGTACTGATAAACTTTCTATAATATCAGCTGGAAACAAATCCAGCGGAATTACGTTTCTGGTAGGATCAGGACTTGGAACGGCAGAGCTGTTTAAAGAGGTACTTGAGTATCGCTCACCTAAACCACGAACATAGATAAACTTGCCATCGACTAAGGTCAAACCCGTTACCCTACGAAGGGCCGATGCTGCATCGCCATCACCCGTTCGTGAGATTTGATCTGCACCTAGTATGTCAGCCACAAACGCCTGATTTTTGCGTTCTTCTATTACCGCTGTAGCAGTGCCTTTGAGGCGCGTGCCTTTGGTCACAACTTCTTCAATAGCTTCTTCATCATTGCTTTGAGCGCTACTGACGTTTGCGACGGTAAGCGATGCCAGCACCATTAGGGTAATTTTGGATAACGAAAACCGTTTTGCACCTAAATACATGTATAACCTCATTAACTACTGATTAATCTAGACGTTCTTGTGCTTTAACCTGAGCCTAATATTTATGCGTATTCGATTGGAAAACTATGTACGCAAAAGTATTCAAGAGCCTCTTTTACAAAAGTACGCTGAGGCGACTTTATCGCTCAGCGTACTTTTTTGCTCCAATTAAACGCGGTTTATTATTCTAAACCAACCGTCCAATCAGCAGTCCAGTCGTTGTCCGCATCTTTTACAGCACCAATAAAGTCAGTGTTTATAAAGAAGCTATCAACGACACTTGCGTCAGTTGGGGTGGTAGTATCAATAGTGTATATACCATTGAGTACAGCCGCCATGCCGCCTGCATTAATATTGCTGCCGGTTTGAGCCGCAAACCATACGGCCGTATCAAAGGTGCTGCCAGTACTATTTTTAACGGCTTCGCCACAGGCAATCACAGAGCTTTGGAATACCATTTGTGGAATTGCTGTGCCATTAACATTCTCTAACAAGGTGGTGTCGGCATCGTCGGTTAAATCTAACTCAAAACACTCACCCATACCACCGGGACCAGTCACTACAAAGTTATATAACTGAGCGTTAGTTTGGTCACGCAGTAGTACACCTTCTGCATCATCTTCACCGTCAAAGGTATTTCCAATAATGGTCATATTAGCAATAGTAGGATTTGAGAACGGGGAACCTGTTCCGCCGTCGCCGTCGCCTTCTATACCGCGATTAGCGTCAGAGTTATCGCTAGCATGCTTCACCAATACAAACTGCATTTTACCTTGATAACCATTGTCCCAATCTACTGAATCGTCTTGAATACCGGTCAATACTACATAGCGCGCATTTGCCGAACCACCGAAGAACTCGATACCGTCATCTGCATTTTTATGTACTTGTAAATACTCAATGGTGGTGCCTGAACCAACGCCGCCAAAGGTAATGCCGTTAAGCTCATTGTCGGGCGCTATTTCAAAACCACCATGCATTACGCGTACATAGCGTAATGTACCTGAACTTTCAGTATTGTTACTGCCACCAAATACTGCACCTTCTTGCGCGCCTTCTACTTGCAGCGAACAGTCACCTGTTTGCGGGCATTTAGTTGAATAAGCATTGCCTAACACTATCATGCCGCCCCATTGACCCGCTGTACCATTTGCAAGGCCTGCTACTACACCATTGGCAACATGTTGACGTGAAGTAAAGGTAATAGGTTTTGCTACTGTTCCGTTAGCAACAATGCTTGAACCGCGGCTAACAACTAAATAGTCATCGCCCGCTGCGCCATATACTACCACGCCAGGTTCGACCGTTAATGTAGCACTGTTAGTGTTATCGCCACCAACAAACACTGCGCCAGATAGGGCGTAATGATTGCCTTCAGTAAGCAGTAAGTTAGAGGTAATGCGGCCTGAAATTTCACAGGTGTTGGTATTGCCATCAACCGCTGCGATAGTCGTTGTTCCTGCTGGGCAACCTGAAGCACTTTGCACTACTTGTACAGCACCGCCTCCAAAGCCAAATGCCCAACCTTGACGCCAATCATTGTCGCCTATGGCACCAACGAAGGTATTGCTATCAAAAAATGCATCTATGTTTGCTGGGTTGGTTCCGGCTGTACGTAATTCACTTTGCGCAGTTAAGGTACCGTCTTGGTTTAAACCCAGTTGACCGCGATTTTCAAAGGTAATCACATTGTTGTCTGTTTGAACGGCAGTAAACCAGTTATTGAGATCTACGCTTCCATCAATAGTGTTGAACGCTTCAACACATGAAATGTATGAGTTTGAAATAGTAATATCGCCATCGCTCAAGTTACCTTGTACGGTGTCGTCTGAATCCATTTCCAAACATTCGCCCGAACCTGCAGAGCCTGCTATCAACATATTGACAATACTTGCGCCGGTTTGGTCGCGAAGCAATACACCTTCAGAATCATCTTCGCCGTCAAAGTCATTAGTAACAATAGTAATGTTTGCTAGTGATGGACGCGAGAACGCAGGACCGTCACCGCCGTCGCCGTCGCCTTCTATGCCGCGGTTTGCATCGGAGTTATCGGCAGCGTGTTCAACATATACATATTGAAGTTTGCCTTTGAAACCGTTATCCCAGTCTACAGAATCGTCTTGAATATTAGTGAGTACAACGTGCTTGGCGTTTACACTGCCGCCGAAGAATTCGATACCGTCATCGGCATTCGCATGCACTTGCAAATAATCTATTTCAGTACCTGAGCCTACGCCACCAAATGTGATGCCGTTTAGTTCGTTGTCTGGAGCTACTTCAAAGCCTGCATATTTCACCACTAAATAGTTCAAGTTACCCGAACTATCGGTATCGACAGTGCCGCCAAATACAGCGCCTGATGCAACCCCTTCAACCTGCAAAGAGCAAGTAGAACCATCGGTAGGACATTTAGTAGACGCTGCGTTACCTAAAATAACTACACCGCCCCACTGCCCTGCGCGTACTTCGTCACCCAGCACATCATTTAATGAAGTCATTATTACCGGACGAGATGCTGTGCCATTCACTTCAATTTTAGAATCGCGACTAACAACTAAATAATCAGCCCCGGTTCTGCCTAATATGATGGTACCTTCTTCAATTTCGAGGGTAACACTGTCGGCTTTATCATTACCTACAAATACTGGGCCTTCAAGTGCCCATACAGTATCGTTTGTTAATGTAACTTTACCATTAGTTGCGTCGGCATCGGTTAAGCGACCGCTTAGCGCACGTACTTCTATTTGCAGGCCAAGGGCGGTAGATACTTGCCCGGTCAAAAAGGTGTTGGCTGCGCCTGGTTTAGTATCGTCTACAATTGGCGGCGTAGTTGGGTTTTCGTTGCTGTTGTTTGTTGTTACAACGCTGTTATCAATAATATCGCCTTCAGAAATATTGATATCGCCACCGCACGCGGTTAGTGACAAGGCTGCTGCCACTAGTGAAATTCTAAAAAGTTCATTGCGTTTCATGCTGCTCTCCGACAAATAAGTTTACGAGGTATATTAATTGGCGCAAAGAGTAACTGAGCCAAGTGACAGATTTGTTACAACAAAAAGATGTAACAAAACTTTCACAATCGCTTTATTTTGAGCTTGTTTTTGAGCGTTTTCCCAAGGGCTATTTAAGAGCGGTACCAGAGTGTTTTATTTAGCAGATAACGCTATTGAATAACTTCTAAAGTGGGGATGTTCGGGGCAAGTTGCGTTAACTGCCGCATTATAACGCGGTCAGAAACGGCAAAATAACCATTTTCTTCCACTAAAGCCTGCCCTTCTTGTGACAATACAAAGCGCAAAAAAGTGCGTTGAAGTGTGGCTAGTGGCTGTCTAGGGGGTTTGTTCACAATAACATAAAGGTAGCGGGTAAAAGGATAATCTCCCCCACGCAGGTTTTCGGGTGTTGGCCTATAGAATTCAACGCCTTGGGCTGCTAATGATAAAGTTTTAACGTTGTTATTTTTGTAGCCCAATGCGGCATATCCGAGCCCACCCACACTAGAAGCAATAGATTGTACTACCGAGGACGAGCTTGGCATTTCATTGACAGTTTGTAAAAAATCGCCATTGCACAAGGCTTTTTGTTTAAATAAATCATAGGTACCTGATGCTGAGTTTCGCCCAAACAGCTGAACTTTGCGCTTGTCACCAAACTTAGCAATACCTAACTGTTGCCAGTCTGATATAGCTTGTTTTCCACCACATAAACGAGTGGCTGAAAATAAAGCATCTACCTGCGAAAGCGTTAAGCGTTCTATCGGGTTATTTTTTTCCGCATAAATAGCAATCGCATCTATTGCCACAATGAGCGCAGTAGGCGGGTAGCCATGCTCGTCAGTAAAGTTGGCAATTTCTTGGGTACTCAAAACTCGCGACATAGGACCAATATCGGCAGTACCTTGGGTAAGCGCCTGACTAGCGGTTGCCGATCCCGTGGCTTGAATTTGAAAGTTAACGTGGGGATAAATCTCTTGGAATCGCTGTGCCCATATCGCCATGAGGCCAGCAAGTGTGTCGGAGCCTACCGAGGTTACGGTCCCATATACGCCGGGAGTAGACCTATAGTCGGTAATATCTAGCGCCGGTGCATTTTGCGCCGCTAGCTCAATATCGCTAGTCTGGCTATTTGCCAAAAACGCACATAATGTTAACAGTAATAAAGACTGTGTTTTAAGCTTTCCTACGCTAGCGCGCAAGTTATTACCAAGCATATCGATGACAATAGCCATCAAAGGTCTTGCCAATCATCAGCAATAAGCTCATTGGGCAATAAAAACGAAAACTCACTGCCCTTGCCTACTGTGCTGCTAATTTCCAAATTTGCATTATGATGATTCAGCACATGCTTCACAATCGAAAGCCCTAAACCTGATCCGCCAGTGGTGCGCGATCTTGCTTTATCTACACGATAAAAGCGCTCGGTTAGCCTACGTAAATGTTTGTCTTCGATACCGTCGCCATTGTCAATTACCGCAAAATAAGCGCCGCTAGCTTTGCGTTTCCATTTAAGTTCAATACTGCCACCCTCAGGAGTGTAGTGAATAGCATTAAACAATAAATTTGAGCAAGCACTGCGTAGTTCCGGTTCAACCCCGTATACGCGTAAGTCGGTGTCTATTGAGAACTTTATTTTATGCTTCTTTTTGTTTAGCGCATTGGCTTCAAGCTCTACTTGATTAAACATAGCCTGCATATCGACCACGCTTTCAAAAATTCGGTCACTTGACGATTCAATACGCGACAATATTAGCAAATCCTCAATAAGTACCTGCATGCGTTTTGTTTGCGAACCCATTTCTGATAAAGCTTTACCCACGATAGGCGGCGCTTCGGTAGTGGTCGATTCGAGCACTTCTAAATAACCGTTTATTACCGTTAAGGGCGTTTTAAGCTCGTGGGATACATTGGCCACAAAATCTTTCCGCATTTCTTCTAAATGAGACACCCTAGATACGTCACGAACAATAAGCAATAGCTGATCTTGCCCATACTCCATCATCCTATATTCAAACATTTTGCTTGGATTAGTGGGCGCAGGCACCTCAATAGGGTATTGGTAATCGCCCTTGTGCAAAAAGTCGACAAAACTTGGGTGACGAATAAGATTGTCGATTCGCCGCCCTTTGTCGTCGGGCCAATGTAAGCCTAGCTCAATGCGGGCATTACGATTACACCACATAATACGGGCGTCTTTATCAATAACCACCACCGCATCGGGCAGGGCTTCTGAACCTTCACGAAAACGTTTAACAAGCTCACCTAGGTTTTTCCGTTTGGTGCGATTGCGACGCTGCAGGTAATAAATACCCTCATAGATATGGTGCCATATACCAGGCGCGCTTGGCGGAGTCATCGCCCTGCTTTGCCATAACCACTTAGTAAGCCTATACAAATGCAAATAGTTTAATATCAGCAAGAAACTCAAGGCTACCATAAGCGTTATCATGACTTGGTCAAAAATTAGACCCATTATTAGCGCCGCGCTTAGGTATAAACCAAATCGCAATAGCGTGCGTGACCAAGACTGAGGATAATACATTAGCGAAAAAGGCTCTTGTTACTTTCAGTAATCATTCAATTCAATAAAAAGCTCAGGTTTTAACCGAAAACCGATAACCTGAACCCCGCACCGTTTGTATCAAGGCATCGTGACCGTTAGCAGATATTGCCTTACGTAAACGCCTAATATGTACATCTACCGTTCGGTCTTCCACATAAACGTTAGTTCCCCACACATTGTCGAGCAACTGCTCGCGGCTGTATACGCGTTCAGCGTGCGTCATAAAAAAGTGTAGTAACTTGAACTCTGTTGGGCCCATATCAATTGCTGCGTCGTTACTGGTAACTCTGTGAGAAACAGGCTCTAGCACCAAGCCATTGAACTCAATAGGCTCTTCTTTGCTAGTGGGCGTAACACGGCGCATAACCGCTTTTATTCTGGCGACCAGTTCTTTGGGAGAAAAGGGCTTAGTAACATAATCGTCGGCGCCAGCTTCAAGGCCTCTAATTTTGTCGTCTTCTTCGCCGCGTGCCGTTAGCATTATCACCGGTATATCTTTGGCAACTTCGTGCTGCTTTAAATGCTTGGCTAACTTTATACCACTGCCTCCAGGAAGCATCCAGTCTAATAAAATAAGATCTGGATAGGGCTCTTTGATTTTTTCAAGACCCACGTCGTAATCTTCAGCTTCAACAACGCCAAAGCCGGCTTGTTCTAAAACGAAGGTTAACATATCGCGAATGGGCGCTTCGTCTTCAACTAACAAAATTGTGCGTGACATCTTTTTCTTCACTCGAGTCATATTTTTTACCGTATTATTAGAGTGATGTGTGACAGTTTTATGAAACAACTCACGAAATATGTCAAGTAATGAATTTTTTATGTGCATTTCTTGACAGCGATTTAGCCATATTTCGATATAGTAACAAGAAAATATGATCAAGTCTTTGACGCTTAGTCGTGGTGTTGTTACCCTCACGCTCTATTTTTGATAAGTGAAAAAGATAAGTGAAAAGAGTATGTGGTTTAAAAATTTAAAAGTTTATCGTTTTACCAGTAAGTTCACCTTCGATGAAGAAAAATTGCAAAGCATGCTTGAAGGCATGCCTTTTCGCCCCTGTTCTTCCCAAGACATCCAAAGTATGGGTTGGATTAGTCCAATACCCAAAGCTGAAAACTTATTTCACCAAGCCAATCAGGATTTTTTGTTTAGCCTAAAACGCGAGCAAAAATTGTTACCGGCTAGCGTAATTAACAGCGAATTGTTGCAAAAAGTAGGCGAAGTTGAATCTGAAACAGGCTCGCCTATGCCCAAGAAAGCGCAAAAAGACCTCAAAGAAGAGATCACTCAGCGATTACTGCCACGTGCTTTTAGTAAGTATGGCGTGACTAACGCCTTTGTTTCTGTTGACCAACAAATTGTAGTAGTTGATTCAAGTTCAGATGGTAACGCAGAGGCCTTTTTAGCATGTTTACGCAAATGTATTGGTAGTCTGCCGGTGGTTCCTTTTTCTAAGGTCGGACAGCAAGAAGTATTGACCGACTGGCTTATGAAAGACGCGCCAGCAGGGTTTGAATTGCTCGATGAAGCCGAACTTCAGTCAACAGCAGATGATGGCGGAATTATTCGATGCAAAAAACAAGACTTAGACGCTGAAGAAGTGCTTGGTCATGTGCAAGCAGGCAAAATGGTTCACAAACTTGCGATTTCCTTTCAAGAAAAATTAACCTGTATTATTGCTGAAGACCTATCGATTAAACGCCTTAAGTTTACCGATATAGTGCTTGAACAAAACGAAGATATTGAAAAAGAAAACCTAGCGTTAAAAATTGATGCAGACTTTATGTTGTTTAGTAGTGAAGTAAAGGCTTTTATTGCTGAATTAGATACTGTTTTTTCACTGAACGAAGCCTAGTTGGTTTACGCGAAGCATAGTTAAATCAAGCATGTTACGGTTTGACTGCGCTTCGCTAATGTACAAAAGCTCGTACACCTGCAACCCTTTTGCAGACTGACAACCGGGTATCATACTTTCAGGAAGTTTTTGCAACACCATTGGATTAGCAGATTTGCTTGTACATATTTAAATAATATAAATGTGTACCAAGGGGCAAAATCAGATATTAGTACCTTAGCAACTCTCTATCCGTTAGCTCGGTCTACGAGTGAATTAAAAATGTGAATATATGACGGCTAACTCATGCGCAAAATATATGTATACTTTCCTATTGTTGACAGTGCCATGCCAGTAGAATCCTGTCAAATATATGCTGATCCCCATAATCAAAGCGAAAACGGTGACGAAAAATATACCTGATAGAATATGATTTGCTTGAACAAGCAATCGTTCATGCTGCCGTAAACTCGCCCATTTATGGAGTGATGCATCAGCAAATTCCTTTGTTATAAAAAGAACAACAATATAACGCCTACTTCGATACCTGACAATTGCAATTCGCTCCCAATTACCACTATGAGAATCTGTCCAATAACTGCCAAATATTGGATGTGAGCCACGTGTTAACATCAAAGTAATCATAACTGCCGTTCTAATTGCCCAATAAATTTTGTTTTAGAAGTTTTTGGGATAAGTGGACTTTATTGATTGTTAGAGATCTTATGTTCAAGGAAAAGCGGATAATGTACAACAATTAAATAGCCGGAAGTATAAGACCCACAAACGCTAGCCCGCCGACATTTACTGCTGGTGATAGCGGCGGAGGCTTATGTTATTTGGGTATCGATAACAGTGTCGCAGTAGAATTTGATACGTGGAACAATGGCTCAATAGACGATAACGATGGAAACCATGTTGGTATCGACCTAAATGGCAGTATCAATTCTGTTATGCAAACCTCTATTGCAACTCGAATGAATAATGGTGCTGAATGGTTCGCGTGGATTGACTATAACGGTGGCAACAACTTATTTGAAGTACGCCTTGCAGAAGTAGACCTGCGCCCACGCATGGCTTTACTCTCGATAACAACAGACTTGGCTGCTGTCCTTGGCACTAATGATGCGTTTATAGGCTTTACGTCTGGTACAGGCTCAGCTGGCGGTCAACATAACAACGTGGTCTTTAAACGACACCTTTAATCCAATTGGTTTACCAGCGCCTGCTTCTGCAATACTTTTAGCAGCCGGTTTGTTTGGTCTTCGTGTATTAAAAAAAAAATAGTCAGTTTCGTTAAGTAGTTTTTGCTTACATATTACCCGCTTTTTAGCGGGTTTATTTCGCCTAACTAATCTAGTAAAAAATAAAAACCAGCATAAGCAACGTTAGATTATGAATGTGCATTTAAATACTTAGTATTGGTAAAATGCCCGTTATATTGTCGGTAAAAATTTCATCTCGAACTTCTGTTGGAGTTTTCTTAGACCAACGTTTGAAGGATCTTCGAAAGTTCGCTGCATCACTAAAACCCAACAGTGCGGCTATTTCATTCACGGTTAACTGGGTACCCTTTAAATATTCATGCGCTAGTTTGTTTCTAACGTGATCGAGTATCTGTTGGAACTTATAGCCCTCTTTAGCTAAGCGACGCTGAAGAGTGCTTTCGCTCATGTGTAATTGATTTGCAACTTGCATACTCGTAGGGAATTCTGTGCCTGACTGCAGAAGAACCTCTTGTACTCGCTCGCTTATCATTCCTCTTTGAGTACCTCTGGATAGTAACCTGTCGCACTGCCTTCGAAAAATGTCTCTCGCAACAGGGTTGGCGGTCACAATCCCCAAATCTAAACCTGCTTGATCAAAACTCAACACACTTCTATTGCTGTTAAACTTCACTTTTGAACCAAATAATTTTTGGTAAGAAGTTTCGTCATATGGGGCATCATAATCAAATTCTACATGTACTGATGCTCGGTCTTTTGGAATTAACGCATTTCCGCTTCGCATGATTGCAGCATAAAGAAGCTCGATGTAGAAGCGTTTCAAATATTCGGGTAAATGAGGTGCTTTAATTAATACTTCAACGCGACTTTCCCGCAACAACATTTTCACATCTAAACTTGGCAATAGCGCTTTGTTATATCGCACCATTAATTTTAGTGCATCGCCGATAGTGGTACTGGTAATGATTGCATATCCAAAAATGCCTTGGGATGAAATATCCATACTCGAGCCAACCAATAAACCAAGTTGACGATCATTGCTCATTTCAATCGCATTTGTTGATATTGTATCGAGTTGTTGAGCGCTCAAACTTAACTCTTTTTCTAGATCAACTTCCTTAATGCCTGAATTATTAAAGAGACCATTTACATCTAGCTTTCGTGCTCTTAGCACTTTAATTAATATTTTTATATAAAATGAATGCATTTTCGATCTTCAATAACAATAATAGATTGATGGTATTTGACACCATAATTGATGGTATTTAACCCCTTATTTACAGATTGGTCAACTATAATCGTTGCTTAAGTTTTTGTAAGCTACCGAACATAGAAAGGTAAATAGTATGCCAATGTATAAAGCCCCCTTAAGAGACATTAAATTTTTAATGAGAGATGTATTAGATTATTTCCCTCATTATGAATCCTTATCAAATGGCTCAGATGCTACGCCTGAAATGGTTGACGCCATTTTAGATGGTATTGCAACCTTAAGTGAAGAAGTCTTGGCACCACTAAATTTATCAGGTGATAAAGAAGGCTGTCATTTCAATGAGGGCGAGGTAACAACGCCCAAAGGTTTTAAAGAAGCTTATAAAGATTTTATCGAAGGTGGATGGCAAGGTTTATCGTTTCCTGAAGAGTATGGTGGTCAAAATTTACCTACGTCGATCAATCTAATAAAAGCAGAAATAATCGGTAGTGCAAACTGGTCTTTTTCAATGTACCCAGGACTAAGCATGGGTTGCATCAATACCATATTAGAATACGGATCTGAGCGACAGAAAAAACAATTCATGAAACCTTTAGTAAGCGGTGAGTGGAGTGGCACCATGTGTCTTACTGAACCGCAATGTGGAACAGATCTCGCACAGGTAAAAACAAAAGCAGAACTAAACGAAGAGGATGGAAGTTACCGATTGACGGGCACGAAAATCTTTATTTCGGCTGGTGAACATGATTTAACAGAGAATATTATTCATATCGTATTAGCGCGCATTCCTGGCGCTCCGAAAGGAACACGAGGAATTTCATTATTCATCGTTCCAAAAGTGAATATTAACGATGAAGGTCAGTTAACCCGAAGGAACTCGGTAAATTGTGGCTCAATAGAACACAAGATGGGCATTCGTGCTTCATCAACTTCAGTATTAAATTTTGATGGCGCTACGGGCTACTTGATTGGCAAAGAAAACGAAGGCTTACAAGCGATGTTCACTTTTATGAATACCGCAAGGATCGGCACCGCCCTGCAAGGTATTTGTCACGCTGAAGCATCTTTTCAGGGCTCACTCGCTTATGCCAAAGAACGCAAATCTATGCGCGCTTTATCTGGTAAGAAACAACCCGATTGCACTGCCGATGCAATTATTTGGCACCCTGACGTTCGCCGTATGTTATTAACTCAACGTGCCATCGCTGAAGGTGGTAGAGCGATGATTTTTCATGCCGCGAAAATTGCAGATAAAATGTTTAATGCAACCGTTGCTGGTGATGACAAAAAGCAGCAAGCCTATGATGATGAGTTAGGTTTTTATACGCCCATTCTGAAAGGCTTCATCACCGAATTAGGATTAGAGTCTGCAAACTTGGGCATGCAAGTATTTGGTGGACATGGTTATATTCACGAGCATGGAATGGAACAAATCGCTCGCGACGCAAGAATAGCGACTCTCTATGAGGGCACAACAGGTATACAAAGCTTAGATTTACTAGGACGTAAAGTGTTGATGTCAAACAAAGGCCAATCAATTCGTGACTTTAGCAAAGTGATATTTTCATTCGCTAAGCCCCACTTGTTTTCACGAAGTCCTGTTGGCAGTATGGCTCGCACTTTATGCAAACGTGCAGTTGAGTGGAACATCATGACACTGCGTATTATGCTAGGCGCGAGCAAAGACAGAGAGTTGGTTGGGTCAGCCTCAGTAGATTATCTAATGTACTCAGGCTATGTAATGATGGGTTACTTTTGGGCTTTACAAGCTGAAAAATCTGCTGCATTAATCGAAAATGGGAAAGGCGAAGAATCGAATGATTTCTACAAATCTAAAATTCAAACCGCAGAATTTTATTTTGATCGTTTACTACCAAGAGCATCGGGTCATAAACAATCCGCTTTGTCTTCGACAAAATCACTAATGCAAATGGACAACGAACATTTTAACTTTCTTTAGAACTAAATTTTATTGTTTACCAAGCGATTAAGATCCCTTAGTCCATACAATGATAAGGTAAAACACATCAGTCATTTAATAGTAAGTTTATGGCTGATGTTTCAAACAAACCGCTGGTTTAGCCGGCCTTTTGACCATATAAACGTGCAAGAAAAATAAAAACTCCACATTTGCGAATTAGCTTCTATACTGATAATAACCAAAAAAGGAGTTACAAAGATGCTATTACGATTAGGTTCATCGGGTCAGGATGTTATAGAGTTACAGGTCCTACTGGGACTATCAGCGAGCGGTCACTTTGATGCTGAAACTGAAAAGGCAGTAAAGGCTTATCAACGCGAAAATGGCCTCATGATAGATGGCTTAGTGGGCAACCAAACTTTGGGTGCCCTGAACGCAGAGCACGCGACCACCGATGCATCGGAAACCGTTTACAGCCCCATAGATGGACTAACCGTTAACAAACACTACTTACCTGAGGACGGCTATTTACCCGGACCTACCTCAAAAGAATACCTATTTTTACACCACACCTTAGGGTGGCACAATCCATATAACCAAGTTGCAGGATGGGCAAACGATAACAGAGGCCCTGTTGCTACAGAATTTATTTTAGGTGGACGTTCGATTAAAGATAATGAAGATATTTATGACGGCGAATTGGTCCAATGTATGCCGCAAGGTGCCTTTGGCTGGCACTTAGGGCAAACCGGTTCACGCTATATGCATACTCATTCGGTTGGCATCGAACTGTGTAATTTTGGCGCCGCAACCAATGGAAAAACCTACACCGGCAGAAAAGTCCCTGCAGACCAGCTAGTGACCTTACCAAAACCCTTTAAGAGGCACTCTGTTTGGCATGCTTATACCGATAAACAAATCGAAACACTGAGACTATTTATTTTATGGATTGCACAGCGCGATTCTATTGATGTTAGACAAGGACTCGTTGCAGAAATTAAAAAGCAAGGTGTAAAAGCATTTGACTTTAACCCCCTTGCCTATGAGGGTAAGGTAAAAGGCTTGCTGACTCACGCAAATGTTAGAGCCTCGGGTAAGTCAGACGTCTTTCCGCAACCTAACTTGATTGACATGCTGCTCAGTCTTTAATGCTTAAAAATTAGTCTCTGCTTCGCTAGCAGAGCCTTTGTCGACATTAGGGTGACTTTCGGTTTTCCGAGACACAGGCGTGAATATGTACAAAGCTAAGGCAGTAGAATAGGACGCAAAACATATTGTATAAATGTAAATAATGCCCATACTATAAAAGTACTCTACACAGGAATCACTTTGGCTTTTAAAACATGGTTTTCATTTACGCTAGCATTTTGCCTAATTATTTCATTGGGCTTTTTTGCTATGAGTACTGCCGACCAATCTTTTACAAATGTTACTAGCCATGCTGAATACGTAATCGGAGACAGTGATACTGTTTCCGATAGCGCTGTGCTGCCTAATAACTCAAAAGCAAATACATTTAAGCATTTACGTCAGGCTCCCATGTGGTATTTAAGTGCATATAAAGCAGATTTTTTAAGACATTATTTGTCTCATGTACCCACTACCGTTGAAACCAAAAGCGTCATACTAGAGGCGGCGTGGTACTACAAAGCGTTCGCAGCCAAACACCGGATATTAGCTTGGAAAGACAGCAATGTTTTATATAAGCAATTGGATATCAACCCATCATCTCTTTGAAAAAATTAAACTTTACTATCCCCATTAATTAATTCATTAAAAGAGATACATCATGAAAAAATCATTGTTTTGGCAACTTTGCGTTGTCGCTTTATTCTGTTTCAAGTTTTCTGCAAGCACCGCCTCACAAGCCCTAAATATATCGGAGAATTTGTCAACTTCAGACTTAACAGCCATGCAAGTAGAAAACTTGTTAGACAAGACCTTTGCGATAATGGCATCAGATTACATTGATGTTAGCGCTGTTCCAATGATCGAGAAGACCATTCGACAAAGATACAGCCTGGGACAATATGCAAATATAAATAGCATACAAAATTTTGCAAAAGTAATAGGTAGCGATATCCAGCGGGTATCGGGCGATGTGCATTTAAGTATTCAGGTACAAGACCCAAATAGGAAACCAAGCCATGTTTTGCAACATACGCCAGGCCGACTTACCTATAATTATGCCTTTGAAACGGTGAGTTATTTACATGGTAATATTGGGTATCTAAAATTCAACAAATTTGACTCTGCCAGTAATGCAAAAATTGCGGTAGATGACGCTTTTGGTTTTTTGCGAAACAGTGCCGCACTAATATTAGATATGCGCGATACCGTAGGAGGCTCTCCTGAATTAGCGCAATATATATTGAGTTATTTTATTGAACCGAATATTCCATTATGGCGCGTAGAAGCTAGAGATAGCGAGTTACAATCACATGTTGCATCTTTGAATACCGCCAAACATCGACATTTTTTGGATAATTTCCCAGTATGGGTCCTTACTAGTAACAACACCGCCAGCGCGTCGGAGATATTTATTGGCGTTTTACAAGCACAACAAAAAGCAACCGTAGTTGGTGATATTACGGCTGGAGCGGGTTTCTATGTGGGCGTGTTGAGCATTACTGATGAGCTTACCTTCCGGATTTCATTGGCGAAGCCTGTAATTGCGGTGAGTAACATAAATTGGGAGAAAACGGGCTTGCAGCCCGATATACGGGTAATAAGTATGGATGCATTGGATACCGCATTACAAGATATTCATCAATTCCGGCGAAGCAATCAAACTGAAGCTCACAACTAACGCTAAGCTAGCGTTCTTGATGCGCCATCTTCAGCGCGCATCATTGTCATCGAATACACGAAAATGCAAAAGCCACGATCCAAATCATTGCATCACCGCTTGAAGCTAACCTGAACGTTTGTTAAATGAAGTTGAAAAAGTCATGATAAAAACGCAATTCAAAAGCCCCTAATTGCGGCAATAAACAGTTATACAGATTCATCGAAGATGGGTAACGATTGATGACGTTTCAAGAAACCGCGCTATTTTGCTTGAACAGTCGCTGAAGATCCTTCGGGCACATTTGCCAAAGAGTATAAAAAGAGTAAAGCACAGCCCTTATCTATGCATTTGCAGCAACACCAATTTGATACACTTTTCTATATTTTTTAGTTAAGTAAAATGACAGTAATCCGCCTAGCACGCCAGGCGCTATCCAAAAAATCATTTGATAACCACCAATATCAGAAAGCAAATGACGCCCACCAAACGCTAAAAATGCCGTGTATGCCCCAATACCCGACCCAATCATGCTGCCAATGTGCTCTAATAAGTAAGCGCCCTGTTTAATACTTTTGCTAAGTACATAACGCAACATGCTCGTGCCGACCAGCATTCCCAGAATACCAAATAGTAAGTGCAATGTTTGCTCGCGTAATAGACCAATTATGATAAATACTACGCCACCCACTGCCAACATAGCCAAGGGCGTAATATACATTATTTTACGCAATGCAGGACGGTCATTCGCCGCTTTAAGCACAGCGTAACCGTGACGTGTTGTGGTATAGCTAAGCAGCGATAAATAAAGTGAAATTCAAAATAGACGCAGGCAAGTTTCATACGCAACTTCTTATTCCCGTGAGCCAACATGATTAATGTACTATTAGTTGACGATCAGACCCTAGTTCGCCATGGCATCAAAGGCTTGTTAGGACTCTCATCCGAAATAAATGTAGTGGGAGAAGCAGACAATGGTATCAGTGCCCTAGACTTTTTAGGTGATGCCATTGCAGCGGAAGATGTTGTGCTTATGGATATAAGAATGCCAAAAATGACAGGCATTGAAGCACTCGCGGCGATGCGTGAACAAGATATGGATACACCCGTCATTATGCTGACAACTTTCGATGACCATGAATCGGTTATGCAAGCAATAAAGTCGGGGGCCAAGGGTTATTTGCTTAAAGATGTATCTTTGGAAACGCTAGTTGAGAGTATTGAAATCGTGCACAAAGGCGAAACCCTAATCCAACCGGCCATTACGGAACGTCTTATTCAAGGCTTGCAGGGCGTAAAGGGCGAATTCGAATCAGCGGAAATGCCGGAACCCTTAAGCAAACGAGAAACGGAAATTTTAAGGCTAATGGCAGCTGGCTGCTCAAATAAAGAAATGGCCGACGTTCTGTTTAAATCTGAAGGCACAATAAAAAATCAGGTATCGAGTATATTGAGTAAAGTAGGTGTGCGCGACCGCACACGAGCGGTGCTTAAAGCGATTGAGCTTGGTGTTATTTAGAACTTACCACCGTCACTAATTTAGTGCCGTTGACAGAGTGTTTGCAAAGGATCGTTTACCTGTTTATTTACAAGAAAACTAAAAAAGTAGAGTTGGCCTCATAAGCCGGGTTCTGTAGACTTCTTGCGAAGAATGACAATCATTCGTCTAGGCTATTAATCGCTCAATAGCTCAAGCAACCTACCCGTTCCCAACGCGGGCCGCGCCGTCAGGGAACCTATTTGGTCTTGCTCCGGGTGGAGTTTACCTTGCCATATACTGTTACCAGTAATGCGGTGCGCTCTTACCGCACCCTTTCACCCTTACCTACAAAGCTTGCGCCATGCAGGCGGTCTTCTCTCTGCTGCACTTGTCGTCGGCTCACGCCGCCCAGACGTTATCTGGCACCCTGCCCTGTGGAGCCCGGACTTTCCTCCCCTTGCCTTCGCTTATTTACATAAGCTACAACAAGCAGCGATTGTCTGGCCAACTCTGCGCGGGAGTATAAACTAAGTGGGCATTGGGATATAGTCAAATAAGCTGACGCATCTAAGAAAGATGCGCCTTTTTATAGTTTTGCAGTAACTAATTACGCATTAGCGTTGTGATAAATGTTTTGCACATCATCACAATCGTTCAACATATCCATAAACTTCTCGAACATAGGCATATCTTCTTCGCTAATGTCCTTGGTATCTTGTGGTACCCAACTAATCTCTTCTACATCAAACTCAATCTTAGGAAAACTCTCTAATAGCGAGGTTTTTGCTTTAAAGAATTCGGTATCTGGCACAAACACGGTTACTTTGCCGTCTTCAACTTCAACATCACTGACATCTACGTCTGCGTCCATAAGCGCTTCTAGCACTATTTCATCATCGTCGCCGTCAAATCCGAATATAGCAAAGTGATCAAACATAAAGGCTGATGAATTTTGCGCGCCTAATTTGCTATCTGTTTTGGTAAAGCAGTTGCGTACATCGGTTATAGTACGGTTTGCATTGTCTGTTAAACAGTCAACTATTACCATACAGCCGCCAGGACCGAATCCTTCGTAACGAGCTGGCACGAAATCTTCACCTGCTCCGCCTACCGCTTTTTCGATTGCTTTATCAATAACATGACCCGGCACTTGGTCTTTTTTGGCTCTTTCTATAAGTCGACGTAGCGATAGGTTAGCATCGGGGTCGGAACCACCACTTTTAGCAACCACATAAATTTCTTTACCGTATTTTGAATATACTTTGGTTTTTGCCGTTGCCGTTTTAGCCATCGACAACTTTCTTACTTCAAATTTTCTTCCCATAAATAATTCTTCGCTGTTTTGTATTTTTGTAATGAATCGATAGTCTTATATATCGCGCTATCGCTGTATTAATATTTCAACAATACCTTAGTGTACTCAATTTAGAACACCCTTGCAGTGTTTCAGGCATTATTTTATGTGCAGTGTTTTTAGTCCCAAGCTATTGCAGACTCTATTTCACAAAGCCGCCAACTATCAAAGCCGCTATTAAGACAAATGCGCTACCGATAAATAATCATGAGACTGCATTTCTTGTAAACGGCTAAGGCAGCGCTGAAACTCGAAACTCAAGCGTCCATTTATATATAAGTATTCCATGTCTACTTCGGCAGAAATAATAAGCTTCACTTTTCGTTCATAAAACTCATCAACCATCGCAATAAAACGCCTAGCAATATCGTCTTTGGTTTCGTCCATTTGCCGCACGTTAGCCAAAAGAACCGTTTGGTATTCACGGCTTAATTCAATATAGTCGGTTTGACTTCTGGGACCATCACAAAGCGCCAGAAACTCAAACATGATAACCCCTTCTGCTTTTTTCATAGCGGGGATTTTACGCCCTTCAATGTCTACCGGCACGTTAATTTCATATTTTTCAGGGCTTAGCTTGTCGAAGTAATCGTCGAGATTTTCTTGCGCAGCTTTATCTAGCGGGAAGTGATAAATTTCAGCTTGTTCTAGTGTGCGCATTCGGTAGTCATTGCCACTGTCTACGTTAACCACCCTTGTATGTTGATTGATTAAATCAATCACCGGCAGGAATCTTGCTCGCTGCAGACCATTTCTATATAGCCCATTGGGTTCAATATTAGACGTGGCAACCAATACAATACCGTGGGCAAATAACTCTTGGATTAGGGTACCTAAAATCATCGCGTCGGTAATATCTGACACGAAAAATTCATCGAAACAGATTATGCGAGTTTCATCAGCAAGTTTTTTAGCAATTATTTTAAGAGGGTCTTCTTGCTTATCTAAGAGTGTTAATTCTTGATGCACTCTTTGCATAAAGCGATGAAAATGTACGCGCATTTTATTTTCGAAGGGTAAACACTCATAAAAGGTGTCGACCAAATATGTTTTACCACGTCCAACACCACCCCAAAAATAAATGCCTTGAATAGTGGGTTTGGTCATATTGCGGCCAAACGTGGCTTTTAGTGTAACGCGCCAAGTCCGTTTCTTTTTTGGCTGGGTTAACTCATCATAAAGTCGCTGCAGCTCTTTAACGGCATTTTCTTGCGCTTCGTCATACTGGAAATTGATGAAAGATAAGTCGTCTTGGTATTTTTCCCAAGGGGTCATTCACGCGCCTTTTTTATAAAACTAGCAATCTTTGTAACAATTATACAAGGCTACAGGGTAATTGAATACCCGTGTTCAAAGCATTGATGAACATTAACTTTAATTAAGACACACAAATTTACATAAATACCACTTGCAAGTAGCGCCATGATAGTCAAAAATCGGTAGGTAATTTTATTTTTGGAGTTTTCTATGGATATTCTCGCATTATTTATTGGTATTGTTATTGGCATAATAGTGGGCTTTGCAGTCGCTTGGGTATGGGCAAATTCTATTACAACAGCCAAAAAGTCAGCCACACAATCGACTGAATCTGACCTGAAGACTTTGCTCGCACAGCAAGCAAAAAGTCATTTGGAAGCTAGCCGGGAATCTATCCAAACGCTTGAGTCAGAACTTAACCGTTTACTTACCAGTGTAAAGGACTATGAACAATCTTTATCGGTTACTACCGAAGATTATTCAAAAAACACATTCTTTGGTGAACACGCCAGCATGTTTTTGCGTAATACAGGTAGTGAATCAAATAAAACTATTGCGACTAAATCAACCGACAATCAGCCCAAAGACTTTGCCAACAGTGGCTCTGGAGTATTTGCAGGTTCACCTGCGGCGCAGGTAATTGTACAAGAAGAAAAAACGTCCAATTAGCCATAGATGTGAACTAATGCCCATAAAGTAAGGTCTGTATTAGGTATTGAAAATCACAGTAGTATAATTTAGGAGTACTTCCGTACATGAAACGAGCATTACGCCAAACTGCCTTTGCAGTTTTTACCGCTGCCTTTGTAGCCGCTACATCAGCAACTGCCCTTGCGGGCATTCCATTTTTTTCTCAAGACGAATTGCCCTCTCTTGCACCAATGCTAGAAGGCACTACACCAGCGATTGTTAGTATCGCAGTTAAAGGCACTCAACCATCTCGGCAACAAGTACCCGAAATGTTTAAATATTTCTTTGGCGCACCCAACGAGCAATCCCAGGAACGTCCTTTCCGTGGTTTGGGTTCTGGCGTTATTATTGATGCAGCAAAAGGCTACGTAGTGACTAACAATCACGTAGTAGACAACGCAGATGAAATTCTAGTAAAGCTAACCGACGGCAGAGAGTTAGTCGCTAAAAAATTAGGCGCTGATGAACAAAGCGATATTGCTTTGTTACAAATAGATGCTGAACGCTTGACCGATTTAAAAGTGTCAGACTCAAATGAACTCCGAGTAGGCGATTTTGTGGTGGCTATTGGTAATCCCTTTGGTCTTAGCCAAACGGTTACATCAGGAATAGTTAGTGCCTTAGGTCGTTCCGGACTAAATATTGGAGGCTACGAAGACTTCATCCAAACAGACGCTGCCATAAATCGCGGTAACTCAGGCGGTGCACTGGTGAACTTGCGCGGTGAATTAGTGGGTATCAACACCGCTATATTCGGACCAAACGGCGGTAATGTAGGAATTGGCTTTGCCATTCCTAGCAATATGATGCAAAGCCTAGTCGACCAAATTATTGAGTTTGGTGAAGTACGCCGCGGTTTATTGGGTATTATAGGCGGTGATGTTGACTCAGGGTTAGCGGAGGCTTTTAATTCAGAAGTGAATATTGGCGCTTTTGTTAATGAAGTAGCGCCGGGCACCGCAGCAGAAAAAGCAGGCCTTAAAGCCGGCGATATCATAACCGAAATCAACGGCAATGGCTTAACTGGATTTAACGAATTACGTGCGAAAATAGCAAGTTTAGGAGCAGGCGCTGAAGTAGAGTTGACGGTTATTCGCTCGGGTAAAGCACAAAAGGTTGAAGTAGTATTAGATGCTGCAAGCCCTGCCCAAGCAGAAGCTAAAGAACTGCATCCCGCACTAGAAGGCGCAGAACTAAGTAATGGTAAAGACGCCGATGGAAACGACGCAGTAACAATAGGTAGTGTTATAGAACCTTCGCCAGCGGCTAGCATCGGCTTGCGTGAAGGCGATGTAATAGTTGGCGTTAACCGCAAACGGATTAATAACACCAGCGAGCTGGGTGAGCGTATTGCTGGTAATAAAGACGTTATTGCGCTTAATGTTAAACGTGGCAACAGTAATTTGTATATTGTCATCCGCTAGGAAATTACATTTAACTGTTTACACTAGTATTTCGAAAAAGGCTTATCAATATTGATAAGCCTTTTTTATGTCTAATTTATACAAAAAACCACCTTAACGTTTTACCTTCCCATTCGCTCAATAGCGTCGTCAAGCTTAAATACATTACGTAATGGCAATGTTTAAAGGCTATGCTTAAACTGATGAATTTGGTATTATTTATGTTGTTCAGTACCTTAGTATCAGCTTTTTGGGATTGTAAGTCTTATGTCTTTGTTTACTCGGTTTTTAGTAGCTCTGCTAAAACCCATCATTCTTGGTGTGGTTGTTGCAGGTATGCTGCTGTTTTTGTTTCCTGAGTTTAGACAAGGCGAAGGCTTAAAGCTCAACTGGTTAAATCAAGACCGTAACATCCCACAACGCCTAAGCTACTACGATGCGCTAGCGAGCAGTGCACCAGCCGTGGTGAACATCTATAGTGTTAGTTTAGACAACTCAAATCGTTTATTTAGAAGCCGCCCAATTGAAAGAACTAACTTAGGATCAGGCGTTATAATGCGCGACGATGGCCACTTGTTAACCTGTTATCACGTAATTAAAAACGCCGATAGCATTTACGTTAGCATACAAGATGGACGTTTTTTACCCGCACAGCTAGTTGGTTTTGATGAGATCACTGATTTAGCGGTACTTCGTATATTTGAAGAAAACTTACCTATTATTCCCCAAGTAGAAGAGCCCGACTTGCGCGTAGGCGATGTTGTGATGGCAATTGGTAATCCACTAGATTTAGGCCAAACGGTTACCTCGGGCATTGTGAGTAGGTTAGGCCGAAATGGCCTGGCTAATTATTTCGACCGCATACAAACTGATGCCGTACTCAATCCAGGAAACTCTGGAGGTGCCCTTATAGATTCGAATGGATATTTGGTCGGCATTACCAATGCAAGCTTTAAGACACTCGACAGTCGTCGCCAAGTACAAGATGTAAATGGGGTTAACTTTGCCTTGCCCTACCCACTGGCCAAGCGCGTAATGGACGAAATCATTGAAAATGGTAGAGTTCGCAGAGGACAATTAGGATTTAGTGGAAACGGCTATGATAACAGCGGAATTCTGGTTGAAAGTGTAGCGCCAAATGGCCCCGCCGATTTGGCAGGACTGCGGGTAAACGACTTATTGCTTTCGGTAAATGGTGAAGCGGTTGTTGATGTTTCAAAAACGCTGGACTTAATTGCAAGCACTCGCCCTGGCGCACAATTAGAACTAGTGGTAAGTCGCAATGACGAGCTAATTACTATGATGGTAACGGTAGGTGAGTTAAACCCAGAGATGGTACTAAATAGCTAAGCAACTATCTTACACAAAGAAGCTTAGCCATTTGCTTAACGCATAAAATAGGGTCTATGCCTTTCCTATCCGCTCTATATGAGCGCCTAAACCGCCTAATTTAGCTTCAATTGCTTCGTAGCCTCGGTCAAGATGATAAATTCTATCAACAATGGTTTCGCCATCTGCGACTAAAGCAGCAATTACGAGACTTGCTGAAGCACGCAGGTCCGTTGCCATTACTTGTGCACCTGTAAGTTTAGATGACCCTTGAGTAACGGCATTATTGCCTTCTAACTCTATTTTTGCCCCCATTCTATGTAATTCAGGTACGTGCATAAATCGGTTTTCAAAGATAGTTTCAGTAATAACGCCATTACCTTCGGCAACAGCATTTAAGGTCACAAACTGTGCCTGCATATCGGTAGGAAAACCTGGATGAGGCATTGTTTTTAAACTGACGGCTTTTGGCGCTTTACCTTGCATATCAAGGGTAATCCAATCGTCGCCGGTTTCAATCACAGCGCCTGCTTGCTCGAGTTTGCTTAACACAGCATCAAGGGTATCAGGCGCAGCCTTCTCGCATCTAATAGACCCTTTTGATACAGCTGCTGCCACTAGAAAAGTACCTGTTTCAATGCGGTCTGGCAAAATATCATAAGTACAACCATGCAAAGTTTCTACACCTTCAATGGTTATTTTATCGGTACCTGCACCACTAATGTTGCCGCCCATTGAATTAATACAATTAGCCAAATCTACAATTTCAGGTTCACGCGCAGCGTTTTCTAAAATGGTTTGACCTTCAGCTAGAGAGGCAGCCATCATTAAGTTCTCTGTAGCGCCAACACTGACCATGTCCATAAATATACGAGCGCCTTTGAGCTTGCCATTTACTGAAGCTCGCACATAGCCTTCTTCAACATCTACTTTTGCGCCCATTTTTTCTAGGCCATTAAGATGAAGATTTACCGGGCGAGCCCCAATTGCGCAGCCACCAGGCAATGATACATTCGCACGACCATACTTAGCGAGTAAGGGACCTAAAACCAAGATTGATGCACGCATGGTACGCACTAATTCATACGATGCCGTTACGCTGTCGAGTTTACTTGCGTCAATTTCAACCGAGTTCGCGGTAAGCTGATTTACTTTTGCGCCAAAATCACGTAACAACAAAATAGTCGTCGTAATATCGCGTAAGTTAGGGACATTTGTAAACGTACACGCGCTACTGGTAAGTAAGCTAGAAATGAGGACAGGAAGCGCTGCATTCTTTGCCCCAGATATTGTAACAGTACCATGCAAAGGGGGGCTTTTCTTAATTCTCAATTTGTCCAAAGGGAAATCCTAATTAAATAATTTTTCGCGCTGCCATTGGGCTGTACCAAACGTTTTTATCGAAACAGCATGAATAGTGCCATCGGCAATCAATTCAGACAAAGGGGCATATACATATTGTTGCCTTTTGACACGGCTCATTTCTTCAAAACGATCGTCAATAGCAATAATTTGAAAATGCGTACCTTCACTTTTAACTTTAACATCGTTTAAGCTCAATGTTGTGCTTAGCATTTCAGCAATTTCTTCGTTGGTCATAAACTTCCTAATAGGGTGTTAAACGCAATAATACGCGTCTACCGACAGTGTTTTATTGCGTTAAAATATTTTTAGCGCTACTTAAGTCAGCAAGATTTAGTAGTTTATCAGGAACGCTTTCAAAGCTCACCTTTACTTTATTTGCTTTTGCATCTTTTACTAAATTAATTAACCAAGCAAGGCCTGCGGTGTCGGTACGATCTACATTGCCTAAATCAACCTTCATGCTTCCTCCACTCACAAGGGCCTGTTTATCGCTATCAGACAGTTCAAACCAGTAGTCATGCACTAAAGTAGTTTGGTCTAATTCCCCGCTTATTAATAAACAAGCGCCGGAATTATTGCTAGCAGGTAAAGTTAAGCTCAATTTCACGCGGCTTTCTCGGTTGAAGGCTCACTTTCAGACTCTTTAGGCGTATTATTATTTAATTTAATAGGTTGCCTAATGCTTTCACGCATCAATTCAATCACTCTGTTTATGCCTTCTTTACGCAAGATGCTTTCAAATTCTGTTTGCTTACTCGAAAGAAGGCTAATGCCCTCGGCAATCATATCGTATGCCTGCCAATTACCGCTTCTTGGGTCTTTACGAACCTTAAACGCTACTTTTATGTCAGGGCTACTGTCATCTTTAATAACAGCGCGAACAGTAACATCGGCGCGCTCTCCGTAATCTCTGGCTGGATCAAACTCTACAGATTGGTCATCGTAATAACCCATCGCCACGGCATAGGTGGTAATAAGGTAATCCCGAAAAACTGAAACAAACTCAAACAGTTCTTTCTTCTCTACCTGGCGCGCATATTTGCCAAGGACTTTAAAGGCCGAGAAACGGTGATCGATATATGGCATCAATTCTTGTTCCATTATCGTACGCAAATTTTCAGGATCTTGCTTTATTTGTGCTTGCTCGTTTTTAATCCGTGCAAATGTTTTTGAAGCAGCCGCCTTAACCATCTCATATGGGTCGTCTTGCGATATCATTATTGTTTGTACGGCAGCAGACTGTGCAGAAACACCTGCTCCGTCGTTAGTGGGTTCAGTAGCAAAAGAATTGCCTGCAGATACTAAAATCGCAAGCGCCGATACTAAGTTCAGTAATATTAACGAAGTTTTAGCATTTAGAAAAGTTTTCAACTATTCGCTTCCTTGTTTAAATAAGAACTGGCCAATTAGATCTTCGAGTACTAATGCTGACTTCGTATCGAAAATTTCTTCGCCGTCTGTTAAGTATGGACAATTAGATAAGGCACTAGTTTCACAAACTTTGTCCTCGGACATTCTCACTAGGTCTTCTGGAAAGATAAAACCAGGCGACAGGCCAATAAACTGCTCGCCTAAAAGCCCTGATGTTAATATAGACAAACTGCTGGTATCGGGAAAAGTCTTCGCGTAAACCGTCGATATTTTTAGCTCGACAATAGGCATTAAATCGTCTTTATGCAGATAGATACGTTCAACACGTCCTACTACTACACCGCCTACTTTAATTGAAGAGCGTGCTTTTAAACCCCCGATATTGTCAAATCGAGCGTTTAACGTATAGGTGTCAGTGTTCCCAGACATTCCCTGGTTGACAACTCTGAGTGCTAGTAACAAGGTCGCTGCAATTGCAAGCGCAACAAATAAGCCTACTAATATTTCTGTTTTTCTTGTGGTCATTGATAATCCTAACTAATGCCGAACATTAAAGCGGTTAATATAAAATCTAATCCGAGTATTGCAAGTGATGAATACACCACGGTTTGCGTGGTCGCCTGACTGATGCCTTCCGACGTTGGAATGCAAGAGTAACCTTTATAAAGCGCAATCCACACAATAACGAAAGCAAATACGGCACTCTTGATTACGCCGTTTATTACGTCTTTATCCCATTCCACTGTCGATTGCATTATTGACCAATAGCTACCCGAGTCTACGCCAAGCCAATCAACACCTACTATGTGCCCACCTAAAATACCGATCGCGGAAAAAATAATGGTTAGCATAGGCAAGCTGATTACACCTGCCCAGAAACGCGGAGAAACAACGCGCCGTAATGGGTCAACAGCCATCATTTCTAAACTACTTAGCTGCTCAGTTGCCTTCATTAAGCCAATTTCAGCAGTTAGAGCTGAACCGGCCCTGCCAGCGAATAGCAATGCCGTCACTACTGGCCCGAGTTCACGTAAAATTGACAGCGCAACCATAGGCCCTAGACTGCCCTCGGCGCCATAATTTACCAGTATAGTATAGCCCTGAAGTGCCATTACCATGCCAATAAAAAGCCCTGATACCATCACAATAAGTAACGACTGCACACCCACGACGTACACTTGTGCAATGGTTAGTCGCACATTCTTCCACTGCGGAAAAGCAAACAAGGCTCCATACAGCATTATAGAGGCTTGACCCATGCCGTGAAAGCGATCAAGGGTCGCCTTACCTAATCCTGAAAAATAATTAACAAAAAAATTCAAGCCGAACCTCCTAGCAAATCAGTTTCAATAGCTTCGGCAGGAAAATGAAATGGCACAGGTCCATCGGCATTTCCTTGCAAAAACTGCTGTACTAAGGGCGAGTCAGAATTTTTAATTTCATCTGGAGTACCTGAGCCTATGATGGTTTTGTTCGCCATAATGTATGCATAGTCTGCAATTTCTAGTACTTCAGTTACATCATGGGTAACCACGATAGAGGTAAGGTCTAAAGCTTTGTTTAACGCTTTTATTAGTTTTACCAATACACCCATCGATATAGGGTCTTGCCCGGCAAACGGTTCGTCATACATAATAAGTTCGGGGTCGAGGGCGATAGCCCTTGCTAAGGCTGCTCGCCTTGCCATACCACCCGATAATTCACTAGGCATTAACTGAGCTGCGCCGCGTAAGCCTACCGCTTCTAACTTCAACTTAACAAGGGTCGCTATAATAGCTTCATCAAGTTTGGTGTGCTCACGCAAAGGATAGGCGACGTTGTCAAACACCGACATATTGGTAAACAATGCACCACTTTGAAACAGCATGCTCATTTTTCGGCGCATTTCGTACAAGCGATTGCGTGATACCTTATGCACGTCATCACCTTGAAAAATCACGTTACCTTTACTTGGCGTTAACTGCCCGCCAATAATCTTTAGCAAGGTCGTTTTGCCAATTCCACTGGGTCCCATAATAGCGGTTATTCCGCCGCGCTTAACCGACAAAGAAATATCTTTGTAAATTTCGCGTTCGCCCCGGTAAAATTGCATGTCAGTGATTGAAACTATATTTTCAGACATCCGTACTTTTAAAAACTCCATTGGTATTGTGCTATGCACTTTTTACTATCTTTTCTAAGGCTATGATCATTAAGAATAGTTCATACAGATTTATTGAACTATTCATGCCTTCAAACCTACATTGGGCTCAAAAAAATGCACCAAATGAATCTTCATAAAAGCCAGCAAATCAGTCGTTTTAACAAGGTTTATTTTGCTTACACAAAAGTAGACATCTCAATATAGGTATAGTTTAGCCCTTTTCAAGGTTTTTCGCGTAAGAAATACGTAACAAAACGTACATTTTATCGATATAACTTATTTATTTTTTATTTTGTGGGCTTTTTTACACCGAAATCGCTACACTTTATACAAAGAAGCTAAGTTTCAAAAAAAGAAGAACAAAGTAGTGATTGTTAATTTAGTAATATTCGTTCTAGGACTTATAGTCCTCAGTTGGAGCGCCGACCGATTTGTTTACGGGGCCTCTGCACTTGCCAAAAATATAGGTGTTGCACCTATGATGATTGGCTTGACCATAGTTGCTATGGGTTCTTCTGCACCCGAAATTGTTGTATCTGCAACAGCCTCCTTTACTGGCAGTATAGATACTGCCGTAGGAAACGCTTTAGGTTCAAACATTACCAACATCGCGCTAGTGCTTGGAATAACCGTACTAATTAAACCATTGATTGTGTCTTCTCTGACTTTGAAGCGTGAGTTACCGTTGATGCTCATAATCACCTTAATTGGCGTTTACTTCATTGCCGATAGCGAGATATCGAGAATTGAAGGTGTTGTACTAATCACGCTTTTTGTTCTAGTGATTGCAGGTATGGCAGTGCTTTCATTTACAGTGGATAAAAACGACCCACTAAATGCCGAAACAGAAACCGAGGTACCTAGTAATGTTGCCACCAGTACCGCTGTGTTTTGGGTGGTAGTGGGAATTATTCTTTTGCCAGCCAGTGCCCACTTTCTGGTAGACTCTGCGGTAGTAATTGCCCAACACTTCGGCATTAGCGATTTAGTGATAGGGCTTACTATAATAGCAATAGGAACGAGTCTACCTGAATTGGCTGCAAGCATAGCTGGCGTGCTCAAAGGTGAACATGACCTAGCATTAGGTAATATCATTGGTTCGAATATTTTTAATTTATTAGCCGTACTCGCAATGCCAGGACTAATAGCACCTGGCGCTATCGATGCAAGCGCAGCTGACCGAGACTCACTAGTAATGCTTGGGTTATCTATCTTGTTATTCATTTTTTGTTTTAATCTGAAAGGTTCTCGGCAAATAAATCGTGTTGAAGCAGTAATATTACTAGGTATTTTCATTGGCTATCAATACGTTTTGTTTGCGTAAAACAATATTGATTAATATTCAAAATTAGCGTCCATTTTTTAAAAAGACACACTAGAATAATTACTATTATATGACTTACTTACAATCGGCAAATCGTACATTTAGCAATCAAATTGACGCACTTTCGCAGTTGAAAGATCGTCTTGACGAGAGTTTCACACTTGCCTGCGATATTTTAATGCAGTGTAAAGGTAAAGTAGTTGTGTCGGGCATGGGTAAATCTGGACATATAGGTAATAAAATGGCAGCAACTTTCGCCAGCACAGGCACGCCATCCTTTTTTATGCACCCAGGGGAAGCCAACCACGGCGACTTTGGGATGTTAAGTCCCAACGATGTGGTTATTGCAATATCAAATTCTGGCGAAACCAATGAATTAGTGGGCTTACTACCTTCTATAAAACGCATTCAAGTACCTATAATTGCCATTACCAACAATCCAGACAGTAGTTTAGCAAAGTACTCTAATGTTGTTCTTAAGCTTGGCGTTGTGCAAGAAGCCTGTTCCTTAGGGTTAGCGCCTACAACGAGCACCACTTCTACTCTTGTCCTTGGCGATGCATTAGCCATCGCATTATTGGAGGCAAAAGGGTTTACAGCTGAAGACTTCGCCTTTTCTCACCCCGGTGGTGCCTTGGGTAAACGATTATTGCTCACTGTCGGCGATATTATGGTAAGCGGTGGAGCCGTTCCAAAAACACCTGTATCGGCTACCGTAAAACAAGCACTTTTAGATATTTCTTCTAAAGGGCTTGGGGTTACCGCTATCGTCGACGAAAATAACGTTCTAGTAGGTATATTTAGTGACGGCGATTTACGCAGAGCCTTAGACAAACGCGTTGATATTCATGAAACGCCGGTAAATGCAGTCATGACTGAAGGTGGCGTAAGCGCCGGCGCAAATTCATTAGCAATAGATGCTCTTAATCTTATGCAAAATAAACGCATTAACGCCTTATTTGTACTAAATGAAAATAACCAACCCGTTGGCGCGTTAAATACCTACATGCTATTAAAAGCGGGGGTAGTGTGATGACTAACAAAGATCTTACTGTGCAAACCTTGTACCAAACGGTGTCGAATGATTTATTCGAAAAGTGCAAACAAATTAAGCTTGTAGTATTTGATGTTGACGGTGTATTTAGCGACGGTCAAATATATTTGGGAAACAACAATGAAGAACTAAAAGCGTTTAATACCAAAGACGGCTACGGCGTAAAAGCGCTCAGTAAGTGCGGCATAAGCGTTGCCGTTATTACCGGCAGAAAATCTGTTATTGTTGAGCAGCGAATGCACTCGTTGAACGTAAAACATTTATTGCAAGGCCGCGAAGACAAATCCAGATCTTTAGCTGAACTGATGCAACTTACCGGATTCCAAAGCCATCAAATAGCCAGTGTAGGCGATGATATGCCCGATCTAGGAATGTTCGACTTGAGCGCTATTAAGGTTGCCGTGCAAGACGCCCACCCCTTAGTGAAACGCCAAGCCAACTACATTACCACGATAGGCGGCGGTAAAGGCGCGGTACGTGAAGTGTGCGACCTTTTTTTACAGGCAAACGACGTGTTGACTACTATACACGGTGCTAGCGTATGAATCGCATTACATGGAGTATTGCGTTTATATTCACAGCAGTACTCGTGCTTTATTTACCCATACTATTAGAAGATGAAGAACAAAAAATAGCTAACAGCAGTGATGTTGAACTCATTCCTAATTACCAAGCCGTTAATCTCAATAGTAAATTGTATGACAAAGAGGGTAAGTTGAGTCACCAAGTAGCCGCTGAAAGAATGGAACATTATGAGGCATTAGGGTTTACAGTATTCCACAATCCGGTTTATACCTTGTACCTAGACAACGGTCAACCTTGGCAGGTGACGGCTGACGAAGGTACGCTTTACAACAACAATAGAATTCAGCTAGAAAAAAATGTCAATATTGTGAATTTACGATCGCAAGAGTATATTAAACAGATAAGCACCGAGTATATTGAGATCAATTTGCTCGACAAAACGTTGAGCTCAGACCAAAAAGTGACCATTAGTGGCCTTAATTATGAAGTAAACAGTATCGGCATCTTTGGTAACTTAACGACCCAACAATATGAGTTAAAAGAACATGTACAAACCGAATTTAATCCCATTCGCTAAGCGAAGCTTTGCAATTGCACTTTTTTGCACTTTTTCAAGCTGTGCTTTTTCTGCTACTAGCGCACAGACTAACGAGTCTGTCGAAGCAGTTCAAGAGGCCCAAGAACCAAGTGAACATAGCACTATTTCGAATGACTTCTTATTACCGGTTACTGCAAAATCAAAAAATCAGTCCTTAGACGGTAAAAAGAAAACCTCTATATTTATGGACAATGTCATAATAAGGCAAGGTAGTTTAGAGATTTTAGCCGACCAAGTAGTGGCCGATGCCACCGCTGGGAAAGGGAAAGAAATCATTACTGCAACGGGCAATCCAGCGAGCTATCAACAAAGACTAGAGGATGGTTCGGTAGTAAGTGCAAGTGCAAATGAAATACAGTATAAGGTTGAGTTTCAGACTATATCGTTAAAAGGTAACGCCGCCATAAAACAGAACGACGTGCAGGTTAATGGCGACTCAATTGCATTTGATATGGGCAAAGAACAGATTATGGCTTCTACCGACGCCAACAGCGATGCAACGGTGACTACAGTGCTAAGCCCTGGGGCATTCTCGTCGGGCGAAAAAGATGCAACAGACGACGAGGACAAACCGTGATAAGCACCTTGTACGCCAAAAATTTAGCCAAGTCATACAAGTCACGCCAAGTAGTGCGCGATGTAAGCATTGAGGTTTCTACTGGACAAATTGTTGGTTTGTTGGGGCCTAATGGTGCAGGCAAAACGACTACCTTTTACATGATTGTAGGACTGGTGCCGCTAGATAAGGGCGACATTTATATAGACCAAATCAACTTGAGTTTTCAACCTATGCACGAGCGCGCTCGTCAAGGTATTGGGTATTTACCACAAGAAGCGTCGATTTTTAGAAAACTCAGTGTGTATGAAAATTTAATGGCTATATTACAAACCCGTAAAGACATTTCTAACGATAAGCGCGAACAAATAGCCGATGAACTACTTGACGATTTTAATATTAATCATATACGCAATAGTTTGGGCATGAGCCTATCTGGCGGTGAGAGACGGCGCGTTGAGATAGCCCGCGCGCTAGCTGCCGACCCCAAGTTTATACTGCTTGATGAACCTTTTGCGGGTGTTGATCCGATATCAGTTAATGATATTAAAAAAATTATATATCAACTCAAAGAACGCGGAATTGGTGTGCTGATCACCGATCACAACGTAAAAGAAACACTGGACGTATGTGAGAAAGCCTATATTGTAAGTCATGGGGAATTAATAGCCTCGGGCACTGCTCAAGAAGTACTTGCTAATCAAACAGTAAGAGATGTTTATTTAGGTGAACAATTCTCTTTGTAAAGGCACCGTAAAGCGCTATTATGTAAGAAGAGTTGTTACTAAATAACCATCATTTTAGTTGCACATCAATACGACTGGAAACCGCGTTTCCTATATTGGAGAGATTAGAGCCACATATGCACAAAAATCGCATTAAATTAGTAGAAGGACAGTAATGAAACCTTCGTTACAGCTCAAATTCAGTCAACAGCTAACAATGACGCCTCAATTGCAGCAGGCGATCAAATTGTTACAACTGTCTACTCTCGATTTACAGCAAGAAATTCAAGAAGCACTTGAGTCTAATCCACTATTAGAAACCGTAGAACACGACTCTGAGAGCAACAGCGCATCGTCAGACGAGAATCAAACACTCGATTCACGCACCGACAAAGAACAACTGGCTGTTAGCGCTGAAACAACTAACAACAACGATACCGCAATGGCCAATGGCGACAGCGATGTGCCTGACACTATGGATACACACGACGCACTGGAAAATAGAGAAATTCCTGATGACCTTCCCCTCGACAGTTCATGGGAAGAATATTTAGGATCTACGTCGGCGCCAACGCGTATGACAGGCGCAAATCCAGACGACGACTACGTGTTTCAAGGTGAAACAACAGAATCTATTCAAGATCATTTAATGTGGCAAGTAGAACTCACCCACTTTAGTGATAACGACATATCAATTGCAATTGCTATTATCGATTCAATAGACGAGTCGGGATACTTAACCGTTAGCAGTGACGAAATACTAGCTAGTTTAGACAATGAAGATATTGACCTAGACGAAGTTGAATGCGTACTTAAACGTATTCAAATGTTCGATCCCGTTGGTTCAGGTGCTCGTTCAGTTAAAGAATGCTTATTGGTACAACTACTTCAGTTTAGCGACGATACACCCTGGTTATCACAGGCAAGAAATATTATTGAAGAGCATGCCGATTTACTGAGTAGCAAAGATTATAGAACGTTAATGCGTAAAACGCGTTTGAAAGAAGACCAATTACGTGAAGTAATGCGCTTATTAAAAACTTTAAATCCGCGTCCTGGCAGCTCTATCTCATCTAGAGAACCCGAGTACATTGTACCCGACGTAAATGTATACAAGAAGAAAGGGGTATGGACCGTAGAGCTCAATAACGAAGCGCTGCCTGCGTTAGCGGTTAATGAAACCTACGCAAAATTATCAAAATCGACAAAAAACCCGAACGACTCTCAATATATTAAGTCTCATTTACAAGAAGCCAAGTGGTTTATTAAAAGTTTAGAAAGTCGCAATGAAACCCTCCTTAAGGTGTCTCATTGCATTGTTGCCAAGCAACGAGAGTTTTTTGAACAAGGGCCAGAAAAGATGCAACCGATGGTACTCAACGACGTTGCAGAAATGGTTGATATGCACGAGTCCACAATTTCACGTGTGACTACGCAAAAATACATGCATACACCTCGTGGTATTTATGAGCTTAAATATTTCTTCTCATCGCACGTATCAACAGATTCGGGCGAAAATTGCTCTTCTACTGCAATTCGAGCGTTTATTAAAAAATTAGTTGCCGATGAACCTGCACACAAACCATTAAGTGATAGCAAAATTGCGCAATTGCTTGCTGACCAAGGAATAAATGTCGCTAGGCGAACAATTGCAAAATACCGGGAATCGCTAAATATTCCGCCTTCAAATCAACGTAAAAGCCTTGTTTAAGGCTATGCATTAGAGGACAAGCATTATGCAAATAAACTTAACCGGTCATCACGTCGAAATTACCGAATCACTGCGTAAGTACGTAGACACCAAGTTTGAAAAACTTGAAAGGCATTTCGACCATATCAACAACGTCCACGTCATCCTTAATGTTGAAAAACTCAATCAAAAAGCAGAAGCAACCTTACATTTGAACGGCGGTGAAGTCTTCGCCAATTCGCAGCATTCAGACATGTATGCTGCAATAGACGGACTCATTGATAAACTCGATCGACAGGTCATTAAACACAAAGAAAAACTAGAGCGTCACTAAGCACCCTTATGATAATAAATGACATCATTTCACTCGACCGAACTCGATGCTCGGTCGAATGTCATAGCAAAAAGCGGATCTTTGAAGTTATATCCGAAATTGCAGTTCAACAGTCCCCAGAACTAGACCAGGTTGAAGTACTGTCTAGTCTGCTGTCTCGCGAGAAAATGGGCAGTACCGGAATTGGTCATGGCATTGCTATTCCTCATGGCAAAATTAGGGGCCTAGATAATATGATTGCAGTCATTGTGACTAGCAGCCAACCTATCGATTTTGACGCTATTGACAGTAAACCGGTTGATATCTTTTTTGCAATATTAGTTCCCGAGGAGCAAACCAACAAGCATTTGCAAGCACTGTCAGGTATTGCAAGAAAACTCAGTAACAAAGACACCGTAAAAGCAATCAGAAAAGCGACCAACAAAAACGAAATAGTAGCGGCATTAGCGTAGCAACCTTAGCTTTGCGGTATTCGTTTAGCTAGGTAAATGGCGAGAGTACTTCTGCAATTTTACAGATATGCAAATCTTAAAGGGTAACAAATGAAACTCCTCATTATTAGTGGTCGTTCAGGCTCGGGCAAGTCGATTGCATTGCGCTCACTAGAAGACCTCGGCTATTATTGTGTCGATAATATACCCGTGTCACTCCTACCGACCCTTACCCATACTATTGTTGAGCAGCACGAACTGGTGGCAGTAAGTATAGATGTACGAAACATGCCCGAGTCGGAAAATGAAATCAGCGAATTACTTGAATATTTGCCTGAATTTTGGGAAATCACTATTATATTCCTCGATGCTAGCGATGACGTGCTAGTAAAGCGCTATAGTGAAACGCGCCGCCTTCACCCTCTTTTCAAACGCAGTAACTCACTTGTTGATGCCATCAACGAAGAGCGAGAAATATTGGTGCCTGTAGCCGAAAAAGCTGACTTGCATATTAATACCGACAAGCTCTCTGTGCATGATTTAGCTGAGCTTATACGCGAAAGAGTATTGGGTAAGAAAAGCTCTGACTTGGTAATTGTATTTGAATCTTTTGGCTTTAAATATGGTATCCCCAAAGACGCTGATTACGTCTTTGACGTAAGGTTTCTACCAAACCCTCATTGGGACCCAGATTTACGTCCAATGAATGGTCTAGATGGGCCAGTTGAGTTATTTTTATCTAGCCAGCCCTTAGTGATGAAAGTTATTTGGCAAATTCAAAACTTAATTACAACTTGGCTGCCGCATTTAGAACGTAATAATCGCTCTTATGTGACAATAGCAATTGGTTGCACTGGTGGACAACATCGTTCTGTCTATGTAGCACAATCCTTAGCCGAAGCATTTAAAAGCAGTCATGGTGATGTACAAGTTAAGCATCGTGAAATTGGCATATCAAAACCCTTAGAAATGGCAGCGCCAAGCAGCGATGACGAGGCACATTCAAACATCAGCTTACAAAATGACAAATCGAGCTAACAAGGCGAGTAACTATTGCAATGAAACTCACTAAAACCCTTACTATTGTCAATAAACTAGGATTGCACGCTCGGGCGGCAACTAAACTTGTTCAACTTGCCAATAGTTACGAGTGCGACGTTGTGTTAGAACAAGGCGACCAGCAAGCACCGGCGAATAGTGTACTGGCACTTCTTATGCTTGAAAGCAGTCAAGGAAAGCTCGTTACACTAATATGCGACGGCGACGATGCTGAACTTGCAATAGAAAACATTGAAAATCTCATTGCTAACAAATTCGACGAAGGCGAATAAACTACTAAATTATATGCCAGAAACTATCGAGACAACGAATACACAGGCTAGACTATCAACCATTTCCGAATCGCTAACTGCCGGCGCATTCGTTCGTGTTCGAAAATTGTTGCACGATATTCCTGCCGGTGACGTTGCTTTATTACTTGAGTCATCTCCCACTAAAACTCGTGACGTATTGTGGCAAATGCTCGACGCAGATTTCCACGGCGACGTACTAGAAGAATTATCAGAAGATGTAAGAAATGGCATCATTAGTAAAATGATGCCTGCTAGTGTAGTTGATGCACTAGAAGACATGGACACCGACGATTTAGCAGAAACATTGAGCTCATTACCTGAAAATGTACTCAATAACATTCTTACTTCGATGGATGCCCAAGACCGGCAACGCGCAGAAAAAGCAATGTCGTATGGTGAAAATACTGCCGGTTTTATAATGAATACCGACACAATTACCTTACGACATGAAGTTACGGTAGACGTGGTAATACGTTATTTGCGCTTAAAAGCCGAGCTACCTGAGAATACCGATACACTCTATGTTGTGAACAGACAAGACTTCTTAATTGGCACGATCTCCCTTTCACGACTATTGACATCGAGCCCCGATGTAACTGTCGAAGAAATTATGGATGATGAACCTGAAGCCTTGACGGTAAATATGGAAGAGCGTGCAGTAGCCAGCATGTTTGAGCGTTACGATTGGCTATCTGCTCCAGTAGTTGATGACGAAGGGAAGCTCGTTGGGCGAATTACCATAGACGATGTGGTAGATATTATTCGTGAAGATGCAGAGCACTCGATGATGAGTATGGCGGGTCTTGAGGACGAAGAAGATACCTTTGCTCCTGTGGGTCAATCGACTAAACGTCGTTCAGTATGGCTTGGTGTTAACTTAATTACCGCATTACTCGCGGCAGCTGTTAGCGATATGTTTGAAGAAACGCTCAGCCAATTGGCAGTATTAGCTATTCTAAATACAATTGTTCCAAGCATGGGCGGTGTTGCAGGCAACCAAACATTAACGCTGGTTATTCGTGGTATGGCTTTGGGCCATGTAACCGACACCAATGCACTTTGGTTAGTACGCAAAGAGCTTGCGATTGGCTTCTTCAACGGTATTATATGGGCGGTATTAATCGCCTCGGTTATCGCCATTTGGAAACAAGACTATATGCTAGGCGCGGTGATTGCGTTTGCGATGATGATGAACATGATTGCTGCTGGTTTAGCCGGCGCTACACTTCCTATTATAATGAAAAAAATGAAAATAGACCCTGCGCTGGCCGGTAGCGTGATTTTAACCACCATCACCGATGTTGTCGGTATATTTGCCTTCTTAGGTACTGCCACAGTGTTCTTGATGTAAAAAACACTTGATTTGCAAAGCTACTTTTAGTCATCATATTGATGTCGTTTAAGCCATTCGTGCAGGTATGGTACATCTTTACCTATTGCCAATTGCAATTGTTCAACCCAGTCATGCACGTTTTCCCACCATGCAGGGTGGTCACCCTGCTGAATCATATCAGCCGTTACCTGCACTCTATCTAAACCTACCGAGCCAGCGGCACCTTTGATTTTGTGTGCTTGAGAACATACTTCGTCTTTATCATCTGCAGCCAACGACACATTAAGTATTTCCATATATTCAGGTATTGTGTCTTCAAATACAGCCAAACTAGCCTCGATCATACCCTCGCCAATGGTTTCAATGAGCATAATCAATAAGTCTACATCGAGTACTTTATGAGACTCTTGTTCTATAACTACCTTCTTACTATTGCCCGTTTGTAGCGCTATATCATTGCGTAAATCGCTCGCAAACAATTCATTGAACACCTGTACTATTCTGCTTTTCTTAACCGGCTTGGAAATTATATCGTCCATACCATTTTGCAGGTACTCTTCTCTTGTTTTTATCACGTTAGCCGTTAATGCCACAATTGGAGTTCTAAGCACTAAGTCTTCATCAAGCAGCGTACGCGCAACATCAAAACCGGTCATATCAGGCAGTTGTATATCGAGTAAAATAAGATCGTAAGTATTTGCTCTTACCATATCTATTGCTTCTTGACCGGTCATAGCAACGGCAACGTGTTGACCTAATTTCTCAAGCAAGGCTTTCGCTACCATAACATTCAACTCAATGTCTTCTACCAGTAATATGCGTAAGCCTGTTACCCTAAGTTCTTCAACATCTGGGGCTTGATTGGTAGTATTTACAGGCAATTTAATTTCAAAGCATGTGCCTTGATTAACCTTACTATTTACCCGTATGCTCCCCTTCATTTTTTCTACCATTTGCTTGCAAATAGCTAAACCGATACCTGTGCCTGTTGCTGACTGAAAGTCTTCGCGTTGCACTTGGTAGTACATCGCAAATATTTTATCGAATTGGTCTTTTTCGATTCCAATCCCAGTGTCTTGAACGGTAAAGGTGATGTCAGCTTGGCTGTCGCTGTGTATTTTTGCCGACATGGTAAGTGATACAGAACCCTGCTGGGTAAATTTCACAGCATTGTACAATATATTCCATAGTACTTGCCGAAGTCGCGTACCGTCAGCCTCAAAAGCGACAGGGACAGGATCTACAATTTTCCAGTTGAAGCTAAGACCTTTGTCGGCTGCTAATAACTTTATAATACTGGCTAACTCATTGACAAAATTGACCGTGCTGACAGTCTTGTATTGCATTTCAACTTTGTCACGGTCGAGTTTATCAAGGTCAATAATATCGTTAAAAATATTGCCTAAGGTAATTGCACTCGCATAGATAGTGCTCACCCATTCAAATTGTTCGGTATCTAACTTAGTATCACGCAGCATTCGCGACAGACCAACTATACCGTTTAGTGGGGTGCGCAACTCGTGTGAAATAGTCGCAATAAATTTTGTCTTATCTTTACTGGCTTGTTCAATCGCAAGTTGAGACTGCTTACGTTCGGTCATATCTCGACCAAAGGCCAGCACACCTAGTCTCTTGCCATTGTGATCAAAAAATGGGACTTTGCGCATTTCAAAATAACGGCGTCGGTCATCTGCAAATTTAAGCCACAGTTCTTCTGTGACGGGGGCGTTAGTTTCCAGTACTTGTTGGTCAGATGCTGCAACTTGCCTAGCTAACTCTTCATCGTAAACCTGGTGGGGTGTTAATCCCATTAGTTCCTCTTGTGATTTACCAGTTAAGGCTTCTGCCACTTTGTTACAGCCTTCAAAACGACCTTCTTCATTTCGATAATATATTAGATCGGGAGAGGCATCTATGATTGATCTCGTGAAGGTTGAAAGCCTGCGGGCTTCTAATTCTTGCTCTGATTTTTGTTTTATCTCTTGTTCGAGTTTAGCAAACAGAGCTTCGCGCTCTAGTTGAGCATGCTTACGCTGCTCTATCTCATAGTTTAATTGGCGAATATTGTTTTGTAGTTCTCTATTTAGTATAACGTCGTGTCGGCGCAAGCGTTCTAATTGGCTAACCGCTTCTTCTAAATTAATACGCGAATGCTCTAGCTGTTTAATTAATTTACTAAAGAAAAACAATAGGCATGGCGCACCGATTAAAGTAACCACAATGGCACTCAAAAAATCATGAGTTTGCATATCGGTACCCAAAGCGATACGAACAAAATAGGAGCCTAAAATTGTAAAGCATAGGGTGAACGCTACAAAAAGAATACTGACCTTAAGCGTGCCCATATTGTTGACAAACTGCGCCACTTTTATAGCCCATGAATCGTTTGGTGATTTAATTAGCATAGTATTAGAATAGCCTGGCCAGCAAAACTGCATTCAAGCAGTATAAATGAAAGTTTATATGCGTCATGCTATCAAGAATTTGAGGTAGGTAATAGTCGAATAATCGGCTATTTTTGTAAAAAATGATCTCGCTGCAAGTTTACGCACTAAAAAAACATATTTATGCGCTAAAGCTTTGTTTTTCTGCATTTTCATGTGAATAAAAGTTGTAATTTCAACTAATATTTACACTTTGTTTACGTATGGTGTCAAAAAATAGACTTTTCACTTCAGTCATTTATAAAATTATATCCGCATATAAAACAATAACTTAATCACAATCAAATTATTCAATATCAATAATTTGATGCAAGGCAATTGATTTATGACGCGTAAGTAGGTAACTTCAACGTCCCGCTTAGTGGAATGAATAAAAATCCGATACGCAACAGTATCCTCAAACAGCTAACGACGTCGAACAAATACAATAATAATAGTCGACAAACACATTCGTATTATGGCAAAGACCGTGAGCATGGTCTTGCACAGATATTGGGTCTTCATATCATAAGTAAGACATAACGAGCGTGGCTGCATATTTTGGTCACGCGAAGGGGTAATGTATGGGTTTGTATCATTCATCTGATTCAAAAGACAACTGTGGGTTCGGCTTAATTGCCCACACACAAGGTGATTCAAGTCATTCCTTAGTTGCAACCGCAATTGAAGGTCTCGACCGCATGCAGCACAGAGGCGGTGTCGCCTCCGACGGTAAAACCGGCGACGGCTGTGGTTTGCTTTTGCAAAAACCCGACTCATTTTTCAAAAAAATGGCCGTAGACAATGGCTGGTCGCTAAATAAAAATTATGCCGTAGGAATGATTTTTTTATCGCAAGATCCTATAAAGGCGCAAGCATCGCGTAAAGTCCTCAGCGAAGAATTAGAAAAAGAAATGCTAAGCGTACTTGGCTGGCGTGAAGTACCCGTTGATAATAGCGTTCTTGGTGATTTAGCCAAAACGGGCGTACCTCAAATAGAGCAAGTATTCGTAAACGCTCCAAGCGGTTGGTTAGCGCCAGACTTAGAGCGTCGTTTATATATGGCTCGTAGACGTGTTGAAAAACGCATCACCGACGATGAAGATTTTTATGTAGCGTGTTTGTCTACTTTTGTGACCATCTATAAAGGCTTAGTAATGCCAAAAGATTTGCCTAAGTTCTATTTAGATTTGGCAAATACCGAACTAACGTCATCTATATGTGTATTTCACCAACGGTTCTCCACCAATACCTTGCCAAAATGGCCATTGGCACAACCATTTAGATACTTAGCCCACAACGGTGAAATAAACACCATTAAAGGCAACCGAGATTGGGCAATTGCCAGAACAAGCAAATTTGCTACGCCACTAATACCTGACCTTATGCAAGCCGCACCTTTCGTAAATTTGGAAGGGTCAGACAGCAGCTCCTTAGACAACATGCTAGAGCTATTCCTAGCCGGAGGCATGGACTTATTCAGAGCCATGCGTTTATTGGTGCCACCAGCGTATCAAAACAATAAAACCATGGATCCCGACCTACGTGCATTTTATGAGTTTAACTCAATGCACATGGAGCCTTGGGATGGCCCGGCAGGAATTGTCCTAACCAATGGCCGTCATGTAGCGTGTAACTTAGATAGAAACGGTTTGCGCCCCGCGCGCTATGTCATTACGAAAAATGGGTTTATTACCCTTGCTTCTGAAATTGGCATTTGGGACTACAAAGAGCAAGACGTAATTGAAAAAGGAAGAGTTGGCCCAGGCGAAATGCTAGCGGTCGATACCCATACCGGCAAAATTTGGCGCTCTACCGAAATTGATGACGAATTAAAATCGCAACACCCTTACGCTGAATGGCTTGAGTCATATATTTCTAAGTTAGAGCCAATTGAAAACTGCGACGCGAGCTTAATTGGAAAACGCGTATACGACGACCATGAAATGGCTACGCGACACAAGTTATTTAATTATAGCTACGAAGAAATCAATCAAGTGATTAAAGTACTCGCTAAAGACGGTCAAGAAGCCACAGGTTCTATGGGTGATGACACCCCCATGGCGGTTATGTCGTCTAAGCATCGCACCTTGTACGATTATTTCAGGCAGCAGTTTGCGCAAGTGACAAACCCGCCTATCGACTCGCTGCGTGAGAATCATGTAATGTCGTTGGCAACCTGCATCGGCCGTGAACAAAACGTATTTAACGAAACCAGTGGCTATGCTCACAGAGTATTGTTCGATTCGCCAGTGTTGGTCTACACAGATTTGAAACAACTGCGTAATTTCGACAATGAATATTATTACAACGAAAGAATTAATATTAATTACAAGCCCGAAGAAGGCTTAGAAAATGCGATTAGACGTTTATGTGGCGAAGTAGTCGATGCAGTTAAAAATAGAAACGCTGCCTTTGTTATTTTATCAGACCGCAAGATAGCCAAAGATACCTTGCCAATTCCTGCAGCTATGGCTGTAGGCGCTGTACAGCGGCGCTTAATTCACGACCAATTACGCTGTGACGCCAATATAGTAGTCGAAACAGGTTCTGCGCGCGACCCACACCATTTCGCTGTATTAATTGGTTTAGGGGCAACCGCTGTATATCCATATTTAGCTTACGAAACCATTGAGCAAATGGTAGAAAAAAATGACTTAGACATGGAACCCTTAGACGCTATTAAAAATTACCGTAAAGGTATTAATAAGGGCTTATTCAAAATTATGTCTAAAATGGGCATAAGCACAATCGCAAGTTATCGCAGTTCAAAACTCTTTGAAGCAGTGGGCATTAATCGAGCAGTCGTTGATTTATGTTTTGCAGGAGTGCCTAGCCGTATTCAGGGCGCCGGATTTGAAGATTTCGAACAAGATTTACTGAACGTATCGAAAATCGCTTGGCTGGCTCGTAAAACCATGTCTCACGGTGGTTTACTCAAATATGTGCATGGCGGTGAATACCACGCGTACAATCCCGATGTCGTTAGCTCCCTACAAACGGCGGTAGTAAGCGGAAAGTACGACGATTATAAAGTATTCTCATCCTTAGTTAATAATCGCAATCCAAGCCATTTACGCGACTTAATGGGGATTAGAGCCGGTAAAGCTATCGATATTAATGATGTAGAGCCTGCCGAACATTTATTCCCTCGCTTCGACACAGCGGCTATGTCAATGGGTTCTTTAAGCCCTGAAGCTCATGAAGCATTAGCTATTGCGATGAACCGTTTGGGTGGACAATCAAATTCGGGTGAAGGCGGTGAGGATCCAAAACGATTCAACACCGAAAAAAACTCGAAAATTAAGCAAGTGGCCTCTGGTCGATTTGGTGTAACGCCGCATTACTTGATGAACGCTAATGTTATTCAAATTAAAGTAGCACAAGGCGCGAAGCCCGGAGAAGGCGGTCAATTGCCGGGCGACAAGGTGAACAAGTACATTGCTGAACTGAGATACTCAGTGCCAGGAGTTACCCTTATATCGCCTCCACCTCACCATGACATTTATTCGATTGAAGATTTAGCTCAGCTCATTTTCGATTTAAAACAAATTAATCCAAGTGCGTTAATTTCGGTTAAATTAGTGTCTGAACCGGGCGTAGGCACTATTGCCACTGGGGTTGCTAAAGCCTATGCTGACTTAATCACTATTTCAGGTTACGACGGTGGCACCGGAGCAAGTCCGCTATCCTCGGTGAAGTATGCCGGCAGTCCCTTTGAATTAGGACTTGCTGAAACACAACAGGCGCTTGTGGAAAACGGTTTACGTCATAAAGTCCGTGTACAAACCGACGGCGGTCTAAAAACAGGTCTAGATGTAGTGAAAGCAGGTATGTTAGGCGCTGAAAGTTTCGGCTTTGGCACTGGCCCTATGGTTGCTCTTGGTTGTAAATACTTGCGTATATGCCATCTTAATAACTGTGCAACAGGCGTAGCAACTCAAGACCGTAAATTGCGCGAAAACTATTTTATTGGTATGCCTGAAATGGTCATGAACTACTTTAAATATGTTGCTCAAGAAGTTCGTGAAATTATGGCCAGCATTGGCATACAACAATTCCAAGACTTAGTCGGGCGAACAGATTTACTTGAGTTACTCGAAGGCCAAACTGCAAAACAAAACAAGCTTGATTTATCACCTTTGCTTGAAAAGCCATTAGCGGGCTTTCATACACAGTTGTTCTGCTCTGAGGTAACTAATGAACCTATCGATAAAGGCGAACTTAACCAGCGCATGGTGACAGATTGTGAAGGTGCAGTGGTGGCTAAAAAACCAAAATCCTTAGCCTATAATGTACGCAATACCGATCGCTCTGTAGGTGCTTCTCTAAGTGGCCTGATAGCACAGCGATATGGCAACCATGGCATGGATGATTCGCCAATAAAAATCACGCTAACTGGCACCGTAGGACAAAGCTTTGGTGTATGGAATGCAGGTGGCCTAGAAATGACCTTGATTGGCGATGCTAACGACTATGTCGGAAAAGGTATGGCTGGTGGTCGTTTGGTAATTAGGCCCCAGAACAATGTGACGTTTGATACCCACGCCAGCGCTATCATGGGCAACACCTGCTTATATGGTGCTACGGGTGGCAAGTTGTATGCTGCCGGACGTGCCGGTGAACGTTTCGCAGTCAGAAACTCAGGTGCCATTGCGGTTATTGAAGGCGCAGGCGACAACGCTTGCGAATATATGACGGGTGGCATTGTTGCCATACTAGGCAGCGTAGGCGTTAACTTTGGCGCCGGTATGACCGGCGGATTCGCTTATTTATATGATGAATTTGGCGATATTGAAAGTCGAATCAATCATGATTTAGTCGAAGTATTGTCTATTGGAGACAAAGTGATATTGTCTGAACACTTACGAGGATTGATTAACTCTCATTACGAATCTACCGGTAGTGTACATTCATTTAATTTACTAACTAACTTTGCAGATGAATTAGCGAATTTCCAATTAGTAAAACCCAAAACCAGTGACGTAAAGAATTTATTAGGTCATATAAGCCGCTCAACCGCCGAACTGCGCGTGCAGGCTCAATAAGATGTTTAATAAATTAGGAGAGCAATAGTATATGGCTAAGAATGTTTATCAATTTGTTGACGTTGAACGTATTGATCCGCCGAAGAAACCTATTGTTATGCGTAAAGAAGAATTTGGTGAAATTTATCAACCAATGACTTCTACGCAAGTAGCCGGCCAAGCCGACCGCTGCTTAGATTGCGGTAATCCTTATTGTGAATGGAAATGCCCAGTGCATAACTATATTCCGCAATGGTTGGATTTAGCAAACGAAGGTAAGATAATAGAGGCCGCTGAGCTTTCTCATAAAACGAATAGTTTACCGGAAGTATGCGGGCGTGTTTGTCCACAAGACCGCTTATGTGAGGGTGCGTGCACCTTAAATGACGATTTTGGTGCAGTAACTATTGGCAGTATCGAAAAATATATTACCGACACTGCATTTAAAATGGGCTGGCGCCCTGATATGTCACAGGTAAAATGGACCGACAAAAAGGTCGCTATTATTGGAGCGGGCCCGGCTGGATTAGCCTGTGCCGATGTATTAATACGTAACGGCGTTAGACCCGTTGTATTTGATAAGAACGAAGAAATAGGCGGTTTACTTACTTTTGGGATTCCTTCTTTTAAATTGGAAAAAGAAGTTATTACGCTTCGCCGACAAATATTTACCGATATGGGTATTGAATTTAGACTCAATATTGATATAGGTAAAGACATCGCCTTTCAAAGCTTAATAGATGAGTACGAATCTGTATTTTTGGGCATGGGCACATACAAAGCGATGCAAGGTGGCTTTGCTCATGAAGATGCACCAGGTGTGCATAAAGCACTGCCCTTCTTAGTAGCCACTGCGAATCGTGTTATGGGCTTAGAGAAATCACCCGCTGACTATATTGATATGCAGGGCAAAAAAGTAGTCGTGCTTGGCGGTGGTGATACTACAATGGATTGTGTGAGAACATCTATTCGACAAACAGCTACATCGGTGACCTGTGCTTATCGTCGCGATGAACAAAGTATGCCCGGTTCGCGCCGAGAAGTCGTAAATGCGCGCGAAGAAGGTGTTAATTTTGAATTCAACATTCAGCCTATTGATATTGCCGTTGATGAAGCAGGCAAAACGATTGGCGTAAGAATGGTGCGTACTGAAATGGGTGCTCCTGATGCCGCCGGTAGACGCAGTCCCGTGGAAATCGCCGGTTCACAATTTGTAATGGAAGCAGACGCAGTCATTATTGCATTTGGTTTCCAACCCAGTCCTGCACCTTGGTTTGGTGAATTTGGCATTATGTTAGACGAGAAAGGACGTGTACGAGCTCCTTCTCAAGGGCACTATCCTTTCCAAACCAGTAATCCTAAAATATTTTCTGGTGGTGACATGGTCAGAGGATCTGACCTTGTAGTGACGGCAATTGACGAAGGACGCCGCGCTGCAGAAGGTATCTTAGATTATTTAGATGTATAATTTATCATTGCTATTAGTCTAAACTAACAAGCTAGACCATTCTCAGCCCACATAACGTGGGCTTTTCTTTATCCTCACATTTTGGTTTTATGAGAATAAACCCTTATCAAAGTAGGTATTATATCTAATACCCTATTGATGTATTACACACTTAAAAACCTCCTCATCAGCTTGCAAGCAAAACCAGTAAAAACTATTCTTCATTTTTGTTAACGAGGGCTTAATAATTGCCGATATCATAATGGGCAGCCACGTTATCTTGATTTATACGTATTTAAGGTGAGTTGTTAATTATCTTTAAATACACTGGAGACAAGTATGTATTCTTTATCAACTTCTAAAAAGATGTTTGCCACCGCCGCGCTTATAGCGTCAGTTTCAGTTACCGCAGCTACAGTAGACAGCGTAGTGGATCCGGAGGCTGCGCCTACGTCAGAACAGACTGAGCCACTAACAGCTGCATCTACTATAGACCCTACTTCTGGACTAGTAGGTGTATTTTCAGCAGGACAAATCGCCGATCTAAGAGCAGAGAATGCCTTCGAGCCTACTGCTGAACTAGTAGAAGATACTTCTACCGAGCCAACGGCTGAATTCGTAGCTGAGACCACCATAGAATCAACTGTTGTACTAGTAAAAGAGACTGCCATCGAGCCTGCTGCTGAACTAATCGCACAGACTAATATAGAACCTGTTGCTGAACTAGTAGGAGAGAATACTATTGAGCAAACCGCTGCGCCAATTGCTGCATCCTCAACAGTGCCTGCTGCTGAACTAGCTGCAGAAACAGCCATCGAGCCAACTGCCGAACTAGCTGAAGAGCCTGCTGCTGAACTAGCAGTAGAGAATACTATTGAGTATACCGCTACGCCAATTACTTCATCCTCAACAGTCCCTACTACTAAACTAGATGCAGAAACCGCCATCGAGCCTACTACTGAACTAGCTGCAGAAACCGCCATCGAGCCTACTGCTGAACTAGCTGCAGAAACCGCCATCGAGCCTACTGCTGAACTAGCTGCAGAGACCGCCATCGAGCCTACTGCTGAACTAGCTGCAGAAACCGCCATAGAGCCTACTGCTGAATTAGCTGCAGAAACTTCAATAGAGCCTACTGCTGAACTAGCTGCAGAAACCGCCATAGAGCCTGCGGCTGAACTAGTTGCTGAGAGTACTATCGAGCCAACTGCCGAACTAGTAGTAGAGAATACTATTGAGCATACCGAAACCTTAATAGCTGAACCAATCATAGAGCATACCGCTGCGCCAGTTGCTGCATCCTCAACCGTGCCTTTAATCGTCACAATGTCAGAATCCCTTGCCGCCGATACACAATCTTGTCCGGAACAGTTTTACCAAATTAAATTGCCAAACAACGGCAAACTTTGTCAGGTCTTTGCCGCCGAATTGCCTGCTTCTATGATTTTCTTTGTACCGCAGTCACCTACCGAAGTTATCGCGTTTTACCAACAAGACAGCGCTACATTCACTACTAGAAAACAAGTTAAAGACCGTTTCCTTATGCAAACCACCGACAAAAATACAACTCTCATCATTTCAAGCGATGGACAGGGTACACAAGTAGACATTTTAGTGAAAACAGATAATTCTTATTTGATATCAGGAACTTACCTAAATACCGATTAATAATAGTTAACATTTAAAAACGATTGGCACAGGCTTTGCTAGTCTCTACCTAGAAATCATATAATGTATTTTTAGAAGTGGAGTAGTTATGGAAATCGCAATCATATTGTTAGCTTTATTAATTTGTATCTCTGTAGTGGCGATTAAATTCAATAATGATCAAATAGAATTTCCTTTTTTAGTTAAGCGTCAATTGTTTACCGCCGCCGAGCGCCAATTTTTAGGCCTTATCGAAAACGCCGTTGCTGGCGAATTTAGAGTCATTAGTCGCGTGCGTCTATCTGACCTTCTTAGCCTACGAAAAGACACTAACCAGAAAATCGCTAAAAGCGCCATATTAAGAGCCGGCTCAAAACAAGTCGACTTTGTATTGTGCAACAAAAGCGACATGACCCCCGTAATGGCAATCGATTTAGTATATGGGAATGGTCAAAACGGCCACAATACCCAGCGTGACTTCTTTGTTAATGGCGCACTTGAAACAGCCTCTATACCCCATGTACGTATCAAAGCAAAAGGCGGCTATACCGTTCTTGATATAAGAGAGTGCATAGAAGCCAAATTAGTTTCACTGCGCAGACGCCAAGGCAAATTGCCTTTTGGTGCGCAAGAAAAGCCAAGCCTAGTTAAAGCACATAATCGTCCAACCAGACCTCTAAATCCTATTCGTAATGTGGCAGCCTAGCGTTTAATCGCTTACAATAGTGACTTTTAAAAACTCTATATATTTGCTAAGGCTTTATTATGAAAATTGTCATTATTGGCGCAATGGAACAAGAGATCACTTTACTAAAAGCGCAAATCAGTAATTGTGAAGCTCAAAAGCTTGCTCATTTAACTATTTTTACAGGCACCATTGGCGAAAACTGGGTGTGTTTAGTGCAATGTGGGATTGGTAAGGTTGCATCAGCAGCTGCCACTGCATTGTTAATTCAGGCCTTTACACCCGATGCAGTCATTAATACAGGATCGGCCGGCGGATTTGACCCAGAACTTAATATTGGCGACGTAGTTATAGCAAGCCAATTATTACATCATGACGTAGATGTAACTCACTTTGGCTATGTCCTAGGTCAAGTCCCGCAAATGCCAGAGTTTTACGAAAGCGACACAAATCTAGTTTTGCTTGCACAAAACGCGATAGCTGATTTACCCGATATAAAGGTAAAAACAGGTCTTGTGTGCAGCGGCGATAGCTTCGTAGGAAGCGACGATGCAGCCAATAAAATTAAGGCTAACTTCCCCACCATGGCGGCAGTTGAGATGGAAGGTGCTGCTATTGGTCAAGTCTGCCACTTAATGAAAACGCCTTTTGTGGTTATTCGAAGCCTATCGGACATTGCAGGGAAAACCTCAACGGTTTCGTTTGAAACATATTTAGAAACCGCTGCAAAGAACTCAGCTAGATTAGTACTAGATATTGTCAATAAATGTCACTAATTGGGTAGCCGAAACTGTTGGATAGTCTTTTTGAAAACATAAGCTCATTCTCTATTTCAACAAACATGCAGCCCATTATTGCTGTGTGGCTTGCATTGGTAATTGAAAAGCTTGTTCCAGTTTCGGCCAGTATAGAGCCTTTCACATTCTTCCGATTTGTTTGCCTGCAAATGGCAAACAAAGTTATTAAACAAGGATCCTCACACCAACAGCTTGTAATTTCAGGTTCACTTGCTTTGTTAGTGTTACTGTTTCCTACTTTAGTAATTGCTTACCTAATGCACAACTTTGCTAGCTATCAATGGCTGCTCGATGCTCTGTTGCTGTGGCTACTCATTCAATATACACAAGATATAAACCTATTTAATAAGGGCGTAGAAGCGCTTAAAAAGAATAAAAAGCAGCTGTCAAAAGACCTTTTGCAACAAAAACTTCTGAGAAACACTCAAGCCATGTCTCCTTTGGGATTGACAAAAGCCAGCGTAGAATCTATTTTTTTACGCTATCACCATCAGCAGTTTACTACCATTGCTTGCTTTTTATTACTTGGACCAATAGCCGCGCTTGGATATAGGTTATGTTATGAAGCTCACCAAGTGTGGAATGTAAAATGTGAAGCGTTTACGGTATTTGGCCGTTTCGCAAATATGCTAACGCTACTATTTCAAATAGTCCCTAGTATTGTACTGAGTATTTCATTTATTATATTCAGCGCGCCTTATGCTCTATCCGACTTTTTCAAAGAAAAACAGCTCTCAGCAATACTTAAACAGCTAATAGTTGGGCACAGCAATCAAAGCCTACTGCTATGCTCTCTTGCCCATGGACTGGGTATTAATATAGGCGGACCGGTCATGTATGGCGAAACAAAATACCAAAGGCAAAGGTTCACGCCGTTATCAGTGGAACAGGAAAATATCAAGTCGAGCTCGACACAACCAACTTTTGAAACAGTAAAAGTCTTGATTAGTTTAGTAAATCGTCATCTAATTATAAGCCTACTTCTCGTGACATGGATAATATTTTGGTTTTTCCCTGGTTAACTAAGCATCTAATGCGCAAATTTTTGTCGATTGGTTTACTGTGTTGTATCGCGTTTGGTTTAGCGTTCAATTTAGCAAAGGCCAGCCAAGCTGACGCACAAACAACAAGTAAGCAATTACGTATTATCACGCTAAGCCCACACTTAACCGAAATCGTTTTTGCGCTTGGTAAAGGCGATCAATTGGTTGCAGTAAGCGACTACAGCGATTTTCCAGCTGCGGCATCTACACTTAAGTCGGTTGCCAGTTATGAGGGCGCTAATATTGCGGAGATTATTCGCTTACAACCCACTCATGTACTGGTATGGCGAGGCGGAAATAAAGATGCCGATATCGAAAAATTAAAAGCCCTAAATATGTCAGTATATGAATCAAGCATAGATTCTTTTGACAGCTTATTAGCAGACATAACGAGCATTGGCGAAGCTATCAACGCCAAATCCACCGCGCAAAAACTCGTAAATGACCTTACCGAATCCATAAACGTGATGGCGGTTGATTATAAGGGCTTGTCTAAAACAGCAGTTTATTATTTAAGCACACAGCCGCTGGTAGGTTTGGGTAATGACAAGTGGTTAAACAGCTTGTTAAGCTTATGTGGGATCCGCAACATTTACGCTAACAGTCTAAGTGCATACCCCCAGTTACAAATGTCAGATATTATTCGCAAACAACCTGAAGTACTTATAGCGGGGATCAAAACTGACAAATATCACACAGAGCAATTTTGGTTGTCACATAAGCAAGTCTTAAAAAGTGATATCGCTAGCGCCAATCCAGACGCCCTGCACAGATTCACACCCCGCGCCATTGTTGAGGTGACGCGGCTGTGTAAAGTTGTTCACCCAAAATTAGGCTAAGGTAACACGCGCAAACTTGCGTTTACCTACTTGGTAAACCGACTCACCCTTCTCATTTAGTAATAGGCGGGTGTCGCTTACTTTTTCCCCATCAATTTTCACAGCGCCCTGCTTAATCATGCGCATTGCGTCAGACGTTGAGACAACTAGATTCGCTTCTTTCAATAGATTACCAATTACAATGCCATCGCTAGGCAATATCACGCTTACCTCTGGCATATCATCTGGAATCGCATTTTTTTGGAATCGTTGAATAAAATCTTCTAAAGCCGACTTTGCGTCAGTTTCGTTATGAAAACGTGCAATTAGCTCTTGGGCAAGCTCTATTTTTATATCACGCGGGTTTGTGCCTGCGTCAGCCGAAGCTCTCAAAGCTGCAATATCATCAATAGGTCGAAAGCTGAGTAAATCGTAATAACGCCACATTAACTCATCACTAATAGACATAATTTTACCAAACATATCGTTTGGTGCATCGGTTATGCCAATATAGTTATTTAACGATTTAGACATTTTTTGAACGCCGTCTAAACCTTCTAAAAGCGGCATCATCAATACTGTTTGTTGAGCTTGTCCTTGGGATTTTTGCAGTTCACGCCCCATCAATAAATTAAAACGTTGGTCGGTGCCGCCAAGTTCTACATCTGATTCTAGCGCAACTGAATCCCAACCTTGAACAAGAGGATATAAAAATTCATGAATCGCAATAGGCTGCCCGTTGGCATAACGCTTTTTAAAATCGTCTCGCTCTAGCATACGTGCCACGGTTTGACTGGCCGCTAACTTAATCATGCCAGCAGCGCCAAGCTTGTTCATCCACTCACTGTTAAAGCGTATGGTTGTTTTAGCCGGGTCGAGGATCTTAAATACCTGATCTTGATATGTTTTCGCGTTATCTAAGACTTGCGCTTCAGTTAAGGGTTTACGAGTCACGTTTTTACCGGTTGGATCGCCAATTAGCCCGGTAAAGTCGCCAATCAAAAAAATAACTTCGTGACCCAACTGCTGAAAAGTACGCAATTTATTAATAAGCACGGTATGGCCCAAATGCAAATCGGGGGCGGTAGGATCAAACCCAGCTTTGATTTTTAGTGGTTTGCCCTTTTTTAAACGCTCAATAAGCTCTTCTTCTATCAGAATCTCGTCTGAACCACGTTTAATCTCGGCAAAAGCCGATTCCCAACTTGCCATTTTTACTTCCTATATTTGATATGAAATTAACGAACTTGCTAAAACAGCAATGTCTGCTAAAGAATCTAATTTACTATATAATATTAGCATTAATGCAGTAAAACTGGCGCAAAATTCGCGCCCGCCAATAAAATACTAATGGGCTAATTTGAACCTTTTCACTGGAATACTGACTAAAATCCGTATATTCTAATTTTTCAACTATAAGTATTTTACGAGTGTATGATCAACAATACAATAAAACATCTTCCAAAAGCACACCGGATTAGCCTATTAAGCATAATCGTAATGCTTGTTATTATCTTATTTTGGCCAGCAGAAGAAGTTGCAGCGTCCCGCAGCGCACCTGCAGTAACCTTAGAACTTGGTGTTAAATACGACATCACACTGCCCGAGTTTGCATTTGAAGGAATTGTCGAAGACAGTAACGATAACGCTGCAGAATATGTTTCACATAAAGTTAAATCTGGCGACACCCTTGCTAAAATCTTTAGCCAGTTTTCCTTAAGCCCACAAACAACGTATAAAGTCAGCCGCGCGGGTAAGCCTGCGAAAGCGCTCACTCGTCTAAAACCTGGCGATTTACTGTACTTGCATATCAGCGAAATTGGTCAACTTATTAGTGTAAAGTATCCATTAACGAATACCGAAACCTTACTAATAAATGCCAATAACAACAACTTTGAAAGCACCATTGAAACTAAACAAATCGAAAAAGTACTTAATTTTTCTCAAGGTACGATTAAAAGTAGTTTTTGGAATGCGGGGGCTGAAGCAGGCCTTGCCGATCTACAAATTATGGAGTTAGCAGGCATATTTGGGTGGGATATCGATTTTGCTCAAGAAATTAGAGCTGGCGATACCTTCAACATTGTTTATGAAGAACTTTATGTCGATGGTGAATTTATTGGTCTTGGCAATATAGCCGCAGCTGAATTTGTAAACCAAGGCGAAACTTTCACGGCTGTAAGACACACCGACAACCGATATTACACCCCTGAAGGCAGAAGTATGCGTAAAAGCTTTTTACGCGCACCTATTAATTTCAAATACGTAAGCTCAAGCTTTAATCCACGCCGTTTTCACCCTGTTCAAAAACGCATTAAACCTCATCGTGGAGTTGATTATGTTGCTCGAGTAGGCACCCCTGTTTTAGCCGCAGGCGATGGTAAAGTTATTCGCTCTAGTTACAACAAATATAACGGGCATCATGTATTTATTCAGCATGGCGAACGCTATCAAACCAAATATCTCCACTTTACCAAACGCGCAGTTAAACTCGGTCAAACCGTTACGCAAGGTCAGGTAATTGGGTACTTAGGCTCTACGGGTATGGTAACGGGTGCGCACCTACATTACGAATTTTTAGTAGATGGGGTGCATCGAAACCCTAGAACAGTGAGCCTGCCAAAAGCTGACCCTATCGAAGCCTCGCAAAAAAACAAATTTATGCAAATTTCCAATCACAAAGTGAAGTTACTCAACAATCACAAGCGTATTATGTTGGCCTTGAACTAACGAAAGACAATAATGTAGTTTGAGCTAGGTAGCTTTTGGTTATTTTCAGTTACTTTGAGTGTGCGGTAATTTGATTAAGGAGACTTTTTTAACTGAAGCCACCTTTGCAGATAGCCGGCGTTTTCGATTTAGCGAAGTGTTATATCAAGCGCTCTTCTATATTAAGCGCTCTTTTAGAGTAAGCGACTAAGGGCTGCTTATTTACGCTAGCACCCCATGTAGCAAGAGACAGTTTCTCTAAACAAGCCAACCAATTATATTGTTGATGAATCATCTCTTGTTCTTGGTGAAACCCAGACTGCGTTAGCATTACACGGGCACTCAAATTAGGCATAGAGGTAAATACTACATTGACCTTGGTGATATCGTTAGTATCATCCCATCGCCAAGTAAAGCTTAAATGGTTGTTGTGTTCAATTTCTTGGTAAGTACCCACTACGGTTTGTTGAAAGCCATCGGGGCTTTGAAGTACGGCTCTATAATTACCACCTTCGGCAAAGTCCGATATAAACTGAGAAACGACTAAGTTACCAGGGGCAAACCACTTTACCAAAATAGATGGGTCGTTAAACGCATTGTATACCGTTTCGACATCCGTGTTGAACAAGCCAGTTAGCGTAAAGTCATACATATATAAAACCACCTTTAGTATCTAATTTTAATAGTTTGAATAATCGTGCACATAAATATTATCGGCACATAAACTGAGTTCGTTACCTATACTTTCATAGTATATTTAATTAACCGTTTCTTTTCTAAAAACCATGCAGGAAGCCTATGAAAAATTTAGTAATTATTAGTCGTGACTGGGAAGTATATAAAGCAAGATTTGAAAAAAACAAACATCTACAAACCCACTTCCATTTGCACAGTGCGTCTCAATTACCGAGTAAAGAATCATTGGCTGTAGCAGAGGTAATAATTGGAGAGCCCGACTTCACATCACTATATGTAAAGAGCTGCCCAAACCTTATGTGGCTGCAGTCTACATGGGCAGGAAATAACAAGCTGCAAGGGGTCGATAAACAAGACTATATGTTAACCGGTGTAAAAGGCGTATTTGGTTTGCAAATGGTCGAATATGTTTTGAGTTACTTACTTTACTTTACTCGTCGAATTGAAGATTTCAATCAAGTGAAATCAAATAAAGAATGGTCACAACTACCCTGTAAAACCTTGTCTGAATACAGCATTGGCATTATGGGCTTAGGCAGCATTGGTAAGGAAGTGGCGAACCGATTAGCTGAATTTGGAATGAAGATAAATGGACTTTCAAGAGGCAAAAAACAAACGCCTAAAGTAAATGAGTACACCTATGATGAACTAGGTTCATTCTTAGAAAACTGCGATTTTGTATTAAATTTATTGCCGGAAACAGCAGCCACTAAAGGCTTCTGTAATAAAGCGTTTTTTGCGCAAATGAAACCTGGTAGTGTATTTATAAATGCTGGTAGAGGCAGCGTAATAGATGCACCTAACAGCGTAATTCATGCCATTGAAACGACTATGCTAAAAGCGGCGGTACTAGATGTGTATGAACAAGAGCCATTGCCGGCTACCCATCCATACTACAACACCCCAAACTTATACCTAAGTTGTCACACCGCGGCTATATCTGACCCACAAAAGGTGTTTGATGTATTTGAACAAAATGCGACTAATTACATTTCCGGCGAAGCATTATTATATAAACACGATTTTGCCGCCGGTTACTAAGCGCATATCCTTAATTACTGATTAAGGTAGTCAGCCATTCCTTGATTAAACAAGCGAAGCCATTTACCACTAAATACATGCTTATATTCTTTGTTAATGGTAATTATAGCCTCAATTTCAGTCATTATTGGCTTACTCTCTTTAGCAACGAGCGTCAGGTTTATGTAGGCGTCAATAATGGCTAATAGTTTAGCGCCTTCACTTATGCTATCGCCAGTAATACCAAGTGGAAAGCCGCTTCCGTCTTTCATCTCATGATGATGCATGATGATTTTGCGGGCTCCATCCCATGCCGGCAAGTGCTCTAACAAACGAGTGCTCTTATAAACATGAGAACGCAATAAATTTTGTTCCATCTCGCTTAGCTTGTCTTTCTTTTTAACTACTTCTTCAGGCATAAAAGCCACGCCAAAATCGTGTGTATAGCAAGCAACAGCGAGTTGATCTTCTGCAATGGGTTGGTCGCTCAAGCTGTTTATATATAGTGCAAGCGCCGCTATTTTATCTCCCCTACCCTCGGGTAAGCCAGCACGTTTTTCAATGGGCCTCATTAGCTCTCTGAAAAACAGCAGGTCGGTTTGTTTATCAGGCGATATATTCTTTGGAATACCTGTTTTTGCTATTTCAATAGATTTTTTAGTTTCTACGCTAGTGGCTTGAGTGTCATCGCCGCTGTTCACCGCAATAGCTTGCCGTAGCAAGCCCTCATGCTCTTGGGGTTTGCTAGCATCAAATTTTTTGATAATTGCACTGGTGGCATCAATCGCATCTTTGTCGTATTGCGCCTGGCCCTGACCCACACATTCATCTACGAAACTAGTCACTTTATCAAGCAGCCTAACGACTAAATCATGGAGAGCATTAGAATAATTGATTTCGCTTTTTCTGAGCATATCTAGAATATCTTCTAAATATTGGAGCACCTCTATCATGGGCGTAAAGCCGACCAAGCCTAGGTCACCTTTAATAGTATGCACCGAACGAAAAAGAGCACGCTGCATTTCATTGTCGCCAGGCACTAGTTCTAATTCAACTAAGTTTTGTAGACTCCCTTCATATAGCTCAAAAATCTCTTCTTTGAGGTCATGCAAAATATCGTGTTCTAATTCTTCAGGTGTGAATAAAGCCATTATCTTCATTTTTTATGATCTAGTAGACGTTTATCGGCCAATTTGGAGGTTTATTTAAAGCTAAGGTGTTTATCTTTAGCATTGCGGGTATAATCGCTCGCTTGTCGATACTCGAGGAATGCTAGTGCTCGCTTTTGTACGTTTTATTGTGATATTTATTTATTTTATTGTAATGAATCTTGGTTTGATCATTTATTTCATTTTTCGTCCAATGCATCGTGATAGTGTCTATGTTGCCGGTAAGTATTATTCAACGATGGCCAAACTAATTGGTGTGACTTTAGTTTACAGAGGATCTAGCAAGGTTGAAGCAGACCAGTCCTATGTATTTATAGGCAATCACCAAAACACCTATGACCTTATCACAATAAGCCATGGAGCTAGAAAAGGTGTCGTCACTGTTGGTAAGAAGAGCTTGAAATGGATACCTATTTTTGGGCTTATCTATTGGCTGTCGGGCAACATAATGATTGACCGGAAGAATTCTGGTAAAGCACGCGATACCCTAAGTTTAACGGGTGAAAAAATGCGCGAACGTAATCTTTCTGTATGGATGTTCCCAGAGGGAACGCGCAGCAGAGGAAAAGGGCTGTTACCTTTTAAAACAGGCGCATTTAGGCTGGCATTAGCAGAAAAAACGGCTATTGTACCGGTCGTGTGTAGTAATTTAGACAACGGTAAAATTAATTTAAATCGTTGGAACAACGGCGTTGTAATTATTGAGTCTTTAGACCCAGTAATACTAGACCATACGAAAAGTGCAAAGGCAATTGCGAATGAATTTCATGCGCTTATGCTGAGCACCTTCGCCAGAGTCAGCCAAGAAGCAAATTTGCTAAGCGATAAGTAAACCAAACTAATTAGGAAAGTAAAATGAGTGATGAAGCGCAAGAGTGGTACGAATTTAATGAAGAGACCATTCAGGCATTAACCGAAGACGGCACCGATGTGTCGCAAGATCATACAATTGAACATCACATGGCAAGCAAAGACTTTGATGTGCTAGAAAAAGCTGCTGTAGATGCTTTTAAAGCAGGTTTTGAAGTCAGCGACGCAGAAGAACTTGTGCTAGACGATGGCGGCACTGTGTTTTGTTTCGATGCGGTAGTAGAAAAAAAATTAGACGTAGAAGCTTTTAATAAAGACATAGATGCATTGCTGATAATAGCAGCGAAACACAAAGTACACTATGACGGTTGGGGCACATACTACGTTGGCGATGACGCCATAGACGATGAAGATGTATATGACGACGAAACGTATGATGATGATATCTAATCACCACAAAATACAAACACCTCGCTACCCTCTTCCCATATTGGATGTAGCGCCATCACTTTATTAAACATGGCGCTTTGTAAATATTTGTTCAACCATCGTTTAACATTTATGTAAGATGACTGCACATACCACGAGCGTTCAACCTTGGCGAATTGGCGAATAAAAGGAAGTATTGCAATGTCGGCCAAACTTTCAGATTCGCCAAAAACATAATTATGCCCACTTAAACGTCGTTCTAAGTCTTTAATGTAAACCTCACAGTCTTGCCTACAGTCTTCCAAATTAGGTTCGTGATAGCGCTTGGCTGCTTTGTAACGCTCTATGCATGGCTTAAACTCACCGTCGTATACTGCAATAAACGCGAGTAAGTCGTGATGTAATGAAGCATCTCGCATTAAATTATCTGGATCGCTTTGACCAAGGCTCCATAACATTACATCTAAGCTTTCATCTATAACTTGTGAAGGTGATACGACTAAAATTGGTACCGTCCCTTTTGGGGAAGCAACCAGCATTGCAGATGGTTTATTTGTTAATTTAACATCGCGCAGTTCTACCTCTTGCTTTGACTTAAATATCGCTAATCTAGCGCGCATAGCAAAGGGGCAATGCCTGAGGGAATATAAAATGGGTAAGGTCATTTAAATAGTTGCCATGATTGGTTCATTTTTGTGTAAATTCTTGCTAATTTTTTGCATAAATAACGCGTTAGCACGAGTATTCTATCATCTAGACACTTTAAGGGTATAAAGACCTTTGATATACAGGTAAAATGTCAGCCAAAATTTAATTCTCAGTAATATTGGTTATAAGTGATAAAGATGCATTCAAAGATTGAATTATTAGCACCGGGTGGCGATGTAGAAGCAATTAAGGCAGCTATTATTGCCGGTGCCGATGCCGTTTACTGCGGTTTAGATAGTTTTAATGCGCGTAACCGTGCTTCAAATATCTCCTTTGACGAACTTGCAGGCGTTATTCGCTTAGCTCACCAGTATGACTGTGAGATATTTTTGACCTTAAATATCGTTATTTTAGAACGTGAATTCAAAACAATGGCTAAACTGTTAAGTAAGTTGGCTAACACCACATTAGACGGCGTTATTGTTCAAGATATTGGCATGTTTTACCTCATTAAAAAACATTTCCCAACGCTGGACATACATGCGTCAACTCAAATGACTACGCACAATGTAGGGCAAATCCCCTTTCTTAAAGACCTTGGCGCATCGCGTGTTAATTTATCGCGAGAATTAAACCTACGTGAAATTACCGAAATGGCGGCTATCGGTTCTGAACACGGCATATTAACTGAAGTCTTTGTGCATGGATCGCTGTGTGTAGCATTCTCAGGACTATGTTATTCAAGCTCTGCCAGTGTAGGTAATTCAGGAAACCGCGGTCGCTGCAGCCAAGCCTGCAGAGAAGAGTATGAAACGACTGAGACAGGTAATAATTTTCCACTCAATATTAAAGACAACTCGGCCTTTTTCGACATGCCAGCATTAATTAAAGCCGGTGTGCATTCATTTAAAATTGAAGGACGCATTAAAGGCGCTAGCTACGTGCATACAGTAGTGGATAGTTTTCGTAAACAGATAGATGGTTATTTGGAAACGGGCGAATTAACCCAAGATGGCGAACGACTTTATAAAGTGTTTAACCGTGATTTGACCAACGCTTTTTTACGTGGTGACTTAAACCAATCAATGTTTATTGAAAACCCACGTGATAATTCAACCCAACGTGCTCTTGAAGCCAACAATGCTATTTCTGTTGTGCAAATTCACGAGGTTAAACAAACACTGCAGCAAGAAAGAGATGAAGTTAACACAAATGTTTTTGAAAAAATAAAACATCTCAGTATCGAAAAAATGCGGTTAACTTTGCGCTTTAGTGGCAAAGTTGATGGCCCGTTACACATTACAGGCATTATTGAGGAAGACGGATTATTACCGGGATCACCAAGTAGCACCCGAACAATAACCCTGCAATCAAAGCAATCATTAGTAAATAGCAACGAGTCTAATATCGACGCTATCGCACTTGATAAACGCTTTAAAAGCTTTAATAACCCGCAGTACGCCATTAAAGCAATTGATGTTGCAGGAATATCACCAAATCTAAGCTTAGCGTTTAAGGCGCTTACTGCGCTTAAAAACGACCTAGCCTTTGCTTTAAACGAAGGTAAAAAAGTATTACCAGAAGTAATATTACCAAAGCTTACCAGCCATCAAAAAACAGACACCAGCGCTGCCCCTAGTTTGTCACTGCTAATTTGTGACGAAAGCGACGTACATCTTGCCAATAGCACCGACGCCGACATTTACTTTAAATTACCAGATGCATACAAACGCGGCTGCACTCACTACGTTGATTTTTTGGCAAATAACCCGCGTTTAATTCCGTGGTTCCCACCCGTATTAATTGGTAAAGATTTTGATGCTGCTCTCACTATTTTGGAGCAAGTAAAACCTAAGCGCATCGTAACTAACAACACGGGCATTGCGCATCGCGCCTTCGAATTAGGCATAGAGTGGATTGCAGGGCCGTTTTTGAACACCACCAACTCTTACGCATTATTAGCCATGCAAGATACCTTTAATTGTAGTGGTGCGTTCATTTCTAACGAAATTAACAAACAACAAATGCAAACTATTGCACGACCTAAAAACTTTGAAATGATGTACAGCATTTATCACCCCATCTTATTGATGACCAGCCGTCAATGCTTCTTCCAAAAGAGTGTTGGCTGTGAAAAGCCGCGAATAGATAACGGCTGTATGCTGTCTTGTGACAAGTCCACCAGCATCACTAACCTTAAAGGCGATTCGTTCGCCATCGACAAGCAAAAAGCCGGCTACCCAAGTATTTATAATCAAGACCAATTTATGAATATGGAGATTATTAACGACCTTGCTCACCTGTTTGATAACTTCATGATTGATTTAACCAATATAGGCGCCGGTAATAAAAAATCTCCTGACAAAATCGAACTCATTAAACAGTTTGAACAACTCCTTGGTGGCAATCAAACCGTATATGCAAACTTAAACGACCTAGTGCCTCAGTCTACAAATGTGCAATACCACAATGGTTTGTAGTTCAACGGCTTGTGGTTAAATGACATTGTGATGATGTACCTATGCACCCCATTTAGATAAACATAATAGTTATATGGGCAACTACTGTCGACAACTTACTCACTATCGACATACCCCATGTGACTATTTCTAATCTCATAAAACGTCGCTTGTGCATATTATGCAGGGTCGCTAGAATTATTCAAATGATAAACGCCCACTTTAAAATAGTGATATTGCCCGTCTGCTTCAAACAAGCTTTGTGACATATCATAGTCTGCCGTAACGTCGGCTTTTCCTTCTCGTTTTATGGTAACCGACAATAAGTTATTCACAACGGTAATTACGTAGGTAAACTTTTCATCTAATGCAATGCCATCAACAGAGTTTGAGGCACTGCTGCTGCGTGACCCTATCAGACCTATAGAAGTGTCGATATTGTCGCCAATCGCATCTTCAACGCGGCTTTCGTGGGCAAAGTACAATGACCCATTCGTATTGTTTGGCAGTTTGCGATAGTACAGTCGTATTGGTTCATCATCATTGGCATGTATTTGACCAATGACCAAACGGCCTATCTGGAAATTTCACCCGTTGTGGTGACCTCATTTACCGCCAAGGTGACTGTTAACTCTTCATCAACACCACCGGCATTAGCTTGACCGCTAGTCGATACGCTGCCAAAAACCCAATTATTCTTATTCACCCCTTACGTGAGAATGCTTCGGTCACTGCGGCGTAACATTTCATGCAACTCAACCCTTACATAATTTGTATTGAGCGAAGTTTTAAATCCGTAGCTAGGAGAGCGCATTACAATGCCATTGTCGCCAGATGCATAGAAAAACTCTGTGTTAGTATAGCCCGCAGCCAATTCTGTTTCGAAAATAGAATCGAATGTACCGCTATTATCCTCATCGGTGGGAACACTTAAATACCAATCATTTAATTCAATACCTACTTCATTGGGAAATGCCTCAACAATGCCTCCATCAGCATTCTCACAGCTATGCACTTTTACCTCAACAATACTGTTTACGTCATTAGCAGTATTACCTAAGCCTGTAATTCTTATGTATCTTGCCTCTTCACTGGTAAGGTTAATAAGTTCAAAGTCACTGTGGCGACCACTATAATCACTTGTCCCTATTGCTTGGTTAAAAACGGTGTTATCTGCGGATGTATCAACTAAGAAACGAAAGGAAACTTCGCTCCCTTTGTACCATTTTAGTTTAAGTGCACCAATTGCTTTTATACTTCCTAAATCGAGCGTAAGGCGTTTATTTAGACCTGCTAATGCCCATCTTGAATCTGGTGTAGTATCGTCACCTATAGCTTGATTAGGTGAGAAAGGAGCAGTAAACATGCCCTCATCGCTTGCCATAGATACGGCGTGTTGTACATTTTCACATTGTCCTGATGTTGGCAGGGTACGCGATAGGGGTGGTATTGTAGGCACAATAACAGTCGGTGTGCGCTCAGACCTACCACCGCAAGTGCTCAAGAACATCAGGACGAGTATCAGTCCACATACTTCTTTATCAAAAAAAACACTACATAATCCTATAATCACCATGGTGTTAAGCTACGTTTTTAGTTTAGTTTAGTTTAGTTTAGTTTTTAAGCATATGAGAATTGGTAACGTAATACACCAAATTGTCACTACCAATCTTACAAATTAACCGTTCATTTTGGTTAACCTATGACTGTGATTTAAGTCAAAAAAAATCGATATGACATTACCAATATGGAGTATTTAATTACAAGGGTTAACGTGTGAAATAGCAGCTCTAGCACTCTCTTAGTTTTATATTTTATCTATAAGCACATCAATGGATTCTATAGAGCATTCGGCTGATGATATAAAGACGCTGGTGGATGGTGCAGGCTTTTATTTTTCCTTGCCCATTTTTTGGCTTGTATTGATTATTACAATCTGAAGCCGCTCCATTAGTAGAACAGCGATCAATACACGATTGGACTTGACAATAATCGCTTTATAGACCTAACTCACTGCTGTAAGAAACGTTTGCTGAGCCATATGTAATCTGATCATTTTCAAAAACAAGTCTTGTCGGCACATTATTTATATCACAGGGAGAATACTAGCCATGCTCAAGCTTAGCCACCCGTTTAATGCTGGTAAAGAGAGACGTTTTAGGCACATCGCCAAGCGACTGCGTTCATTATCATACTATTTCTTTTCATCCCCTTTCATCTCATTGCTTTAGATGTTGTGATTGTTAATATTGGTGAGTCAGAAGATGACAAGCGTATTCTTTTTAAACACGAATTGGTGAAGCGTGCCTTAGAAATTACTAAAGAAGAATATGGCGAACTTGGGCAATATAAACCCTTAGGTAAAGAGCTGGCTGTCATGCCTAAACTTGTATTATGTATACATTTAGCCAGCTATATGTTTGTTAGTCCTAAACAACCGCGGATTTATCAACGTTTGAATTCAGGCTTACATGCATTGAATATCAATGGCAAACTATCTGACACAGCAGATAAGCGCTACAAAGAGTTCATCGAACTAGCGAAAATATAAAATCGACGGATTATGACCATCAATCATCCGGAAATAGATACTCTAAGAGGTTCATCAGACGAATGCTAAAGACAATAAAATTTGAGATTATCAACACATATATCTCTGCATACAACTACCTAATTTTATTTTCTAGTTCCAAATACTCCAAAAGCAACTGACAACTCTACTGTTTGCATTTCTCTCATCAATTAATAAAGGCTTGGTTCGTATGAGATTATGCATACCGTAAAAGTTGCGAGCTAAACCGATACTTTTAATCCATTTGTGTTTAAGTTAGCCATGAAAGTTTTCAAGCACCGCATTGCCATTAAAGTTTCCTCGCGTACTTATGTTCATAGGAAGCCATTTCGTTCCAGCGTAAGTCGATAAATAAATGTATTTTATAGGGTTGAAGCTACATGGGAAAGTTACTAAGAAAACGCCAACTAAAACATTGCGATAGCTGTTTAAAAAGTGAGCCTGTGCTTTATCGGGTCAAAGTGCAATTGCAAGATCCGTGGGTTTTTATGTGTTCATCCTGTCAATCGCAGGTAAAAACCCAGCCGTCATATCAATACGGTGGTACTTGGAAACAAAAGAAACGTAATTAAATAAAAAAGCCCGCTTAAAGCGGGCTTTTAAGATGTAGCACTAATAGACTAATAAAGTATATCTGGGCTTACTGTCGATTTAATGGATTAACCATGCACAGCGGCAAACCCTGGCTCACCATTAAAATTATACAAGTTTTCAGTTTTTACTACATCAAATCCAACCTCGTGCAAACGGGTTTGTAATGCGAGGGCTTCACTAAAGCTGAGGAGCTTACTAGGTGACATAAAACGGCAGCGCCAGTGATCTACACAATATGTTTCAGGGAAACCTTCGGGCCATACTTTAACGCCGCGATTAGTAATGAGCTCTAAGGTCAAATCATTACTACCAAATGTCTTTAAATTTTCTCCTATTAATTCCGGCTCTCCTTTTTGCCACTGCAAGAAAATATCAATTCCTACCAACTCTTTTTTACATGGCTCTTTATGACCAACAGCAGGCAAAACCAGCGGTTTACTATTTGCATATGATGGCGTGCTTAAGTGTTTGGGTGATTGTCCTAGCCTTGCAATAATTTCATCTGCGAATTCAGTTGTGCCCGTCAACCTTACGCTATTGCCTTCGCGATACACATCGGCAGTATGTAGTCCTTTCTCCAACGTTACGAGCCACGCATGATGAATTTTTTCTGCCACATCATTTTGTCCAATATGCACAAGCATTTGTATAGCGCCATGTAAAAGCGCTGAAGGATTGGCGATATTACGCCCTGCTATATCGGGTGCTGAACCATGAATAGCCTCAAACATTGCACATTGATCGCCTATATTGGCAGAACCAGCCATGCCTACCGAACCCGCAATTTGGGCAGCGATATCAGAAATAATGTCGCCATACAAATTAGGCATTACTAGCACATCAAAATCTTCAGGAGTGTCGGCAACTCTTGCCGCGCCAATATCTACGATCATACTGTCGTGCTGAATATCAGGATACTCGGCGGCAATGTCTTTAAACACTTGATGAAACAAACCATCGGTAAGCTTCATTATGTTGTCTTTGACGAAGCACGTTACGCGCTTACGATTTTGCTGTTTTGCATATTCAAAAGCGTAACGCACAATACGTTCACAGCCCGGGCGTGTGATTAGTTTTAAACACTGAAATACTTCTTCGGTTTGACGATGCTCTATCCCAGCATATAAGTCTTCTTCATTTTCACGCACAATCACTAAATTCATCTCAGGATGTTTTGTAGTAACAAACGGTGCGTAAGCAATACAGGGTAGTACATTTGCATAAAGTCCTAGTGCTTTGCGCATGCTTACATTTAAACTTTTATAACCACCACCTTGAGACGTGGTAATAGGGGCTTTAAAAATACTTGAGTCCTGCGTAACGATTCCCACGAACCAGCTTCGATGCCATTCTTTTGGCCGCTTAAGTACACTTTCTCACCGATGTCGATTGTTTCAGGAGCAATGCTTGCGCCTGCCGCATCAAGTATTCTGAGCGTTGCTTGCATAATTTCACGGCCAATACCATCGCCGTAAGCCACAGTAATAGGAACAGGTTTATTCATCATAACAACTCCGTATTTAGTAAATTACCCTAGTAGAAAAGGGATTGAATAATAAAGCAGTGCAATTTAGCAGAGGTCATAATCAGCTGTAAGTTGCTTCGATGCGGGCATTGTAAAGACATTATGTATTTGTGATAATCGATTAATACATAAATAAACATCTATAAAAGTAGATACATGAGCTGGACACGTCGACTACACACTAGACAAACAACCTTTCGCCAATTAGAAATATTTATGGCAGTAGCTGATCATGCTAGCGTGACCCTGGCAGCCAAAGCTCTGCATTTAGCGCAACCCACAGTTTCTCCGCAAATCGCAAAACTTGCAGATTCACTAGAGTGCCAGTTATTCGAGCTTGTCTCGAAGAAGTTATATATCACTGATACCGACCAAGAAGTGCTTGAAGCAACCCGTGAGCTGTTTGCGGTTATGGATAACTTAGAGGCCAGCTTAGCTATGCGTGCCGGTTTATCTGTAGGGCATTTACGCATAAGCGTGGTGACAACGGCGAAGTATTTAATACCTCATTGGTTAGGGGAGTTTTGCCAGCAAAATCCTAATATTGAACCTGAATTTCAAATTGGAAACCGGGCCAAAATCATTCAGCGACTCAAGCAAAATTTAGATGATTTATACGTATTTAGTAATCCCCCGCGAGAGCTAGAAATTAAAGCCGATTTTTTAACACAAAACCCGCTTGTTGTTATTGCTAAACAAGATCATAAACTGAAAGACAAGTGCAATATCAAATGGAGCGAATTGCATAATGAACGACTACTTATGCGCGAAAACGGCTCTGGTACGCGTTTTGCAATTGAAGCATTTTTTAGAGATAACAAGATAAGAATGCAAAATCCGATAACCATAGCCAGCAACGAAACCATTAAAGAATCGGGAATGGCAGGTCTAGGCATTGCAATTGTAAGTCGTCATGCCCTAAATCATATGGCACCGGGTAATTTGATTGAATTGGCTGTGGAAGATTTTCCTATTCCAAACAGTTGGTATTGGGTACTTCCAAAAGGGAAACATAGCTCTAGTGCAGCTAAAGCGTTTCAAACTCACGTAAACCAAAGGTTAAGTGAACAAGAAACGCTATGAGCTTTGTCTAGTACAATATTATAATGCGTGATTACAACGCGTTTATGGCCTCTACCTGCTCTTGAATTTTGTTAAGCTGCATTTGTGCATCAGCCAACTTTGCCTTCTCTTTATCGATCACCGCCGCTGGTGCTTTGCTAACAAAGTTTTCGTTGCTTAGTTTACCTTGTGTGCGCTTCACTTCACCTTCTAGCTTATCGGCAGATTTGCTTAGTCGGGCTAACTCAGCATCTTTGTCGATGAGTCCGGCCATGGGTATCATAATTTCCATTTCACCTACTAATGCAGTGGCAGATGCTGGAGGAGTATCTCCCGGTGCTAAAATTTCTATAGATTCTAATTTAGCTAGCAAAGTTAAATACTCAAGGCTCTCGCTTAAGCGTGTTTTGTCTTTATCGCTTGTGTTATTAAGGAATACCGGCAATTTCTTAGAAGGCGCTATGTCCATCTCACCGCGTATATTTCTGATACCCACTACAAATGCTTTCACCCACTCTATATCAGCTTCTGCCTGCGCGTTTTTGCGCGCTAAATCAAGATCGGGAAATACATCAGACATAATGCTTTTCACTTCGCTATTATTTTCCGAAAGTGGCTTAATTTTTTGCCATATTTCATCGGTAATAAAAGGCATTATTGGGTGCAACACACGCATCAAATGTTCTAATACGTTAATAAGAGTATGCCTTGTGCCGCGTTTCTCAGCTTCAGTACTAGTGCTTGAATTTAGCACCGCTTTAGACAATTCTAAGTACCAATCGCAAAACTGATTCCAGGTAAATTCATATAAGTTTTGTGAGGCAATATCAAAACGGTATTGCCCGATAGCGGTTTCAACACTTTGCAAAGTGTCTTGGAAGCTTGACCAAATCCATTGATCGAACACACTTAATTTAAGTTCCCCGCCGGTTTTACCGGTATCAAACTCTTCTGTGTTCATTAATACAAAACGTGTTGCATTCCAAATTTTATTACAGAAGTTGCGATAGCCGTCTACCCTGCCCATATCAAAATTGATATCTCGACTTGTCGAGGCCATGGAGGTAAAGGTAAACCTAAGTGCATCTGTACCGTAGGCCGCAATACCGTCGGCAAATTCCTTACGCGTGGCTTTTTCTATTTTCTTGGCATCTTTTGGGTTCATCATGCCACTAGTGCGTTTTTGCACTAGCGGCTCTAATTCAATTCCGTCGATTAAATCGATAGGGTCAAGCACGTTACCTTTAGATTTCGACATTTTGTCGCCGTTTTCATCACGAATAAGACCGGTAATATAGATTTCTTTGAAGGGTATTTTGCCGGTGAACTTTTTGGTCATCATAACCATACGGGCAACCCAGAAAAAGATAATATCAAAGCCTGTTACCAACACCGAGCTTGGCACAAAGGTTTCTAATTCGGGTGTTTTGTTCGGCCATCCCATTGTGGCAAAAGGCCATAAAGCAGATGAAAACCAAGTATCGAGTACATCGTCGTCTTGTCTTAAGGAAACTGAATCACTTAGTTGATGTTTAGCTCGAACGTCTTGTTCGTTTTTGCCAACATAAATTTTACCTTCCTCGTCAAACCAAGCGGGTATACGATGTCCCCACCATAATTGACGAGAAATACACCAGTCTTGAATGTTATTCATCCACTGGAAGTACGTTTTATTCCAGTTTTCAGGAACGAATTTTATTTCGCCGGACTCAACCGCTTCAATGGCAGGTTTTGCAAGAGATTCAACCGCAACATACCATTGGTCTGTCAGGTAGGGTTCAATGACCACACCTGAACGATCGCCACGAGGGACTTTTAATTTGTGAGGTTTAACATCCACTAATAGAGCTTGATCAGTCAAATCTGCGACGATTTTTTTACGAGCATCGAAACGGTCTAAACCAACATAAGCAACTGGCGCTTGATCGTTAATTTTTGCATCGTCAGTTAGAATATTGATAATTGGCAAATTATGACGTTTGCCCATATCGTAATCATTAAAATCGTGAGCAGGGGTAATTTTAACGCAACCCGTACCAAATTCTGGATCTACGTAATCGTCTGCGATAATAGGAATTTCTCTTCCCATAATAGGCAAAGTGATAGTTTTACCAATCAATGCTTGGTAACGTTCATCATCGGGATGAACCGCAACTGCTGAATCTCCAAGCATGGTCTCTGGTCGAGTAGTCGCTACCACTATACTGCCGCTACCATCAGTTAAGGGATAGCGCATATGCCACATAAAACCATCTTCTTCTTCACTAATGACTTCTAAGTCTGATACCGCGGTTAACAATAACGGGTCCCAGTTAACTAAGCGCTTACCACGATAAATAAGCCCTTCATCGTACAAAGTGATAAATACTTCCTGCACGGCTGCAGACAAACTATCGTCCATGGTGAATACTTCGCGAGACCAGTCTGGCGATGTGCCAAGCCTGCGCATTTGTTGGGTAATATTGCCGCCCGATTCTTCTTTCCAATCCCATACACGTTCAATAAACTTTTCGCGGCCTAAATCGTGGCGGGTTTGACCATCAGCATTGAGTTGACGTTCAACCACCATTTGCGTGGCTATACCGGCGTGGTCCGTGCCTACTTGCCATAAAGTATTGTCGCCCTTCATTCTATGATAACGAGTAAGCGCATCCATAATGGTGTGCTGAAACGCATGTCCCATATGTAAATTTCCAGTAACATTGGGAGGTGGCAATAAAATACAGTAGGGATCGCCTTGGCCACTAGGGGCAAACAAGCCTTGTGCTTCCCAATGTCGGTAACAAGCTTGCTCTATTTTATGCGGGTTGAATGTTTTTTCCATCAATGTACTCTTTCAAATATGTTCAATCAAAAATGAAGCTTAGTCTTACTAAGCTGTTTTTTATTCTCGCGCTTTAATCTATCGGCGCTGTGTTACTTAAGCACTCTTGTATTCAAGCTTAAGGCCAGCTTGCTTATATCGCTTATAACGTTCTCGCGCTTGCGCTTTTTCATCTTCATTAACAGGCACAAAATCAATGATGTGCTTAATATTGTTTGTGTTCTCTATGTACTGCTGCGATAAATTAATTACCACTGCCGTGTTTCTTAGCTTTGTCATACTTAAAAACGCAGAGTGCCAAATAATTTCAACCGGTGTGCCCATATCAGGACCTTCCCCATACAGGTTATGCGGGATAAACTTATCGGCCGGAAACTGCCAAATAAGGTCATCGAACGATTCAGCTTGCGTTTGACTAGCGCACAAAACAGTGACTTTTTTGCGGGTGGCAACATAGTCAATCAATAAATCGGCCGCCATTGCCAACTCGGTCGCAAGCTCTTTTTTATCGGCAATAGTGTCAGCAGTGTTTTCAACACCGCTGTTGGGGCTTACATCAGCGCCAACATCGGCGCTGATGGTTGCTTGGGTTAATGCATAAAACGTTACTAAAGCCATTTAAGATTCATTCGCTTATGTTGTGTTAATTACTGTTGAATACAAAGAATCGCTTTATTCGTCAGTAGCAATGTTTGCCTTATTCATCAAAAATTGCGAAAGCATAGGAACAGGTCGGCCCGTTGCACCTTTGTTTGCGCCACCCACCCATGCAGTGCCAGCAATATCTAAATGCGCCCATGTATATTTGCGCGTAAATCGAGATAAGAAACAAGCCGCGGTAATAGTGCCTGCGGGTCTACCACCTAAATTCGTCATGTCAGCAAACGGACTTTCAATTTGGTCTTGATATTCGTCCCACAAAGGCAAGCGCCATGCTTTGTCACTGCTTTGCTCAGAAGCATTTAAAATTTCATGAGCTAGTGGATTGTGCTGTGTTAACACCGCCGTGGCATGTTTCCCAAGCGCAACAACACATGCACCGGTTAACGTTGCTATATCGATAACTAACTCCGGATCGTAGCGTTCGACATAAGTTAGCGCATCGCACAATACAAGTCGCCCTTCAGCATCAGTATTTAAGACTTCGACGGTTTGCCCTGACATAGTGGTAAGTATATCGCCTGGTCGATACGCATTTGCATCAGGCATGTTTTCACAACCGGCAATAACACCAATGATATTTATGGGTAAGTTAAGCTCAGCAACGGTATGCATAACACCTAATACCGATGACGCCCCGCACATGTCATATTTCATTTCATCCATAGCTTCGGCACCCTTGATTGAAATGCCGCCGCTGTCAAAAGTTAAACCTTTGCCCACTAAAACGTATGGTTTATCGCCTGCAGCACCACCTTTATGATGAATAACTGACATTATAGATTCGTTGACCGAGCCTCGCCCTACTGCCAAGTAAGTATGCATACCGAGTTTATCCATAGCGGCTTCGTCAATTGTTTCAAGTGACAAACTATCGAAATTGCTAACTAGCTCAACTGATTGTTCGTTTAAATATTTAGGATTACAAATGTTCGGTGGCATGTTGCTAACATCTTTAGCAATTTTAACGCCTTTACTTACTGCAGCAGCATGCTCAATTGCACGCTCACCCAAATGAAGGTCTTTACGGGTAGGCACGTTAAACACCATTTTACGCAATGGACGACGAGGCTCACCTTTTTTGGTTTTTAATTGCAAAAAGCTATATACCGACTCATTAGCCGCTTCAACAGCTTGGCGCACTTTCCAATAAATATCGCGCCCTTTCACATGCAATTCGGTCAAAAAACTAACGGCTTCCATTGAACCAGTTTCGTTAAGTGTTTTGATTGTTTTGGCAACTATCTGCTTGTATTGGCGCTCATTGAGTTCGCGCTCTTTACCGCAGCCAACCAAAAGCACACGTTCACTTAATATGTTTGGCACATGATGAAGAAGCAGCATTTGACCCGCCTTGCCTTCTAAATCTCCGCGGCGAATTAGGTTGCTAATATAACCTTCGCTTATTTGGTCGAGTTGCTCAGCTACAGTAGTTAGTCGTCTAGGTTCAAATACACCCACTACAATACATGCGCTTCTCTGTTTTTCTGGGCTACCGCTTTTTACGCCAAATTCCATGTTGTCCCCTTGGGATTATTATTGTTGTGCCAATAAGGCTTTAATGCTGCTTGTTGTTGCCAGCATAATTGCCGTAAATCTATCAAAAACAGATAAATGGCGGTGTAAGACAAGAAACACTAATTTTTTGTTATTGCTAAAAAGGTTTGTGTTAAACTAGCAAAAAAGATTCTGTGTCTTATACGAAACTATTATAAATACAAAGTTTACTTAAATAACACCAGATTATCATCAAAAACCGCTATTTTAGTGAAAAAGACTTTTACCATACATGTTAATTTTTCGATATTTACTGCGCGAAACCTTCAAATCACAATTAGCTGTGTTTTTCATACTAATGTCGATTTTTATTACCTTGCGATTTGTGCGCATATTAGGAGACGCAACCGACGGCAATGTGCCGGCCGATTTAGTCCTCGGATTTATTACACTTTACAGCCCAGTGCTTGCATCTTTAGTACTACCACTTAGCCTATTTTTAGGCGTTATGCTAGCCCATGGTCGCCTTTACGTTGACAGCGAAATGACAGTGTTACGCGCTTGTGGCGTAAGTGAATGGTACATTGTAAGAGTAACCTTATTCGTGGCCTTCTTAGTGGCTATAGCAACGGGCGTAGTTACTTTGTATTTAGCGCCACTGGCATTGGAGAAAGAATATCAATTACAAGAAGAAGCCGCAGCCAAATCAGGTCTAGCTGCAATTATTCCTGGTAGATTCCAACAAACGGGCGAAGACAACTCTGTAATTTTTGTGCATGACATAGACACTGAAAACCAAAGTTTACGCAAAGTTTTTTTAGCACAGCCCAGCCTTAACAATGACGACATACATCTAATTTATTCACAAAGCGGTCGTATTCAACAAAGTCTTGCAGGTGGCCAACAGTTGGTGTTAGAAAAAGGCATGCAATATGAAGGAACGACTATTGCAACCGATTATCAGATTGTACAATTTGATGAATACGCGGTTACGATTGAACAACCCGATGCGCAAGAGGAAAGGCGCAAAATGGTGGCTATTCCAAGCTTAGAACTTTGGAAAATAGAAACAATTGAAGCAAAAGCCGAATTTCAGTGGCGTCTTGCGATACCGCTGTCTTTGCCTTTTCTAGTGCTAATAGCAGTACCTTTGAGCGCAGTAGATCCTCGCCAAGGTCGCTTTGGTAAAATGCTCCCAGCGCTTTTATTGTATTTAGGGTATTTTTTACTACTACTGGCCAGTAGACGAGTTATGGAAGATGGCAAGCTGCCGAGTTTTATTGGGCTATGGTGGGTTCACTTAGTCATGCTATTGGTAGGCACAGGCCTAATTGCCAGAGAGCGCAAAACAGGTGCTTTTATTCGCCAGCTATTCTTGGGCAAAAAGGAGGCAGATACCTAGCATGTTTAAAATAATCGATTTATATATTGCGCGCACACTATTTAGCTCTATTGCCGTTACACTATCTGTTCTTATTGGCTTAAGTGCATTGATCAAGTTTGTTGAGCAACTGCGTCGCGTTGGCGAAGGCGACTATAACATGACTATTGCAGGACTATACGTACTGCTGAGTTTACCGCGAGAAGTTGAATTATTTTTACCCATGGCGACATTACTTGGCGCTCTTATAGGCATGGGCTTATTAGCGCAAAGTAGCGAACTGATAGTCATGCAAGCGGCTGGTTTGTCGCGCACAAAAATCACCGTTAGTGCAATGAAATCGATAGTTGTGATTATTATTGCGGTTATGGCACTTAGCGAATTTGTGACGCCAGTAAGTGAATCAAAAGCTAAACAAATTAGAACGCAAGCCCTGACCGGGGGAAGTTTACTGTCATCAGATTCCTTAACATGGGCAAAAGATGGTAACGACTTTGTGAGTATTGGCAAAGTGCTAAACCAAAATACCATGCAAGAAGTGAATATTTATCAATTCGATGACGAATTGCGATTAGTCCAAGTTATAAGTGCTCAAAAGGCTATTTACACGAAAGACAACTGGTTGTTAACCGACGTTAAACAAGTCGTATTTACGCCTCAGCGTATTCAAAACAGTCAAATGGAAAGTTATCTATGGGAAAGTACCATTACCCCAGACAAATTAGGCATAGTAGCTGTTAAACCAGAAGCCTTATCCATTGTTGGATTAACCGAATATATAGATTACTTGCGAAACAATGGCCAAGACTCAGCTCGTTATGAATTGGCTTTATGGCGTAAAATGCTACAGCCGGTATCGGTCGCAGTTATGCTGTTAATGGCAATGTCATTTATATTTGGCCCTTTGAGATCGGTCACTATGGGCGCACGCACAGGGATGGGAATTTTGGCGGGGTTTGGCTTTTTCGTGAGCAATGAAATGTTTGGCCAAGTAGCCTTAGTTTTTCAATTACCTCCGGTGATAGGTGCCTTGCTTCCAAGCTTGTTATTTACCGGAGTAGCCATATTTTTACTGCGGCGATAAGCATCGCTATATCCACCAACAAGTAAATCACTTACCAGTTTTTATGATCATTCTGATCAATTGTTAGCACTAGTATTTGCGTACCTGCTATCCTGTCTTGCAACGACTGCTTCGATTTTATATCAACAAGCACTAGCAACGTACCCAAGCCACCTAAGGAACTAATAAGCCTAAGTAGTAAACGGCCATAGCCAATAGTTGTTTCTTCATGCAGGCTATAAATCCGTAGCCGCCATGCCCGCATACCCAGTGTTTGACCACCGTTTTTCCAAAACCATAAAAAGAAACCAACAACCCAAACAACTACCCACACCTGAATTATCAATGAGTAATAAAATGAGGATTGAATGAGCACACTTACATGTTCATAACCTTGCTTAGAAAGTATTCCGTTTTCGAGTAATACTGTTAAAAATGCGATTATAACAAGGGCAGCTAACATACCCACAGCAACGGCGATTAAGGTGTCGTACAACATTGCTGCAAGGCGTCTAAAAAATCCAGCTCTTTGTAAATCTGTATTAGTCATAGGGGCAAAAGAAAAATATTATTCAATTAATATCAATATATTATCATCGTTCGACTTACATAGGACGAAATTATTACTAAGCGACGTATTTATATACACAATCGTGTAAATAAGACTTGATACCATAAACAATATGGCTATAATTCACGACCTCTTCGAAAGAGGAGTACCAATATAAGCAAAACTTTCAATGCCGGAGTGGTGAAATTGGTAGACACACGGGATTCAAAATCCCGCGCCCTTAAAAGCGTGCCGGTTCAAGTCCGGCCTTCGGTACCAATTATGCTGTGTTACAGCAGCTTACGAGAAAGTCGCACTTTATAAAGTGCGACTTTTTTGTTTCTATGTTAAATCGCATTAAACTACTGCCATTATAAACTTACTTATCTTAGCCATCTTAACTCTCCCCATTAGCAACTTCTCCAAAATTGAGTGCTTGGGGCTGAAATTTGGATATCACCACTCATGACTTACCTAAACTAGATCTTTATTATTATGTTGAAGGTATGGGCTTTAATTTCATGCCTGCACCGGTTCAGCTACCGAATATTTTTATCCACTAAATTTATTCATACGTTACCGATCATGTCGCTCATTTACCTGGGCATCTTATTGGACAAGGAGATTTTTATGGATATATTTGTAAAAGGTGTTGGAGGCGACCCGCATGTGAAAGAAATTAAGATCGCTTACGAAAAAATCAAACAAACCTATGCTCGACCATCAAAGGGCTCAAAGCTTCTGAAAACAGGCTTCAGTGCCCGTGGCATAGATGAGTTGATGAACGGAGAAGCACTTAGCAACCAAGTAGACAGGCAGTTGTCTGCGATCATTATCGGAAATGCACTAAAATAACGCGGAGTATAAAAAACATATAGGTACTGTCCCCTTGTGACTACTTACAACAAATTATCCACAATCACGTTACCGTCTACTAATCGAATACACCGCCCATTGAGAGATAATAAGAGTATGAAGGTACTAAAATGTACGCGGGTTATTGCGACCTATCTCAACTTATTAGTCATGCTTATGCCAAAAAAATGAGTAAACGACCCAATGCTTGGCAAAGACGCCACATCTTGCACTTTATACACAAGCAAGCAGTAAGCATTCATCTGGACTAATCTGTTTTGACGTAAATGGTATTAAGGCTGAGTCTTTGATAAAGCTATGCACGGCAAAGCTATTATTATGAGTAATACCCCGTATCGAAACAGTTATGCTAAGTTTGCACCCTCGTTGCCTAATAATGAACAGGAATACGTTTGATTCTCCCTATACACTGCTGAATTTGATGATTGCTCTCGAGTGTATTATTACGCTAAATATAAATTGTTACAAATATCGCACCATAACGGTGCCTAATTGCATTGGCAAACTGGTCCATTCCCCGTAAACTTTAGTTCGGTAATTTCCTGTCAGTATACTGAGGATTCATTGTGAGCGAAAAATTTAGTGTGAAAGTGATATCTGTAGTGAAAGGGTAAAAATGTCCAAGCAATATACTAAGATTGCGTTACTGAGCCTGTTGACGGTTCTACTCTTGGGCAGTATAAATACCAAATTAGCAGCTCAAGTCCTCAGTAACCCACCACAATTACTCGCGCCTGAATATTCTAAAATACTTATTCCATTTCAAAATAAACAAGCTAACATTGATGGTGAACTAAGCGAAGCTGCATGGCAGACTGCTGGTAAAGCTAAGCTAAATTATGTAGTAAAACCCTTCGAAAACACTACTCCACCAGTCAGCACTGAGGTTTTCTTCTACGAAGACGGTGATACATTTTATATCGCCTTTATTGCCCAAGATCCGAAGCCAAATGATATTCGGGTTTTCTTACGAGACCGAGACAGCACCTGGGGCCAAGATATGGTGGGTGTTAAAATAGACACCTATGGTGATGGACGCTTAGCCTATCAGTATTTTGTGAATCCATTGGGTGTGCAAACTGACAGCATCGAAAATGAAATGACCGGTAATGAAAGTGATAGCTGGAATGGTATTTGGCAGTCAGAGGGGCGATTCACCGAAACCGGCTATGTGGTCGAAATGGCTATTCCATTGCGTTTAATGAATTTTGAAGAAACCCAAGGCCAAAAACGTTGGGGCATCGAATTTGTTAGGTTCTACCCTAGGTCAGATAGTTATCGGATATCACATTTACCAACAGATAGAGACAACGCTTGCGATCTTTGTCAAATGGGAGAAGCCATTGGTTTTGATAATGCTACGCAAGGTGAAAATCTTGCCATTGTTCCCACTGCCGTTTTCGGTGCCGGCAGAACGCGCGACCCCGAACAAACAAATAATTGGGATTACCAGAATAGTCAAGAAATAGGCCTTGATCTAAATTGGTCAATTACGCCTGAAATTAGTTTTCAGGGAACGCTTAATCCTGACTTTTCGCAAGTAGAGGCTGATGTTGCCCAGTTGAGTATAAATAACACTTTCGCTTTGTTTTTTGACGAGCAACGCCCTTTCTTTGTAGAAAATGCGGACTATTTTTCGTCTTTTCAGAACCTTATTTACACTCGAAACATAAACTCGCCGGATTATGGCTTAAAAATAACCGGTCGCAAAGACAAGCATTCCTTAGGCGTGTTTGTCGCAAACGACAAACAAACTGCCTTTCTGGTGCCAGGTAACCTAGGTTCTAATGTGGCTTCTTTTGATGAGAAATCATTAAACTTGGGCGCACGATATCGATTTGATTTATCTAATGATTTGTCATTAGGAACGGTCGTTACCTTGCGAGAGTCGAACACTTATCATAACTACCTTACATCGTTTGATGCCAAGTATCGCTTAACGGAACAAGACACTATTCGGATGCAAGTGATTGCAACTGATACTGAATATCCACAAGAGTTATTTAGAGACTTTTGCGATGAAGCGTGCCTAAATCCGTCCGATTTTAGCGAAGCAAGTTTGCGCACTAATAAGCAAGGTAGCTTCACAGGCTTGTCTTACATACTCGACTATCGCCGCGACACGAGTGATTATTATATTCGCGCTCGCCATCAATATGCTGACGAGGGTTATCGCGCAGACTTAGGCTTCCAATCACAAGTTGATCGCACGGTGTCAGTATTTGGTGGCGGTTATAATTGGTGGAACGAAAACGCTTGGTGGAATCGCATTAATATAGCAGGCGATTGGGATATTACTCATAATACTAATGGAGAGCTAATTGAAAAAGAGCTGGAAGGTGAAATTAGTATTTCAGCTGACTACCAAACCTTTCTTGAAGTTGGCGCTAGAAAGCGCAGTAGGGTAGGCATAAGGGAAAACACAAATAGTTTGGCTATTGATGGCAACACAAGCTTGTTTGAAGAAAACTCGATCAAGTTTTATGCTGAAACCAGACCAAACCAATACTTTTTCATCGCTAACTTTATCCGCAAAGGAGACGCCGTCGATTTTGTTAACAACCGTTTGGGCAAGCAAGTTTTCATTGAACCTCGTTTCGAATTGAATATAGGCACGCATTTAAAAATAAGCGGGCAGCACACTTATAGTGAGCTAGATTCAGATGATCGGCCTTTGTTTATTGCTAATCTAAGCGATTTACGTATGACCTACCAATTCGACCAACGTCAATTTTTTAGAATCACAATGGCATACTCACAGATTAGTCGAAACCAAGACAATTATGATTTCGATGTTGACGTCGAGTCACAAGACCTTGGTTTTCAACTACTATATTCTTACAAACTCAACCCGCTTTCAAAGTTCTTCATCGGCTATGCTGACAGCGCATATAGTAGCGATGACTTGAACAAGCTCAAAACTAACAATCAATCGATATTCATGAAATTTAGCTATGCTTGGTTACTTTGATGATTTTATTTTTCTGCCCAAAAAACATCGTGATTATCCTTCCGATATCAAATTCAATCCAGCTTGATCAGACAAAGCATTCGACGTAATAAGTTGTTTTGCAGCTTCAATGTCGGGCGAAAAATATCTGTCTTTATCGTAAAAACTAACTTTACTGCGCAGTAAATCCTTTATTGGTTTTAGATTATTGCTGGTTACTAAAGGTCTCCTAAAATCTAATCCTTGGCAGGCTGCTAACCACTCAATAGCCAATATGCCTGCTACATTATCAAAGATATCGCGTAAACGGCGGCCGGCAAAGGTTGCCATCGAGACGTGATCTTCTTGATTGGCAGAGGTAGGTATAGAGTCAATTGAGGCTGGATGTGCATAGCTTTTATTCTCGCTCGCAAGCGCGGCGCTGGTTACTTGTGCCATCATAAATCCAGAATTTACGCCACCATTGTTGACTAAAAACGGTGGTAGTCCACTTAAATGAGCATCAATCAAAAGGGCCATTCGCCGTTCCGATAAAGCGCCTATCTCAGACAAGGCAATTGCTAGCATGTCTGCGGTTATTGCTACCGCTTCAGCATGGAAGTTGCCACCCGATAAAATATCACCACTGTCTGCAAAAACTAAGGGATTGTCAGATACACCATTAGCTTCGGTCACCAAGGTTTGCGCTGCAAAACGAATTTGCTGCAAGCAAGCCCCCATTACTTGTGGTTGGCAGCGCAAGGAATACGGGTCTTGTACTTTTGCACAACCTTCATGAGAACGGCCAATTTCAGACTGGTCTAAAAACTCTCGAAATGCACTAGCAACGTCTGACTGAGCTTTATGTCCGCGGGCAGCGTGAATGCGCGCATCAAACGGTACACGCGAACCTAATGCGGCTTCAACGCTTAGCGCACCAATAGCAATGGCGCTGTGTATCGCATTTTCTGCATAAAACAAGCCTTGCAAAGTAAAAGCGGTAGAAGCTTGTGTACCATTAAGAAGTGCTAGGCCCTCTTTTGGTGCTAGCGCAATTTTTTTCAAACCAGCAATAACAAGGCCTTTCTCTGCACTAATACGATTACCTTGATAAATAACCTCACCTTCACCTAGCAGCACGGCACTCATATGAGCAAGAGGTGCAAGGTCTCCCGATGCGCCCACAGACCCTTTTTCAGGAATAGCCGGATATACCTCGTGGTTATATAATGCGATGAGTGCTTCTATTACCGATAAGCGAATTCCTGAGTAGCCTCTTGCTAGTGAATTGATTTTGAGAAGCAACATCAAGCGAACGGTATCGGCACTCATAAATTGACCAATGCCAGCAGCATGAGACAACACTATGCTGCGCTGCAGTAATTCTAATTCGTTTACTTCTATTTTAGTGTTTGCCAGCAAGCCAAAACCTGTGTTGATGCCGTAAACTGTGCGGCCTTGAGAAATAACATCAAGTACAGTTTGCTCGGCTGAGTGTATATTGGCGACAGCGCTTTGTGCGAGACTAATAGGAATATGCCGTCTGTGTACCTCACGTATATGATCAAGAGAAAGTTCGCCGGGTTGTACCATTATAATTTTCATTTAGTTCGCCCCATCGACGTTAAGCATAGGTAGGTCGAGGCTTTTATCTCGGGCGCAATTTCTAGCAATGTCGTAACCGGCGTCGGCATGACGCATTACTCCGGTTGCCGGGTCATTATGCAGGACTCGAGCAATTCGTGCGTCAGCATCGGTAGTGCCATCACATACAATCACCACCCCTGAATGTTGGCTAAATCCCATCCCTACTCCGCCCCCATGATGCAGACTTACCCAAGTTGCGCCGCCCGCGGTATTCAACAATGCATTTAATAACGGCCAGTCAGAAACAGCATCAGATCCGTCTAACATACTTTCAGTTTCTCTATTGGGTGATGCTACTGACCCTGAATCTAAGTGATCTCGCCCAATGACGATAGGCGCAGACAACTCACCATTCCTTACCATTTCATTAAACGCAAGCCCAAGTTTTGCTCGCTCACCTAAGCCGACCCAACAAATGCGTGCAGGCAGTCCTTGAAATTGAATCCGAGCTTTGGCCATATCTAACCAATTATGCAAATGTGGGTTGTCGGGGATCAGCTCCTTCACTTTGGCATCGGTCTTATATATGTCTTGTGGATCACCAGATAACGCCACCCAGCGAAAAGGGCCTATTCCTTGACAAAAAAGAGGGCGAATATAAGCAGGCACAAAGCCAGGGAAATCGAAGGCGTTTTCGATGCCCTCCTCTAGCGCCATTTGCCTAATATTATTGCCGTAGTCTACCGTTGCTGCGCCTCTTTTTTGAAAACCCAACATTGCTGAAACCTGAACCGCCATTGACCGTTTTGCCGATTTAATAACTCCAGCCTCGTCTATTTCTCTAGCGCTTGCAGCTTGCTCTAAGGTCCAGTTACATGGCAAATAACCATTTAGCGGATCATGGGCACTAGTTTGGTCGGTCACCACATCTGGGATAACATTTCTTGCCAATAGTTCAGGGAACACATCGCCTGCATTAGCTAAAAGCCCCACTGAAATTTTCTTACCATCTAACTTTGCTTGAGTTAGCAATTCCAGCGCGTGATCGAGATTATTTGCCTTCTTGTCCAAGTAGCCTGTTTTCAATCTGAAGTCGATACGGCTTTCATCAACTTCAACTGCTAGCATTGAAAACCCAGCCATAGTGGCAGCCAAAGGTTGTGCTCCGCCCATTCCGCCTAAACCGCCCGTAAGCACCCAGCGTCCGCTTGGGTCACCATCAAAGTGGGCTTTAGCTATACTCACAAATGTTTCATAAGTACCTTGAATAATGCCTTGGGAACCAATGTAAATCCATGAGCCAGCGGTCATTTGCCCATACATCATCAAACCCTGTTTATCGAGCTCGTTAAAATGCTCCCATGTTGCCCAATGTGGGACTAAGTTCGAATTAGCGATAAGCACTCTAGGGGCATTTTCATGGGTGGGGAATACTCCAACCGGCTTGCCACTTTGCACTAACAGCGTTTCGTCATTGTTAAGACGTTTTAATACTTCTACTATTTTGTCGAAACATTGCCAATTTCGTGCAGCTCGGCCAATGCCACCGTAAACGACTAAGTCTTGGGGATGCTCGGCGACTTCAGGATCAAGATTGTTCATTAACATACGCAGCGGAGCTTCAGTTTGCCAACTTTTGGCATTTAATGTAGTGCCCGTTGGTGATTTTATAACGCGTGTTGGGTCGTGACGGTCCATAGTGTTTCCTTTACAGTTTTAACAATCTCAAAAATCTAAATGGCCGCCAATGCGGTACCGATTTCCGGGGTGGTATAGCTGTGCAAAGCTCACTACACCGTTAGCCGAAAATGTTCTTCTGCTTATTTTCAGGCACGGCTGGCTTTGCTCAATTTGTAACAAGGTAGCTATTTCTTGGCTGACTACGACCGCTTCAACTACATGGTCGGCCTCAGTGAGTGGTGCTACATGAGTTAAGTAACGGCTAGTGGTACTGAGATGAAAATCTTGTTCTAAATATTCAGGCGCCCATTTGGGATTGACCAACCTATATTCTAATTGCACCGCCAGGTCATTTTCCAAATGTACAATCTGAGTTTTAAACACTGATGTGCCTAAATTAACGCCCAGCCAGGCACTTTGCTCTTCACCAGCAGACACGCTTTGCACACTGATTACTTGGTTAGAATAGCGATGCCCACGCTGCAAAATTTCTTCGTCAATACTGCGAATATTCAAGATTGAACTCATAGGGCGTGAATCTGAAACGAAAGTGCCAAGTCCTTGAGAACGAAACAAAATGCCTTCAGTGACCAACTCGGTTATCGCTCTTCTAGAGGTCATTCGACTAACCGAAAACTGTTCCGCCAATTTATTTTCAGACGCTACTTTGTCGCCAGGCTTCATCTGACCCGATTCGATTAGATCAAGCAAAGCCGATTTTATGACAACAAATCTGGATAACTTCATGATGACTTTTTCACTAAAATAATAAGAGTATAGAAGTTAACCTAAGCAACTTGTATATACAAGTAAGTACAAGTAAACTAATCGAAACTCGAGGCGAGAATACTTATGTCGCAGCATTGTGATTTGATTATAGAAAATGTGCAGATAGCATCCATGCAAGCCAATGGTGTGCCTTATGGAGCACTGCCTTATTCAGCAGTTGCCATTAAAGATGGTCTAATTTTTGATATATTCAACCCGACTATAAACACCTATGTCGCCCCTAAAAAAGTTAACGGTAACAATAATTGGTTGCTACCCGGTCTAATCGATTGCCATACTCACTTGGTCTTTGGTGGAGACCGTTGTGAAGAGTTTGAACAGCGCTTACAAGGCGCATCTTACGCCGATGTCGCCAAACAAGGAGGCGGTATTCAAAGCACCGTAAAAGCAACCAGAGCGGCAACAAAACAACAACTATTGCAAGCTGCTTTAAAGAGAGCTTCAAGACTAGCAGACGAAGGGGTTACTTGCATTGAAGTGAAATCAGGCTACGGGCTAGATTTAGAAACAGAAATAAAAATGTTAGAAGTTGCCAAAGAGATTGCTGAACATTTACCGCTAACGATTGTCACTACCTATTTAGGCGCTCACGCTTTGCCCTTAGAATACTCAACTAGGCCAAATGACTATATAGACTTTATTTGTGACCATGTTATCCCGGTTATTGCCAGTCGTGAATTGGCTACTGCTGTAGACGTGTTCTGCGAATCTATCGGGTTTAATATTGCTCAATGCCAACAAGTATTTGAATCTGCAAAAAAACATAAGTTAAATATTAAGGCCCATGCAGAACAGCTATCAGATTTGAAAGGGGCTAAACTAGCCGCCGAATTTGGGGCATTGTCGGTCGACCATATTGAGTATCTTGCACCTTGTGACGTCCCATTTATAAAGCAGGCGGGGACGGTTGCTGTGTTGCTACCAGGCGCTTTTTATTATTTAAATGAAACCCAAAAACCCCCGGTGGCAAGCCTAAGGGAAAACAATATTCCCATTGCAATTGCCACAGATCTTAATCCAGGCAGTTCGCCAATCGCCTCGATATTAACAGTTATGAATATGGCATGCGTGTTGTTTGGTCTTACCCCAGAAGAAGCGCTGTGTGGCGTAACTGTCAACGCCGCTAAAGGACTTGGGCTAGCGAACAAAGGTTGTATCGACCTAGGGATGGATGCCGATTTGTGTTTATGGGAGATCAGTCACCCTTCAGCACTTTCCTATGGCATAAATCAACATAGGCCAATTGCAAAATGGATTGCTGGATCTATAGTGCAGACAAATAAATATGTCTGATTTAAATACATCTTATATTTGGCAAGGCAGAGAAGACCTGGAAGACGGAGCAAAAGGTTTGCGCTGGCACCAAGTGATCAAAAATAACAATTCACATTTTACGGGCTCCAACGCTTGCACTTTAGTTGGGTTTGAATGCGATAAAGGTGTAGCGGCAAACAAAGGTAGGACAGGCGCGTCGAAAGGTCCAAACGCTATTCGCGATGCTTTGGCTAACATGGCTTGGCACGTTAGCAGTAGTAATGTAGATTTATGTGATCGAGGAAACGTTATAGCGTCAGGTAGCTTAGAGCATGCGCAGCAAGCTTATGCGGATCAAATTGAAGCAAGCCTAGCAACCAGCGAATTAGTAATTGGCTTAGGCGGCGGCCATGAAATAGCATGGGGCAGTTTTCAGGGTTTAGAACAGCATCTACATAAAAATTTGCGCCAAGGTAAACCGGCTAAAAAGATAGGCATCGTTAACTTTGACGCTCATTTTGACCTTAGAACACCGTCTCCATCGGCGAGTTCAGGCACACCATTTAGGCAAATTGCTGATCATTGTACTGCCACCGGACAATCATTCGAATATGCCTGCATTGGGGTTGCACAACCTTCTAACACGAAAGCTTTATTTGAATATGCAAAACAGCAAAATGTGCGCTATTTGTTAGATATAGATTGCACCGCCGAAGCCGCAATAAAACTTTTAAAACCAATGCTCTTAAACATAGACGAGCTATACCTTACTATTTGCTTAGACGCATTCCCGGCCTCTATCGCACCGGGCGTAAGCGCACCCGCTAGCCTAGGCATCTCGCCCCAATTTGTTATTCAATTGATACAGTGGTTAGCCGATTCGCAACAAAGTTTTCACTACAATTGGCAACTGGCCGACATTGCTGAAATGAATCCAAGTTTTGATATTGGCAATACGACAAGAAAACTAGCGGCGAGGCTAATTTTTGAAATTCTGGCTTCTCACTTAATATCGAGACAAGGCCTATAGGGTCAAATGATATTTGATAAAATGTGCTCGCACCCATAAGAAAATGTAACGTTATTGGTAATACGCATTCCAGTGTTACAAAATGGCTAAATAGAGGTTCAATATTCGTTGCAAATAGCGCAGCTTTAGTGATGTTGCGTTTGCTGAAAGTATTGAGCTTATCTCTAATGTCTAGGCCTAAACGTCTTAGAGTATATTAGCTGTCTTTGTTGAAGTACCCGGTTTTCCTAAACCAGTAACGCTGGCACTGAAGCCGTCGCTTGGGATGATGCCCGCTTGTGTTAGAGTGTGTGTTTGAAAAATCATTCTAAAACAGGGAACCACATACCCAATGTAGCGAGACCGACGCCTACTGCTGTGGCGATTGCTGCAATCCACAGAAACGCGGCAAATACGAAACGGGCGCGACTGCTGGAACTCTCTTTTATGCGCCAGTAGACTTCATAAAGAGCAAGTGGCAAAAATTGCACCACTGACATGACATCGAGAAACCAACCTGTGCCGTCAGACGTGTCAATGCCAACGCCGCCGGTCAGCACGAACCAAATCATGATGATGACTCGGAAAAACCAAACCGCGCTCGCCGCAAGAAACAAACGGGTTGCCCACCGCATATGAACAGCAAATTTACGTTGTCTAGCATAGCGCACAGCCTGCCAAGCGAACCAGAGGATAAACAGGCCCTGAGCCATAAAGCCGGCTCGCAGGGTCCATGCCCCAATCTCTCGTACGACCAGCATATAGGTGCCGGCGGCAACTACAATGATCACAGTGGACACAAAAACACGCCCTGACCAGCGATGGAACGCAGGGAACCGCGACCTGACCGCAGGCACAAGTTGGAGGGGTCCAAAGAAATGAATGATGATAGCGAGGCCCAAGTGAACCGCGACCGCTATATTCCCACCTGTCCGGCCTGGAACATAAGCTTCTGACAGATGTGAATTCCAAGCCGCAATATCGCCGCCCAGTATGGGCCAGCCATAGACATGAAGAATGTAAGCAACAAATATCCACTGGCCCAAGAGGACAGGCGTGTACCAGGCTGTTGCCGCAACGCTTAAGGCTTTGACGGACTGTGCCGAAGGATTATGGGTATTTGTCATTCGATAAAGATATATTGTTTCTCTAAAATCATCAAGAAAAAAGACATCTAATTCAACCGCTTACTTACAAACCAAACAAAATACCTACCATTACTACAATTACAACTAAGCCAACTGCAAACTGCAAACTGAGTTTTAGCTAAGTAGACTCGACAAAATAGGTCTCGCTTTTTTTAGTTTTCGATCGCCGCATGTCTTCCCTAATCATAACCAGTGCTGGAATAAGAAACAAAATGATAACGCTTGCAAACACAATACCGGTTGCCAGGCTTACAGCCATAGGAATCAGAAATTGAGCCTGCGTGCTGGTTTCGAACAACATGGGTGTTAAGCCAAGCGCAGTGGTTGCGGTGGTCAGAAAAATAGCGCGAAATCTGCGGCGTGCAGCTTCAACGATCGCTTTGGCGTTATCCCAACCTTCATCAACAAGTTTGTTGTAGCGATCTAGCAATACAAGTGAATCGTTAACAACTACACCGCTCAGCGCCACTATGCCGAAAATAGAAATAAATGAAAGATTATAGCCAAGAAGATAGTGTCCAATTAAGGCGCCCCCTGCACCAAAAGGCACTCCGGCAAGGATAATGAGAGGTTGTGTATAACTTTTTAATTGAGATGCTATTAACGCAAAAATGATGAGTAGCGCAACAAGAGTCAATCTGCCCAATGCGGAGAGACCTTCAGATTGCTCTCGGCCTTCTCCTGCTTGGCGTATCTGTAGGCCAGGAAATTGTTCTTTAAGCGCGGGGATAAATTGCTCCAGTACAGCTGTATTAGCTAAACTCGGGGTAGTTACAGCTTCGTCGACTTGACCTGAGACCGAAACAATACGCAGACCATCTATACGATTGATGGCTGACAGGCTTCTTGATTCTGTCACTTGGGCAACACTAGAAAGCGCGGCCTCGCTGCCATCGGCAAGTCTTATACGTGCATTAAACAAGTCTGCAGTAGAGCTTCGACTGTTCTTTGGATATCGAACCATCACTTTCAACTCTTCACGCCCACGCTGAATACGTTGTACTTCCTCGCCAAAAAAATTCCTACGAAGCTGTCGTGCGATATCGGTTGGTGTTAAACCTGCCGCTTCGCCAGCGCTCGTTAAATTAATATCCAGCTGCCTTTTACCAATACTATTGGAATCCTGGACTTCGTAAACACCATCGAGCGTTTCATAATTTGCCCTTAGACTAGAGACAGCTTGATCTAAAACTGCGTTGTCTTGATGAGCGAGTTCAAATTCCAGATCAGCCTGCCCGCCAAAAAAGTCAGCTATATACGAGAGTCGCTCGACACCGGGAATGTCGCCAACCTCTGCTCGCCATAATCTTTCCAATTCTTTTGCGGAGCGTGTTCTTGGCGGCTCAGGCCCCAGTGTTATTTGCACAGATGCAAGGTGACTGGCTACAGTCAATCCACTGCCACCACCAGGCCCACCGCCGGATCTTGTCTGGCCACCTATAGTCACGCTAATAGATTCGAAGGCAGCGCCATCAAGGCGTGCATTGATTGCATTCGCCGCTTCAACCATTTGCTTAGCGGCGACTTGGGTCGACTCAAACGGTGTGCCGATAGGAAATTCAACCGTGGCACGAATGGAATTTGATTCCAGTGCGGGAAAGAATATAAATCGCACTGCGCCAGTGCCTACTAGGGAGCCGGCGATGACCAACATGCCAATGCCAGCTAAAAGTGTCAGATAACGATAGCGCACGGCGCGCGCTACCGCAGGTGCAAGAATTCGGGTTCGGAATCGGTCAATTTTTGCAGCGACAGCGTCTTGCATTATATCTAGAGGCCATCGACTCCATCTGCCTCCGTGAGCAAGGTGTGAAGGTAAAATAAGGAACACTTCAATTAATGACATAGCCAACACCAGAATAACAACCACGGGCACCAAACCAAGGATCTGCCCAAATTGCCCAGTGACAAAAAGCAGTGGTGCAAACGCAGCCATTGTTGTCAACACACCAACCATAACGGGGCCAATAACCGCATGTACACCGTCCAGTGCGGCTTTAATACCTGTTTTACCATGTTCCTGTTCGGAAATAATACTCTCGCCAACGACTACTGCATCATCAACAACAATTCCCAGCACAATAATCAACGCGAAAAGGGATATCATATTGATATTTACATCAAAAGCATCAAAAAAGAGAAACGCACCCAAAAATGATATAGGAACTCCCATAGCAACCCAAAGCGCCAGCCTTAAATCTAGCATTATCACAAGGAACAAAAAAACTAAGGCAAAGCCCAGTACACCATTTCGTACTAGCAAGCCAATACGTTCCTGCAGAACCTCTGTTTGGTCATCCCATACCGAGACATCAATGCCCAGTGGTGGAGAATAATCCTGCAGAAACGTCTTGATGGTGCCAGCAATAGCAAGCACATCTTCTGCTTCAGACTTTTGCACTTTTACCAGTATACTCTCTCGCCCATTGAATTGGTTTGCTAGGTCGATATCAACGAAACCATCTCGGACGGTAGCTACATCGGATACTCGCAAAACACCCCCGTCTGAGTCTGCGCGAAGTACTATATTCTCGAAAGCATCACCTGAATTGCCTTTGGTGTTGGTGCGAAGCAATAAGTCGCCGCCCTGAGTCCGAATCTGACCTGATGAAAGATTAATAGACGAACGACGAATGGTATTGGCAACTTCAGACATGGTGAGATCATAGCGACGCAATGCATCTTCACTGATCTCGATGGCGATTTCGTAATCCTTGGCCCCAAGCATCGACACTAAAGATACCCCAGGTAGTGCGAGTAATTCTTCCTCGACCATTTCTGCTCCGCGTCGAAGTTCGCGCTCACCCATTTCTGAACTGACAACAATTGTTAAGACGTCTGACAGCGTCTCGGCACGGACAACTTTGGGTTGCTCTGCATCCTCTGGTGGAAAGTCGACCAGTTGTTGCACTGCAGCCTCTGCATCGTCTCGGACTTTGTCCGCATCGACAAAATCTTTTAACTCCAGCGTCACGGAACCCAAATTTTCTGAAGCTCGAGAAGTTACACGTTCAACGCCATCAATACCAAAAACAGCCTCTTCCACTCGTCGAGTGATACCTTCCTCAACCTCTGTGGGTGTTGCTCCAGGGTAAGCAACTGAAATACTCACCGTGCCACGGTCGATTGTCGGAAAGACCTGCGCGGTTAAATCAATTACGGACAGCAGCCCGCCGACAAGCAGGATGACCATAAGAAGATTACCCGCAACCGGGTTCTTAGCAAAATACGCAATCAGACCACGACGGTTATCGAGAGTCGGCGTATTAGCGAGTAATTCTCTGTTGTCAGCCATTAGTATGTCTCAGCCAAACGAACCGCCAAGCCATCTCGTGCTCCAGGCACAGCGCTTGTAACAATACCTTCTCCATATTCGAAGGCTTCAACCAAATATTGGCCGCCGCTACGACCCAAGATGTTTGGTGAAACTTCCATAATAGTGTCATTTTTAACAATCCAGAAAACCTGTCCAACCTGCAGAGCACTTTCTGGGAGTATAAAGGTGTTGTCGATTGTTGGTCCGCTCAATGTTACAGATACAAAGGTTCCAGGCGTTAAAGAATGGCTATTATTTGCAGTAAGAAAAACTTGAGAAAACTGCGTGCGCGGATCTCTTTCCGCCGCAACCCTCTCGATACGACCTTCAAATGTGATGCCATCGGCTGTGACCGTCGCGACACGGTTTTCTGCAGGTGCTAATTTTGCTAGTTCTTGTGGTGAAAGTGATATTGCGATTTCTACCGCATCCAGTGCATAAACGCGACCAAAGGATTGACCGGCATTTAGTATTTGTCCCTCATCGGCTGAGCTTTCGACAACTCTTCCCGAAAAAGGGAGGGAATAGACGCTTCGTTCGAGGTTTACTTGACCAATGTCACGACGCGCAATAGCGGCTTGAAGTTGTGCCTTGGCCTGAGCGATCTGTGGCTCTTTAGCGATTAGTGGTGGAACTTCTTTTCCTGGGTTAAGACGCTGGTAGCTAGATATGTCAACCGAAGCCTCAGCTCGACTCAACTGCAGCGATGCTTGCGCTGATGTAACGTCGGCCTGAACCTGAGCTAGCGCAAGCGTAAAATCCCGTTGTTCAAGCGTGACTAGTGTTTCACCGGCTGCGAACCTGCCCCCACTTCGCAATGCTCGGGATGTCGCAACAACCCGCCCAGAGACCTGCGTTGTTAGTGCAACGTAGCTGCGAACGGCAACAGAACCGGTTGATGTGACGGCAAGCTGCCCCGAGGATACTAAAGGTCGCACAACGGAGACCAAAGGAGCAGGGTTGCCACGTTCAGAAGAAATATTTCCTATCGTTGTTACTTTTTCAGCTTGAACCGGCTCTCTGGCAAAAAGAAACGCCGAGACCATCAAAATAACTACGGCTGCCACTTGAAGCACCCCCACAATAGGTTTTTTCCGTGCCGCTTCCGTCATATTAAGTTCTCAGTTTTAGTCGCATTATGTTGGTTAATAACTTACACACAAATGTGCATACGATACCCAAGTTTTTATAGACCAAACAAAATGATTAATTTTATTTAACTATCAAATACAATGACTTTTTCGCCGACTTTAAAGAGTAAGGCCTTTAATCGAAAGCCAAGAAATTAAAATCTATCAAACAAAGCTGAGATATCCAACTTCAGTGATTGGTAGAAAACTGATAATATTGCTTATTCTAAGAAAAGACTATGGTTATTTGATGACTCACATCCACATCAAACTTTAGGCATACATATCGTGTTTTACTTATTAAACAATGCACAAGCAGCTCTAGATAAGAAGCTTGCAGGCGCTAAACGTATTTCTACCAGTGGGAATTGGTTCGAGGTAATTAAGTTGCCTAATGACATTTGTGCTTGCTATGAAACTAAACACAGTGACAGCTGGCAAAATAGAGATTATTCAAAAGCATCATGTCATTGATCTAGGTAACCGGCAGTTTAAAGTCATTAATAGTCATACAACAGAGCGTCAGCGATGATACCAGGGAGCTGTATAATGAAATTTTTTAAAATTTTTGTGTTAACGACACTTACTGCATTAACAGCAATTAGCTGTTTTACTATTGATAAGGTTCTTAATAACGCTCCAACAAAAGTTAATATTGATAAGAACGCTAAGGTATTATTTAATGAAGATATTTCGCAAATAATGCTAGAGTCCAACCCTGATAAGCCGCATTATCCTCTAGGTTTACAAGCGCAGTTTGATATTGAGTACGCAGGGGCATTTCGAGTTTATGTTAAAAATAATGCGAGTACGTCAAGTTATGCTGTTGGAGTGCTTGGTTACAACCCTAAAAATAATAGTATATTTATGGCAGGTCACGCGCATCACAACGCAATAGCAGAGTTTAGAATACCCGACGTATTATCATTTGAAGATTCGGCGAAAAATATACCCAATGCCACGGTATTGCAAAACTATGTAACACTATTGGACGACACCAGAAACGACAAAATCACAGGTATGCTCGCTTACGGTGACAGTCTACTAGTGACGAGTGAGATTTGGTATGACGGTAACGGCAAAAATAAAGACAACCTACAAGTACTTAACATTAACGACATAAGCGAAAAACCAAAGGGTATGTTGCAATTTAACGGTGCTGCTCGTATCGCGGGGTATATGTCAAAAATACCAATAAATATGCAAACCGCACTCGGTGGAAAGTACCTAGTTGGTTGGTCTAGTGTTTTTGCAATTACTAGTCGTCATTCACAAGGACCAAGCTTAGCAGTATTTAGTCCACAAGATGCTCTGGACACTGACTTATTAGTGGCAAATGATATTAAGCAAGTTTACCCAATATATAAGGGCGATCTAGTAGCAGGAGCACACAAATACACTGGTAAGCCTGCGTCTCCCATATGGTCAGCATTAGCTAAAGGACGTTATGGCTTTATTATTCCAAAGACTAGTACCTTTATGGTGGTCGGTTCCCAAGGTGGCATTCATAGCGGTATTGGCTATAAAATAATACAAGAAGGCAAAAACAAGGCATGTGCAGGTGGTTGCACAAATGACCCTAAGGACAACTATAATTATTACTGGTTGTTCGATACGAACGAAATGCTTGAAAATGAAAACCCATGGGACCTTAAACCATTTAGCTATGGTAAATGGCGTATGCCGTTTAGCGGCAGTATTCTTGGTGCTACCTTTGACGATAACAACAACATGTTATATATGAGTATATCGAGCGCTGCCAGAACGGGTAACTATGACAGGCCGCCGATGATTGTTGCTTATAAGATTGCTGTAAAATGAAAAGTTAGGATTATTGGTTTATGATTTACCAAGCATATGTTTTTTGTAGCGCTTGGTTAACCTAGCTAGTCTCCATCTATCTTGTATCAAGCTAAACAAGGGGGAAGCGTCTTGCTTAGTCGCTTTTAGCTTACCTACCCTTTGTAGTTGCCGCCTTACTAACGCCATAGTGGCGAGTGCCGCTAAGGTTTTATTTTTCCAGTTAACCTTCGGCGTAAATCCGACGGCCTCAGGATTGGTTTTCCATACTTTCACCAGATCGCTTTGATACGCCATGGCGCTAGCAATACCTACCAAATCAATGTGTTCACTAACAACTAGATTGGCAACTGGTAGTCGTCTTATCCCGCCTGTGGTCATTATTTTAAGTTTAGTTTGTGAGGCAATCGATTTAGCAAACTCCAAGAAATATGCTTCGCGTGCTAAGGTCTTTTCATCAGCGCTACGTCCTTGCATTGCAGGAGCCTCATAACTACCGCCCGACAACTCAACAAAATCGATATTGGTTTCTTCTAACTGCTGCACAACAAATATTGCATCGTTAATGTCAAAACCGCCTCGCTGAAAGTCAGCTGAATTAAGTTTTACTGAAACTGAAAACTTAGAAGACACGGCTGTTTTTACACTGTGCACGATCTCAAGTAATAAGCGTGAACGATTTAATATTTCGCCTCCCCACTTATCGTTTCGTTTGTTTACCAATGGTGATAAAAATTGTGATAATAAATAACCATGAGCAGCATGAATTTCTACACCATCAAAGCCTGCCTCTTCGGCTTTTTTAGCCGTAGTGGTAAAGCGGGCTATTACATCTTGAATATCAGCCTCAGTCATTTCTTTTGGTTGTGCAAACATAGACGAATGTTTACCTAATTCAAGTGGAGTACTTGAAGGTGCTATAGTTTTTCCTTCTAAGCTTTTGTAGGTTTGACGGCCTGGGTGATTGATTTGCATGATAATTTTCACGCCATGTTCTTTGCTTAACTTAGCCCAGTCCGCAAAGGGTTTTAAATCACTCTGTGCATGTAAAGCAATGCCACCTGGTCCTGTCATAGCCTCGGGATCAACCATTACATTGCCCGTTATAATTGCGCCCATTTCGCCTTTCGCCCAAGCATAATACAAATTTAAAATATCCATACCAGGTTGTTGCATCTGAGTTGCCATGTTTTCTTCCATGGCAGCTTTTATTATTCTATTGTTTAGCAATAGACCCGACGGGAAAACAATGGGTTCAAAAACCTGCATCTATAATTCCTTCTATGCCTGAATATTTATGGAATAGCCCGAATATTTACGCATATTAATCACTCTATCTTCATCGAGCAGAAGATATTGTCCTTTAATCCCTCTTAGAGTAGCTTCAAATACAGGTTCTTTATCGAGATTAATGGATTTTATTTTTACAGGATATTCGTTAACCGGATAGTTAATCTCAATAGGATTAGGTTCCAAGGCTTGCACAGCTTGAATGCCATATTTATCTTGTATTACTTGCAGGGGCGCCTTCACAAGCTCCATTACTTTTTGTTGCATGTCTATAAGATCTAGCTGTTCAGGCTTACCTTTTAGCATAGTTCGCCAATTAGTTTTGTCGCCTATATGCTTGGCTATTTCAATTTCAACCAAACCACTTAATAAGCGTTGTTTTACTCTGAAGATGGCCATTGCTTGCGAAGCACCTTGATCAATCCATCTAGAAGATACACCATTACTTACAAATCGTGTTATACCTACCTTTATTTGGCCGGTGTTCGCCAGATACACGAAGTGGTCTTGCATACAATTTTCTTCGCCCCACTGTGGCTCTCTACACGTACCTTCTGAATAATGACATTTCTCAGGCTTAATCATACATGAATCACAACGAGCTAAGCGCGTAAGGCACACATAACAATAACCTTGACTAAAACTCTTCTTAGTTTTTCTATCACAGTTAATGCAGTTAATACTACCACCGTATTGAACAGCTATTTTTTCTCCAATAAGGGCGTTCATATCTACAAAAGATTCACCAACAGGGAGTTGATATTGAGCAACATTATTGTCATCTACCGAAACATGCATTTTGGCTATTTGGCCAGACCATTCATTGGGCATCTTGGGTCCTTTATTTTATTATTGTTCGCGCAAAAGTAGTGTTATGAATAGTCTTGTTTTATTGAATATTCGCCTACAGAAAAAGCCAAATTATTATAGCACCATATCCTATCTATTTATTAAAGCCGATATGACTAATCTGCTTAAAACGTTAAATAGAACACAAATCCTTGTCAGATTACCGATTATTAAAGGGAAAAGTAAAGTTAGTCGGCAGTAAGTCATTGCTATGGTTGAGAATGTGAAATAGTCGAGTATAATCTTATTTAGATTCCTATAGAAATAGAAAAAATATGAAAATTTGTGGCGTAGAAATTAAAAGCACTGAGGCAGTAATTTGTTTACTCAACTATCAAGACGGTTTATTTTCATTGCCCGATTGTAGAGTACGTAAAATTGATTTCAGTAAACAAAATAAAACCACCGACATTCGTTACTTTCAAAGTACCTTTGCAAAACTTGCCGAAGATTACAAAATTAGGAAAGTTGTAATTAAAGAAAGACCTTTGAAGGGAAAGTTTGCTGGCGGCGGCTTAGGTTTTAAAATGGAAGCCGCAATTCAGCTAATCCCGAGTCTTGATGTCGACCTTATGTCTTCTACGGAATTAAAAGCATCTTTGAAACGTAACCCAGTAACGGTGTCTTTTGGTGAAACAGGTCTTAAAATATTTCAACAGAACGCTTTTGAAATTGCTTATGCTGCTCATATGAATGAAGTATATGGTGTTGAAGACATCTAGGGAGTACTTCGTCTAAATGTTTTGTTACATTTATTGCAGTACAACAAGCTTTTTATTATGAACAAACTAAGCATAATCTAGTCTAGTTATCATCACTATAGCTTTACAAGGAATATGTATGCTCTCTACTAAATTAAGTTCGTGCTACCTGGCCATTTCATTATTGGCAATGCCGGGTACCTCTACTGCCAATATCGATTTGTCGCAATACCAAGCAAATTATGAAAAAGGTGAATACAAGACCGTTGTAAGTGATCTCAAAAGTTTACAGCTAGACAATTTCACTCCTGAACACTATGAGCTATATGTAGCGAGCCTTTCACGTATTAATTTAGATGACGCTGAAGAAGCAGCTAATCAAGCTATTGTTGCCTATAGCGAAAATGCTGATATGTATTTGATGCACGCTAGCGTAATGGGAGACCAAGCGTCTGATAGCATATTTAGCGCTTTAGGCTATGCGAAAAAAGCACTAGCAAGCCTAGAGAAAGCGACGGCACTCGAACCCAATGATCCCAAGTATTTAAATGGATTGATGTCATTTTACTTAATGGCGCCCTCCATAGCAGGCGGCGATACCGAAAAGGCTTTGGCACTTGCTAATGACATATCCATTTTAGATGAAATCAAAGGAATTGCTGCTAAAGCGCGATACTTTAGTTCCGTTGATGATTACGACAATGCTTATATAACAATTGAACAAGGCATTGAATCGTTTCCTGCTGAAATAGAGCTACATGCGCAATTAGCCAGTTTGTATGTACGTGAAGATGAACATATAAAAGCTATAGGCGCTTATCAACGCGCAGCGAAGCTTGTTCCTGCAGCTCTAAGTGAAAATGAACTGGCCATTGATGACGTAAAACAAAAATATGAGAGCCATATATACTTTATGTATAACGCACATTATCAAATAGGTCGCGTTGCCCTATTGGGTGATGTTATGTACGAGAAAGGAATTCAACACTTAGACACCTATATAAGCCTCCATCAAAACTCAAATGTTAAACTTAAAGGATTACCCTCTACAGATTGGGCTTTGTTAAGAAAAGCTGGATTGTTGTATGCTAGCAAACAAGCAAAGGAAGCGCAGGCTACATTAGCACTTATCAATGTGAATGAGTCGGAACGTTTAGAAGATACATATAAAAAACTATCTAAGAAAGTAAATCGAGCGGTACAAAAGATGATTTAGTTTATTCGTGCAAATTTTTATTTGCTGCTCTTGTAAATGAAAATATTGCGCAACCGATTGTCGGCTCAACCGCCGGAACGGTAGGGAGTCCTCCACTCTTATGTTCTTTAGTAAACAATAACCCCGTAACACCAAATTACAGGCATAAAAAAACCCGCCTCAAGGACGGGTCTTTAAATGGAAGTCTGGCGATGTGCTACTCTCACATG
>CAXMOM010000018.1:0-66841 GCA_964195425.1 Acidiferrobacterales bacterium
ATTTTCTAGTTCGAGGCGTTCATTTCGCCTCTTTAACTCCGTAATTTCGAGCTGTTCTGGCGTCATTGGTGTTGGCTTCACACGCAAGCCTTCGCGCTCTTGTTGAAGCTGTTTCACCCATTTCCCAATGGTTGAAAACCCCACTCCCATCGCCTTAGCTGCTTCGTCGCGTGTGTAACCTTGATCGACAACTAATTGCGCTGTTTCTAATCTGAATTCAGGACTAAACGTCTGTCTTGTTATTTTACTCATCTTTAGCACCTAATTTTGCTATGCTAATAGCATAGCATCTCTTAATAGGTGGCCAAATTAACTATGCCACTTCAGTCTGGAACCTTGTGTTCGAGGGTAGTTATGGAGCAAAGAATTTTCGTAAGCCCGAAGCAGATCCCGAATACTTTCTTCGAGTATCCACCAATAAGTCTCACCCGCAGCATAATAATCTTTGGTTTATCTCTGGATTGGTGGAGGGCCGCTACGCAAAGCGCGAGATTGAAAAGGCGAATGCGTGAAGCGTACAAAAAGAATGAAAACCAGGCATCACTTCGGTTTTATGAATAAGCTAACATTTAGCATTAAATGACGTTTATTTATAACACTTGCGTCTATTAAATAGTCACCTGCCAGTTTGTTGGCAGGGAAAGATCTCATCATACTTTTTATAGTGCGACTTTATTAAACAATACGTAGTAACAAAACGAAAGTAGTGAATGGTTCAATTCTTAACAACAATACTGTATTGGCCTGTCCCCCTTGAACTATTGTAATGTCGAATTTGTACTAAATATTCTCCACGTATGAGGTCCGCAACTATTTTAGAATTTCTACCCGTACCGCCATCATCATCTTCTTTAATCAAGTTCGTTTCACTATTGGGTCCAAAAAGTTTCATAACAACATCAGTTTGGCCGCCAGTTTCAATCGTATGACGTCCTTCTTTAGTAACACTGAACGTAAAAACATCCTCCTCTCCAACTTCTCCAATCTCAGCCATAACGCCATCTGTCGATATAACCGGCAATTCAACAACTGGCGTTGTTGTATCTAATTTCGGATAAGCTTTAGCACTGGCGATAAAATCAGAATCAGTTAATGACAATTCCTCATTAGCGCTTGTACCTTGTCCGTTTCGTACCCAAGAATCAGGGAAAAAATAAAGCATTATTGAGTCTTTATCGAAGCTTGTTCCTCTAACTTGGTCTACAGCATATTTATTTAGAACATTGTGACGAATGGTTGCTTCTGACCAGTTGTTTGGAGGACCACTTAATGCACTGATAACCACAGATTCATTCCACTCAATTCCCGCATTTGGGTTTTGGTGTTCATGCGCTAAGCCTATAGCGTGACCAAACTCATGCGCTGCAGTTCCGCCGTCAATAAAACCTAAATTCATAGTTGCTTGATTTTGAGGAATCGAACTAGCATCAGTGCCAATATATGACCAAGCTCCATCGTTTTGATCAAAAGTAATACGAATATCAGAACTACCGGCATCACTAAATTCAAAATTGAGATTGGCATGCTCCGTCCACCAACCGGCTTGTTCTATTGCAATAGCTTTTTGTGATTGTGTTCCATCAAGAAATCGCACTTTAAGGGTTGAACCGTTAACCCACAGTTTACTAAAAACGATGACGGCATGAGATCTGCCACCGATCATCATCATTCTTTGTGGTCTATTTAAATCACGAGGTAAAATACGATCAATACAGGTTCTTGGCGTGTTCATAGCATCTCCTTATAGATTATAAAAAATAGATTTTTTAATTTAAACAGGGATACAAGTTAGCCTAAATAGAAGCTTAAATAAGCGAGTAACGAATACAGAAACTGTGTGAGAGTTTCGCTAGCAAATCTATATACATAATAGGTATAGGTCATAATTTAATTTTCCGCAAGCTTCCCTGGTATTTGAATCTGCTACGTGAGGTCTCCGGACTGTATTTAATTTATGAAGTTAAACCCAACTCAGCTATACTGGACTGTTTAATCACAGCCCTCCTATAACATCCAATAGTTATGATGGAGAAGCGCAAGCGAACCAACGCATAATTCTATTAGTTTTCAATCGATATTAACAATCAGTACAATTATCCAAATCTAGGGGAAATCATCGCCTGTTGCATAGATCTGAATTATGGTTTACTTTAATTATGCTCAGGCGCGAAGTTATAGCCATTGGTATCTAGGCTTATTGGAGTAACATACTTTCTAAAGGTTTTTGATATCCCGACACGCATTAGTAAATTATTTTTGTTATTCATAAGGCTGTTTATCTTTATGCCGGTTTCAAGGATGAGCACTCAGCATTAGACATTATGGCCTTCACCGCGCAAATTCGGTTATGGTCAATACTGTAACGAAATTTAACCCTGAATTTGCATCGTAAATTGAAGCTCTATATTCTTAAGGCTCTGCTATATAGCACAATTCATTTCCATTTCCGATGTATTTAAACACGCTTGTGAGCCATAAAGGTCACACCTATGCCTAAAGATAAAAAAGGCCTGGAAACCGAAACATCTGAAACAATCGACCGAATCGAAGGAATCCTGTCTTATTTTCTTTCATTCGTGGGTCGATATCTGAAAACAATTTGGCATTATTTACTAATCCCTTCCTTTTCCTCTAAAAATTTAAATGGCAGAATGGTCCATGCTCATACTTTAAGCCCATTGAGCTTTCTAACATCAAGTTTACTCATTTTTTCCTTAAGTTACTTTCGAGTTTTGAAGGAACTCCAAAATTTAAATTGGATATCCAATGAGTTTAAGGCAACAATCAAGCATATCGTTTCTTATCACGATTCAATTGCTGAATCTGCATTCGCATTCCAGATTGTTGAAGCACTATTCCTAATGCTTCCACTTGTTCTCTTTGTCGCCTTGTTCGCCAAAATAAATGAACTCCTTTCAATTTTAGTGCGAAAGAGAACGACTATCGAGCAACAGCTGGGTGCAAATAGTTACTTCGTCGGTACAGTAGCCTCAATGCTCGCTTTATGGTCACTGCCCCTTTTATATTTCATGGCAAATTACAACGCATTAGAAACTTCATCCGCCCTGGAGCATACAATTGGTATAGTGATAATGATATTGGCCATTGGGACAATATTTACCGCCCTCTTTCGCCATCTTCAACATGCTAAAAACCAATATTACAAAACCTGGCTATTATCTCTGCTGGTGTTCGTTGTCTCATTGTTGCTTTATATAATCGCTATACGCGTTACCCTCAAACTATTCCTGCTCGGCTGAGAGTAGGGAATAATGGCTGGAGGCCACTATGATTAATCACAGATCACTTATCACGGTTATCTTTATCACCATGCTTTTATCTTTACCATACAAGGCAATCGGTTCGCTAATCGACAATGAAAACGACAATAAATATCTGGTTGTATTCGTTTCAGGATTGGGCGGAGCTAAAACGTGGGACAGTCTGAAAAGTTTAATGTCAAATGACAGTTCATTGAAAAAGTTTGATGTGTATGTGTTTGACTCGCTGGATAAAGGTGGCAATATTGTCCAGACTTCAGCAGCGTTAAAACGTCTCATTAAAAGTGAGCAACTTTCCGTTTACGACGAACTATTTATCGTTGCGCACAGTATCGGCGGCATAATCACAAAAAACTACCTTTTAGGTCGTCTTGAAACATCGAATCCATCCGACATGAAAGAAAAGCATGTGTTATTTATTGGCACCCCACATATACGCAATACCTTTACTGCCCCCCCTATAAAAAAATTCTTTGGGAATATTTTTTATTTTATGTTGAGTGACCTGGCTAAAGATGCTTTGAACTCGACAGGAATCAAAAGTATAAATACTAAATGGATAGATAATGTTGAAGGCAATCAGGATAAATACATCAAAAATTTTGCACTATTTGGGAATGACGATAAAGTGGTAAGACCGGAGGATTTGATAAACATATTTATTGGTGAGTACCTAGTTATTCAAGGTACTCACCTAGGCATCGCTCAATCGAAAGACGAATTTGACTGTACCTATCTGATCTTAAAAAGAAAACTTCTCAACCCAGATTCCACGGTGACAGATTTGGGGTGTTCAGCAGACTAAACTTATGTAACGGCTAATTGTGACTTACATTAGCCAACTTGCCGTTCTTGATCTTTCCAGTAAGGCGCTCTTAGCTCTCGTTTGAGTAACTTACCGGTTGGATTACGTGGCAAGGCATCTGTAAAATCAATACTCTTGGGCACCTTATAACCGGCTATTTTTGTTTTAACATAAGCAATAATTTGCTCTTCGCTAACGGTGCTACCAGATTCAAGTACAATTACCGCTTTAACGGCTTCGCCCCATTTTTTGTCAGGTACACCAATTACGGCTGCATCAGCAATGGCTTCATGCGAGAATAAGGCGTTTTCAACCTCTGCTGGATAAACATTCTCTCCGCCAGTTACAATCATGTCTTTAATTCTGTCATGTATAAACAAGAAGCCCTCTTCATCGAGGTAGCCAGCATCACCGGTATAAAACCAATCGTTTTGAATGGCTTTGGCACTGGCCGTCTCGTTTTTCCAATAACCTTTCATTACGCTAGTTGAGCGATAGATAATTTCACCCACTTCATTTACCTGCATACTTTGTCCATCATCGCCAAGAATGACGATTTCTGTGCCTGGATATGCTTTGCCACAAGAGCGCAGTTTTCCTCTTGCCGGCTTGTGATCTTCGGGGGATAAAACTGCGCCTAAGCCGGTTGTTTCAGTGAGGCCATATACCTGATAAAAATCACAATTGAAAATATCTTGGGCAGTCAGTAGCACATCTTCAGAGATAGGGCTGCCACCATATGTCATTGCTTTGAAGTTGGAGAAATCGCGCTCTCGCACTCCGGGCATGGCATTTAAAAACTGGATCACCGCAGGTACAAACATGGCATAGCTCACCTTGTGTGTCTCTAATAAGTCTAGGATGAGCATAGGATCTACATCCTTGACTATGACTATAGTCAACCCAAGCAGCAAGCTACCTAGTCCCGGACTTAAACCCGCAATATGGAAAACAGGCATAACAACCATGCTTACTTCGCCTTGCTGATAATCGCCCCAAACGCCATTTGCCACTTGTTGGGTTACACTGAGGTAATTGCCGTTGGTTAGTTGCACACCTTTAGGGTGGCCGGTTGTGCCACTGGTATACATTTGTAGCATATCGTCGTCTAAGGCAGTAGGCAGCATAGGATCGCTGTTATCTTGTGCATCTCGCCAGTCGGTATAGCTTGACCACTGATCATGGCCGCCATCTATGGCGATGATTTTGTTGATACTGGCAAGCTCAGGGGCAATCTGTTCGATAAGGTCATACAATTCTGCGCCTACAAACAGTACTTCCACTTTGGCATTGTTTAGTATGTATTCAATTTCAGGTGCTGCTAAACGCCAGTTGACTGGGGTAATAACCACATTAGCTTTAATAGCACCAAACATAACTTCAAAAAAGCGATCACTGTTTTTGCCAAGGTAACCAATTCGCGAGCCGGGTCGGCATTTAGCCGAAATTAAGCCGTTGGCTACCTGACTGGCCATGTGATCCAGAGCTTGGTAACTGGTCTGACGTCCTTCAAAAATCTGTGCAATACAGTCACCATTGGCCCGCGCCTGATAGCGTATGCCGTCTGCAACACATGTGAGTTCGTTTAGTGCGATCATTATTACTTTCCCTGTTCAAGTAAACAGCCGTTGTGGCAACTTTAGTGTACAGCGTGTCATGGCAATAGTGAAATCATCATTTAATTTAATATCACCGTGTTTAATTGCCTCTTTTTATTGCTTAAATCTACTCGCTGCGGCCAAAAACCCGCTAGGCACTAACGCTTTTAATTTGCCTTCATAGTGCTTAGATAATTTTTTGAAACCTCCTGAAGTTGGATGTATTTCATTTGCCCAATCACGATTTGATAACGTCTCTACACGTAAATCGATGTAATGAAAATTTGAATACTCTAGGCTGAGTTCAAGTAAAGCGTTATTAAATAAGTCCATAATATAATTAATAACGTCTTTTTGTTGCTCAGGTAAAACCCCTTTGTCATCTAGTGTTGGCTTCACCCATGGACCGGTTATTTTAAAGCCCAATATTTCAAAACCTTTGTCACTTGGAATAATGCAGGTATAACCGTGTACTACAATCGGGCAGTTATGCTGGTGTTTAGCTACCAGTTCAATCAATTCAATGTATTGATTTTTGAGCTCCTTAATTCGGGCTTCTGTGGCGCCTTTAATCACGCGGTTATGGGGGCCAATACCCGAAGCATCATCGGCGATATAATTTTTGAGATTTTTTGCAACCACATCATTACCGCCGCCAGAATAGAGCATCAATTGAAACTGGTCTTCTTTGAGTGCTTTTGTGATTAGCTTTCTTTGCCGGCCGTCCATCATATCGTCTACTAGTTCGTCACCCGCTTTTTCAAAATGGCGAATATTAAAAGACCCAAGCTCGGATATTTGGTCATTAAGATCCTTACCAAAAGGATAGCCAAACCACGAGTCGCCTTCACTCAAAACGGACGGCGCATTGGGGAAGTCTCGTAAATCTTCTAAAAATCTAATTGAATACAGTGAAGAACGATACCGATTACTTCGTCCACGCCTTCTGGTACGTGTATTTTTCATGTGAATTCCTGTTTTGATGGTGATTTATTAAACCTAGCAGATTTTTGGATACTGTCAAATTAGCTATTGCTGGCAATTCCTTATAAAAGATAAATGTAGCTTTAATGTGAGCTTATTTCTCCTTGTCTTTGAGCTCCCGTAACGAACAGTCTAATCATTCAAATTGGAAAGAAATCTGCACCTGTTGCATAGATCAGGGATGTGTTTTATTCTTCGGGTCCTTTTTTATTGATTTTCTATTGTTGCAGGAACCTTTCTTATGTTGTCTATGTTAACTAATTCTTCCCTATCTAGCCTTGAACGTAAAATGCGTCAAGCTACGAATTTTGCCGTTTGGAAGCAATTGGCTCTCGAACACGATTTAAAATCAGGTCGTGAAAAATGGAAATCTAAAGAAAAATCAAAAAGCTATGATTATGCTGGTATTCGATACAGACTAGATCTGTTAAAAGAGTTGCGACAAAATAATGATGATGTTGGACTTCTCTTTGCCCTCAATGAGGGTATTCACGGGAACCAAGGAGGCATGGGCAAGTCAGCTTTGTATGAAGGCGTCAAGTTTGGCACCAAAGTTCTCATTGAAGAGTATGTAGACCAAATAGTCGACGCACTAGGACATATTGCTACCCTGCCCGATTCCAGTGGAATCACCCAAGAAGACAAAGTTGATTTCTTTGAGCGTGCCAGCCATTGTTTTGGACGTTCGGCTTTGATGCTAAGTGGTGCAGGTTCCCTTGGACATTTTCATAGAGGAGTAGCAAAGACCTTATTGGAGCATAAATTGCTACCCAAAGTGATTTCTGGTTCCAGTGCAGGGGCAATATTTGCAGCAGCAATTGGAACACATAATGACGAAGAATTAGTCGAATTACTTAATGGTGAGGTGATGCTCGACCCCTTGCAATCAGAGATAGATAATAGACCAAAGCGCTTCCTCCGAAAGCAAGTAGACTCTGGCACATTAAAGATGGCGCTAGAAAATATTATCCCCGACATCACGTTTCAAGAAGCCTATGAGAAAACGGGTAGAATGATTAGTATCACTATAGCACCGCATGAAGAGCATCAGACTTCAAGACTAATGAATGCGGTTACTTCGCCAAATGTATACATTAGGTCTGCCGTAACCGCTTCTTGCGCAGTTCCCGGCGTTTTTGAACCTGTCATGCTGATGGCAAAAAATGTTTATGGTGAGCCTCAGCCCTATTTGCCAAGTCGTCGTTGGGTCGACGGTGCGGTCACTGACGATCTGCCGGCCAAAAGGCTTGCAAGGATCTACGGGGTTAACCACTATATCGTCAGTCAGGCCAATCCAATGGCCCTTGCGTTAATGTCAAGCGAACAGTATCTCCCGGTTCCGGAAGTTGCGCGTAATGTAATGCGAGCATCTACACATGAAGTAATCAAAGGTTGGGAAAAATTTGGCCGACGTTATTTACGGTTGGTCCCGGATGTTGGTAAAGCCATGAGTATGCTAAATTCAGTTGTTGCGCAAGACTATAAAGGTGATGTAAATATTGTCCCTAACTTTAATTTTGTAAATCCTCAAAAATTGTTGGGCCAATTAACCTCAAAGGAAATAGAAGCACTGGTGCTTGAGGGTGAGCGTTCTACTTGGGTTAGAATAGAACAAATTAGAATTTGCTCTAAGATTGGTCAAAAGCTGGATGAAATTCTGGATCATCATGCTGATCACGACATCAAGAAATTCTACAAGAGACGCCGCTAGGGGTCTTCTTATACACAGTAAAGCTATTTGCCTTTCTCTTCTCTTGCCGTACCGCCAAGCGTTGTAACCATTCTTGCGCACTCGTTTTAAGGCCATCTAATTGTCTTTATTCAATTAATGCGACCGATCGATTAGCAAGTCGCCTCGCACTTTGTATATCACTTTGTGCTAATGACAATTCAGATTGCTGCAGCAATATATTGCTCTGACCAAATGGACACTGAAGAACTTTGTGAAAGTTCAATGCTTCAGCAAACTGTTCCTCAGCGTGAGAATACGCTTGTTGTGATTGATATATTCGACCACGAAGTTCGGCAATATAGGCTAGAAACAGCCAGTCTTTAATGCTCTTAGCATAATCTTCTGCAAGGCTAAAATTAGCCAAGGCCTCTTCCAGCTCTCCCAATTGAGCATAAGAAGCACCTTGCCAGAAAAATAATCGAACCAGTTCTTTAGTGTTGACCAACTGAGTGGCTTGCTTTATTGCTTCATTCAGCAATAATTGTGCTTCGTTTGTCTGCTGGCGCTCTAACAACAATTCTATCAGGATCCGCTTCGCCGCAATATTACTAGGCTGTGTCAAAATAGCAGCTTCGAGCAAAGAAACTGCGGTATCACTTTGTTCATTCTGGATAGACTCTAGTGCATTGGCCAGCATCTCATTTGCAAATGCCGATTGGTATTGGTCCTCATGGGCCAATTTTTCCTGATCCAAACGAGCGGCCACTATGTCAGCTACTTGGTCAATTGCGCCACGGATGCTGCTGCCCAAGACTGCCCCGCGCACCACCTGATTTTTTTCATGCAAGCTGTATATCAATTGATAGTCTTGCACACTACCCGCAAGATTTAGTTCTACAACCAATGTTGCACCAGAGACTCGAAATATTAGGCCTATCTGCTGCTTACTATTTTGCCCTAGCCATGACATCTAGAACATAGTCGATTTCAACACCCCATGATGATCGGATGAAGACAACCTTTGAATTAACTGATCCATTCCACCATAACGCACCCAATTATGATCACTATCAGCAATATCTGTTTGCATAGGCAAAACCACAATAGACCCGCTCGCAGCAGGAGGTGCGTTAATAAATGCACCAACCATAATCAGCATGACGATTGTCGCTATAATAATTTTCTGGCGGCTAAAATATCGGATACCGTGAATTGGTTTATTTGGATGTATGTTCGCTTCATTAAGAGTTTCAAGCGCTGGAACCAAAGCATATCCTAAACGAGAATAATTTTTAATCACTTTGCTATTCGCAAATGTCTTGCGTAGCTCCTTAATAGACTGAAAAATGACTTGTTCATCAACTACTACATCATTCCAGATAGTCTGCAAAATATGCTGTTTGCTCAGCGTCTCGCCTTTTACTTCAATCAGTAGCATTAGCTCAGGCACTCATTTTTGGACTGTTGCACCTTTTAAATTTACATGATGGATTTACAATAGATGTTGTCGCACAGGTTATTTATGCCACCCTACTGGGAATCGGTTTTGCTGGAATCGTCGCTTATACGCACACCATTTGGACGGCGGTATTAGCCCATAATTTTATTAATATGATTGGCAGTATTAACTACACGTTTAACCCAAGCTATGTCGACAGCCCCAATACAGCTGCTAGTTACTTGGTATTGATAGCAGTGATATTTACCTTAGTAACATTACCAGAACTTTGGTGTTTGAAAAAAGCCGATGCCAGTCAAATAGTTGGAGTAGCAGCATGAATGCCCTAATACTGAAGTTTCTGTTATTTACAATACTTAGTTTAGCAATTGCTTGCCAGGCAAGCGCAAAACACCGGCCACTGTTCAAGAGCAACTTGCAGCTAAGCAAGCATTTGAAAGTGCACTAGCTAGCATGCAGATGCGCTGAAAAGTGCTAACAAACAATATCGGTTTGTCTTATGTACAAGTTGAACAGGATAGAACCGGTAATGGCAAACGCTCACTATTTTAGCCCGAAACAAAACAACAAGGTGCTTGGCTATTGCTGGAGCAATACGGCACGTCATTAGAAAGCAATATGCAATTTGAAACGCCCTTTTTAATAGAGCCAGATGCTTTCTCTGCTGAGCAAGCTCAATTGATTAAAGAAACAGATTCCACATGGATATTTGCTATTCCCAATCTAGTTAACGTGGGTTTGGAGGGTGAAGAAGGTGCTACGCGAGCCGAGACAGAAGAAAAACTAGATAGTCAGTTGGAAGATGTACTGCAAACCGAATTAGTAATTGATAAGAGCCGATTGCAGTTTGTATCACTACACATCTATTCTAAAGCACCTTTTAAGCCCTCATTTATGGCCAAGGTAAAAAGTTTGACCTTAGAATTGATATTGGTGAAGATTGGCCTAAAGGTCCACTTATTAGCCCGCAAACAACAAGAAATATGCAAGGGAGTTTTGGTTTGTTTGTTAAGATTGAAGAATTTCGAACTGTAAATGTTAGCAATGTTAAACAGGTATAACTGAATTAAATTAGATCCTTCGAGCCTTGAGTTAAACAATAATTAGGTTCTAAATGGACAAGACCAACATTTATTTAAAACTGGGTGATATTTTTACGAGATTTGACCTTGGTATTTAGTTTTATCTAGTTACCGTTGTGCGTAATTAAATAAATTTAATGTCGACATCGGTTGCCGTTAAACTTTTTTGAAGGTAACTTTACCCCTCATTAAATCATGGATGGATTATTTTGAGTTTTTTTTATGTAGCACGGCAGCCTATTTTAGATAAGAACAAAAACTTATTTGCGTACGAATTATTGTTTCGCGACGGTTTAGAAAACAGCTTTCCTGAAGGTACTAATGATAATGAGGCTACTGCCAAAGTTATTGTAGGCTTAGAGTTCAATTTAGGGCTAGAGAGTCTGACCCAAGGGTCTTTAGCTTTTATCAACTTTACCCATGATACCTTAATAGATGGTTATCCCCTGCTAATGGATAAAGAGCAGATAGTGGTTGAGATACTCGAAACAGCTAAGCCGAGTAAAAGACTCCTCGCTATTTGTATTGATTTGAAGAAAAAGGGCTACACCATTGCCCTAGATGATTATGAGCATGGTCCCAGATGGGTACATTTTTTCCCCTATGTGGACATCTTAAAGCTCGATTACCCCTTTAAATTTGAACAGCATTTACAAGAAATCATACCTGCATTAAAACCCTACCCTCATATTAAGCTACTGGCTGAAAAAATTGAGACTTACGCCGATTATAAACACGCCTTAAGCATTGGTTGTGAATATTTCCAGGGGTATTTTTTTAGTCGGCCAGAAATCGTCAAGACAGTCGCTTTCAATCCTTCTCAAGTGACCGTAGTCAACCTGTCGCACGAAATTAATAAAGACGAGTTTGATATACAAAAAATCACTTCCATATTTGAAGGTGATGTCATGTTGTCTTATAAATTACTACGTTATGTGAAATCACCAATCTTTAAGCGCGTGGCTGATATAAAGACCATAAAACAAGCGATATTAGTACTAGGGATAGAAGAGTTAAAACGATTTATTGGTGTGATGTTTACTGCTCAATTTTCAATAGGCAAACCAAGAGAGTTGACTGTCATGGCCTTATTTAGAGGGCATTTTTGTGAACTAATGGCAAAAGCAACCTTACCAGGGCATTCTCAATCCTCTGCGTTTTTAATGGGATTGTTGTCATTGATCGACGCCATGGTTGATGGGCACATTGAAGAGCTTATTGAGAAATTACCTATCCATAAAGATATTAAAGACGCAATAATTAATCGCAAGGGTGAATCTGCGAAATTTTTGGTGCTATGTGAGTTCTTTGAAAAGGGTGATTGGCCTAATATTGAACTCTTTTGCCAACAAACGGGAGTAAGTCCTGAAAATGTTTGTAGCCTATTTCAGCAGTCATTGAATTGGGCAGATGATAGGATAACCGCCATTCAGTGAACCTTTCACCCGACTACTCTGACAACTATTATGGCTTTTTACAGACTTAGAATACGTGCTTTAAAAGTTTCGTTAATCTTCACTACCCAGTTGGGAAATTCCATACTTAGTAGTTGCTACACCATTTCTTTCATTATTAACGCGCAGGCTCTTATTGCCTGCTACCATGTCTGCGTCTTTGTAGCCCCGAGAATGGTCTAAGTGCACACAAATTGCATTGTATCGAACATGTTTAGGTTTAACGCCAGAGTTGATTAAGCGGACACCAAACTCTCTATCTTCCCCACCATAAGCCATACGCTCATCGTAGCCGTTAACGGCGAGAATATCGTCGCGCCAAGCTGATGCATTAGAGCCTTTAAGATTGCAGCGGGTGGGCGTGATTTTATTAAGAATGGCTGCAAACAAACCATTCGCTCGTAATTTTAAGGTTTTGCGACGTTTAGGTAGACCATTCATTATAAGCCATTTAACATCAAAACATCGACCTGTTGCTATGTCGTCTTTAGTTATCACGCGACTAATAGACATCGGCAACTTATAGTAGCTTCCTGACAAATAATAACCTTTTTGTGCTTCACTAATATGAACGGCGAGGAAATCGGTTCGAGGTATACAGTCGCCATCAGTAAAGACAATATAGCCATTTTTAGCTGCAAGTATGGCTTTATTTAGGATTCGGCTCTTGCGAAAGCCCTTGTCTTGCTGCCATATATGACTGATGTCCATTCCGGTTTTTGCGCGCATCGCATCTATCAGCTGCTTTGTATCTTCGGTTGAGCCATCATCGGCAATAATAATTTCAAACGCCGAGTGTGTTTGAAACACAAAACCCCAGAGTACTTTCTCTAGCCATTCGGGTGAATTATAAGTGGTAAAAATGACCGTTACGTTCATGTACCTTGCACCTCAAAATGAATACAAACAAACCTATTTAGCCTAGCGTTTAAAGCTGCTGTTAAGGATGCTTGTGGTATAAATTTGGAATCGATTTAATTAAATTTTTATGAAATAGTATTTTTGATCATCACGCAGTCCATCTCAATAACGGCTAAGTTTATTTTGTTTCTTGTTATTGGATACAAACCAGTAGTAATAAATCCATGAGACTCAAATGTTTGTAAAGACTCTAGATAATGGGGCATGCCCTCGTAAAGTGGGATTAGTGATACCTCAGAAAGCAAGCAACGCACCAAGTTTAATGATTTTACTGCGCCTGCTATAACTTTTAAATCAAAGCCTTGTGTATCAGTTTTTAAAAATATTGACCGCTTCTCCAAATTAGAAATATTCGAGCTGAGAAAGCTATCAATAGTATTTATTTCAATTGTTTCAACATACTCTATTTTATTTTTCTCATTCTTGTATCGGTCTTTTGCATATTGAGTGGGTTCTAACATAGAAGAAAAATCTGAAGACTGCGTTACATTTATTTCATTTTGTCCAATCTCATCACCCATAGCAAAATTATGCACGTGCCAATTTTTATGTTCGGCAGCTGCAGTATTTAATTTTTCAAATGTTTCTTTCACGGGTTCAAAAGAATGAATCTCGCCTTTATAACCGGCATCTATAATTGATTTGCTGAACTGCCCAACGTTAGCGCCAACATCTAATATTAAATCTATTTCATTTCGTTCTATTAGATCTATTAAATGAAACATCAATGATGGGTTTTTATTCCTATTAACTAATTCGTACCCTAAAGATTTAGCTAGCACTTTAAATAAATTCATCATATCTCCAATAATTTGAACCAGTTAGAAGACTAAATGTTATTTAAGTTTTATGCAACAGACACTAGATGTATAAGTAAAATAAACGCGATACGTGATTTGGGTTTGAAATGACAATGCCATATTCAACTTCCATTGTGTAAGTCGAAGTAAGGCGCTTAATGTGTGGCGAGTATTTTGCCGTCGTCCTTCATGCGAGCATCAAGGCAATCTTTTCATGAATACACGGCTTATGTCGTAAATTTTCAACTCATTGGTCACATAAGATATTAGTCATTTGACAAATTAATAGAGTGTCCTATGCTGAATGAAAGCTCAAATAAAGGAATAACACCAAAATACGAGCAGATATGAGCTTTACATCTTATTTAGAGCGTAACGTTTTGGATAAGAGTAAGTAAATATAGGAACAACACTAATGGACTTAATTGAGGGTAATACCTATTTTGTAAGCGCAAGCGATACCATATTGCATAAGTCAGGGTCTACGTCGTCTAGTGCTTTAAATCATCTTTTAATGGGTGATTATATGCGTTATTTAGGCGAAGAAACACGCAATTGGGCTAAGGTGCAATGCCGTGGCAGCAAAGGTTTTGTGCGTAAAGCGGACTTCTCAGATGAACGTTTATTAGAAGTAAACTTTGTTGATATTGGCCAAGGAGATGGCTGCCATATTGTTACGCCTGAAGATGAGATTATATTGATCGATGCTGGTGAAGGCCAGAACATGCACCGTTTCTTACGTTGGCGCTATAACTTACGTCACCTTAAAGTGACTGGTGTCGATGGAGTATTAAATGGAGATAGCAAAGCGCGCCCCCCGATTAATATAGATAACATTGTTATTACGCACCCGGATATGGACCATTACTACGGGTTTAAGACAATATTTGAAGACCACAAGCTCAAACCACGGCGTATTTATCATAATTCTATTGTTGAACGCCCTATCAAAGCAGCAGATAAACTCGCTGACCTAAAATATTACAGTGGCGATGACCTGGGGGGGTATTTAAATAAAGACGGCAATAAGTATATATGGGATGTAGTGCACGGCAGTGCTGAAATGCATACGCTCATAAATAAACACAAAACGACTCGCAAGCGTTATATTCAAACTCTTAAAGAAGCAGTAGATAATAATGCTGATATTAAGTTTAATTCGCTAAACAAAGACAGCGGTTTTATGCCAGGTTATGAGGAAGATAAAACGCTACGCTTTAAAGTGCTTGGGCCCATTACCGAAAATGTGAGTTTTGCTGGCAAAAGCAAACGCGGCCTTGTTCGCTTAGGTGCTGAAAGTATAACCAAAAACGGCCACTCAGTGGTGTTGCAATTACAATTTGGCAAACTAAAAGTGATGCTGGGCGGAGACCTAAACACCCAATCAGAAGATCATTTACTAAAGGTCTACGCGGAAACGGGTAAAGAAGTCTCACAGCTTGAAGAACGTATGTTTGCGCTACAAGCAAAAGGCAATAATGTAAACATAGAGCAAGCTCAAGAACTGGCTGAACTTGAAACTGAAGTTAACGCAATTGTGACTAAAGCACGGCGCTCGTTGCAAGTTGATGTTACCAAAGCCTGTCATCACGGTAGCCACCATTTTTCAGAAACGTTCTTGCGGTCACTAAATCCAATTGCAACAATAATATCAAGCGGTGATAACGAAGCCTATTCTCATCCTCGTCCAGATGCGTTAGGCGCGATTGGAAAATTTGGCCGCGGTGTTAGGCCGCTAATTTTTAGCACGGAACTAGCTCGCAGCACCAAAGAATTCACTGATGTATTTGCCTACTTTGAAAGGCTGAAAGCATTTGAAAAGCGCATTGAGGAGGCAAGCTCAAAGTCACAGAAACGAAAAATAAAAAGAGAAATGCAAGATGCTAGAGACCGCAACGTAGTGGTCTATGGCCTTATTACGCTTCGGACCGATGGTAATAAGGTCATTCTTGCGCAGAAAATTGAAGCGCCTACCAAGCTATCCAAAAAATGGGACGTGCATGAGTTAGCGTTTAATGAAGATTTAGGTCAGTTGGAGTATGTGAGAGCCAGCAAAGCACACTAGGTTTTAATAGGGCTTACATATAAAATGTCTGTTCCTTACGCGGCGCATTATTTGTTAGTGTTTGCTCAATAGACCAAATCTTAAACCAGAGTTATAGGATTGATTAGCAATATTGAACTACTCTACAGCAATAACAATCGTTAAAAAAAGCGGTTAGTACATACTAGATCGAATGATCCAAATAAATCTACCACGAATGGCAGCTGGTCAAAGCTTTTAGTGTTATCGACAACTTATACGCCAGTTAAGCGTCTCATTTAGACGCTAATTGGTTACGCGTAACATTCAACAAGGTGACGAAAAGCCTGGAAAGTCAGTATACATAGTGCCTACGCTTCGGCATTTGAAAATAAAGTTGCAATAGCCAAACTGGTAAAAAATATTCACTTATAAGCTTATTTTGCCTAATTAAATGATTTCCCTGTCGAATACTTATCACCCATCGCTACAACGTAGAATCATTTTGGTCATTGTTACTCATACAGGCATTCCATAAACTAGTGCAACATTCATGGTAGACTCGAAGATCATTTAACCTTCTTCATGACCTAGTCACACGGTAGCCGATGTATATTTTATTAATCTCAGCGTTTTTCATTATTTGGTGTCTTTTTTACTCTAAACAACACGGTATTGGTAAATTTTTGTATGAGTCTAGTAATTCTATGGATATGCGTGCAGCGAAGCTACGAAATGTAAAAAAAACTACTGGTAATGAAGCGTATTCTTACCTAACTAACCATCAACCAACAAAACCATCTATGTTGTTGTTACACGGATTCAGTGCCGACAAAATGATTTGGCTAAAATATGCAAAATTTGCCAGCAAAAACTACAATTTAATTATTCCTGACTTATTGGGACATGGTGATATCCCCTATTCTGAAAAACAGAGCTACAGCTCGTTTGAACAAGCGAGTTATGTAAGGAGGCTTATAGATGTGATCGATTTACAAGGGCCTATTACCATTGTTGGTAATTCTATGGGAGGTATGATTGCAGCTATTTTAGCCAAACAAGACATTACTATCGCCATAACAGGAGAGTTAAGTAAACCCATAGAGATAGATAAATTGGTGCTTATCAATCCTGCTGGTGCGAAAACTGACTATGCTCTGCAGTTAAACACGGTGACAGATAATCCTTTTTTACATCAAAACATGGACGATACTATCGCATTTTATAAAAAAGTGATGCATAAGCCCCCTTTTTTACCGCCCGCGGTTATGGCATATGTTGCGCAAACTAATTACTTAGCTAAAAAGACTCAATACGCACATATGTTCTGTGATTTTTTTAATTATGACGAATTTTTAGATAATGCATTTACACCAAACGCTAAAAAAGTAATATTATTTTGGGGGCAGGAAGACCAGTTATTACCGGTTACCGAGGCTGAACACTGGGTTAAGTTGCTTTCATGTGAAAGTACGATTCTCGCTGATATCGGCCATATGCCTATGGTTGAGTGCCCTAATCAAGCTTACTTGTTAATTCATTGATTTGGGTCAGCGCAATATAAATATTAATGCGATATAAATAAAATGCTAAAGTAAACGCTCTCGATATATGAGAAATGAAAAATGATGCATAAACTATTAATTTTATTAACTAAATCAACAATGAGTCGATAACTCTTCCTATGGAATTTATACTTTTACTTATTGCTTTTATATTTGGTTTTGCCTGCAGAATAATAAAAATGCCACCGTTAATCGGTTTTTTAATCGCAGGTTTTGTGCTTAATGCCATGGGCTACTCATTGAACGAGAGTTTAACAACTATCGCTGATTTAGGTATCACCATTATGTTGTTTGTCATTGGCCTCAAACTCAATATAAAAGATTTAGGCAAGACCGAAATTTGGTTTACAAGCCTAGCCCATGCCGTAGTGTGGGTTTTGATTGTAAGCTTATTTGTGTTTATTTTGATAATGCTTTCTTTACCTTTTATTAGCGACTTAACAATGCAGCAAGCTGCGTTAATTGGTTTTGCTTTTAGTTTTAGCTCTACGGTATGTGTTGTTAAAACCCTAGAGGAATCGGGGGAGAGTAAGACACGTCATGGCAAAGTGGCTATTGGCATATTAATTGTGCAAGATATTTTGGCGGTACTTTTCTTGGTCGCGGCTACGGGTAAATTACCTTCCTTATATGCTTTAGGCTTATTCTTACTAATTCCCGCGACGCCTATTCTCAGAAAACTATTAGAAGAAGCCGGTCACGGTGAATTACTTCCTTTAAGTGGCTTGGTGTTTGCGTTGGGCGGATACTTTCTATTTGAACTAGTCGGCGTTAAGGGTGATTTAGGTGCTTTAATCATAGGCATCTTATTGGCACAGAGCAGTAAAGCCTCTGAGTTATCTAAGTCATTGTTAACCTTTAAAGATTTATTCTTAATTGGCTTTTTTCTAACGATCGGATTGACCGCATTACCCACTTTGGATATGGTATTAATTGCGCTGTTATTCAGTGTATTGTTACCTATCAAATATCTATTGTTTTTCAGTTTGTTTGCAGGCACACGATTGCGAGCAAGAACTTCATATTTGACCAGTTTAGTGATGTCAAACTACAGTGAGTTTGGCCTAATCGTTATTGCTGTAGCAGTAAGTGCCGGAATGTTGGGTAATGATTGGTTGGTTATTATGGCGCTTAGTGTTTCGTTTTCATTTGTTATTTCAAGTATTTTATATAAACGTTCACATCAGCATTACGCTAAAGTAAAAGATTCTTTGAAACGCTTTCAATCGCCTAAGATATTGCCTGAAGACCAATACCCTTGTATGAGCGATGCAGAGGTCTTAGTTATTGGTATGGGTCGAGTTGGAAAAGGCGCGTTTAGTGCACTCAATAAAAGACTTGGAAATACTGTGTGGGGAATGGATGCTGACATCGACCGTGTAAATAGTTTAAATGCCCTTGGACAAAATACAATCGTAGGCGATGGTGAAAACATTGACTTCTGGGAGAATTTAGATTTATCAAACATAAAGTTAGTACTACTTGCTCTTCCCTCAATTGAAGATTCTTCAAGTATTACCGCGCAATTACGACAAGCCAATTATGCTGGACAAATAGCCGCTATTGCCCGATATGAAGATGAAGTAGAACCTTTACTTGAAGAAGGCGTAGACAGAGTATTTAACTTCTTCAACGACGCTGGTTTAGGCTTTGCAGAAGAGAGCATTACGCTTCTGGATGAAATGAAACAACCTGCAGCACTTAAAGCAAAAATGACATAAGCAATACCCTTCTAAACAACCATTCTGCAATGTTTCGTTATGAGCCTATAAAGCATAGTCTAAATGAGAATGATTATGCTTTATATCTATATGAAATATATAGGAAAATAACCTTCATCATTAGTGAGTTTTTATTTTTCATGCTATTATCTCGCGCATAGATTAGCCCTTAAGGACCATTAAATGAAAGGCTCTGCAACAGTCATTAAAGCATTAAACGAAATGCTTACTATAGAACTCACCTCTATCAATCAATATTTCCTGCATGCACGCATGCATAAGAATTGGGGATTGGAGGGACTAAATACCGCAGCTTATAAGAAATCGATAAAAGACATGAAACAAGCCGACAAGCTAATTGAACGCGTTTTATTCTTAGAAGGCCTCCCCAACCTACAAATGCTTGGTAAGTTGTTTATTGGCGAAAACACGCAAGAATCTCTTGCCTGCGACGCAAAATTTCAACAACTACAAATTCCAAAGTTAAAAGCGGCTGTTGCCCTTTGCGAGCAAGAGCAAGATTATGTTAGCCGCGATATACTAAATCACATTCTTGAAGATGAAGAAGAGTATTTAGATTGGTTAGAAACGCAAGAATATCAAATTGCGCAAATGGGTATTGAAAACTATCTACAAACGCAAGTTGAAGCTTAAATCGTATAGGAGAATATTATGCAAGGCAGTCAAAACGTTATTACAGGACTAAACAGCCTACTTGGTTACGAGTTAGCCGCTATGGACCAATACTTTGTGCATTCGCAGATGTATTTGGATTGGGGCTTAAATAAGTTATATGAACGTATTAACCATGAATTTGATGACGAAAAGGGACATGCAACAAAACTCATTGAGCGCATGCTGTTCTTAGGCGGAATACCTGACATGGTAACTCGAACGGGCTTGTTAATTGGTCATGAAGTACCTAGCATGCTAGAAAGTGATTTAAGAGTAGAGTATGAAGTGGCGGCCAAACTAAAAGAAGTCATTGCAGTTTGTGAAATCGAGCAAGACTATGTGTCACGCGATATGTTGCTCATTTTATTAGATGACACTGAAATGGACCATGCCCATTGGTTGGAGCAACAGTTAGGTCTTATCGGCCGTTTAGGTTTGCCAAACTATTTACAGTCACAAATGTAGTATTTTGAGTTTAATGAAGGCTTATTAGGTTTCAGTTGAAAACAAGGCTGCATAAATTAAGGTTTGTTTGGATGTTTTGTTTTCTACTTCTATAGAAAGTCGCCATTGCATTATTGGCTTATTGCAACTACCCAAAAATGTGACACCCGTAGTGATTTGTTCAGAGCTTCTATTCTTGATGGAGATTGGGGTTTTACCCATATACATGTTTATGCCTTCAACCCATGCCTGTTTAACAACAAAGTCATTTGAAAGTGTAAAATCAATAAATATTTCTTCTTCAACTATAGGCGTTTGTTTAAACACTACACGTAAGTCAAGTATTTCATTGCTAAATAAACAAGCGTTGTTGCGCAAACTGCATTGCGCTGTATCGGTTAACGATCTATTTACATCTGAAAAATATATGCCCGCAAACACAGCAATAACGAGGCTTGTAAAAACAAGTGAGGTCAGTAATCGAGGCTTTTTATTCACAACTTATTAACCGTAAAGTTTCCTTTATTGACTAAGATCAATGCTTAGCCATGTAAGGTATCTTTTTGTATTTAAAAACATTAGTATTTGAATTCGACAAGTGCCGAGTTTACTGAATTTCTTCTCCCGACTCAACCAGGTCAGAAACAAAATTAGTAAATTATCACCCTTAGGTTTAAATTATTTCTCGACGCGGAAGTTTTAAAATGAGTCAAGCAAGCCAAGTTCACCCTGAGTACAATTATAAAGTAGTTCGGCAGTTTACAATCATGACGGTCGTATGGGGCATTATAGGAATGTCAGTTGGGGTTTTGTTAGCAGCGCAATTGTTCGCGCCAGTTCTAAACTTTGACATTCCATGGTTAACCTACTCTCGGTTGCGTCCATTACATACCAATGCGGTTATCTTTGCTTTTGGTGGCAGCGCGCTGTTTGCAACTAGCTACTACATTGTTCAGCGTACTTGCCAAGTTAGACTATTTAGCGACAAACTCGCTGCCTTTACCTTTTGGGGTTGGCAAGCTGTAATTGTATCTGCGGTTATAACTTTGCCTTTGGGTTTAACCTCAAGTAAAGAATATGCCGAGCTAGAATGGCCAATCGATATACTTATTGCTGTGGTTTGGATAGCGTATGTAATCAACTTCTTTGGTACCTTGGTAATAAGAAAGACCTCGCATATATATGTGGCTAACTGGTTTTTAGGCGCGTTCATGTTAACTGTTGCGGTTCTTCACATTGGCAACAGCATGGCTGTCCCGGTTTCATTGTTTAAATCATATTCTTTATACGCGGGTGCTGTAGATGCCATGATGCAGTGGTGGTATGGACATAACGCAGTAGGATTCTTCCTAACCGCTGGTTTCTTAGGCATGATGTATTACTTTGTTCCTAAGCAGGCTGGGCGTCCAGTTTATTCGTATCGCTTGTCGATTGTTCATTTTTGGGCACTAATATCCTTGTATATTTGGGCCGGGCCACACCACTTACATTATACCGCTCTACCAGATTGGACTCAGTCTTTGGGCATGGTTATGTCAGTTATTTTGTTTGTGCCTTCATGGGGCGGCATGATAAACGGCATTATGACCCTTTCTGGCGCTTGGCATAAGCTGCGTACCGACCCTATATTACGCTTCTTAATTGTATCGCTATCGTTTTATGGTATGTCTACGTTTGAAGGGCCAATGATGGCGATTAAAACAGTAAATGCCTTGTCACATTATACCGACTGGACTATAGGGCACGTTCATTCAGGTGCCTTAGGTTGGGTTGCCATGGTAACTATTGGGTCTGTTTACCACCTTATTCCAATTTTGTACGGTCAGCCTAAAATGTATAGCACCAAACTTGTCAACATACATTTTTGGTTAGCTACTATCGGCGTTGTTTTATATATAGTTGCTATGTGGATGAGTGGTGTACTCCAAGGAATGATGTGGCGTGCAGTGAATGTTGACGGTACCCTTACCTACTCATTTGTTGAATCGCTGGAAGCGTCGAAACCTTTTTACGTTGTGCGCTTTATAGGTGGAGTGATAATAGTAGCGGGTATGCTTATTATGGCTTACAACGTCTATAAAACAATTGCAGCACCAAAAGTGAAAGAAAGTGCAGTAGATGCAGATCTTGCATTAGGAGTTGCCAAATGAAAAATCCTCATGAGCTAATTGAAAAGAACGTTGGTCTACTCACCATACTAGTATTGGTTGCCATTAGCTTTGGCGCAATGGCGCAAATACTGCCATTGATGTTTCAGCAACAAGTACTAGAACCCGTTAAGGGATTACGGCCTTATACGGCGCTCGAGATGGAAGGTCGCGATATATATATACGTGAGGGCTGTGTAGGTTGTCATAGTCAGATGATACGCCCTTTTAGATCTGAAACTGAACGCTATGGTCACTATTCTGTAGCGGGTGAATCAGTATGGGAACGTCCTTTCTTATGGGGTTCGAAACGTACTGGTCCAGATTTAGCCCGTGTTGGCGAGCGTTACAGTGATGAGTGGCATAGAGTGCACCTGATTAATCCGCGCAACGTTGTACCCGAGTCAAACATGCCTGGTTACCCTTGGTTAGCTGAAAACATGCTCACGGGCGAATATACGGTGAAAAAGTTGGAAGTACATAGAATGCTTGGCGTTCCGTATACCGACGAAGACATTGCAGGGGCAAAGGAAGCAGTTGTAGGTAAAACCGAAATGGAAGCGCTTATTGCTTATCTTCAGTCTCTTGGCACGCACTTAAAATAAGGAGTGATTTAATGGACCAAGGTATTATTGGAAGCATTTACACGGTCATAGTTTTTGTCGCTTTTATTGGAGCAGTTTGGTGGGCGTTTAACTCAAGAAATAAAGACAGGTTCGACGACGCTGCCAACATCATATTTGAAGATGACAAGCAAAGTGATAATCAGTTAAGTAAAAAAGATCAGGAGTCATAATCAATGACTATGTTTTGGACAATATGGATTAGTGTTATAACCCTTGGCTCAATTGCTGGCTGTTGGTGTTTGTTAGTATGGTGCTTATCAAACGATACTGGCATTGCTGAAGGCGAAGACATGGGTCACGAGTTTGATGGTATTGTTGAATTAAATAACCAACTGCCTAAATGGTGGACAAACATGTTCTACCTGACCATGATTTGGGGTGTGCTGTATTTAATAGCCTACCCTGGTTTAGGCGCTTATAAGGGACTTTTAGGGTGGGAAAGCTCTAACCAAGGTGTATTGACCTTGGCTGAATCTGAAATAGAACTCGCTAAAGATATTGCTGAAGATAACTTAAACGAATATGCAATAACGGTCCGAATAGCGCAAGAAAGGTTTGATCCGATCTTTGAAGAGTATGCAAAAACTCCTGTTGAGGAGCTTTCCTTGAACGAAGAAGCGATTCAAGTAGGTAAACGTTTGTTCTTACAAAATTGTGCCCAGTGTCATGGTTCAGATGGCGCAGGTCAGCGCGGCGGCTTCCCTAACCTACGCGACAATGATTGGTTATATGGTGGCTCAGGTGACAAAATTAAAGAAAGCTTAGTTCTTGGTCGTAAAGGCAACATGCCTGGATGGTTAGCACCTTTTGGAGAACAAGGTATTAAAGAAATCGTAGCATACACCCTTAGTCTAAGTGGCCGAGATGTAGAAACTAAACTAGCTAATGCGGGTAAAGCACGCTTCATTACTTGCGCTGCTTGTCATGGTATGGATGGAAAAGGTAATCAAATGATTGGCTCTCCTAACTTAACAGATAATATTTGGTTATACGGCGGTAGTGAACGTGCGGTAACCGAAACGCTGAATTATGGGCGTAATGGTGTCATGCCAGCGTTTGATAAAACCTTAGGCGAAAACAAAATTCATGTTGTTTCAGCTTATGTTTACAGTTTGTCTAAATAAGCTGACAAAGTAATCGGCTTATCCGTTGAAAAGATATAGAAAAAGCCTCGTTTATCGAGGCTTTTTTAATTAATATAACACGGTGGAAAAATGCCACTTAAAGTAACGTTATAGCTTTCGTTACCGCGCAATAATTTATAGGAATATTATGCAAGAAGTTGATGACAAACCTTGGTACAAGCAGTTCTGGCCTTGGTTTTTAATTTGTATCCCACTTTCCTCTGTAATAGTAGGTTCGCAAGTAATAAGGCTGGCTTATGACGGAACTAATAGTCTTGTAGCCGATGATTATTATAAGGAAGGCAGAGCTATCAATGCGCGTCTCGACAAAATTGAAAAAGCGATAGCCTTAAATATACAAACTACTTTAGATGTTCAGCCCGGTCGCATAGAGCTGAAGTTTATTACCGGCGCGCCGGTATCCGGAGAGGCACTAAAACTGAATTTCTTCCATGTAACGCAAGAATTTAAAGACTTCTCCGTGCTACTTACACGCGATGCTTCTGGCATATATAGAAATAACGAAGAATATCCGATTTCAGGTAAGTGGCGTTTACGCTTGCTGCCTTTAGACGAAAGTTGGAAGGTCCAAAAAAGAATTAGCTTGCCTCAGGGTCAGGCATTTGAATTTAATCCGTAAAGGCCAAATCACCGTGTTGTTTTTTGTATAGACAATACATTTAAGCAGAGTAGTAAATGAGCATCGTAATAACATCGGGACATTGCTTTCACTGTGGTTTGCCCAATACTGAAGGCAATTCCTTTCCTGCTATCATTCAATCGATTACCCACAATATGTGCTGCCCTGGTTGCCAGGCTGTCGCTCAGGCCATTGTTAGCAATGGCTTAGAAAGCTACTACGAATTTAGAACAGAACCCGCTGCGCGTGGCGATGCTGCGCTTGACAATACCATGTCAAAATTAGCCGTATATGACGAGCCTGCGTTGCAAGAAGAATTTGTGTTTAATGAAGGTAAATATAAATCAATTCAGCTTACGGTTGAAGGTATAACCTGCGCTGCCTGTGGCTGGTTAATTGAGAAACAGTTGGCTAAATTAGTCGGTATTAAACAAGCATCGGTTAACGTATCTTCGCGCAGAGCCATGATTAGCTGGGATGAGGACCTTGTTAAACTGTCGGGCATATTATCTAGATTAAAAGCGATTGGATATGAGTCCTTACCTTTCCAGCCTGACTTACATGAAGCCTCCTATAAAAAAGAACAAAAAGCTTTTCTAAAAAAATTAGGACTAGCAGGCATAATGACAATGCAAGTTATGATGCTAGCTATGGGGCAGTACTTTGACGTGTTAGGTAGCCTCGAAGACGAGACCATTTCCTTTTTCAATGCCGTTAGCCTATTACTAACGACACCTGTCGTGTTGTATTCAGGCAGTATATTCTATGTAAGTGCATGTAAAGCACTTATGGCACGCACCGTAAATATGGATGTGCCCGTTACTATTGCTATCGTAGCAACCTATATAGCAGGAGTGCTGGCGGTAAATAAGAGTACAGGTGAAGTGTATTTTGAATCAATTTGCATGTTTGTCTTCTTTTTATTAATAGGCCGATACTTAGAGCATCGTTCAAGGCATAAAGCCTCGCTTATTTCCGCCAACATGTTAACACTTATTCCGGTAACCGCACAAAAACAAACACCCGAGGGTTTTGTTTCAGTCTTAGCTAAACAGCTAGTCAAGAATGACATAGTACTGGTTAAAGCTGGTGAAACGGTGCCTGTAGATGGCGAAATTACCGAAGGTAAAAGCTGTTTTGATGAGTCGATGCTCACCGGTGAATTTGAACCTGTTATTAAAACCAAAGGGCAACGAATATACGCAGGTTCGCTTAATCAACAAGGTACTATTGTTATGCAGGTAGAAGCCTCAGTTAAATACGCGATGATGAATCAAATACTGCGGCTACAAGAAATGGCCATGGCGAATAAACCGAAAGTAGCCGCGACGGCAGATAAATTATCTCGATATTTCGTAATTGTGGTGTTGGCAGTATCTGCTCTAACCTACACTTATTGGTCGATACAGGGCGATTCACATGCGTTTTGGATTACTATTTCAGTATTGATTGCGACCTGCCCTTGTGCACTAGGACTGGCTACACCTTCAGCTCTTACTTGTGCAATGGCGAAATTAAATAATATGGGTATTTTGCTTAAACGAGCCGATGCCTTAGAGCAGTTAACTGAAACCACAGATATTGTATTTGATAAAACGGGCACGCTTACTTGCGGCGAATTTTCAATAGCGCGAAAGTGGATAAATCCTGACTGCGAAACACATTTTTCTATTTCAAAGCAAGATGTAGAATCCTACATAATGGCCCTTACTAATTGTATCGAATCGCGCTCAGAACATCCTATTGCAAAAGCGTTTGAACGATACATTAATGCCCAAAATGATATTAATTTTTCTATTACCGACTTCCCAATAACAAAATATACGGTAAATATTGGTGAGGGAGTGAGTGCAACCATTAATAGTAGTGACTACCAATTAGGCAGCCAGGCAATGATATTGCCATTGCTAAAGGCAAACTCGAACAAAAATACTACACATGATTTTGAAGGTGCTAATGTTCTGCTTTCGTCGGGTAATCTTTTGTTAGCAGCATTTTGGCTAACCGATACAGTCCATCCAGACGCAATAGACATTGTTCATCAATTATCGAATCACGAATTAACCGTGTTAAGCGGTGATACACAAATAAATGTAGACAGCATCGCTATTGAATTGGGTATTCCTAATGCAGTTGGCGACAGTACACCTAAAGCAAAACTTGATTATATTGCCCAATTACAAGTGCTTAAAAAGCGGGTGGTGATGCTAGGTGATGGTATTAATGATGCACCTGTTCTGGCCGCCGCCGACGTTTCTATTGCGGTTGGCAACGCATCAGATTTAGCAAAAAATGCTGCTGATATAGTCTTACTAAATCCTAAGTTGCAATCGGTAGTCGACGTCTTAATAATGGCAAAGCGAACAAAAAACAAAATTAAGCAGAACATAGCATGGTCATTAGGCTACAACCTTACCGTATTGCCTTTTGCCGTAGTTGGATGGTTAACGCCGTGGCAAGCAGCCTTGGGCATGTCTTTAAGTTCTATTATAGTGGTTTATAATTCAACGCGATTAATGAGATAAGTAGTAAATTGGGTATAATGCATAATAAGAAAAAGTATACTACTCACCATTTCCGGTATGCTTTTAAAAAACTATGAGAACAAAGCTATGAGTATAATTTACGTGTTGATACCGCTGGCAATTATTATAGTTGCGATAGCCATTGGCGTATTCTTTTGGGCTGTAAAGTCTAATCAATTTGATGATTTAGAGCGTCAGGGCTATAGTATTTTATTTGATGATGATGTTAATCAAGACAGCGCATCTGCAGTAAATACTAACAAAGATGCTTCAAACGGAAAGAACAACACCCACTCGCCTGCACATAAAAGCGAAAAGTAGTGTCTGAATTTATCTATTTGTCGGCATTTCTTATTGGCCTTGCAGGTGGAGTTCATTGTATTGGCATGTGCGGAGGTATTGCAGGCGCATTCACTTTTGCTATTCCTAAAAATAAATCTCATACCCCCTATATAGCGTGTTACAACGCAGGCAGAGTTATCTCTTATACTATTGCCGGTGCCATAACCGGTTGGTTAGGTAGCATATTTGCTTCGTCTGTTGTTACAGGCTTACTTATTTTACAAAGCCTGAGTATTATATTTTTGATGTTGCTGGCGCTTTATATCAGCGATTTATATAAAGGACTAATTCATTTCGAAAAAGCGGGAGCGAAATTATGGCGGCACCTAGCGCCCATTGGTAAAAAATTGATTCCTTTTAAAAGTCCTTCTCATACCCTACTTTATGGAATGATATGGGGTTGGCTGCCATGTGGTCTTGTTTACTCTGCGCTGACTTGGTCATTAGCTAGCGGCAGTGCAGTACAAGGCGGCCTATTTATGCTCTGCTTCGGTGTGGGGACCCTGCCAGCCCTAGTCGCAACTAGTTTGGGCGCTAGCTTCTTAATTCCAATTCTCCAACATAAAACAACGCGCCTAATTATTGCTAGCATATTGTTCATATTTTCGCTGCTTTTGCTTTTAGATTTATATAAGGGTGTGGCATACTAGAATTAGACTAAAGTACAAAGAAAGCGAGCGTTTATGCCAATAGCAGAATTATCTATTAATTGCCAAACCTGTAGTTTTAGCCATTTATGTCTTCCAGTAAGCCTAAATAAACGCGAGTTAGAATCCCTTGACGATATCATTGAGCGTAAGCACCCTCTCCAAAAACACGATAAACTCGTTAATGCTGGCGATAAGTTTCATTCATTATATGCAGTGCGGTCAGGCTCATTTAAATCTTTCATTAGCGATAAAAGCGGTGTTGAGCAAGTCACCGGTTTTCATTTTCCAGGCGATATCGTAGGTTTTGATGCCCTACAAGACAACATACACCAAAGTTATACCCAAGCGCTTGAAACAGCCATGGTGTGTGAATTGCCCTACGAAACATTGGAACAAGTTTCCAATAACTACCCTAAACTAAAACAACAAATTATGCGTTTCATGAGTTCAGAGATAAAGCACGATCATGAATTAATTATGTTACTTAGTAAGCGAAATGCTGAAGAAAGACTACTACATTTTATTGGTCACCTTTCACAACGTTTTAATGAGCGAGGATATTCAGCCAAACAATTCAATTTGTCGATGACCAGAAGTGAAATAGGAAATTATTTAGGCTTAACCGTTGAAACAATATCTAGATTGTTGACGCGTTTTCAAAAAGAAGGCTTAATTAAGGTAGATGGCAAGTTAATAACGATTATAGATTTTGATGGTGTGAAACATCGTATCCCACAAAGCGATATCTTATTCAAGTCGTAATGCGTTTTCAATTAATGAACTAATATAGAGAAAAGATGAAAATTGGATTAGCTTTAGGTGCAGGTGCGGCAAGAGGCTGGGCACATATTGGTATTATTAAAGCACTGCAAGACCTAGGTGTGAAAATTGATGTGGTAGCAGGTTGCTCTATAGGCGCATATGTAGGAGCAGCCTTTGCGAGTGGTAAGTTAGATGAGCTAGAAGAATGGGCATGTTCACTCTCTGAATGGCAAGTATTTAGTTTATTAGGGATAGGGTTCAGGCGCGGCGGTCTTGCCAGTGGACATAAAGTATTTATTAAGCATAAAGAAGAATTTTGTGCCCCCTCTTTTGAAGAAATGAACATTCCATTCGCCGCAGTTGCAACCGACTTGTACTCGGGCAAAGAAGTCGTGTTTAACCAAGGTGTGGTGAGTGACGCTATTCAAGCATCTTGTGCTATCCCTGCTCTATTCCCACCCGTAGAACACGAAGGGCGATGGCTGGTAGATGGCGCTGTCGTTAATCCTGTGCCCGTCAATCAATGCCGGCAGCTAGGAGCTGACTTTGTAATTGCTATCAATTTAAGCGCCGACTTTAGACCACAGTTAATTGAAAATTTTGAAAAAGAACATGAGGTGAATCAACAAAAAACTGATAAATTTTTAAGTGATGCCAGCGGAGGCTTTATGAAACAGTGGTTTTCTCCGGAGCCTAAAGCAAATAAAAAGCAAGCTCCTGGCATTGTGAGTGTAATGAGTAGTTCTCTTGAAATTTTACAAGCAAGAGTGACGCGTTCTCGCTTAGCCGGCGATCCTCCAGACTTACTTATTGAACCTCAACTAAGAGATGTAAGTTTATTAGAATTTCACCGCGCTGGAGAGTTGGCTAAAGAGGGCCGAGATGCAGTGAATCGGCTTGCTGAACAAATTCAGTACCAATTAAACATCGTAGAAAAACAAAAAATTAAGATAGATCCTGAGTAACTCTGCTTTATTCCAGGAAAGTCTTATTTTGTGGTTTTTGCCGTAATACGCAAGGGCATACTTGGTAGGCTTATTTGGTCTAGTTTAGCCAGATCGCTGGCGTCTATTACGAGCAGACCATTTTCAATTTGCATACCGTTTGTCAGCGATGAAGATAATGCTTTATCTTTGAATTGGATTGTTAAACCATCTACTTTTGGCATCATAAACGACATAAAACCACCTATATCGTCAAAGAAGGCTACATATTGTTGATATAGTAAATTTAGCTCCTCTATGGTGTAGCTAGCTTTAACGTATTCTGTTTTAGTCTCTAACTGCACCGATATATCACAAGTGTTCGACGGCTCTGTTAAATCGAGTATAACCACAGCATCGGCTATTCTAAGGGCTTTTTCAGAGGGCAGTGTAAACCTATATTCTGGCGAGACCTCGATAGGTATTTGTTGTTTTTGGGTGCTAATTCTGACGCTGTTTATTTGGCATAAATTTTTAGTGTGTATATTCATAAAGCCAAATGCAAATTGTAATGCATTGGTGCCATCTGCACTTAGTTTACTGACATGGCTGTAAAAGGTTTTATACGCTACCTGCAATTCATCAGCTTTACTTTTTTTTGGCAAACCGGCACCCATTAACACTAATGCCAAAGTAATACCCAGGACACTATTTCTAAATACACTCATGGATTAATTAAGTCCTTGTTTATTCTCATCATATCGCGTAGTTCATCTACGTACTCTTCGCCGCGTTCTGAGTATTTTGTAAGCCCTTCGGCCATTGAATATGCAGTAATCGGTTTTTGATTATTGCGTTGCTTCTCACGAATTAAACGCAAGTCCTTATATGCAGGGTGGCTGTTTAAGTTTCTCATATATGCATACATAGCACTTGATAAGTCATCAAATTTAGCCACTTCATGCGCAGCGCCATCATTTCGGCGGCTAGGCACAAAACCACAGCCTTTACTAAAACACCATAAGCCAAAGAAATTATAACCTTTAGTAGCGAATCTTGATGTGCCCCAGCCTGACTCATTGGCAGTTTGAATAAGCACGAGTTCAATGGGTATTATATCAATTTTGCGGAATAAATCGGTAAACTTGTGGTCCATTGGTTGGGTTTTTTCTACCCTATATTCGTGGATTAGCCAATCAAACTCTTCTTGTTGATCTTGTGATAGTTCGTCCCCCGCTATATGCTTTGCACGTAGCCCCTGCACATATTGTCTAATATTTTTGAGATATTGGTTTTGCGCTTTAACGGCCGGTGTTAGATAGTCAAAAAAAGCCTGCTTTTTTTCTGTTACCTGCGAGAATTGAGTGAAATCTGGAACAGGATCCTCAGCGTATTCAACAGTAGGTATATCTTCAACAATACTGGGCGTTGGCTGCAAGTAAATTATTCCTATTATTAATAGTAAAACAAAGCCCACCGCAACCGATATTATTTTAAATTTATGCATTAAAAACACCTTTATTACTTGATGAATCCGTATTTTCTTCGGGCTCTTTAGCACAGAATAAGTCCTGATATAGAACCGCTTTAACGTTGAAATACAGAGGACCAATCCACAAATAAGCAAAACCAAAACTAATCAATACTACGAACAGCATTACTAAAAACAGCAAATATAGTTGTAGCATCTTTAAAAGGTATAGGTTGCTCATTTTAATAGAACAAATGATAGCTTTGATTGGCTTCATGTTCATATCTGCAATCAAAGGCAAGGTAAAAGTCGTTGCCGCAAAAACATAGAACCCTGGAATAAAAAATAAAGTAAAGCCGAAAGTAAACATTATATCTATGCATATGGACGCAAGTGCGAGTGCAGGTAACATTCTATAATACTGAAATATACTAAAAACAGGCAAGGATGTTTTGCGCTGTGTACTTATAGCAAGCATTGTTATACCTGCCCATAAAGGCGCAAGCACAAAGGTTAATGTAAGTTCTATCATTACCTGTTGTGTTTGCGTTAACGGAGTTTCTTGCGTAACTAACAGTGCGAGATCAGTGATGCCGAAAGCGTCTATATATAATAGATAAATTGCAAATGTAGCTACCCAAATACACGCTAAGGCAAGTACAAGCGTCCAGTTGTTTTGTGAAGACAATGTATAGGCGCGTTTAAAAATTTCTTTTATGTTGAAATCGTATTTACCATTAAAGCCATTGAATTCATCATTGCCAATATTAGGATCATGTTGTGATGGTTCATTGTTGTCAGGTTGTGGCGTGTTATTTTCAGGCATACCGCTCTTTAGTTGCTACCAGCTAATCCAATATCTTTGATAATTATAGCAAACTATTGCATTGGGGTGCTATGTCCAAAGCAGTATTATCGCCATTACAATCAAAACTATGCCCATTACCCTGTCAAACCAATGCCCATGAGATTGATAGGCCTCGCGTATTTTTTCGAAGTTAGTCACATACGACAAAAAGCAGAACCATACACCGGTGGCGCTGGCTAAATAAATACCATAAAAGACCTTAGCTGATAAGCTAGTCTCGACAGGTATTGCCGCGGTAAATAATGCTAGAAAGAACAAAGTTGCTTTAGGGTTTAAGCCGTTGGTTAAAAAGCCCAGTCCAAATGCTTTGTACCAAGTTGATTTTGCATCATCGCTGCTTGATTCAAGCACAGTGCTACTTGGCTTGCTGCGTAAAGCTGAAGCCCCTATCCATATAAAATAAGCGGCAGCCACGTAAAGGAGACTTTGAAACAACCAAGGCGTAGTAGAAATAACCAAGCTCACCCCTAAAATTGAATAAACAACATGTAGTAATATTCCGGCACCTATACCAAAGCTAGTCCATAACGCGGGACGCAGCCCTTTTTGCAGCGATTGTTTAAGTACCACTGCGAAGTCAGGGCCTGGACTAACTACTGCTACAAAATGCATTAAGGCAATTGTTGCCCAAACGGTGAAATCGATATTCATAGTGTGCCTGTCTCAATCGGCAAGCTTTCATCAGCGCCCCACTGCGACCAGGAGCCGTCATACACTTTAACTTCGCTGATTCCTGTCATAACGGCTGCTTGTGCAAGAATGCATGCAGTAACGCCACTGCCGCAGCTAAATACCATAGGTTTGCCTTGATAAGGTGCAAATATACTTTTTAGAATAGGTAACGGCAAAAAGCGACCTTGATCGTCTTGTAGACTCGAGTAATGAATACTAACTGACCCGGGAATATGACCTGCCCTCAAATTAGGTTTTGTTTCTGGCGTTAATCCTAAAAAGCGTGGATGACTTCTTGCGTCGGCTACAGTTGCAGTTGCCTCGTTAATATTATTCAAAACATAGTGATGATCAACAAAGCAAAAAGCCGTGTTAGGTGTCGTTGAGTATGCAGCCTGAGTATTCGCAATTGGCTTTTGTAATGAGTTTACGATAGGCAAGCCTGCATGCAAATACGCGGGTAAACCGCCGTCTAAAACGCATACATTTTTGTGACCCATAGACCTGAACATAAACCACACTCTTGAAGCACAAAAATTACCGAAGTCATCGTATATTATTAATGTGTCCGTATTTTTAATACCGAGTAAATTAGCTTCATCCGCGAACTGTTTAGCATTAATCATGGTGTTTGAAAAGTTACTATCGGTATCTGCAAACTGCCCTTGAAAGTCAAAGGCAATTGAATTTGGAATGAACGAATTTGGATTGGAAAGAGTTATAGCAGGCCTAACTGCTGGTCCACTATGCATGCTGGTATATAGAACTTTTAGTGTTTTTATGTGTGGAGCGTTCAATTTTGTTACTAACATTTGATAGTCAGTTAACGAAACAATAGCATCAGAGAAGGACATATAAATCCGAGGTTTTCAAGAGATGTTACTGATACTGTGTTTTATTGGCAGCATTGTCAATTGCTTAACGATAAAGCTACTACCAAAGAATAAAATGGTGCCCGGGGCCAACACCATTTTTACATCTCGAGACTACAAGGCCATAATTGCTGACGAGACACGCAGTAAAGGTGAAAAGGCACCATTACTAGCAAGGCAACAGGCTAAATATAAAAGCGTGCTTGCAAGCAAAGTTGATGCGGTTCAATTCAACCTTGAATCAAGGGCTAGTAAGTTAGAAAACGCCGTTAGTAGTGCATCGTCTGTCAAAGGCTCTGACGCTGCTCAGATACTAATGGCCCAACAGTTACAAGGCTCTAAAGATAAGCTGGCACTGGTTAAAGCAGACCCAATGTACTATCAAGTACATAATAGCTTACCGGCTGATTTTTTCGGCATACCGGCAGACTCACTAACCAGCCTAAAAGAAACTGGATTGAAAAAGCATTTTCCAGCTATAACTGCCGAAGTTGACCAGTATAAAACTGATGTTAAGCAAATGAACACAGTAATGCAGGTTGCTACTTATGTGGATAAAGCATTTACTACTTCGATTAGCCCTGAAGCCATGCAAACACGATTCGAACCAGAAACTGAGTAGTACAAAGATACTTGCCAAAGTCCTGAGCAATGACCTAAAAAGGCTCTTTTTTTAGGTATAGATTATGAGTAGACGAACAGTATGGCTAATGTTAAATAGAGGCGAAAAAATGCCACGAATTAAAAGTGATTTAGTTGTAGATATTAGAAGCGATTTTGTAACCCGTATGCGCTCTATTGGTAAGCAACCAAAAGAGATTGAACAGCTTGATAGGTTTCTAGTTACTAGCCTGCAAAACGTTAATGATTTGGATAGAGTGGCTAAGCAGAATCGAACCGAGTGAGTTTTTTACACTTAAGCGTGTTTTGTGTCGGATTACTTTACACATGCTAATCTTTACTTTTTATATGGTATTATAACTTATTGTAATAATTCAATATAATTGTATTGGCATACATTTTGCTCAGCATTCAGAGATTGGTGAATTGTCGCTTTTTGCAACTCCCTTCCAAGGAAGGGTTTCAAAGGAATACTAATGAACTTTAAATTTTTAAAAGCAGCTGTTGCGGGTGTGGTTTTGTCGATTAGTGGTTTTGCTAATGCTGGTCTAATTTTAGATGCTGATTCTGGGTTTGTGGCAAATGATTCAAGAGATTTTAACTTGGGTTGGAGTTTTTCGGTAACATCTCAGCTTTCTATCGATGGGTTAGGGCTGTTTGATACGGGTGCTAATGGTTTTTCCAATCAATCAGGATATGAAGTAGGGTTGTGGAACAACGATGGCGGAGCATTACTTACAAGCGTCATCGTAGATAACAGCGCGACTTCATATGCTTCAGTAAATAATCTAGGGCAATGGTTGTTTGCCGATGTTTCTGAGTTGTTCCTTAATGTAGGTTCGTATACCGTGGGATATTTTAGACCCGCCAGCACTGATAGTTGGCTTCTTGGCGCAAACCCAGTGGGAGTAAATCCTAATATAATTGTTGGTGACAGATTAGAATCGCGGAGCTCTTCGTTAGCGCGACCCATGTCTGTTACTGGAAGCAATGACGGGCATTTTGGACCTAACTTAAGAGTTGTAGAGGCACAGCCTGTTTCAGTACCTTCAACCCTAGCTATTTTCGCATTAGGCTTAATGGGTTTAGCATCACGTAGATTTATGAAAAAATCTTAATTTAGTTAAAATTATTCTAGAAGCATCTGCCAATCGGTAGGTGCTTTTTTTTGCGTGCTATTTAGGTGTAGGAAAATGTTTGCATGCAAACAGGGGTAATTTAACAAAATAAGTTTACTGGTGAACCTGAACGAAAGGATGGATTGATTGAGATTAGTTTTTTGATTGTTTGAAGTTAAAAAATAAAGGCATGCTTTATGGTAAGTATTTTACTTTCTTGCTTGTAGCCCTTTAAAAATAAGGGAAATGGTGCCCGGGGCCGGACTTGAACCGGCACACTATTGCTAGCGAGGGATTTTAAGTCCCTTGTGTCTACCAATTTCACCACCCGGGCAACGCAAGTTTCAATCATCAACGCTTTCCAGAAAACTGGAGGCGGAACCCGGAGTCGAACCGAGATCCACGGATTTGCAATCCGCTGCATAGCCATTCTGCCATTCCGCCGCAAAACATTGCTAACGCTTTGGAGAGCAAGCGTTATTCATTTCAGAACTTTCTGATACAAACTTATTGTAAAAGAAATTGGAGCGGGAAACGAGATTCGAACTCGCGACCTCGACCTTGGCAAGGTCGCGCTCTACCAACTGAGCTATTCCCGCTCTGAAACAAGCCGTGCATTTTACATGCTAAACGTAAGGTGTCAACTACAAATCTTACTAAAAAACACTGTTCAGTCAAAATTTGAACAAATACCAACATAAGGGCATATTTGCATCATTATTTTTGTTGTAGCAATGTCTTCCAAGCTGCTACTGAGTACACCGACATCGACCACAATGACAGCACTGCGGCAATGTATAGAAGGATCTTACCCAATAACATCCAATACATTTGAAAGGTCACAAATGCGTCAAGGCCAGAACCGGCCAATAAACCGATAAGCGCGAGCATTTGAGTCATTGTTTTAGCTTTACCAATAAAGCTTACCTTAACTAAGTGGGATGCCCCTATTTCTGACATCCATTCACGTACAGCAGATATGTAGATTTCTCGCATAAGTAGCACTATGGCGGGAACCGTTATCCATAAAGACGCAAACTGATGAGTAATCATCAGCAAAGCAGCGGCAACAATAAGTTTGTCTGCTACAGGATCTAAAAATGCCCCAAAAGGACTGGATTGTTGCAATTTGCGCGCTAAATAGCCGTCTACCCAATCGGTTATGGCGGCTAGCCAGAATATGAATGCACCCACTAAATGTGCCCACTTCCAGTCAAGGAAATAGACCGTTACGAAAACGGGAATTAACAATACTCTAAATATAGTTATTAAATTAGGAATGGTCCAAATCACAACGAATGCTTTTCTCTTTTGTACTTCTCAATGTTTGGATAATAACAGAAGTTTAGGGCTTATGAATGTAAATAATCATAAATGATATCGGCTAGTTCATAACTAATGCCAGGGACTTTTGCTATTTCGTCTTTACTTGCTTTTTTAAGACCATGCAAACCGCCGGTATATTTAAGCAAGGTTTGGCGCTTTTTAGGGCCTATACCCGGAATATCTTGTAAAGGAGAAGTAGTTTTAACCTTGTGTCGCCTAGCTCTGTGGCCGGTAATAGCGAATCTATGAGACTCATCTCTAATATGCTGGACTAAATGTAATCCTGGCGAGTCAAAATCAACTGCGATTGTATCGTGAGAGTACGCATAAATTAACGTTTCTAATCCGGGTTTCCGGCTGGTTCCTTTCGCTACGCCTATAATTAATGGCTTTTTGTCTTCTGGCCAGTCTTTAAAGTGAGTTTCAGCCTGAGACAACTGCCCTTTGCCACCGTCAATAAGCAGTAGGTCGGGCAATTTCGCATCCATTGACGGTGATTTGTAGCGACGCTTAATTACTTGTGCCATTGCGGCATAATCATCGCCCGGCGTAATACCTTCTATATTGAAGGTTCTGTAATCTGACTTTAATGGCCCATTGCGATCAAACACCACGCATGAAGCCACCGTCTGTTCACCCGATGTATGCGAAATATCAAAGCATTCCATTCGTTTTATAGGCGAGTCTAGCTCTAGTATTTTTTCCAAATGGGTAAATCTAGCAAAAATGGATTTTTGTTGGTTTTGCTGTGTCTCAAGAGAATTTTCGGCATTATTGTTGGCAATTTGTAGGTACTTACGTTTTTCATCACGTACCCCTTCATAGAACTGAATTTTACGTTTTGCTTCTTGACTTAATACCGCTTCTATCGTTTCCATGTCATCAAATTTGATGGGGATTACTATTTGTTGCGGTATTAACTTATTGCCAGCCAAATAAAATTGTAGCAAAAATGATTCAAATACTTCCTTATCGATGCTGCCTTTGGGTATTTTTGGAAAAAAAGACTTACTCCCCAGTACTTGATTATCGCGAATGAATATACCAAAAATGCAGGCAATGCCATTTCGAAATGCAAATCCAAACACATCTAACTCTTGCTGTGTTCCTGACACAAACTGCTGCTCTTGTACTTTTCGTAGTGCACTAATTTGGTCTCGATAGCGCGCGGCAGCTTCGAAGTTTAGTGCAATACTTGCCTCTTCCATACGGCCAACTAGGGTCGAAATTACTTGGGTGTTTTTGCCCCTTAAGAACAATGCAGCCAATTTAACCTGTTCGTTGTAATCTTCATCGCTAACAAAACCTTCAACACATGGCGCACTACAACGCTTCATTTGATATTGCAGGCATGGTCTAGAGCGGGCGCGGTAATAACTATCTTCACATTGTCGAATTGGAAATATTTTCTGCATAGAGCGCAAGCTTTCTCTTACCGACCATGCACTAGGATAAGGCCCAAAATATTCTCCTTTCTTTTTTTTAGGACCCCGATGAAAACTAAGTCGTGGGTGCTCATGTTCAGATATAAGAATAAAGGGATAGGACTTATCGTCGCGTAACACTACGTTATATCGCGGACGATATTTTTTAATGTAATTATTTTCTAATAAGAAAGCTTCAGTCTCACTAGAAACTAAAGTGACATCCATATTCACTATGTTTTTTACTAGGGTTTGGGTTTTTACATTGTCTACTGTTTTGCGAAAGTAACTGGCAACGCGTTTTTTGAGATTTTTTGCCTTACCGACATAAATCACATCACCCCGTACATCGTACATTCTGTATACGCCGGGTTCACTTGTAAGGTGTTTTAAAAAGTGCTCATGATCAAATGGTTGTGGTAAATTTTCTGACATCTAAGCAATTGATTGAATTATTTTATGACGTAACGCTAGATGTGTTAAGCCTACGTCTGATGTTACATTTAACTTATCAAACATACGGTATCGATAAGTATTTACTGTTTTCGCACTTATATTTAAATGTTTTGCAATTTCGGTGACTTTTACACCACGCGTAATCATCATCGTTATCTCTAGCTCACGAGCTGAAAGACCACCAAAGGGATTGTCGTTGTTGGAATCGAGCTGCCCTAGCGCTATAAGCTGTGCAATTTCAGGAGAAACGTATTTTTGGCCTGAGTGTACCTTATAAATAGCATTGATCATTTCTGAGTGCTCTACGTCTTTAGTGATGAAACCATGCGCGCCCGCTTGCATTATTTTGGTTGGGAATGGGTTGTCTTTATGCATCGAAATACAAATAACTTTTGCAGTATCACATATGCGCGTGACTTTACGGGTAGCCTCAAGGCCACCAATGCCCGGCATAGATATATCCATTAGCACTATATCAGGGCTTTGCTTTCGGCAGTACTCAACAGCATCTTCACCCGAGCCAACTTCAGCCACAACCTCGAAGTCCTTCACATCTTTTAATATACGTACGATCCCTGTTCTTACGAGGTCGTGGTCATCTACTACTAAAATTTTGATCACGTCGTAACAACCTTTTTGGAATATGCTTTTTAGCATCTTTTTAATTATCTTAGTAATATACAACGACTTCGGTGATTAAACTATAATTTTTGCTTTTTATTCGGGCTTCTCTTGACCCGTAGTGTGGTTAGTAAACAAAAAGCAATTGTTGCCAGGAACTAGAACAAAAATCGAGGGCAAAAAAAAACCGCTTAATAAGCGGTTTTTTTATAATGTGGCGGATAGCGAGGGATTCGAACCCCCGGTACGTTTGACCGTACGTCTGATTTCAAGTCAGGTGCATTAAACCGAGCTCTGCCAGCTATCCAAGAGGGGCGCATATTAAATTTGTATGAGGCTATTGTAAAGAGCTAAACGCAAATAAAACTGAAAAAGTGTTTGATCGCAGGTTTTTTCGTCGATTTTTGCACTATTTTGCATTTATTGTTCGAAAAATCTTGAAAAAGTGAACCAAACACCTTACATATACACTAGTAATAAGTGAGTGTTATACTCACACAACTTTTGTGACTACTGGAGAAAGAAATGGATAGACGTACTTTGTATTCTAATGCTAGTGAGAGCTCGGCGATAGAAATCAATAAGGTGCTTCGCAATACCTATATGCTATTGTCGTTAACGCTTGGATTTAGTGCAATAACAGCAACGATTACAGCTATGTTGAATATTGGCGTAGTAGGTTATTGGGCCATGTTTATTGGCGGCTTTATTTCTATGTTTATCGTACATAAGAAAGCAGATACAGCTGCAGGGCTTTTTTGGGTGTTTGTGTTTACAGGTCTATTAGGCGGTTCGTTAGGATTTATCGTAAATATGTACATTGCTGGCGGCATGGGCCACCTAGTCGGTCAGGCTCTGGGCGCTACTGCTGTGGTATTTTTGACACTTTCTGCTTACGCTCTAATCTCTAAAAAAGATTTTAGTTTTATGGGCGGTTTTTTGATGGTAGGTTTGGTTGTTGCCGTTCTGGCGATTATAGCTAACATCTTCTTTGCAATACCGGCACTAGGGCTTGCTATCAACGCCCTCATCATATTGGTAATGTCTGGTCTTATATTGTTTGATACCAGCCGTATTATTCACGGTGGTGAAACCAATTATATTAGAGCAACCGTTGGACTCTATCTAAGTATTTACAATATCTTCTTGTCTATATTGTCTTTGCTTGGTGCATCTAACGATTAGTTGTAATATACAAATTTGTATTAATTAAAAACGCCCCATTAATGGGGCGTTTTTGTATATAATAGGAACCAATGACTAAATGATAATAATTGTGTAGCGATGAGAGATGACGAATACAAGCCTTACTAACTTCACTGTTATGGTAACTAAAAGCCCATTTGATCAGCGCAATGCGCAAAACGCGTTATCTTTTTGCTATGCAGCGCTTAAACAAGGTCACAAAATATCCCAGGTTTTCTTTTACCAAACAGGCGTGCATAACGCTTCTTCTTTATTAACACCCAACAACGACGAGATTGATTTACGTAAACAATGGTGTGCGTTGAATAAAGAGCATGGTGTCAATTTGAATGTATGCGTAACTGCAGCGTCACGAAGGGGGGTTGTTGATGAGCAGCTGGCTCCTGATCCTGCTTGCGCAAACTTAGTGTACCCATTTACACAAGTTGGCTTAACGGCTTACTTTGAATTACTTGCAAGTAATAGTGTGAATATACAGTTATGAGAGATATAACAATCATAGATACACCTTATATTGTTATTCAAACTACGCAGCCGCCCTACTCCACAGGCAATGCGATAGATTCATTGGAAGCTGCACTAGCGGCGACTAATATTGGTTTAAGGGTCATTTACATATTTGTAGGTGATGGTGTATTCCAATTGCTTAATAACCAGCAAAATGAATTGATATCGCATAAATCAGTCTACAAAAAGCTTACTGCCTTACCACTGTTTGACGTTAATTTAATATTTGCTCAAGGCGCAGCTATTCGTGCTAATCAGATTTCAGTGAACGAAATCAATCTTGATGTTAATATAATTGAAGGTTCAGAGATGGTAAAAATATGTGCAAGAGCGCAACACGTGTTGGTTTTCTAAATGATTATACAGTTACTCTCTAATACTCCGAACTCGGTATTTACTTATTGCGATTCGGGGTCTTCCGTTATTTTGATGCAAAACGGGGTATACAGTGCATCTATATTATTAAGTAAGTACCCTAATAACACTTTTTTTGCGTTAGAAAACGACTGGTTGGCGAGCGGTTTAGCTGTCCCTGATAGTTTGAACCTTATTTCGGCTGCGCAATGGGTTGATTTATGCGCTACACAGCACCCTGTGATTACTATTCAATAATGAGTCTACGTATATGAGTAACCATTCTATAATCGTTGACGGCGAAGAGTTACAAACAGATAAGGAAGGGTATTTACGTAACAGTGCGCAATGGAGTGAGGACGTTGCTCAGCACATTGCCGATATAGAAAACATCGAAATGACTGAGGAAAGATGGCAAGTCGTGCGTTTTGTGCGAGATTTTTACAGCACGTACGACACCAGTCCTGCGATGAGAGCGCTGGTTAAAGCCTTGCAAAATACCTACGGACCTGAAAAAGGAAACAGTCGCTATTTGTATCGATTATTTCCAAAAGGCCCCGCTAAAATACCGACAAAGCTGGCTGGCTTACCGAAACCAGCCAAATGTCTGTAGCGCCAAAACTATGTGTTTAACTATCTAGTTAAGCGCTTTACTTAGTTATACTCGCAACACCATTCATATATGGGACAAGTACCTCCGGAACCGTTACGCTGCCATCCACCTGCTGGTAGTTTTCTAGGATAGCCACTAGCGTTCTTCCTACAGCTAAGCCCGAGCCGTTTAATGTATGCAGTAAATCTGGCTTTTTCATATCCGCAGACTTGTATCTAGCCTGCATACGCCTTGCTTGAAAATCGCCCATGTTGGAACAAGAGGATATTTCGCGGTAGGTATCTTGTGCGGGCAACCACACTTCCAAGTCATAGGTTTTACAAGAACCGAAACCCATATCGCCTGTGCACAATAGTACTTTACGATAAGGTAAATTGAGTTTCTGTAAAATGACCTCAGCATGGCCCGTTAAGTCTTCTAAGGCCTGCATACTGTGAGTCGGTAATACTAGCTGTACCAATTCCACTTTGTCGAATTGATGCTGTCTAATTAAACCTCGAGTGTCACGCCCGTAAGACCCAGCTTCACTTCTAAAGCAAGGTGTATGAGCCGTCATTTTGAGTGGCAACTCGTTGGTATTAAATATCCGGTCACGCGCAATATTGGTTAATGGTACTTCAGCCGTAGGAATTAGAGACATCCCCTGACCTTCTTCGGTAGCCGGTTTTGTATGAAATAAATCTTCTCCAAACTTAGGCAACTGACCAGTACCATACAAACTATCTGAATTCACTAACAAAGGTACATATACCTCATGGTAGCTATGCTCTTGTGTGTGCGTGTCTAACATGAACTGGGCAATAGCTCTGTGTAGTCTTGCTATTTGTCCATTCATCACAACAAAGCGACTGCCAGAAAGCTTGGCTGCAGTTTCAAAGTCTAAGCCATTGTTTAGCGCAGCACCTATATCTACGTGATCAAGTACTTCAAAGTCAAATGCGCGTGGCTCACCCCAAACTGACACTTCTTGATTGTCATTCTCATCTTTTCCGGTAGGCACGCCGTCTGCCGGAATGTTCGGCGTTTCTTGGTGAAAAATATTGAGCGCACTTTGGACATGAATTAACGCAGATTTAGCTTCTTCCAAATCCGAACCCAACTGACTGACCTCTGCTAACAGAGGCGCAATATCTTGCCCCGACGCCTTAGCCTTCCCTATCGCTTTTGAACGAACAGTTCGTTCATTTTGCAATGACTCGGTCGACAACTGTAATTTTTTGCGCTTACCTTCAAGTTCGTTGTATGCCTGTACATCGAGAATAAAACCGCGCCTAGCAAGCTGTTGAGCAGTTTCGGCGATGCTATTTCGTAGCAACCTTGGGTCTAACATGAATCATTTCATCCTTTAACTAATAATACCGCCAGCCATACACCTAAAATGCAAAGGCCAACGTTCAAAAATAGATTTAATACTGCTTTGATATACTCACTTTGTTGCAACAGCAGCAAAGTATCTAACGAAAATGTTGAAAAAGTAGTCAACGCACCTAATAAGCCCACGCCTAAAAAGAGTCGTAGGCTATCTGATATTTCTCGTTGTTCTTGTTCAATCCACATATACAAACAACCTATTGCGAATGAACCAATAACATTGACCGCAAGAGTACCAAAGGGAAAGCCTTTACCCAATAGCTTTATGCTTTCTTGCGTTAAAAAATAACGTAAACATGCACCAATAGCGGCACCGCAAGCGATAATTAAGTAAGTGTTTATGGCAGACATGGCTTAACTCTTTTTAGTGGTTGTTGTTAATGACGCTAAAAAAGCAATCTTTTGAGCTAATTGCTTTTCAAACCCTCTGTCATTAGGTTGATAGATATTACTAATGGAAACTTCGTCTGGCAAATAAGTTTGCTGCGGTGTGAACGCATGCTCATAATTGTGTGCATATTGATAAGCTTCGCCATGCCCTAAGTCTTTTGTAATTTGGCTTGTTGAGTTTCGAAGGTGAAAAGGTACTGGGGCATTTGCGTACTCTTTGGCTAAGACTTTGGCTTTTTTGAATGCTTCATAAACGGCGTTACTTTTAGGTGCTAAGGCACAATAAATTACGGCTTGAGCCACAGCGCGTTCACCTTCGCTTTTGCCGACTCTGTGGTATACATCCCAAGCGTTAAGGCAAATCTGTAAGGCTTTCGGATCGGCATTACCAATGTCTTCGCTAGCAATAGCTAACAGCCTTCTGCATATAGGCACAATATCTGTTGATGCTAATGTTAAGCGAGCAAACCAAAATAAACTGCCGTCAACCGACGAGCCTCTAATAGATTTGTGAAAGGCAGACAAAATATCATAGTACGCGTCGCCTTGTTTGTCGAAACTCCCTACCTGTTCACCACAGGCATTTTCGGCAATTTGCTTGGTCAATTGAATGTCGGGCTGTTGACTAGAAGTTTCAGATTGCATGTCTGCGTGCAATTCAGGTATTAGGCTGAGCGCAACTTCGATATTACTCAATAAGCGACGAGCATCGCCCCCGCATGCGTTTATCAATAGCTGCTTTGCTTGCGTATCGCAAACGACTTCAGTTTTATTGAGCTTTGCCCTTTGTTCGTTTACAAAGCTTAGCGCGTTAGCCAATAATTGGGTCAAGTCTGTCTTAGAGAGCGCCTGCAAAGTAAATACACGCATTCTAGAGAGTAACGCAGAGTTAATAGAAAACGCCGGGTTTTCGGTAGTTGCCCCAATGAGTATAATCTCGCCATTTTCAACGTAGGGTAAAAATGCATCTTGCTGGGCTTTATTAAAACGATGAATTTCGTCTACAAATACAATTTTCTGTTGGCCAAACAAGTCATTTTTATTGCTCGAAACTAACAATTTGATGTCTTTAATTCCGCTATTAATTGCGGATAAGTACAGTACAGGGAGTTGCCAATGTTCTTTAAGTAGATTAACCAAAGATGTTTTACCACACCCTGGAGGACCCCAAAGTATCATCGAGCATAGTTGATTGCGCTCACACAGTTGCCTGATGGGCCCTTGTTCGCCAAGTAAATGCTGCTGACCAACATATTCATCTAGAGTAGTTGGCCGAAGTAAATCTGCAAGTGGTCGACTAGTGCTCATTCTTTTGTAGGTGACTCACGCTGATCATCAACTACCCAGCTAGCATTTGCTGTAAAAATAAAATCTTGAGCCGATACGCCTGTGTTCAACATAACGTTACTAAAATCGAGTAAGTTTTGCTGCTGTTGACGATCATAAGACACCATGGTGGCAAGCTCATTATTGACATTAAAGCGCAGTATTAATTTGTTAATGGGCGAATCAGAACGTAAAGACATTATAGTATACGTGCTTTGTTCTTGCTGCACGGCCACTTGATCCCATTGACTTTGTTGATCACTAATTAACAACATGAGTGGATTACTTTGCGTAAGTGGCGCCTGGTCAAGGATAGTCACTTGTTCAAGAAATGGGTCTACATTATATACTGAGGTACCATCTGCAATTAATAAAGACTCGTCTGGAGACGATACTGACCACCTGAGTTTTTGCGGTTTCTGTAACAGTAATTCACCGCTAGCAGTTTGCAGTTCTTCTCCTTGCATATCAATTATCGTTTGTTTAAAAGCGCCTTTTAGCGTGGTAAACTGGGAAAGCAATGCACGTAAACTCGCTTTGTCTTCTTCGCTGCCTATCTTACTTTGTACATTGCTGTTTGTTTCGCTTGGGGTTTGGGCGCTATTTACCTGTGTATCGCTTGAATCTGATACCTGTGAGCTTACTGAAAAACTTAATGAACCCAATAAAAAGAGTGAGTATATTATAGGTCGCTTAATCATGTTAATCCTTACGTGGCGGAGGTGCTAAAACCTCTCGGTTCCCGTTATGGCCTGCTGTACTTACGACGCCATTTTGCTCTAATTGTTCAACTATTCGTGCTGCCCTATTGTAGCCAATTCTAAATTTGCGTTGTATGCTCGAAATAGAAACTTTTCGAGTCTCTGTTACAAACTCAAGCGCATGATCGTAAACAGCATCGTACTCTTCACCGCCATTCTTTTCTGATTGTTCTCCAGGTAACAATATTTCACTACCTGCATCACCATTAAGAATTTCCTCTACATAATTAGGTGCGCCTCTGGCTTTCCAGTCTGCAACAACTGCGTGGACTTCATGATCATCAACAAAGGCACCATGCACGCGTGTTGTTATACTAGACCCTGGAGGGTTGTATAGCATATCGCCCATGCCCAATAATGACTCGGCTCCTTGCTGGTCTAATATAGTACGAGAGTCAATTTTACTCGACACCTGAAAAGCAATGCGCGTGGGAATATTCGCTTTTATTAAACCGGTAATAACATCTACAGAAGGACGTTGGGTGGCTAATATAAGGTGAATGCCCGCTGCTCTTGCCTTTTGTGCAATCCTAGCAATAAGCTCTTCAACCTTCTTACCCACAATCATCATCATGTCTGCAAACTCATCGATAATGACAACAATAGAGGGCAGTTTTTCAAGCTCTGGGGCTCTTGTTTCCATACTTTCTTCAAACTTCCATAAGGGGTCTACAATAGGCTGCCCAGCTTCTTTTGCCAGCTTTATTTTACGGTTGTAACCCTTTAAATTACGCACGCCAAGGGCTGACATAAGTCTGTATCGACGTTCCATTTCGCCTACGCACCAGCGCAGAGCGTTAGAAGCTTCTTTCATGTCGGTAACGACTTCTGTTAATAAGTGTGGAATGCCTTCATAAACAGATAGTTCTAGCATCTTAGGATCTATCATAATTAAGCGCACATCTTCAGGCGTTGATTTATACAATAAACTTAAAATCATGACGTTTACGCCAACCGATTTCCCCGAGCCTGTGGTACCTGCTACCAACAAGTGCGGCATGCTAGCTAAGTCAACAATAACCGGCTCTCCGCTTATATCGGCGCCGAGTACCATGGTTAACGGTGAAGGGTTATTTTGAAATGCATCGCAGCCAATGACTTCACTTAGCCTAACCATTTCACGATGTTCGTTAGGCAATTCCAACCCTATTACAGATTTACCAGGAATAACCTCTACTACCCGCACTGATATAGCAGACATTGCTCGCGCTAAATCTTTCGCTAGCGTCGTTATTCTACTGACTTTAATACCTGGCGCTAATTCAAGCTCGAACCTAGTAATTACTGGTCCAGGCAGCACATCAACGACAGTCGCTTGTATACTGAAATCGGCAAGTTTAGCTTCGAGTAAACGAGCTATTCCCTGCAGTTCTTCTTGCGTAATCGGGTTTTCAGCTTTATCAGCCCGCTGCAGTAAATCAAATGAAGGCAATAGTGAAAAAGGTGCTTCTATTACTTCGGATTCGCCGCTTCCAGTCGAATGTGTTATCGGACTTTCTTGCTTTGACGCTGCCCTACCCTGTTTAGTAAGAATGTCATTTTGTCCTAAGTTATTAGCGGCTTCACTTTGGTTTATGCTACTTTTAATCTTAGTTCTAGTGGAACTTTCTGACTTAGATGTTCTTAACGATGGTGGCTCACTAAGGTCATTAAAAACTTCATCAGGAATAGTGAACTTGGGTTCTTTTTTCTCTTTTGATGGTGGTTCAGCGCGTAAACTCGTTATGTGTACATCATTATTTTGTAAGGCAGAAGGCGCCGAATCATCTCCTTTATCTTTGCGTAATTCGGGTAACGATAATCTCGACACTTTTGACGGTAAAGCAATTACCTTCTTGCCAGTATAAATAACACTTGCACCAATGGAGTCAATAAATTGAAACCATGAAATGCCGGTAGCCAAAGTGCACCCTGTTAAGAAAAAGCAAAGAAGAAGTAAAACCGTACCTACAAAATTGAAATAAGGCAGCAAGGCATCACTGATAATGTCGCCCATTGCCCCACCTGCAGAAACTCTGTAAAAGTCGTCGAAGTTGATACTAGCAATGCCGGTGAATCCAAACACAAGTAAAATAACACCCACTAATCTTAGCGCAATCGTAAGATAGTCAAGTTCAACAACATTTTTAATATGTAAAAATATAAACCATCCTACAAAGGCAAATGCGAAGGGTATGAGATAAGCTGTAACACCGAAGGTAAAGAGCAGTATATCGGCGAAATAGGCACCGACTGGCCCCATTACATTTTGCACGACTATTTGCATTCCGGCTTGACTCCACCCCGGATCGCTTGGATGAAAATATGCTAGCGAAAGCAATAGGAAAAAGGAGAATGCGCATGATGCAATCATGCCCACTTCCATCACTCGCTGAACCCCAGATAAACGTGCCATCTTTATTATATTCTCAACTCAATATTTATTATTATTGTATTAGTGCTTACGTAAAAGCACCCTATTAATACGACCTTAAGGTTAGCATAATCACCTGTGCTAAACAGCCCAAAACCCTATTTTAAATTAATTTTTATATTCGAGGTATGCTTCACTTCTTCCATTACTACATAGGTTCTAGATTCGCTAACGCCAGGCAATCGCAGAAGCGTGTCACCTAATAGCTTTCGATAGTTAGCCATATCGGCTACGCGTGTTTTAAGCAAAAAATCAAAGTTGCCGGAAACAAGATGACATTCTTGAATATCTTCTTGTTCTTGTACCGCAACCGAAAATTCTTCAAATATATCAACAGACGTTTTTGTTAGCGTAATTTCGACAAACACTAACATGGCAGCGCCCAAGCGATTAGGGTCGAGTCTGGCTTGATACCCTAGAATATAACCTTGCTGCTCTAAGCGTCGAACCCTCTCTAAACAAGGACTTGGACTTAAGCCGACTATTTTTGACAATTCAACATTGGATTTTTTCCCATCTTTTTGTAGCTCAACTAAAATTCGGCGATCTATTTTGTCTATATGTTTAGGCGTTTTTACTAACATTATTTTATATTGATATTGATTCACATTGCCAAATTATATGCTGATTTTCATAAAACTTCGATATTTATATTTTTAACAATTATACTACAATTAAATTTCAAATTTTATCTTAGGAAATGTCGATGATTGTAGGTGTACCTAAAGAAATAAAGAACCACGAGTATAGAGTTGGTCTAAGCCCTGCGGCAGTGAAAGAGTTTATTACGCAAGGGCACAGCGTTTTGGTAGAAGCTAACGCAGGCACTGCGATAAGTTTTACAGACGAGCGATATGAAGAGGCTGGAGCCACTATCATTGAAACCGCTGAGGCTATTTTTGCGCGTGCCGATATGATAGTAAAAGTAAAGGAGCCGCAGCCAAACGAATGTAAAATGTTGCGTGAAGGTCAAATTTTATACACCTATCTACATTTAGCACCTGACCCAGTGCAAACAGAATTATTAGTCGCATCAAAAGCCAGTTGCGTAGCCTATGAAACAGTTACTGATAGATTCGGCGGTCTTCCTTTGCTTGCACCAATGAGTGAAGTGGCTGGTCGTATGTCGGTGCAAGCTGGCGCGCACTATTTGGAAAAGTCGCACGGCGGTAGCGGTACTTTGTTGGGCGGTGTACCTGGCGTAGCTTCGGGTAAAGTCCTTATTATCGGTGGTGGCGTTGTAGGTACCAACGCAGCCAAAATGGCTGTAGGTTTGGGTGCTGATGTTACCCTGCTAGACCGTTCATTACCTAGATTACGCGAACTTGATGATATATTTAATTCACAGATAAAAACCGTATATTCTACTGAAGATGCAATCGAGCATTATTCATCTAGAGCAGACCTTGTTATAGGTGCAGTACTAATACCTGGTGCTGCGGCACCTAAATTACTAAATATAAACCATATCAAGAATATGAAATCAGGCTCGGTGCTGGTTGACGTGGCTATCGACCAAGGTGGCTGCTTCGAAACATCTAAAGCAACTACACATCAAGATCCTGTTTATATTATTGATGAAGTTGTCCACTATTGTGTAGCAAATATGCCCGGTGGTGTTGCACGAACCTCAACAATGGCATTAAATAATGCAACATTACCGTTTGGTTTAGCATTGGCAAACAAAGGCTTAAAACAAGCAATGCTAGATGATCAACACTTGCTAAATGGCCTAAATGTTCATAAAGGATTAGTTACATACAAAGCAGTGGTTGATGCCTTAGGCGATAAACTTGATTTAACTTACTGTCCTGCACTTGAAGCAATATCAATGTAAGCCTTGAGATAAATAAACTAAAAAGGGAGACTCATATTATGAGCCTCCCTTTTTTTGTCGCCTATATTTTATAGTTTTAGATGAATGTCTATATCTGTGTCAAATTACCATTAGCGAGTTATTTATTTCAGCAAGAACTGCTGTTGGGTCGGCGGCTTGGGTAATAGGTCTTCCTATAACTAAGTAATCGACGCCTGCGTTAATTGCATCTGCTGGAGTCATTATGCGTTTCTGATCGTCGCTGCTGCTACCTACTGGTCGAATGCCTGGCGTTACGAGACAAAAGTTACTATTAAGATTTTGTCTGAGCATACTGGCTTCTTTTGCCGAACAGACAACACCATCAGCGCCTGCATTTTGGGCTAAAGTAGCTAAGCTTAAAACCTTATTTGCCACATTATTAGAGTCATAAACCTCAGAGAATTGACGTTCATCCATACTCGTTAGCACTGTAACAGCTGTTAGCAATGGAGGACTTTTGGCACTTATTGCGGACTCTTTTGCAGCTTCAATCATATCTTTGCCACCGCTAGCATGCACGTTCACCATCCATACTCCTAACTGCCCTGCGGCTTTAACGGCCTTAGCAACGGTGTTTGGAATGTCGTGAAATTTTAAATCTAAAAATATATCAAAACCTTGATTACTTAAAAACCTAACCCAATCAGGACCAAATAAAGTAAACATTTCTTTTCCGACTTTTAAACGACAATGCTCTGGTGACAATTGTGAAACTAACAATTTTGCAGCATTTATATCATCAAAGTCCAAAGCGACAATAACGGGGGAAGCGCAATTAGACATATTATTCTCCATCAAGTCCTTTAATGGGTTTTATTACCGACCATTTTTTACAAGACGGGCAAAGCCAATAAAGCAGCCTTCCTGAAAAACCACAGCTTTGACAACGATATTTTGGACGCTGTGCAATCTGCTTATCGATGAGTTCATTTAGATGGTCGATACTTGTTTGGGTGCGTTCATCACTTAACATTTGACGATACAGCGACAATAACGACTTAAACCCTCGCATGGTAGGATGATTTTTTAATTGTTTTAACAAAATATCAACCGCTGGCTCTATTTTACCTTTGCGCGCAATTATATTAACTTTAGCAATATAAGAAGACGCACACTTTTGCCAATACGGCTCTAGTAATTTTTCGAGTTTATCCCAGCCATCGGTTTTGCTAGCACTGGTTTCAAGCAGTGGAATCGCTTCGCTTAACCAATCAAGATCTCTCTTGGGAATTTCGGACAAATAGTCCATGGCTTGATTATAGTCTTCTTTCTTTATCGCCAGTTTACCAAGTTCAAGCCATGCTCTAACTTGTTTACCTTCCACCATGACTGCTTTTTTCAGAGTGCTTTGTGCATCGTCCAACTTGCCTTCTTCTACCTGTGATACTGCCTGCTCACAGTAAAAGTGTGACAGTAGAAGATAAAGATGTTCGTCATTAGGCGTTATTTTTAGACTTCTACTTGCCAATTCAACCGCTTTATTCCATTCTTTTGTTACTTGGTAAATACTGAAGAGCTTTTGTTGAGCAATGCCAAAATGACGTTCGTTTTCTAGTAATTGAATAAAAACACCTTCAGCGCGTTCTAAAAAGCCAGCCAACAAATAATCGGTGCCTAACTCTACTAACGCTAGCGCTTCTTGTTTTTTAGATATTTCATCTCGGCTAATGAGGTTTTGATGAACTCTTATGGCACGATCAAGCTCACCCCTGTGCCTAAAAAAGTTACCCATCGCAATGTGTGTTTCAATCGTGTCATTATTAACACTAATCATTTTAATGAGATTATCGACTGCCTTGTCAGGCTCGTCTGACAATAAGAAATTTAAACCTTTGTAATAATGATTGGCTAATATAGAGGATTGTTTGCGCTGAGCAGTGCGTAAGCTGTTTCTGCCCATAACCCACCCATAGGCTGCGGCAACAGGAAGTAATAAAAAAAGAAGTTCTATCATAAGTAGCGGATCATTTATGCGGTCTTGTCTATAGCAAGCTTTTCTAGACGACGTTTCATACTCGCGAAACGCACTTTTAATGCTAAATATTTAGTCAAAATAGTAATAAAGCCTAAGAAAAAGCCTATAATAATACACATCACCATAAATGTTGATATACGCATATCTAATTGAGCAATTAAATAATTAATGGTAACGACGTCTGAATTTCGAAACCCTACAAGCACGGCAATCATAATAAGAATAATTGCAAGAATAAGCAGGATAATTCCTTTCATACCTTTCCTATATTGTTTTGTCGTTCTAACGACTTATTTTTATATATGCCTGTTGGCAAACTATATTAGCTAAAGATCGACTCGGTCACGCAATTCTTTACCTGCTTTAAAATGAGGTACATGCTTGCCTGTTAGTTCGACTGTTTCGCCAGTTTTTGGATTACGGCCAACTCTTGGTGCACGATAATGTAATGAGAAGCTACCAAAGCCACGAATTTCAATGCGCTCTCCACGTTGTAGTGTTTGTGCCATTTGCTCTAAAAGCTCTTTAACCGAATCCTCAAGTTCTTTGCCTTGTAAGTCTTTGGTATGTAGAGATAAACGTTCAATTAATTCTGATTTGGTCACTGATAATACTCCAATTGTTTTACGACTGTTTTTGTAATAAGTATTGGGTACTTAGAGGAAAGAAGTTTGGAAAGTAATAATGGAGCGGCAATAGATGCCGCTCCAAGCAGAGCAATTATTCGCCTTTAGCCGCTTTAAATGCTTCAGCCATTGCACTTGCAAAGCCAGCATCTTCCGGTTGGTTATTCACTTTCTCAAGCGCATCTTTCTCATCCGCTTGATCTTTCGCTTTAACCGACAACGTAATTACACGATTTTTACGATCAACGCCTGTGTATTTCGCTTCAATGGTATCACCCACTTTCACGACATCACTAGCGTCTTCTACTCTTTCACGAGCTAGGTCACCAATTCTGATATAACCATCGACTTCTTCTGCTAAGTTTACAGTTACACCTTTAGCATCGGCCTCGATAACAGTTCCATTAACAATAGCACCTTTCTTCATATCTGTCAGATACTTATTGAACGGGTCTTCATCAATTTGCTTGACGCCTAATGATATACGTTCACGTTCTGGGTCGACTTGTAGCACTACAGCGCTAATCTCGTCGCCTTTCTTGTATTCACGTACTGCTTCTTCACCTTGTTTCTGCCATGAAATGTCAGATAAGTGAACAAGACCATCAATGCCGCCGTCAAGACCAATAAAGATACCAAAGTCAGTAATTGATTTGATCTTACCAGAAACTTTATCGCCTTTTTCGTGCGACTTAGCAAAGGTTTCCCAAGGGTTATCGATGCACTGCTTAAGACCTAGTGAAATACGACGACGTTCTTCGTCAATCTCTAGAACCATTACATTTACAACATCACCAAGGTTCACTACTTTAGATGGGTGAATGTTTTTGTTTGTCCAATCCATTTCAGATACATGAACAAGACCTTCAACACCATCTTCAATCTCTACAAAACAACCGTAGTCAGTAAGGTTAGTTACAGCACCGCTTAATTTAGCGCCTTCAGGATAACGATGTGCAATTTCTTGCCATGGATCGCTGCCCATCTGCTTCATACCTAATGATACGCGAGACTTGTCTTTGTCAAACTTAAGTACTTTAACGTTGATTTCATCACCAACGTTTACGATTTCACTTGGATGCTTAACGCGTTTCCAAGCCATATCGGTAATGTGAAGTAGTCCGTCAACACCGCCTAAATCTACGAATGCGCCGTAGTCGGTTAAGTTCTTAACGATACCTTTAACTTCATCACCTTCTTCCAAGTTGGATAATAATTGATCGCGTTCTGCACTGCTTTCCGCTTCAATTACTGCACGACGTGAAACAACAACGTTGTTACGTTTAGCATCTAACTTGATTACTTTAAATTCTAACTCTTTACCTTCTAGGTGCGTAGTTTCACGTACTGGGCGTACGTCTACTAATGAACCCGGTAAGAATGCACGAACAGTGTTAACTTCAACTGTAAAGCCACCTTTAACTTTTCCGTTAATGACGCCTTTAATAGTTGCTTTCTCGTCGTAAGCTTTTTCAAGCTCAACCCAAGCTTCATGACGCTTAGCTTTTTCACGAGATAGTATCGTTTCACCGAAACCGTCTTCTACTGCATCTAGAGCAACGTCTATAGTATCGCCAACTGCTACTTCAAGTGAACCATCAGCTGCTTTAAATTGTTCGATAGGAATGGCACTTTCTGACTTAAGGCCAGCATCTACTAGTACGATGTCTTTATCGATTGATACTACGGTACCTCTAACAATTGCGCCTGGGCGCGTCTCTATCTGCTGTAGGCTTTCTTCAAAAAGGTCTGCAAAATTTTCAGTCATATTCACATTCTAAGTTAATCCGACAATTCAATCCTGAAAAGAAGGGGTTATTAAATATACCAAATTCATCCTAAACTCGGTCAATTAAATGCAGTTATTCGTCGTCACCAAAGATTTTAGAATCTATAAAATCTTTAGCTATTTCAAACACTTGCTCTATACCTAATGCAGTAGAGTCTATCTCTAATGCATCTTGTGCGGCAAGCAAGGGCGCGGTACTTCTGTTTTGGTCGCGCTCGTCTCTTGCTTGTATATCCACCAAAAGGCGCGATATTTTAACATCTTGCCCCATAGCTTTCAACTGTTCATATCGGCGCTGTGCACGAGTTTCGGCACTTGCGGTTAAAAATATCTTTGCAAGGGCATCTGGAAAAACAATTGTGCCCATATCTCTGCCGTCGGCAATAAGGCCCGGTTCATCGGCAAAAGCGCGTTGTCTTCTTAGTAAGGCTTCTCTTACTAAGGGGATGGAGGCTACCTTTGAGGCCGCGCTTCCTACTTCTTCAGAGCGAATATCATCTGACACATCCTCTCCTTCAAGTATAACTCGGTTGCCTTCCTTAGTTACACGAAAAGTAACATCGAGGCCAGTCGCCAAGGGCGTTAATGCGTCTACGTCACCTAGCGAAATGTCATGATGAATAGCCGCAATGGCCAAAACACGATAAATTGCGCCGCTATCGAGGAAATGCCATTTATATGCATCAGCTAACATGCTGCTCAATGTGCCTTTACCAGCGCCGCTTGGCCCATCAACGGTAACTACAGAGACCTTTTGCATGTATCTTAATCCTCCTTTATTAAAGCGGCAAGAGTATACGCCCCTTTCGCAATTGTGCAAATGTGATTATATGTTAAAGCAATGCAATGGCTAGATTAGCGCTGACAAACACCAGCAAATTGTTCAAAATAACCTGGGAACGTTTTAGCGGTGCATTTCGGATCATTTATAGTCACGCCGCATTTATCATCGAGAGCTAACAAGGAAAAACACATAGCCATTCTATGATCATTATAAGTATCTATAGTGGCGTGCTTAATAACTTTAGGAGGTGTAATTTCAATAAAGTCTTCGCCTTCATTAACAGTGGCACCCACTTTTCGTAATTCTGTTGCCATTGCAAATAAACGATCGGTTTCTTTCACCCGCCAGTTATGGATATTCCGTATTGCGGTGGTCCCTGTTGCAAACAATGCTGCGGTAGCTATTGTCATAGCCGCATCTGGAATATGATTCATATCCATATCTACGGCTGTGAGCTGGCCCGATGTAACTGTTATGCTGTCATCTTCCCATGTAACCGTAGCGCCCATTTTTTCAAGCACATCAGCAAAACCAATATCGCCTTGAATACTTTTACGACCTATACCCGACACCTTAACCTCGCCGCCTTTTATAGCTGCGGCTGCTAAAAAGTAAGAGGCTGAAGAAGCGTCGCCTTCCACTAAGAAATGTGCGGGCGCTGTATATCCTTGCTGACCCGATATGATGAAAGTTTGGTAATCTTGATTTTCTACCATCACTCCGAATTTCTCCATACAATCAAGCGTGATATCTATGTAGGGCCTAGACACCAAGGTACCTTTAATGTGGATAGTTACTTTTTTAGACGCTACTTTATTTGACAATATAGGAGCCGCCATTAACAGAGCAGTCAAAAACTGACTCGACACGCTGCCGTCAATTTCAAAAGTGTCCTGCGTTATTTGAGCGCTTTTAATAGCAATGGGTGGGTAGCCTTTGCTTTTTAAATAAGTGATATCTGCACCGGCGCTAATAAGCTCATCGGCTAAGTCACCAATGGGCCTTTCTTCCATTCGTGGTTCACCTGTTAAAATTACGTCTACATCAGAAAATGCTAAGGCCGCACAAAGGGGACGCATCGCCGTTCCCGCATTCCCAAGAAATAAAGAGATTAGTTGTTTATGGCTAAATTTCCCGCCTATGCCTTGTACAATGCAGTGGGTATTGCCTTCGCTTAGCGTAAAGTCAACGCCCAATGCTTTTAAGGCATTAAGCATGTGACGAATGTCATCGCTGTCGAGTAGATTACTTAGGCGAGTTTGCCCTTTACTTAAGGCCGCCAATAGCAAGGCACGGTTAGATAAACTTTTACTGCCCGGTAAATGTATGTGCCCAGACACTCTTTTAACTGGGGAAAGCGTTAACTGCTCCATAACGATGAATATTTCCTTACTGTAGATTATAGTTAGCCATGTGTACGTTCAAACTCTTGCATGAACTCGACTAGAGCCGTCACGCCCTCAAGTGGCATAGCGTTATATATACTGGCGCGCAGGCCACCGACTGCTCTATGTCCTTTAAGCGCTTGTAAACCAGATGACTCAGCTTTATTAAGAAACAAGGCATCGAGCGAGCTGTCGGTTAACTGAAATATAACGTTCATTTTTGAACGATTACTAGTACTCACCTGATTACGGTAAAACTCGCTGCTATCAATACAGTTGTATAAAGTCTGCGCTTTTAATCGATTAATCTTCTCGACTTCTTCAATCCCGCCATTGTCTATCAACCACTCAAAGACTAGCCCGGCTAAATACCATGAAAATGTAGGAGGTGTATTATACATGCTACCGGCGTTGGCTTGTTCTTTATAGCTAAATACAGCCGGGGTATCGTCACGTTCGAGTCCAATAAGATCTTCACGTACAATAACAACCGCTAATCCTGAGGGCCCAATGTTTTTTTGAGCACCTGCATATATAATACCGAAGTCAGTTACGTCAATCGCTTTTGACAATATGTTTGACGACATATCAGCTACTAATGGTACATCGCCGGTTTTTGGTACCCAGTTAATTTCAATGCCTTCAACAGTCTCATTAGGACAATAATGAAAATAGGCGGCTTGCTCATTTACCTGCCAACTTGATTGCTCGGCAACGCAAATTTTCCCATCTATCATCAGATTTTCTGCGACAACTTCACTTCGCATGTATTTAGCCGCTTCTTTAACGGCAATTTGTGACCACTGCCCAGACACCAAATGCTGGGCAAGTTTGCCTCTTTTGGATAAATTAAGAGGAACTGAGAAAAATTGACCACGGCCGCCGCCCTGCATAAATAACACTTTATAGTTGTTAGGGATGTTTAACAAAGTGCGTAAATCGGCTTCTGCCTTTTCAGCCACTGCTATAAAAGGCTTTCCTCTGTGGCTAATTTCCATAACAGACGTGCCCTGCCCGTTCCAATCAATCAATTCTGCTTGCGCACGCTCAAGCACCGCTTTGGGCAACATTGCTGGACCGGCACTGAAATTAAACATTGTCATTATTTCCTCAACATAAAAAAGCAGCAAAACATAAGTGTGTTTGCTGCTTTCAATTGGTCTGTGACTATTTGCGAGACTTACGGTATCGTAAGCCTTCTTTATTACTAAGAAGGCTTAACCCAAAAGTCTTAATCGTCAGATTCTTTGTCACCTTCATCGCTAAGGTCTTCATTTGAATCGGAACTTTCATTAACATCAGATTCGCTGATAGCTTCAGTCGCTACCCTTTCAATCACATTGCCGTCTTCATCGGTTTCAATGGTCATAGATTCGTCTTCAATGATTTCATCAATTCTTTGTAAACCAACAACGTGCTCGCCTTCAACCGTGCGAATTAGCGTTACACCCTGAGTATTACGTCCTACCCTAGAAACTTCAGATACACGTGTTCTTACCAAAGTACCGCGATCACTAATTAGCATCATTTCGTCTGTTTGACTAACTTGCACTGCGCCCACTACCTGACCATTACGCTCAGATACTTTTATGGAAACAACACCTTTGGTTGCGCGACTCTTCGCAGGATATTCTGAAACTGATGTACATTTACCATAGCCATTTTCAGTGGCGGTTAATATATCACCGTCTGCGTTTGGAATAATCAATGACACAACACGCTCAGTATCGGCAATTCGGATACCTCTAACACCGGTTGCTGTCCTGCCCATAGGTCGAACTTGTGCTTCGCTGAAACGCACTACTTTACCTGCGTTTGAAAAGAGCATGATTTCGCAAGAACCGTCGGTTAAATCAACGCCAATTAATTCATCACCATCATTTAAGTTTACGGCAATAATACCGTTAGCTCTAGGGCGTGAATAATGAATAAGTTCGGTCTTTTTAACTGAGCCATTGGCGGTAGCCATAAAGACATATTTACCTGCTTCAAATTCTTTGATAGGTAAAATAGCTGTTATACGTTCGTTTTCTTCTAAAGGAAGAATATTAACGATAGGTCGACCACGAGCATTTCGGCTCGCCAGTGGTAATTGATACACTTTCAACCAATATAAGCGTCCGCGAGTAGAGAAACATAAAATATGGTCATGAGTATTGGCCACTAGTAGTTTTTCTATAAAGTCTTCATCCTTCATTTTAGTTGCCGATTTACCTTTACCACCACGACGCTGCGCTTCGTAATCAGATAGTTTCTGATACTTTACATAGCCTTCATGTGACAAGGTCACAACCACTTCTTCGCGTTCAATTAAATCTTCGATATCGATATCATGGCTAGCGGCAGTAATTTCAGTACGGCGCTCATCACCAAACTCGTCTCTTATTGCTTCAAGCTCTTCAGTAATAATTTCCATCAAACGTTCAGAACTACCTAATATCTCTAATAGCTCTGCAATAACATCGATAAGGTTACGATATTCTTCAAGAATTTTATCGTGTTCTAGACCTGTCAGCTTGTTCAAGCGTAAATCAAGGATCGCTTGTGCTTGTTCTTCAGTTAAGTAGTACTTACCTTCGCGAATGCCAAATTCGTCAGCTAGCCAATCTGGACGTGCAGCGTCGTTGCCTGCTCTTTCAAGCATTTGTGCAACATCACCTAAATCCCAACCTAATGCAATTAAGGCTTTTTTAGCTTCAGCGGGGCTGCCAGATGCTTTTATTAGCTCTATGATTGGATCTATATTAACTAAAGCAATCGCTAAACCTTCTAGAATATGAGCACGGTCTCGCGCTTTTTTCAATTCATAAACGGTACGACGGGTAACTACTTCACGTCTGTGTAGTATGAATAAGTCTAAGATTTCTCTAAGGTTAAAAACCTTTGGTTGTGTTTTATCAAGCGCAACCATATTAATGCCAAATACGGTTTGTAATTGGGTTAACGAATATAAATGGTTAAGTAGGACTTCTGCTGACTCGTTACGTTTTACTTCAATAACAATTCGCATGCCGTCTTTGTCAGACTCATCACGAAGCGCAGATATACCTTCAACCTTCTTCTCTTTTACCAACTCCGCCATTTTTTCAATCAAGCGAGCTTTATTTACTTGGTAAGGAATTTCATGAACAATAATGGTTTCTTTACCATTATCTTCTTGTTCTATTTCTGCTTTGGCGCGCAAGTATATTTTACCACGACCCGTTTTATAAGCACTAATAATACCCGCACGACCACTTATCATGGCAGCAGTTGGGAAATCTGGTCCCGGTATAAATTCAATTAGTTCTTCAATGGTCATATCAGGGTTTTTGATAAGTTCGATACAACCATTCACAACTTCCGTTAAATTGTGAGGTGGAATATTAGTTGCCATGCCTACCGCGATACCAGATGAACCGTTAACCAATAAGTTAGGGACTCTGGTGGGCAAGACTTCTGGAATGTGTTCTTGGCCATCATAGTTAGGAACAAAGTTAACCGTTTCTTTATCTAAGTCGGCAAGCAATTCATGAGCTATTTTTGACATGCGTATTTCGGTGTAACGCATTGCTGCGGCAGAATCACCGTCTACAGACCCAAAGTTTCCTTGGCCGTCAACTAGCATATAACGAAGAGAAAATGGCTGTGCCATTCTTACAATGGTGTCGTAAACTGCGCTATCACCGTGTGGGTGGTACTTACCTATTACATCTCCCACTACTCGAGCGGACTTTTTATAGGGTTTGTTAAAATCGTTTTTAAGTTCACTCATTGCAAACAAAACACGGCGATGAACTGGCTTTAACCCATCACGTACGTCGGGAAGTGCGCGACCTACGATTACACTCATGGCGTAATCTAAGTAGGAGTTTTTTAACTCTTCTTCAATATTAATGGGAGAGATTGCATTGGCATTGTCAGTCATAAACTGCATGATCCTTTTATATGTATATCGTAATGTGTCTGATGGTATTCATTCAAGTAAATGACTTCGTATCTGACGGTTTCGATTACTTTGTTATTATTCACGTTTTGCTATTACGATAGTATCATTAGTTTATGCAAAACTGTAGCATGTTGAGTACTTGATAAATGGGAAAATAGAGCATAGAGGCTTATATTCGCATGTTTTGGGCTATTCATGCATTGTTAACGCTATAAATTTATTCACAGTCCATATTCTTGTAGTGGTAATTATGCATTTAGAAAATAAGTATTTTGAGGAAGGTTTATCATGAGTAACATCGATGTAGATGAATTAGCAAAATTTTCTGAGTTAGCCAGCAGTTGGTGGGATCGTAACGGTGAATTTAAGTCACTGCATGATATTAATCCACTGCGCGTAGACCTAATAGAACAACAAGCTAATTCGCTTTTTGGTAAGAATATTATTGATATAGGCTGTGGCGGCGGTATATTGTCTGAGGCCCTAGCGTTGCGTGGCGCTAAGGTAACTGGACTCGACATGGCAAAAGCATCTTTAGATGTGGCAAATTTGCATCGCTTAGAAAGCGGTGTAAAAGTAGATTATGTGTTGTCTACGGCAGAAGATTGGGCCTTACAGCATTCGCAGCAGTATGATGTAGTTGCTTGCTTGGAAATGTTAGAACATGTTCCCGATCCCGCCTCAGTCGTTGCAGCATGCTCACGCTTGGTCAAACCGGGCGGAGTAGTAGTATTTTCGACCATTAATAGAAATGTAAAGTCATACGCAATGGCAATTGTAGCGGCCGAGTACGTGCTTAATATGGTACCTAAGGGTACTCATGACCATAGCAAGTTTATTAAGCCTAGTGAATTAATATCCATGATCGAAAAAACATCGTTACAAGTGAATATGATGACAGGCTTGCACTTTAATCCGCTAACTCAAGGTTATAACTTGTCAGATAGTAATGTTGACGTTAATTACTTTGTCGTGTGTAAAAACGAAGAGTAGTGCAATATAAAAAACGCTTTTCCTACGTAAAAATGAGCGAATATGTAGGATAAAAAATAAACATAATTGGATAGTAACAAAAAGCTATTTAGTTATAACAAAACGTTCCACCATTAAAAATAATTAACAAAAAGCCCTTGAAAATTCAAAACCTACCGTATCATTTACGTTTTTAGGTTAGCCCACACTAACCTTTCTTGACGCGTCAATTATTTGACGCAAAACACTACATATAGTGATTGCAAACGAAGCTTTAACACATTATCTTGTGTTTGGTGAGGAATGCGTTAATTCTTCAGATTGCCAAATTACCAGCTCATTAGCGGTAAACAAGGACGTAATCCACCTTGTATATTAATCGGCTCCTCGCACACAATTACCACAAACATATTTGGTTAAAAAAACAGCGTTAATACATAGAGCATAATAATAATGAATAACAATTTATTAGTTACCAAACGAGATGGCACGCAAGAACCGATAGATCTCGAGAAAATCCATAAAGTCGTTACTTGGGCTGCAAACGGTCTAGATGATGTTTCTGTATCACAAGTTGAAATTAAAGCGCAAATTCAATTTTACAATGGTATTAAAACTGCAGAAATTCATGAAACTATGATTAAGTCTGCGGCCGATTTAATTAGCGCAGAAACGCCGGACTATCAATACCTATCGGCACGTTTAGCTATTTTTCATTTACGTAAAAAAGCATACGGACAGTACGAACCGCCGCACCTTTTCAAACAAGTTAAATCAATGGTAGAGAAAGGCAAATACGACAAACATTTGCTTGAAGACTACACCGAACAAGAATTCAATGAAATGAATGACTTCATGGATCATGCTCGTGATTTAAACTTCAGTTACGCGGCTGTCAAACAATTGGAAGGTAAGTATCTCGTTCAAAACCGTGTTAGCGGTGAAATTTATGAAAGCGCGCAATTTTTATATGTATTGGTGGCAGCCTGCTTATTCGCAAAGTACGACAAAGATGTGCGCCTTGATTACGTAAAACGTTTTTATGACGCAACATCCATGTTCAAACTATCATTACCCACGCCCATCATGGCGGGTGTTAGGACACCCACTAGGCAGTTCAGTTCGTGCGTATTGATTGAAGCGGGTGATAGTTTAGATTCAATCAACGCAACAACAAGCGCCATCGTAAAATATGTTAGTCAACGCGCTGGCATTGGCATTAACGCAGGTCGCATTAGAGCCTTAGGCAGTCCTATTCGCGGTGGCGAAGCTTTTCATACTGGTTGCATTCCGTTTTATAAGCATTTTCAAACGGCTGTTAAAAGTTGCTCACAAGGCGGTGTTCGCGGCGGTGCAGCGACCCTTTTCTACCCAATTTGGCATTTAGAAGTTGAATCGTTGCTGGTGCTTAAGAATAACCGTGGCGTAGAAGAAAACAGAGTTCGACATTTAGATTATGGCGTGCAGTGTAATAAATTGATGTATACGCGTATGTTGAAAGGTGATTATATCACCCTGTTTAGCCCCTCTGATACTCCAGGGCTTTATGATGCATTCTTTGCAGACCAAGAAGAATTTGAACGTTTATATGTGCAATATGAAAACGACGATAGTATTCGTAAGACACGTGTAAAAGCCATTGACCTCTTTAGTCAATTTATGCAGGAACGTGCAAACACAGGCCGTATGTACCTACAAAATGTTGACCACTGCAATACGCATAGCCCATTTGATCCTAAAGTAGCTCCAGTTAGACAAAGCAACTTGTGTTTGGAAATTGCTTTACCTACCAAGCCATTACAGCACATAAACGACCCAGATGGTGAAATAGCCCTGTGTACCTTATCTGCATTTAATTTAGGCACCATTGAAAGCCTCGACGATATTGAAGAACTAGCAGATTTATCGGTGCGTGCACTAGACAGCCTATTAGATTACCAAGACTACCCTGTTCCAGCTGCGTTTAACGCAACCGAAGGCCGCCGTACTTTAGGTATAGGCGTGATTAACTTTGCTTATTACTTAGCTAAAAATGGAGTTAAATACTCAGACTCTAGCGCCAATGGCTTAGTTCATAGAACATTTGAAGCCATTCAATATTATCTATTAAAGGCGTCTAACAACTTAGCAAAAGAAAAAGGGGCTTGTCCGAAGTTTCACGAGACTACCTACTCTCAAGGCTTAATGCCGATTGATACCTATAAAAAGGATTTAGACAAAATTTGCAATGAGCCCTTGCACTATGATTGGGATACGCTTCGCGCTGACATCGTAGAACATGGCTTACGCAATAGTACCTTGTCTGCATTAATGCCATCAGAAACATCTTCACAAATATCGAATGCGACCAATGGTATTGAACCACCGCGTGGCCACATTAGTATCAAACAAAGCAAAGATGGTGTACTTAAGCAAGTTGTTCCTGAATTCAAACGCCTGCGCGATAAGTACGAGTTAATGTGGGACATTCCTTCAAACGATGGATACTTAGAGCTTGTAGCGATTATGCAGAAATTTATAGACCAAACCATTTCTGCAAACACAAGTTACGACCCCGGTAAATTTGAAGGCGGTATGGTACCTATGAAGGTATTGCTAAAAGACTTATTAACCACCTATAAACTGGGTATAAAAACCTTGTATTACCACAATACACGAGACGGTGCCTCCGACAAGTCTGACGCTGAAATGGAAATAGATGAGAATAAAGCTAGAGCACTAGAGGTAATCATTGAGGATGACGATGATTGTGAAGGCGGTGCTTGTAAAATCTAAGCACCTTTAACAATGAATATATAATGTCAAAGTAAAGAGCCTTTTACATAAGCAAATATTCAATTAGAGCAAAATTTAGCGTTTAACTACTACTAGGCATTATAATAACAACTATGAAATATACTACTTTTAATCAAAAAACCATTGACACTATGACAGAGCCGATGTTTTTCGGTAACTCAGTTAACGTAGCTAGATACGACCAACAGAAGCACCCTATTTTTGAGAAACTAATTGAAAAACAAATCTCTTTTTTCTGGCGTCCAGAAGAAGTTGACGTAAGTAAAGATCGAGTCGATTTTGGTAAGTTGACCGATGCTGAAAAACATATTTTCATCTCAAACCTAAAGTATCAAACTTTGCTTGATTCTATTCAAGGTAGATCACCTAACATAGCATTTTTGCCTATTATTTCTTTACCTGAATTAGAAACATGGGTTGAAACCTGGTCATTCTTTGAAACTATTCACTCACGCTCTTACACGCACATATTGCGTAATTTGTTCTCAGATCCAAGTGAAATTTTTGATGATATTGTGGTGAATGAAGAAATAAAGCGAAGAGCCACTGATATTTCTAAATACTATGATGACCTAATATTTGCTACCCAGTTATTTCAAACTCGGGGTTTAGGAACATATGACGTAGAGGGTGAAACGCATGTAATTACTATGCGTGAATTAAAGAAAAAACTTTTCTTATGTATGAACTCGGTTAACGCATTAGAAGCAATTCGTTTCTATGTATCGTTTGCTTGTACTTTCGCATTTGCTGAACGTGAGTTGATGGAAGGGAATTCAAAAATCATTCGCTTAATTGCACGTGACGAGAACATTCATTTAACCAGCACCCAACATATATTAAACCTATGGGCAAAAGGAAAAGACGATCCTGAAATGGCTGAAATAGCACTTGAGTGTTCAGACCAGGCAAGAGAAATATTTCTTACTGCCGTGCAGCAAGAGAAAGAGTGGGCTAAGTACTTATTTAAAGATGGTTCGATGTTAGGATTGAACGAAGAAATCTTAAGTGATTACGTTGAGTTTATAGCCAACCAGCGTATGGCCGCGATTGGTTTGAAAACCGAATTTGAGAGCAAAAGCAACCCGCTACCGTGGATGAATAATTATTTAAGTTCAGATAACGTACAAGTCGCACCCCAAGAAGTTGAGGTGAGTTCTTATTTAGTATCACAAATCGATGCTGAAGTGAGTGCTGACGACTTCACTGACTTTGACCTCTAATAAATTGCTAAACCTCTAATCGTTATAAGGCCTAATAAATCTAAATAACTTAGATTTATTAGGCTACTTAACTGATGCAGGATAGTCACTAGCGTGAAAAACCAAGAAACATGTATACACTCGAAGACTTTCAACTCTATTGGTATAGATGACAAGAGCGTGCGTTCGCAAGAGAACGAATCGATTCTTGAAACTTTAGAGCGTGAAAGTGTGGATGTAAACTACAACTGCAGAGAGGGTTTTTGTGGGGTATGCCGAACTAAATTGCTAAGCGGCTCAGTCGACTATCGGGTCGAACCCCTTGCGTTTATTGATGATGATGAAATATTAACCTGTTGCACAGTTCCTACCTCAGACATCACTATAAAGATAGAGTACTGACAATCACCTATCCTCCCTGAATAACTATCCAGAAATAACGCTAACACCAAAGAACGGACATTTAGCGTAAATCTAGACCAATCCTTGCGGCAACTTCAATGTACGATTCAACAACAGACCCAAGCCCTTGTCTAAATCTATCTTTATCGAGCTTCTTTTTGGTTTCTTTATCCCATAAACGACAGCCATCGGGCGTAAACTCATCGCCTAAAATGATGTGTCCGTCAAGGTCGCTACCAAATTCTAATTTAAAATCGACCAATAACATTCCGCCGTCATCAAACAAGGGTGATAGCACTTGGTTAACTTTAAAAGTAAGTGCTTTCATTTGTGAAATCTGGTCGTTTGTTGCCCATCCGAAAACTGTACAATGAGACTCATTAATCATAGGATCGTGTAAAGCATCATTTTTCAGAAAAAATTCAAAAGTTGGCGGCGATAGCGCTAAGCCCTCTTCTATGCCTAATCTTTTACAAAGTGAACCCGCAGCATAATTTCTAACAACACATTC
>CAXMOM010000019.1:0-131406 GCA_964195425.1 Acidiferrobacterales bacterium
GCGCGCAAAATAAAAAGTCTCGCAGCCCATGAGAATAAAGAGCTCCGGGCAAATTGATGCACAGATTCGCCACATTTTCGGCACGGATTCGCCACGCTTTTGGAAGAATGACACGTAAGTTAGCGACACAAAAAGATTTAGGAATTCAAAAAGGTATTTAAAAACAAGAGAGTAGGAAGTGGTGGACGCTACTGGGCTTGAACCAGTGACCCTCGCCTTGTAAGGGCGATGCTCTCCCAACTGAGCTAAGCGTCCATTTCTTACTAATTCCCTCGTTACTAACCTTTCGCTTGATAGCGTACTTCGTTAGCGAGCTACGCGGTATTCATAACTAAGAGGAGCGGTATTATAGAGTTGCCGGTAAAAGTGTCAACCCGATTTTACGAAAAAAGGTGCGTTTGCGTAAAAATAATGCAATTTTACGTAAAACTCTTCACTAAGGTCGTCTTACCGCTAAGTATTTTAGACATTTGTTGACACTTAAGCACTAACAAATAAATAATTATGTGAAAACCTTTAGAAGCATCTCTCAACGCTGTAGAATGCGGCAGTTTTTAAAATTCAGAAAAATTCAGGAATAGACATGTCTGTAGTTACTCGCTTTGCCCCTAGCCCAACTGGTTATTTACATGTAGGCGGCGCACGTACCGCTTTGTACTCATGGTTATATGCCAAAAGCCAAGGTGGGGAATTTGTATTACGTATTGAAGACACTGATATAGAGCGTTCAACCGAGCAAGCAAAACAAGCGATACTAGATGGTATGCAATGGTTAGGACTAGATCATGACAAAGGCCCGTATTACCAAACTGATAGGTTCGATACCTACAATAAATTTATTGAGCAATTACTAGCTCAGGGGCATGCCTACAAATGCTTTATGAGTAGTGAAGAGCTTGATGCTATTCGTACAAAGCAAGAAGAGCAGGGCGAAAAACCTCGCTACCCTGGCACATGGCGGAACCTCACAGACCATCCTAAAGGTCAGCCTTACGTTATACGCTTCAAAAATCCGCAAGAAGGCGAGGTTGTTTTTAAAGACCACGTGCGCGGCGAAATTCATATTTCAAACACCGAATTAGACGACCTTATTATACGCAGAACAGACGGTGCACCGACCTATAATTTTTGCGTGGTAATTGACGACTGGGAAATGGGCATAAGCCATGTAGTAAGAGGCGAGGACCATATTAATAATACACCACGCCAAATTAATATAATAAAAGCGCTTGGTGCACCGGTACCCGAATATGCGCATGTAAGTATGATTTTGGGCGACGATGGTAAAAAATTGTCTAAACGTCATGGCGCGGTAAGCGTTATGCAATATAGAGACGACGGTTATTTACCTCAGGCAGTACTTAATTATTTAGTCCGTTTAGGTTGGTCTCATGGCGACCAAGAAGTATTTAGCGTTGATGAGATGGTAAGTCTGTTCAGTTTAGATAATATAAGCAAGTCGGCCAGTGCCTTTAATACTGAAAAGCTCATATGGTTAAACCAACATTATATTAAAAGCTTGGCGCCTGTAGACGTTGCTGATTATGCGAAATGGCACTTTGAAGAGCAGGGCATCGATACAAGCAATGGACCTGCCTTAGCTGATGTTATTAGTGTACAAGCTGACAGAGTAGAGACTTTAAAACAACTCGCTGCAATTAGTCGTTATTTTTATGAAGATTTTGATGAGTTTGACGCGGCAGCTGCGAAGAAACATTTACGCCCTGTTGCAAAAGCAAACTTAATTGCCGTGCAAGCTAAATTAGAAAGTTTATCAACATGGGATGCAACTACCATACAACAAGCTATAAACGATACAGCAGCAGAGTTAGATGTAGGCATGGGCAAAATTGGAATGCCATTGCGCGTAGCCGTCACCGGTGCAGGTAATTCGCCTGGGCTAGATGTTACCCTTGCATTATTATCGCAAGCGCAAGTTGTACAAAGAATAAACAAGGCTGTAGAATTCATAATTAATCGGGAAAATTCTTAAAAAAATCGTTGACATACAGGCGCTCGATGCCTAAAATGCGCCCCGCTGTCACGCAAGAGTAGTACCTCAGTATAGAGTATATATTTGGCGTTATGTGTTGACACATGGGGCCATAGCTCAGCTGGGAGAGCGCTTGCATGGCATGCAAGAGGTCGGCGGTTCGATCCCGCCTGGCTCCACCAAGGACTTATTGTGTCCCCTTCGTCTAGAGGCCTAGGACACCGCCCTTTCACGGCGGTAACAGGGGTTCGAATCCCCTAGGGGACGCCACCCTTTATGTAAGTTGCGCATCGTTTATGCGAAACCTACAAAAAAGCTGGCATCTAACAACTTAACCGTTACTAGGCTCAAGGTTAAGTTAAAGTGAACACTAGCAGTGTGCTAGAATTCACTAACAATTTGAAATGTTGCGTACCGGCAAGAACACAGTTTTTGTCCCCTTCGTCTAGAGGCCTAGGACACCGCCCTTTCACGGCGGTAACAGGGGTTCGAATCCCCTAGGGGACGCCATTTTGAACAACAGAAAAACCAGCTCATATGAGCTGGTTTTTTTGTTTCTGCATTTCATTGGGAGTAGGTATACGGAATCACTTGTGTTTAGGCGCATTAGAACCTAAGCTGAAGGTGGCATAAGTTATACGTATATATACTTGTTAAGGCGTAATTTATGCAAGTCGATAGTTAACGGCTTGGTCTGAAAATAAAGTTCGGCAGCATAAAACATCGGCAACTAAGTTTCAATAAATAGAATTTTGGTCCTGTAGTATAGTACCTTTGGGGTTATAACTTGTTCAGCAGAACACTTGTTTTTGTCATTTTGAGCCTTTTTTTAGTGCGCGTCGCATTTGCTGACATTACGCAAGATACTCCTAATTTTGATAATGTTGATGTAGTTTCTTTTATTGAACAAGCTTATACGCCAACTTACGACTGTCCTACTTCAGCATTAAACGCACAAATTGATACCGCGCTGGCTTCACCCACGTTAACACCCCAACAAACGCTTCAATTAACGAGTATGAAAACCCATGGGCTCATTTGTGCCGGTAACTTGAGTGATGCTCAGTCAACCTTGCAGCGCTTGCTTGCAAATGAACAATCAGATCGTAGCGCACAGTATTATTTATCAGCTATTTTTCAGTATGGTTTTATTTACGATATGAATGAAAACCCGGCGCGCTGCGATTATTACATGTTGGCACGCGATTCAGCCAAAGGTAAGTATGTTGATGTGCACTTAAGTGCGAGTCTTGGCTACATCACAGAATGTATAAAATTAGACGTAGATTTGCAGGTTTTTGGCCTCTATGAATTGCTTGTTGCGATAACTGAAATGGACAATCCCGCGGCACTTGCGCATGCCTATAACAGAGTAGGTTACTTCTATTCGTCAAGAGGACAGCAAAGCTTAGCTGCCTCTCAATACCAAAAAGCATTTGAAACAGCTGAAAATATATATACTGACGAAAATTTGCTGTCCCTTCTCGGCAGCTTAATTACGGCACTGCAATCGACGAATAATTTTCCACAGACAAAAGTAGCATTAGACAAATTTGTTGCTATTAATGAGCAGAGCGGCACCAAGCGTACCTTTTTCCTACAATACCTCTTTGAGGCATCCTATTACGAAAGCGTAAAAGACTATGAGAGTTTGGAAGCGACCTTAGCCAATTGGAATGATATTGCGCCAAACGATAAAAACCCTATTAACCAAGGTTTACATCGGCGCTACCTATCTGAGCTTTGCTACTATCAGAATGATGTCCAATGCTTGCGTGATTTTCTTGAGAGTGAAAAAAATGCGCCTTCTACTTATAAAAATTATATTCGCCTTAGCAAAAGTTATTTACGTTTTATCGTTGAAGCTAATATCCTTGTTGGCAATAAAGAGGACAGTATAGCTGCATTTGAGCAATACCAACGTAAAGTAGATACCTTTCAAAAAATGATACAAGACAATAACGGTGCTTTCGACTTAGCCAGTTTGCACGACAAAATATTGAATCTTGAGGCCAGCCTAAAAGAACAAAAACAAAACAGAGACCAAGTGATTTGGACCTTACTTTGTGTTCTGCTAGTATTGTTGTTAGTGGTGCTTTGGTTTGTTAGACGTAAATATCTAGAAAGTAAATCTTACGACAGCATAACGGGTGTTTTGACCAATACCGCTTTTATTAATAAACTTGTTCATGTTGCTAAACCCGCTGCAAATTGTACGAATGCTTTAGCTATTTTCGATATTGCCAATTTTACCGAAGTTAATTTGACACTGGGCTCAACAAAAAGCGATTTTGTGCTCGAGCAAATCGCCAATACCCTAAAGAAAATAACGCGCAGTTCAGACTTACTTGGTCGATTCGGACCAGAACAGTTTATTTTGTGCTTGGTAAATATTGAAGAAGATGCAGCCCAAGCTTTCTTTGAACGTGCTAAAGACGCACTTACCAATACGTTTTCTGACCATAATAATCATCATGCCGTTAGCGTTGACTCAAGCATGAGCATTTATTACAGCACAGAGCCTTTTGACGATATTGATGAAATTTTTAAAAACATGCTCCTTTCACTCAGCATGAAGGCAGATCAGGCGTAATTTTGCTATTTATTTATAAGTTTATGAATAAATATGGCTATGAATATGTAATCATTAAACAACTACCACAATGAAGTAATCACCTCAATGAAGCAATCACATTAATGAAGCAAAAAAACCAATGAAAATAATACTGGCTCCTATGGAGGGTGTCGTTGATCATCTTATGCGCGATATGCTGACCCAAGTAGGCGGTTTCGATTTATGTGTGACTGAATTCATAAGAGTCGTTGCTACGCAACTTCCTGACAAAGTCTTTTACCGCTTTTGCCCTGAACTTCATAATCAAGGCTACACATCTACCGGCGTTAAAGTCAAAGTGCAGCTGTTAGGGCAAGATCCATATTGGCTGGCACAAAATGCGTTAAGGGCTATCAAACTCGGTTCACATGGGGTCGATTTGAATTTTGGGTGTCCTGCAAAAACCGTCAATAAGTCTAAAGGTGGTGCGGTACTGTTGCAGTATCCTGAAACATTATATGAAATTGTAAAAGCAGTGCGCGACGCCGTACCAAGCGAGCATGAAGTAACGGCTAAAGTAAGATTGGGCTATGAGGACACGGCTCTTGCCATCGAAAATGCCCAAGCCATAGAAAGCGCAGGGGCTTCGTCATTAGTGGTTCATGCACGTACAAAAACAGATGGATACAAGCCACCCGCTTATTGGCCCTGGATAGCAAAAATTAAAGCCAACACCACTATACCGTTAATTGCCAATGGTGAAATTTGGTCACAGCAAGATGCACAAGCGTGTATTGAACAAAGCCATACCACCGACATAATGTTAGGCAGAGGTGCCTTGGCTATGCCCAACTTAGCCGCGTCTATTAAATATGGCGACAAACCTTATGATTGGGAGGCGGTTAAGGCACTTTTAGTCGAATACACAGGATATGAGATTTATTCTGAAAAAGGTTTGTATTTTCCCAACCGCATTAAGCAGTGGTTTTCATATTTAAAGAAGCAATACCCAGAAGCGCAAGAGATGTTTATGGAATTAAGAAGAATGAAAGATGCTGATGAAATTGTCAAAGTGTTAACGTCCTAATATATTTACCGCCTTTTGCATGCAGAGTTGTTTTTACACAATTTTTTATAGAAAATATTTGCGAAAAGTCTTCTAGACTATTAGTCTTATCGCACAAAACCTTCCCTTTTTTAACATTTAAGCAAGGAACGTCATGTATACATTATCCACGCCAAAGTTGGTGGTTTCCCTATTAGTATCGTCGATATTATTAAGTGCATGTTCCGACGACAAAAGTTCAGAGCAAGTCACCAGAGATAAAAAAAATCCATTTCCTAGCACCTACCAACGCATTGAGTCTGCGCCCGTTGTGATTACCAACGTGACTATTTTAGATGGCATTGGCAACAAAATAGAAGAGGGTGAAATACTCTTAGAAGAAGGCAAAATTTCAGAGTTTGGCAGCAGTGTTTCTGTACCACGAGATGCGATCGAAATTGATGGTACGGGTAAATGGATTACGCCGGGCATTATTGATAATCACAGTCACTTGGGTGTTTACGCTTCGCCAGGCACGAGCTCTCACTCTGATGGGAATGAAATGACAGGGCCGGTTACTGCAGAGGTATGGGCCGAACATTCTATATGGCCACAAGACCCAGGCTTTCAGCGTGCTTTAGCCGGTGGTGTTACGTCAATGCAAATTTTACCAGGTTCTGCGAATTTGTTTGGGGGTCGTAGCGTTACCGTTAAGAACCTTCCCAACAGAACAATGCAAGACATGAAGTTTCCAGAAGCTCCTTACGGCATAAAAATGGCCTGCGGTGAAAACCCTAAACGCGTTTATGGCGCAAAAGGCGGACCTATGACACGCATGGCGAATGTCGCCGGCTATCGTAAAGCATGGATTGAAGCGCAGGCGTATCAGAAAAAATGGAGTGATTACGAAGCTGCTAATGAAGGTGGTGAGGCACCTACGCGTAACCTACGCCTTGAAACCCTTGCGGGCGTATTAGACGGTGATATTTTAGTGCATATGCATTGTTATCGCGCCGACGAAATGGCCATAATGATGGATGTAATGAAAGAGTTTAATTATAAAATTGGCACCTTTCATCATGCTGTAGAAGCGTATAAAATTAGCGACATACTGGCTGAAAATGATGTGTGTTCAGCTATGTGGGCCGATTGGTGGGGCTTTAAAATGGAAGCTTACGACGGTATTCGTGAAAATGTGCCAATGGTGCATAAAGCAGGTGCATGCGCCATTGTTCATTCCGACAGCGATATAGGTATTCAACGTTTAAATCAAGAAGCAGCTAAGGCATGGTCTGACGGCGTAAGAGCTGGTATAGATATTTCACAGGCCGAAGCATGGCTGTGGCTGTCGGCTAATCCGGCTAAATCGTTGGGTATTTTTGAGCATACAGGCTCTATTGAAGAGGGTAAAAACGCAGATGTAGTATTGTGGTCATCAGATCCATTCTCAAGCTATTCACAAGCTGAAAAAGTGTTTATAGATGGTGCCATGGTTTACGACAGAACGGATCCTGCTAGTTGGCCGGTGAGTGATTTTGAACTTGGCCAAATTGCGCAAGGAGATGCCAAATGAAATCGTTATCAATGCTAAGCAATCTAACCCAGAATAAGCTTAATACTACTAGTAAAAAAGTAACGTTATTGAGTACTCGCGTTGTTAGCGTTGTATTATTATCACTGTTTACTTTTGCTTCACAATCTTATGCTGAGAACTTAGCCATCACGGGCGCAAAAATTCATACGATGTCGAGTAAAGGCGTCATTGAAGAAGGTACAGTGTTAATACAAGACGGTATCATAAAGCAAGTACTTGAAGGTGTTTCTGTTCCAGCGGGGTATACCGAGATCGACGCTACTGGCAAAGTAGTGACCCCAGGCTTAATTGGTGCATTGACCAACCTTGGTTTAGTCGAAGTGAGTATGTCAGCAGGCGTTAATGATGCCTACGTTGATGCCCATAAAATATCAAGCGTAGGTGCTGCTTACGACGTTCAATATGCAATTAATACAGATTCAACCTTAATCGGCATAACGCGTTTAGAGGGCTTTACAAGCGCTGTGACAGGTATTGCGTCTACCGGTCAGTTGTTTGATGGGCAAGGTGCATTTATTTCTTTGTCTACATCGTTCAATTCTGTGCTTAAAACAGGTGCTTTCATGCATGTCGATTTAAGCAGCGGTGGTGCAGATAAAATTGGCGAAAGTCGTGCGGCTTTATGGGTAGCGCTTAATCAAAGTTTAGATGAAGCTGAATATGTGGCGGGTAATCCATTAACCCCTTCGTGGGAATGGCATGGCATGATTTCTCGCGCTGATGCGAAGCCTTTAGTCAAAGTAATAAACGGCGAAATGCCTCTGCTGGTGACGGCTAACAGAGCGAATGATATTTTACAGGTATTGGCACTCAAAAAGCGCTATAGCAATATTAAGATAGTGCTTGTTAGTGCAAGCGATGGCTGGCGAGTCGCTGAGCAAATTGCTGCAGCTAAGGTACCCGTCATTTTAAATCCTGAATATAATTTGCCAGGTCAGTTTGACCAATTAGGTGCAACTATGAAAAATGCGGCTAGGCTGCATGTTGCAAATGTTGAACTCACAATTGGCATAGAAACTCATAACGCACGTTTAGCACCTCAACATGCTGGTAATGCAGTGGCTAACGGTTTGCCACATAGCGCAGCTTTAGCAGCACTTACTATTAATCCGGCAAGATTATATGGGGTAGATAGTTTAGTAGGCAGCTTAGAAGTGGGTAAACAAGCCGACATCGTGATTTGGTCGGGTGACCCACTAGAAGTTACCCAGGCGGCAGAACAAGTGTTCATTAAAGGTGAGTCTATGGTAATGGAATCTAGACAAACTAAACTGCGTGATCGTTATTTACATCGTGACCCAAATAAACCGGCCGCTTATTCAAAATAAGAAGCTTTGTATATAAAAAGACTTCAATTGAAGTCTTTTTATATGCGCTTTTTTTAATTGTTTTAACGCAAACTGTGCGTTTTAATTTTAGTATTAAACTGAAAGAGCATAGGCCCGTTCAAGGCTTGTAAAAATTACAATTCATGCTTTATAAATGCTAAATGCTACCGAATAATTAAAACACATTACTTAAGTTTAACACGCTAAGTTGAACCTTCCCCTGTGCTATAAATCATATGTTTAGTAGTGCTTTTTTGCTACACCGTAGGCTTGTATTCGATCATGATCGCAAACTGGCTTAAATATTGCTAAATCTCTATTAAACGTGAATAAAAAATCGACGGCGAAGTGACTTAATAGGCGTTGGGCTATTAAATTTAGGAGTATATTGTGGCGATAGAAGCGAAAGGATCATTCGCTCGTGTGGTAGCTAATTCAAGGGTCTCGGCTGATCATGGCATTAGTTGGTCTGTCATATTCGTAGGTATGATTGCAGTGTTCGGACTACTTTTGCTACTAGGGATATTGATAGGGTTGGATATTACCTACTCTTCATTCTTGTCTGCGTTACGCGACAGTTTAGACCTTGGTACAACAATATGGATTTTACTTAGTACGCTAATTGCTATGGCTGCAGGTGGACTTCTCGCTGCGAAATTAACAAGGCCACTTGGCGAATGTGTTGAAGCGCCTCATAGCCTTACTGTTTTGTCGGTTAGCACAATGTTGAGCATATTCTTTGGCGGGCTTGGAATAGGGGGTGCAGTAATAGCTACTGGCGAGGCAGATAGAATTGTTGACAAAACCAGCGCGTTTGTATTTACAAATGTTAGAGGTTCTGAAGCAAGCGTCACGCTACCCGATTTAGTAGTTACCAGGATTGCAGCAATTATCAAGGGTAAAGCATTAAGTGCAATTGCTAAAAGTGCTCAAAGTGTCAGCAGTACAAATCAACTTGAAGCTGGCCCTGAGATTGACTCTACCGGTATCAAATACTGGAATGTGCCTAGCAAAGTGAAATCGATATTAAATAAAGTGACTGAAGTACTGGCCACCTACATTAAAGCAGCATTACGGTCAGCGTTCGTCGCCGCTACGGTTGGAATGATATTAAGTCTAGCTGTCGAAAGCTTAAGAGCTCGCTCGGCACGCCGAATCTATGCTGCTCGTGAATAGTGAAAATGTGTGGCATAGCCGAAAAAATAACAATAATTGGTAATAAGGAAGCAAAATGAAATTAGGTTTATTAGGATTAATAATGCTTATGTTTGTGGCGTCTACACTTATGGGCAACGCTTACATTGGTGGCCTAGGTGGAATGCTGCTACTAGTGGTGCTTTACTTGCAGCGGGCAATTCGTAAACAACCCCCTATTTTTCTTTTCTAAGGGTTACGGTTTCGGGTCCTTTCGTTGCAGAAAGAACGGTACATAAAAAGATAACTCTCGTTTTATACTTGCCCTGCTCGGGGTTGGTTAACTGCTATCGAATCTTAGTGATATCGGTAGTGAGTCCTTTTAGCGCTCAGCTGTGACCTGTTGATTAAACTCGATCACAAACCTTCACACTTATTTTAATTAGAATTCTTTCACTTTTTACAAAGTGCTTAAATAGCAAAAACAGTTACAATATAAAGTTTTACTAATATATAATCATGGCATAAAAGACACCAGCGATCATTATAGACTAAAGTATATTCATCAGTATTAAAGCGTATTTCTTTTAATCCCTTTAATCAAAATTTTCGAGATAATTGTAAAGTAAAAGGCCCCATACCCGATACTTAACTAATGATATTTGACGTAGCAAAGCGAGTGCTCAAATAGATATAAAAGTTCAAGCAATCAATAAACGTTTTATCTACATAATCGGATTATTACTAGGTACATTTGCCTTTATTCTTAATGCGTTTTTCGTAGCAAATATGGCTGGAAGTGTTCCCATTTATTTTGGTAGCGCTTTTGTCTTATTTTGCCTGCTTGCCTTGCCTTTTCGTGTGTCTATATTAGTTTTATGCGCAAGTTTAGCTCCACTTTTAATTTATGACAGTCCCGTTTCTATTGGTTGGTTGCACGGCCTACAGTATTTTGTGATTTCAACAATGCTTTACTTTAAAGTACGATTTTTAACCGTATTGTTATTGTTTTGGCTACTAATTGGTCTTCCTATAACAAGCATTATTGTTTATTTCTATTTGTCTCTAAGCTTTCAAGTATCTGTTTACATTGCCTTACCTTTTGTACTTAGTGGGTATATATGTGGAATGTTGGCCTTACTCGTTTATTGGTTACTTCCGATACAGAGTCAATTCAAGCAACGTCAAACCCTCCCTAAATTTTCAAAGTTAGTATTCGAATTTAATCTTGTAAGTGTAATGTTACCGTTCTTTATTGTTGTGTTGTTTTTTATTTGGCGCTCAACCAATGATAGCGAAGTTTCTGTAAGTCTTGAGTTAAATAACGCTATAGAGGAACTCGACAGAAGCGCTATTGGATTACTAAATGATAAAGTTCATGCATTAACATCAACGGCAAAGATGTTAAGTAATGAAAATAATACTCAAAAAAAAGCAACCATATTGGATACCGTTGCAAATGCGACTGCTAATCTAGAGAGTATGGTAGCAACTGATAAAGACGGCACTGTGCTTTTTGCTGCGCCTGAACGATATGCCGCAAAGCTACCAGAATTGTCTGGCGTTAATATTTCATTTCGCGAATATTTCCAGTTAACTAAATTCAATAAAGAACCCGTGGTATCAAAAGCAATAAAAGGTAGCGGTTTAGGATCGCTAGATATTGTAGCGATTACTGCGCCTATTTTAACTGAAAGTGGTTTTGAGGGCTTGGTGCAGGCCGCCATAAAACTAGAGCGGCTTGTTGATCAAAGCGTCATTAATGCAATTCAAAATGGCCAAATAGCCGTTATTGTTACGGACGCGTTGGACTCCATAATTTATAGCTCGCCAATATTTGGTTTGACTAAACTTGAACGCTTTGAAAAAAATATTGTAGGGGCCTCTGATACATTTTCACTGCCAAAAATTACGATTTCTGAGAAAGACTATTTGTATAGAGAATTTTCAAACCAAAAGGGTTGGAAAATATATGCACTTACAGAGCCTAGCAGGATTTTCAAGGATACTAATACTTACTTTACATTTATGATTATCATTTTTTTGCAGAGCATAATATTTATCGCTGTTTTATCAAAAGGATTAGCATCAAATATCGTTCGCCCATTGCGCAACCTAGAAGCATTTATGAAAGGCCAAATGTCGTCAGAGAAACTTTTGGTAGAAGCAAAGGTAAGCCAAGAAATGTTAAGCGTGACAGCGAATGTTATAAAGACGCAAAAACTTTCGTTGGACTTTCAGCATGAATTAAAAGAACAAGTTAAAGAAAAAACTAAAGAGTTGCAGGCCTTAAATACCAAACTAATAGCGGTTTCAAGGACAGACGCGTTAACAGGCTTATTAAATCGCGGTGCGTTTGACCAACTGGCAAAAGAAGCATACATGAATCATCGGCGCAATAAAACGCCATTCACGGTGGCTTTTATCGATATCGATCATTTTAAAAATATTAATGACACATACGGTCATAATACTGGAGATGAATGCCTTATTGGTGTTGCTGATGTTATTGCGAAAATGTGTCGTCGTGAAACTGACATTATTTCAAGATATGGAGGTGAAGAGTTTGTGCTACTGTTCGCTAGTAATAAACCAGAACAGCATCTAGACCATATAAAGTTAATTCATCAGCTAATTGGCGATCATAAGACAATGTATAGTGACAAACTCATTCAGTTAACCGCAAGTTGCGGAGTTGTTCGAGTGGTGGATGATTTTTCTAAATCTTTGATTGACCTCATTGCTTTGGCTGATGAACAACTATATTTGAGTAAAGACAATGGACGTAACCAAGTAAACACAATCACTCTCTAAATGTAAAACTTCGCCGGAAAGCTAGCATCCTTTACCACTGATTATTTACAAATTCAACGTAACCGTCCGAGCAATTACGCCTAGCGTAACTCATCTATAATTCAGATATTAAGGTTTTGATAACAGGAAACGCTTAACAGGCATGGTCTACAACAGCATCTCGTTACCGTTTTTGAGCGATATCGCCGAACAAAAAATACCTTTAGCCTGCTGTTGCTAGATTATGACGACTTCAAGATAATTAACGATAAATACGGCCATGATGTAGGAGATATTTTACTGAAGACTGGGTCGAACATTATAAAAAAATGTACTCGTGAACAAGGTAAAGTTGCTCGATGGGGGGGGAGAGGAGTTTTTAGTTTTACTTCCTGATAGTGATCTTGTGGGAGCGCTCGCCATTGCCAACAAACTCAGAATCGCTATACAATATCAACCTTTTAAGAATTGCCCTTCAAGTCTTCAAGTCACAGTTATCGGCGGGGTTTTACAAGTAATGCCTATTGAAACATTTGAAATAATCTTCAAACGAGTCGATACTACCTTGTATAAGGGTAAAAATGCAGGTGAAAATTGTATTTATGGCTGATAATGGGTGGTAAACAAGCTATTAAAACGGACATGATCCGCAAGCATGTATTTAAACCCATATCTGCAGTTAAAATGTCCCCGAAAAATCTAAATCAGTTAGCACTTATTATTCGCTACTTCATGTATGTAGTTTCAAATTTTTATATCTTGTTCCGATTTCTATTACCGAGTTTCAAAATATAATTCGAATATACACAAAAAGAATATCTTAAAAATCGATAGCAACTAACAGCCTAGGTGCCATGAAATCGACGATTAAAGGCTGAGCTTCTTTAGTTGGATGAATACCATCGCGCTGCATAAGATTGGGGTCTAAAGCAATGTCTTGCAAGAAAAAGGGAATAAGTGGTAAGTCGAACTGTTTCGCAAGGTCATGGAAAATGGCAGTAAATAATTTTGTGTACCTTACTCCGTAATTTGTGGGTATTTGCATTTCTTGAATAATGACCTCTACGTTATTCTTTTTAGCCAATTCAATCATGTTTATTAAATTTTGTTTAATTTTACGTGGCTTATGACCTTGTAATGCGTTATTTCCCCCCAACTCTATGTATAAATGAGTGGGCTTATGTAAGTCGAGTAAACGAGGTAATCTGGCTAGGCCGCCATCGGTAGTATCGCCACTTATAGCTGCGTTTACGACTTCAATAGGAGTGTCGTTTTGTTGCCATTGCTGGTCTAATAAATAGACCCATCCTTGTTGCGCCGTTAGCCCATACGCAGCGCTTAAGCTATCGCCTAGTACGAGTAGTTTGTGTTCATACGTGGTTTTTTGTGTAATTTCACTCTGATCTGAATACGCAAAATTTGCGAATAAAAGACTAATTAATAATACCCATAAGTGGGTTTTTGAAAACCCGCTTACCTTGCGTGCTGTATAGCTTGCTACAAATTTATAGGAAAAATGTGTCACTATGAGTCAAGCCCCTTTGATGATTGAAACAAAAAATGTGATTAAGAGAGTCATTACGAACGAAGGCGAGTTACAGATCCTTCATCCTATTAGCTTTCAAGTAAAACCAGGCGAGAGTGTAGCAATTGTAGGTGCTTCTGGCTCGGGTAAATCAACGCTATTGGGTTTGTTGGCCGGATTAGACGAAGTTAGCGGCGGCGAAATTTTCTTAGACGGTGAGCCCCTGCATAGTTTAGATGAAGAAAGGCGCGCTCGTTTGAGAGGCGAAAAAGTCGGTTTTATTTTTCAAAGCTTTATGTTGGTACAAAGTCTAACGGCGCTTGAAAACATTATGCTACCAGCCGAAATAGCGGGTTTGCCAGACGCTAAAAAACTTGCCAATGACATTATTAAACAAGTAGGGCTAGAGCATCGAGCGCAACATTTCCCTAACCAATTGTCGGGCGGTGAGCAGCAAAGAGTTGCTATTGCGCGAGCATTTATTACTAATCCTAAAATTCTTTTTGCCGATGAGCCAACCGGCAATCTCGATTCGGTAAACTCTCAAAAAGTCGAAGACTTATTGTTTGCGTTAAATAAAAACTCTGATACAACTTTAATTTTAGTTACTCATGACAGCCAACTAGCGGCTAAATGCAGTCGACAATTACGCATGACCGCAGGTGAATTAGTCGAGAAAACCCCTCACCTTAAAGTGGTGTCAGGAGATTAATTATGATGGCATTTAATTTAGCATGGCGTTTATTTAAGCACGAAGCGAGGCGCGGCGAATTAACAATTATATTGTTAGCTATTATATTGTCTGTGGCATCGGTACTGTCTTTATCTTTGTTCTCGGAGCGGCTGCAACAAGCATTAACCGATCGCAGCGCAGAGTTTATTGCTGCCGACAGCCAACTGCGTTCAAGAAATCCGGTTGACCCATTATGGATTGAAGAGGCCGGTAAATATAATTTAGATACGGCCTTTCAACTGTCAACGCGCTCTATGGTCTTTGCAGGCGATGAATTAGCACTTTCAGACGTACGCGCGGTTGATGGCGCTTATCCGCTTAAAGGCAGCGTTAAGCTCACCGACATGCCATTTGGAGAGGGTATTGCAACTGCTGAATCGGTGCCTTTGGGCGAAGTATGGGTAGACTCTCGTTTACTTCAGGTGTTATCCGTAAATATCGGCGATGAAGTAGAAGTTGGCGAGGCGACACTTAAAGTCACGCAAATTTTAAGCGAAATCCCCGATGCCGGTTTTAGTGTATTTAACACAGATCCTATTTTGCTAATGAACCAGCAAAATATTGCACAAACTATGATTACCGGGCCGGGTAGCCGAGTTAATTATAAATATTATTTTACGGGTGAACCCAACGACTTGGAGAATTACTACGATTGGCTAAGGCCACAAATGAATCGCGAAATTCATAGATGGACCAGTATTAAAGATGATCAATCGCCTATAGGCAATTCAATTGCCCGTGCTGAAGAGTTCTTTCTACTCGCAAGCTTGTTAGCTATTGTGCTTGCTGCTGTATCAATAGCGGTTGCTGCGCAGCGCTTTAGTCAACGCCACTTCGACCCGGTTGCCATAATGAAAACACTAGGCGCGGGCAAGTCTATGGTAAGAACTATTTACCTCATCCAAATTTGTTTTATTACGCTGTTGGGTATAGTGCTGGGGAGTATTGTTGGCTATCTGATTCAGCAGGCCGTGGCGGTTGGCTTGCAAGGCCAAGTTGAGGTTGCCTTAGACACCTGGTACTGGCGTCCCCTAGGAATAGCAGTGTTTACCGGTGTAACCTGTGCTTTATTATTTTCACTTTATCCATTATTGCAGCTATTTTCAGTACCGCCACTGCGTGTGCTTCGCCGTGATATTAGCTCTACCGTATCATCAAAATTCCTGCAATTTGCGTTTTCAGGCGGTGCAGTATTTTTATTGATGTGGGTGTATAGCGGTAATCTAAAAATTAGCAGTATTTTATTTGCAGGCGGCATAGTACTAGTGATTAGTTTGCTACTTATGACTCATGTGCTGATTATTGTTGGGAGAAAATTAGGCAGCGGTAGCATGGGCGCTTGGACTTTAGCGTGGGCCAGAATTAGACGCCGCGCCATGGGTAATTCGGTGCAGCTAATAAGCTTTGCTATTACGATCATGTTGCTATTAGTCGTGTTGGTAATGAGAAATGACCTCGTTAAACAGTGGCGCGACCAATTGCCAGAAGGTACGCCTAATTACTTTGTTGCTAACGTAACTGAAGCACAAAAAGACGGCCTAAAAGACCACTTTACTGTAAATAACGTTAGCTATGAAAAATTCTACCCAGTGGCACGTGGTAGATTTGTCGCAATTAATGAAGAACAAGTACGTACTGACGTCACTAAAGAAGGTGAAGAGCGCAATACCGATGGACGCCAAGGCTTGGGCCGCGAAGCTAATTTGAGCTGGACTACCGAGCTGCAAAATGGCAACGTAATTGTTGAAGGCCAGTGGCACGACGACTGGCAAGAAGGCGAACCGGTGCCATTGTCGATTGAAACTGAAATAGCGGATAGGCTAAATATTGATTTAGGCGACACTTTAACCTTTAACTTAGGCAGTGAAGTCATTAGCGCGCAAGTCACCAGTATGCGAGAAGTAAACTGGCAGACTCTTCAGCCCAACTTCTTTTTTGTACTGCATCCTAAAGCAATGGAGAATTTTAGCGCGACTTACATTACAAGCTTCAACTTAGACGAGTCGCGCAAGAATGAAATTGCACCGCTAATGGCGCCTTTCGCCAGTGTGACCTTGTTTGATGTAGACGCGAGGATTAATCAAATTCGCGAAATTATAGACCAAGTATCGATGGCCGTTGAGTTTATCTTAATTCTAGTGTTAGTGGCTGGCTCACTAGTCTTGGTTGCCCAAGTACAGGCCAGTATGGATGAACGTTTGGAAGAGCTGGCAATTCTACGCACCTTAGGATTAAAAGGCAGCAGTATTCGTTATAGTGTAATAAACGAGTTCTTTATTATAGGGGGTGTGGCCGGATTAATGGCCGCATTTGCGAATGAGTTTAGTTTGTACTTGTTACAAACAACTGTGTTCCAAATGCCATTTTCACTGCACTTCGAATATTGGGTAATAGCACCACTAATAGGCGCAATTGTAGTAGGACTGCTGGGTGCACTAAGTTGCTGGCGATTGCTGTCGCTAAATACAGCGCATTTGTTACGTAAAATGGTATAAACCTAGCTTTCACAACATTGCTTTTAATTTTTTGCTACTAAGCCTTGGGTTTTCCCTGGGCTTTTTTGTATATTGATAGTTAAGGTGCCATTCTCATAAGCTTTCGATTAGGGCAAATAACGTTATCTCACTTTTGTTCGGTAATAATTTGGGTTTTACGCATAAATTGGAAATAGTTTGTGCATTACTGCGGTCTTTTAACCATTAATAACTATTTAATAGGAAATATTCGTGCGCCAAAAAGTAAAATTTATAAGCGGAAATAATACTCTCAGTGGATTACTCGAAACACCTGAATCGAATATAAGGTTTTATGCGCTATTTGCGCATTGCTTTACTTGCGGTAAGGACGTAGCGGCTGCTTCACGTATAAGTCGAGCACTAATATCTAAAGGAATCGCGGTGTTACGTTTCGATTTTACAGGATTAGGAAACAGTGATGGCGATTTTGCCAACACTAATTTCTCATCAAATATACAAGACTTAGTGGCCGCAGCAGATTTTTTACGTAAAGAATATGAAGCTCCCAAATTGCTTATAGGTCATAGCCTTGGCGGTGCAGCTGTATTAGGCGTCGCCCAGCAAGTGCCAGAGTCGATAGGCGTTGTTACTATTGGTTCTCCAGCCGATGCCTCACATGTTGCGCATAACTTTGCCGCTCATATCGAAGATATTGAAGAAAAAGGTGAAGCTGAAGTTACCTTAGGCGGTCGAAAGTTCACTATTCAAAAACAATTTTTAGATGATATACGTAGCTCTAACACTAGTCATATAGGCAAACTTAAAAAAGCACTTTTGGTTATGCATTCGCCAATAGATAGCATTGTAAATATTACCGAAGCTGAAAAAATATATCAGGCGGCACTACATCCAAAAAGCTTCGTTAGCTTGGATAATGCAGATCATTTGCTTAGCAACAACGCCGATTCAGAATACGTTGCAGAGCTCATTACAGCTTGGGCAAGCCGATATATACCTAGCAACATTGAAACCTATCAAAGTACAGTCGCTCAAGGGCATGTGTTAGTAGAAGAAAAGGACCATCAATTTACTCAGCATGTAAGTACCAATAGCCACTACTGGTTAGCAGACGAGCCAATTAAAGTCGGTGGCAACAATGCAGGGCCTGATCCATACGATCACCTTTTGGCTGGTTTAGGGGCGTGTACATCAATGACACTTCGCATGTATGCACAACGCAAGAAATTGCCTGTTGAACATATCAAAGTTGAGTTATCGCATACCCGCAGTTATAAAGAGGACTGTGATAATTGTGAACAACAAAGTGGGATTGAAGCAATTGTGCGTAACATTAGTTACGTAGGTGATTTAGATGAACAACAAAAAGCACGTTTCTTAGAAATTGCCGATAAATGTCCAGTGCATAAAACTTTGCACAACAATGTTGCTGTTGTTAGTAAGCTTGTAGAATAAGGACTAGCAATATTACTAATAGCAATAGTAATAGCAAAAAAGCGACATAACAGAAGCTTGGTATCGAAGCATTAAACATCTACTTTACCAAGCCACTCAAACCATCTGTATTTGTATCATATAGAGTAAAGTAGTACTTACGTTCACTACTGTTTTAACAACGACAATAAAATAGACTGACAAAGTAATTCCCCCTAATAAACTCCACATTTCATGATTTTTTTTACAAAAATCCACTAAACACTCATTAAACTGATTAATTAAAATACTGTTTGTCTATTTATTGAGCTGTGTGCTATGTTAAATGTAAATTAAACGTTACATTAAAGTTAAATAAAAGGATCTGTGCATTACCTTTTAAAAGGAATTGTCTACCAATGAAGATAGTCATAGTGTTGATTTTACTGGTGATAGCAACTGTTGTATTTCATTTTGTAAGCCCCTGGTATTTTACACCTATAGCCTCTAATTGGAGCAGTATTGATGATACGATCGATCTGACTCTTGTCATTACAGGTGCCGTCTTCGTACTTGTGAATTTGTTTCTCGCCTACTCTATTTATCGTTATCGCCATAATAAAAAGACCCGCTCACATTATGAGCCTGAAAATCATAAGCTTGAAATTGGATTAACGGTTGTTACGACCATTGGGGTTGCTGCAATGCTTGCTCCTGGCCTTTTTGTTTGGTCCGATTTTATCAATGTGCCAAAAGAAGCACATTTTGTCGAAGCGGTTGGCCAGCAATGGCAATGGAGTTTTCGTACACCAGGAAAGGATGAGGTTTTAGGTAAGGTCGATTCACGTTATGTCAGTGCATCTAATCCCTTTGGTATGGATCCCAAGGACGAAACTGGACAAGATGATGTCTTAATATTTGGCAATGAATTACATCTACCTTTGGATAAGCCAGTAAAGTTGTTACTGCGATCTAAAGATGTTCTACATAACTTTGCAGTGCCGCAATTCAGGGTGAAGATGGATCTTGTGCCGGGCATGGTTACCTACCTCTGGTTGACTCCAACAAGAACCGGTAGTTTTGAAATTATGTGTCAGGAGTTATGTGGTCTTGCTCATTTTGTTATGCGCGGCCGAGTAATTGTTGATTCACCTGAAGACTACCAATCTTGGTTAAATACACAGCCCACTTATGCTGAAACACTAAATAAAGTTGTTGGTGACCCAGCGCAGGGTCAAGCTTCCTATGCAATATGTAGTGCTTGCCATGGTGCTAAGGGCGAGGGCAATATTGCATTGAACGCGCCTAATCTTGGTGGTATGTCTGATTGGTATATGGTGCGCCAGCTCAATTATTATAAGGCAGGCATTAGAGGTGCCCATAAAGATGATCGATTGGGTCAGCAAATGGCCGCGATGGCAGCAACCCTGATTGATGACCAAGCAGTGAGTAATATTGCCGCGTACATTCAATCTCTTCCTAATACTATTCCAAAAGAGACAATTGAAGGCAACACTGAGCGCGGCTATTCCTATTATGTAACATGTGCAGCATGTCATGGCAAAAATGGAGAAGGCAAGTTTGGTGTAAATGCCCCTCGTCTTGCTGGCCAACATGATTGGTACTTAAAACAACAAATTCAAAATTTCAAAGGCGGTATTAGGGGTAAACATAAGGATGACTTATATGGCGTTCAAATGGCCCTTATGTCGAGAATATTACAAAATGAGCAGGCTATTAACGATGTTGTTGCTTATATAAATACTTTCGAAAAATCTAAGCAAATTGTAAGCATCGAACAATAAATAATAAAACCAATAAGCAGTAGTGAAGGGAGATATGAATGTCATATACAGCAATTGCAGATCAGCCTGAAGGCGAATTACATGATCCTGATACCTTTATAACAAAATATATTTACAGCCAAGATCATAAAGTTATTGCCATTCAATATACTATTACGGCAATAGCTGTTGGGCTGGTGGCGCTAGTGCTTTCTGGATTGATGAGGCTACAGCTAGGTTTCCCCGATACTTTTTCCTTTATTGACCCAGCAAACTATTACCAGTTTATTACCATGCACGGCATGATTATGGTGATTTACTTGTTAACCGCGTTACTCCTTGGCGGCTTTGGTAACTACCTTATTCCTTTAATGGTAGGCGCTAGAGATATGGTTTTTCCATTTTTGAATATGCTGAGTTTTTGGTTTTATTTTTTATCCGTAATCGTTTTGATGGCAAGTTTCTTTGTGACGGGAGGGCCAACCGGAGCGGGTTGGACCCTCTATCCTCCGCAAGCTATTCTTGAAGGAACACCCGGGTCTGGCTGGGGCATCATCTTGATGCTTATCTCACTCACTATTTTTATTATTGCCTTTACCATGGGCGGACTGAATTACGTTACAACGGTGCTACAGGCTAGAGCGCGCGGCATGTCTTTGATGCGTATGCCGCTTACCATTTGGGGAATATTTGTTGCCACCATTTTAGGGCTACTGGCATTTCCGGCTCTTTTGGTCAGTGCCATCATGATGCTACTCGACAAAGTCGTGGGTACCAGTTTCTTTATGCCAGCTTTAGTGTCGATGGGTGAGCAGTTAAGCTATTCAGGTGGTAGCCCGATATTATTTCAGCATTTATTTTGGTTTTTTGGTCACCCCGAAGTTTATATTGTTGCGCTCCCTGCCTTTGGTATGGTCTCTGATGTGTTAGCGGTACATGCAAGAAAGAATATTTTTGGATATCGAATGATGGTATGGGCCATTGTTGGCATTGGTGGTCTTAGCTTTATTGTTTGGGCACACCACATGTATGTAAGTGGTATGAATCCCTATTTTGGATTTTTCTTCGCCACCACAACCTTGATCATTGCCGTTCCCACAGCTCTCAAAGTTTACAATTGGGTACTCACTCTTTACCGAGGTAATATTCATTTAAGACCACCAATGTTATTTGCCATTGGCTTTATTTTCACTTTTACACATGGGGGTCTTACCGGGTTATTTCTGGGCAATGTGGTTGTTGACCTACCACTCTCAGACACATATTTTGTAGTCGCGCATTTTCATATGGTCATGGGAGTATCCCCAATTTTGGTGCTCTTTGCTGCAATTTATCATTGGTTTCCATTGGTCAGTGGCAAGCATCTTAATGATCGACTCAGTAAGCTTCATTTTTGGATAACCTTCATTGGTACTTATGCTATTTACCTGCCGATGCATTATCTCGGGTTTTTAGGTGTGCCACGTCGTTATTACGCCATGGGCGATACAGATTTCATACCCGAGTCTGCGCAAGCGCTCAATGCCAACATAACCATAGCCGCTTTGATTGTGGGTGTAGCGCAATTAATTTTCATTTATAACGTTATTAGAAGTTTGTCAAAAGGTGAGAAGTCAGAACCCAATCCTTGGCATGCGACATCGCTGGAGTGGCAAACGCCTGATTTCCCCCCTAAGCATGGTAATTGGGGCGAGGCCCTACCGGTAGTATATCGCTGGGCTTACGACTTTAGTGTACCCGGAGCGAAAGATGATTATATTCCACAAAATGTTGCGCCCGAGGATGTTGAAAAAGAAGAGGGTAACGCAAGTGTAAAAAGCATGGAGGATAAAAAATGAGTTTCTTTAAAGCTCTGGGTGAAAAACCATGGCTGGCACAAGTGGGTGAAATCCCGGTTATCAATAATGATGTTCAGAATATTATGAAGGGCAAGACTGCATTAAAATTCTTCCTAGCGGTTGTTGGTGTCATCTTTTTCTTATTCACAGTAACATTTTTATCACGTACACAATTTCCCGATTTCATGGCGCTTGCCGGAGAGCCTTGGCAACCCTTTACTAATCCTGTCCAGCTTTGGTATAACACTGCCGCTTTGTTGATGGGAGGTATTGCATTGCAATGGGCCAAACTCAGTGCAAAAGAAAATCATCTCAATAGAGCATTAGCAGGAATTATCATAGGCATATTTTTCAGCCTGTCGTTCTTAATTGGACAGTTATTGGTGTGGAATCAATTATATGATTTAGGCTATGTACTCACTTCTAATCCTGCTAACAGCTATTTCTATCTTTTTACTGCGGTGCATGGTGTACATATTCTTGGCGGTTTGTTCGCCTTATTCAAAGTAACTTTCCAATTTATTCGAAAAAACTCCCTTACTAAACTGAGTTTAGGCATTGGTCTTTGTACAACGTATTGGCACTTTCTATTTGTTGTATGGCTGTTACTTTTTGCTTTATTGACTAGCTCACCAGAAACCTACAAAACTATTGCACAACTTTGTGGATTCTAAGGATTAATACATGGACACTAATACGGCAGCGCAAAGCACCGGCATTAAAAGCTTAGTAGAAGATTGGTCTGCCGATAAACAGACCTTTGATATATCGTGGGGCAAGCTCATGATGTGGATATTTCTACTCAGCGACACCTTCATTTTCAGCATATTTCTAATAAGTTATATGTCAGCTAGAATGGCAGCCACAACGGAATGGCCCCCAACCAGTGAAGTTTTCGCCTTAACCATTAATGGTACTCATGTTCCTTTACTGCTTATCGCTATTATGACATTTATACTGATCACCAGCAGTGGCACCATGGCTATGGCAGTCAATTATGCGTATCAGGGTAATCGAAAGAGAACCTTTATTTTAATGACCATAACTGCGTTACTTGGACTAAGTTTTGTCGGTATGCAGGCGTTTGAGTGGACCAAACTAATTATGGAAGAAGGTGTAAGGCCTTGGGGTAATCCAATGGGCTCTGCTCAATTTGGCGCGACCTTTTTTATGATCACCGGCTTTCACGGCTTGCATGTAACTGGCGGCGTAATTTACTTGATGGTTGTTGCCAATAGAGTTCGCTATGGATACTACGAAAAACGAGGTTATGACATTGTCGAGATAGCGGGACTGTATTGGCATTTTGTCGATTTGGTATGGGTCTTTATTTTTGCATTTTTCTATTTATGGTGAGGTAACACTATGGCAGCAATAAGCGAACAAAAACTACATCCGATAAGTACCTATTTAAAAATATGGACCTTATTATTTGTATTGAGTACGTTCTCCTATTTAGTGGACTTTTATGAAGTTCAAAGCTATTTAAGGTGGACACTAATTTTAATTTTTATGTTTGCCAAAGCGGGCTTAATCGTTGCCTTTTTTATGCATTTAAAATGGGAACGACTAGCCTTAATTTACACCGTATTACTGCCGCCTATTGCCATTGTAGTTTTTATTGCCTTAATGAACATAGAAGCCAACTACGTATACCTTTCAAGGTTATTCCATTTTGTAAACGTAGGGTAGGCTGTTAAAAAAATTAAGCGTTGCAATATATTTAGTTAGGTAAGGACAACAATGTTGAATATAAAAAATAAAGCGCTAGGTGGTTTGTTTGTTCTGACATTATTGCTCATAACTATTAGTGTAGCGATCATAAGCACCTTGCCAGTAAAGCCACCACTCATTAATGGCATTTTGATTCCAGAAGCAATTGTCTTAGATGAATTTACCGTCATTGATCACAACAATGCTCCCTTTACTAATAGGGAACTAGAAGGTAAGTGGCATTTACTTAGCTATGGTTTTACTAATTGTCCCGATATATGCCCAACGATTTTATCGGTTTTATCTGAAGTAAGTAATAATCTTAATCAGCAGCAAGAGTACTCAGATTTAGATATTCTTTTTTACAGTATCGATCACGAACGTGATACAACTGCTCAACTTGCATCATATCTAGCTTACTTTAATGAGAACTTTATAGGCCTTACCTATGTGGATGGAATGGTCGATACGGCCATGCCGTTTGAAAAAAGTTTAGGGATGGTATCTATTCTCAAACCAGTTCAATCTGAAAAAAGTAATAATTCAGGCGAAAATGAGGTATTTGAATCTTACACAGTAAGCCATGGATTCACGCTCTATTTAATTAATCCTAGTGGTGATCTTCAGGCTGTATTTAGGCCTGAGGAAAACAAGGACGGCAGTTTTCATTTCACCAAAGAACAAATTCTTGTTGATTACCTGGCGATAAGAAATTATTTGGGATAAATATATTACCCATAGCATTTACAAAAAATAGCACTTGTCTAGGGACATCGAAATCGCAATAGCAAACCTTTTGCCATTTAAAAATCAGTGGAAACTGGTCGCAGTACTTTATTCTTTTAGTGGCTTCTTTAATTAGGCCAGCGTGTATAATAAGATTTATAAATATCTTTATAATAGCCATTAAAGTGGTTACAAAGAGCATATAATTTGAAAATCATTATTACTGCTAAGGCCCTAAAAGCCAAAACTCTGCGTATTCTTATGCTGTCTATTTTTACTTTGTTAATGAGTGCTCTAAGCGCGGTTAGTGCGATGGAACTTGGGCATGCCCAAGTAAGCGTGGAAGTGGCTAATACCCAAGAATTGAGAAATGCTTTAAGTGTCGCGAATAAGTCTAAAACACCCACCACCATATTGCTGGCAGACGGTGTTTATAAATTATCCGGTGCGCCGCTTAAAATTGAAGTTGACCACATTACGGTTCGCTCGCAATCAGGCATTAGGGAAAATGTACTGATAACCGGCAACACAATGGATAAAGGCATAGGCGTATTAATAGACGTATCGGCAGATTATTTTTCCTTAACAGGCGTAACGCTTAAGAATGCTCGATGGCATTTAATACAAGTACGAGCAGAGAAAGACACAGATTTTTTTCATCTAGAAAACTGCGTTCTTCAAGACGCCGGCCAACAGTTGTTAAAAGTAAGCCATGCGAAGAATGGCCCTTATGCAGATTTTGGTATTGTTAAAAACAACTTGTTTGAGTATACCGCCGGAATAGGGCCCAATTATTATATAGGCGGTATAGACGCTCATCATGCGGTGGATTGGTTAGTACAAAACAATACCTTTAAAAATATTGCCAGTCCGGCACAAAGGGTGGCCGAGCACGCTATTCACTTTTGGAATGGTTCTAAAAACATTCGAAGTCTGAATAATCTTATTATCAATAGCGATCGTGGAATTGGCTATGGGCTTATGGATCGTGAAAATCAGAATCAAGGTGGGGTAATCAGTGGAAATATTATTATTCACACCGCATCAAATCATCCTTTTGCCGATGTAGGCATAGGCCTAGAAAGCAGTCCAAATACGGTGGTGTCTAACAATATAATCTTTTCTACTGGCACCTATCCCAATGCAATTGAATATAGGTTTAAAAGAACAACAGGGGTATTAATAAATGGGAATATTACCAACAAAGTTATAAAAAGCCGCAATGGCGGAACTGCCACCTTGATTGAAAACAAAACCGGTGGCAGATCTGGGCAACTACTAGACAACATTCATCATTTGATGAAAAAACAGTAGTTCGTTTTATAGCCTACAAATTTAAGGCGTTAAGGGCTTCCTCAAGGGTAGGATACGTAAACGCAAACCCCGCCGCTATTAAGCGTTCAGGCATTACTTTTTGTCCATACAATACTAAGTCTGACGACTCGCCCATTAAGGTTTTAATTACCACCTTGGGCACTCTGAACATGCATGGACGGTCTAAGCGTTTGGCAAGTTTGATTGAGAAAAACGCGTTAGTGTTCGGATTAGGTGCGGTAAAGTTATATGGGCCTGTACATTTATCGTTGATAAGCATAAATTCTAGCGCCTTTACCATATCTTCAATATGAATCCATGACATAAACTGCGTGCCTTCGCTAATTGGGCCACCCAGTCCTAGCCTAAACGGCATCATCATCTTAGCAAGGGCACCGCCATTTTCTTCGAGTACAATGCCTGTGCGTGCTATACACACTCGTGTTTGTGCTCCTAAGGCGATACTTTCCCACTTCCGGCATACTTGTGAAGAAAATTCATCATGATAGTCGTCAAAGTCCTCATTAATTGGAGTGTCGCCTTGGCGACCATATACACCAATAGCAGAGCCGCTAATAAATACTTCAGGTTTGCTATCGGCGTTGTTGATTAAGTCCACTAATCGAGTGGTGATGTCCCAACGAGAATCGCAAATCACTTTCTTTTGATTATCTGTCCAGCGCTTGTCGGCAATAGGCTCACCGGCTAGGTTAACAATGGCGTCGTAATCATTTACTTGGGTAATTTCATCTAAGCTAAGGGCAGCAACCTTGTTTCCGAGTAAACGCTTAGCGCGTGATGGGTCGCGACTAATTACCGTAATTTTATACTGGTGGTGTAGCTTTTGAATTAAGTGTCTGCCAATAAGTCCGGTACCGCCAGAGATAAGCACATGTTGCATAGTCATTCCTTGGTTATTCTTTAGTACACGAAAGCGCTAATGAAACCGAATCAGAAAAGCGCAGTGCGTGTGGCTTGTCTACTTCAGCTTCGGCAAAGTTCACCCAAGGATGCTCAGCCGCGATGGCTAAAATGTCTGCGGTAAGCTTTTCAAGCAATGAAAATCTATTGTCTTCAACCAAGCGTATGATTGCCTTGGTAATTGTTTTATAATTTAATGCGTCTTGCATTTGGTCAGAGTCAGTCGCTCTTTTTGCATCGTAATGAATCACGATGTTAATCACCACATCTTGTTGGTTTTTAATTTCATCGTCGTTTATACCGATATAAGTACGTAACCTAAGATTTTTAATGCGAATAGTGGCAAGATTAAGATTCATAAAGTAATGGATTCCTTGTTAGTAGTACGGTATTAGTTGTTCGTTATTAAACGTAATTTGTTATTAAGAGCAATGCTCTATAAAATTGTGACAATATCTTGCCCTTGCCCTTTTTATATATAGGGGTATAGGGACTAACTAAATTATCACCCAGTTTGGAAATAAAATGGAAAGTAAATCACCGGTATTAAAAGCGTTTCTCTTGATGTCCTCTGTGGTCATCATATTAGCGGGTGTAAAGGCTGCTAGTATTGTTTTAGTGCCTTTTTTACTGTCTATTTTTATTGCTATAGCGGTAAGTCCGCTAATTAACTGGACTAGTCAATATAAAGTGCCTAGATGGTTGTCCGTTACCTTTGTAATACTCTTAATTGTAGTGATTGGATTTATGTTAGCAGGATTAATTACTCAATCAATGGCAGAGTTTCGTGCCAATCTACCTACCTACAAAGAACAATTGTCGGGCGAGTTCACTTGGATAGTAAGTAAACTGGCATCAGTTAACATTCACATTGACCAAAATATAATTGTATCTTATTTAGACCCTGCCATGGCGATGACAATGGCAACTAATTTTATTACCGGCATGGGCGCGGTGCTCTCGAATGTATTTTTAATTCTATTAACGGTTATTTTTATGTTGTTCGAAGCAGAGACTATGCCTAGAAGAGTGCACATTGCACTAGCCGACCCTGATATGAATCTTACGCATATAGATCGATTTTTAAAGTCGGTTAATCAATATTTGGTCATAAAAATGGTGGTGAGTGTCGCTACCGGAATTTGTATTGGCTCTTGGCTATATTTCTTAGGGGTTGACCATTTTATGCTATGGGCTGTTTTGTCTTTCATGCTTAACTTTATTCCCAATATAGGCTCTATTATTGCGGCTATCCCAGCCGTACTAATGGCATTTGTTGAATTTGGCTTTGTTCAAGCAGGGCTAGCGGGTTTAGGCTTTATTGTGGTTAACATGGTGATGGGAAATCTTATAGAGCCTAGGTTCATGGGCAAAGGTTTAGGTTTGTCTACCCTAGTTGTTTTCTTATCATTAATATTTTGGGGTTGGTTATTAGGCACTGTGGGAATGCTGCTTTCAGTACCTTTAACAATGGTGGTTAAAATTGCCTTAGAATCGCAAGAGAGTACCAAGTGGTTAGCTATTTTGTTGTCGGGTGATGATAACGACCTGTTGCTACCTAAAGATAAAGTCGAACAAACAGAATAACAGGGGATTAAGAGAAAATGAGGCTTGGCTTAATTTGTAGTGAAGCGCTTACAAGTTAAACCAGTACCATTTTATCTACACAAATGCCTTACTACGGAAGCACTTTCTTATAGGGCTTAACCGTTACTTCTTTATAAACACCTGCTGTTACGTATGGGTCTGCATTGGCCCACAATTGCGCTTCATCTAAACTTTCAAATTCAGCAATAACCAAAGATCCCGTGAACCCTGCAGGGCCCGGGTCTTCAGCGTCAATAGCTGGCGTTGGGCCCGCTACTAACAATTTTCCTTCATTGGCTAATGCTGTAAGTCTTTCAACATGATCAGGACGAGCTTTCATACGGATCTCAAGGCTATTTTCTACGTCTTGGGCATAAATCATATAGTACATTGTAGTTTCCTTTTACAGCTGAGTGGCTGCTTTCATTTTGGCTACAAACGCACCTAAGTGCTTATGCATACCTTCAGCGTTGCCTAAATTTTTAGCAATAATATTGACAGTCGCCGAGCCTGATATAGCACCTGCTGCGCCGGCTTGAATTGCCGAACTTACCTGTTCAGGAGTCGATATGCCAAAGCCTATTAATGGTGGTGCAACCTTATATTTCTCTAATTTAGCAACCAGTTCTGCTGCCGGTAATTCTACTGCAGATTCGGTACCGGTTACACCGGCGCGACCAAGCAGGTATGTATATCCACTGGATTTGTCACCTATTTGCGATAAGGTTTCGTCAGACGCATTTGGCGGAGCAATCAATATTTGATGAATATTGTTGTCATTCGCAATACTAATAAAACGGTCAGCTTCACGCAGGGGTACATCGGCTATTAAGATAGAATCAACACCCGCTGCAAATGCCGATTTATAGAAAGTATCTATGCCTTTAGCGAGCACTAAGTTGCTATAAAGCAATAAGCCAATCGGTATATCGGCAAACTCCGCTCTAATTTGTGTAAGTATCGCAAAGCAATCGGCAGGGCGAATGCCTGAGCCTAATGCGCGTATGCTGGCTTGCTGAATGGTAGGACCATCAGCAATAGGGTCAGAATAGGGTATGCCTAGTTCTAGTGCATCCGCACCGCTTTTTACAAGCGTGCGGATAATATCAATAGAGGTTTCAAAATCAGGGTCACCAAGCATAACGAAGGGTACGAACGCACCTTGTTTTTTTGCTAACAAGCTGGCAAACATGGCTTCATAACGTCCTGTGTTTTGTGTTGTTTGCATTATATGTCATCTCCTAAAATCTTGGTGACGTGTTCAAGATCTTTATCACCACGCCCCGATAAGTTAACCACAATTATCATTTCTTCTTCGGCTTCATCTGCCATGTTCAATGCATGTGCTATAGCATGCGACGATTCAAGCGCCGGAATAATCCCTTCTTTTCTGCATAGTAGCTTAAATGCGTTTAGTGCTTCCGTGTCGGTTACTGCATAGTATTCTGCTCGACCGGTATCGTGTAAGAAGGCATGCTGAGGCCCTACTGCAGGATAATCTAAACCTGCACTAACTGAATATGACTCTTCAATTTGGCCATCTTTGTCCTGCATAATATAGGTAAAAGCCCCATGTAAAACACCTTTAGTGCCGGTTACTATGGTGGCGCCATGTTCTTTGGTATGCACACCTTTACCTGCAGGTTCAACCCCTATTAGCCTTACGCTAGGCTCGTCTATAAAGTCGGCAAACATGCCAATGGCGTTTGAACCACCGCCTACACAAGCAACTACTGCGTCGGGCAAACGGCCTTCTTTGTCCATAATTTGTGCACGGGTTTCTTCTCCAATCATACGGTGATATTCACGTACTATAGTCGGGAAGGGATGTGGCCCAGCGGCTGTGCCTAGTAAGTAATGCGAAGTTTCATACGATGCAGACCAATCCCGCATGGCTTCGTTAACCGCGTCTTTCAAAGTGCCCGAACCTGAATCTACAGGAATCACTTTAGCGCCCATTAAGCGCATTCTAAATACGTTAGGTGATTGGCGTTCGACATCTTTCGCACCCATATAAATACGCGCTTTTAAGCCAAGTAATGCGCATGCTAGTGCGGTTGCTACACCATGCTGCCCGGCGCCCGTTTCAGCTATAACTTCGGTTTTGCCCATACGTTTGCAAAGCAGTGCTTGGCCCAACACTTGATTGGTTTTGTGTGCGCCGCCATGCAATAAATCTTCACGTTTTAAGTACAGTTTTACCAATGGGTTTGATACTAAGTTTCTTGACAAGGTCATAGCAGTAGGGCGACCGGCGTAGTCTTTCAGTAGGCCCATAAACTCTTTTTGAAAGGCGGGATCATCTTTGGCATCCAAAAAGGCCTGTTCTAGTTGGTCAAGAGCGGGTATGAGAAGCTCCGGAACGTACATACCGCCAAAGTCACCAAATTTTGAGTCTAATTTATTCATGTTTTAAATCTCTTCTATGTTTTTTATGCGCGTAACAGCGCAAATAATTCTTTTAATTTCGCTTTTGTCTTATTACCTGGAGCATCTTCTACTCCTGAATTCACATCAATAATACCAACGCCTGTTTTGCTAGCTGCTTGAATATTCTGACTCGATACGCCGCCTGCTAGCACTAGGGTCGATTTATCGCTTATGTCGTCTAACAATCGCCAATCGAAAGCCTGACCAGTACCACCGGTTTGCTCGCCTACCTTGCAGTCGAGTAATACACGTGATAACACGCCTGTTGTTAGATGTGATTGTAATTGTGCTAACTCTGACTCAATAGAGTTCGCGTTATGCATGTCTATAGGCATTGCTTTCCAAATTTCGCAGCGACTTGGCAATAATTTTTTAAGTTCGACTGCATATTCTAGGCTTTCTTGACCATGCAGTTGAATGGCACTTAACGAAAGTTTATGTGAAAACTCAATCACTTGTTCCATAGGTTGGTTAACAAATACCCCTACAAACTGTTGATTAACTTGATGCGTAATCTCAAGCGCGGTTTCAATGCTTACGTAGCGCTTCGAATTTGGGGCGAAAATAAAGCCTAAATAGCTCACGGGGTAACTTGCGACTAAATTAGCTTGCTCAATACTCGTGATGCCGCACACTTTAACTTTGCCATAAACAAGTTGCGATACGGCCAAGTCCAAGTCGGCTCTAGCCATAAGCGCGCTGCCTACCAAAAAACCATCAACAAGCGCAGAAAGTCTTTGAATATCTTCAAAGGTATAAATACCTGATTCAGAAATAATTACACCTTTAAAACGCGGGTCGTTTTTAATAAGAGGCGCTAAACGTTCGGTGGTGGCTAATTCGGTAGATAAGTCGCGTAGATTACGGTTGTTTATGCCAATAATATTAGCACCAAGACAAAGTGCTCGTTCCGTTTCTTCGCTATTGCTGACTTCAGTTAACACATCCATTTTTAGTTCATGTGTTATAGCAGCTAGCTTCGTGTACTCTTCATCACTTAGCACCGACAGCATTAGCAATACTGCATTAGCGCCCAAATGTCGACCCAAGTACACCTGATATTCGTCTACAAAGAAGTCTTTGTTGATAGTTGGTTGGGCAACTTTTTCACTAACAAACTGTAAATATTCAAATTTACCTTGAAAGTATTTTTCGTCGGTTAATACCGAAAAACAAGCCGCTTCCTTTTGATAGGCATCGGTAATTTCATCTAGATCAAAGTTTTCTCTAATAAGACCTTTTGATGGCGAAGCTTTTTTACACTCAAAAATGTAGCTGGTGCCTTTAGCAGCAAGCGCATCAAAAAACGAATTGCTACTTGGCTTAAGTTTGTCTTTAAAGTGCGCCAATGGCAGTAGCTCTTTTTTGATTTTTAGTTCGTCGCGTTTATCAGCAACGATTTGTTCTAACACGTTTGCCACTACAAGCCTCCTTGACTTATCCGTGCTGCATGGGAAATAGTATGCATAGGTTGTTTTAGTACGATAGATTGCATTACAGTGTCGTAATGAGTTTCGAATGATTGCAGCGTGTTGTTTAACCACAGTAAACTGGCGGCATTAATCGCAATGGCATTACTATGGGCTGTTTCGCCTTCACCATTAAAGACCTTGCGTATTGCATTTACATTGAATTGGGGGGTGTCACCCTTAATAGCGCTCAATGGCATTTCACTTATGCCAAAATCACTGGGCGATATTGTGAATTCGCTTAATTTGCCATTGTGCACATGTACCACCTGAGTTGGGCCATGAAGGGCAATCTCATCAAGACCTGAACCATGCACAACCAAGGCGTTATTATGACCTAAGGCTAGCAGGGTTTGCGCATAAATTGGCACTAGCTTAGGATCGTAAACACCATATATTCCATGTGTTGGATTCGCAGGGTTGGCTAATGGTCCTAGTACATTAAATAGCGTTCGGGTCTTTAGCGCTAGGCGCACCGGCATAGCATATTTAACACCTGTATGATAAACAGGCGCTGCTAAAAAGCATAAGCCTGCTTCGTCTAAGCATTTACGCGCAATAGCAGGACTCATGTCGAGTTTTAAGCCGAAGCCTGAAAATAAATCAGAGGAGCCCGATTTACTCGACACACTTCTATTACCATGCTTTGCAACTTTTATACCGCAACTGGCTGCAACAACCGACGCTGCGCTTGAAATATTAATGGTGTTATGACCGTCACCGCCGGTACCCACTAAGTCGCTAAAGGCATACTCTGGGCGCGAAAACTCAACGGCGTTATTGCGCATAGCGGCGGCGGCACCTGCAATTTCTTCGCTAGTTTCTCCTTTAAGTTTCAGCGCAATTAGCAATGCGGTTAGCTCGGTGGAATCTATATCACCACGCATTACATCGTTAAAAATAGCATAAGCTTGCCCCTGGGTAAGTGATGTACCTTGGTAAAGCGCTTCAAATACATCAAAATATGCTGGATTCATTCTATTGTCCTCGGCTTTTATCAAAGCTTCTATTCATATTAGGCGTGTTATTAATAGTATGCTCTACGATAGGTTCATTCACTAAATACTGCATCGCTTGTAATAACAATTGACTACCTTGGCTGGTTAATACCGATTCGGGGTGAAATTGGAAGCCCAGCATTTTATCATTCTCGTGCAGTATCGCCATAGGCAAACCATCTATATGCGCAATAGTCTGCAAACATTCAGGTACATCAACAGCGGCTAAGGAGTGGTAGCGAGCAATTGCCATAGGCGAAGGCAATTGTTTGAATAGAGCAGGGTAGTCGTGTTCCATCATAGAAGACTTTCCGTGCATGGCCATAGGCGCCCGCGCTACCTTGCCTTTATAACTTTCTACAATTGCTTGATGTCCTAAACAAATGCCAAGTACCGGATATATGCCTTTTACTTCTTCAACAATAGTGGGCATGTTTCCTGCGTCACTTGGTGCGCCAGGGCCAGGCGATAGCATCAGTAATGTTGGCCCTTGTTCGCTATATTGTGCGAGGGTCGCCATAACTTTTTTAATATTTACGGTATTTCTAAAAACGGTTAAGTTCACGCCCATTACACGAAGCTCATCTACCAAATTATAAGTAAATGAATCTTGGTTATCGATTAACACTAACTGTAAATGACTCAAGGGTTGATTATTCATGAGTGCTTTCTCCCTTATTCATTTGCATTGGCTTCTTTGCATAACCAGCCGCTGAATGGCTGCGCTTTATCGCTGAAATTACCGCTTGTGCTTTTGCAGTGGTTTCATCCGCTTCAGATTGCGGAATAGAGTCATTTACAACACCGGCACCAGCTTGCACATGGGCAAGATTGTTTTGCACAAAGGCAGAGCGAATAACAATACAGGTATCAAAATCGCCGTTACCATTAAAGTACCCAACCGCGCCGCCATAGCTCCCTCGTCTTTCTTTTTCGGTTTGCCTGATTAAGCTTGCTGCACTAATTTTAGGTGCGCCTATTAAGGTGCCCATGTTCATACATGCTTGGTAGGCATGAAGTGCATCTAAATCGTCGCGCAATTCACCAACTACTCTTGAAACCAAATGCATGACGTGGGAATAGCGGTCAACTTTAAGTAAATCTTTAACATGCCGAGTGCCCGGCTTACTGACTCGGGCAACATCGTTACGCGCTAGGTCAACTAGCATTATATGCTCTGACTTTTCTTTATTGTCTTGCTGTAAATCAAGTTCTAAACGGCTATCTAAATCGACATCAATACTGCCGTCACTGCGTTTACCGCGAGGCCGTGTACCGGCAATGGGATATATTTCAACATAGTTTGAAGCGGCGTCATATTTAAGCGCCGATTCGGGTGATGCGCCAAAAATAACAAAGTTATCGTCTTGCATGTAAAACATATAAGGGGAAGGATTAGTTAATTTTAACTGTTCGTATGCCAGTAAAGGGTTGTCGCAAGCAAGCGTAAAGGTACGCGAAGGCACCACTTGAAATATGTCACCATCAAGAATATGTTCTTTAAGGGCCAATACATCCTGGCAATATGCTTGGTCTGATTTATTGACCGACACTTGCGATTCGGTGTTAATGGGAAGAATTGTGGTGTGACTTATTGTTTCGGGCAACTGTGCAATTTGGTTAGTGATATATTCTAGGCGCTTGTGCACAGCGAAATAATGATTAGCAACATTGTCGCCACTAAATACGCTACCCACTATTTGCGTGCTCTTAGCTTGATGATCAACTAATACTAGGGTTTCCGCTAGGTAAAATAAATAATCAGGACAGGTATTGCTCGATTCTGGGACTTCAGGCAAGGATTCAAAACTGGCTAATAAGTCATAAGCAAATACACCACCAAGAAATACCGCATGAGGATGTTCGCGAAGCGCTTTAAGTGAAGATTGGATTAAGCGCAAAGCATCAAAAACACTACTTTGCTTTAAGCGTGAATCCTCGTCTAAATCCCGATTTGGTGTTGTGAATGTGAGTGTTAGTTGAGCTTCTGGTTTATTGTTTACATCCTTACTTACATAGTCGCTTAATAAATCTGCGAAGTAAGGTAGTAATGACTCACCATTTGCCGACAAAGAGGCAATAATAACTTCGGTGCCTTTGCACTCAATGCGAAGAGCCGCATCAATTAACAAAAGACTTGTCAGATTATCCTTGCTGTCTATCTCTGCCGATTCAAGCAATATGGAATGCTTATTGGCGAGTTTGTGATACGCATCCAATGGATTGGCAATGTACGGCGCTGCCACCACTATACTTTCAACCGTACCTGGTTGGTTTCCTAAATCCGACAAATTCATGGTTTACTGTGTCCCGTTAATATGTATTTTATAGCAAATAAATAATGTGCCTGTCGGGCTTTCTTTTTGCGCTGGTTTTACTTGAAATTTGGCAACAAAAAAGGCCCAGAATGTGGGCCTTGGATATGCGTACACGCACATGCAACCTGACCCTAAGTCTGGTTGTGCCACCACCAAATTGTGATATTGCTTATGAAATGCATGATAAATCCGCTGTGTTTATTTTTATTCGCGACAAATTTGAATAAAAATAATATAATTTAAGGGCTATATGAAAAACCAAAACGCACTTAATGTCAACCAAAAATATGTAAATACATAAATAGGGCACTAAATCCCGCAGGATAAATAACGGATAAGTTCTAGCCTTTGTAGCTGCCGCATACAATAGTGATATACAATCGTAACAAAGCACATTAAAATTTAGATCGCTTAAAAACAACCCGACGAAAAAAGAATGTATCAACTTCACTTTCGCTTTTCGTCAATAGGTAATGTAGCCATCTATAGTTAGCGCATTATTTATGCTAAAAAAACACCCTACAAAAAGGTAAGCTTTTGAAAATTGATTTACACAGTCACACCCACCACTCAGATGGCAAACTTAGTGTAGCCGAGCTGTTGATGAGGGCGCAACAAATGCAAGTTGATGTGCTGGCCATTACCGACCACGACTGTGTTGACGCTATAGCGCCTGCATTATCAATTTTAGCCAGTAACAAACAAAAGCTTACGCTTATTAGCGGTACTGAAATTTCTACTAAGTGGCATGGGTTTGAAATCCACATTTTGGGTCTTGAGGTTGATCATGAGTGCCCCGTATTTATCCAACGTTTGTCGACGCAGCTTGCCAAAAGACAAAGTCGTGCGGATAAAATTTGTGAAAAGCTCAGTAAAATAGGCATATGCGATGTGTTACCAGAAGCCCAAGCCATGGTACCAGGTGCTTGTATTTCTCGTGCGCACATTGCACAAGTTTTAGTAAATCGAGGAATATGCGAATATTTCCAACAGGCGTTTACGCAGTATCTTGGGAAAAACAAAAAGGCCTATGTGGTACCAGAATGGATAAGCATTGAAGAGTCTGTGCAATGGATACACGAGGCCGGCGGTAAAGCGGTAATTGCACATCCCTTCCATTACGATATGACGACTAAATGGCTGCGCCGCTTAGCCAGCGATTTTAAATCATACGGCGGTGACGCCATGGAAGTACAACATCCCAACCTTGCTAAGGCTAAGCACGATTTAATGGTAGATATTGCATTAACAGCAGGGCTGATGGGTTCTGCTGGATCCGACTTTCACGCACCGTCAAAATGGACTGAATTGGGCCGTAGATTAACTATTCCAGAGACCTTAACACCTGTTTGGGCCGACTTTACCACCCCGATAAGCTTTACTCTTTAAATTACACGTTAGTTTGATTAGTCCAGCCAATACCATCAATAGGTTTACCCGTAAATGCGTGATATCATTTACCCTTAGCTATCATTAGGTTTAGTTGCACATTTTATGAGCCAGTTTTTCTATATTCATCCTGATAATCCTCAAGTCCGATTAATTAAGCAAACATGCGAACTTATTAATAAGGGCGAGGTAATTGTATATCCTACTGACTCAGGTTATGCCATAGGGTGTCAGATGGAAAACAAAAGTGCTTTAGAGCAAATTTGTACAATAAGAGACATTCCAAAAGATCATAATTTCACCTTAATGTGCCGTGACATGTCAGAACTGTCGATTTATGCTCGTGTAGATAACGCCGCGTTTAGGCAAATAAAAAATAATACGCCGGGGCCTTATACCTTTATTTTAAAGGCCACCAAAGAAGTACCCAAACGATTGCAAAATCCTAAGCGTAAAACCATTGGTATTCGCGTGCCCGACAACGCAATTGCACTTGCTATTCTAGAAGAGTTAGGCGAGCCACTTATGTCGACAACGCTAATTTTGCCTAATGCAGACATGGCAGAAACAGATCCTGAAGAAATAAGAGATAAGCTAGAAAAACGCTTAGGCCTTATCATTCATGGTGGCTACTTAGGTGAACAGCCTACTACTGTAATAGATATGTCTGAAGGTGAAACAACAATAGTTCGGGTAGGAAGCGGCGATCCTACGCCGTTTGAATAGCATAGCGTGCTATATGCATGAATGGTCCAAATGATGAATCCTCAAAGAATAGCTTAGACACGCCAGCGACGCTTGCTTCAAAAGCAGACTCTATTCCTGAAGCTGCTCAAATCACACAGCAACAGCCACTTGCACTTGCATTTATCAACGGTGAGGCTTTAATTAATAAGCCCGAAGATTTATATATTCCCCCCGACGCATTGGAGCTGATTTTAGATACCTTCGAAGGACCGCTCGATTTATTACTTTATTTAATTCGGAAACAGAAATTTGATATTGTTGAGCTTCCTGTACTGCAAGTTACCCGCCAGTACATGGAATATGTAGAAGTAATGACCGATGTGAAATTAGAACTAGCGGGTGAATACTTGGTGATGGCGGCTATGTTAACGGAAATGAAATCGCGTTTATTATTACCTAAACGCGACGATGATTTTGATGACGAAGACGATCCTCGTGCAGAGCTTGTTCGTCGCCTCCGAGAATATGAACAAATAAAAGTGGCGGCGCAAGAGCTTGATAATTCCCCGCGCCTGCAGCGAGATCTTTATATTGGCCATGCAGATACAAGCGATAACGTGCAGCCCATTAAGCACCTACCCCAAGTGCAGTTGCAAGACTTGGTAATGGCCTTTTATGAAGCGATGCAGCGTGCTCGGGCATTTGACCACCATCAAATTGCACGGGAGGCCTTGTCGACCCGCGACCGCATGAGCATGATATTGCAACTATTAAATATGCAAACCTATATATCACTCGACAAACTTCTTGATGCCAAAGAGGGCAGAGCCGGCTTAGTAGTTACGTTTATTGCCATACTTGAACTAGTAAAAGAATCTTTGATAGTTTTTGAGCAAGGTGAACCATTTAGCAATCTTCATGTTAAACTAGGTGGATATGAGCAAAATTAGCGACAGCCAACTTAAACAACTGCTAGAAGCGGCCATTTTTGTGAATCAAAGCCCTCTTAGTATTGATAAAATGCGCAACACTATTTTAAGTGACTTAGCGATATCTTCGCGTCAGTTAAGCAAGGCGATTAAAGAGCTAGAATTAGATTATGCGCCCAGGGGCATCAAGCTTATTAAAGTGGCCAGTGGTTATAGGTTTCAATCTGATACGGGTTTAGGCCAATTGTTAGGCCGCCTATGGCAAGAAAACGTGCCCAAATATTCGCGCGCGATGCTAGAAACATTAGCGCTTATAGCTTACAAACAACCCATTACTAGGGGTGAAATAGAAGAAGTTAGAGGCGTGGCGGTGAGTGGTAATATTATCCGTTCATTAACAGAACGCCAATGGATTAAAGTGGTAGGACATAAAGAAGTACCTGGGAAACCGTCGTTATTCGCTACTACTGCTATTTTTCTGGATTATTTTGCGCTTAAATCGCTGAGTGAGTTACCTTCGGCTGAAGCATTTACCGCAAATATTGAAGCGGCTATGCAAGCGTCTAATCATGCGCCTAGTCAAGCAACTTTAGACGTTGAAGAACTAAGTATTCAAGATAAGATTGTAGCGAAGCAAGAAGCGCCTAATGAAGAAACATGTAAAGATGCAATAGCAAACACAGAACCATTACCTAAAGAAACATATATCAAGGCAAATATACACTAATGAGCGATAACAAAACTGCATCTGAGAAGCTGCAAAAAGTACTGGCGAACAATGGACTAGGTTCGCGCCGCGAAATGGAACGATGGATCCAAGAAGGCCGAATATCTATTAATGGAACCCAGGCGACCTTAGGCGATAGAGTGGAAATTAGCGCTCAAATAAGGGTAGACGGTCATTTAATTACGCGGTCAAAAGAAAAGTCTCCATGCAGGGTGCTAATGTACAACAAACCGGAAGGGGAATTGTGCGCACGAGTCGATCCTGAAGGCAGACCCACGGTATTTGAACGTTTGCCTAAATTAATTGGCGAGCGCTGGATAACTGTAGGCAGACTAGATATTAATACCAGTGGCTTACTATTGTTTACTAATGATGGCGAGCTAGCCAACAGGCTAATGCACCCAAGTCATGAAGTAGAACGCGAATATGCAGTACGTATATTTGGCGAAGTGACCCCTAAAATGTTAAGAATATTGTCCCAAGGCGTTGAGCTTGAAGATGGCATGGCAAAATTTAATCATATTCACGTACGTCCTGGTGATCCTGAAAGTAATAACCACTGGTTCAACGTAACGCTTTCTGAGGGCAGAAATCGCGAAGTTAGACGTTTATGGGAATCTCAAGGCGTGCAGGTGAGCAGGCTGGTGCGGGTTCGCTATGGTAATTTAGAGCTACTTAAACGTTTACCACAGGGTGCGTGGGTCGAACTTGATATTCAAAATGTGAATGCGCTACGTAAAATGGTGCAATTACCAGTTGAAACAGAAACAAAAATGCACGTAGCCGAAGCCTTAGATCATACTAAATTGAGCCGCATGCGTCGTAGTGTTAGAAAACACAAGCAAAATAAGGTTACGGGCCAACGTAGCCGTCGAAATCAATCGCAAAATCGCTAGTGATTGAAGGCATGAAATTTGTAGACGCAGATGACGACAGCATTATTATTCCTCCTAGTCGTGTTGCGCTTGGAGTGGAATATATGGGCGCCGCCTATAGCGGCTGGCAGCGTCAATTAACTGTAGCTTCAGTACAAGGGCGGGTAGAAGGGGCACTTGCTCGCATACTGCAGCAAAAAGTGTCTATTAGCTGCGCCGGGCGAACCGACGCTGGCGTGCACGCTACCGCTCAAGTCGCTCATTTTGATTCGCCGGTGGCTAGGCCAACTAAAGCTTTTACCCGCGGTATGAATACTATTTTACCTAAAGACATAGCAATCACCTGGGCAAAACCGGTGAACGATGACTTTCATGCACGATACAGCGCAACGGCTAGGCGATACCGATATGTTATTTACAACAGCGCTTTGCGTTCTGGTGTATTTAACGCAGGGGTAACGCATGTATATAAAAGTATAGACGCCGACCGTATGCACGAAGCCGCGCAGGTATTGGTGGGTAAGCACGATTTTACTTCTTATAGAGCGACACACTGCCAAAGTAAAACACCCTGCAGGTTGATGCATTATATTAAGGTCTATCGCATGCAACAATTTGTAATTGTTGATGTAAAAGCAAATGCATTTTTACATCATATGGTTAGAAATATTGTGGGTTCGTTACTTGACGTAGGCAGTGGCGAAAAACCCCTCAGTTATATTGCCGATGTACTTGCATTAAAAGATCGTTCGAAAGCCTCAACTACCGCTAAACCAAACGGTTTATATTTAGTTCAGGTAGATTACGATGAGCGCTTTGCGTTACCAAAAACACACGCTGGGCCGTTATTTTTGCCTGACTTATAGTGAATAACAGATTCATTAATGCATTATTCAATGAACTATTTGTAAAAACTATAGACCTTGTGCTTACACTTTAGACCAGTTAAACGTTTAGAAAATATCAATTTTGTGGTTTAATCCATGCATATTAAGGATGCTTATTTAATGTCATTTAGCATCACGGTGCATGCAGGGTTGCTCTGCACTCAGATCAAAATTCGTAATACAAACGATAACAACAGGAATGCTTTATGAGCTGGATTGAAAGAATACTGCCAAAAACACAAACCGGAACCAAAGGGAACGTACCTGAAGGTATATGGACAAAGTGTTTAGCTTGCAATGCAGTATTATATAAAACTGAACTAGAAAAACAATTGGAAGTGTGTCCTAAGTGTGACCACCATATGCGCATTTCGGCTCGAGGCCGCCTTAATGCATTTCTCGATGTTAAAGATCGAGAAGAGCTATCCAATGAACTTGAGCCACAAGATATATTAAAGTTTAAAGATTCAAAGCGCTATAAAGATAGAATAAGCGCAGCGCAAAAAGCAACCAATGAAAAAGATGCCTTAGTGGTAATGAAAGGCAGATTAAACGGTATGCCTATTGTGGTAGCAAGTTTCGAATTTGCGTTTATGGGTGGGTCTATGGCTTCGGTAGTAGGCGCTAAGTTTGTAAAAGGCGTGAACGCAGCACTTGAAAACAACTGCCCGTTCGTATGTTTTTCTACCAGCGGCGGCGCTAGAATGCAAGAAGCCTTGTTGTCATTAATGCAAATGGCTAAAACGAGTGCGGCACTTGCAAAATTAAGTAAGAAGGGCCTTCCCTACATATCGGTATTGACCGATCCTACAATGGGTGGTGTTTCAGCTAGCTTGGCTATGTTAGGCGACGTGAATATTGGTGAGCCTAAAGCGCTGATTGGTTTTGCTGGCCCCCGGGTTATTGAGCAAACCGTGAGAGAAAAACTACCAGCAGGCTTTCAGCGTAGCGAATTTTTGTTAGAAAAAGGTGCTATCGACATGATTATTGATAGACGCAAAATGCGTGACAAAATATATAGTATATTGTCTAAATTACACCATATGAACTATGCCAAAAAACCAGAGCCAGTTATTGAGTTGCCGCCAGGCGATTAGAACGAACTAGCTAAGACATAAAAAAATAGGGCATAAAGAAATAGTGCATAAAGAGAATACTTTGGATGAGTGGCTTCAATACATCGAAACCGCTCACACTCAGGAAATTGATATGGGCCTTGACCGAGTGGTTAAGGTTTTAGATAGATTATCCCTAAATTTTTCTACTATTTGTGTTGTGACGGTTGCTGGCACAAACGGTAAAGGCACAACCTGCCGTTTTATTGAACAAGCTTGTTTGCATGTCCCATACCGTGTGGGGGTTTACGCGTCTCCACATATCGCCAATTTTAACGAAAGAATTAGAGTTTGCGGTGTTGATGTTGATGATGCGACTTTATGTGCTGCGTTTGCCAAAGTTTATGATGCTGCGCAAGGAAGCTACGATGAAAGAGGAAAATCTAGCGAGCATGTTAGTGATAATGGCACTCAGCATGAAAAGCCGGCAAAAAAAGACAATAAAAACAACTCAATTTCGTTAAGCTATTTTGAATATGCGACCCTATCTGCATTGCTGGTTTTTGCAGAATCGAATCTTGATATTTGCATTCTTGAAGTAGGTTTAGGCGGAAGGTTAGACGCGACCAATATTGTTGACGCACACATTGGTGTAATTACTAGTATTGGTCTTGATCATCAAGCCTATTTGGGTAACACCACCGAGGCTATTGCGGGTGAAAAAGCGGGCATCATCAAACCTGCTCAGCAGGTTGTTATTGGCTATAGCAATATGCACCAAAGCGTAAATGAAATTCTAAAACGCTTTTCTAACCAAGCACTCATCTGCGACCAAGATTTTGGCCTAAGGCAAAACAAGGCTGATGAAGCAGACTCGTCGCATAAGCTTGGTTGGATAAATATGAATGGCCAGCCAAGCACATTTTCATTACAAAACAGCAAAATTCCGCCACAAAATATAATGACAGCATTAGCTTCATTGCATCTTATTGCAAATTTTTTCAATCACTCAAAACCTTTGTTGTTAAGTAATAAAGCGCTTGAGGCTTTGATTGATACTGTAAGTGTTCCTGGCCGATTTGAACTGATCAGTAAGTCACCTCATATCATTTTGGATGTGGCGCACAATGAAGATTCTGCCAAATATTTGCTTACACGAATGCAGCAAAAACAGTTTAATAAGTGTCATATAATAATAGGCATGTTGAAAGACAAAAACATAGAAGCAACTATTGATCAATTATCAGCGTTAAACGCCAAGTGGTATTGCGTTGACTTACCCACAGATCGCGGTGAAAAGGCAGAAAGATTGCAAAGAGCTGTGTATAAACACAAGCAAGAAGCTGAAAAATTTGAAAATGTATCAATGGGATTACAACAGGCTATTGTGCACTTCCGTACAAATGATATCATTTTGGTGGTGGGTTCTTTTATTTTAGCTTCAAATTTTATGCAAGCGCTATTAGAAAATAAGCGTTAAGATTAACACCTTACTTATTTACAAGGTAAATGACACTCTATGACAAGTGCGCTTCAAAACAGATTAGTGGGTACCATAATTGTGGTGGCATTGGTGGTAATACTAGTGCCAGAGTTTTTAGACGGTGAAAAACGCACTAATAAACAAGATTTTGTTGAGATTCCGCCAATGGCTGAGCTTGTTAAAGTGCAAAATACTGACGCTTTTGATACATCGGAAGTAGAGGCACAGCTAAGCCAAGCAATCGAAGTAATAGACGAAGTGCCGGTGGATGAGCCAGTCTCTGATGCAACGAATGACCAAGCTAATACAGCAAACCTTGCAAATGATAATATAAACAACGCAAATATTACTGCCACCCAAAAGCAAGAATATACGAGTTCTAAACAACGCCTGGCTGAACAAACAGATGAACTCTCCCAAATAGACATAAAAGATTCTGGTTGGGTAGTACAATTAGGCAGTTTTAAGCATCAAAAAAACGTGAAGGAACTACTTAAAACCCTAACCGATGCTGGGTATCGTGCATATAGCCGTCCAGTAATGACCTCTGTGGGTGAATTAACTAAAGTGTTTGTTGGGCCCGAGCTTGACAAAGAAAAGCTAGAGCTTGCATTGCCTCACCTTCAAGAGATAACAAAATTAAAAGGTAAAATTACTGCATTTGAGGTTAGTGCTGGGTAGTTAAACTCGCTAAATCTTGCTAAACTGTGCGCCATAAAAAAAGGCTAGATAAATACGCTTTTACAGGAAAAATACAACCCATGAATTGGTTTGATTTTACGATTATTGGCATCATCGCGTTTTCTTCAGTTATTAGTTTAGTGCGCGGTTTTGTTAAAGAGGCAATATCACTTACAATTTGGATAACTGCCTTCTTTATCTCTCGTACTTTTTATCCTCAGCTCGCCCAGTTATTAACCCAAATAGAAGAACCCATGTTACGCAATGCGACTGCCATTGGCATTTTATTTGTGGGCACGCTTATTGTGGGTGCACTTGTCAATTACGTGATATCTCAATTGGTCAAAGCCACAGGTTTGGGCGGCACCGACCGCGTGCTGGGAATGGTTTTTGGCGCTTTACGTGGGGTATTAATTGTAAGTGCAGTGCTATTTTTTATTGATACATTTACGACTTTTGCCGAGGCCCAATGGTGGCAATCGTCGGTACTGGTGCCACAGTTTGGCATTATCATAGAATGGTTTTTTGAATTTATGAAAGAGAGTTCAAGCTTTTTATTAGATGAATCTGTTTAACTTAATCACAGGAAGTTATGTATGTGTGGCATCGTAGGTATAGTCGGTAAAGAAGCAGTTAATCAGTTGATCTATGATTCGCTCACTGTATTGCAGCATAGAGGGCAAGATGCTGCAGGTATAATGACCGTTGAAAAAAACATGTTTCAATTACGAAAAGACAATGGCTTAGTACGTGACGTATTTCATACTCGTCACATGAAACGCTTAACGGGTAATGTAGGCATTGGTCACTGCCGCTACCCAACTGCAGGTTCGTCTAGCTCTGCTGAAGCACAGCCCTTTTATGTGAATTCGCCTTTTGGCATCGCTTTTGCGCACAACGGTAACCTAACCAACGCACACGAACTTCAAGATGAAGTCTTTCGTGTTGCCCGCAGGCATATCAACACTAATTCAGATTCAGAATTATTATTAAATATTTTTGCTCATGCCCTTACCAGCACAAGTGAACTAGAAGTAAGCGCTGAGGATATCTTTAAAGCAGTTGAAATATCGCATAGTAAAATAAAAGGCGCGTACGCCGTGGTAGCAGCAATAATAGGCTACGGCATGGTTGCATTTAGAGACCCTAACGGCATTCGTCCACTTGTATTGGGCAAACGCACAACCTCGCTTGGTGACGAATATATGGTTGCCTCAGAAAGTGTTGCGCTAGACGCTGTTGGTTTTGATTTTATTCGCGATGTTGCGCCTGGTGAAGCGATTTATGTCACCGAAGAAGGTCAGTTATTTACTAAATTATGCGCACCAAAAGCGACTTTAAATCCGTGTATTTTTGAATTTGTATATTTCGCTCGGCCCGATTCTTTTATTGATGGTATTTCGGTATATGCATCGCGCGTTAATATGGGTAAAAAATTAGGCGAAAAAATTAAACGTGATTGGGCCCATTTAGATATCGACGTGGTTATTCCCATACCAGAAACGTCTATGGATGTTGCCCTTCAAATTGCCAATACTCTTGAAAAGCCTTACAGGCAAGGCTTTGTTAAAAACCGATATATTGGCCGAACGTTTATTATGCCAGGTCAAATACAGCGCAGAAAGTCGGTTAGACGCAAGCTCAATGCCATTAAGTCTGAATTTAAAGGTAAGAGTGTACTATTAGTTGATGATTCTATTGTACGGGGAACAACTTCAGAACAGATTATCGAAATGGCAAGAGAGTCGGGCGCTAAGAAAGTTTACTTCGCGTCAGCTGCGCCTGAAATCCGTTTTCCTAACGTATATGGTATCGACATGCCTTCGGCCAATGAGCTTATTGCTTACGGACGCGAAATACCGCAAATCAGAGACTTAATAAAAGCCGACGGTTTGATATTCCAAGACCTCAAAGATTTAGTTGCAGCGGTAGGGGAAGAGAACCCAGCTATTTCACGATTTGAAACTTCTGTTTTTGATGGCGACTATGTAACCGGTGATATTGATCATAATTACTTAGAGCGTATTGATAAAGCACGCAGTGAAGCGGGTAAAAGCAGTCCCACGGTGCAAGCAGAACTAAGTAATTTAGAGATGCATAATATTGAGGATTAACTCTTAGCAGAGTCTGATCAAGTCTCAATTTTTCATTAGCATTTGTGAGTTTTTCACGCAATTTTCAAATGCAGTTTTCACTAATTATATTTATACACTAATTTGTTCAAAGATAAGGACTACACATGTCACAGTTTATAAAATCTAAGGCTGCTGTAGCCTGGGCTGCCAATCAACCATTAAGTATTGAAAAAATAGACGTAATGCTGCCTAAAGCCGGCGAAGTATTAGTAAAAATAGTGGCTACAGGCGTATGCCATACCGACGCTTTCACATTATCTGGAGAAGATCCTGAAGGTTTGTTCCCAGTAGTGTTGGGTCATGAAGGCGGCGGTGTTGTTGAACAAATTGGTGAAGGCGTTACCTCGGTATCGGTTGGCGATCATGTTATCCCTTTATACACACCAGAGTGTGGTGAGTGTAAATTTTGTTTATCAGGCAAAACCAACCTATGTCAAAAAATTCGTGAAACCCAGGGCCGAGGCTTAATGCCCGACGGCACCAGCCGCTTTTATAAAGACGGCAAGCCACTTTTTCATTACATGGGCTGTTCAACTTTTTCTGAGTACACTGTTTTACCTGAAATATCCTTAGCTAAGGTCAACAAAAAGGCAGCACTTGACGAAGTTTGTTTGTTTGGCTGCGGTGTTACCACGGGTATTGGCGCTGTTATGAATACTGCTAAAGTAGAAGAAGGCGATTCGGTCGCTATATTTGGCTTAGGCGGTATTGGTTTGTCGGCTATTATTGGCGCGGTTATGGCTAAAGCAGGCACAATTATTGCCATTGATGTAAACGAAAGTAAATTTGCATTGGCTAAAAAGCTGGGCGCTACTCATTGTATAAACCCTAAAAATCATGACAAACCCATCCAAGATGTGATTGTTGAGCTTACCGACGGCGGTGTTGAGTATTCGTTTGAGTGTATTGGTAACGTAAACGTAATGCGCAGTGCTTTAGAATGCTGTCATAAAGGATGGGGTGAATCAGTTATTATCGGGGTAGCCGGAGCTGGCCAAGAAATTAGTACACGCCCATTTCAGTTAGTAACAGGGCGGGTATGGCGTGGAACTGCGTTTGGTGGGGTAAAAGGCCGCACAGAGCTTCCTGATTATGTTGAAAAGTATTTGAAGGGCGAAATTAAATTAGACGACTTTATTACGCATAATTTGTCGCTCGAACATATTAATGAAGCCTTTGACTTAATGCACGAGGGCAAAAGCATACGTTCAGTTATACATTTTGGTGAGAGCCCAAAAGTGAGTCAGTAACATGTCAACTAAGCCATTAAAAGATATCCAACTAGAAGGCTTAACTAGCGTATCGCAAACGCTTGTCTTTAACGGGACGCTTAGCCAATATAGCCATTATTCAAACGCGAACAAATGCACTATGCGGTTTGCTATTTATTTGCCGCCTCATGCGACTAATACGGGTATTGAAGGCAAACTAGAAAAAGTGCCCGTTATATATTGGTTGTCTGGCTTAACGTGTACCGACGAAAATTTCATGCAAAAAGCGGGCGTACTCAAAATTGCCGCACAGCTGGGTATCGCCATTGTTGCTCCTGATACAAGTCCAAGAGGGGATGATGTTCCCGACGACACCCAAGGGGCTTATGATTTTGGTTTGGGAGCAGGGTTCTACTTAAATGCGACCCAGGCGCCTTATGAACGCAATTATCACATGTACGATTATATCCTTGATGATTTGCTTCCATTGGTTGAATCACGCTTTCCGGTTACCGATAAAAAATCCGTTAGTGGTCATTCAATGGGTGGGCATGGCGCATTAACGATAGGCTTAAAAAATCCAGATGTGTTCAAGTCTATTTCTGCATTTAGCCCTATTTGTAATCCTATGGAGTGTCCTTGGGGCATAAAAGCATTTACGCATTACTTAGGCGATAATACCCAACAATGGGCACAATACGATGCCACTGAATTGATCATGAAAGCTAGCGTAAAACCGCCGATTTTGATTGACCAAGGCGGCGATGACAATTTTTTGGAAACGCAATTAAAACCAGAGAACTTGGTTAAAGCGGCTTTGTTGAATGACTATACTATTCAATTGAATATGCATCCAGGCTACGATCACAGTTATTATTTTATTAGTAGTTTTATCGATGAACATATTGTATTTCATGCGCAGTTTTTGAAATAAGATCAAGGGTGCTTGTTTAATCCCCCGCCTTTATTTACGCTATAGACAGTAAACAATACTGTAAATAGACATATGTATAGACATTCACAGCAATTATGAATAAAAGCGTTCGTGTGCTTCTGAAGTGTCTACAGCTTCATGTTTCTTTTGGACGTTCTTCTCGGTAATTATGCCTGTGAAGATCAAGTCTATTCTACGTTAAATTAAAAGTGTTCCGCTTTGTAGTACCAAAATGGTTCTGCCTAGATATCACGGGCTGTAATGAGCGAAAAGATGATAAGTTTTTGCAACAGAAAATGTTATTCACACATGTGGAAATGCTCACTTTGTTCCAATACAATATACAGTGTAGAAACTTTTTAGTCGTTAGTTGCCTTTAAACCTACCCATTTCCCGCTGAGTTAAAGTAAGCAATAGGCAAGTTCTAGCTTTTTTATGCACTACAGCCCTAAACACCATAAGATTCTAACTTCTTGCATTAATGCATTTACTACTGGCTCATGAGATCTGCTTTTAGCAACAACAAACCGTAATGTAGTGAAAAAGTCGAGTGTTGATATAATTTGAACTTTCTCGCTTTCTTCAGCCAAACGCGCTTTGTTGAATTGCGCACATATGTGATTCATTTCCCCCCTTTAATTTGCACATAATACTGAGCCAGCTATTTACTATGAGTAACCTATGATTAGAAGCATTATGAACGTTTTTGCTGGTTCAAGTATTCAATGCACCCTCAGTGAATCAAGATCACTTGCAAATTAACAGGAATATTGTCTTTGTCTGCAGGCTTGTTAGATGATGTGAGTAAGTTTGGTGAGCAAGAACAAGTTATTGTGTCTGTTAGCTACCACGACGCTGATGTCTCACAACCAGTTTCTGCGCCCGCATCTTTAAGGCTATTTGGTTTAGGGTTATTTGGTTTCGCTGCAAGACGATTTTATAAAAAGTAAGCACAGGGCAAGTTTACATACCCCTTATCCGTTATCGGGGATGCTCGCATAGGCGGCAATAAGTTGCTTGTTTGTGCCAAAATAGGTTGCTTTTTATCAAGGTGGGTCAGTACTTTTTGAATAACCGAAGCGTCGGTGATGCAAGCGATTATACTTACATTAAGCCGTTGGCATTTCTCACATTCAGTGATATCGATATTGATGACACGATCTTACTCCGACATAGCTACCAGCCGTTAAATTACTATTTATTGACTGCAATGTAAATGTCTATAGTAATTAAGTATCTATGCAGTGGGTATAGACTTTAAGTATACCGTACATAAAAAAGCCTCCAAGAGTGTCACTTTGGAGGCTTATTAGCACTGACTACTGTCACAAATCCTTTAGCATTTCCTTAACAGCCCGCTCTAATTGCTGATCGCGACCCGCATCAATTACACCTGGCTGATTTTTAACCTCAATATCGGGTGCTGTTTCATTATTCTCTAGCCATTCACCCTTTTTATTTTTAGCACTAATTGGCACTACACCCCAGTAGCCCCCCATAGGTAGAGCTTCCCAACCCGCAAAACTGCAGGTTCCGGGTACAGGCATACCCACAGATTTACCCAATTTTAGGTCGGTAAAACCACTGGCATAACAGTGGCCATCGCTATACATAGATTCATTAAACAGAGTAATAACAGGCTTGGTATAACGTGAAGTAGGTTCACCGCCGACCACTTTGCCTTCAATAGCATAGGTCAAAAATGTTTCGCCGGTAAAGAACATCGCTAAATCGGCTACTAGGTCGCCACCGCCATTAAAGCGAGTGTCAATAACCATGGCTTCTTTATCGTAAAATCGCCCCATCATATCGCTGTAAATACTGCGGTAAGGACCATCGCCCATGCCCGGAATATGCACATAACCTAACTTCCCTTTACTTGTTTCTAGCACTTCTTGCTCGTTTATTTTCACAAAGCGATCGTAAAGAAGATCAGATTGCTTTGAATTTGAAATAGGTTTAACCGTAATTAGCTTTGTTTTACCTGTGGCATTATCTAGTATCTCTAGCAGTGTGAATTTACCTGCTTTTCGATTCAGTAATTCAGGCCAATCGATGCTGTCAGTAATTGTTTTGCCGTCAATTTTGAGAATAAGCATACCTGCTTTTACATCAAATTTGGCTTTATCCAACGGGCCACCGTTGATAATTTCAGTAATTTTGACGCCGTCACCTTTGTGGGCATAATCATAAAAAACACCTAATGAAGCGGTGTCGTCACCACCGTTGTTATTGCCTCTAAAGCCAGCGCCAGCATGGGAAACATTCAACTCGCCAAGCATTTCACTGAGTAGTTCAGTAAATTCATAGGAATTCGCCACATGCGCAACCTTAGGTTTATATTCGGTTCGCATTTGCAACCAGTCGATGCCATGAAAAGTGGGTTCATAAAAAATCTTAGAAGTACGTAACCACACATGGTCGAAGGATTGTTGGCGAAGAGCATCCTGGTCAATAAGAACTTCCCCACTAATAGCCACGCCTTCGCTAGTGCCATCCTCTACTAGCAATTTAGTGATGTTGCCATCACTTAACAAGTAGAGTGTCTCCATATCAGGATCCCACATTAGACTGCCGGCTGATGAACCTAAGCTTATCGTTTTGGATGTGTCTTTCGTGCGTAAGTCGGTTTCCCATAAATCGAACTGGTCTTCAAAACGCGATAGATAATAAAGTTTAGTGGCGTCTTTATTTAGCACTGCATCGGCTAAAATGGAGGAGTGTATGGTGAGTTTACTTGTGCGATCGTCTAGGTCATCCCATTCAATTTCGATGGGTTCAACGGCTATTTCTTCTTTTTTATCGCTTTTTTTATCTTCGTCACTTGCTTCGTCATCACTCTTTTCATCTTGTGTTGTTTCTTCATCAGCTTCTTCTATCGCTTCTAGAAGCGCGAAATCATCTTCGCTCAAAGTAAATTTATCCCAATCGGTTTGCGTAAACAAGAGGGTGTATATATCGTATTGCGACCGACCGCTCGTGGCATAGCTTTTCAAGCCATCGCGATTGCTAAACCAAATGATTTGTTTCCCTTCGTTCACCCACTTAGGAGCAGCATCGTAATAACCACTAGGTATAATAACCTTCATGTCTTGTTCGCCAGATACATTCACCATAGCGATGTCTGCGTTATTTAATAGCTTATTGTATTCAAACAAAATCCATTCGCTGTCTGGACTCCAGCTAAATGTTTGGTCGCCATCGCGCATATGTATCATGTTTTCGGGTTTGACTAGCACGGTGGTTTTAGAGCTGTCTAAATCCATTACTTTTAAGGTGCGCCTGTCTTCAATAAAGGCGAGTTTTTTACCATCAGGAGAAATGACAGGCTGATAATTATCTGCATTATTACTGACAAGTGGTTGTTCGGTAATTAAGGTTGCTGCATAAAAGAAAGGTTCTTCTTCGCGTGCTTTGCTGGCCTTAAAGATACTCCACTTATTATCACGTTCAGCGGCGTAAAGCAGGTAGTCACCTTCAGGAGAAAAAGTAATAAAGTTTTCTTGCGAGGCGGTAGAGGTTATTTGCTTAGTAAAAGCACCGTCGCTAGACGATACGAATACTTCACCGTTTGAGATATACGCGATTTCTTTACCACTAGGTGATAGTGCCATATCGGTAATATCACCATTTATACTCGCCATTTCTTCACTGTTATCGATATCTTGGGTACGAATACTAAGCGTTACTGGCTTTGGTGCATCGCCCGGTATCATAGTATATAACTCGCCATGATAGCTGAAGGCTAGTATGTCTTTGCTTTGCTTGGTGCCCTTTGACAAAAAGCGTACGGGGTGTAAATCAAATTCTGTCAGCTGTTTATTGCGCGAAGGCCTATTTAAATTTAAGGAATGAATATTGAATGAACCACTTTGTTCACTTAAATAGTAAATGCTCTTATTATTATCAGTGTAAATAGGCGTTCGGTCTTCACCTTCAAATGAAGTGACTTTGCTGTGTTTGCCAGAATTTACATCGTAAGTCCATATGTCGCGCGTGATGGCCGATTCATGATGTTTTCGCCACTGATTTTCGCTGCCCTTATTGTCATGGTATATAAACTGATCACCAGCGCTATTAATTTTGACATCTTCAAGCGCTAGGCTTAAAACTTGGTCAACACGACCGCCTTCTACCGACACTGAATAAAGCTCGTGTTGGCGAGAAGTTGGATATTGTCTATGTTGGGCGGTATCCATACGTTGACCTTTGAATAGTATTTCTTGGTCTGCTGTAAATGTGTATGGTTCTTCATTACTAGCGTGAAAAGTAAGTCTTTTCGCTTTGCCACCAAGAGCATCCATTACAAAAACATCAAAATTGCCAAAACGATTAGACGCAAAAGCTAACTGTTGACTATCTTGACTCCATACCGCTTTGAAATCGTGCGCTTTGTGAAAGGTTAACCGCGTGGCCTGGCCGCCGCTTGAAGGCACACTGTATATGTCACCTCTATAGGTAAAGGCTATGGTTTCGCCATTGGGTGAAATAACCGGGTAGCGCACCCACTGGGGAGTAACTTGCGCAACTGCTGTAAAGCAAAAAGACATCAAAATGATGACGGCTAGTAATGTTTTCATAGATTCTCTTTTATTAGGCTGGCTAGTTTTACTAAGAAATAAATACAAACGCTATTTTTAGGATGGTAAATGAAGATAATAACGCGAAACGACAATATGCTCAATGCACTGATTATTGCTAAAAGGTTATTGGTAGCTTTCATCATGACTTCATACATACAAGCGTTTATTTGAGCTTGTATAGCCACGTATACAAGGACGTAAAGTAAACACTCATATGACCACTTACACTTTCTGCCAAGTTTTAGCCAAATTCGCCAAAAAAGCACGTGCACTTCAAATTTAGTCAATACTAGGTAATCTAAGTATATGTATTTACGGGTTAATATTTTATGGCACGTTCAATGCAAAACAATTAGCAAATGCGACTACTGCATAACAAATTACTGGAATTACACATGGACATGCTTTCAAAATTTAACCATACACCAAAACCTTCACTGCAAAAATATCTACCTTTTGTTGGCCTATTACTAATGACAACAATGCTGGGAGGTTGTGGTGACGCTGAGGCAGTAAAAGACGCTGAAGCAGAAAAGGAGATCGTAAAAGTTATTCCTATTCCAGTAGAAATAAGTGAAACAAGTACTGGCAGTATTTCTTCTAATTATGAAACCACGGCCGTACTTGAAGCAAAAGAAGAGGCATTTGTGGTTGCGCGTGCGTCGGGCATTATTGAAGAGATAATGGTTGAAGAAGGCGATTATGTTGAAAAAGGGCAGGTGTTAGCAAAATTAGAACCTCAGCGTTATAAGCTCAACTTACAACGAGCTGCTGCAGATATGCTGGGAATAGAGAAAGAGCTAGCAAAAATAAATAAGGTGTTTAGTCAAAATCTTGTTAGCGTCGACACCTACGACAAAATTACGGCTCAGTACGAATCTGCGAAAGCCGTGTTAGCCATCGCTAAATTAGATTTAAAAGAAGCTACTATCGTGGCGCCTATTAGTGGATTTATTGCTGAGCGTAACGCCAAAGTAGGTAACTTAACAGAATCTTTCCAGCGCGAGCGTATGTTTCATATTGTGCAGATAAAAGATCTTTACGGTATAGTTCACTTGCCTGAAAAAGAGCTTTCAATGGTTCATAAAGATCAAAAAGCTAGCTTAACTGTGACTGCATTGAACGACAAACAAATTATCGCTTACGTAGAGCGTATCAGCCCTGTAATTGACTCTACAACCGGTACCTTTAAAGTGACATTGCGAGTGCCTAACACTGAAAACAACTTAAAAGCAGGTATGTTCACCCAAGTCAGCCTCAATTATAACACCCGCGAAAATGCAACATTAGTACCTCGTAAAGCCTTAATGTCGCTTGATGATAAGGTTAATGTATTTGTGGTGAATGACAAAGGTATTGCCAAAAAACAAGCGATTACCATTGGCTATCAAGAAGGCAACCTTGTTGAAGTTATTGATGGGCTAGAGGCTAATCAAAAAGTGGTGATTACTGGTCATCAAAACCTTAAAGATAACGCCCTCGTTAATGTTGTTAACGGTTAATTAAGGAATTCACCCATGAATATTATTGAAGTGGCGGTTAAGCGCCCGGTTACAGTGTGGATGTTTACTTTAGCCGTTTTACTATTTGGCTTTGTTTCATTGTCGAGATTATCGTTAAACTTATTGCCAGAGCTTTCTTATCCCACCATAACCGTGAGAACAGATTATATTGGCGCTGCGCCTGGGGAAGTAGAGCAACTTGTCACTAAACCTATTGAAGAGGCCGTGGGCGTTGTAAAAGGCGTACGCAAAGTCATTTCAGCATCAAAAGCTGAACAGTCTGATGTGGTGCTCGAATTTGAGTGGGGCACTGAAATGGATGTGGCTAGCTTAGAAGTGCGTGAAAAGTTAGATGTTCTATTGTTACCATTGGATGTTCGGCGTCCATTATTATTAAAATTCAATCCAAGTCTAGACCCCGTTATGCGTTATGGCTTGGGCATAGATACACAAAGTGACCAAACCTTACCACCTAAGGGTGAGCTATCTTCTTTGGATGTAGTGCAAATGAAGCGATTACGCACCTTTGCTGATGAAGATATTAAGCGCAAACTTGAATCGGTAGAAGGCGTCGCGTCTGTGCGCATTGGTGGTGGTTTAGAAAATGAAGTGCAAGTGCTTATTAATCAGGAGCGCACTAGTCAACTGTCTATTTCATTAACTGAAATTATTCAGCGCTTAAAAGACGAAAACGTAAATGCGTCTGGTGGGCGAGTTGAAGATGGCTCCCAAGAATACTTAGTGCGTACTATCAATCAATTTCAATCCTTAGATGATATGCGAAATCTCTATATCGCGACTCGTCAAGGCGTACACATTAGGTTAAGTGATATAGCCGAAGTAGTAGATACCTACAAAGAACGCAGTTCAATTACGCGTTTTAATGGGTTTGAAGGCGTTGAAATTGCCATTTATAAAGAAGGCGATGCTAATACTGTAAAAGTAGCAAAAGCGGTTTCAGAGAGGCTCACTGCCATTAGTGATGCAATTCCTAAAACGTATAAACTACAGCAGGTATACGACCAATCTTTGTTTATCGCTAGCGCCATAGATGAAGTAAAAACCGCCGCTATTGTTGGTGGTGTGTTAGCGATGTTTATTTTGTATTTTTTCCTAAAAAATATTTGGCCCACCTTAATTATTTCTATCTCTATTCCCGTTTCAATTATTGCCACCTTTAACCTTATGTATAGCTATGACATAAGCCTAAACATTATGAGCTTAGGCGGAATTGCGCTGGCCATAGGCTTGTTAGTCGATAACAGTATTGTAGTGTTAGAAAATATCGATAGGCACAAAGAGCAAAACAGAAATTCGCTCGACGCTGCGGTAAAAGGCACTTCGGAAGTATCTATGGCCATAGTGGCATCAACGTTAACCACCATGGCGGTATTTTTCCCCTTAGTATTTGTTGAGGGAATTGCCGGGCAGTTGTTCAGCGATCAAGCCTTAACAGTCACCTTTGCATTAGCCGTTTCTTTAGTGGTGGCATTGACCCTTATTCCCATGCTAGCTGCACGTGAAAAGTCTCATCACAATGAGCAAGAAGGCAGTGAATCGAATATTCAAGATGACAAACAATCACTCGATTTAGGGCCCAGCCAAGAATCAGTTAAACCTACCAGTAAAGTAGGTTTAGTCTTGCACTACATAAAATGGCCTTTTGTGTGGCTCATTAAAATTGTGTTTTATATGGTTCCGCTTGTTTTAGTGAGCGTAATTACGACCCTGTTTAGGTCCATATCGTGGTTGTTAACCCACTTATTCAAACCTGTGTTGTGGATATTTGATAAATGCTATGTGGTACTAGCAGGCTTCTATGAACGAGCGCTAAACGCAGTTATGAAGGCAAGATTGTTGGTAATGATGCTTATTATGGCTGTATCGCTGTCTTCTATCTTGTTGCTACCTAAACTTGGGGTAGAGCTTATTCCTCCATTGTCGCAAGGAGAATTCAATGTTGAAATTTCCTTGCCGTCGGGTGCTAGGTTGCAAAGTACCGATGCCATTATTGCCGACTTAGCCACTTTCACGCAGCAGCAGGACGGTGTAGATAGAACTTACTCATTAGCCGGCACAGGTAGCTTAATGAATGCCTCGGCGGCTCAAGGTGGCGATCATTGGGGCAAACTTAATGTAGTGATGAACGCAGATGCAAGCAATGAAAATACAGAACAAGTAAAATCCTTAATGCGCGAGCATTTAGCGGTGCAAGCGGGTGTGCAAAGTAAATTTGGTACCCCTGAACTGTTTAGTTTTGCTACACCCTTAGAAATTCAATTAGCCGGTTATGACTTACAAGAACTTAAACGCTATGGCGATGAACTGGCCGCTGAGCTAGCCAAAAACAACCGTTTTGCCGATGTGAAAAACTCATTACAAAGTGGTAATCCAGAACTAAAGATTTTATTCGACCACGCTAAGCTTGCACAATTGGGCTTAAATGCACCCGATGTATCACGCTTAATTGCCGCTAAAGTTGGCGGAGAATTAGCCAGTAAATTTAGTATAGACGACAGAAAAGTCGATATTTTAGTGCGCAACCAAACCCAACAGCGCGATTCTATTACTGATATTGCCCAGCTTATAATTAATCCTGGTGAGTCGCCTGCGATAAGCTTAGCGGCCGTTGCCGATATCAGCATGTCTGTTGGCCCAAGTGAAATATCTAGAGTAGGACAACAACGCGTGGTGCTCATTACTGCAAACTTGCGCTATGGTGATTTAGGTGTTGCAGTGATAGATGCACAAAGCGCAATTGACGATGTTGCCTTGCCTATTAACTTGCAAGCTAGTGTTGCTGGGCAAAGCGAAGAGATGAATGCGAGTTTTAAATCTCTTCTGCTGGCATTAGCCTTGGCAATATTCTTAGTCTATTTGGTAATGGCTTCACAGTTTGAGTCATTGCTACATCCGTTTTTGATTCTGTTTACGGTTCCCTTAGCGTGCGCAGGCTCCATTTATGGTTTGTTTTTAACCGGCACTAACATAAGTGTGGTGGTGTTTATTGGCTTAATTATGTTAGCTGGTATTGTAGTAAATAATGCAATTGTGCTAATTGATAGAATTAATCAACTGCGTGCCAACGGGGCTGATAAAGGCAGCGCTATTATAGAAGCTGCCAATAGCCGGTTACGGCCTATTCTTATGACAACCTTAACCACCGTGCTTGGCTTACTGCCCATGGCAATCGGCTTAGGTGATGGTTCAGAAATTCGCACCCCCATGGCGGTAACCGTAATTTTTGGTTTGTTATTTGCAACCTTGCTTACTCTTTTCCTGATACCCGTTTTATATAGCCTGTTTGACGTTAAACGTTTTAAGCGCATCGAACATAACAACGCGCAAGCCGAAAAGAACGCCCAAAATAATAGCGCACTGGGAAAGGAGATAGCACATGGATAAGTTTGCTAATGCAGGTGCCGGATTAGCATCATTCGCTATACGCCGTCCCGTTACTATTTCAATGATATTTTTATCACTTTTATTAATGGGCATTGGCGCGAGCCAATATTTACCACTAGAGAAGTTTCCAGGCATTGATTTCCCAGAACTCTATGTACAAATTCCTTATCAGGATGCTACGCCTGCTGAAATAGAAAAAATGATTACTCGGCCTGTTGAAGAAGCCTTAGCGACAATGTCGGGTATTAAACGCATGCGTTCGTATTCGAATGAAAATAGTGCAGAAATAATGCTTCGGTTTGATTGGGATGCCAATATAAAAGCTAAGAGTGTTGAAGCGCGCGAGAAGGTCGATGCTATAAGGCACCTACTACCCGATGACGTAGAGCGTCTAATGGTGTTCAAATTTAACCTTGCTGATATGCCCGTATTTCAACTAAGACTGTCGAGTGACCGTGATATTTCAACTAGTTATGAGTTGCTTGAGCGCACTCTAAAAATGCCAATAGAAAGAGTTAACGGCGTATCGCGAGTCGAATTGTATGGGGTGAATAAAAAGCAAATATCTATTCGGCTCGACCCTGATCGTATAGCGGCACTTAGAATTAATACCGCTGACGTGTATCAAATGCTGCAAAATGCAAATTTCTCTATGACAGCAGGGAATTTTTTCGACATCAATCAAAAAATCACTGTTAATCCAGTAGGTGAGTATCGTAGCAAAGAAGACATTAGTAATTTGATCGTAGCTCGCAACGTGCGATTAAGCGATATTGCTAGCGTTGAGTTTGAAACGCCAAAAGCGATAGAAGGCCGTCATTTAGATAAAACCCACGCAATTGGCCTCAATATATTCAGAGAGTCAGGCGCTAATTTAGTAGACGTATCTGACGCGGTTATGGCTGAGATAGAAACCGCTAAAAACAGCACTGCTTTTAACGGCATTAACTTATTTATAATGCAAGATGAAGCTAATAGCGTGACCTCTTCATTACAAGACTTACTTAATTCGGGCATGATTGGGGGAGGGCTGTCTATTATTGTGCTGTATATGTTTTTACGTAATCTAGCCACTACCTTAGTAGTTGTTTTGTCTGTGCCCTTTGCTATTTGTATTACACTCGCTTGCATGTATTTTTTGGGTTATACCCTCAATATATTGTCATTAATGGGATTAATGTTAGCGGTAGGCATGCTGGTAGACAACGCAGTGGTGGTGACTGAGAGTATTTTCCAAGAACGCGAGAAGACAAATGACGTGATTGCCGCAACGAAAAAAGGCGTATCGTTAGTTAGCTTGGCGGTAATTGCTGGCACAGCCACTACCGCTATTGTGTTTTTACCCAACATTGTGGGCGTTAAAGCAGAGCTTACTGTGTTTCTAGAGCATGTGGCGGTGTCTATTTGTATTTCGCTATTTGCGTCATTGTTACTGGCACAAACCTTAATTCCACTGCTTACGACAAAACTTAAAATAAAACCTAAGGCTAAAGAAGCCGATTCTTTGCAAGACAAACCTTCAAAACTAAAAAATTCTTACGAAAAAATATTGCGCTGGACCTTAGGCAATCAGGGTAAAACATCTCTAATCGCCATTGCTATTTTGGTCAGTACAGCAATACCATTTAGCTTCATAAAAAGCGATGATGACAATAATAATAATCAAGACAGAATTTGGTTGAACTACCATATACAAAGTAACTACAGCCTTGATGAAGTAGAAAAAGCAGTCAATAAAATGGAAGATTATTTGTATGCAAATCAATCAAAATTCCATATTAAACAAGTATATACTTATTTTACTGCGGGCTATGCTGTATCAGGACTTACACTTGAAGAAGACTTACCTGTTTCGGTAAGCGAACTCAAAAACGAAATTAAAGAAAGCTTTCCAGCATTTGTGCGTGCAAAACCTTCTTTTGAATGGGACGAGGGTTCAGGCGGCGGAGTAAAAATCAATTTGTACGGACAATCGTCAGAAACTTTAATGGAAATAGCCGATCAAATTGTGCCGGTGCTAGCAAGTATTGAGGGTTTAACCGACGTAAAAGCCGATATCGACGCCCAAAACTATGAACTTCAAGTTACCGTAGATAGAGAAAAAGCCTTCCGATTTGGACTAAGCGCAAGCGATGTGGCAACCGTCGTGAGCACCGCGCTTCGAGGTACTAACTTACGTACATTTAGAAACGGTACCGACGGTGAAATTAATATTCGTTTACTGTACGACGAATCACTTCAAGAAAGCGTAGATAAACTGAAAAATTTGACAATATCGCGCAGCGCTAATCAAAACATCACGCTCGATATGGTGGCAAACATGAGTGTTAATCCGCGTATGTCACAAATACAGAGGCTCGCTAGGCAAACGTCTCTTGGTTTAGGGGCAAATTTAGAAGAAGACTATACAATAAGCGAAGCGCAAGAAAGCATCGAATTGATTATGCAAAATATAGAATTACCTTCAGGCTATACATGGTCATTAGACGGCAGTTTTCAGCGTCAAGACGAAGATGAAACCATTATGATCACCAACATGATATTGGCTATTATTATGATTTACATTGTAATGGCAGCCCTGTTTGAATCATTAATATTACCAACAGCCGTATTAACATCGCTGATTTTTTCCTTCACGGGTGTATTTTGGGCATTTTTAATAACCGGCAATGCGATGACCGTAATGGGCATGATTGGTATGCTGATACTCATGGGCATTGTGGTGAACAACGGTATTGTCTTGGTCGATCGAATTAATCAACTCGCCAATGCCGGTATGAGTGTGCATAACGCTATTATTGAGGGTTGTTTAACACGCGTTAGACCTATCCTGATGACCGTTTTAACCACCGTTCTTGGGCTTGTTCCTTTAGCTGTGGGCGATGTAAGTATTGGTGGCGATGGGCCTCCATATTCACCCATGGCGATTGCGATAATAGGTGGCTTATTATTTAGTACTGTTACCAGTTTATTTTTAGTACCGCTTGGTTATTTGTTACTACTGAAACTTAGACGTAACACTATGGCGATGATTGAGGATGGCAAGAGGCTGGTTACGCGTTATGTGAAACTTCCTGGGTAATATTTTAGGGAACGGCTTGGATAATTCACTAGTTGTTTTAGCGCAAGTAATCGCTTATCACTGATTTTATTAGTGTAAGTCTGTTTGACAAAACTGAGTGTTGGCTTTCACATAAATAGAGGTTTTCACTTACTGGTTTTTTCAGCCTGTGTATCCTAATTGAAATTTGTGGCTGATAAGCGATGGCTGCATATAGCGGCAGAACCGTAAATCCTAGGCCTTTACTAACAGGCTCTAAAATTAAACTGATTTGGTTAGAAAAGCCTTTATGGTGAAATTGTTCAATGTGCTCAAATTCATGAAAGTTTCCGCTAAGTAGCTGCCTGCCATGATGAGATGCATCAGGATGCGAAATAAACCCTATTTGCAGTAAACTCTGCCAATCAATCGACTCAATCTTACTAGACGTCACTAGCACTAATGGCTCTTCAGCTATTTTTTCTGCGCGTATGCCCGATTTATTACTCGACTGCGTTATTATTCCTAGATCTATCTCTCCATTTTCTAAATTGAGTTCAATTGTTTTGTTTGGTGCAAACATAAAATCAATCGCGAGTGCTGGATGTTTTTGCTGTAGTTCGAGCAAATGCGGGTAGAGGGATAAACCAATACTCCCTGGCGAGGCAATTTTGACGCTTCCAACATATGGGTTGTCTTGCTTAATAAGTGCACCTAGCTCTTCAGTAGAGCGCAAAATCACTTGGCCTTTTTGGTGCAATTGGTGACCTTTGCTAGTCAATGAAAATGATTTTCCCTTTCGTATCAACAACTGGCTATCAAGCTGAGCTTCCAACTTTTTTATATGCTGACTTACCCCTGATTGGGTCATGAATAGCTTTTCAGCTGTTCGCGTAAAATGGCCAACTTCTGCTAGGGTACAAAACGTTTTTAACCACGCTTGATTAATCATTACAAAATGTACTTATATCTATTATAAACCATAATTTTATGTACTTTATCATATGTCCTATACTTACACCATCAATCAACAAGAGGAAGCAACTATGAGTAATACTTACCCTAGAACATTTTCACATATTGGTATTTCTGTGCCTGATTTAGACGCAGCTGTTAAATTCTATACAGAGGTGCTTGGCTGGTACCTTATTATGAAACCCACCGACATTTCTGAAAACGATTCAGCTATTGGTGAAATGTGCACAGACGTTTTTGGTGCTGGTTGGAAAAACTTTCGCATAGCACATTTATCAACTGGAGATAGAGTTGGTGTAGAAATTTTCGAATTCAGAAATCACGAAGATCCAGAAGACAATTTTGAATACTGGAAAACAGGCGTATTTCATTTTTGTGTTCAAGATCCTAATGTTGAAGAATTAGCTGACAAAATTGTAGCGGCGGGTGGCAAAAAACGCATGAAGGCTCCAAGATATTATTACCCTGGGGAAAAGCCTTACAGAATGATTTATATGGAAGACCCGTTTGGTAACATTCTGGAGATATATAGCCATAGTTATGAACTAACTTACGCTGATGGCGCATACTAAAAGTATTGGTATGCAACTAAGGAAAAGTTCGCTTCTAAGCACCCTGATCTGTCCACTGCAAAGTTGTAATTGAGGTGGACTTAATTAAAAATTGTAAATGAAAAGGACTTTTCAATCTCACCATAAAAATGTCTAGACTTGCCGTAAATAGAAGGAGCAAGTCTGAGTTTTCTCAATCGAGGTCTGTTGTATTGATCATAAATAGTGTTTATTCTCCTATACACTCATTAGTGTATATTAAGATAAAGTGAAGCGTCTGTTGAGATGTGCGTAGCTAATAACGGAGAAACAACATGACATTCAAATATCTATCAGCCTTTTGCTTTAGTCTGTCATTGGCCACAAGCAGTGTTTTTGCACAATGCATCGTATCTTCACAGTGGGGTGCACAAGACACCCTTGGTTCTGCTAACCTGGTTACGCCGCAGCGCACATTGCAAGCAGCAAAGCTTATTAAGCAGGGGAAGTCTGCGCCCCTTGGTATTGCTATTGGACCTAATACCCCAGCTTTTCCTCCTCGCTCACTCAACTTACAAGTAGTGCAGCCCAACCAGCAAGGCGGCCAAAAACTTTCTAGCTTCGGTTATGATGCTAATTATAACGATGACCTCTTGCAAACATGGGTGGGTATTGGATCGCAGCTTGATGGCTTGGGACATTTAGGAGAAAACGGCAAATATTATAATTGTTTAGATGAAAAAGAGATTAGCGCAATCACCGGTCTAACAAAGTTGGGCACGCACGCGGTACCGCCTTTGGTAGGCCGAGCCGTAATTCTCGATATGGCTGCTCATGCAGGCGTTGAGGTAATGGAAGCGGGCCAGCACTTCGGGCCAGATGAAATCAAAGCGGCTGCAAAAGCGCAAGGTGTGACAATGGGTGAAGGCGATATCATCTTATTTCATACCGGCTGGACCGAGGGCAAACTAGAGAGTGAGCCTGCCACATGGGGCAGCATGGCGCCTGGCTTGAACAATGCAGGAGCATTATACATTGCCTCGCTTAATCCAATGGCAGTGGGCGCAGATACCTGGGGCTTAGAGCCCATTCCTGCTCCGAAGGGAGATAAGTTGTTTTATGGCCACGTTATACTTCTAAAAAAGAATGGTATCTATATTCTAGAAACAATGAACGTAGGTCCATTACTGAGGGAAGGGGTCAATGAATTTATGTTTGTGCTGGGACAACCACGTATTATCGGGACAGTACAGGCAATGATTAATCCAGTCGCCCTGTATTGAGTATTTTGTAGGGCTACAAAGTAGATGTGCGTATTCTCTTTATCAAGAAAGGTCGCCGAAGTTGATTGGTAGATAATGGTCTACAATCATCGTAGGATCATATAAAATAATGTGAAAATTATTTTATAGCCTTTTTTAAGTGAACAAAAATTTGAATGTAGCTACATTACTTCAGCCTATCAATCAATTTCTGCAATGTGAAACCCCACAAAGTTGGATTGATGAGGCCATTAAGCCCGAAAACTTATCTGTTTTGTTAACTGACCATTTAGTCTGTGAGCTAAAAGCAGCTCAAAGCGCCATGTTTTTAATTCGCCGATACGCGGTAGATGCAACAAGCGCTAAAGCTTTGCTTGAGTGGTTAGCACCCTATGAAAAATTCACCTATCGCCAGGAAGGAAATTGGCAAGATTTACCTAAGTGCAAACTGAATAAATCGCTAATGGCAAAAACAAACTCGCCTTACAGTCAAGATCTGATTGATAAGATGGTGTTACTAATAAAGGAAGAGTTACATCATTTTTATCAGGTTCTTGAAATGATGGATATATATGGCATTGAGTATAAAAACATTAGCTCTAGTCGCTATGCAAAAGGGTTACTGACCCATTGTAAAACCCATGAACCCGACGCATTAATCGACAAGTTAATTTGTGGGGCATATATTGAGGCTCGGTCATGTGAACGATTTGCTAAAATAGCGCCGCATTTAGATACCAAACTAGGTGAGTTTTACAATAGCTTGCTAAGGTCAGAGGCTCGGCACTATCAAGATTATTTGACCCTTGCCAACGACATTGCCGGAAAAGATATTACATCACGAATTGCGTTTTTTGGTGAAAAAGAAGCGGAGCTTATTATAAACCACGATATAGACTTTAAATTTCATAGCGGTGCGCCTATCGTGAAAGTTATCAACGATGAGTTAATGCCGGTAAAAACCGCATAGTATACTTTCGCCATTTGCTATTTTATGACGTTTTAGAATTGACGCGTTTCTAAAGAAAGGCTTTCAGCAGTAGCGATTAAAATACTGCCTTGTGAGTACCAGTCGCCAAGAACAATTCGTTGAACGAGACCTTGGTTTATCATAAAGTCATGAACATTAGGTCGGTGGGTATGGCCATGAATGAACAAATCAACGTTGAATGATTGCATTGCTTCTTCTACTTCAGATTGAGTAACATCCATAATCTCTTCGCTTAGCTTCATTTGATTGTCTTTACTGACTTGCCTGCCTTTAGAGGCTAATTTTTTTCGCAAACTAAGCGGCAGTGCGAGCATGAGTTTTGGCCACCACCAACCTCGCGCTTTTTTTCGAAACTTCATATATTCAATATCTCGCGTACATAACTCATCGCCATGCGAGATAAGGGTTTTACGTCCATATAGGTCAATCACAAACTGTTCAGGTAACAATTGCATATTGCACTGACTTGCGAATGCATCTCTTATCGCAAAATCCCTATTGCCGTGAATAAAAAAGACTGGGGTGGTCTTACTCACTTTTGCGATAGCATTGGCGACCTGCTGACTAAATTGTGTTTTATCGTCGTCGCCAATCCATACTTCGAATAAATCGCCTAAAATATATAATGCGTCGGCACCAAGTGTTTCTTTTTCCATAAAGTCAAAAAAGCACTGTGCGATATCGCTTCGCTCAGCGCTTAAATGTAAATCAGAAATAAATAGCGTTTTCGACGTTTTCGACATATAGGCTTATTTACTTATTCAGCCAGCGCTTATTCGGCATGCATAGTGGCTGATTCAATAATGACATCTTCAACAGGAACATCGCCGTGCATGCCTGAATTACCTGTTTCTACGCCCTTAATTTTTTCAACAACATCCATGCCTTCAACTACTTCTGCAAATACGCAATAGCCGTAGCCTTGCGAGTTAGCTGCGCTAAAATCGAGGAAATCATTGTCTTTTACGTTAATAAAAAACTGACTAGTCGCCGAATGCGGGTCGTTTGTGCGGGCCATTGCCAACGTCCCTTCTTTATTACTTAGACCGTTGTCGGCTTCGTTTTCAATGGGCGATTTAGTATCTTTTTGATCAAGACCCGGCTCGAAGCCGCCGCCCTGGATCATGAAGGTGCTTATGACTCTATGAAAAATAGTACCGTCATAATAGCCTTCTTCTACGTGGGCGATAAAATTGGCAACAGTGTTTGGTGCTTCTTTTTCAAATAATTTGATTTTTATGTCACCAAAGTTTGTTTTTAACAAAACCATCTAGTTTTCCTTTCTTATTTTGTGAGTTGATTAACTATAGAAGACAAATAGTAGCCTATATGCCTAGCAAAATGCTAGAATTCTTGGCATCTTTCTACTAGTTACTTCTTAATTAAGCCTTATAATTTATGTTGCAGATTTACAATACCTTATCGAAAGAAAAACAACCTTTTACACCTCTTGTTGAAAACAAAGTTGGATTGTATGTTTGTGGAATAACCGTCTATGACTTGTGTCATATGGGTCACGCTCGCACTTATCTAAGTTTCGATATTGTGGTTAGGTATTTAAGACACCTAGGCTACGATGTTAAGTATGTACGTAATATAACCGACGTAGACGACAAAATCATTCAAAGGGCTCAGCAAAATAATGAAACGCCAGGTGAATTAACCGAGCGGACTATTGCTTATATGCACAGCGATTTTGCTGCTTTAAACCTTTTGAAGCCAGATGTTGAGCCGCGCGTTACTACGCATATGCCTGAAATAATCAAGGTTATTGCACGTTTGATAGACAAAGGCTTCGCCTATCAGTCATCTACAGGCGATGTTTTGTTCAAAGTAAGTTCGTATAAAGAGTACGGTAAGCTAAGTAAGCAAGACTTGACGCAGTTGGTGTCGGGTATTCGAGTGCAAACTACCAGCGATAAGCATGACCCTTTAGATTTTATACTATGGAAAGGTGTTAAAGAGGGTGAAATATCGTGGTCATCACCTTGGGGTGAAGGTCGTCCTGGCTGGCATATTGAATGCACAGCAATGAACCACAAACATTTAGGTGAACACTTTGATATTCATGGTGGCGGGTCTGATTTGATTTTTCCACATCATGAGAATGAAGTCGCACAATCTTGCTGTGCTTATGATACACCCTACGTAAATACTTGGATGCACGCCGGCATGGTGCAAATTAACAATGAAAAAATGTCAAAGTCTTTGGATAACTTTTTTACCTTAAGAAGCGTGCTTGAAAAACATGATCCAGAAACACTTCGTTTTTTCTTAATGTCGGCGCACTATCGAAGCCAGCTTAGCTATTCACAAGATAATATTGATCAAGCCAGAGCTAGTTTAGAGCGTTTATACACATCGCTTAGAGATGTTGAGCCTAATCTAAGCGTTGACCCGTCTTACGGGGGTTATTTAGCTAAATTTGAAACGGCTATGAACGACGATTTTAATATGCCTGTTGCTGTGTCAGTGCTGTTTGACATTGTAAAAGACTTAAACAAGCAAGATAGTGCGAGCCAAACTGCAAAGGATACTGCAGGTGTTTTACGTCAACTAGGCAAGGTGTTGGGAATACTAGACAATGATCCTCTGCAGTTTTTACAAGGCGATATAAGCCAAGACTTCACGTCTCAAGTTGAAGCGCTTATCGCTAGAAGAGTACAAGCAAGAACAGACAAAAATTGGGCCGTTGCGGATGAAGTGCGCGATGAACTTGTTGACTTAGGTGTCGTGTTAGAAGAGAGTAAAACCGGAACAAGCTGGCGTAAAGCTTAGTCATAAATTTGAGATAAACAAAAGGGGTCAATGACCCCTTTTTTATTCGCTGAACAGCTCTGTTTATTAAGTCTGCTTTACATCTACTCTAATCTTAAGTTTTTGTCCTGGCTGCAAATACTTTTTACCTTTCAAATTATTCCACGCGGTTAAGTCGGCAATTTTCACCTTGAAACGATTCGCAATGCGCGCTAAAGAATCGCCCGATCGAACGGTGTATACCAAATTTCGCATAACGGGAGAGTTAGCGTCTGGTACCGGAACTTGGTCTGTCCAAATAACTAAGTTTGCGCCTACTTTGAGCGGATCCGTAGGGGCCATTTTATTCCATTTAGCTAATGATCTTACGCCTACCTTGTGCGCCATAGCGATATCCCATAAGGTATCACCACTTGCTACTTTGTGTTCTATTTTGTGGTTAGCGCGTTGAATAGACTGCGTTTTTTCTAATCGCTGGTCCACGGACAAACTATACGCGTCTAAATCTTTTAGTGAAACAGGTATCAAAATGTGGTCGTTTATTACAATAGTATTGTTTTTTAAGTTGTTGACCTGCTTTATTACTTTTACGCTAGTTGCATATTTATTGGCAATAAGGCCAAGACTTTCACCACTTTTAACTTTATGACGCACCCAATTTAACCTATCTTTACTAATTGTTTGCGCAAGTTTAGTCGCAAAGCCTTCTGCTTTATCAATAGGCAATAGTATGCGATGTGGACCATCTGGATCGGTTGCCCATCTGTTGTACCCTGGATTTAAGGCCTGCAGTTCAGTAATTGTTAAATCGGCCATGCTAGCCGCAACGGCTAAATCTATTTGTGAGCCAACATCAACCACTTCTACAACCTGCGCATTAACGATAGTGGGCCAACGGAAATTATATTCATCTTGGTGCTTAAGAATATCAGCAAGTGCAAGTAGTTTTGGTACATAAGCACGAGTCTCTCTAGGTAAATCGAGCGACCAAAAGTCGGTAGGCTTGCCAGCGCGTTTATTTTTCTTGATAGCTCTCATTACTCTGCCTTCACCGCTGTTATAAGCAGCTAATGCATGCAGCCAATCTCCGTCAAACATCTTGTTTAAGTAGCGTAAGTATTTTATTGCACCTTCAGTCGAAGCTATGACGTCGCGGCGTCCGTCGTACCACCATGATTGCTTCATACCAAAACGTTTGCCTGTGCTGGGAATGAATTGCCACATGCCAGAGGCTCTACCGTGAGAATATGCAAAAGGGTCAAAGGCGCTTTCAACAATAGGTAACAAAACTAGTTCCATAGGCATGTTTTCTTGTTCGAGGCGTTGTGTAATATAGTATAAAAAAGGACGAGCACGTTTTGAAACTCGCTGCATATAAGCAGGGTGGCGCAAATACCATTTCTTTTGAGCGTCTAATCGTGCTTGGTTTTCTGGAATTGGCATATTCAATTGATATTGAATTTTTTCCCAAAGGTTATTGAGTGAGTTTGGATCGACAGGATCCGGTTGCTCCAGTGCAATGTCTACTTCTTCTGTGGGATGTATAACTTTTATTACCCCATCTTGAGCGGTTTCGCATTCGTCAGTATGTTCTTGGCTTTCAGAATCGATAGCGGTAGGACAAGGTTTTAGGTTGTCCACGCTGAGAAGTGATTCTTCGGCAATTGTTATCGCCGGTTCTACTTCAGATATTTTAGTAACAGGTTGCGCAATTTGACAAGCGGTAAGGGTGACTAATAAGCCAACAGGTAATAAAAACTTCATAACATCCTTTCTAATTATAATTTTGAGCAGTAAATATAGTTAAGGCAATTAGTTGATGATTAAAAATTGTCCTTTAACTCTCTAAGTTTAGCGAACGTTTCTATGTCGCTTTTCACTGTATTTATTGATGTATTATTTTGAAAAATAGATTCTTTAATGAGTAAACTGTGACAACGTAAAAATGGATTAATTTCACACTCTTTTCCAATAGTACTTGGCAAGGTAATTTCGTCTCGCTCTCGAGTGCGATCTACCCATTTTGCATATTCGGTTAAATCACTATTTTTATCGTCAACACTTAAGGCAAACGCCATATTGGCTTGGGTGTATTCATGAGTACAATATACTTTGGTATTCGCCGGCAGTGCCGCTAGCTTTTGTAATGATGAGTGAAATACCTCTGGGGTGCCTTCAAACATTCTTCCGCATCCGCCAGAAAATAAAGTATCACCACAAAACATAAAATCTCTATGCACATACACTATATGATCGAGTGTGTGCCCAGGCGTTTGCAATATATTAAAAAAAACATCGAATCTTTCAATATCTACTGTATCGGCCTCTTCAAGCACATTGTTAATACCTTTTATCGTTGGATTGTTTGGTCCATATACTTTGGCATTAGGAAATGCATTTGTTAGCGCCGCAATTCCGCCAGTATGATCAAAATGATGATGCGTAATTAAAATACATTCTAGTGCTAAATTATTAGCTTCTAAAAATGCAAAAACAGGCTCAGCATCGCCAGGATCTACTACCAGCGCATGTGTGTGGTTATGTAAGGCCCAAATATAATTATCGCTAAATGCTTTTATCGACGAAATTTTATAGGTCATAGTATAGTTTTTATTCGCTAAAAATAGTTATGTGATAGTATCACAATTGTACTTGAACGTTTACCCCCGTTGCTTTTGTGTAAGCGTACCTTAAGTTTTGACCGGCGATAGGAGATAAATAATGACAATGCGTTCGGCCCGCACAGATACAAAGCCAGACTATCCAAAACAGTGGCAAGAATTAAGCCAAGGAGAACTGGCGCGCGACGAGTTAGAAAAAGCACTTGAACCGATTGTAGAGCGTATTTTTGGGTATTATTTGGTCAAAATAGGCAGCCTAAGTAGTCAAATTAATCTTCCCACTTGTCCCATCAAAAATCAATTTAGCTGTGCACCTCATGCAAATCAACATAATCATTTGTGCGCTAAATCATCAAGTTTACCTTTTCAAAACAATAGCGTAGATGCATTTGTTATACTAGGAGAGTTAGATTTTGCTCAAGATCCGCATCAAATTATTCGTGAAATTGACAGAGCTATTACCGCCGACGGTAGAGTCGTGATTGCGGGTTTTAACCCATTTAGTATTGCTGGCGTGATGAAATACTTACCCATTAACCGTAAAAACATTTTACATCAGGGACGTTTTTTTACGGCTTCTCGTATTAAAGACTGGTTGCAGTTACTTAACTTTGAAATCGTCAAACAAGAAAATCTTGTGTATTCCTCACTTTTCATGCACAAACAATTTACCAGTCAAAGTACTATTCAAAAGTTTTGTAAGCGCTACCTACCTTGGTTTTCGTCTATGTACATTATTGAAGCAAGAAAGCGTGAAATACCGCTAACGCCAGCTAAACCTGTTTGGCAAGTAAATCGAAAATTTAGCACGTCGACCGCTTCAGCGAGAAGCACTCAAACTGCGTTTAGTAAAGACCTTCAATAAATTAAGTTAAATGCCGCTATGTAGCGAATATTTATCGATTCCACTTATTATATTTGGGACGTTAAAAAGCTCGTCGCGTAAACTGTTCGATTTTTACTAATTAGCTACAATGCAAGAACGCGTACTAAAAGCGAACCCTGTTGGCGCATTCTCGTCTTGTTTAACAACTAAAATATCATTTTCACTAATGTAAACAACACGCTCGTTGGGTTCTTTTTGACAATGTGAATATTCAAATGCTTCATAGTTATACACAAATGATGCAATTAACTTGTCGAGAAAATAGATTTCGGTAGATTCTTCATTTTCCTGTTCTAATTCAGCCTTGTCTTGTTCTGTACTAAGGGCGTCTTCATTCTCTACCGGCCCTCTTTGTGCTAGGTTTTGCTCTATAATATTATCAGACTTTTCCAGTAGCTTTTGTTTAGCTATTAGTAAATCCTTGCGTTCTTGGTCACTTAAGATATCTTTTTGAAGTTCAATTTCTATTATATTTAAACCCACTTTAGTGACTTGTTCCTCAACGATACCTCCTGAGTTGTCAGAAACGCTGTAACCCGGAATACGCGGAAGATTGAGTTGTTCACCATACCAAGCAAGTGAATTAAGCACCGTCATAGAAACAGGCACTAATAGTATTAAGCGCACAACAATAAAGGTCTTTGGAAAAGCTTCTTTAGGCTTTGTGTTTCTGGGTATAATCCGGGCTAATACGAATAGCCCTCGAATTAAACGTAGTATTTGCATTAAGCCAAAAATAACTATCATGGCTACTACACTCACTACCATTAGCCATAAGGGCAGTACTAAGAGAGTCGTTACTCCTAGAGTATGATAGAGTTGAGTGGGGTCAGCAGTTATAACAATGTTGACTTTTTGCGATGCGACGGCGATTGTGAAATTAGCAATAGCGGCATATAAAACTAATAAAATCAGTCTGCCGAATGTTGACTCCCACACTTTTATAAATATAGCCCAGAGTTCTCGAGCCATGCCAAAAAAGGCAAGAACGCCAACAACCCATATTGCAGTGGTTGGTTCTTGTAAGTCGCCCTCAACAACAAAAAATAAGATAAATGCGACTAAATAGATAATTTGATTAGTATGCAGTTGTGCCCAGCGCTCTCCTAAACCTGAACGCCACCCTTTCATCTTTCCAACTAATGTCTGTCTAATGGGAAATTCAGCATCTTGTTGTCCAGACGGCAGGGTTTGTTCTTGCAGTTCTTCTGACATAACAACGGCTTCCTATTTTATCTCTTAATTGTTCAAACGTACTTAGTATGTCCAAGGTGATAACCACCCACGAACTAAGTTTTAACGTACTGACTTCTACTTAAATATGCAATAGCTATTGCCGCCAAAACAACACAAAAGCCTAATAACTTATTGAAAAGATGCATTATCACTAGGTAATTATAAATATTTAATGTGAGGATGTTTCTTCTTTGACTGCGGATTCTCAGGCCTTGTCTTTTATATTGTTGCTTTGTACTGTTGGCGAATAAATTTTATGCGTCATGTGCAATACACTATGGTTTACTCTATTAACTTGGATCGAGGATTATAAAAAAGGATGTAGACAATGATTATAATTACTGGCGATTTGTTGATAAAAGACGGCAGCATGCAGAAGGCTATGCAAACCTGCCAAAAACATGTTGCACATTCGCGCACCGAACCAGGCTATGTAAGTCATGGCGTGTATCAGGACCCTGAAGACTCCCTACGTTTATTTTTTTATGAACAGTGGGAAAACAAAGCGGCCATTGATGCCCATTTTGGTTTACCTAGTTCTCAAGCGTTTGTTGTTACGGTAAAAGCTTTAGTTTCCGATCCACCAAATTTACATATTTTTAATGCCGAGCAAATTAAATAATTAGTCATCTAAACCTTCTGAATGTTTTTGGTGACATAAACTAAAGAAGAGTTGCGCGCCCGCAACTCAAACTAGAAAGGATCTAGCCGTGAAGAAATCGATTATTGTATGTTTAATAGTATCTACTGCATTTATAAGTGAAGGAATTCTCGCCGATGGTTGGCGCGGAGCAAAGTTAAATAAATAAGTGCAGTTGGCTTTAGCCTATGATGGAATTGTTGCGCTAAGCATCGATGTCGATGCTGGTGATTTAAGGATAAGGGGTAAGGAAGGTCAGTCAGATATTACCGTTGTTGCTAAAGTGTTTGGTGAAGAATTGAGTATTGTATTGAACAACGTCGCAGGCTTAATAAGTATTGAAGACTGCTCGAGAGATCTCGTAGGCATAGATTTAAGAGGTGATGTAACAATCACTGATGGTTCTGGTGATGTTAATTTACAGAATATTGAAAGGAATATGAAGTAGCCATAACTGAAATTGGGGCTTAGCCCAACATTTATTCACACTGTCTATTATTTGACCAAAACCGATGGTTACTTTATTGTGTTACAGCCGATCCGCTTTACATAATTGAGCTCAAATGAATAAGTCTCAATCGTCTCGAAGAAATTTCATGTACTTAGGAGCGGCTGCTGCGGTTAGCAGTGCTTTACCTAGTTCGGCTAATGAATCTAGATTAACACCCACTGCTAAACAGGTTGAGGGACCTTTCTTTCCTACTCATAGTCAGATTGACAAAGACGCCGATATGACGAACGTTTCGGGTGGGGCGGGTAATGCCGCTGGAGAACCATTGTTAGTGTCTGGTCGAATAGTGGATACATCAGGCAAACCGGTAGCAAATTCCATCATAGATATATGGCAGGCCGATAGAAATGGGCGTTACCTGCATGAAGATGCCCCAGAATCATCCCCCTTAGGTAATAATTTTCAATATTGGGCAAAAATCAAATCAGGCCCTGACGGTTCTTACAGCGTTAAGACCATTAAACCCGCTAAATATAATGTGCAAGACGATTGGGATCGACCTCCCCACATACATTTTCGCGTTGCTAAAAAGGGTATGCGTGAACTAACTACGCAGATGTATTTTGCCAATGAAGCGTTAAATGAAACAGATATCTTGTATTTGGAAGCGTCAGTAGAAGAACGAGCGAGTATTACTGTTGAAATAAACGATGGTAAATCAAATTTTGAGATAGTTTTAGCCACTGTTTAAATATGACCGAACATTAAAGATGGCGACTAATTACATGTACTCAAATTTGCCTAAACTTATCATATGCTACTTAGTTCGTTTTAGGGCAGAATGCTCAGGGATCTTGCGCGTTTCAAACCAAAGATTGAGGTAGTTGCCCGCAAAAATGATGATGGCACCAGTGAAAACCCAAATATCGATGGCCTCGTTATAAATAATCATTGCAGCAACCGCGACGAGCGGCAGGCGGACAAAATCAAGCGGCGCCACGACTGTAGCGGGTGCTATGGTCAGTGCCTTGGTAATACAAAAATGTGCCAACAACCCGCAACAGGCAACTAGTCCTAGCAGGGGCATTTCAGCTGCATTGGGCAGGGCGATATCTCCATCGTATCCCGCCGAAATCAAACCAAAAATTAGTTGCAGAGCAGAAAGATAGAGCATGATTGCCGCAATGCTCTCGGTTTGAGTAAGACGCTTGGTGAATACATATGTTAGCCCAAAGAAAATGGCACAAGACGCTGCAGCTAAAACACCCATGTTAAGGCCTCTTATATCGGGGCGTGCCACAATCAGAATACCAATGAATCCCATTAATGCGGCGATAACGCGTATCAATGTTAGGCGTTCCCCCAATAGAAACGGCGACAGTAGAATAACCCATAGCGGCGAGGTGAATTCAAGTGCAAAAACCTGCGCTAGGGGGATCACTGTCAATGCATAAAACCACAGGTTCTGGCCGGTGAAATGAAATACATTACGAATGAGGTGAGTGCGCCACGCACCAACTCCAATATGGCGATACGTCCCCGTAGCATAGATTATTGCCAGTACGATCACCAAGGCTATAGCCGAACGATACAACATGATCTCGAAGGTATCAAAATTTGCACTTAGCTCACGTCCTGCAATTGCCATGGTAGTGAAGCTGAATATCGCACCTAGCATCCACAAGGCGGCTCGCAAGGAAGGATTCATTGCATCTTAGCAGTCAAAGTCATTCCAATAGCTTCCTATAATTGTTTCTCAATGTTTAATAATAAGCTTTATTAAACAGACCAGTGATATTACGTTTTGCTCTTAAGCTGCTTATCTTACCTAAACTTACCATATCCAATTAAAATATAGAGAACTTCATTGAATGTGGTTAATCTTTCACTAGGAAATAAAATGGTTTAACAATGTGGTTAAAAAAACTACATTTTAGTCAATATGATACCTTTAATGCTAGGGAATTATTCTAATACCTTAAGTATAATTCAACTAATTTTATTAAGCTGTTGAAATATAGCTAAAAAATAATATTGGCATTCTCATTGCTAAATGTTTATTAAGCCGGTTTAAAATAAGTTAAACATGCTAACTACTTAACATCAAGGAATAAGAAAATGAAATTATTAACTAAAATTACGGTAATCAGCGTTCTAACATTCAGTGTATTGGGTATTGTCAACGCAGCGCCAGTATTAGTGCCTACAGATAACTATGTTACATCAAAATTATGCGTAGCAGCAGCGCAAGGTAACAAGGTTAAATTAGCAAGAGAAATCAAAAACGCGCATCTATCTAAAGACTTTGTTATCAAAAATGTTAAGTGTAATGATCTTAGCTTCACAGCATTTGTTGATCAATACGCGACAAAATAATGAAGTTGATAACAACATAACTAACGGTAACGCGGCGATTTTTTCGCCGCGTTATTTTCATTAAGTAAGCAAGGAAGTTTTATTACAGTAAGGATAACTATGAGTTTTCTATCAGCGCACTCTGCGTTCTTCAAAATCTTCGTTACAATTTTATTCAGCCTATCGCTTTTTGCTTGCGGTGGTGGCGCAGGCCAAGAGCCCGTATCTTCTCCTCCCCCTCCTTCAAATGAAATTACTAAGGTGCCATTGAATCTAATGAGCCAAGCCTATGTCCGTGATCTAGACGGCAACGCCGAAAAGTTGGCCGGCACAATCGTCGTAAAAGCTCCTGCCGTTATTGATAATGCCAATGACCGTTCAGAGTCTGTATGGGTTTATTGGGCTAATGAGCAAGGTGGTAAATTAGGCGATGCTTGGTTAAAAACTAAGACCAATACCATTTATACTATTATTATTCCAGAAGGCACCAACATACCAGCAGATGTGCACCAATTATTGCTGTACCCAAGCAATAAAGTAGGACAAGCTTTACAAGGAAAGCTGATTTCCTTTCATGATTTTGTTGGCAATGCGGCACTGTCTGGACCTGGGGGGAATGAAATTGAAAATTGGTATTACGGTGATGACAGGGCAACAATTCCAATTCAACGCATAGATCAGCAAAATGGAACTTGCATTTTTGACAATGGTTTGGTCAGCGTAATCAATATGAACAATACTCGAGACGACCATTGGGATACGAGTTCAAGTAACGGTCTTCCTAACGAAGTTAACGACAATGCGTTTCCTGCTTATCAATTTCTATGTGATGAAAATCCAATCAATAATTCTGATGACGTTTCTGATGAATTTGGTGTCTGGACTTATTCAACACTTAATGATGCAATGTTCTACGGCACGATTGTGTACGATACTTTTCTAAAATATTTAGGCGAACCGCCATTCGAAGATAAAATTCGTTTGCGAGTTCACTATGGTTCTTTATCTGAAACTAGTGTTTATTGGGATGGTGCATATGCCAACTTCAGTGATGGATTTCTATCGTATTACTCAATGGCTTCTTTAGATGTCATTGGGCATGAAGTAGGTCACGGAGTGTTGAACAGGATTTCGAATTTGAATAGTTTTGAACAGGAAATAAGCACCGATGCTCAAACTCTTCATGAGGCCTTTAGTGACATTGCGGGGATTATGGTTAAATATGAATTTACTGGCCATACCAATAATTGGATACATGGAGAAGAAGCTAAAGGTTGGGTTCGTAAGCTCGACCAAATTCAAACAGAATCAGGTGCTATCAAGAGCTTTCTGGATTACGACGCTGCCGGTGATAATTTTTATCGTCGCATAGGAATGATCACTTACCCATTTTATTTATTGTCTCAACAGTGGGGAATAGAACCAGTATATAAGGTTTATTTAGGTGCTGCCAAAACGTGCTGGGTTGCAACGACAACACTTACTCAAGCGGCTGATTGTATTAAACAACAAGCAGCGCTTATGGAATTACCAGAAGCCGATGTGGTTGCCGCGTTTAAAGCAGTTAAAATTAAACTTTTTGACGATGGCGTACTAAGCTACTTTACTGCCGAACAATATAAATTACGGACCAAGTTCATTGACCGTAGTCAAAGTACTAACCAAGTTACACAGTGGTTATGGGATTTTGGTGATGGTCAAACATCGACTGAAGCTAGTCCTGAACATACTTATGCTGAAGCGGGTGATTATCAGGTTAAGTTAACGGTTACTGATCAATCAAATGATCAAGACAACTTTACGCTTCCTTTTTCGCTTACAAATGAATACTGCCCGATCAGAGACACCTTTGCAGCCGAAAACCTCATAAACACTGTTGTGATTGATGGAACAGATATTAATTTTTCGCAAACTCAATGGGATTATACCCAAGACATAATAACTTTGACTGACCCCAGCAATGTTCTAATTAATATATTAGGAGATACTCAAGCGACAGCAAAAACAACCAGATGGCGCATTTGGATTGACCTCAATAATAATGGTAATTTTGATGATGAAAGTGAAGAGCTTGTTGTAGATACCGATATAGCCCAAGGACAGTCTTATGGGATAAATACGACGCTTGACTTGTCGACTCTACTCATCTCAGCATTCGATAATGGCGAGCCTAAATACATGAGAATTTATGGTGACTCTAGTTCCTTTCCATCTTGTTATGCAGGTCTAGGAGAAGCATTTGATGTTAGAGTAGTTTGGTAGTCATATAAGTCTAAGTTTCTAAAGTTGGGCAACTGCAGATATCAAGCTTAAGAAACAGATGTTGCCTTTATTGCCTCGCTTGTAACGCATTATAAATTTATTTGAACCCTTAATATAAAGTACTTACATGAGATACGTAAACCCGTTTTTAATTTTGTTTTGTGCGACTTTTTTATTTACCCCTGCTGTATTTTCTTCTACCGTTTTTGTTCAGTCAGTTGATGGCATGAGTTGGGAATTATTACAAACTTACAAAAATTCAGGTGAATTATCCAAAGGATTTCTAGGCGACAAAAACAAACACATTTTTGAGTTGAGTGTTAATGGTACTGGAAACACGGGGCCTAGCCATGCAACAGCATTCACCGGCATTACGCCAGAGCGGGGGGGGGGTGGATATAACTTTCTAAAACCTACGTCTAGTTTTGGTAGAGCGTCGTCGGCTTTTAGTGAGGTTGCCCCTGTAAAGCACAATAACATTGTGAACCGATTAAAAGCAGATGGAAAATCAATTGCCTGTCTAAATGCGCCAACAATCAATCGAAATTCGCAGTGTGATTTGCACCTTGTCTTCAAACGAAGGTTTAACGAGTCTTGCAGTGTCAATTTAGGGACAACATCAACTCTAGGTGATTTGAATTCTTGTATATCAGAGGGTGAAAGTACGTTTGATGTCGTTTCCTCAACGTTGAAGTTTAATGATATCAGCCTTGTTTTGGGTGATAGTGAAGTTACCCTTCTTTGTTGGAAGGACGATACTCAAATAAAAAACAGGTTACTTTATAGAGAGACGATTGGGGGAAAGGATGTTTTGTATGTGGGACCAACTCATTCCATTAATGCTAACCCGCAATTTTTAGAGGTAGCGAGTGATTTTACCTGTTGGCCGGGCGTAGTTGATCCAACAGCGGCAAGACAGGGTAAAATTTCATTGGCCGGTTTTTGGGCAATATCTAAATATCAACATGATTATTCAATGGCCTTAGCTCAACATATTATTGGTACAGAGGCATATGACGTTATTACAAATTATACCTCCTTCATTGATACATTGCAGCATGAAATGTTTGTCGCGAAGGACCATTCACATTATAGAGAAATGCATAACTTCATAGTTAAGGGCTATCAATTAGTTTCAGACGATTTGGCCACTATCTCGAGTTTGCTGGAAGAAAGTGATTCAATGCTGGTTTTTTCAGATCATGGCGTTGCCAACTCCCAGAATGTAGTTTTTTTCAATGGATTTTTAAAATCAATCGGTGTTGACGTTGAGAGTCAAACACCGCAAGTAAAGGCGCTTACTTCAGGCGGATTGGTGCATGTATACTTTTCTGCTGGAAACGAAGATTTAATTCAAAAAGTGAAAATTGCCATGAAGCAATTTTCATATAAGGGGCAAGCTTTATTTGCTTCAATTTATGACCAGTCAAATTTTAAAAGTAGTGATTTGAACCATAAAAATAGTGGCGCAATAGTTGTTATTGCAAATGAAGGTTTTGGATTCGATCCAAGGCTACCGCCCACATCAATGTTTGTTTATCCGTCAGTATCGTCACCAGATGATATTAAGGATACTGAACTTTCAAAACAAGAATATGAATTTTTACTGAAGGGAACCCCGAACAGAGTATCGCCAGGTGTTCATGGCTTTCAATCAAAGCATACAAATATTAATGGCATTGTAAGTGCTGTTGGTCCTATTCGAAATCGATTAGAATCAACTCCAAATCGCGAAATAAAAGATATTTATGACTTGATAGTTAAGGCATCTAAAGCATCGAGAAAGTGAGTGATTAGGAAAAAAAAAGCACTAAGTAACGAATGTCAGCCTTAACGCTACAGGTCGTCTTACCTACTGCTTTATGTAATGGAACTTAAAATGATAAATACAACAAAGAACAAATTAGTATGCACTTGTTTACGACTTCTAAAGCTAAGCACTGTTATCCTAAGTATCGCGCTTGCAAGCACCCAAGCCTTTGCTCAAGCCCAGAGTAAAGCAATTCCTCCACTGCTTATTCAAGCGGCTACTCCATCAGTAAAATGTTTTGACGATGTAAAGATTGAAGCGAGTTTCATTGCTTTTACCACCGCAAAGACCAGCTCCTTAGCCAACTGGTATCAGGAATTGTTTACGCTTAGTACTGTTAAAGAGTTTGCATTTCCTGATGGAAAAACCACCGGTATATTAATGAATAATGACGACCTTATCGTTGAAGTTTTTTTTAAAAAGGATGTACTTATACCAGAGGAACAAGTACCACAATCGACTGCTGGCCAATGGCAAGGCGTAAACAAAGTAGGCATTTTTACGAATGCCAATTTACCCGCTTTAAAACAGTGTCTAATTAAGGCTGGGGTTAATGCAACCCGCATTTGGCATGATAAAAACTTGGCCATCGATCTTTTGCAAATAATAGATCCCGACGGCAATTTACTAGAAATAATCACCCGCAAAGCATAATTATTCATATTTTGGCTTGGTTAATAGTCATCGTTGACACCACTTATTTAAAAAGAAGCACCATAAATTAGTCAGTAAGTTAGCGAATAAGATTGACGCTCAGTGGTAGGAATTATTGCCAATGTGTATGTGTACGATATGCTAAGTGATAGACTAGTAAGTGCGTCGAAAACATTTATTACTCTACAGCCATAAAGCGATATCATGACAAGAAAAATATTATCTTTGAACCTGAAGAAAAAGACAGATCCTAAGCAAGTAAACGAGGTGGTCAAGGATGTACCTCTTGATGTATCTCAAGACGACCCACAAAAGCGTTTTCTAAATGGCGTGGCCATTAATCCTTCCCAGTGTATTCGCCTAGAATTAGGCTCATCGGAACTCACCGTGCGAGCGATGGATTTGATTACGCCAATAGGAATGGGCCAGCGAGGGTTAATTGTTGCTCCACCTGGCTGCGGGAAGACCACCATTTTAAAACATATTTGCCAGGCCGTCGGGACAGCGTATCCTGACATAAAGCTTTATGCCTTACTCATCGATGAGCGACCCGAAGAAGTGACTGATTTTAAGCGTAGCGTGCCGGCTCAAGTTCACGCCTCATCTACGGATGAAAGCTATGAGCATCATGTACGCGTGGCCAATGATCTTCTTCATAAGGCCCGTCAGCAAGCTGGTGAAGGTCATGATGTAATGATTGTCATCGATTCTCTCACAAGGCTTACACGAGTGCATAATGCAGAGCGAAAGAGCAGCGGTCGCACTATGTCAGGTGGGCTTGACGCTAGAGCCATGGAAATTCCACGAAAGCTGTTTGGCGCCGCTAGAAAGATTGAGAATGGAGGTTCGCTTACTATTTTAGCGACTATACTTGCCGATACCGGAAGCCGAATGGATCAGGTGATATTTGAAGAGTTTAAGGGCACGGGCAATATGGAAATCGTTTTATCAAGAGATATTTCGGATCAACGTATTTTTCCTGCGCTAGATGTAGCTAAAAGTAGCACGCGCCGTGAAGAGCTTCTGCTCAATCCAAAAGATCTCGAGAATGTACGAGGTCTGCGCAGGGCACTTTCTAGCCTTAAACCAATCCAAAGCGCTAGGAAGCTGGTTGAGTTACTAGAGAAATACCCAACTAATGCGGAGCTCTTGAACCGTTCACTGCCAAAAGTGTGAAAATCTGTCTTGTGAAATATTTTATTTTAGAAACATGTGGGCTAGTTCGTTGAAATGTAAACATCATTAGGTATTACGGTAATGAAAAAAATCCATTTGATTAGACATGCTAAATCGAGCTGGGAAAACGAGCGCCTCGCTGATGTTAATAGGCCTCTCAATCAGCGAGGTATTAAGAATGCCCAGCTTATGGCATCACATATAGTGGATGCGGGTTGTGGGTTTGAAAATGTATTTTCTAGCCCAGCGCACAGAGCCCAATCTACAATTAAACTTCTGAGCAATAGTATTCCAGAAATTCCCTTAAAATGGCAAACAGATGAAAGATTATATTGTTTTGATAGTAATAGTCTTCATCATTGGTTCACTGAGCTTGATGAGTCGATAACGGAGGTAGTGATTATTGGGCATAATCCAGCTTTGACTGACTTTTGCAATGAACTAAGTAATAGCGATATAAAGAACATACCGACATGCGCATATGTTCAACTCACCGCTAATACGGAGCTTCAGTGGCCACAGGTATCTGATGTTTCATTCGAATTGACCCGTTTTATTACACCTAAAGAGTTAACTGTTCCAAGACCATAGACCCCAGAACGCTGGTACTTCCCCCATCCCTTGAATCAGAACTCCCAATTGCAGTAGTCCACTAGTCTTGCTCAATATAGTTAAGGTCTTTACGTATCGCCAGAGCCAATAACGATTACGTAATCCAATATCTCACTGCTTTTAATTACAAATTAGCTGGGAGGTTTTGTTAACTCATGTCAGTTGGATTATGAGATGTCGTAAAAAACAACAGAGCGTTGTATTTAAGGCCTTACATAATGGAGAGAGTGTCAAAATAAGCATTATCTATTTTTAATAACGATTTCCTTATCTAAATCGTTTTAAAAGGAGTTTTACAATGAAAATATTTATATCTACATCAATCTCATTAGTTTTATTTGGCTGTTCATTAAACATTTACGCAAGCGAATTTGAGTTCCTTGTAAAAGATACCTCAAATACGACAAAGGTCTGTATGGCTGCCGTAACTGATGATGCTGAACTTATGAAAAGACAGATAAAAAGATTAAGTCAAAATGGAACAGCACTAAGCTTTCGCACAGTTGTTAATTTGATACAGTGCAATAAGCAATATATCGGTAATTTTGCAAAAAAATACAATGCCCAAGATACGTTTACTTACTTAGATAAGTATACAAATAGAAAGAACAAACAGCGGCAAGCTAACTTCGTTATTAAAGATATTGCTTATGAGCAAACAAAAGGTAAGGCAAAACCCATTGTTGTATTAGTTTCTAGCAAATAGCTTGGTATGTCGAAACAAGCAAAACACGCAAAACACGCATGTTAACTTAAACAGATATTTACGATGGGTGTTTGGTGTAGCTTATTTATATTGGTAACAACATAAATTTATCTAAATAATATCTTGAGACATTAGGCAGTGTTAGAAGAATGCGCAAGTAAACGATATTCCTTGCGCGTTCTTTATTCATGTTATTTCACGCGCATTCCAGGCTTTGCACCTTCATGTGGCTCCAATATATAAATGTCTTTACCACCGGGGCCTGCCGCTAGCACCATACCTTCAGACATACCAAAGCGCATTTTACGAGCGGCTAGGTTAGCGACCATTACGGTATGTTTACCAATCAAGTCTTCTGGTTTATACGCCGATTTAATACCCGCAAAAACTTGCCGTGTTTCATTGCCAATATCCAGTTCTAAGCGCAGTAGCTTATCAGCTTTTTCGACAGCTTCGGCGTGTAAAATTTTCGCAATTCTAAAATCAATTTTCGCAAACTCTTCAAAACTAATAGTGTCGGCTAAGGGCTCTATATCGCTTGAGGTTTGTTCTTCATCCGTAGTTTCAGGCTTAGTCATATTCTCTACTTTACTCACATCTTTTGTTACCTGTAAGTGGTCTTTAGAAGCCTCTACCATAGCAGCCACTTTGTCGGCATCTACGCGCTGTATCATCGCTTTGAATTTATTAATACTATGACCTAACTTTACTTCTTGTATAGCGTCCCAAGTAAACTCATCATTTAAAAACGCTTGCGCGTCAAGGGATAGCTTAGGTAATACAGGCGTTAAATAAATCATTAAGATTCTAAACAAATGAATACCCATTGAACATACATCATGAGTAAAAGCTTGTTTGCTGCCGTCTTTAATGGTCACCCAAGGCGCTTGCGCGTCTATATATTGATTGGCTTTGTCGGCTAATGCCATAATGTCGCGTATTGCTTTGTGGTATTGAAGTGACTCAATCGATTGCGCAATGTTTTCATGAGCCTGCTGAAACTCGGTTAACAATGCTTGATTCTCTATGTTTTGAGACAATTTTCCATCAAATTTCTTAGTAATAAACCCTGCACAGCGAGATGCAATATTAACTACTTTGCCAACTAAGTCAGAATTTACTTTTTGCACAAAGTCTTCAAAATTTAAATCGATGTCGGTAACGTTATCGTTCAGTTTACTGGCATAGTAATAACGCAAATATTCTGGATGTAAATGGTCTAAAAAAGTACGCCCTTTTATAAACGTACCTTTAGACTTTGACATTTTTGCACCATTTACGGTTACAAATCCGTGAATATTTACTCCTGTTGGCTTTCTAAACCCGGCGCCTTCAAGCATCGCAGGCCAAAATAGACAATGGAAATACGCAATATCTTTACCAATGAAATGATAGAGCTCAGTGTCGTTGCCTGTTTCCCAAAACTCACTGTCGTTGATTCCGTGCTTATTAGCATAGTTTTTAAAGCTGGCCATGTAGCCAACCGGTGCATCAACCCAAACATAAAAGAACTTGCCAGGTGCATTGGGTATTTCAAAACCAAAGTAGGGCGCATCCCGGCTAATATCCCACTGTTGTAAACCTTGCTCAAACCATTCTTCTAATTTGTTCGCCATCTCGTTTTTAATAGCGCCAGATCGAATCCACTCTTTCAGCATGGCTTCAAATTTAGGTAGGTCAAAGAAGTAATGCTCTGAGTCTTTTAATACAGGCGTTGCTCCCGACACAACTGAGCGCGGGTTTTTAACTTCCGTAGGACTATAAGTTGCACCGCATACATCACAGCTATCGCCGTTTTGATCTTCTGCGTCACACTTAGGGCAAGTACCTTTAATAAAGCGGTCTGGCAAAAACATTTCTTTTTCAGGGTCGAACAATTGGCTAATAGTACGCTTTGAAATATAGCCGCTTTCATGTAGTCGGTTGTATACTAGTTCACACAGCTCTTTGTTCTCTTGTGAATGAGTAATGTAGTAGTTGTCGTATTCAACCAAAAAATCTTGCAAGTCTTGATGATGTTCAGCGCGTGTTTGTTCCACCAAAGTTTCAGGAGAAATACCGAGTTCTTGGGCTTTCAGCATTACCGGTGTTCCATGCGCGTCGTCAGCACAAACGCTATAACATTGATGCCCTCGCAGGCGCTGGAAACGCACCCATATGTCGGTTTGAATATGCTCTAATAAATGGCCTAAATGTATAGAACCGTTTGCATACGGTAATGCACTGGTAACCAGTATGCGTCGCTGACTAGATTGCATGAAGTTGACTTTCCTTGGGAATGATTACTGAATTAGCGCAAATGGTAGCCGAAACTCATATTATTTGCACCTTGAATTAGGCATAATTAGGCTTAATTTACTTTATGTCTAACGATTCTTATAAAAAGTGGTATTTGTGAAATTTTTTAATCGCAAGAAAACGACCTCATCAGACGAAATATCAGCCTTAGTTGTATCGGTATTAGGTAAGCTGTTTCATACCACTAAACCAGAATTAATTCAGGTTAAGGTTAACGACAAGCACATAGATATCCATTTTCCATTCGTACTTGATGCAGTGTGGGATGAGGTGAAAACAGCTTTGACAATAGCTCTTGGGCCAGATTTTTCGTATTCAAAACATTATAACGTACCTATTTTTACTGCTCAAAAACCACCGCTTCGTAACATTAAAAACATTATAGCGATATCATCAGGAAAGGGCGGTGTAGGAAAATCAGCAAGCGCTGTCAATGTGGCTTTGGCACTCAAAAATCAGGGCGCAAGAGTTGGGATATTAGATGCCGATATTTATGGGCCTTCTGTGCCAATAATGTTGGGCACACAAAACGAAAACCCTAGTAGTCCCGACAATAAAACGATGTTTCCTATAATGGCTCATGGCTTGGCTTCAAACTCCATCGGGTATTTGGTTAAAAATGACCACGCATCTATTTGGCGAGGTCCTATGGCAAGTAAGGCCCTAAATCAATTGTTGACCGAAACTAAGTGGCCTATGCTCGACTATTTAATTGTTGATATGCCGCCTGGCACCGGCGACATTCAGTTAACGATGTGTCAGCAATTACCATTAACTGCTGCCGTAGTGGTTACTACGCCGCAAGATATTGCACTTTCAGATGCGGCAAAAGGTATCGCAATGTTCGATAAGCTCGGTATTCCTGTTTTGGGTTTAATTGAAAATATGAGTTATTTCGAATGTGGTTACTGTCATCAAAAAACCGCTATATTTTCTGAAAATGGCGCACAAAAACTCAGCGATAAATATGCGCTGCCTATGCTAGCAAAAGTGCCTTTAGATCCAATTATTCGAGAATTTGCCGACGCCGGGCGGTCACTTATTGATGAGCAAGGCGAGCACGCTATCTCGATTATTTATAAACAGGCTGCAATAGACATAACGCGATATTTGTGTGAGGAAACACAAGTGTTGCCAGTGGCTGCTAATATGGCATCAAGCATAGAAATCACCAAACTTGATTAGGGTTGTTTGGGTGTGTTTTGTTAGATCCAAGTAGACGAGCAATCAATAAGGTAATTTACTTTTGTTATGCTTGCATGGGGTCCAAACAGATCGCATAATTCACTTGCGGTTTGTATAGAGAGTCTATGTTGATTAAACACAGTTAAAAGCGCCATTCAATGCTCAACAAAGTCCACAGCAGGCTTAACAAAGAGTATTCATTTAGGTTAACCATTAACAATGAGAAGTAACTAGCATGCGACTTTGCGATAGAGATATAAAAAAATTCATAGCCAGCGGCGAAATAATCATTACACCAGCGCCATCTGAAAACAGCATTAGTGGTATTACGGTCGATGTAAGACTAGGCAGCAAATTTAGAGTGTTTGAAGAACACCAAGCGCCGTTCATCGATTTAAGTGGTCCCAAAGAAACAGTGCAAGCCGCGCTCGATAGCGTAATGAGCGATGAAATTGAAATAGCCGACGACAAGTCATTCTTTTTGCATCCGGGCGAATTAGCGCTTGCCGTTACTCACGAGTCTATTACCTTACCTAGCAATATGGTGGGGTGGCTTGACGGACGCTCTTCGTTGGCTCGCTTAGGCCTAATGGTGCATGCCACAGCGCATAGAATTGACCCTGGTTGGTCTGGCAATATTGTGCTCGAATTTTTCAACTCTGGAAAGTTACCTTTAGCGCTTAAACCAAAAATGAAAATTGGAGCATTGAGCTTTGAATTGTTGTCTGACCATGCTGAAAAGCCCTATAATTCGCGCAATGATGCGAAGTATAGAGGGCAAGATGGCGCGGTTGCTAGTCGGATAGGATCGGATGATTAAGCATAAATTTGTGAGGGCGAAAAGCGGAACGTTTTATGTATGATTTAGTAGGAGATATACACGGCTTTGATGAGCCTTTTGTAAGGCTTTTAGAAAAGCTAGGCTACGCCAATATTGACGGCGTTTGGCAGCATCCAACGCGCATTCTGATTTCGTTAGGCGACCTGGTTGACCGCGGGCCGGGCCAAAAGAAAGTCGTTGATATTCTAAAAAATATGCAGGAGCAGGGTAAAGCAATTGTGATTATGGGTAATCATGAATTTTATGCTGTTGCATGGCATTTGAAAGGCCCCAATGGCAAGCCGCTTCGCCCACACTCGGAAAAAAACTATAACGAACATCGCGCTTTCTTGGAGCAAGCATCGCAAGGCTCTTCTTGGTATATTGATGCCATTAATTGGTTTAAAACATTGCCCTTATTTTTTGAAAACGATGTTATTCGCTGTATTCATGCTGCATGGCATGAAGATCACTTGGAAAGCCTCAAAGTACACACAAATGCAGTCGGCGTGATAAACGCTAGTGTCTGGGAGAACCCGAGTAAAATTGACCTGGGGTTTTATAAGGCCTTAGAATATTGTATAAACGGGCCCAAGCTAAACTTACCTGAGGGCACATTTTTTATTGATTCAAACAATAGGAAACGGGTGAAAATGCGCTTAAAGTGGTGGGATTTAACAAGAAATCCGACCTACAGAAATGCCTGTACTTCGGTGCCTAACCCTGAGCAATTACCAGATGAACCGATAGCGCTGTCTTCGCTGCCTGTCATTCATGGCAGCAAACCAATATTTTTCGGCCACTATTGGATGCAGGGTATTCCCGAGCTAATGAAAGACAACATTGCATGTTTAGATTGGTCTATTGTACAAAAAGACGGCCGCCTTGCAGCCTATCGTTTCGATGGTGAGCAAGTGTTAGATGCAAGTAAGCTAGTGTGGGTGTAAAAGAATATGCTTGATGGTGTTATTTACTGTACCAAATAGATGTTTGTTTAGCGTGATTTAAGAACGCAACTTAAGTCATTTTATCTGTGAAAAATGAGAATTTGCATAAATAGTAAACTATCAACAGACTTTTATTGGAAAACAGTAGATATTTAAAAGGATATCAATATAATACGACGCTCGGTCGGTGTGTGGCGCAGCTTGGTAGCGCACTTCGCTGGGGGTGAAGGGGTCGTAGGTTCGAATCCTATCACACCGACCAATTATCAAATTCAGTTAATCAGATTGCTTCAAACTCTACTCTATTTCTACCATTCGCTTTTACTTTGTACAGCGCGCGATCGGCACGATCTATCGCAGCACCTAAATTTACTGCATTATTTAGTTCGCTCACGCTAGCACTTATTGTTGGGTTTATAAAGTCACCCACTTTGAGGCTGTGCTTGTCTTTGCGAGGATAATTTTGGGCTAGGACCACATCACAAATTTTGATTTACAACATTGAATGTGTTTAGCTTTGCACTTTTCTAAGTAACATTGTTTATATCTGGAGTTTTCTTTATGTCCACCAATGCCAAATTCGATCAATACACTACATTTACTGTAAACATCGAAAATCAAGTTGTTCACCTGCAGCTAAATAGGCCGAAAGAGCTAAATAGTATGAATGTCGCCTTTTGGCGCGAATTACCTGAAGCGCTTAGAATAATCGATAATTTATCTCTGGCTAGGGTGATTGTTATTTCTTCAACAGGTAAGCATTTTAGCGCGGGTATGGATTTAGCCGTGTTTCAGAATATGGGAGCTAGCTACAACGGCGAGCCAGCGCGCCGGGCTGAAAAATCGAGACGACACATATTGCAGTTACAAGATGCGTTTAACGCCTTAGAAGAAATAAGAGTACCTGTGCTAGTAGCAACTCAAGGTGGCGTAATAGGCGGTGCCGTTGACATGGTGAGTGCTTGTGACAGCCGGTATTGCACCCAAGACTCATTCTTCTGTATTAAAGAAACTGAAATAGGCATGACAGCCGATGTTGGCACATTACAAAGACTGCCTCACTTAATACCCCAAGGCTTAGTGCGGGAACTAGCCTATACAGGCCGAAATATGATGAGTGAAGAAGCAAAGTCTTGCGGTTTGGTCAACCACGTTTATCCGGACCAAGAAACAATGTTAGTCGCGGTAATGAACATTGCCAAAACAATTGCGGGCCACTCTCCATTAGCCGTTGCGGGCTGTAAAGAGATGATCAATTACACTCGTGACCATAGCGTAAATGATAGCTTAAATTATATGGCGACTTGGCAAAGCGGCATGTTGCAAATGCCGGATGTAATCGAAGCCATGACGGCCGCTAAGGAGAAGCGATCTCCCGTGTTTGAAGATTTATTTCCAGGGGACTCGTTGTGATGAAATTACTAAGTAATTTAATATGAAAGACTGTAATCAATGTGGTAAATGTTGCATCAAATATGGCAACGGGGCGCTTAGCGCAACAAAAGAAGAAATTGACTTATGGGAGTTATTTAACCCAGAAATATTTAAGTATGTGAGTAAAAATGAAATATGGGTTGATCCTGAATCGGGTGTAAAGCTTGCGAGTTGCCCATTTCTAGAGCTTGAATCGAAAGTGAACGATAAAGTCCCTAATAAATACATATGCAGTATTTATGAAAGCAGGCCTGAAGACTGCCGCCATTATCCAAGTCTAATTTCGGAAATGGTAAAAGATGAGTGTGAAATGATTGAAATAACAGACTTAGGCAATCCTAAACAGGCACAAATTAAGCTCGATTGGTTAATGCGCGATAGTCGCCCAGGTTTTTATTCATAAACCTGCTTGACCTTAGTGTTAACTCTAAGGTGTATACTGAGCTTATCGATTCATACAGTGGGAATTATTCACAATGAAAATAAGCCAACTAGCAAAGCTTACAGGCATGTCGACACATACTTTACGCTACTATGAAAAAAGTGGATTGATCACTTCAATAAAACGCTCTGGTAACAACTATAGGGCATACTCGAAAGACGATGTGGCAACAGCCCTGTTTATTAAACGCTGCAAACAGAGCGGCTTTAGTTTGGCAGAAACAGCAAAACTTATTGTAATTAAAAATGCCAAAGATGCGCATACCTGTGAAGAAGCTAAAAGCATCGCACATCAAAAGGTAGTAGATATTACGCATCAAATACAACAATTAGTTGGATTGAAATCGATATTAGCCGAGCTTGCAGACACCTGTTGCGGTGGCAATGAAAGTGCAAAGTTTTGTTCTATTATTGCTAAGCTAGAAAACGATACTACTCAATTACAAAAAGATCCAAACTACATTAAACGTCACGACTTAAGTCATCCTAAAAATGAGAGAGCCTAGTAATGCTATTAGCGACTAATTTTGTATCCTTATTTGTGGAGTCCGCGCCTTATTTGCTGCTAGGTATGCTTATTGCTGGGATTATTCACCAGTTATTGCCTAATCAATGGATTGTATCTACTTTAGGGGGTAAAAATGCAGTGTTTACCGCAGCATTTGTGGGGGCTCCTTTGCCTTTATGTTCATGTTCTGTTATACCCGTTGCTATGGGTATAAGACGCAATGGCGCTAGCAAAGCGAGCACGGCAAGTTTTTTGGTATCGACACCCGAAACGGGTATTGATTCGATTGGCATCACCTATGCTCTTATGGGCCTACCCATGGCTATTGCCAGACCCATAGCCGCTATTTTCTCAGCAATTATCACCGGTTTAAGTATCGCTGCTTTTGGGACTCCAAATAAACTAGCAAATGCCGCTGTGGCCGAACCAAGCAAAAGTTGTTGTGATTTTTCTGCGCCTGAAATTATACCTGTTCAGACTTCATGTTGTGAAACTAAGCCTGCTAAAACGAATAAAGCTTGGAACACCACAATAGCAATATTTGAATATGGTTTTGGCAAAATACTCATCGACTTTATGAAATGGCTTCTGATAGGACTATTTTTTGCGGCGCTAGTGCTGACATATGTGCCCGAAAACTGGATGGCAAGCTATGGTTCAGGGCCTTTAGCGATGATATTAATGGTTGTGGTGTCTATTCCTATGTACATATGTGCAACGGCTTCTACGCCAATAGCGGTTGGCTTAATGTTGGCTGGTATTTCTCCGGGAGCGGCTTTAGTATTTATGCTAACGGGTCCGGCAACTAACATAGCCACTTTGATGATCATTAGACAAGAATTGGGTACTCGAGAACTAGGTTTGTATTTAGTATCATTAATTGGATGTGCGTTGCTATCTGGATGGGTGGTCGATGTGGTCTTTTCTTACTACTCAATTACCATGGTGCTTAATCATGGCCAGCATTCTGATATGTCTACGGCAATCCACCAGATAGGCGCAGTAATATTGGCTATGTTGTTAGTGTGGCAAATGGTAAAAATAATTAAAGGCAAAATGTTGAAAATTTTGCCTGTTTAAATCAAACACCGGTCTTATATTATGTGACTATATATAGCGGCAAAATGACAAGCAGCGCCAGCAATCACGCTAAAATGCCAAAGTGCATGTGAATAATGTCGACTTTTTAGCAAGTATAATGGAATACCTGCGCTGTAGCATAACCCGCCAATAATAAGTAAGGTGAAGCCGGCCGTGTTTAATGACAAATATATTGGATAAATGAGCAATAAGGCTAACCACCCCATTATCGCGTAAGTAGAGATGGATAACTTGGGATATTTATGTCCAAAGTAAAGCTTAAAGAATATGCCTACGAAGGCAATTGCCCACACAACAACTAAGCCTATAAATGCTAAATTACTGCCTACACCAAGTACTAGAAATGGCGTGTAAGTACCCGCAATTAACAGGTAAATAGCAATGTGATCGAGCTTTCTTAGTAATAATTTAGTTTTTACATTACGACTACTATGGTAAAGCGTTGAGGTTAAAAACATAAGCGCTAGGCTTGTCCCGTAGACCGCAGCGACTAAAGATTCTTGCGCACCCTCTGCCTTTATTAATAAGGCAATAATACCTACCAAAGCCAATACTAAACCAATGGCATGAGACAGTGCATTTAATTTTTCTTCAGCAACAGAATAGGTATTGGACGCGACCTGATCGAGTGATTTTTTAGGGAGCATAACTGTGGTTGACTTAATTGCCATTTAATAATAAAAACGTAGTCTACACTTTTCAGCGTACAAGTGTACACTTAAATTTTCTGAGCAAAGTTATACTCGTTTTGTTAGCTGTTGAGATGTTTTAAGCCTATGCTTTCTCGCAAACTAGTGTGCGCAGCAAAAAGGATACTGGAAATTTTTGTGAGTTGCGTGTCGAGCTTCTTATTTTCTTCTACGATGCGTGAATTTAGTAAAGGGTCTAGAATTTTTTCAGCTTGTTCAATTAGGGAAATAGCCTCAGCGGTTTGTTCAATAGTGTCTTCATATTCTAAATCGGTTTGTGTTTCAGTAATGATTATTTTGATCATAATTAATATCCTTATTAAACTGCGAATGATGATGGTGTGCTGTGTCGTTTTATACGCACTTATATAGGAACCTACTTTAGTGCTTTACAAAATGTTTACCTTATAATTAACCAGTACATGGTAATTACCAGTTAAGGGGTAAGCATAAAACAAAAACCTACTATCTATAACTGTCTTTGAGTACAGAGCAGGCAATAAAAAAGGCCGCTGTTAATATAACAAGCGACCTTTTTAAAACTATATGACGCAAGACTTATCTCACTTCCACGCCTGCGGCTTGTTTGTCAGCATGATAGCTAGACCTAACCATAGGACCGCATGCAGCATGTGTAAAACCAATTTGTTTGGCATAGTCACCTAATGCGTCAAATTCAATAGGAGGTACATAACGCTTAACAGGAAAGTGGTGTTTACTAGGTTGTAAATACTGTCCTAGCGTAAGCATATTGACGTTATGCGAGCGCAAATCATCTAAAACCTTTTGCATTTCGTCATTTTCTTCGCCCATCCCCATCATTAACCCCGATTTAGTTGGGATATGCGGATGCTGCTCTTTAAACTTTTTCAGTAAATCTAAAGACCATTGATAGTTAGCACCGGGTCTGCATTCTCGATATAAACGCGGTATGGTTTCCAAATTATGATTAAATACATCAGGCAAACCGTTGTTAAATATTTCTAATGCTCTGTCCATTCTTCCTCGAAAGTCAGGGACCAGAACCTCAATAGTCGTATTTGGGCTATGTTCGCGTATCGCATTAATGCAATCTACAAAATGTTGTGCGCCACCGTCGCGCAAATCATCGCGATCAACAGACGTTATGACTACATAAGACAGGCCCATTTCAGCAATGGTAGTAGCTAATTTCAACGGCTCTTCAGCACTAGGAGGTAAGGGTTTACCATGGCCTACATCGCAAAATGGACAGCGTCTTGTACAAATATCACCTAAAATCATAAATGTTGCTGTGCCATTATTAAAGCACTCTGCAAGGTTAGGGCAACTGGCCTCTTCACACACCGAATGCAGATTATTCTTTCTTAGGGTTTTCTTAATATGATCGATACGATCGGTTCTTGCTGGTAATTTAACTTTTATCCACGAGGGCTTACGCAACATTTCTGCTTTTTGCGTGGGCACTATGGTAATGGGAATATGTTTTACCTTATCTTCGTCTCGAAGTTTAACACCTGCTTGGGGACGCAAATTACTCATCAAAACCCTCTTTATGTAGTAGTGGGTGAATATCTAATAGCTTACAAAAATGTTTAACGACTAACTGCTTTGCACCGGTAATGTTATTGACAGCATTTACTTGAGCGCTGTTTATCATTTTTAAGCCAGCGTATCCGCAAGGATTAATACGCCCAAACGGCGCTAGCTCCATATCGACATTAAACGCTAAACCATGGAACGAACATCCTTTGCGAATGCGCAATCCAACAGAACAAATCTTCTTTTCATCAACATATACACCGGGTGCATCTTTCTTTGCATATGCAGTAACGCTAAACTCGCGCAATGTTAACACGATACACTCTTCAAGTGCAGTCACAAGGTGCCTAACGCCAAGCTTACGTCGCTTTATGTCCAGTAATATGTACATCATAAGTTGACCGGGGCCATGATACGTAACTTGGCCACCTCTATCTACTGGAACAACAGGTATATCACCCGCATTTAGTATGTGTTCCTCTTTGCCAGCTTGGCCTTGAGTAAATACAGGTAAATGCTCTGTTAACCAAATTTCGTCATGGTCAAGGCTGCAGCGAGAATCAGTAAATGCCTGCATTTTCTGCCATATTGGCATATACGCTTGTATACCTAAATCTCTCACAATAAGCGGCATACTTTCGCTAGTGGGAAGAACATCACTTGCGCTATTCGCGCCTGCTTCTGGCAATTTATTCATCACAGACATTATGATAACAATACCTATAGTTCACGTCGATTACAGCACAACCCGAACAAGCTCAAGTTTAGCTAATTCAGTATATATAGTTTCCATATGCTCTTTACTAGTCACCTTTATGGCTAATGACAATGCATGATAATTACCTTTGCTACTAGGTCTTATAGTGGGTGCATAATCTCCAGGTGCTAATGCTTGCAATCGTGTAATTACCTGTATGGGTAATTGCTCATCGGCAACGCCCATTACTTTAAAGTTTTGCATGCAAGGGAACTCTAATAGTTCATCAAAATGCGTTTCCATTATTACTCTAGCCCAAGCTGGAGGTTAACCCAGTCCATTGCTTGGCTAACAAAGCTGCCTTCTTGCACTTCTTCAAGGGTCACGAGCGGATAGGTGGCTACCGTCTCGCCATCTAGGGTAAGTGTTAGAACGCCGACCTCTATTCCCTTTTCGATCGGCGCTTCTAGCTGACTTGTGAGTTCAAAGCTTGCTTTTAGCTGATCGGCTTGACCTCTAGGCACAGTCATTGAAGTGGATTGATTAATACCTAAATTAACGGTTTCTTTGTCGCCCATATAAATACGATGATTTGCAAAAATATGATTGGGCTGGAAGGGCACTACTGATTCATAAAAACGAAAACCATAGCGTAATAGCTTTTTGTTTTCAGCTTTACGAGATCTTTCGCTATCAGTCCCCATGACTACCGACAGCAAACGCATATCGCCTTGCGTTGCAGAGGTAATTAAGCTGTAACCTGCATCTGAAGTATGGCCTGTTTTAATGCCGTCTACGTTTAGACTTTTGTCCCACAATAGACTATTGCGATTAAATTGCTTTATGCCATTGTAAGTAAACTCTCTTTCACTATAAATGGCATACATATCTGGCGTTTCGGTAATGAGTGCTGATGAGATTGTAGCCATATCTCTTGGTGAGGTATAGTGGTCTGCATCATGCAAACCATGGCTGTTTACAAAGTTTGTTGCGCTCATACCAAGATTTTGGGCATGTGCATTCATCATGCTCGCAAAAGCAGATTCGCTGCCGGCGATATGCTCGGCAATAGCCACACATGCATCATTCCCTGATTGAACAACTATGCCCATAAGCAAATCACTTACAGAGACTTCTGTGCCAACTTCAATAAACATTTTTGACGAATCGGGGAATTTTTTCGCCCAAGCATTTTCCGAAATGGTGACCATGTCGGTTAAACTAATATTCCCTGCTTGTAATTCCTTCCCAACGACATAAACCGTCATTATTTTTGTAAGGCTTGCTGGTGCTAAGCGCTGATCTACATTTTTCTCAGCAATAATATGACCTGTTTTATGGTCAATCAATAAAAAACCGCCGGCATCTACAACAGGAGGGGGTGGAATGACAATGGCGGCATTCGTACTAAAACTGATAAAGAGGGTTAACAAACTGGCTAAAACTGTAAAACGCATTATTTTTCCTGAAAGTGGTCACGGATTATTAATTGGGCTTGAGGAAAAGAACGATTCATTTCCAATGGTGTAAAAGGCTAGCAATATCCTTTTACATAAGAAACCTTAATATCAGGGTTTCTTCTACTATATTTGTATTAAATTGCCGCAGCACGCTATATTTTACCTGCTTTACATGTAATGTCGACAGACAAGCGATTAAAGACTAAAGAAATAAGGTTTATGGCAACACTTCAACCGTAAAAGCTTGCTCAAATCCGATTTTCTTTAACTCTTTGATTATATGTTTGGCTTTTTGTTCAGTTGCCAACGGGCCTAATTGCAGCCTATATATATTTGCTATTTTAGGAACAATGTTGGGCACCTGTAATAAGTTTGATAAACCAGTGGCTAAGTTTTGAGCTTTATCACCATTTTCCATTGCCATAACCTGCACGAAAAGCCCTGATGACATAATCTCTCGCGTGGTTTCTGTTGCTTTGTTTTGCGCTAGTAAGGTTGTTTCCGAAATAATTGGAGAAGGGGGCTGTTTTGCTACCAATTCGCCATTATCATAAATATATAATTGTGTATTACTACCAATTCTAATTTCACCGGCTTCATTTATGTGCAGAACTTCAAGTTTAACATCAGCCACACCATATTTATGATAGCCTAATTTTTTTGCAGCCCCGTAAGACAAATCAATAATACGATTGCCATAAAACGGCCCTCTATCGTTCACTCTTACAATAACCGATTTACCATTTTTTACGTTTGAAACTCTTACAAAAGAGGGGAGAGGTAAGGTTTTATGGGCTGCGGTTAACGCAAACATATCAAAAATTTCACCGTTAGCTGTTTTATGCCCGTGAAATTTTTGCCCATACCAAGACGCACTACCTGCCTCTTCGAATCCAGTTGCAGTTGCCATGGGATAATACTGTTTGCCGAGCACTTTATAAGGCCGGCTAGTCCATTTGTTGTGAGGCTCAGATTTAGGAACAACTTCATCGTAATTAATTTTACCATAGTCGAAGTTGGGCGCAGTGTCTTGGGCAATATTGTATCGACCCTTAGGCGCGCTTGTACAACCGGCAAGCGCGAGTAATACGCAGGCACAAGTTACCAATAATATTTGTCTAGTCAATGGTAGCAATTGTTCTGTCTTATTTATGTTAGCGCATCTCATTGTGTAATATCCTTCACACATTGAATGTTATTATTATTATATTTTAGTGAACCTAGCGATTAAAAATAATTCTAAAAACTAAGTTTTTTCTTACTAACGTGATAATAACCGCTTTTGGGTGCTAATTGCCATTAAAATACCAAAACCCGCCATTAAGGTAACCATTGAAGTTCCGCCATAGCTGATAAGAGGCAAAGGTACACCTACAACCGGCAATATGCCTGATACCATACCCATATTAACAAACACGTACACAAAAAAGGTTAAGGTAATGCTGCCTGCCAACAATTTACTAAAGTTGTCTTGGGCTCTGTTTGCAATATATAAGCCTCGCAAAATAATGCACATATATATTACTAATAGACCAATTATACCCACCAACCCGAATTCTTCACTGTACACCGAAAATATAAAATCGGTATGGCGTTCGGGTAAAAACTCTAGTTGCGACTGTGTGCCATGCAACCAACCTTTGCCTTCTACACCGCCAGATCCAATAGCAATTTTTGATTGGATAATATGATATCCAGAACCAAGTGGATCGCTCTCAGGGTCGAGAAAGGTTATAACCCTTTGTTTTTGATAATCTTGCATCAAGAAAAACCACATTATTGGCGCGAATAAACCTCCTAGTACACCAATGAATGAAATAAGTCGCCATGTCATACCTGACAAAAATAATACGAATATACCGCTTGCCGAAACTAACAGCGAGGTTCCCAAATCAGGTTGCTTGGCAATAAGTATGGTAGGGATAAATACCAGAATAAATCCTAAAAACACATCTCGATGGCGAGCTGGAATACTATTGCGACTTATATACCATGCAATCATCATTGGCATCGCCAGCTTCATTATTTCTGACGGTTGAAATCTAAATGCGCCTAGGTCGAGCCAGCGCTGTGCGCCTTTGCCAATGACTCCAAAAAAAAGCACACCTACTAGCATTAAAATCCCAACGATATAAAAATAAATAGATATGCGTTGATAAGCCAAAATAGGTAATTGGGCAAGCCCTATCATAATGACAATAGCTATCCCTAAGCGAACTAGCTGTCTATATACTAAGTCCCAATCTTGGCCGCCAGCAGAATAAATCGTAAGTAAGCCTACGAACATTAAGCATAATAAAGCGAGTAATAAAAAGCCATCTATATGAACACGTTCAAGAAAGCTCTGTTTGTTAGTAGTGAAATTATTTTTCTTCATGTAACTATTGACTACTCTCAGCGGCATTTTGCGCAGATGCATTAATCGTTATTGGAGAACTGACTACGGAGTCGAGTGCAGAAGCAATTGCTTGCGCTTGAGCTTGAGCCAACTCAGTTGCGCGAGCAGGCTTTAATTCGTCAAAATAATAATCCATGACTTTGCGTGCTAGGGGCGCTGCATTAGAGCTCCCACCGCCCGCATTCTCAATTGCCACCGCCATGCTAATTTGCGGGTCATCATAAGGAGCATAGCCAATATACATTGCATTATCGCGAAGATATTCGGTCACCGTATCTTTATCATACTCTTCGTCTTGTGCGACCGTAAATAGCTGTGCGGTACCGGTTTTGCCAGCTGAAATATAACTGGTTTTTTTAAAGGCTGTTCTTGCTGTACCATGCTTGCGGTTTACTGTGCCGTAAAGTGCATCAAGGACAATGTCCCAATTCTCGTCGTTTTTAATGACAATAGGCGGCTTTTGTTCAATCTGCACATTTTCAACTTCCCCGTCGACTAAATACCCTTTCAGTATTGTAGGCGTAAATCGTTTCCCTCGGTTTACTAAAATATTCAAAGAGTTGGCGATTTGTATAGGCGTGGCATTCCAGTAACCTTGACCTATGCCAACCGAAATAGTATCGCCGATATACCATGGTTCATTAAACCTTGCGCGTTTCCAGCCTCTACTTGGCAGTATCGCCTGAGACTCTTCATACAAATCTAAGCCAGTGAACTCGCCAAATCCGAATTCGTTCATGCCGTCATGAATTCTATCAATACCCAATTTGTAAGCAAGATCATAATAAAAAGTATCGCACGATACTTCTATCGACTTCGTAACATCTATAGTGCCATGGCCTTGTTTTTTCCAGTCACGCCATATATGCGCGACATTTCGAAGCTTAAAAAACCCTCTGTCTTTAATTTCTGTTTCAGTTGTAATTACGCCTTCTTCAAGACCGATAAGCGCCAAGTGGGGTTTAATTGTAGAGGCTGGTGGGTACCGGCCCTGTGTTGCTCTATTTAACAAAGGACTATAGCGAGAGTTTAATAACTTTGAATATTCGGTTTGGCTAATGCCATGAACAAACAAATTAGGGTCGTAACTAGGGCTAGAATAAAGCGCGAGTACACCACCGGTTTTAATATCGGTAATAACAACTGAGCCGCGGCGTCCAGCAAGTTCTTCTTGTGCTTTCTTCTGCAGTTCAATATCTATATTTAATACAATGTCTTTACCAGGCTCAGGTGGTTCAAAGTTGAGTACTCTTATTATTCGACCTTTATTATTTACTTCGACTTGCTGATATCCAACACGCCCATGCAAAATAGGCTCATGGAATTTTTCTACGCCTTGTTTGCCAATATCATGAGTGGCAGCATAATTAGCTTCTTCGCCTCGATCTTTGAGTTTACCTAAGTCTTTTTTATTAATTCGGGATACATACCCAAGCATGTGCGTTAGTGTGTCTTTAAAAGGATAATATCGCGACAGGCGAGCTTGAATGTCAATGCCAGGGAATTTGTGTTGGTTGGCTGAAAATAATGCCACTTCTTTATGGGTGAGTTGTTTACGTAAAGCGATTGGTTTGAAACGTCGCTGGCGTTTTCTATCTTTTTTGAAGCGGGCAAGTTCGTTTGGCGTAATCGCCATTAGCTCTGTAAGTTCAGTGAGTGTCGTTTCAAGATCGTCTACCTCTTCAGGTATTACTTCTAAACTAAACACGGGTTTATTCTCAGCCAGAATTACACCATTACGATCATAAATAAGGCCACGGTTGGGTGCAACCGGCAAGACTTTGATTCGGTTGCCGTTTGACTGTGTTTGGTATTCTAAGTGTTGGTTTACTTGCAGGTCGTATAAGTTGATTAATAACAAAGACATTAAGCCAAAAACAAATATTACTGAGAAAAAAGCGCGGCGGGCAAATAAATTTGCTTCAGCGCTATGGTCCCTTATCTTTTGTCTTGCTTTTGCCATTTATTATTCTCGATGGTAAGGATGATTTTGAGTAAGTGACCATGCTCTGTAAAGCGCTTCAGTTACTATTACTCTTACTAATGGATGAGGCAGCGTTAATGGGGACAATGACCATAGCTGATCTGCTACTTCTCTGCATTTATCTGACAGGCCTTCAGGCCCTCCAATTAGTAGACTGATATTCCTTCCATCCATTTTCCAATGGTTAATTTGCGCAGCTAGTTTGCTTGTATCCCAAGCCTTACCAAGTACCTCTAATGCAATCACGCGATTGCCTTTGGCAATTGCAGCAATACACTTGTCACCTTCAGCTTCTTTAACTTTACTTAAATCTACTGTTTTACCTCGTTTATGAGGGGGTACTTCGCAAAAACTGACCGAAAACTCAGATGGGAAACGGCGTAAGTACTCGTTAGTACCTTCGACCACCCAAGCGGGCATTTTGTTCCCCACGGCAATAATTTGTACGTTCATATAAGCATAGTCAATTTAACGCATGCATGAACATAAATACTCGCTCATATTATTCTTGCCAGAGTTTTTCTAATTGATAAAAATCTCTGGTTTCATCTTGCATGACGTGCAAAACAATTTCCCCAAGGTCCACTAATACCCATTCACCTTCGGCTTTGCCTTCAACACTTAACGGCGCACGCTCTGCTTGTTTGCATTCTACTATTACGTTTTCTGCAATCGCAGACACATGACGCTTTGAAGTGCCTGAGCAAATAACTAAGGTGTCGGTAACTGTTGATCTTCCAGTTACGTCGATTACGGTGATGTTTCTTGCTTTCATGTCATCTACTTTATCAATGACAAAATCTTTAAACTCTTGTTGATTCAATACTTTTCCTACTTATTTAATGTATAGCTGGTGCTTATTAATGTAATCACTAATAGATGTGGGCACCAAGTTGCTAACGTTTTTACCTACCTTTATCTGTTGCCTAACATCAGTAGACGACAGCAGTAAAATTTGGTTTTTTATGAACCATAGCTTACCCATGGCTGAATTGGCTATTATATCCTTAAAAGCATGAAGATTAATACATTCAGCATCATTTTCGCCTTGGCTTAGTTTTGACAACAGGAATAGTCGGACTTGTTCGTCCATTTCTGGTCCCACAATGGTGTCAAATTCTTGCTTCGATGTATAAAAATCATACAATTTTGATGCCATGTTTTCAGTCGGTGACGTGAAATTAGAAATTTCGTTGTTAATTGGCTTCCGCAATGATCTTTGCATAACAATAATATGACAATACTCAAACAACTGCCTCCAGCGTTCCCATAGATGAAGCGTTAGGAGCGAATCCAAACCAATAATAAAAACAATGGGCTGTTTTGGGTTTTGCTGTTTAATCTGCATAAGAGTATCGATTGTATAGCTAACGCTTTCACGCGAAAATTCGGTCAAATCAATACTAAACCTTGGGTCTAATTCACATAATAAACGCGTCATAGCGATACGATGCTTAGCATGGGTAACGCTTTTTTTAAACACAGGCACGTTTGCCGGCAGCAACGAAACTGTTGATAAACCGGCGATATCAGCGATTTCTTGTAGGGGCAGCAGGTGACCTAAATGAGGCGGGTCAAATGTACCACCAAAAAGTGCATTTATCCTAAGGCTGTTGGGGTCTTTATCCATTGACTAAGCTAAACCCAGGCATGTTTGTAGGCATAAATAGCAAAGCAAGATGACTCAATATTACATAGGGCTTAGCTATATATGTCGACTTAAACATAATATCTGCTTGGCTTAATTGAGCATTGATTGCATGCATGTGGTCAAGGGTCAAACGCGCTACAGCCGATTGATAAAGGGCTTGTTTACTCGCCCAAATTCTTAGCGATTTATAATCGATATGGCCAATCATTGCTTGCATATCGAGTAGCTTTGTTATGGTTTGAGCTTCGTTGACGATACTCCACAAAATAACTACAGGCTCAATGCCTTCATCTTCTAAGCGAATTAGCATTTTGACTGCTTTTTGCATATCACCGCGTAGTATTTCATCGGTAAACTGAAACGTCGTGTAACGAGATTGTTGCACCATCGCTTTGGCGATGTCCTGGACTTCAATAACATGCTCTGATGAAAACTGAAGATCTAACTTTTCTAGTTCTTGGCGTCCAGCCATCAGATTACCTTCACACAAGTCTGCAATCATGCTCACCGCTTGTTGTGAAATTCGTAAATTCAACTTGTTCGCGCGCGCCGACAACCATCTTTGTAATTGATTGTGGGGTAGGTCGTAAACATGAGTGAACCAACCATTGTTTGCAAGTGCACTGAACCACTTTGTTTTTTGAACATCTTTACCGGCTTTTGGTCCTTGTATTAGTAACAATACATCGGGAGAAGCCATATTGGCTATCTCAAGGAATTGCTTAGCACCAGCAGCGCCTGGTTTGGTCGATGTCATTGTTAATTCAATGTATTGTTTGTCGGCAAATAAAGACATACTTTGCATAGCGTCAATCAAATGCGCCCATTCAAAATCAGCGTCTAAAGTGAAATTTTGGCGTTCGTCAAAGCCTGACTGCTTTGCTTTAGTGCGCACAGCGTCAATAATATCTAACTTTTGTTGAGGCTCGTCACCGAACACTAAAATAAATGGAGGCAGAGTCGCTCCAGAGAGATTGCGTTCAAAGTCGTGTGGTTGAATCTGCACTTAATTTTCTCTTTTTCTCGTTAAGGGCATTTTCTTTTCTTTTTTTGTTTGGCTGCTGGTATCTATTATTGAAGTATTATACTGACTCGACAACAACCTAATTAGGCGGTCGGCCGACTCTGTACGCAATTCATTTAACACCAGATTGAGTTCACGCGATTTAGCCAATATTTGATCAGGGTCGTCTTGATAGTCTCGCGACACTGTCAATGTGTTGTCTATTGGCATTTTATTTGGGAAGATGACTTCGTACCTGACTGTGTATACAAGGTCATATTCAGCCACTTGACCAGAGCTAAATACCGATAACAATCTGCGTTCAAATTGCTCTGGCTGGAGCTTCACTATGACGGTTTTATCTATCATAGTAGGGTTAACATTAGCGGTAGGGTTAATTAAGCCCTCTAATTGATAAACAGGTAATCGTTTTTGCAATGCTCTAGTAAGCGGAGAATACTGCAAAGGTGCAGTAATCACTACTTGAGTCAGGCTTTCTGGCAAAGCCTGAGATCCACGTAAAGTAAACCCGCACCCTGCTATTACGGTTATACACCCGCTAACAGCGATTAACTGTATCCATTTTATTAGTCGTTTATTCAACGTTATTACCTTAATTTGCGACTATATTCACTAACTTACCGGGCACTACAATCACTTTTCTAATTTGCTTGCCTTGGGTAAACGAAGTGACATTTTCGTGTTCAAGCGCTAGCGCCTCTAGTGCTGCCTTGTCTATGTTTGCAGGAACGGTGAGCTTGGCTCTTAGTTTACCATTTACCTGAACAACAATGAGCTTTTCATCTTCTACTAATGCACTTTTATCACATACGGGCCATGCTGCTGTTTGTAGTTCACCTTCACATTGCATTGCTTGGTATAAGGTTTCACAAATATGTGGAGTAACTGGGTTTAGCATTTTAATCATTGCAACTATAGCTTCATGCATTATCGCGTGGTCTGTTTTGTCATTCACTTCAAACTTTTGCATGTAGTTAAGCAATTCCATTAGTTTAGCAATGGCGGTATTAAAAGTTTGGCGACGTAAAATGTCATCGCTAACCTTTTGAATGGCAGAGTGTAATTCAAAGCGAAAAGCTTTTTGCGTTTTAGACAAGTTTTGGGGGTCGTATCCAAGATGGTCAATGTTACTGCTAGATGCTAATTCGCTGTCTAAATGTTCAGTTGCCAATCTGTATAAACGGCGAAGGAAACGGTTGGCGCCATCAACGGCCGACTCTGTCCATTCAAGATCTTGTTCAGGTGGCGCTGCAAACATGGTGTATAAACGAATTGTATCGGCGCCATATAAGTCTATGACTTTTTGTGGGTCAATGCCGTTATTTTTTGATTTTGACATTTTTATCACGCCGGCATGCTCAACCGCTTCATTGCTTGCGCTTACGAATGCGCTGGTAATCTTGCCTTTGTCATCTTTTTCAATGGTAAGGTCGTCAGGCGCATGCCAAGTAACCTTACCATTGGTATCCTTGGTGAAAAATGCATTCGCTAATACCATACCCTGACAAAGTAGGCGTTTAAACGGTTCATCGCTGTTTACTAGACCTTCGTCGCGGAGTAACTTATGGAAAAAACGCGAATATAATAAATGCAAAATTGCATGTTCAATACCGCCAATATACTGATCGGCAGGCAACCAATAATTCGCTTCTTCTGGATTTAGCATGGCGTTGCTTGGCGCTGATGTATAACGCGCGTAATACCAAGACGACTCCATGAATGTATCGAATGTGTCGGTTTCACGTGTCATGGGTATACCATTGTGAGTGGTTTTTGCCCATTCTAAATCTGACTTTATAGGTGAGGTAACACCATCCATGACCACATCTGTAGGCAATATAACGGGCAAGTCTTGTTCATTTACGGCGTGTGAATTCCCCTGAGCATCGTTGACTATTGGAATAGGTGCGCCCCAATACCGTTGGCGTGATACACCCCAGTCGCGTAATCGGTATTTAACGGTTTTCTCACCGCGCCCCAGGGCTGTTAATTTATCTGAAATGGCACTAAAGCCGTCTTCAAAACTTAAATCACTGTATTCACCGGAGTTAATAAGTGTATTTTTTTCCGTGTAAGCAGACTCTGCAATATCAGCATTTGCATGTTCTTCTTTAAACGCAACCACTTGTATTATAGGTAAGTTATATTTAGTCGCAAACTCCCAATCTCGCTGGTCATGAGCGGGCACCGACATGACAGCTCCAGAGCCGTAGCCCATAAGGACAAAGTTGGCGATCCAAATAGGAAGCTTATCGCCGGTCAAGGGATGCAAAGCATAAAGACCCGTAGCCATGCCTTTTTTTTCCATGGTTGCTAACTCAGCTTCCGTGGTTTTAGTGTTCTTACAATCTTCTATAAACGCCGCCATGTCACTATTTGATTGACTAATTTCTTGCGCAATAGGGTGTCCTGCGGCAATGGCTAAGTAGGTAGCACCATGTAAGGTATCTGGGCGCGTGGTATAAACTTGAATTTGCTCAAGGCCTGCGCTTGGGCTAACTAAATCGAAGGTAACGTCAACACCTTCAGAGCGCCCAATCCAGTTTCGCTGGGCTGTTTTCACTTGAGTTGGCCACTCGTCTAACTTGTCTAGGTCATCTAGTAACTCGTCTGCATAGTCGGTGATTTTGATAAACCACTGAGGAATTTCTTTTTGTTCAACTACCGCACCCGAGCGCCAACCTTTACCATCGATGACTTGTTCATTTGCAAGTACTGTTTGGTCAACTGGGTCCCAATTAACAGTTGCGTTCTTTTTATACACTAAGCCTTTATTAAATAACCGTGTGAAGAACCATTGTTCCCATTTGTAATATTCTGGCTTACAGGTAGTCACTTCGCGACGCCAATCGTAACCAAAACCAAGTGCTTGAAGCTGGTCTTTCATATAGCCGATATTGCCAAGTGTCCATTTTGCGGGCGCGCTGTTGTTATTTAACGCAGCGTTCTCAGCGGGTAAGCCAAAAGCGTCCCAGCCCATGGGCTGTAAAACATTTTTGCCTTGCATGCGTTGAAAACGGCTAACGACATCGCCAATGGTATAGTTTCTAACATGTCCCATGTGCAAACGGCCGCTTGGGTAGGGAAACATACACAGGCAATAAAACTTTTCCTGGTCATGGTTAACATCAACTTCAAATACTTTGTTAGTTAGCCAATGCTGTTGTGCATTCGCTTCTATCGCTTTTGGATTGTATTCATGTTGTGTTGAGGGTGAATTAACTTCAGCATTTGACATTGAACCAGAATTCTCACGTGTTTATTAATGAATAGTAAAGCATTATAGAATAGCCTGTAATACTAGCTTTCGACAAGAAAATACTGATGTAAAACGTGGAATTTTTTGATATTTTCACACAATGACAGACAGTTTGATTTTTGCGTATGTGCCAAACGTAAAAATCCTGTACACTATTAGCCTAAGAATGACCCATTAAAAACAAAATATGCTGACGAAAACCCCTAGGATAGTGAATATAAAGTGACAGTCTTAACTCCTGCTGAAATAAATGCCACAGCGCTCAAGAAACTTGCCCTTTTACCCAATCAACTAGATGTTGAGGTGTCTTCGTCAATGATAGCGCAAGCGGTCGAAGCAAACATGAAAAGCCAATCACTGATTGGACAAGAAAGAGCTAAAAATGCCTTGTCGTTTGGACTTGGGGTAGATGCTCAAGGCTATAACTTATATGTTATGGGCGAACAAGCTACCGGTCGTTATACATTGGTGAGCGAATATATAAAAGCGCAGCAAGCACAAAACTATCCGCTACTAGACTGGTGTTATTTAAATAATCTTGAGGCTGAGCGCGAACCTATGGTGCTGTCACTGCCTGCAGGTGAAAGTAAGCAGTTTGTGGATGATGTAGAAACACTCATAGATGAAATACTAGCGACCTTTCCAGCTGCGTTTGAAAATCCTGGGTTTCAAAGAAAGCATGGTGCAATAACACGTCATTTTGATCAAAAATATGACAGCGCTATCGATCAAGTTGAAAAATTAGCAGTGACGCGCAGCGTAGCCTTAATTGAAGACGGCAATAATATTAGTTTCTCGCCCATTATTGACGGAAAACCATTAAATGATGGCGAATTCACCAGTAAAACGGATATTGATAGGCAACATTACTACGATGTTATAGACCAATTAGAAGTGCACCTAAGTGAGGCTTTACTCGAGCTTCCTTCTTGGCAACGCGAAAGTGCTGAACAAAAGAAAGCGCTTAAGCAAGAGACCGTAGAGCAAGGCATTCGCCCACTGCTGAAGGATTTAGAAAGAAAGTACGCTGGGAATATTGCGATCCTCAAATATTTTAGGCAACTTAAGCATCATTTAATTGATATGGTCATTGAAGTCTTATCTAGTGAAAGCAAAGATGACAAAAACGATGAATATGACAAGCGAGCGTTGTTCATCGATACTTATTTACCTAATGTGCTGGTGGCCAACAGTGCCGATGGTAAGTCGCCGTTAATATACGAGCCTAATCCAACTTATCAAAACTTGTTTGGAAAAATTGAATATACAAGTGTACAAGGCAGTGTGTATACAAACTATAGAATGATTACAGCAGGCGCTTTGCATCGTGCTAATTCAGGTTATTTGGTATTAGATGCCGACAAGGTACTTGATCATCCGCACGTTTGGGAAGCCCTAAAGCTTGCCCTTAAGTTTGGTCAAATACGCTTGGAATTGCCTCAGCAAGATGTTGGCATGGTGAATAATATAACGCAAAGCCCACAAGCCATTCCACTTAATATTAAACTGGTGTTACTCGGGTCGAGAGATTTATATTATACCTTGCAAGAATATGACCCAGAGTTTTCAGAACTAGTAAGGGTATTGGTCGACTTCGATCATGAAATAGACTTAAATCAAGGCAATGTTAATCAGTTTGTTGCGCGCATTAGACAACAAGCGATACATATCGGATTACAAGATATTGCAAATGACGCAATAGCCGAATTTATCCGATACAGTTTGCGCCAAGCAGAGCATCAAAGTAAACTGAGTGCTAAGTTTGCAGACGTGATTGAGCTGTTAAACGAAGCCCATTATTTTTGTAAACAAGCTAATAAAAATGTGCTCACAAAAATACATATAGAAGCTGCCTTAAGTGCCAAAAAACACCGTTCAGGCCGAGTCAGCGATACCTTCTTGCTCGATATTGAAGAAGGCCATGTGTTAATTAGCACGGCAGGCAAAGCAGTAGGTACAGTCAATGGCTTAACCGTGCTAGAAATTGGGGATACCGCCTTTGGTACACCTGCGCGAGTTACGGCAACAGTATATGCTGGTTCAAGCGGCGTAGTAGATATTGAAAGAGAAGTAGAGCTTGGACAATCAATTCATTCTAAGGGTGTTTTGCTGTTAACTGGTTATTTGGGGAATAAATATGCGAAGTCATTCCCGTTAACACTCAGTGCTAATATTGCGCTTGAACAATCATATGGATATATAGACGGCGACAGCGCATCTTTGGCAGAGTTAATCGCGCTTATTTCATCGTTAACCGACATTCCTCTGCAGCAAGGTATTGCCATAACAGGCTCAATAAACCAACTCGGCGAAGTGCAAGCCGTTGGTGGCATTAATGAAAAAATTGAAGGGTATTTTACCCTGTGCTCGAATCGTGGTTTAACGGGAGAGCAGGGCGTTGTTATCCCTAAATCAAATCATGTAAACCTAATGCTGAGCGATGCTGTGAAAAAAGCGGTAGCCGATGGTTTGTTTGCCGTTTACGCCGTAAGTGATGTAGATGAAGCCATTTGTGTAACTATGGGACATGCTGCTGGCAAACTAAGCTCACGTAGTACATATCCTAAAAATACGGTGCATCATGTCGCTATTTCTAGGCTGTTTGCTATTTCAAATGTGGTAAATGGCGGCCATGAGGAGTAGCCGTTTATTTAGGGGGCATTCTTAAGCCGCCGTCTAACCTAATGGTTTCGCCATTAATATAGCCATTATCTGCAATATGAATGACCAATTTAGCAAACTCTTCAGGCAAGCCTAAACGCTTAGGATGCTGTACATTGCTTGCTAATGCGGCTTGCACATTTTCAGGCATAGCAAGTAGCATTGGGGTACCCATAACCCCTGGAGCAATTGTGTTAACGCGAATGCCTAAAGGCGCCAAATCTCTTGCCATAGGTAAGCTCAAACCAATCAAACCGGCTTTGCTAGCAGCATAAGCGGTTTGTCCTACTTGACCTTCATAGCCTGCTACCGAGGCCGTATTAATAATAAGTCCGCGTCCACCATCGGTATTTAACGCTGCATTTTTGGCCATAGCGGCGGCGACAAGACGCGCCACATTAAAAGAGCCAATAAGATTAATATTAATTACCTTAGCAAAATCTTCCAGCGGCATTGGTTTGCCTTCGCGATCCAAAGTGCGCTTTGCCGGCGCTACGCCAGCACAGTTTACCAATAGACTTATAGGTTGATGACTATATTTTGCAAGCGCACTTTCTACGCTGTTACGTGACGTAACATCAACATATTCGAAAAAACAGGTATTGCGGCTTAAAGCGTGGGCAATACTTTGTCCATTTTCCTTATTGAGATCAAATATACATACGTGCCAGCCAGCCTCAACGAGCGCTTTTGCAGTAGCGTGACCTAAACCAGAACAGCCGCCGGTAACGATGGCAAATGAAGATGCTGCAGTCATAAATATTCTCTATAGATGCGAGTAAGGCTGATTACTTTTTAGGTAATTTGATTATTGGCTCTTTGCTTGGTTTATAAATAACCAGAACATGGCCAATGCTTTGTACTTTCTGAGATTTAGTTTCACCCACAATGGCGTCCATAATGAGCGTTTTTTCATCACGATCATCAGAAGGTACTTTCACCTTTATTAGTTCATGGTGGCTAAGCGCAGAATCGATTTCTGCTATTACGCCTTCAGTTAGACCGTTACCACCTAACTGAACCACAGGCTTAAGCGGATGCGCTAAGCCTTTTAAATATTGCTTTTGTTTATTAGTGAGAATCATTTTTTAAGAATTAGCCTTTATTAATACATATATTGCACTTGATTTTCATTATTCTACCTACACTTATACTTTAATGCGACTAGTGAAGCGAATTCATGACGAAAAAGAAACATTTCAAGCATAGCAATCGCTATCTAGCGGAACATTTCAACAATTAGGTCGTCAAAGAAGTACGTTATCATAATTATTTTTATGTAGAGTTAAGCGCAACCAGCCAGCTTACTTGGTCCTAGTCTTGCTTGTAATAACCTTATATTAATATATTCGCCGACATAAAAGTGTTACAAAGAAATTTGAGCAAAGAAAATTTTTATATGCCTTACTGAACAAGATCGGTTGAACTAACGTAGAAACTGGTATGTGGGTTGTGACTACGAACATAAAATATTACTAGCAGCAATTAAGACCTTAGTGCAAGTATTTGCTGTAATGTGGCGTTATCCATATTTAAATATGTGTAAGCGAATGTTTAGGCTCACAGGCAAGATTGCAGGTGATGACTCACCTAAGAACGGTTTAATTATATTTTAAATAGACTAAACAAAGATTTACGTCTGTAAAGATAACAAGGATAGACTGCTTTTTTAATATGTTAAAGAAGCAGTCTACTTAGTGGCAAGAGGCTATAAATTATAGTAGTCTTTATAAGGTTGTTGGCATAAGCTTACAAATTACTTTTTACTTTTATTTTAGAGGGTCATAGCGTTGAGCGACATGGCAAAAAATCTCATATTATGGTTAGTCATTGCAGTTGTGTTAATGATGGTGTTTCAAGGCTTTAACAGCCAAACAGCGCCGCAGGCACAAAAGGACTATATTTCTTTTCTAAAAGACGTTGAAGACGGTAACGTCGTCGAAGTGTTAGTCGATGGTAAAAAAATCACTGGTATACTTCGCAACAACGAAAACTTTACGACCTACATGCCAATCTATGACGAAAAATTGATTGACCAATTGTTGGCGAAAGATATTCGTGCTTTTGGCAAAGAGCCAGAAGAGCCTTCATTACTAGGTAGGATATTTATTAATTGGTTTCCAATGTTGTTGCTTATCGGTGTATGGATATTCTTCATGCGTCAAATGCAAGGCGGTGGTGGCCGTGGTGCTATGTCATTTGGGAAGAGTAAAGCGCGATTACTTGGTGAAGACCAAATTAAAACTACTTTCGCAGACGTGGCTGGGTGTGATGAAGCTAAAGAAGACGTTTCTGAATTAGTCGATTTTTTACGTGACCCAACGAAATTCCAGAAGTTAGGTGGAAAAATTCCTAAAGGGGTTCTTATGATAGGCCCGCCGGGAACAGGTAAAACGCTACTTGCTAAGGCAATAGCCGGCGAAGCAAAAGTGCCATTCTTTACTATCTCGGGCTCCGATTTTGTAGAAATGTTCGTAGGTGTTGGCGCTTCTCGCGTCAGAGACATGTTTGAACAAGCTAAAAAATCATCTCCTTGTATTATTTTTATTGACGAAATTGATGCTGTTGGTCGCAAGCGTGGCGCTGGTATGGGCGGCGGTAACGACGAGCGCGAGCAAACGCTTAACCAAATGCTTGTTGAAATGGACGGCTTTGAAGGGCATGAAGGAATAATCGTTATTGCGGCAACTAACCGCCCAGACGTATTAGACCCAGCCTTGCTTCGTCCGGGTCGATTTGACCGTCAAGTAACCGTTGGCTTACCAGACATTCGTGGACGTGAACAAATATTGAAAGTTCATATGCGCAAAGTGCCTTTGTCAGACAACGTTGAACCATCGGTAATAGCACGTGGTACGCCAGGTTTCTCTGGGGCTGACTTAGCTAACCTAGTGAATGAAGCGGCATTGTTTGCAGCTAGAACCAACAAACGGGTTGTTTCACAAGAAGAGTTTGATAAAGCAAAAGACAAGATTATGATGGGCTCAGAACGCAAGAGCATGGTCATGACGGAAGAAGAGAAAACGATGACTGCTTATCATGAAGCAGGTCATGCAATAGTAGGTCGTGTAGTTCCTGAACATGACCCAGTTTATAAAGTGTCTATTATTCCGCGTGGCAGAGCACTGGGCGTAACCATGTACTTACCTGAGCAAGATAGAGTTAGTTACACAAAGCGCCATTTGGAGTGCATGATTTCTAGCTTGTATGGCGGTCGTTTAGCCGAAGAAATCATCTATGGTGAAGAAATGGTTACTACCGGCGCATCAAACGACATTGAACGCGCTACTGATATTGCTAAAAAAATGGTAACGCAGTGGGGTTTATCATCTAAATTAGGCCCTCAGTTATTTGCTGATGACGAAAACGAAATGTTTATGGCAGGTAAATCTAATAATATGTCTGATGAGACAGCAAGCGTTATCGACGCTGAAATAAAAGACGTAATAGATAGAAACTACCAACGTGCCGAAAAAATACTGCGTGATAACATTGACGTACTGCATACAATGAAAGATGCACTTATGAAGTACGAAACAATAGACGCAAAGCAAATAGACGATTTGATGGCACGACGTGAAGTACGTCAACCGGCTGACTGGGACAACAATGATAAGTCTGATTCCAATACGCCAACGGGCGGTTCATCAATGGACGTAGGTAAAGATGATAAGCCTGCAGACGACGGTGAAACAAGCAACGTTACCTAAGGGTATTGGTGCTCTAGTATAAACAACACCGGCTTTTGCCGGTGTTGTTCGTTAAAGATATCGCTTTTGTATGTAAAATGGGATTAAACGGTATTTTTTCTTTACTATAATGTATAGTCTTCCTCCGTTTTGTAAGCCAGCATAGGAATTTTCTGTGATGTTGTTTAAAGATCGTGAAATTATCTTTAACAGCCCCAAAGTTATGGGGATCCTCAATGTAACGCCCGATTCTTTCTCCGACGGTGGAAAGTTCACAACGCTAGACAAGGCCCTTAAACAAGCGTCTTGTATGGTAAAACATGGCGCGACTTTTATAGATGTTGGTGGTGAATCTACTCGTCCTGGAGCACAAGAAGTCTCAATTGAAGAAGAATTGAGTCGTGTCATTCCTGTAATTGAAGCGATTAATAATGAACTAGACGTTATTGTGTCGGTCGATACAAGTAAAGCAAAAGTTATGGAAGAGGCGGTTTGGGCAGGTGCTAGATTAATTAACGATGTTAGAGCGCTTCAACTTCCTAACGCGCTAGAAACAGCAGCAAAGTTTGCAAAAGAACTAAACATACCAACCTGTATTATGCACATGCAAGGTTCGCCTATTACTATGCAAAATGCACCCCAATACGAGTCGGTTGTAGATGAAGTAATTGAGTTTTTCCGTTTGCAAATTCAACGTCTTACTTTAGCAGGTTTTGAATATAAACAAATTATGTTAGATCCAGGATTTGGTTTTGGCAAATCACTCGATAACAACTATCAACTATTAAAATCATTTATTCAATTTACGCAATTTGATTTACCAGTGCTAGCCGGTATGTCTCGTAAATCGATGATTGGAAATTTATTAAACAAGGACGTCGACAATCGTTTATCGGGCGACATTGCGGCAAATACTATCGCTGCAATGTCGGGTGCAAGTATTCTGCGTGTGCATGATGTAGAGCAAACTATAGATGCAATGAAAGTTGTCGATAAAACTAATAGCGTTAAATAGAACAAGGATTATTTATGACAAAAAGAGAGTTTTTTGGTACCGATGGTATTAGGGGCAAAGTAGGCGAAAGTGTTATTAATCCTGAATTTGTTATGAAGTTGGGGTGGGCTGCCGGTAAAGTTTTAGCGGGACGTGGTACGAACAAAGTACTAATTGGCAAAGATACCCGTATAAGTGGCTACATGCTAGAGTCTGCCCTAGAAGCAGGTTTGTCGGCGGCAGGTATAAATAGTGGGTTGTTAGGGCCTATGCCAACGCCTGCAATAGCTTACTTAACTAAAACCTTTCGCTCTGAGGCTGGCATCGTGATTTCAGCGTCGCATAATCCTTATTATGATAACGGTATTAAGTTTTTCTCTTCCACCGGTCACAAGTTAGACGATGAACTTGAACTCGCGATTGAAGCGCAGATGAAAGAAAAAATGACCTGTGTAGAGTCCGATCGCTTAGGTAAAGCAAGCCGAATAAATGATGCCGCAGGTCGTTATATTGAGTATTGCAAAGGTACATTTCCATCAGATCTTTCGCTGTCAGGACTGAAAATTGTCGTTGATTGTGCACATGGTGCTACTTATCATATCGCGCCCGACGTGTTGCGCGAATTAGGCGCAAATGTGATTGAAATTGGCACCGCTCCCGATGGTTTAAATATTAATCATAAAGTAGGCGCTACTTCTTTGCGTGCTTGTATAGAAGCGGTTAAAAAACACAAGGCCGATTTAGGCTTCGCGCTTGACGGAGATGGCGACCGTATAATGTTGATCGACGAAGATGGCGACGTAGTTGATGGTGATCAACTAATTTTTATCATTGCTCGCGATGCACTGCGTTTAGGAAATTTAAGCGGAGGTGTGGTGGGAACTAAAATGACTAATTTAGGTATGGCAGTGGCGCTTGAGAAGCTTGGCATCCCTTTTGAACGCGCTGATGTAGGCGATCGTTATGTAATGGAGTTATTAATAAAGAAAGGGTGGTTCATTGGGGGCGAAAATTCAGGCCATGTGTTAAATCTTAATCATGCATCTACGGGTGATGGTATTGTTGCTGGCTTGCAAGTTATTGCCGCTATGTTACGTGCTAACATGACTTTGAGTGCACTAAATTCTGGCTTCACCAAATTCCCACAAAAACTCATTAATGTTAAATTTAAAGATAAAGGTGTAGACCCCTTACTCAATTTAAAGGTAATGGAGTCTGTTGCTAAGGCCGAAAAAGCCATGGGCGATACAGGCCGCGTTTTACTTAGAAAAAGTGGTACCGAGCCTTTAATTAGAGTGATGGTTGAGGCTGAATCGGAGAAAGATTCTAGCGAATGGGCCGAGTACATTGCTGAGGAAGTTAAAAAAGCAGGTTAATTCCCATTTTTTGTGAGTTTGTGGCTTGTATAATTAGGCCTGTTTAGTTAATATCAGCGCCGCTTTTGATAATGGCAATCAATAGTGGTGTTTGTTTAGCATTCTTAATTTAGTACTCTTTAGTTAGTGCTCTTAATACAGAATCATGGAATCAGATATGAATAATTCGCGTAAGCCCATGGTAGCCGGTAATTGGAAGATGAACGGCTCGTTAGCGCTAGTAAGTAGCTTTGTAAAAGGCTTACCAAGTTCGCCTACGGTTGATACAGTTTTATGTGTACCTTCTCCTTATTTGGCTGCAGCCGGTAATGGTAAATACATTTTGGGTGCACAAGACTGCAGTCAGTTCGACTCGGGTGCTCATACTGGTGACATTGCTGTAAACATGCTGATAGACCTAGGCGTAACACACGTAATTGTTGGCCATTCAGAAAGAAGACAAGATCACAGCGAAAGCAATATTGTGGTTGCACAAAAAGTACAAACTGTATTGAAAGCAGGCTTAATGCCCATACTATGTGTAGGTGAGCCAGTTGAGGTAAGAGAGTCAGGAACAGTTAACGAATTTGTTTTTGAACAGTTGAATGCGGTTGTTGCTGTTTGCGGAAAAGACTTTCTTGAAAAATGTGTGATTGCTTATGAGCCTATTTGGGCTATTGGAACTGGTAAAACAGCTTCACCGGAGCAAGCACAAGAAGTTCACGAATTTATCCGAACTGAAATTGTGAAATGGAATGAAAATGCAGTTTCTACCCGTTTATTATACGGTGGAAGCGTGAATGCAAGCAATGCAGAAGCTTTGTTTGCCAAACCAGATATTGATGGCGGCCTTATTGGCGGTGCCAGCTTAAAAATTGAAGATTTTATCGCTATTTGTAACGCGGCAAAATAAGAGGAAGGTTATGATATTATATGAAGTGTTGTTAGTTGCCTATTTGATTGTGGCTATTATGTTGGTTGGTTTTGTATTGTTGCAACAAGGTAAGGGCGCCGATATGGGGGCGTCATTTGGAGCAGGCGGTTCTAACACTGTTTTTGGTTCAGGTGGGTCAGGTAATTTTATGACAAGAACAACTGCGATACTCGCGACCTTATTTTTTACCATTAGCCTTATCATTGGTGGTATTACAGCAGGAACTAGCACAGCGATTGACGAGTTTCAGACAATCGACCCTCTAGTGACTGAGCAAGCACCCGCTATTGAAGTAAATAGTTCTGAGTTTCCAGTAGCGGTTGAAGAAACAGCCGATGAGGCTGTTGAAGAAGCACCAAAGGTTGAAGATAAACCTTAATCTCTGATTTGCGGAAGTGGTGGAATTGGTAGACACGCCACCTTGAGGGGGTGGTGCTCGCAAGGGCATGAGAGTTCGAGTCTCTTCTTCCGCACCATATGAAAAAGGCTGTAGCGATATTCGTTGCGGCCTTTTTTTTAATCTGTGCGAGCTTTTAATGTAGATGTCATTCTGCGCGGCTTACTGCGTTTTAAATGCATTTCAATGTTGCGCTTAATTCTGCTGAGCGTAATAGCAAACGCCTCACCTACCGTGTTTGCTCTATCAGTTACTACGAAATCTGATGATTTGATGATTGATACAGACAATCGACAACTCACCATATTAGTGCCTATCGGACCACTTTCTTTTAAAAACAACACTTCACAATGAGTGATAATATTGTTGAGCCGCGATAGAGATAAACCTATTTTGGCGTCTATAAGCTCTAATTCATCGCTATTAGGCTGAATTCCACTATTGTCTATTGTGTATTGCATCGGTCACCACATAGGTAAAAATGTAAGATAACTTCATATCGTTGAAGTACTTATTAAAAAATCGCTGCGCGACATGATTTATGCTTTTTGACGAAGAATCCACCCGTTAAATGTTTTGTAGCTTTAGTTGCTACGGTAGCAATACATCAGCTTTTTCTTCGCTTCAGCAACATTATCAATTAAAAGTGAACAATTAAATTCGTAAATATGTATAAGTAATATTCGAGAAAAGTTACCTATCGCCTGCATGGAAGTGTACAGATGTCAGACAATATGAATTATAAGCACTTACATTACTTTTGGGTTGTAGCGACTGAGGGAAGCATAGCGCGTGCTGCCGAGAAACTGTTTATTACTCCGCAAACAATAAGCGGACAACTTAGCATGTTAGAGGAGCGTATTGGTCAACCCTTATTCGACAGAGTTGGGCGTCGGTTACGATTGACCGAGACTGGCAGACTTGTTCTTAGATATGCCGATGATATATTTGAATTAGGTAAAGAATTAAGCGATGTGCTGCGAGGTGCTCCAATAGTAGGAACGTCTGAGTTTATTGTGAGTGCAGCAAGCGCCTTACCCAAGACAATTGTTTATAAAATTTTGGAGCCCGCACTTACCGTTTCTAACGATATAAGTCTTACCTGCAAAGAAGGGCCAGTAGAGGCGATATTAGGCGAGCTTGCTGTTCATGAAGTAGATATGGTGCTAACTGACACTCCGTTAAGCAGTGCATTTAGCATAAAAGCGTATAACCATTATTTGGGCCAATCTGCGCTGTCTTTTTTTGCAGCGCCACAACTTGCTGCGAAGCTTCAAGGCGATTTTCCTGCTTGTCTGCAAGACACGCCTATGCTATTGCCAACTAAACAGTATGCCATTAGGCAGTTATTTGATAAGTGGTGTACCGATAATAATATTTTTCCTGTAGTGCGTGGCCAATACGATGACAGTGCACTAATGAAGTCATTCGGAAAGGCCGGTTTTGGTGTGTTTTTTATGCCAAGTATCATCGAAAATGAAGTCAAAGATGGGTTCGGTTTGCAAGTGATTGGCAGAAGCCAATCGTTAAAACAAAAGTTCTATGCTATTTCATCTGAACGCAAGGTTACCCATCCTGCTGTAGCGGCTATATGCAATACCGCTAGAGACAAAATATTTAAATAAATTACCCTACTTGGTACCAAAAGCAGACATAACTTCTAGTATAAGTTTGTTTATTTTAAAAACCTGCCAATTTCAATTACTTATATTCTTGAAATATGCATTAAAAAGTTGGTATTAACAGGCTAGGGCTATATACTATGTCCGCATTTAAAAAGCTAAATATTAATAAACTAAAGGATAGAGTGTGACTCCTATTACTAAAACTTTTCAGTATGGTCAACATACTGTCACCCTAGAGACTGGGGTAATCGCAAGACAAGCAACTGCAGCCGTAATGGCAAGCATGGACGACACTACCGTATTGGTAACTGTTGTAGGCAGAAAAGAAGCTAAGGCAGACCAAAGTTTCTTTCCATTAACTGTTAATTATCAAGAAAAGACTTATGCCGCGGGTAAAATCCCAGGTGGTTTCTTCAAACGTGAAGGTAGACCGTCTGAAAGTGAAACCTTAATTGCACGTCTAATTGACCGTCCAATAAGACCATTATTCCCAGCGGGCTTTAAAAATGAAGTTCAGGTAGTAATCACTGTAATTTCCGCAAACCCAGAAATTCCTACCGATATAATTGCTCTAATTGGTACATCGGCAGCACTTGCGATATCTGGCATGCCATTTAATGGCCCAGTAGGCGCCGCTCGTGTTGGATATGTAAATGATGAATTTATATTAAATACTCGCGCTTCTGAGCTTGAAGAAAGTCAGTTAGATCTCGTTGTTGCAGGCACCGATAGTGCCGTGCTTATGGTTGAATCTGAAGCTGACGTATTGTCTGAAGAAGTTATGCTAGGCGCTGTTGTATATGGTCATGAACAATCTCAAACAGTCGTTACGGCTATAAAAGAATTTGCTGCTGAAGTTGGTACTGATTCTTGGAATTGGCAGGCACCTGAGCCAAACGTTGCGTTGAAAGACAAGATTAAAGCAATGGCCGAAGTTGGCATGACTGAAGCTTATCAAATTTCTGATAAATTGGTTCGTAAAGACGCTGTTGACGCCGTGACTTCAAATGCACGCGCTGAACTTACTGCAGCCGACGAGACCTTAGATCCTAAAGAAGTATCAGACTTATTACACGAATTAGAAAGCGATGTTGTTCGTTCACGCATATTAGCAGGCGAAAAACGCATTGATGGTCGCGACCCAGAAACAATACGTGGTTTACATGTAGCGACTGGTCTATTACCTAGAGCCCATGGTTCTGCTGTATTTACACGAGGCGAAACTCAAGCCTTAGTGGTAGCCACTTTGGGTACCGAGCGCGATGCTCAGATGATTGATGGCTTATCAGGATTAACTAATAACCGCTTCATGTTACATTATAACTTCCCTCCATACTCTGTAGGGGAAACCGGTTTCATAGGCTCTCCAAAGCGTCGTGAAATTGGTCACGGTCGTTTAGCCAAACGCGGTATGCAAGCAGTAATGCCTTCGGCAGAAGAATTCCCGTATGTAGTTCGCGTAGTTTCTGAAATTACAGAGTCTAACGGTTCTTCATCTATGGCTTCTGTATGTGGTACTTCATTAGCGCTTATGGATGCTGGTGTGCCGATTAAAGCTTCTGTTGCCGGTATTGCAATGGGCTTAGTTAAGTCTGACGATAACTTCGTTGTATTGTCTGACATACTAGGTGATGAAGATCACTTAGGCGATATGGACTTTAAAGTAGCTGGAACCACTGGCGGCATAACTGCCCTACAGATGGATATCAAAATTGAAGGTATCACTCAAGAAATCATGCAAAAAGCCCTTAAACAGGCTAAAGAAGCTAGACTGCATATTCTAGGTGTTATGGATCAGGCTATTGGCGGTCACCGCGAAGAAATGTCTGAATATGCACCGCGCATATACGTGATAAAAATCAACTCAGACAAAATTCGTGAAGTAATTGGTAAAGGCGGCGCAGTTATTCGTTCTATTACCGAAGATACCGATACCAACATCGAAATTGAAGACGACGGTACTATTAAGATTTTTGCCACTGAAAAAACCAAAGCAGACGCTGCGATCGCTCGTATAGAGCAAGTAACCGCCGAGCTTGAAGTAGGTAAAACTTATCATGGCAAAGTAATGCGTATAGTAGATTTCGGTGCTTTTGTTGAAGTGTTACCAGGTAAAGAAGGTTTGGTACATATTTCACAAATCGCTCACGAACGTGTAGCTAAAGTGTCAGACTACTTAAAAGAAGGTCAGGCAGTTGACGTGAAAGTGATGGAAATTGATCGTCAAAACCGTGTACGTTTAAGTATGAAAGAGTTGCTTGAGAAGCCTGCTGCGCCAGAAAATGGTGATAGCGAGTAAGTTCTTACCGTTAGCTATTCCCATGTGGATATGCATAACAACGAAGCGTAATATGCTTATGTAAAGCATTTATCTTCAGAGAAATTTTTTGCATTAAAAAACCGTCTAAACTTAGACGGTTTTTTTATTTATAACCTTATTTTTAAGCGAGAAGAAAGATGACAGATAATCAACAAACTGAACTAGAGGCAGCCACTTTCAGAAGACTTCTACAACATTTAGATAGTAATAAACAAGTGCAAAATATTGATCTGATGTTGCTAGCTGATTTTTGTCGTAACTGCCTATCAAAATGGTATTTGAGTGAAGCGCAGTCTAGATATATCGAATTAAGCGACGACCAAGCAAGAGAGCACATTTATAAGATGCCATATTCTGATTGGAAAAAAGAGCATCAATTACCTGCTACAAACGAACAGATACAAGCATTTGAAGCAAAACAAGCTGCCAAGAAGAAATAACTTTTGTAAAATATTTTGGTTTTATTTGTGTTTGTCGGTAAACTATTGTTTTGAGGTGAGTTCCATTTTTTTAACAATCTCTTCGTCTAACAAAAGTTAAACCCTGAATTTCAAGGAGCCCTACTTAAGTGCAAAGCAAAATACGAAATATATGCAAACTTACCAGCTGCGCATCAGCTTTTAAACAGTTGCTTAATGTCTCTATTCTTATGTTTGTATTATCAGGATGTACGACTACTAATAGAATGACAGACCCTTTGATGAGTGGTCTGTTATTAGCTGAACCTGAAATGGTAAGCACAAAAGCGCAACTTTCTATTGCCCACTACACCGACAGCTTGTATAGAGTGCAACTTAATGAAGAAGAACGCGCTGAAGTCTTATTTCAGCGGGGAATTGCTTTCGATTCGATGGGCCTTATCGCACTAGCTAGAAGAGACTATGCTGCAGCCTTGGCATTAAACCCAGCGCTTGCTGACGCACACAACTCTCTTGGTGTTCTGTATATTCAAGCTGGTATGCACATGCTAGCTTACGAAGCCTTTGACTCTACATTAGAAATAAACCCTAACTACGATTTCGCAATTCTCAATAGGGGCATTGCGCTTTATTATGGGGGGCGCGCAAGACTTGCGGCTAAAGAGACCTCTGCTTATTTGGAACGAGAGCCCTCAGATCCTTTTCGTTTGCTATGGCACTACATAGTGTACCAAGAAAATTCGGATGAAGCCGATGCAACAGCCATGTTAAAGACAGCAAGAGTTTCGTTATCCGATGATAATTGGGCAACTAGCTTAGTTGACCTTTATATTGGCAATGTTAATGAAAGTGGAGTCATTGCGGCTTTATTAAACGATGTAACTAGCCAGTCACAACTCAATTATCGCTTGTGTGAAGCTTACTTCTATCTTGGAAAATACAATGCCCTTTTAGGTAAGAGTACTAAGGCAGAGAATTATTTTAAGCTGTCCTTAAGTACCAATGTATATGAGTATGTTGAACACAAATACGCACGAATAGAACTCGATAACGTTAGACGTGTGCGAAGAGAAAAAATGCAAACCCAATAATATTTATGATAACAAAATGGTGGATAACTAAACTCAGCAGCAAGTGGTTAAAAACAATCACAATATGTTTGTGCTTGGGTTTGTGTCTTTTGTTGTATTCAAGTAGCTCCCATTATTCGCCTATGCTACGTTATTATATTTTGCAAAAAGATTTACAAGACTCGTATAAGGGCTTATGGCCCGCGGCCAGAGAGGGATCAAAAGTAGCACTTGATGCTTTGGCTAAGTTAGCCGCAATAAACAGTGATTTCTACTGGCTAGAAAAAGCAGCTTCTTTACAAAACGTACATGCTCAAATCGCTTTAGCTGAATTGTCTGAAGGCAAAGACAGAGTGTTTTGGTGGCAACAAGCTGCTATTAATGGGCATGGACCAAGTCAATTTGAACTTTCACTTTTAGTCGAATCTACTGAGCAACGTATTCGCTATTTAGAACAGGCAGCAATGAATGAGCACACGCCAGCAATTATTGCGCTTAGTAAATATTATTTTGAAAATGGCGATGCAAATAATGCTATACGATGGTTAAGGAAAGCTGCTGAATTTGATGAATCTAGTTCCTATAAACTAGCGAAAATGCTTTGGAAAAAAGGGTATGAAGCTGAAGCAGAGCTAGCATTCATAAAGTCCTCTACATCCAATCCAATCGCATTAGGGTATGTAAAAATACTCAAAGCAAGCTCTCGTACAAAACTATCAGTTTTGATTGATAATACTTCATTAATTCCTGAACAATGCGCTCAGCAACTTCAGTTCGTCGCCACTTCTTTGGATACAGCTGTTCAGGCAGCCAATTTTAAATCTGCCTATGAACAAGATCAACGTTTGCGGGCATTGCCAATTTGTATAAAACCTATTATTTGGTTGGCGGCAAACGAGTTAAATTGTGAGCTTGTTGGTAATCGTAAAGAATGTGATTTACGCGCAGTGGCGAAGCAAACTTTTATGCCAAGTTATACACATTTGGTTTTCTTCTTGGATGAAGGAAAAGCATATGTGCACGACGGCGCAATGTATTTAGATGAAGCCGATACATATTCTGTGTTTGTGCATGAGTTAGCTCATTTTGTTGGATTTGTTGACGAATATGCGGTGTCGATCGGCTTAGCGCAGCAGTACTGTTATAAGACAGATGCGCCTAACTTATTGCTTAGTGACGATACTGATTTGTATCAGATGGAAAATTTTCAATTGTGGCAGCGCTATTATCAAGAATTGATGATGACGCAAGCAAATGCGGTAGATGAAGGTATAGACAAAAAAGATATCACTGAAAAGGTGATTCCATCTTTAGAAATAGGGCTTTCACGTACGTGCGCCTCGCTTAATTTAAAAACGTACAAGCCTGCTAGCCGACTTACCTTTATGGAATATCACGATACTCGCAATATTCCACCAATTTATTTACTAATGTGGAAAGATTTACTCACAAAAAATCATCATGCAATTGCTGTTTCGGCACTGTTTGAGACCAATGCCCAGCGCGCAAAAAATCTAGAGGCTACAAAATATTGGTCAAGCTTTTATTAGGACATTCTTATTGAGCGTTAAAAAACGCTTACACAAATCTTATACATATTACTCCATCTGAGCTGCTTTATATCTAAAATGGTCTACATACATTGCCGTTGCCCCACAAATTGAAACAGGCATAACCATAAAATTTACTACAGGAATAAACGAAAAAATATTGACCATAATACCAAAGCCAAAAGCACGAGACTTATCTTGCCTTAGTGTGTCGCGAGTAAATCTAAAGCCCGCTTTGTGATTGTCAAAAGGATAGTCGACATATTGGACTGCCATCATCCATGCGGTGAACAAAAACCAAATAATTTGTCCGAATACAGGCAGGAAAAAAAACAGCAGTAAAAAACCAATAGCGCGTGGAATAAAGTATGCGAGTTTAGAAAACTCTCGGCCTAATGCACGTGGAGTATCTTTTAAGGCGTCCATAAGACCTTCATCACCCATTGCTTCTCCGGTTAAATAGCGTTCTACTTTTTCACTTAAAAAACCGTTAAATGGGGCCGCGATCCAGTTGGCCAAGGTACCAAAAATAAGCGCAAAGATAAGCAAAACGGTAATAATAGCAATTGGCCATAAAACATAGCCTAGCCCGTCTTTAATAAACGACATCCAGTCGGGTACGATGTTTAGAATGTAGCTAACAGATTGCTGAATATAGTCGAGCAAAAAGTAGAATGCACTACTAAATAATATCAGGTTAATAAAAAGAGGTACTAACACGAATCGCTTAAGCCCTTTGGTTTTAATTAGCTCAAAACCCTGAAAAAAGTAACTTGCACCACTTCGGTTATTATCGATATATACTGCTGTTTCGTTCATGAAAACTCCTTTAGTCACAGCATAGTATAAAGCCTTGAATTACATGCGACCAGCTTGTTCTTTAACGAATTTGTTACTAAGTTTTTCTTAACATTAGGGTATACAGTAGTTGTTAGCTATGTTGTGCTTAAGTTAATCTTAAAAAGTGGTATAAAACAGGCGTAAATAGAACGCAAAACTGACTATTTACCCCTAGCATTTATTCACCTACACTAAGCCTATGCGCTTAAAAAAAATCCGCCTAGCCGGTTTTAAATCATTTGTTGATCCAACTAATATTCCCTTTCCAGGGGATATGACGGCTATTGTGGGTCCAAATGGCTGCGGTAAATCGAATGTGATTGATGCCGTACGTTGGGTTTTAGGTGAATCTTCTGCAAAGAACTTACGCGGCGACGCAATGACCGATGTTATTTTTAACGGTTCAAGCGCTCGTAAGCCGGTTTCACAATGCTCTGTCGAACTTTTGTTTGATAACACCTCACAGCGTATTCAGGGAGAATTTGCGGCTTATAGTGAAATATCAGTTAAGCGTGTGGTCACAAAAGAAGCGGTTTCTAGCTATTTCTTAAATGCCAGTAAGTGCAGACGTAAAGATATTACAGACCTTTTTCTAGGCACCGGTTTGGGACCGCGAAGTTATGCCATTATAGAACAGGGCATGATTTCTAAGCTTATTGAGTCAAAGCCACAAGAATTACGTGTTTTCATCGAGGAAGCCGCGGGTATTTCAAAGTATAAAGAGAGACGTAAAGAAACGCTAACACGGATACGGCATACCAAAGAAAATCTAGATAGACTCGAGGACGTGCGCCAAGAATTAGGTGAGCAAATTGCTAAGCTAAAGCGCCAAGCAACAGCCGCCAATCGTTATAAAGAACTTAAACACCAAGGGCGGCAGCTAAAAGCTGAGTTGGCGACCCTTAAGTGGCTTGCGCAAAGCCATATTATGGCTGAGTCTCAATCAGTGATTGTTGAAAAACAGCAAATACTCGACAACTTGCTGACCAGTCAACAAGGCGACCAAACAGGCTTGCAGGTACTAAAAAATCAACAATCTGCAAGCAAGCAGGCCATTGACGATTTACAGCAACAAATATTTACTGTGGGCACTGAAGTAACTAAGGTAGAACAATCACAATTATTTGCTAAAAAACGTGCAGGACAAATTCAATCTGAAATTGAACAAATCAAGCAAAGCGAGTTAAGTCTATTTTCTGCACTTAACGGTTTACTTGATGAAATTAACCAAAGTGAAAAAAAACGCCTAGCGGTAGAGCCTGGAAAAGAGCTTATGCAAGAGCAGCTTTTCGAATTAGAAGATAAAAAACATGATGCAGATGCGCGCTTAGACAAACAAATACGCTTGGCCAAAGAAAAAGAAGATGCGTTTTATTGTAAGACCCAGCTACTGCAACAAAAGCATAGTCAAATACAACAAACGCTTAGTTTACAAGATCGCACCGAGACACGCTTAAATGAGCTAAGCGAAGAGTTGGCCAGCTTAACCGACATTGTGCTTACTCAAAAACTGGTCCAGCTTACCGAGCAGCGAAGTCATATTGCGTTATCGTTAACTGATCAAGAAAAGCAATTGGGTACGCTCAATGTGCAGCTAAACGAAGCGAACATGCAGCATCAAGAGTCGCTTCAAATGTTTGAGGTGAAAAGAAATGCAGCAACGAGTGTAAAAGCGAAGTTAGATGCACTTGATGCGCTGCAAATGGAGACACTAAGCAAGACGAATTCAGAGTTAAATAAGGCTCAAACAGAAATAGATTGCGTGTTAGATCCTTTACAACAACAGCCGCTGTGGGAGTTTTTTCAGATTGAAAAAGGCGGTGAGAAGATGCTTAACAGTGTATTAAAAGAAATGGAGTCAGCCTGGGTAATTGATGCGTCGTTAACGTCGAACAATACTAAGCAATGGTCACATAATATTTGGCAAAACACTCAGCAAAGCTTACTGTTTAAGCAGAGCTTTACGCGTATTAAAGTACCCGGTAGTTTAGCTAGTTTGATCACCAACGAACAAATTCCGCAACTATTTAACCATTATCATATTGCAAATGATTACGAGCATGCCTTAACAATGGTGTTAGCATTAGAAAATACCGAAAGAGTCCTTACTCCTGATGGTAATGTATATACCCAAGACATTTTTATAAAGCCCCAACAAGGTGACAATAAAATTGCAAGAGCGGCGCAAATAACGGTATTGAAAAAGCAATACTTTGATGATGAACAAGCCAGCTTACACGCAAAAATAATTGTTGAGCAAACCAGCAGCCTCTTGACGCAATTACAGCAAGACCGCAATGCTTGCAATGAACAAGTGACTCAAAATAAGCAAAAACAGCAAGCAACAGAAATTACGTATCAAAACATGCTCTTTCAACAACAGCAAAGCGCGCAGCGTACACAAAAAATAAAGATAGAAATAAATCAGCATGAAGATCGTTTGGCGCAAGAAGGGATGTCGCTTGAAATACTCAATGATGATGTTGAAGACGTAAGTGAGGAAGTTATGCATCTCGAGGATGCTAAAGGCTTTGCGTTACAAGACACTGATAATTTGCGGACTCAACAACAGCAATGGCAATCTCAGTACAATCAAATGCAATCTAGCCTTCATGCGCAGTCTATGTTAATTCAACAAATTCGCAATACTTTACAAATTTTACAAGAACAACAGCGAAACAAACAACAGCAGCTCGACGCCAATAAAGAAAAGCTAAGCTTATTACAGCTTGAGGCTGAAGATTTACTAATGCCGCAAGACCAGCAACAAGAAAAGTTACAGATCTTGCTCACTCAGCAGCAAGAATTGCGTGTGTTGCAAGGGCATAAAAATGACGAGCTGGCTAAAATAGATGCAGATATGGCAGATATTGAAAAAGGTCAGCACGGTGCCGTCAGTAAAATGGATGCGCTAAAAGCAGAGATAGAATCACAGCGTATTCGATTGGAAAGCGCGAATGTGCGCGCACAATCTTTTATTGAGCAATTAACTGAATTACAGCAGCCTATTAAGGATGTTATAAATACCTTACCGAAAGATGCAAACGAAAAATTATGGCAAAGCGAGCTCGATAAAGTATCCTCAAGTGTTCAACGCTTAGGGGCGGTAAATTTAGCCGCGGTTGATGAGTATGAAGAACAATCAAAGCGCAAAGAACATCTAGATGTGCAAAATCTAGACATAAATAAAGCACTGGAAACCCTCGAAAATGCTATGCGTAAAATAGACAAAGAAACGCGTACTCGCTTTAAAAATACCTTTGAACAAGTAAATAGCGGCCTAAAAAGCTTATTTCCTAAGGTCTTTGGCGGGGGTATGGCATACTTGGAGCTAACTGATGATGACATGCTAGATACAGGTGTTACCATAATGGCAAGGCCACCGGGAAAGAAAAATAGTACAATTGGGCTATTATCTGGTGGAGAAAAAGCGCTAACGGCATTATCATTGGTGTTTGCTATCTTTAGACTTAATCCAGCACCATTTTGTTTGTTAGATGAAGTTGACGCGCCTCTTGATGATGCTAACGTAGGTAGATTCTGCCGATTGGTCTCGCAAATGTCCGAGTCGGTTCAATTTATTTATATTACGCACAATAAAGTAGCAATGGAAATGGCAACACATTTGACGGGCGTAACAATGGCTGAACCAGGCGTATCTAGAATGGTTGCGGTCGATATGGAACAGGCATTAGCAATTGCTGAATAGAAACACAAAATAATATTATCAAGGGCAGTAATGCAAAAAGAACTACAGTTTACATTATCGATTATTGGCATCTTAATTATAGGTGGCGTGCTGCTGCATGGTATGTGGAGTATTCGTAAAAACTCTAAAAAGCAAAAGAAAGTGCGTTTTCAATCTCACAATTGGGAACCAGGCTTTGAGCAAGAAGACGGCTTTGAGGATGATGAAGGACCTATGTATGATGATGTAGGTGTAGGCAAAGCACGTGTCATTATTAATCCAGCTGATAAAAGTGAAACTGATGTTGATCACTTTGAACCTATATCGATAAATGCAGTGGCTGAAGAAAATAATGCTGTTAATGATGATTCACAACTTGATGAGTTGTCTACCATTAATGTAACGAATAAGTTGGGTGACTCTGCAACGAAAAGCGCAAACGATGATGCAGACTCCGTGAACTATGAACAAGACGGACAAAATACCCCTACGGCGTTTACTGAAGAAAGTATAACTAACAATATAGAACAAACTAATACAATGGATTCTGGTATCGGTGGTTTTGCGAATGAGCCTTTGCAATCCTCTGATAAGCCAGTGGAGCAAAGCGACAATGAAGTTGTTATTGATACACTATCGGTTGTTAAGCAAAGCGATGCACCTGTGTACTCGAATGTTGTAACACAGCCGAAACCGGAATTCAGCAAACCAGCTATTTCCCCGAACGAAGAGTCTTTTGGCCAACCACCTGAGTTTCTCCTTAAACAATCAACTCCTGAGCAACTTGCTCAACAAGCTGAAGTGTCGGCTCAAGTTGAAAGAGAGCGTTTTGATAGCACGGACACTCAACAGCAAGACCTCAATGTTGATAACGGGCCTGATTTTTCCTTAGACGTCCAAGAAGGACCAAAAGCGATAAACTTAGAAACAGAAGAAAAATCGACCTTAGGCGTAGAAAAAGAACTAAGTTTTGCAGAGCAAGCTAAACGTTTTGTAAGACGTAATAAAAAAACGGTTGCCGAAAAAATAAGAAAAGAACCCGTATTAAAAGACAAAGCCGCTGAGGATCAGATGCGCATAGATTTTGATGAGTCACAAAATAGCCAGAATAAAGAGGCCTTAATAGCGAAGCGTGATGAACTTAATGACCAAGGTGCAAAAACCGCAGCCAGTCAGCAACCCGAAGATTCATCTAAGCCCGCTATTGGTGAAACCGATGTTTTAGTCCTTAATGTTCGTTCAAGTGACGACAATCCAATTGGTGGTGCTAGTTTACTACCTATGTTGCTTACCCTAGGGTTTAAGTTTGGCGAACACGATATATTCCATCGACACGTAAATACAAACGGTAAAGGCCCAATATTGTTTAGCTTAACCAACATGTTCAAACCGGGCGTGTTTGATATAGATAATATCGAAAACTTTAGTACTTACGGTTTATCGTTATTTATGATGTTACCGATTGAAGGAGATCCGCAGCAAGTATTCAATATGATGCATAATGCTGCGCGTAAGCTGTCGGATGAATTTTCTTGTAGAATACTTGATGGCAATAAAGTTGGCTTAAGTAAACAAAGCCTGCAACAGTATGTGGAACGTATTCGAGAGTTTGAGCGCAGGCGTATCGCTAAATAACAATCGCATTGATGAATGCGAAACGACCGTATTGGAAAAATGAATGACCCCTAGTTTTGATTCCCCAGAGGCGGCCAACGCTTACCTTGATTCAATAAAAGCGACCATTGAAAACTATAATTATCAGTATTACGTGTTAGATGATCCAAGTGTCCCAGACATAGAATATGACCGCTTAATGCAAGAAGTCATTGCGATTGAGAAAACCTTCCCAAGTTTACGGTCGCCCAATTCCCCTAGTCAAAAAGTGGGCGGAGCAGCATTGGCAAAGTTTGACCAAATTCAACATGAAATTCCCATGCTGTCTTTAGATAACGGCTTTGCCGATGACGATTTACGTGCATTTGAACAACGTATAAAAGACCGTCTAAATACTACTGAGACTATTGAGTTTGCCTGTGAACCAAAATTAGACGGATTAGCGGTTAGTATTTTGTATGAAAATGGCATGCTTAAACAGGCCGCGACCAGAGGTGATGGACAAGTTGGTGAAAATATTACCGCGAATGTAAAAACCATTGCCAATGTCCCCTTAAAACTAAGAGGCCCAAATATACCACAGCGTCTTGAGGTTAGAGGGGAAGTATTCATGCCAAAGCAGGGGTTTGAAGCATTAAATGAACAGCAAAAGTCTGCTGGCAACAAGGTATTCGTCAATCCTAGAAACGCTGCTGCCGGCTCTCTTAGACAACTCGATTCAAAAATTACAGCATCGCGTCCACTGCGACTATATGCTTATTCGGTAGGTGTTATTGAAGGTGGTGAAATTAGCGAAGCTAGCAGTCACAGTGAGCGCTTAGCTTGCTTAGAAAAATTGGGCTTGCCACTGTGCAAAGAAACCAAAGTGGTAAAAGGATTTGATGCTTGTCTTGATTTTTTTGGTGAAATAGGAGATTTGCGAAATAGCCTATCTTACGATATTGATGGGGTCGTATTCAAAGTCAATAATATTGCCTTACAGAACAGGCTTGGTTTTGTATCTAAAGCGCCGCGATGGGCCATGGCGCAGAAGTTTCCGGCGCAAGAAGAAATGACCATTTTAAGAGACGTTGAATTTCAAGTTGGACGTACTGGGGCAATTACTCCCGTAGCGCGTTTAGAGCCTGTCTTTGTAGGAGGCGTAACGGTATCTAATGCCACCTTACATAATCAAGATGAAATTAATAGACTGGGTGTAAGAGTAGGGGATACAGTCATAATACGGCGCGCAGGCGATGTTATTCCGCAGGTAGTCTCCGTGGTAATGAATAAAAGGCCGCAAAACACCACTCAGATAGCTTTTCCTAGCAAATGCCCTGTATGCCAGTCTCATGTTGAGAGAGTTGAAAACGAAGCGGTTACGCGCTGCACAGGCGGGTTAATATGCGCCGCTCAACGCAAACAGGCCATAAAACACTTTGCTTCACGCAAAGCCTTCGATATTGAAGGTTTGGGAGACAAAATTGTCGACCAGTTGGTCGATGAAAAGCTTATTCAGGACCCTGCTGATGTTTTTTCTTTGCGCTTATCTCAATTAGTGTCTCTTGAACGTTTTGCAGAAAAATCTGCGGTAAACTTGTTAAGAGCAATTGAAGATTCGAAAAACACGACTCTTCCTAAATTTTTATATTCATTAGGTATCCGCGAAGTTGGTGAGTCAACAGCGCGCAACTTAGCACTTCATTTTTTCACCTTAGAAGCG
>CAXMOM010000020.1:0-4073 GCA_964195425.1 Acidiferrobacterales bacterium
AAGAAGATCAGCGCCGGCTTTAATTGCTTCGATACTATCAAATACACAACGTTCTTCACCAGTACCTTGACGGAATTGGTATAAACCTGAAGGTAAACGCTTAGGACGAACAAGTTTGCCGTCACGGTTAAAGCAGACATCGCCTTCAGCCATGTCAGCCACGTCAATTTCTTCAACGTCTAAGAAAGAGTTGTAACGATCGCCTTGATCGCCCGGCTCTTTAACAACAGCGATTTCTTTAGTAAGACCCGCACCTTCAGAGTCAGTACGAGAAACGATAATACCGTTGTCGACACCTAGCTCTAAGAAAGCATAACGCAATGCGCGAATCTTAGAGTGAAAGTCAGCGTGAGGGACCGTTACTTTACCGTCTTGGTGACCACATTGCTTTTCATCGGCAACTTGGTTTTCGATCTGAAGGGCGCAAGCACCGGCTTCGATCATTTGCTTCGCCATCAAGTAAGTCGCTTCAGCATTACCGAAGCCTGCATCGATATCGGCAATGATTGGCACAACATGAGTCTGGTGGCCATCGATTTGGTTTTGAATGTCCTGTGTTTTAATTTCATCACCAGCTTCGCGTGCTGCGTCTAAAGCGCGAAACAAACCGCCGAGTTCACGTGCGTCAGCTTGACGTAGGAAGGTATACAATTCTTCTACAAGAGAAGCAACTGTCGTTTTCTCGTGCATAGACTGGTCGGGAAGAGGGCCAAAGTCTGAGCGAAGAGCCGCAACCATCCAACCAGAAAGGTATAGGTATTTACGCTCAGTAGTACCGAAGTGCTTCTTAATAGAGATCATTTTTTGTTGACCTACAAAACCATGCCAGCAACCAAGAGACTGGGTGTATTTTGTCTTGTCGCCGTCGAAGGCGGCCATATCAGCGCGCATAACGTCTGACGTGTACTTAGCGATTTCTAGACCAGTTTTGAATTTGTTCTGAGCACGCATACGGGCTGCTGACTCTGGGTTGATTGCATTCCATGCGCTGCCGTTAGCATCACGGAGAGCAGCAACTGCTGCGATGTCTTGGTTGTAAGTGGACATTGTTCATCTCTCTGTTGGTTTTACTAAAGTTTTATAGCTAAAGCCACTAGCTATAATTTAAATACAAAAGAGGCATATGCATAACTTATTATTCATACTTTACATTATGAAGTGAGTGCATATAAAATATTTAGATGACTGCATCTAAATAGCTAGCTTAGAGTTACGCTAGTTAAATTTGAATCTGATAATAAGGCGATTAAGGTAGACCGTAATTTTTTACAAACAATAAAAAATCACCTTCAGCTATTCATGGTGCGAACCAACAATTCTTTTTATGTACTAATGCTCGATATATTGAGCATTAGTACATTTTAATTAACTAAGCATTAATAAGTTTATTAACACTGTTAGACATCAACTAAAAGTTACGCTTTCTTTGCTGCCGCTTTTACTTGTATGCGATAAGCGTGTAGCAATGGTTCAGTGTAGCCAGAAGGCTGCTCGGCACCTTTAAGAACAAGATCAAGTGACGCTTTAAACGCAATATTTGTATCCGCTGTTGGCGCCATTGCAACATATTCTGGATCATTCGCATTTTGCTCGTCGACTACTAAGCTCATACGCTTAAATATTTCGGTGATTTGCTCTTTGGTAGTAACACCATGAAGCAACCAATTAGCCAGTAGTTGAGCTGATATTCTCAATGTTGCGCGATCTTCCATAAGAGCGACATTATGAATGTCGGGCACTTTAGAACAGCCCACACCATGGTCGACCCAGCGAACAACATAGCCGAGAATACTTTGTGCATTATTTTCAATTTCTTGCTCAACTTCTGCGGCCGTTAAAGTTTTACCTTTGGGCAGTAGTGGTATATTTAAAATATCGTTGATATTTGCACGCGCGCGCTTAGCGATTTCTTTTTGGCGCTCAAAGACATTGACTTCATGATAGTGAAGTACATGTAGCAATGCAGCAGTCGGCGATGGTACCCATGCGGTATTTGCGCCAGCTTCAGGATGAGCTTGTTTACTATCCATCATTGCTTTCATATCGTCTGGTTGTGCCCACATGCCTTTACCAATTTGAGCTTTACCCGATAATCCACATTCTAGGCCAATATCAACATTCCAATCTTCATAAGCTTGCAGCCATGGTTGGGTTTTAATATCTTTCTTAGGCATAAACACACCGGCATGCATGCTAGTGTGTATCTCGTCACCAGTGCGATCTAAAAAGCCTGTATTAATGAATACGCAACGCGCTTTAGCTGCGCGAATACATTCCTTTAGATTAACCGTAGTGCGGCGTTCTTCATCCATAATGCCGACTTTAATGGTGTTTTCAGGAATATTTAAGACTTGTTCTATACGACCAAACAGCTCGCAAGTAAAAGCGACTTCTTCAGGGCCGTGCATTTTAGGTTTAACGATATAAATACTACCAGTTTTACTATTGGTTATATTCTTATCATTATTTAACAAGTCAATGGTGCTAATAAGCGATGTGAAAAGACTATCGAGAATACCTTCGGGGACGTCATTGCCTTGGCTGTCTTGAATCGTATCAATTGTCATTAAGTGACCAACATTACGAATAAACATAAGGCTACGGCGACGCATATAATAGGGTTCGTCATCACGATTAGTGAAAATACGGTCACGTTCTAATGCACGGGTAACGGTTTTACCACCTTTAATAAAGTTTGTGCTTAGGTTGCCGGTCATTAGCCCTAACCAATTGCGGTAAACTTCGATCTTATCTTCTGTATCAACAGCAGTCACCGAATCTTCACAATCCATAATGGTGGTTAATGCACCTTCTACACGAAGATCTTCTACGCCTGCATCATCTAAAGCGCCAACACTGGTGGAATTATTGATGCGAATATTTATATGAAGGCCATTGTCTTTTAAAATGATTTCATTAGGTTCATTTTTTGAGCCGTTGAACGCGACAAATTGCTTAGAGTTTTTAAGGCCAATATAGGTGCCTTTTTTTAGTACCGCCGTAAATTGCTGATAGTAAATTTGATAAAGAGTGACGTCATGGTGAGAAGCGCCATCATCTAAAGGAAAATGTTTGTCGAGAAAGTTACGGCAATACTTCATTACTTCGCGACCGCGCAATTCGTTATAGCCGCCTCTAGTAGGTTTTAATTTGCCTGTTTTTGGAATAACGTCACTGCCATAGAGGGCATCGTATAAACTGCCCCATCGAGCGTTAATTGCGTTGAGCGCGAAGCGTGCGTTTTTAACAGGAACAACTAACTGAGGCCCCGCCATTGTTGCTACTTCATCATCGACATTTGTGGTTTCGATAGCGAAGTCTTCGCCTTCTTCTACTAAGTAGCCAATTTCTTTGAGGAAATCTTTATAAACTTCGATATCAGTCGTTTGATAATCGTTATTTTTATGCCAGTCATCAACCTGTTTTTGTATTAGCTCGCGTTTAGCTAGTAGCTCACGATTGCGAGGAGCAAGATCATCAATTAATGATTGAACGTTTGGCCAAAACTGCTCTGGATCAACGTTGGTTAATGGCATTACCTCATTATCAATAAAATGACGAAAAGCCTCATTTATGTTGATAGAAAGTGACTGGTTTGAACTGTTTTTCGTCATGTTTATACTCATTAAATAGGGTTTTATCGGAGGTTTGTTAACTCGTATTACTATAGCGTTGCATACACTGAGTTATTGGTTCGCATTGTACCCTATCTGTAAAATTTGTTTAATTCTTTGATTAACAACTGAGTAACATTGTATAGTAAATATTATGCTAATTTCACAATAAAAATTTCACACTGTAAATTTTACAAAATGCGTGCTGCGATTTCACCAGATATAGCTTGGTAACATCAAACATTGTTGAGTTTTCAATGTGTTTTTATGAGTCATTTCACTATCGCTAAATAGCAATACGTGAGCCAGAGAAAATAGAGTTATGAAGAAAACAAAAGGCATTATGCGCAATGCGCATTTTTTGGGCACCAAGATACGCAACTTACGCAAGCGTAATAATTTAACGATGGAAGACTTATCTGCTCGTTGCATAAAAAACCACAGCAATGTTGCGCCATC
>CAXMOM010000021.1:0-28126 GCA_964195425.1 Acidiferrobacterales bacterium
GGGCCAGAGTTCGCAACTCACCAAGAGCCCGAATATGCGCGCGCAATCTTCAATTTATTATCACATTATCCTTGAAATGGATCGGGAGTCCATATAGGTAATGACCTAGGATGTGTAAGATTACATTAATAAGGTATGACCCCTTTTGCCGTATTCAAGTCCTAGGTAATTCGACAAAAATGACCGTTAATAGTCATTCAATATCTTTTGTGTCATTGTCTTGTTCATCCATTAGCTGTTTAATTTTTTTCTGCTCCCACTTCTCGCCTAATGGTTGAAACACTAGAATAGCGTTAGCACCAATAATAATAGCGAATGATATTGCTGTAACAATGAGCGGACCAAGATTATCACCTTGATTATAATTAGGTAACATCAAAAAAAGCCAAATAGCGATTAGAAAAATCGTTAACATATAGAACTGTTTTATCGAGCCAACCTTATCTAGTGCTAAAGCTCTTTTTTTCTCCAGAGCAGATAGTGGTCTGGATGTTTCTTGTGTATCCAATAATTTGTGTTGCTCAATGTTATGATTTTTTAAATCATTAACATCTACTTCAAACACTGCGGCTAGTGATTTTAGTGTTTCAAGGCCAACACTATCTCCTTTTTCAATTCGCTGGATGGTACGAACATTTAAGCCACTAAAGTGCGCTAGTTGATCTTGTGACCAATTTTTATCTAGCCTTAATGATTTCACATGCATAACCTATTTCCTGATAAATTGATGCCAATAGTAAAGTAACTTTTTAATGTCGGTAACGGCAATAGTATGACAAAGGCACGACAGAGCAATAAATTTAGATGTTTGGCGTTTGAGTGTTCTTTACCAAATTGCGCCCCTCATCCTCGTATAGTGGCACAAATTGCTCTTAAAGTTTTAAAAGGTGAACGGCAGGTTTTGCCGTATTTAAAACCTAATTGATCAGGCAAAAGTGGCTCGTTTCCGACTTAAATCCCGTCACTTAACCAATGCATGATGTTCAATTGAAATTGCTAATTATCTTCTGCTCCTCTGAAAACTAAACCCATTTTTTCACCTGTGTGATGATACCTTCGTGCGCCTACAGTTCGCTCCTCACGAGCGTATTGAGGTAGATGAAGCCTACTTATGACCACTGGTGAAGGCTTTGCCAATCTGGTCCGTGTGCGGCACAGGCAGGATGCAGGTGTGGCTAAAATCGCACGGCTTTACCCTGATCTCATCACACATGAAGCCAAGGAAAAAGCCGATTTTAAGACTCTATTCCTGTGTAATCCAATAAATTTTCTGTCTTATTGCAGTGTTAAACTGGCCGTAAAATTACCTACGTCAGAAACCAAATCGACGCGTGGTCAGTAACCCTGTCAGTCTATAAAACGATAGGCGTCAACCTCAAAGCTATCAAGAATTGCCTGTCCTGAAGATAGCTCCTCATCCGTGGTATGCGCCCGCCAGCCGTTCAGCATTTTTTCCAGATTCCGCGAGGCAATCGACCGGGTCGCGGCAGCCGTGTTCAAATGTGAACTGCCTGATGGCCGCAATATCGCCTGCCCCATTGCCCCACGCCTTGTAAGTCCGCACTTACTGGTCAGCACCGCACCCACAAACCTGGATGGGTCCGTCACGATCTGTTCATAACTGGTGCGGATAACGCGTGGCCCATCGGCGTGACGCAGTGGGTGGCTTGTGATCACCCAATCCAGAATGGCGACCTGCCACGGGTCTGCACGCGCAAAGATGTCTTGTGCCTGTGCTATCTGGTCCGGCGTGAACGCCGGCGTCAGTACGTCAGGACGCTCCAGATAAGCTTCAACCGGAAACTGCCAGCCCTGACGTAGTACGGACCGCGCCTGTGCACCAGGATGACGTGTCACCGCAATGATATGGGCGTCTGTTTCCTGTGAAAACCATGGCAACATCCACGGCGCATTCAGAACTTTCAAACAGGTCCTGTCCGCGCGCATCAGCGGCTTGGTTCGCCGTGCCGTTCCCATCGTACGAAACTGCGCATCAAGAAGATCATGACTAAACGCTGCAAACCGCTCCTGTTCCGCGTCCGACAGACCAAAGAAATGCGAATGCTTAGGGCTGTGAAGTCGCGCGGATTTTTCAGTATATCCACGTCGTTGTTTGAACATGGCATAGGGCTCATCCGCGAACCAGACACCACGGTTGGCACTGATGGCATCGGTCACCATCGTACTGCCCCCCCTGCGCAGCCCAAAGACAAGCACAGCCGGGGCTACCTTTTCGAAACGCAACACTTTTGCTTTTACCGACCTCAGACGTTCGCGAATCATTACATGCGCCCAACCATCGATGACAGTGCAGCACTATAAAGGGTACCCACATAAACTTTCATTAAATCGTTTTCTTCTTCGTTATACATAGGGGCAACGGCAGATATTAAAGGGGGGCTGTTCACTGAAGCACTCCATAGCGCGGTTTAGATTAACTTTGATAAAATCAACGATAAACCATAGGCCTTTCCTATGCAAGAGTATAAGACAAATTAACGCTACCGACTAGCTTCCGTGACGGCTGTATTTGAGGGTAGTTTCGTGTTTGCTTATTTGTTGCGTTGGAGAAATTAGCGAAATCTTTGTAGTTGGGGTGAACGAGTAAGCTGGCTGTTAGTACTGAAATCTTGATAGTGAGATGCTAAGCGCCTTGCCTCAGAATATGGAATATTCAAGCCCCTTATGCTCCCCGAGTGTTAAGCGCCAAAGTCAAAATCTCTTTGGATGGTGAAATCATCAAACCTAACCGTTTGCTCTAAAGCTTCAACTGGCGGTGCTTTGGCCATATGCTCACCTCAACGCTATATTCAAAGACTCCAAAGCTAACAAAATCAAACTCTGTTAGACAAAGCAGGTATATGCTTTTATTCGTCTTAAACAGCGATCGCTTCTGATGTCGCGTTAAAAGTAGTGTTAATAATAAAGATCAAAGGCTCTATGCCGATACACCTTATAGGGTCTGTGCATAAAATAATTGCAATCAAGACTCAAATCCCGTAACTCTATATTTTATCTCGAGAATATCATTATGAAACGTTTTTTAAGGTTTACCATTTACTTACCCTACGTGGCAATTTTCTTTGCCAGTCTTACTACTATTTTATATACGTCGAGCGTCAGTGCTCAGAGTGCTGAAGAATATGGCGTGGTAATTAATCTATCAGGTAAGCAACGCATGCTTACTCAAAAAATGAGCAAGGAAGTTGTGCTTATTGCGTTAGATGAGAATAAACAACAAAACATTCAAAATTTGAAAAATACATCAAGTCTATTCGATAAAACATTAAAGGGACTGCGCAGTGGTGATAGTGATTTAAAGCTACCCGCTACTAGTTCAGAAAAGATTTTACGACAACTGGGCCGCGTGGATAAATTATGGGCGGAGTTTTATCCTATTATAAAAGCAATAATCACTCGTGGCAGTGCGAGTCCCGAAGAACTAAGCGCAATAGCTGATAAAAATCTTCGTTTATTAAAAGAAATGAACAAAGCCGTAGGTGCCTATGAAAAAGAAGCGGCTAAAAGTGGCTTAAAGGCAGACCCTGGTTTAGCGACCACCTTAAACCTTTCTGGTAAGCAACGCATGTTGACTCAAAAAATGAGTAAAGAATTTTTCTTGGTAGCTCACAATCATGACGTAGCTAACAACAAGCTTAACTTGCTAGAAACATTCACCTTATTTGAACGCACCCTTGTAGGTTTGAAGGTAGGAGATGAATCACTAGCTTTGCCTCCTACTACTGATAGCGCGATTCTATCTCAATTAGATAAAGTGTCGGCATTGTGGGTTGATGCTAAACCAACGTTTGTCGCGGCCTCACAAACGGCTCAAGTTAGTAAAAATGATATAGCTAAAATTGCTGGCTTAAATCTGCCGCTACTCAAAGAAATGAATAAAGCGGTTGGTATGTACGAAGCTTTAACAAAGTAAAACGCTTCCTATTGTTGCACCAGGTTTGGGTCTAACGGCCCAAATCTGCTCTCTTAAAGTCATTAAGAAAAAGTAGTGATGCAAGGGCTATAAAAAATAAATATTAAGCGACAATTAACTTGAACGGTCGTATCGCCTCACTTAAAAAACAAACTATCAGCCCTAAACCGCAATTGGCTGAAGCTAGAGAATTAATTCACGAGCATAAGTTTCTGGTTGCCTAAGTCTATTTTAAAAAAGCCCAGTGATACATCTTCCCAATCAGCAATGTCCGAATTTAAATTTGATTCTGCAACATAGCACCGTTTTTGGTATGGCTAGCGCCATCAGAGTGCCATCGTATTTCATTTTGAAGCAGTCTATCAACAGTTGCAGGTCCTACCTTCAATAGCTTGCGTCTAATATCTTCTGTGATTCTAAGATGCCCGTGGCGTTCCATCGCACTAACTAAGTTTGGAATAAACGGCAAAAGTGCTTAGAGCATATTTGATTGGCAGTATTCCAAACAATGGTCAGCACATGAACGAACTCATCCAATATTTTAGTCTTTTCAGATTTGGAGGATCTACCATATGCATCGTTCACCCCGAATATCATTTCTCGTCTCGCAGTCAGACTCATCACTTTACTTATAAATCACCAAGTCAACTCTATTTACAGTGTGATTTTTAATGAGTCAATGAGTGTCTCATAGCTTGGTAATTAATGAGTCAATACGACTGGTCAAGATAGTTGACGCGCTATAAATAAAAATAGAAAAAGAAGCGGTAAGTAAACAAAGCAAGGAGCACAAAGAAAGTAAAAATAGTTTGGTCCTAATCAGTTACATAGCTAAACAAATGTAACTGATTAGGCGTGGTGTTAGAGTGTCGACGCTGTGGTCTCGAAGAACTCCATTGATTTGGCCATATCATTTGCTTTGTCTTTAAGACTCTCGCTTGCAGCCGCGCTTTCTTCTACCATGGCAGTATTTTGCTGGGTAAGCAATTGAAGCGACTCTACTGCTCGTTGCACACCTTCAACACCGATAGTTTGCTCTGTTGTAGCATGAGAGATTTCACTCACAATGCTATTAACGTTATCTACCTTCAAAATAATATCTTCTAAACTGCTTCCCGACTTACTGACTAGACTCGAACCAGTTTCTACTTTTCTGACGGTATCATTTATTAAGGTTTTAATTTCTCTGGCTGCATTTGCGCTTCGTCCAGCAAGAGTTCTCACTTCCCCCGCGACTACAGCAAACCCTTTGCCCTGTTCTCCCGCCCGCGCAGCTTCTACAGCTGCGTTGAGGGCTAACAAATTAGTTTGAAAAGCAATCGCGTCAATCACACTGATAATATCGGCAATTTTACTACTCGCAACGTCAATTTCTTCCATAGCTTCAACGGTAAGGCTTACTGAGTCTCCCCCTTTAGATGCAAACTCCTTGGCTTGGCTTGCGATTTGATTGGCATGAATAGCATTTTGCGCGGTTGTGCGCACCGTTGCTGTGATTTCGTCCATACTAGATGCTGTATTTTCAAGATCAACTGATTGGCGTTCTGTTCGCTCGCTTAATTGTATATTACCTTGTGAAATTTCATTGGCACTGCTTTTAACAGTCACAGCAATGTGTTTAATCTCACTGACCACCGACGTTAGTTTGCTCAATGTCTCATTTGTACTTGTTTTAAGCGCATTAAACTGGCCGGGGAATTCAGTCTCGATTTTCATATGCAATTTACCTTCAGAAATTCCTTTAAGTGCGGTTTCTGTTTCATTAAATACATTTGAAATCACTTTTAAAGAGATGTTGATATTGTCTTTAATATGACTAAGTTGCCCCGGTAAGTCGGCTTCTACCCGTGCTTCTAAATTGCCTGAAGCAAGTGCCGACATAACCGTATCGATTTCGCTTATTGCTGCATCGACCGCTTGCATAGCAACATGTGACTGCGACACCAGATCAGCATATTCACCTTTTAGCTTTGCATCAATTTGATATTTAAAATCACCAAGGCTCATTGCCCTTATTAATTGAGTAATAGTATCCATTGCCGATTTCATACTATTTACAGATGAATTAACACTAAACTTAAGATTTTGTAGGTCACCTTGCATCGGGATTTCAATCTGTTGATTGAAGTTCCCTTGCGCTAGTGCATCAACAACTCTATTGACTTCCGATATTGAATTTTCCATGGCTTTCGCGGAACGGTTCACACCATTTTTTAAAGTCAATAAATCACCTTTGAAATCAGATTCAACTTGTAAACTAAAATCACCTGCGGCCATAGCAGTAACGACACTATTAGTTTCACGAATAGACATTTCAATACTCTCAAACAGGTCGTTGAAAATCTCTGCCGATCTGCCAATTTCATCTTCTCTGTTTATCAGTACACGTTCACTAAAATCTGTTTTTTCGGCCATATTCGACATTGAATTTTGCATTGCCAAAATAGGTTCCAAAATCTTCTTAGCTACTTTTAAGGCAAAGTAAGCAATGCAAACAGTAGCCACCAGGCATATAAGGACAATCAGCCATACGAGTCGTGTTACTTGAGAATATGCTTCGCTTGCTTCAACCTCGGCAATTATGGCCCATTCTAGATTACCAAACTTCACTGGAGAGTATGCTGATAATACAGCTTGACCTAAATAGTTTTCGCTTTCAACTAAGCCAGTTTCTCCTCGCAGACCGCGCTCTATACTCTCGGAGTTGACTGTTTTTTGAAGCCTAAAAGCACTATCTACACTGAAGTTTTGTGCGTCTTTAAAGGAATCTGAGCGCATTAATCTATCTTGACCTACAAGATAAGCTTCTCCGGTTTCTCCTAGGCCGCTGCGTTCAGACATAACATTCGTTATAGCCTCAATTGGCATTTGAAAAACAAGTACTCCAACTTGGTTTCCGTACTTATAAATAGGAGATGCAATAAAGCTTGCGGGCGCTTCATATGAAGGCGTGTATTGAGCGTAGTCAATCAACGCATAATCATTTGGAGTACTTAGCAATGCAGCAGCCTGATATGCTTGCGCTAATCCACTAGTAGCATAAGGTCCGTCCTTGAGGTTGGTCGCAAAATCTGACTCTTTAAATACCGAGTAAACAACATTGCCGCGAGTATCAATTAAGAAAATATCGTAATATCCAAACTTTTCTAGATATATTTTGAAAGTTTCGTGTAAACGCGTGTGATTTAGGTCATATTTTGAATTCATATCAGACTTAAACATTTCATGCTTACTTCCCAAAGGTGCTTTATTGGCCTGTATATAGGCATGTTGAAGCACCACTGCAGAATTCGACAAATTACTTAATAGACCGGTTATATCAATTCCTTTACCGTCATTTGCTCGTTTATAAGTAGGTAAAAATTCTTGGGTGTAATATTCAGCTAATTTTTTGCGTAAATGCTTAAGATATACGTCTTCGTCGTAATCAAATTCTTCCGTGTCGTTTACTTCAAATGCTTCATCAAATACTTCTGCAAAGGCTCTTGATAACATAATCAGGTTGTCTGCTGTGTTAGGATCTGCAGAAGCAGTAATGACTTGATTGACGATTGTTTTCGAGTAATCTTCAATGTTAAGTACTTTGTTTGCTTTAAGCGCATTAAAGTTTTGAGTTACCAAATTTGTGGCCATGCTTGAGCTTAACCAAAAAGATACAAAGCTAAATAATAATAGTGGTAATAATCCAACCGCTAAAAATTTAAGCGTAATTTGTTTTTTAAGCGATTTATCGTGTATTAGCTTATTAGATATTGTAGTAATTGTAGCCAGCATTTTCATTGTAGATACCAGTTTTGATTCGGTTAAAAAGATATAAATTTCGCACAGCGCAATACTATAATCGCGACATTACGTAATAGTTATCGGCTAAACCGGACAAATTTTAAGTTGTTAATGCATTTTTTTATTTAACCCCAATCGAGACAAAGCAACATCACAAAACGACAGGGTCAGCGGTGTATGTTTGCGCCGCTAAATGCACCACATTTGCATTGGATAAGTGAACCATATGATTTTCTTTCTTGGCTGAAAGAATCACAGCCTCGCCAATTCTTAGTAGGATCAATATTAAATGCAAAACCGATTAGACAACGGTTCAAACTGGGTTGCAAATCAACACGGGCGCTTGTCGCGGTGTTATTTACATTAATGGTCCCATCGAAATCTAGTCATACCACCCGCAATTCTAAACCTTTCAATCCCCGATACTCGATACTGTAAGAGAATTACTAGCACTAATTCGAAAAAACCTGTTTCATTCATCGCTAAATCCTGATACTGTAAATGCGAATGATTTGCATTAAGTATAACGTTAGTGTTGAATGACCGGTCAATAATTTGAATTTTTTCTCTACTGGCGCCGTTTTTCAAAGCTAGCAAATATTTACAACCACCTACAAACTCAATACGGATAAATCCACTTATGAAAAAGTTAACTCTAGCACTGGCGCTAATTAGCGCATTATCTTTAACCGCTTGCGTAGATGATGGCGAAGATGGCGCTGCAGGTGCAAAAGGTGCTGACGGCGCTATAGGTCAAAGCGGTGCCGGCAATTTAGTCACGCGCGCCGACGTAGTGACCACCAATGCAAATATTGCTTATGCAATGTATTCTGATTCTTTAATTACTGCTCAAACACTCAAACAGCAACTACAAATATTAGTCGATAATCCAACCGACGCGACCTTCGCATCGGCCAAAAATGCTTGGTTAGAAGCACGTGAACCTTATAGCGAATCTGAGGCGTACCGCTTTAGAATTGGTCCAATTGATGCGCTTAAAGACGACGGTACGATTGGCGAAGAAGGAGAAGGCCCTGAAGGCAGCATTAATGCTTGGCCATTGGGCGAAGCATTAATCGACTATGTTTCGGCAATAGTAGATGGCGATTCAGGGCCCGATAGTCAAGAAAATAGAATCACGGGTAACGCAATCGAAAACACTCTCGATTACCCCGCAATTACAAAAGAAACCATTCGAAGTTTAAGTGAATTTGGTGAAGACGAGCGTAATGTTGCATCGGGTTATCACGCCATTGAGTTTTTGTTGTGGGGACAAGATTTAAATCTTGACCAAAGTGGTTCCGGTACCCGCGACTCATCAGGAGGTCAGCGTCCCGTCTCAGATTTCTACACGACGGCTAATGGCAACGCCAGCGCTTGTACCTCGGGGCCAGTGGGTAGTACGGACGATATTTGTGAACGTCGAGCTGACTATTTACTAGCCGCAACGGATGTACTTATTGAAGACTTAAGCCGCATAGCGCAAGCTTGGGAGCCTGGGGCTGGTATACATTACACAGCATTTGTGCAAGGCGGCGACGTATCGTTAGCCAAAATTTTGGAGGGTATGGGACGTTTAAGCTTCGGCGAGCTGGCTGGCGAACGGATGAAAATTGCCTTGTCTACTGACTCACAAGAAGACGAACATTCTTGTTTTAGTGATAATACTCACCGCGATATATTCTTGAATGCAAAAGGTGTACAAACTATGTTTTTGGCCAGCTATGTTCGTGTAGACGGCGAAGTTGTAGCCGGTGCATCGATTCACGATTTACTCATAGTCGAAGGTGAGCCTGCATTAGCTAACCAAATGCGTGCATCACTTGAGGCGACGATGGCGTCTGCGTCTGTGATTGATACCAAAGCGAAAACGGGAACACCGTTTGACGTATTAATCCAAGCTGGGGTTAATCAGCCAAATATTATCGATACTATTTCACGTTTGTCAGAGCAAACCGATGTAATCGAACAGGTGATTGAAGCCTTAGGGGTGACGACTAACGACCTACGTCAAGACACTGGCGAAGACATTTAGTATTTGCTTGAAAAGAGTGAGCCAGAAAGGCTCACTCTTTTCCATTAAGGAGGTTCTGAGATCGTTATGAGAAACAAAAATGCCGCACTCGTCGGTATAATGCTCGTTATAATTATACAAGGTTGCGGAGGCGGACGGTCTGCCGATACGCCAAATACACCGTCGCCTCCGATTCAGCCTCCTACGCCGCCACCCGAACCTCCAACAGACCATAGCGGACTTACGCCGTTAACGGCACAAAAAATCTTGTCTGCTGAATATAAATCCGGCGGTTTAGCCACTGTATTTTTAGCTAATGAAGATTCGTTTAGCCAGCGTCCAAGACCTATTTCTCAAGATTTCCAGTTAGACGGTAACTTTACCGGCGGTGACCATACTTTTAGAACGCCCCATTCAGATGCTGGTCCTTTACTAAACAGCAGTAACTGTCAGGGATGTCATTTGAAAGATGGACGTGGAATGTTGCCTGAGTCGATAGATTTACCGTTTACGAGTGCGTTAGTAAAAATTGGAACCTTAGCGGGGTTGCCTGATCCTGTATATGGTAATCAAATTCAAACTTTTGCCGAGCAAAGTTTTAGTACTTCCGTCTTTTCTTCAGGTTGGCCGGTATACAATGGTTCACTTAATGGCGATTTACTCTTTGGTGAAGCCTACACTCAAATTGAATTTGAGGAAGTCCCCGGAACTTATTTCGATGGTGCCCGCTACAGCTTACGTAAACCTACATATCGCATAAAAGACAATAGCTTCGGCCCCTTTGTCGATGGCATGCGATTTTCGCCCAGAGTGTCCCCACAAATATTTGGATCAGGCTTGTTAGAAGCGATTCCTGCGGAAAACATTCTTGCGCTTGCCGATGAAAACGATACTAATAGCGATAATATTTCTGGCCGCGTGTCGATGGTGACGAATGTAGTAACATCAGTCCAAGAAATAGGTCGGTTTACTTATAAAGCGCAAACGCCAAGCGTATTACAACAAGGTGCCGCTGCCTATTTAGGCGATATGGGCGTGACTAGTAGTTTGTTTCCAACTGAAAATTGTTCACCCACACAAACCGCATGTTTAGCCGCCGCCGAGCGTGAAATTAAGATTGATACACGCACTGATATTAGTGACCGAGAACTTGCGCTAGTCGAGTTTTATAATCGTGTATTAGGCGTTCCTGCAAGACGCGGATACGATGAAACTAACGATATTTGGGAAGGGCCTATTGCAAAAGGTCGCGAGTTATTCTTCAATACAGGCTGCATTGGCTGCCATACACCTCGCCATATAACAGGCGAATCTAAAGGCAGTTTGTTAGGAGAAGTCACATTACTGGGGCTTGAGCCCAATGCTGAGCCTATTGCCATGTTAAGCGGACAAGTTATTTTTCCTTATACCGACTTACTGCTTCACGATATGGGCGGCAGTTGCGCGGTAACGCGTGAAACCCAATCTGGAACGAGTTGTTCGACAGGAGAAGAATGTCATTATGTGCAGCGCTGCGAAGGGTTAGCCGATGGTTTACCACAAGGCGATGCTTCAGGTAGTGAGTGGAAAACACCTCCATTGTGGGGACTAGGTCTTGTAAAAGTCGTTAACTCCCGCGCAACCTTTTTGCACGATGGTCGTGCTCGTACAATTGAAGAGGCGATACTTTGGCACGGTGGCGAAGCCGAAGATACAAAAAATACGTTTATGCAATTATCTTCACAAGAGCGTCAGGACTTATTAGCGTTTCTTGGCTCCTTGTAATGCTCAAAAAATGTATTCTTACCTTGCTTATTTTTAGCGTGTTGCTTTCCCTAGCCACCTGCGAACGTATCGCGATAGATGATATCGGTAAGCAAATTACCGCTATTCCTTATTTTTCGGCACAAGAGCATTCACCGGGCGGCAGCATGACGGCCAAACGCTTATCGGACCGTTCGTTTGTTACTCAAGGACAAATCGTTAAGGGTGCCGATAAGCTTGATTTTTGGACCGGCTTTTCTTTGTTTCGAAACCCTTGGGTAATTGCGCCAAGCTCTACTGCCGACCGTGATGGCTTAGGGCCACTGTTTAATACTCGTTCTTGTATCAGTTGTCATTTAGCCGGCGCAAGAGGGCATCCACCCATAAGCGGCGTATCTAAACCTTCAGCTTTAGTGATCAGGCTTGGTCCTCAGACTAACGACTCTGATATTTGGGTAGACAAAAATTACGGTGATCAAATTCAACCCAGAGCTATTCCTATACGTCATACGAGTTTACAACAACCTTTGCAAGGCGAAGCTAAACTGGATCTAGAATATACCGAAATTAAGGGACGTTTTGCAGACGGTACACACTATAGTTTGCAGAAGCCTAATTATCGCTTGGTAGATTTAGCACAAGGTCCGTTGCAGCCGAACATAGGTATGTCGCCACGTTTTGCGCCAGTTGTTTACGGACTAGGCTTGATTGATGCTATTGCACAGCATGACTTGTTGTCACAAGAAGACCTTACTGACACCAATAACGATGGTATATCCGCCAAATATAATCGAGTGGCGAGCATACTCACTAAACATAACAATCAAATGCCTGTGGCAACTACTTCTGACAACACCCAAAAGCAACAGGCCAATACTGCCATAGGCCGCTTTGGTGCAAAAGCCAAGCACCCAACATTAGCCCAGCAAGTAGCAGCAGCCTTGAGAGATGATATAGGTATTACCAACTCGCTTTTTCCACAAGAAAGTTGCACAACTACGCAAGAAGATTGCGGTATTGCTTCAGCTTTAGGCGGGCAAAAAGGCGTCGAAATTCCTAACAAGCTATTACATTTGGTGAATCAATTCACCCAATTCCTGGCAGTACCGCCTGCCCGTAATTTAGCCAATAGACAGGTGCAACAAGGCCGCACACTTTTTTATAAAGCTCAATGCGCAGCTTGTCATACACCAAGTTACAAAACGGCCGCCGACTACCCAGTTGCAGCATTGGCTTCACAAACTATTTACCCGTATTCAAATTTTGCTCTGCATGACATGGGGCAAGCCCTAGCCGACGGCGTATATGAATTTGATGCCGGTCCAAGCGAGTGGCGAACACCGCCTTTATGGGGCTTGGGCTTACAAAAAAAGTATAAGAAAAACGCTGTGTTTTTACACGACGGACGGGCCCGCACAATTACAGAAGCTATTTTATGGCACGGTGGCGAAGCCGAGCAAAGTCAACAACACTTTATTAATATGTCAAGTGCCCAAAGACAAGCCTTACTGGCTTTTTTACAGGCCATTTAGGAGATCAACAAACATGAATTACACTAACAAAACTTTAATAGCATGCTTCACCAGCTTGCTTTTGCTAAATGGATGTGGCGGTGGCAGTAGTGATATACCGCCACCGGCAATCACGCCCCCGGAAACGCCCCCTACTAGTGCTGAGAATCTAACGATCGCTTTTGGTAATTATTTAACGGTGTTGTCTAACGAGCATATTATTCCCCGCTACACCGCATTAGCCAACCGCGCGCAATCAATGCAAACGGCCAGTGCGACATTTTGCGCAATAAGCACGCCTCAACATGAAGATTTAACAACTGTGCAAGATGCTTGGAAATCATTAAACTCTGCTTGGCAAGGTATTCAATGGGTAAAAATAGGCGAAGTACTCGAAGATAATAACGTGTTTAGACTGCAATTTTGGCCTGACACCAACGATGCAGTTTACCGAGGCGTCAGCAACTTATTGATTGAACCTAACACTGTTACGGGTGCCGATGTTGCAAGGCAAAATGTGGGAGGGCAAGGTATTCCCGCTCTTGAGTTTTTATTGTATCCCGACAATCAAAGCGACTCGCTAACAACGGCAACAGATCGTGTGAAACGCTGTGAAGCGCTTACAGCAATCGCTCAGAATGTGACGGCAATAACCATAACTATCCAAAAAGATTGGTCTGCGAGTGGTAATAATTATGCTGACAGCCTAATTAATGGCACCGGCGATTTCACTTCAGTCAAAGACTCCGTAGAGGAGTTGGTCACAAACTGGCTAGAGCACTTGGAAAACGTTAAAGACGAAAAAATTCTATTCCCACTGGGCGGACAAGCACCGGGTGTTCTAGACATTACTGAGCATTTTCGTAGTGACGTTTCTTTAGATTCTATTGAGACTAACTTACTAACATTTAAAGCCTTGTATACAAATGGTGACCAAACTGGCCTTGACAATATTTTGCGCGACACAGTATCGCAAACCGAAATAGCCAGTCAAATGCTCAACGCACTTGATGCTGCGATAGCCGAAATAACTGACCTTCAGCAAAATTTTAATTCTTATGAGGCAGCCCTTAACGATACTCAAGGGCGTGCACAACTTACTGCCATAGTTGAAGACATCCGTGCCATTCGCGATGTTTTGTCTACCGGCTTTATTCAAGCGCTTGATATTAATATTGGTTTTAATTCAAATGACGGAGATTAATGTGTGGAAATTTGCTCGCAAAGGGCCTTGTAGTGCAAGACCTTCCCTTATACGGTTATCTTGTATAGCATTAGCTTGCCTATTAAGCACCCAAGCATGGGCAGATCAATCACCCTTTGTACAGGGCACGAATGACGAAGCAACATTACGTGCTAGTAAAAAACAAGCGATTGAATTTATTGAAATTTTTGGCGATCAGCAAGCTTTATATAAAGCGACTGGCTCAGCCAACTTAATAAATAAAGATGCGCTTGAGCAGTTTGAATATGATGATATACACCGAGTGTTGCAAACCACACCTGGTGTGTATATTCGAGAAGAAGACGGTTATGGCTTACGGCCAAATATTGGTTTACGCGGCGCAACCAGCGAACGCAGCAGTAAAATAACCATTATGGAGGACGGTATTTTAATTGCGCCAGCGCCCTATTCATCGCCAGCCGCGTACTTCTTTCCTTTAATCTCACGTATGCAAAAAGTTGAGATATTTAAAGGTCCTTCTGCCATTCGCTTTGGCCCCAATACCGTAGGCGGTTCTATGAATATGGTGTCGACCAGTATTGGAGAACCGGGAAGTGGTGAAATTGATGTTGCCGCAGGCCAGCAAGGCTATCGCAAATTGTATGGTAACTATAGCCAGACTATTGCCGGTTTCGATTGGCTGGCAGAGGGCGCGCATTTGGCGGCCGATGGTTTTAAATACTTACCTAGTGGCGACGACACAGGTTTTGAGAAAAATGAGTTGTTAGCCAAGGTAGCTTACGATTTCAATAGTGGTGGCATGTATCAACGATTTCTGGCCAAAGTTAGCTATTCCGATGAAGTTTCAGATGAAACTTATCTCGGCTTAAGCGATGACGATTTTACTCAATCTCCCTACCAACGTTATGCTGCAAGTGACGAAGACAAACTCGATTGGGAACATCTGCACCTTTCTTTGTCGCACTATATTGAAGTAGATGACCATACAACGGTTTTTACAAACGCCTATAGACGCGATTTTAATCGAGATTGGGATAGGCTTAACCGCTTTGAAAGTAACCGTACTATCGCCAGTATTTTACAAGCACCAAACACCGGGTTAAATTCGCTTTTCATGGCTGTATTGCGCGGCCAACGCGATTCTTTGTTAAACGACGACACACTAGTGCAAACCTTGAACGATCGTACTTATTACTCACAAGGTATTCAAACCAAGCTGCTTAAAGACTTCAGTTTGGATGATGTTGAATTAGCTGTAGAAGTCGGTTTTAGAGCCCACCAAGATCAAGTAGAGCGCTTACATAGAGACCGCTTTTATTTGATGCTAAGCGGTGAGTTAGCACTCGCGACTCGGGCCGATGAAGTCACCATTAGCAATCAAGACAAAGTCAGTGCGCTTGCAGGCTATGTTAATTTAAGCTGGACATGGGAACATTTGACTGCGTCTGCAGGTATCCGTGTTGAGAATATTTCTGCTGATGCGAAGGATGATCTTATTGGTACTGACATGTCAACGTCCGATACCATCGTGATGCCAGGTGTAGGTGTGTTTTATGAGTTTAGCCCAAACATTGGATTATTGGCTGGGATTAATAAAGGCTTTGTGCCAAATTCGCCTGGCCAACTCGACAGTGTTAGGTCTGAGCAAAGTTGGAATTATGAATTTGGTGTGCGTGCTAGTGCAAAAGGTTGGCGTACAGAGGCGATCGGGTTTTTTAATGACTACAGCAATTTAAAAGGAAGCTGCACCTTTTCAAGTGGTTGCCAAGCAGAACTTGATGTAGAGTTTAACGGTGGTGAAGTAGACGTATATGGGCTTGAATTTTTGCTCAACAAAAGCTTCGAGATAAGCAAAGCCTTAACAGTGCCTTTAACGCTAGCTTACACGCACACTCAATCAGAATTTAGAAACGCCTTCACGTCATCATTTTCACAATGGGGCAATATTCAAGCCGGCGACGCACTGCCCTATTTACCTGAAAACCAACTAGGCATTAATATCGAGATCGTTTCGCAAAATTGGCAGGTCGCATTGCAATATAAGTATATTGCAAAAATGCTAGAAGCAGCAGGTACGTCGACTGAACTTGAAGGTGGAGTGACTGATAATATTTCGCAGTTTGACTTGAGTGCATGGTATCAAGTGGCTAGCAATGTGCGTGCGTATGCAAAGTTAGACAACCTTACCGACAAAATCAATATTGTGTCTCGTCGACCTTTTGGTGCACGGCCAAACAAGCCACGCCAATTTATTTTAGGTGTGAAATACACGTTTAATTAACTATCGTTATGTTTACTTATTAAGGTTTACTGTTATGCAACGTCGTCAGTTTTTGCTTGCAAATGCTTCTATTGCAGTACTGGGCAGTATAGGTGCTATGTTTGGCTATTCGATTACGCCGAAAAGCGGCAATATTAAAAGATTAATAGTCAGTGCTGCTAAACATAAAAATGGTCAGTATTTTGTGATCGCGGCGACACCCTCGGGCCAGGTCGTTAGTCAAACGCAACTGCCCAAACGTGCTCATGACACCTTGTCTTTAACTAATAAGGCAAACCATGTGCTCGTGTTTGCGCGGCGCCCAGATACCTTTGCAATTGAAGTAAATGTGATTACCGGCGAAATTACACACACTTTTAAAAGCCAAAAAGGGCGGCACTTTTATGGTCATGGTGCATTATCGCAAGATGGTAGGTTTTTGTTTACAACTGAAAACGATTTTGTGACTAATCGAGGCCTCATTGTCGTGCGAGATACGCAAAACTATCAAGTAGTCAGTGAATTCAATTCAGGCGGCATCGGCCCGCACCAAATAAAAATAATGCCTGGTGGTAATCAACTTGTAGTGGCCAATGGTGGTATTCAAACCCATCCAGGATTTCCACGCATGAAGCTCAATATAGATACCATGGCGCCTAACCTGGCTTATCTTGATGTTAAATCGGGCGAGGTTGTCGATACTTTCACTCCGCCGCATCACCAACAAAGCATTCGTCATATTGATGTGAACGAAGATGGCATTGTGCTTGCTGGCATACAATTTCAGGGTGATAAAAACCAGAAAGTTCCCTTAGTATATTCGCATAAGGGTCAAGACCAACTGCAAGCAATGCAAACCTCAAACGACATTTGGGCCAACATGAGGCAGTACACCGCGAGTGTGATTGTTAGCGGTAATAGTGCTTACGTTACTTGCCCAAGAGGCGATAAGATTACGCATTGGGATCTTCGGACCCACACCCTTATCGCGCAACACACGCTTAAGGACGTTGCTGGCGCCACCCATGGATTAAACGCTTCAGATAGCCCAATATTTTCCTCAGGCCTTGGCATCTTGATGTCTTCAATAGGCTCTATTCATGCTCAACAGCTTAGTGAGTTTGTTTTTGATAATCATATGACATCTATTGTGATTACTTAATAATTTATGTTATTTATTTCGGATCTTCATCGTGCTTATTAGCCAAGTAAACTATCGGTACTGTCAAGTTACCGAATTCCGATGAACGGAAAACTCTGTAATAACTCACGTTCATGGAATGGCGACCAAGCCGAAAGAGAGTGATGTCGAATTTAGAGAAAATATTAATTATGGTAAAGGGGGTCCGGGAATGATTTGTAAGGAAGGAAATTGTGAATCAAACATAGAATATGACCCCGTCATCGAATATAAAGCCACAATTTTATTGCAGCTAAAAGCGGAAAGTACAAAAAATCAGGACTTGTTATGGAATACAAAATCAGAAACCAGTGCAGATATAGAGGTAAATCAGCTCAAGCAAACCAACAATCTGAACGTGAGACAAGCAACGCGCATCATAGGTAGAATGGTGAAGCAAATGTTAGAAGACGTTCCTGCAAGAGATTAATACTTAGTGTTCTAAAGGCAAGGAAGACGTTTTGAAAACGTATTCTTTGCCTGCAACGAGCAAATTTAGGAGATAAAATGAAGACCATCTCAGTCTTAAGCGTTTTGCTGGTTGCTCTTGTCTTAGTTGGGTGTCAATCCACTTCTCAGCCAGCGACAATCACCTCTCTCGTTATTCAAAACAAAACGTTCGGTGTATTAAGTGATATTAGCCTTACAGTGCCTAAAACCGGCGGTATTGTGTCTTGCAGCTCTATTCCACCAGGTGGGGAGTGTTCCTTTGGATTTCAGGAACGTGAAAGTCAAAGTAATCCAGTTATAATTTCATGGGTTCAGAGTGAGATTCGCTACAGCCATAGTCTTTCAACAGGTATGATAGAACATCAAAATAGTGAATTACCGCTAACCGTTTATCTCAATATTCTAGACTATGGCGCAATTCATGCCGAAATCGAGTAGACACAGATATTTATTAAAAAACATTATGTTTATCTGCTTACCTAATGACTCTTTAGCTTAGAATAACTTCGTTATACTGCTCATTACGAGTTCAACGCCAATACTAATCAAAAAAAATCCCATGACTTTTGTCATTGCATCAATACCACTGGGTCCTAAAAATCTGACTACTCTTCCTGAAGAATTTAGAACCAACCAACAAATAAAGAAAGATATCGCGATCCCACAGGCGACTGTTGTATAACCAAGCACTAATTCTTTGGTAGTGGTTAATTCTTGGATTTTAGCTGCAATACCAATAACAGCAGATATAGAACCTGGCCCACTTAGCATTGGCATGGCCAGGGTAACAAATGCAATATCAGCAGTATTTTAAGCTTTGCCCTGCTTGCCCTGTTTTTCTGTTTGTGGAGGAAATAACATTCTAAAACCTAAGTAGCCAATGATTAAGCCACCAGCGATCCTTAAAGATGGCAAGCTAATACCAAAAAAGGAAAGTAAAAACATACCAAAAACCAAGAAAGCAGTCAGTAGCAAAAACATATACAAACAGCTTAATTTAGCTGCTCTTTTGCGTTCTGCGTTGTCTAAATGAGTAGTCAACGACAAAACATTGGAGCTGTTGAAAATGGATTCGCAATGGGAATGAGTGCCCCAACGACTAAGAACATATAACTAACAAGTTGCGTGGCCAATTCCATAAATCAGTCGTCCTAATGTGAGTTTTAAGTATCGAACAATGAAGCCAAAATTCACTACGCTTTGTTAACAGCTATAAGGCGTTTGTGAGCGCAAAGCCGATGCCAATTCGCTGCTGTGAATGGTTGTAATCAATTAAGCTTTCACCGTAACCAGCGTTATATTGTAGATATCCGCGCAGCTTTCCCCACAGCGGGAAGGTAAACCCGAGTTCGCCCCCACCCTTATGTTTTGTAAAATTTTGACGGCCTTTAAATGATACTTCGTAATCATCCCAAGCATAAACCATGGACAATTCGAAGTGCCCCATATAATCAGCTATATCGGGATTATCGTCGCCTTCATCTAAAAAAGGTAATTGTATTGTTCCATCTTCATTAAATTGAGCAACTTTTTCGTCTTCAGGAAGTCTCCACCAGGGGCGCAAAGCCATCGCAAAATTTCCCTTTTCCATAAGAAGTTGCAAGTACAATCGATTCCAACTTCTGGACACCAATTGTGAACGTCCATTTGATTGATGTTCAAAACCCAAGGCTAAGCCGGTATTACTCTCAAATGGGCTCCATTCTAATGGGGTAAGATAAAAAATTTCTGGTTGATAATTAGTTTCACGAAATGGTTTAGAGATATTCTGAGAATATACCTGCCACCATGATTGCAGTGTCATCCCTACATAGATGCCATCACCATCAATCAGAATACTTTTCTGGCTAAGGGGGACTTTCAAACTAATTTGGAATTTAGACTCTATATTTTCCAAGTTTTCAGCCCATTGCCCAAAAGCATTATAGGCATCCAAGTTGATACCATCAGTGACGCTAACGGGTAAAATATAATTCATTTTATGCGGAGTGATCACATAAGGGTCCCATTCGGACTGGCGCTTAGCCGCGATACGCCTTGAAATTAAGCCGGCCTTTTTTATGGGTTCTTGTCTTTCTATACAAAGCTCACGCAGTTGCTCAACAGTGGTGTTTTTTTCCGCGTTTTTAAGCGCATTCAAAAGGCAATCATCTGCTTCGCTTGTGGTTGCTGCCGACGATGCGCCATGAAACACTAAAGAAAGTAAAACCACAACGCTGCGTACCAGAGTAAAATTTATTTGCATGAAAATTGGCATCCTAATCACCATTAAAAACTTATATTTTTGTATCCTAACATCGACTAAAGGTTGCGTCTAACCTTTGCACTAGCGCTCGCTAAAACAATTAGATTATGTCTATAGCGTTTAATTATATTTGTTGTTTAATAGTAGTAATTTGGCCAAGATTAAAGTGCTCAATATCATCGTTCCGATAATTCAAACAAGCCCATAATATCAACATTTTATGCACAATCTGCTTGCACGTGTATTTCTATTTTATTAAAGCCAAGCAAGAAGCGCGTAATATAAGTTTCATCTCATGCGTGTTGACGCAAATTGACTTGCTATTGGCGTCGCCTGATTAACTGCATTGTGACCACGCGGGTAATATTAGCCCTTAGATAAACAGATGATTTCAAACAAGAGAGATAAAAGTTATGAATAAATTGAAAGTAAGCCTATTAGTCGGATTAATGGCAATCAGCAGTGCTGGTTATGGCCAAAATGAATCAAAGCAAGAAAAAACTGAGAGATTAGACGCTTTTCAGGTTGACCATCGTGAATATGATATTCGTGTAGGAGAAGAACTTAAAAATGTTGGTTGGATTATGCATAAAGGTGAAATGCTATGCAGATATGACAAAGGTTTTAAAAAGTTGTACATCAAACAGGATATATTTGATAGCAACAAATGCCCAAATAAACTAATCGGCGTAAAAGAGATCAATGAACAATCTGGTGATAAATGATACGTCTATTCTGTTGACCTTGCAAAATAGCGTTAACACTCTTTACTACAAAATTTGTGGGAGTGTTATGAAATCAAATTACAAATATCGGCAACTGGATTATTCATCAGCCTTAAAATTGACCGTAAAGTTGCGCAATTTCAGCAAAAATGTCAGAAGACGGTAACTAATTTGTATTCTTTTCTGTCGAACTAATTGATAATATGTGTTGAATATTTAGAGATGAGTCACTCATCATAGAATCATTTCCACACATTTATTAGGAAAATTAGATGAAAAGTTATTTTAGACTCAGAACATCTGTTGTATTGACGTTTGTTACCATTTTGTTCTTATCTGCATGCAGCAAGGAGCCGATGCAACCTGATGATACACTAGCGCTTGAGTCTAAACCGGCTAAATTGGTGGTCATAGGGCAAAATTCCAACAACACTTTCCTAAATTATCCCGCAACAGTAAAAGCCGAAAACGTATCCGCGTTGAGCTTCGAAGTCAGTGGTGTAGTAGACATATTATCGGTTGTGGAATCTCAAAAGGTCCAAAAAGGTGATGTACTAGCTAAATTGGATGTGCGGGATCTACAAGCGAGCTTGCAGTCTGTTCAAGCGCAATTCGATAGCGCAAACAGCGAATTCGAACGGGCTGGTAGGCTGATAAAACAAGACGCAATTTCGAAAAGTGTATTTGAACAACGCCGCTCTCAACGTGATGTTAATCAAGCGCAGCTTGATACTGCCCACAAAGCACTGAAAGATGCCATTTTAGTAGCGCCATTTGCCGGCTTTATCGCTGAAGTTTCGATAAAAGAGAAGCAAGCGATACAAGCGGGCACAACGGCTATTACCATCTTGGGCGACGGTGATATGGAAGCCACTATTAATCTTCCAGCCAGCATCATTGCAGTAGCCAATAGAACGGGCAAAAGTGTTGGGAAAGCTTATCTGGTGTTCAGTTTTGCCCCAGACATACAGGTAGCGACTGCACTTAAAGAAGTAAATTTGAGTGCTGATTCGGCTTCGCAGACCTACAAAGTGACATTCACTTTCACTGCACCTAACGAAATGAATATATTACCGGGAATGAATGCGACATTGTGGTTTCCAGACCCTCGAAACAGCGAGGCAGAAGAACAGTTGGCCATCCCCATTGCATCAGTGGCAATTGATGGCAACCAGAAATTCGTTTGGCTAGTGGATCAATCCAACAGTACAGTCAGCCGCAGAGATATCACAGTGCAAGATGGTGTGGGAGAAATGCTTGTTGTAACAAGCGGTTTGCAAATGGGAGATACAGTGGTAGCTGCCGGTCTATCTTCTATTTCTGCGGGAATGAAAGTTCATCCTTGGTCTAAGTCGTCTAAGTAATATTATTGAGAAAGGGCGAAATAATGAACCTTGCAGAATTTTCCATCAAAAACCAATTATTATGTGTGATTGCTATCATTCTGGCCTTAGCGGGAGGTTGGAATGCATATCAAACTATGCCCCGCTTTGAAGACCCCGAATTTACCATCAGAACAGCACTCATTTTCACTCAGTATCCTGGTGCCAGTCCAGAGCAAGTTGCTTTGGAAGTCACTGATCCACTTGAAACGGCCATTCAACAAATGCAGGAAGTTGACTCTATATCCACCGTCTCTTCTGCGGGCGTATCTGAAATTAGTGTGAATATTAAATATCAATTTTCTGAGACTAAAGAAGACCTACAAATTATTTGGACCAAACTGCGCAATAAGATGAATGATGCACAAGCATCTCTTCCCAGTGAAGCACGGACCCCTATTGTAAATGATGACTTTGGAGACGTTTATGGTTTGTCATATCTTGTCACCGGTGATGATTTTAGTTATGCAGAATTGCGCAGTTATGCCAAAGAATTGCAAAAGGATATCTTACAGGTAAAGGGGGTAGGTAAGGTACAGATTACCGGCACTCAAGATGAAGCTATATTTATCGAAATTTCATCTGAAACATCCGCCAGCTTAGGTGTGTCGATTGAAAAATTATATGACATTTTAAAACAACAAAATTCTGTCGTTTTTGCGGGTAATGTCAATATTGGTAATCAGCGATTGTCGATTGATCCTTCCGGAGATATTGACTCAGTTGAATCGATCAAAAACCTGCTAGTTTCGAATTCTGCCGACGGGAAAATCCTGTACCTGAAAGACATTGCCAATGTGTATCGAGATTATAAAACGCCAGCAAGCAAAATAATCAGATATGACGGTAAAAAAGCCATAGCGTTGGGTGTGTCTAATTTAGCCGGTGGTAATGTTGTGGTAGTGGGTAAAGCGGTTGATTTAAAGTTATCTGAATCCCAAAGTCGCCGTCCTTTAGGCATCGAAGTTCATGAATACTACCACCAAGGTAAAGTTGTTGAAGCATCAGTGAATGACTTCGTCATGAATGTCATTGCAGCCTTAGCCATCGTGATTGCGACACTGTTATTCACCATGGGAATACGCTCAGCATTAGTGATTTCATTTATTTTGTTGGTAACCGTAGGTGCCACCTTAACGACCATGCAAATAGTCGGCGTGCCTTTACATCGAATATCCCTTGGTGCATTGATCATCTCACTAGGCATGATGGTAGACAATGCCGTGGTGATAACAGAAGCAATACTAGTCGGTGTTAAAAAGGGCCGTAAGAAGCTCGATATCGCCAAAGAAATTGTTTTTCAAACCAAATGGCCCTTGCTTGCAGGCACATTGGTTGGCGTGATTGCCTTTGCACCCATCGGATTTGCACCGGGTGAGACGGCAGAATTTACAGGTGACTTGTTTTGGGTCGTCATGATTGCACTGTTGTTTAGCTGGGTATTGGCCTTAACTATCACTCCTCTTACTTGTTATTGGTTATTTCCAGAAACGGTTGAAGGTGATACAGAAACAGGCCAACAAGAAGAAGACAAAGAAGGTGCCTTTTTTATCCACTACAAAAAACTCATGCGCTGGGCATTACATTCACGCTGGTTAGTTATCGGCTTTGTTCTTGGTCTCTTTGCATTATCAATTTGGGGGGCCCAGTTCATGACTCAGGGCTTCTTCCCTCGCTCAACTTCACCTCAAATGGTGGTCGATATTTGGATGCCAGAAGGCACAAGGATTGAACATACTGAACAATACATGATTGAAATAGAAGATTTTGTCAGCCAGATGGAAGGTGTCAATGCGGTACAAACCTTAGTCGGTGGGGGTACCATTCGATATATGCTGACCTATGGCTCAGAGTCAGCCAATAGCTCATATGGACAGTTGTTAGTGCGAGTCGATAATTACAAAAAAATCGATGGTATGATGCCGATAGTGCAAGACTTTATCGCTAAAAACTACCCAGAGGCACAAGCCAAAGCATGGCGTTTTGTGCTCGGTCCAGGTGGCGGTTCTGCTATTGAGGCTGAGTTTAGCGGCCCAGACCCGGTCGTTCTTCGCCGTCTTGCTAACGAAGCGAAGAGCATAATGAAGGCAGATGGTAGCGCTCTATCGGTAAAAGACGATTGGCGAGAACCGGTCAGTATCATTCAGCCACTTTATTCTGCAAGCAAAGCCCGTCAGGCAGGTGTTTCCAGAGAAGATTTATCAAAAGCGCTAGCGAGTTTCTACAGTGGTAAACAAATTGGTACGTTTAAAGAAGGCACCGATTTAATTCCTATCGTATCCCGTTTGCCTGGTACTGAAGTGGCTTCGATTCACGATATTAGAAGCATCCAAGTGACGAGTTCAATAACGGGTAAAACCGTGCCCATATTACAAGTGACTGATGGCTTCAAAACAATCTGGCGTAATGGGAAACTTCGCAGCGAAGACCGTGTGTTTAGAATTAAAGCCCAATCTGATCCTCTTCCAGGTGAACTTGCCGCCACCTTAGTAAGTCGGATTAAACCGCAGATAGAGGCCATTGACCTTCCCGCTGGTTATGCATTTGAGTGGGGGGGTGAAAGTGGCTCATCCGCAGAATCAAGCAGCGACTTGATGTCGACTATTCCTCTTGGTTTTCTAGCTATGGTGCTCGTTGTTGTTGCGTTATTTGGCAAGATAAAACAACCATTGGTTATTTGGTCAGTTGTGCCACTTGCATCGATTGGCGTGGTATTTGGCTTAGTGGTGACAGGTGTACCTTTGGAGTTCATGGGCATGTTGGGGCTACTATCCTTATCCGGTTTATTGATACAAAACGGTATTATATTGGTCGACAGAATGGATACCGAGATTGACGAGGGTAAACCACGTTTTGACGCGATAGTTGATTCTGCAGCGAGCAGAGTTCGCCCAGTGGTGTTGGGGTCATTTACCACTGCACTGGGTGTTATCCCATTATTTTTTGACGCGTTTTTTCAATCTATGGCCGTGGTCATTGTATTTGGATTGAGTTTCGCCACCGTAATTACCTTATTATTTGTACCTGTTCTGTATGCCACCTTTATGCAAGTGCATGCTAAGGAGACAGCATTATGAAAAACCTAACTCACTTTTTACTGATAACAAGCGCGCTATCATTTGCAGGGTGCTCCTCTTCTGGTGATGGTTCTTACGATAGGTCAGTGGTTGAAACTGCCGCTAATGTGCCTGCTGCATGGTCAACGGCCTTATCCGAAAATGTCAAAGGGCCTGAAAACTGGCTAAAAGAGTTCGCCGACCCTAAACTGATGGCACTAATAAAAGAAGGTCAAGATAATAATCTCGACTTGAAAATGGCCGCTGGCAATATGGATAGCGCATGGTTATTAGCTGAAAAGTCTGGGGCTGCTTTGCAACCTAATGTCAATCTAGCGCTCGATAGAGGCCAATCTGGTGGTGTCGAAGGCGGTGGCTCAAGATCTTCGATTGGTGTCGGTTTACAGGTGGCTTGGGAGCTTGATGTGTGGGGCAGGATCCGAGCAGGCAGCACTGCCGCAGACGCCCAAGCACAGGCGAGCCAGGCAGATTATTTATTTGCTAAACACTCATTGAGCGCCAACATTGCAAAAACTTATTTCAAAGTGATTGAAGCTAAATTACAGGCTCAAATAACGACAGAAAATCTGACAATCCTAAAAAAAACCATGAGTATCACTCAAATAAAATACGACAATGGTTTGTTGACCGGACAAGATGTTGCAGTCAATAAAGTGAATTTGGCAAATGCGTCCGAGCAGTTAATAGCAACTGAAAATGCTAAGCGGGAAGCGATTCGTGCACTTGAAGTGCTGTTAGGACGATATCCAGATGCGTCTTTAGATATTCCTGATGTATTACCAAATTTACCGGCTTCGCCTCCTGCGGATTTGCCTTCTAGTGTACTTGAGCGTCGACCCGATATAATCGCTGCCGAAAGGCAGGTTGCTGCGGCCTATTCAGCTGCAGATCAGGCAAAAGCCGCACAGTTACCACGCTTTTCTCTCAGTGGTAATTTAGGTGGTTCGTCCGATTCTCTTTCAAACGTTTTGAACCCAAGTAATGTTGCGTGGCAGTTAGCATCAAACTTATTGGTGCCTTTGCTTGATGGTGGTTTAAGAAAAATCGATGTTGAAATCGCTAACATAGAACAGCAACAAGCCTTGGATAATTATCGAAAAAGTGCGCTAAACGCTTTCTCAGAGATTGAACAGAATCTTGACAACGGGCATGATTTTACGAGTCGTGAGAAAGCACTTGAAGAAGCTTATCAACAGAGCAAAAAAGCCCTAAAAATTGCAAATGTACGCTATAAAGAAGGCGAAAATGAACTCTTAGATACACTGCAAATCCAACAACAGGCAATGTCAGCAGAAAGCAGTTTGTTATCGATTAAACGCAGTCAATTGGAGCAACGCGTCAATCTTTATCTCGCACTTGGCGGCAGCTGGTAAGGTCAGAGGGTTACAATAAATGGAATTCACGATAGCATTTGTTAGATTATTTGCATGGTCAATATATTTGGCTTTACCGCTGTTCGCTTTTTTAGGTTTGGTGATAGTCGTACTGGGACTTTGGGTTTGTCGGCTTGAAAAATGGAATAAGTTCGATGGATTATATTGGTCATTCATTACCGCTACGACGGTCGGTTATGGTGACATTAGTCCATTAAAGAAAACCTCAAAAGTATTGTCGGTACTAATCGCTATTGTTGGCATGATGTTAACGGGTATTATTATCGCTATTACCATTCGTACTGCCACCATCGCATTTGAAAAGCATGCTGATAAGCAGGTTATTGAAACAATGAAAAAGAGATTTAATTAATAACATTTTAATTACTGGGATTTTAAATGAACGTATCTGATTTGTTAGAACTCGCGTTGTCACTAAATGGTCGCTTAGATAATCATTGGACGCTATTTGTTTCGATTCATATGGCATTATTAGGTGCCGTCATATACATCGACCGACCTCTTAGAAGAAATGAGAAACTTGTTGCCGTGCTTATTTATACCGGATTTGCACTAATCAATTACATTATGATGAAAAGCGCGGTAGTTTTTCTAGAGAGTTTTTACCTAGATATCTTAGCCTTAAAGAATGAGGCCTGCTGTATTAACAGTAATGTGGTTCAACATGTGGTTAATCTTTACGAACAAGAAAGTATGTCACGAACTTTAATGAGTATTGTTGTCGTACATTTCATGATGTTTGTGCTCACAGTAATTATGATAATTAAAGATAAAGCACGCACGAAGGTTGAAACCAGCGAGGAACCCAAAGAAATAGAGCCGAATTAAATGTATTAAAAAATAGTCGTTCAGATCTGATTTGAACGACTACTTCATTTTACATATGATGAACCAAAATGCGGGTGGTATTATTTTGTGCAATAAAGACGATGTTGTGCCTCACTCACGCACTTTTTTCAAGCGCGTTATAAAGTTATGAATCCAAATGTCTAATACCTCTGTCACTGCCTTGACGTTGTCGTTTCCATTTTTATCTATAGTGCCCTCTACCTCTTTGGATGCTGTCATTGCAAATACTCGATGACTGTCGGTCCCAAGTAGGAATTCCGTTTCAATTGATATTTCGGTGAAAACATCTTTTTGCTCTGTAGCCATTAAATACGCAGCATTACCCGCATTCAACACAATTCTAAAAGGTACAAAGTCTGTTACAGATAATTCTGGGTCAGAGAACTTTATGCC
>CAXMOM010000022.1:0-71864 GCA_964195425.1 Acidiferrobacterales bacterium
ATGAGCAATCGGCATCAATGGCATTTGTTCAAATATAAGGGTATTCGCCTTTTTGTAGATTTTCTTGCGTTGTTCAAAATTATCAGTTAATAAGGCTTCTTTTATTAGCTTGTCGTATTGTTTGTTGCACCACATCGCTCGGTTAGTGCCAGAAGGGATGGCATCACAGGTAAGCAATGGTCGATAAAAATTGTCAGGATCGCCATTGTCTGCGTTCCAGCCTATTAATACACTATCGTGTATTCCTAAGGTTAGGTTTTCCCTGAATCTGTTCCAATCATAGCTGATTATGTTTAGGGTAATGCCTACCTCGTTCAAATAGCTCTTAATAAGTTGCGCCATTTTCATCGCGTTTGGATTATAAGCTCGCTGCACTGGCATCGCCCATACGTCCATCTCAAAGTTATAAGGTAAGCCAGCTTCATCTAACAGTTCACGAGCACGAACGGGGTTGTATCCTAATTCTCGCGCATCGCCCTGATATGCCCATGATGCTGACGGCACAATGCTTTTGGCACGCGTTGCTTGGCCCAAATAAACAGCATCTAGTAAAGATGTTTTGTCTACCGCTAGTACTAATGCTCTGCGCACTTTAGGGTCGTCAAATGGTGCTTTACTAGTATTAAAGGCCCAAAACCCTATGTTTAAGCCCGGTTTTTCTAACAAGGTTAGCTCTTCTCGTTCGGCAATAACACTTAAATCGCTTTGAGATGGAAAAGCAACCGCGTCGCACTCACCGGTAATGAGTTTTGCCATTCGTAAGGAAGATTTAGCCGTTATGTCAAAAATAAGATGCTGAGCACCCTTGGTTGGCAAAAAGTAATCAGAGTGGCGAATATAACGAATATATTGATTTTGCTTAAATCGAGAGAACTTAAAGGGGCCAGTGCCTATTGGGAAGTAATCAATGCGGCTTGGTTTGCCTTCCTGCAATAATTGCGCACCATATTCTGCTGACAACATAACCGAAAAATCGGTCGCTAAATTGGCCAAAAACGAACTGTCTGGCTTGTATAATGTAATTTCAACACGGTAGCCATTAATACGTTGTACGTCTTTTATGGTTTCATTTAATCCTAAGCTGTCAAAATAAGGATAGTCGCCACCGTTAACGTTATGAAAGGGGTGTGAATTAACTCGCCACCTATCTATGCTAAAAATAACATCGTCTGCGTTAAACGTGCGCAGTGGTGTAAAATAATCGGTTTGGTGAAATGCGACGTTACGTCGCAGTTGAAATGTATAGCTTAATCCATCGCTGCTCACTAACCAACTACTGGCAAGGCCAGGTTCTATTCGCCCATTGGTGGGATTAAATTCTAACAGTCGGTCATATATCTGATGAGCAGAAGCATCGGCGGTGGTGCTCGACGTATCAAGCTGGGGATTGAAAAAAGCCGGATTACTCTCTGAGCAATAAGTAATGGCGTTGTCATTTACGCGATTTACTTCGCCACAAGCCGTCATAAAAAGAACACCAAAAGTACACATAAGGAACGTGCTAGTCGCGTTACTACTCGCATTGAAATTAAGGCCACGCTTCCAAAAGGTAGTCATGTTATTAATACGCTCCTGTCCAAAATCATGCACAAAGTTCCCTTACTGAACATTAAACTGGCTCGGTATTCTCAAGTAAATTATACTTTTTTAAATAACCTCTTAGCTGATGATATGTCAGGGATAACTTTTCTGCAGTCTTTTTTTGATTATATTGTGAATCTTCTAATGCTTGTTGAAGCATGCCGATTTCGTAATCTTGCGATGCTTGTTTCAAATCTATTGGAAATTCAAAGCCGGTAGGTTCTGATACACCGCCAAAAAGAGCCGTTGCGTCGTTATGTTCAGGCGCCGTATTTGTGGTAGGCATTGCAGAGACTTCGGCCACATCGACAGTGCTTGATTTTTTTATTTTTGTGCGTTGTTGTGGACGATATTTAGATTCAAAAGGGTTAAGTATTATGTCATGCACAGGAACATTAGGCGGTGTTCGATATACCGCTCGTTCTACTACATTCTTTAATTCACGAACATTGCCCGGCCAACTGTAGTCGAGTAAAAGGTCGCGAGACTTTTTACTAAATCCGGCAAACAATTCAAGTTCGAGCTCTCTTGCCATGTTGATGGCAAAGTGCTCTGCCAGCATCATAATGTCAGCCTGTCTTTCGCGCAGTGGAGGAATGGTAATAACATCGAAGGCTAAGCGGTCAAGTAAATCAGGTCTAAATTCGCCTGCTTCGGCTAAGGTTGGCAAATCTTCGTTAGTTGCCGCTATTATCCTAACATCCACTTTGACAGATCGTGAGCCCCCTACGCGTTCGAATTCACCATACTCTATTACTCTTAAAAGCTTTTCTTGAATCAATGGCGAAGTGTTTGCCAGCTCATCCAAAAACAAGGTCCCTTGATGAGCATATTCAAAACGACCTTCTCGCCGTTTGCTGGCGCCGGTGAAAGCTCCGGCTTCATATCCGAACAACTCAGATTCGAGTAAGTTATCATTAAGCGCCGCGCAGTTTAATTTTACGTAGTTTTCTTCCCAACGTTTGGATAAAAAATGTAAACGCGCCGCGATTAATTCTTTGCCGGTTCCACGCTCACCTATTACTAGCACTGGCTTATCTAGAGGGGCCACCATGGATGTTTGTTCGAGTATTTCTAAAAAACTATTGGCTTGGCCTATCAGATTATCGTTTTGTTTGAACATACTCATAAAAACTCTTATTATTTTGGTCAGAATCACTAAAACTTAGTCTACTTTAAAACCAAAAGAATTACATATTAAATTAAAAAAAGAATTTATTTTATTAAAAACAGGGGTTTATAGAATTTTGATAAGTTGGCAAGCATATTGAATATAGTTCTACCAAGAAAGAAGTTAAACAAAATTGTGAATTATCACGAATTGCTAATTTTAGCACCAACCGAAGAGGTACTACATCATGGGAATTTTTTCACGTTTTACTGACATCATCAATTCGAATATTAACTCCATATTAGATAAAGCCGAAGATCCAGAAAAGATGGTACGTCTAATCATCCAAGAGATGGAAGACACTTTAGTAGAAGTACGTTCTGCATCTGCTAAAACGATAGCCAACAAAAAAGATGTTGTGCATCAAATTAACAAATACGAAAGAGAAACAGCCGATTGGGAAGCGAAAGCGGAACTAGCGATTAGCAAAGAGCGCGAAGATTTAGCAAGAGCGGCTTTACAGGAAAAGAAAAAATCGTCTGAAGCGGCAACTGCTTTAGCTAACGAGCTTGGTTTGATTGATGGTGAATTGGCCAAACTACAAACAGAGACCGGCCAGTTACAAGATAAGCTAGCCGACGCAAAGAGCCGTCAGAAAACCATCATTATGCGTCAAAAGACGGTAAGCTCGCGCTTAGAAGTGAAAAAGCGTTTAGATACCAGTAATGTTGATGATGCGATGGGTCGCTTTGAACAATTTGAACGTAAAATTGATGATCTAGAGTCTCAGGTGGAAGCATATGATATAGGTACGCGTTCGTTAAAAGACGAAATTGCAAACCTTGAAGGCGACACCAAAATTGACGACGAATTGGCAGCCCTTAAGCAAAAGATGAGTGCAAGCAAATCCAAAGCGGCAAGTGTTTCGGAAGTAAAAAAAGCGAAAAAGGCTTAACATACAACCAACGCATTTTGAAAAGGGATGACGTCTACTAAAGCGTAAGTTAATAGGGCAAGCAAAGTAAACACTATGCCTTGTCCTATTAGAGTCTTAACGCAGATAAACGTCATCATTTAGAACTAAGGAGAATGACAGTGGAAGGTTTTTTTATACTAACAGGCGTCACCCTTGTTGTATTTATGGTATTCGTTGCCCCCATTTGGTTAATAATGCATTACCGTAGCAAGAAGCAAGTGAGCCAAGGATTGTCAGAGACAGAACTGCGCTCGTTACAAAACCTAGCAGAAAAAGCTGAATTAATGACCGATAGAATACAAACTCTAGAAAGTATTTTAGATGCTGAATCACCAAATTGGAGGAGCCGAGCATGAAACGCGGTGAACTATACAGAATAAAACGTGAAGGTAAGATAGGCGGCGTTTGTGCAGGTATAGCTGACTATTTTGGCATAGAGACTTGGTTAGTAAGAATACTGACCGTAACGGCATTTTTATTATTAGCTGGGCCATTTATACTAGTAGCTTATGTGGCACTGTGGTTTATTTTAGATGAAAAATCTGCAGTGAAATCGAGTGAAAATACATATGATCACAAAGGTTTTGTGAATAGCAAGCAGGCCTCTGCTAGCGGAGAAGCTGGCTATACTGGTAAGGGCTTTAAAAACAACTCACAAGACAATCATCATAAAGTAGAAGTGAAATCGAAAGTATGGCAAGCAGGCGTGCCCCCTCGCCAAGCATTTTTAGATATAAAGCAGCGCTATATGACGGTTGAAGACAAATTGAGAAAACTTGAAAGCTATGTCACGTCAAAGGAGTTTGAGCTTAACCGAGAGTTAAGCCGACTTTAAGTGATGGAAACGCAATCAAGCAACATAGGATGTTATTCTTTCGTAAAATACGACGCCTTGCAGCACTAAAATCAGTACAACAGCACGACACATTTGCATCTCCCTTTTACACCGCCTTTTTTAAAGGCGGTTTTTTTACGTTTGATACGCCGACTAAAAACTAGCGATGTAATTAATAGTTTACGATAGCTAATGGTCACACCAGTTGCAAGGCGCGCTAATTTGTAACTCTATTATTCAATAGTGACTATCATGCGGTATCAAAATTTTTAACGGTGGTTTGTGTTTACTTTATGTCTAAATTGTCCAAATATACTTCAAAACAAGCCGATAAAGACGGAATAATTCATTGGTCGAATGATGAAAATCAACGTTGGCAGCGATTGTATGACCGTCAAATGAAATTACTTGAGGGTAGAGCATGTAAGCAGTATATGCATGGAGTCGACTTGCTGGGTATGTCTGCTAAAGAAATACCTCAATTAAAAGACATTGATAATGTACTTTTAGCAGCAACAGGTTGGCGCACTGCTCAGGTACCCGCATTAATTAACTTTACTGAATTTTTTACCTTACTCGCCAACAAGCAGTTTCCAGTTGCCACCTTTATCCGCAGTGAAGAAGAGTTTGATTACTTACAAGAACCTGACGTTTTCCACGAGATATTTGGCCACTGCCCGCTGCTCACTAACCCAGCCTTTGCTCATTTTACGCATACTTACGGCCAACTTGGCTTGGCGGCAAATAAAGAGGACAGAGTCTTTCTAGCTCGTTTGTATTGGTTCACTGTAGAGTTTGGCTTACTCAATACACCGGAAGGGCTTAGAATTTATGGTGGCGGAATTTTGTCATCACCAGGTGAAACCGTTTATGCACTAGAGTCTAACACACCAATAAGACAGCTACTTACGCCTCTAGACGCGATGCGTACCCCTTATCGAATCGATATAATGCAGCCAATATATTATGTGCTGCAGCAAGCCGACGACTTAGATGAAATGGCGAGTATGGATTTAATGGCTCTTGTGGAGGACGCTAAAAAACTTGGTTTATTTGCGCCAAAATTTGCACCTAAAATAAGTTGAAAATAGTGTCTTCTTGCTCCGCTCTCGTTTTGGTGTAACAAGAGTGTAACGAAAAGGTCAAAAGCTTTTATGCAAACATTAAAACTTCGTAATAATAGGTCTTTTTAGACCATCTTCTTGATCTGACTATCTTCAGCTTCGTAAAGACAAGCATACAAGTAATAATATGTTTACATAATTGCGAGGAGACAACAGTCATGCGCTTAGAAATCAGCTGTGAAGATAGAATGGGTATAACGCAAGACGTGTTAGATATTCTAAATGAATATGACATTGATTTACGCGGGATTGAAATCGATGAATTAGGCAAACTTTTTTTGGACTTTCCCTCCATAGAGTTTTCTAACTTTCAGGATCTAATGCCAAAATTACGACGCGTCGAAGGCATTGTAGATGTCCGAACTACTCCGTTTATGCCTATACAACGTGAGCGTAATCAATTGCGTACATTGTTAGAAACATTGCCCGACCCAGTTTTTTCGACCGATGCTAACGGTAAAATCATTTTATATAACGAAGTGGTTGCTTCAACCTTGGAAATGTCTTCTGATCAAATTAGAGAACTCCATATTGATGATTTGATACAAGGTTTTAATGTTACCAAATGGCTACATAGTAAATCAGTCGATGCACAAACTCACAAAGTACAGTTTATTCAACAAGATTACATTGCCGATTTATTGCCGGTAAACATTCCTGATAATGGAAATAATATATTGGCTGGCGCTGTGGTAATGCTTAAGTCGGAAGTAAGATTGGGCGCACAAATCAACGCTTTTAGGAAACCTTACTCTGGTAGTTTTGATAACTTTGAAGCAAACTCTACGGCGATGAAACGCGTTATTCGTGAAGCTAAGAGGATGTCTGATCTAGATGGTAATATTCTTATTACTGGCGACACCGGCACAGGTAAAGAACAAATAGCAAAAGCTTGTCATGATAATAGTAGGCGTTCTGACGGTGAGTTTGTATCGCTAAATTGCGCTTCATTACCAGACGAGGCTGCCGAAACAGAGCTGTTCGGCTACGCTCAAGATTCGCTAGATAAATCTGAAGGGAAATTGGGACTCTTTGAGCAAGCGGCGGGCGGGACCATTCTGTTCGATGAAGTGTCTGAAATGTCGGCTCAATTACAGGCGAAGTTACTGCGAGTGCTCGAATATGGCACTTACCATCAATTAGGTGATAGTCGCGTAAAATATATTGATTGCCGTATTATTTGTACAAGCTGCAAGGATTTATCACAGTGTGTACAAGATGGCACCTTTAGAGAAGATCTTTATTATCGCCTTAATGTGTTGGGCTTAGTTGTTCCATCGCTGCGAGAAAGAAAGGCCGATATTATCTCACTGGCCAATAACATTGTGCAGCAACACAGTAAAAAGCTTAGTATCCAATCGCCGAAGTTAAGCAAACCTTGTATAGATTATTTAGAATCCTATCCATGGCCGGGTAATATTCGCCAACTTAAAAATGCACTGTACCGCGCTATCTCACTAATGGACGGCAACGAAATTACTAAAGAAGCCATACAGCTGCCTAGCTGCACCGCCACCGTGACGTATATCGATGAAAATTTTGATGGAACTTTAGAACAAGAAGTGAAGAGATTTGAAAGAGATATGTTAAAGCGGCTCTATCCTTCGTATCCGAGCACCAGACAACTGGCGCGGAAGCTCGGATTAAGCCATACTGCTATCGCAAACAAATTAAGAGAGTATGGTATTAGCAAACATTCGGTGAAGATGCAGTAAGATATGTAAAAGCACATGTGATAGCGTCAATGTCATATATGCAAAAGCATAAACCACACGGAAAACTAATAATGAACATTAAGTTGCACGGATATTGGCGTTCTTCAGCGAGCTATCGGGTAAGAATAGCTCTGAATTTAAAGCAGCTTGAGTATGAATATATTCCTGTGCATTTGGTTAACAATGGCGGCGAGCAAAAAAGTGAAGCTTATAAACGATTAAACCCGTCTATGCTAGTACCTACTTTTATTGACGAAGATGAAGATATCACGTTGAACCAATCTCTCGCTATCATTGAATTCATAGATGAAAAATACCCGTCTGAATCACCTTTTTTACCGAAAGACGTTCTAGATAGGGCTCGCATAAGAATGCTTGCACAAGACATAGCCTGCGATATTCAACCGGTGACAAACCTACGCGTGTTGAATAAACTTAAAAACGACTTTCAGGCCGATGGTAAAACGATAATTAAGTGGTCACATGATGTTATATATGCTGGGTTTGAGGCGTTAGAAAAGCGCTTGCTCACACGAGCGGGTAAATTTGCTTATGGCTACAGTGTGACATTAGCCGATATTTGCTTGGTGCCTCAAGTTTATAATGCGCTTCGATTTGAAGTGAACATGGAGCATTTTCCTATTATAGATAAAGTGTATAAAAACTGCCAAGCATTAGAAGCGTTTGTCTTAGCAGCACCTGAAAATCAATCTGATGCCACTTAGCTATTGTCTTCAACTCGCACTTTAGATGGGAAGGGCGGTGGTGTTTTTTACTTGTTTCAATGCGAACGTAGAGCTTAGATGATCAACCAGTGGCAAACTGGTTAGCTTCGATTTAAGTAAATGCTCATATTCCTCTATACTTTGCACAATGACTTTGAGTAGGTAGTCTTTTTCACCACTAGTGGTATGACACTCAATAACTTCGTTTATCTCTTGCACGGCATCTTCGAATTTTGTAAGCGAATCACCGTCGTGATTTTTGAGCGTTACATATATGAAGACTGATACGCCTAAGTTGAGTTTTTTAGCGTCAAGTAAAGTCACTTTTTGACGAATGATGCCGTCAGCTTCCATACGTTTAACGCGGCGCCAACATGGTGTATGAGACAAACCAACATATTGGCTAAGTTCGGCCATAGATACGGTAGCATCTCGTTGCATTACGCGAAGAATTTCGCGATCAAATTTATCTAGCTTCATAATAATGTTGTCTTTTTACAAAATTGGGTTAATCGGACGTGTGACGGAACCATCGTTTATAACAAATTTGTTAACTAAAATTTGAGTATAGGATGAATATCCTATAAATGATAAACATATATCTAATATTTTTATCTATTTCCTAACTAAAGAGCACAATAGCAACACTTATCCTTGAATGTTTCAGATACTATTCACTAACGGTATGTATAGTTGTTATGCGCCGCTATGATAATGCAGAGTAAGCAGACTCGCATAATCATCAATTAATGCAATAATAAAAATAATGAGAAGCGCAATGGCCCTGTTTGAACACCCCGATTTCGATAAGCACGAGCAAGTCGCATTTCACCATGACAAACTCACTGGTTTAAAAGCAATCATTGCCGTACACAATACAAATTTAGGTCCTAGTTTGGGCGGCTGCAGAATGTGGCCTTATGCCTCAAGTGAGGAAGCGTTAACCGATGTTCTAAGGCTTTCTTCTGGTATGTCATACAAGGCAGCCATGGCTAACCTACCAAAAGGCGGCGGTAAAGCGGTCATTATTGGCAATCCACGTGAGCATAAAAGCGAAGCATTAATGCAAGCGATGGGGCGTTTTGTAGATAGTTTTAGTGGCCGCTATATTATTGCTGAAGATTCAGGCATAAGTGTACAAGATATTAATCAGATGGCCAGTCAAACGACTTATGCGTCTGGCAACAGTGCTCGTTATTCTATAGACGGTGTAAAGCCAGATGGCAATCCTGGTCCGTCGACAGCTTATGGCGTTTTTTGTGGTGTTGAGGCAGCAGTAAAACATGTTTACGGAAGCGATTTGCAAGGTAAAACTGTGGCTATTCAAGGAATAGGGAATGTAGGGCTTCGTTTGGCGCGGTACTTACATAAGGCGGGGGCAAAGCTATTCATTTCTGATATATACGAAGAAAATTTGCTAATTGCCCACGAAGAACTCGGCGCCACGATAGTTGACAACAATACTATTCATAGCTTAGCCGTGGATGTATTTTCGCCTTGTGCACTAGGTGGCGCGGTTAATGACAACACAATCGAATTAATTAAGGCCAAGGTTATAGCCGGTGCTGCCAATAACCAATTGTCGAATAGTGCAATGGATATAGCACTAATGAATAGGCATATTACTTATGTTCCCGACTATGTTATAAACGCTGGTGGCATTATTGATATTCATCATCAAACCTTAGATGATGGGAGCGATGGCAAATTAATGACTCAGCTTAGCAATATTGGGAATACGGTATTGACCGTTTTAGAACAGGCAAAAGAGCAGGGCTTACCTACTCAACAAATTGCCAATAAAATAGCATCTAGTCGATTTAGCTGAATACAAAAATTAGCGGCAATATAACTTAGGCTTACTAGGCTAGACACTAAGCAAGGCATTAAGTCTTCTAAAGGCCCGGTTGGTGTTTCGTATAGATATTGTTCAATCGCGAATTTATCGCCTACAAAAAGCCGTTTGTTCCTTGCATAACCGAGATGAACTCGGCATAATGCCGTCCTCTTGGCGAACTAGCCAAGGTTACTATGGTAAACTCTGGTTCTCTCGCAATGATAGCTTGGGAACTCGGTCAGGCCCGGAAGGGAGCAGCCGTACTAATGGACTCATGTGCCGAGATGTGGCTGGAGTTTGCCACCATTATCCTTTCGTTGGATGCTCATCCAAAAAATCTGCGCCCTTTTGTATTGCATTAATCACGTTCATGCGCATTTGTAGGCGTTCAGAATTGGGCAAATAAAACGCCATATCGACTTCATACCTAATATATCTAGGCGAGAGTTGGTTTAACGCTAAACAGGTCAGATCGGCTAAATAGCTATTATCTTTAGACTTTGTGAGTCCAAGTTCGACAATGTGGTCAAGCACCATATTTTCGTAGTAATTATGAATATCGTCATCCAGTTTCACGTATTTACCTTTATTTCGTAAAGTTTATACGGGGTTATCGGCCTAGATGAAGTTTTTATTACCTCTTTAACTATCTTTGACGTGCTTAAAAATATTATTGAATATAACGGGCATGGCTTGCGGGACGAACTTATATCCATGTGAATGGTTTGTGTTTATTCAATGCCCATGGTGAAAGAGAGCTTAGGGTGGCTATGGAACGAAAATATGCGCTAGCCTAGCGATTAAATATAATAATTAAGCGTTATGAATCAATGTTACATGAAAAGGGGCAGAAGTAATTACTTAAACAAAATCGATATGCTTTGTGTAGCGAGATGGTAGCGGTTTTGACAAATTCACCAAAAAACAGTTAATTTTTAGGCTCTAAAAAGCATGTTGGGTTTATTAATTGCGCTTTTTTTATAACTTGAGTAACGCCTTGTTTGTTGCGAGCAAAAAAATGAAAATAACTTCATATTAATTCCCAAAACAATAAAACTTTCCTCTAATTTGCATGAAAATCCTATAATACCTCATAAACATCTCGATTTGTCACTTAGTCAATTGTTAACAAAATGTACAGTTTTCTCGTGGAGAAATTAACAAAAATGTTTTTTATTCAATAATCAAGCCAATTTTGTTCACTATATTTTTGCATAACGTCTCTGACTTTCTTGACATTTATGTTACATCCTGTGAGTATTTGAGAGTGTGCCGGACTTTGTAATGGCATAATTATCAATAACTATAAACCCTATTAGGTCCCATAGTGGCCTCAACAACAGATTTTAATGGTTGGGAATATGTCCAAAATGAGCAATAGAACTCAAATCGCAGCTTGCATTGTAGGTGCTTTAGCACTTTCATCAGCAAGTACGGCCTTCGCCGGTCCGCTAGAAGAAGTGCAAAAGGAAGAGCGTAAAATCCATGTGGCTGCTGCTAAGTCTCAAGAAAAGATCAACGGTCTTTTCGAGCAATCACAAGATTTGCTGGTTGATTACCGCGCTGTTATAGACCAAACAGAAAACTTAAAGATTTATAATGATTATCTTGCTCGTTTAGTGGGAGACCAACAACGAGTAATCGGATCATTGCAGAGTCAAATCGACTCAATTGAAGAAACAAAGCAAAACATTGTGCCGCTCATGGGTCGCATGATTGACAGCTTAGAAAAATTTATTAACTTAGATGTTCCAATCAATAAAGAAGAACGCCTTGACCGTGTTCAACGATTACGCGACGTAATGGGTAATTCGAGTGTAACGGTTTCAGAGCAATTTCGTCAGGTACTCGACGCATACTCTATTGAAAACGAATATGGTAACCGTATTCAATCTTATGAAGGCAATATTCAGGTTGATGGCGAAGAAATTTCGGTTGAATTTTTCAACTTAGGCAGAACCGCATTGCTAGCTCTTACTTTGGACCAACAAACTGCTTGGACTTGGGATAACAGCACGAGAGTGTGGGAAGAGTTAGGTGGTGAATACCTAGATTCAGTTATACAGGCTACACGTATGGCGAATGGCCTAGTACCCGAAGATCTAATTAAACTACCAATCAAAGCAGCGGAGTAAGGTTAATGAAAACAACAATAAAAGCACTTATCGCAACTGCTTCTGTTGCTTTGATGGCTAGTATGGCCAACGCACAAGCACCAGCAAGTTTGCAAGATTTACTTGAGCAAGTTAAGAACGACAGAGTATCTGAAGCGCGCGTAAACGTAGAGCGTGAAGCAGAGTTCACCAGTGCTCGCGCCGACAAGCAAGCCTTATTAAGAACCGCACAAGGCCAACTAAGAGCTGAAGAACAACGTGGTGACCGTTTAAGCGCTAGTTTTGCTGCAAACGAACAAGCTATTGTAGATAAAGAAATTGAGCTTGACCAAGCTACAGGTACTTTAGGCGAAATGTTTGGTGTTGTACGTCAAGCATCAGCTGATGCTTACGGTACAATTTCTACGTCTATTGTAAGTGCCCAGTTCCCTGGTCGTGAAACATTTTTACAAGAAATGGCTCAAGACTCTAAAGGGCTTCCAAATATTCGCGAATTGGAAGAGCTGTGGATTTCACTACAAACTGAAATGACTGAGTCTGGTCAAATATCTAAGTTTACTGCTGATGTAGTTAATTTAACAGGTGGTTCAGCCTCTCAAGAAGTTTTACGTGTTGGTACGTTTAACCTAATTGGCGAACAGGGTTATTTAGTATATGACGAAACTACGCAGACTATACGTCCTTTAGGTCGTCAGCCTGAAGGTTTCCAAGTCGCTTCTACTGGTGATTTACTAGAAGCAACCAGCGGTTTTGTGCCAACTTTTGTGGATCCATCGCGTGGCGCTATACTAAACCTGTTTAAGCAAAAAGCGACCATGATGGAACGCTACCATGCAGGTGGCACCGTAGGTTACATAATTACGGTAATGCTAGCTATTGGCTTATTGATTGGTGTATTCAAAATTATCCAACTTACTGCGGTAGGCGGAAAAATGAGAAGCCAACTGAACAATATCGATAACCCTTCTAGCAAAAATCCACTAGGGCGTATCTTGACGGTATACAATGCTAACAAGAATGCTGATGTGGAAAGCTTAGAACTTAAACTTGATGAAGCAATTCTAAAAGAGCTTCCAAGCGTAGAGTCTGGTATTAATATAATTAAGATTTTCGCAGCCATTGCACCACTACTTGGTCTTTTGGGTACGGTAATTGGTATGATTGCAACCTTCCAACAAATTACTTTGTTCGGTACAGGTGACCCACGCATTATGGCGGGTTCAATCTCTATGGCACTAGTAACTACTGCACAAGGTATAATCGCAGCATTACCACTAATACTTATGCATAGTATTGTGGCAGGACGTGCTAAGTCGATTGTTCATGTCCTTGATGAGCAGACTGCGGGCGTTATCGCTTCGCACGCAGAGTCGGAGCAAGCATAATATGTTATTCCTAGTAGGATTATGGGAAACTGTTAGAGAGTTTTTGTCATCCGGTGGTGACGTACTATATTTTGTCGCTGCCGCGCTCTTTTTAATGTGGGTATTAATGATTGAGCGCTATTGGTATTTAACGTCGGTATTTCCAACAGTAAGAAAGAAAATTATTGCTGATTGGGATGCACGGTCCGACACTACCTCTTGGTATGCACACAGAATACGTGAAGCATGGATTTCACAAGCCTCTGATGGTTTAACAGCCAGACTGATAATTATCAGAACCTTAGTCGCAATGTGCCCTCTAATAGGATTATTAGGTACTGTAACTGGCATGATTGGTGTTTTTGAAACCATGTCCAGTCAAGGTACCGGTAACCCAAGATTGATGGCTGCAGGTATTTCGATGGCGACTATTCCTACAATGGCAGGAATGGTTGCAGCACTTTCTGGATTGTTTGTTAGCTCTCGCATAGAAGCAAAAGCTAAATTTCTTAAAGAGCAGTTAGTCGATAGCTTGCCACATCATTAAGTGAGATTGTTATGGGACGTAAAACTAGAGAAGAAAATGAAGATGCCGCAATTGATATGACACCAATGCTAGACATTGTGTTTATTATGCTTATATTCTTCATCGTTACCACTGTATTTGTCAAACAAGCAGGTATTGACGTAAATAAGCCAGAGGGTATTACGGCTACGAAATTTAAAAATGCAAATATCTTTATTGCTGTCACAGAAGATGGCACGGTTTGGATTGACCGCAGAGAAATTTCATTAGAAGCCGTAAGACCAAACGTTGAGAAACTATTGCTAGAGCAGCCTACTGATGCAGTATATATAGAAGCAGATGTAAAAGCTAAACATGGTGTAGTGATCAAGGTTATGGACCAAGTCAAGCAAGCGGGTGTTGATAAAGTTGCTATAGCCGTGAGGAGTTCGTAATGCTTAGATTTATAGCCTCTATTTTTCTTGGTGCTTTTGTTGCATTTTCGCTCTTTATACTAATGGCAAAATTGGTAGAAAATAATGGTGTAGCTAACAAACCGCTAGCTCCACCACCTGTAATAGATATTATTATGGCAAACCCAGACGAAAATACTAACACCAGAGTACGTAGACCACCACCACCACCTCCGCCGCCTCAGGAACCGCCAAAGGTCGAAATGATCGTTCCTGATGATGCAGAACCTGATGCAAATGCCTTCAGTCTAAACATACCCGGTGTTGACACCGGCAGTGTTGGAGTGAGTATAGGTGGCGTTGGTGCCATGATGCGCGACGGTGATGCCACTCCTATTGTTCGTATCGATCCGAAGTACCCACCAGAGGCAGCACGCGATGGTAAGGAAGGTTGGGTTGAGTTGTCGTTTACAATAAACGAGGTAGGTGGAGTAGAAGATGTTGAAGTTCTACAGGCAGACCCTAAGCGTATTTTCGACCGTGAAGCAAAAAGAGCATTAAAAAAGTGGAAATATAGACCTAAAGTCGTCGATGGCATTGCCCAGAGACAACCTGGCTTGAAAGTTAGATTAGATTTCACTTTGGGCGGAGATTAATATGAAAAAATTAAATAAAATTTTGATTACCGCTAGTGTTGTGGTCTTTGGTTCATATTCGAGCCTTTCGGTTGCACAGCAATCTGTACCCATTGTATGTCCGGGTTATAAGCAGGCTAAAACTAAGCTACTGGGCGAACGCTCAGGTAAAAAGCTTCAGAAGGCTTATGAAGTTTACTTGAATGAAGAGCTAGAAGAAAAAGCACGCATACAACAAGCTATTACCATGTTGCGTGAGATTGAGTCTAAAGAACCCTTCGACAAAGCGACAGTCGACAGGTTTTTGGGCCAGCTTTTGGTATCTGAAGAAGGTAAACAACTTGAATCGCTAGCTTTATTAACTTCGGCTGCAGATTTAGGTGTTTTGAATGCCAAAGATCAAGCTGATTTACTCAAGTTAGTGGCTGACTTGTCAATTCAAGAAGAAAAGTACGAAAACTCTATTAAGTACTACACTAAGTGGATGGAGTTTACGTGTAAAAAAGACGCCGACATATATACGCGTATGGCAAAAGCTTACACCGAATTGAAAGATTACGACAAGGTGCTAGCGAGTGCTGATCTTGCAATTGCAAATTATGAAGAGCCTAATAAAAATCCTTATGCTCTTAAAATAAATGCATACCATGAAAAGAAACAATATGACGGTGCAGTTGCCGTGGCAGAAGTGTTGGTTGAGCTGTTTCCAGCTGAGAAAAACTGGTGGTCACAACTGGGCTTTTTCTACATGCTAACGGAAGACTATAACAAGGCTTTATCTACATTTGCATTAGCTTACAAGCAGGGTTATTTGTCTAAAAAATCGGAACTTAAGGCTTTAGTTCAACTGTACGCCTCTAGTGATGTACCTTTTAGATCTGCTGAGTTGCACAAGAAATATATGTCATCTGGACTGCTTGCATCGGAAGCAACTGATTTAGCTAGTTTAGCTAACACATTGCAACTTGCACGTGAGTATTCAGAAGCTGCTAAATATTACGGTCAAGCTGCCGTGAAGAGTGGTGACGCCGATTACTATCGTAAGCAAGGTGTTTTATTACTGACTGCGGAAGATTATAAAGGTGCTATAGCGGCCCTTACAAAGTCAATGGATAGCGGCACCGAGAGTGTTGGCAAGGTACATTTCTCATTAATGGAAGCTAATTTCTATGCGGGTAATTTCCGCAAAGCATATAGCCATGCTAATGAAGCTAAAAAGGATCCAGGCTTACGCAGAAATGCGCTCGCGTGGATACCTTATATAAAGCAAAAAGCTGAAAATCGCGGTATTAAAATCTAATAGGTTTATATCGAATACAAAAAACCCGCATTTATTAAATGCGGGTTTTTTTTGTTCGCAATCTGCGTGCTTAAGTGGGTGTGCCTAATTGAAGTTTGTAATTTATGGTATACGTTAAAGCACATGTTCCATCAGCGAGAATACATTTTTTTCTATTTCATCTTTTTCAGATTTATGAATACCTTTTTGGTGAAATCGCAGAAGTAGTGCTAACGCTACTTTCTTTGCTTTTTCTTCAATGTTGATTTCACCATTTTCTATTGACCACAGCAAAACAGGCGCCATTTTGCTTAGGCTTACATAATTATTTACATAGTGTGTTAAGGAGTGTTTTACAAAGTGTTGACACTGCGTATCGTCGCTTATTCTGTTTGCATCTAAGCTATCAAATAAATTGTGATACAAAATAGCTAAACTTTTATTTGTAGACAAAATGTATTGATACTCTATATGTAGACGAAATTGCACCAGTTTGGCGTCTAGGTCTTGAATATTGCTTAGCATTTTGAGCATCACTATACTCGCCGTTCCACTAGCTGTATCTATACGGTGCCCTAGCTTTGCTAAGACATAGTTATTTCGCACCCAAAATGGGTAAAGCGAAGGCGTATAGCCATATGATACGCTCATGCAGTTAATACCCTGTGCAATTGCGTGTTTTTCACAAAAATCTAACAGCTTGCTGCCAATACCAATGCGTTTATAAGCGCTTTCAACGGCAATTCTATTTACACGTAAATATCGTTGTATACATAACTGTGGTGCTACCAAATACAAAGCAAGAGCTTGTGGTGTGAGGTGTCCCTGTATCCGTCTTTTGCCCAAACTAATATCATTGGCTAATGGTGCTAGTAATTCACCTCCTTCTTCAAATAGAATGGCCACGGCGATTACCGAAGTGTACAAAGAATCTTTTGAGGCTTGTGCACGATATGCTATCGCAATTTTGCAATCGTCTGCATCTAAGGTTCTTACTATGTCGTTAGGGGTGGTTTGATAGTGTGCGTCGCTAAGCAGGGAAAATACCTGCATGTATAAGTTTTCATCTACTACCAAAGACGCCTTGTCGATGAGTTTATAGCGTATGTTTTGATGAGCTTCTACATCTCTTGTGTTAACACAGTGGAAGGTTGTTGAGTCTTGTGCCGTGCCAAGTATTTCATCTAAAGAAGCTTCCACAGGATCATTTTCTAACCATCTAAATGGTTTACTTAATGTGTATACTTGCGTGCTGCTTTTATTCTGTAGATAAGGTAGCACTCGGTGAATGAATCCCTTGCCGCTGCCTTCATAACCGTTTGTTGTGCCAGTGAGGATGCAGTGGGAAAAATGATTAACAATCTTCTTTATCAGCTGTGGGGCAATTGAAGCAACTTCATCAATAAAAACAATAGCATTGACTGGAGCAAGTGAAATAATCTCATCGATTGCATAAAACTTTATTTCTTTGTTTTTTTCAGTTCTACCAATTTCACCTTGAATGTTTGCTCTTATGTTTCTTGCAGCTTTTGTAAGGCCTTGCAATGAAACACTATTAAATGCGTTTAGTTGGCTTATGTTCAGTGCAGTAACAACACTCGGTCCGTTTTTAGCATCGGGCATAGTGCTAGTAGCGCTTAGAGTCTGAGCAATATAGCCTAATAAGGTTGACTTGCCGCGACCTCGTGGACCAAGTATTACTGATATTGTATTACTCGCAGCACTATCAGCAATCCTAAGCCTTACATCAGATTCCATGCTTGCCTGCTCATTCGATAGCACTAGTTCACTATTTGTTATTCTTAATTTACTCGTTTTAGCTTCTCTCGTTTGCATCGGTGCGGCAGAAACAAAGGTACTTGGTAGGTAAATGGTTTTGTCATTAATATAAGCACCACTATACTGTTTAACCTGACGAATAAATATTTCGTTGAAATAAGACTTTTTAGGGGTATAACCATAGCTAAATTTGAGGCTGCCAAGGAGGGGTTCGTATACTTCTTTAAAGGGCATTAACACCACTATTAGGCCATTTATTCGAACCATGCCGACACATGCATAGAGGGCATTTAAGTGGAATCCGTTTCGTGCATCGACAATTAGTGAATCAGTTTGCTGCCCCAAGTAATCTTGATACCGCGATATGGGAATATCGTGTGTGTCGGGTATAGAAAGTGTATTCGATAAAATAGAGGTATGCTTATAGTGCGCTGTTATTAAACGTAAAATTGGCGATGCTTCTTCTACAGGTAAAGATAGCAGTAAAAACTGCCTATGATGCAAGCCTGTCCCTTTTGCTGCAAGCCAATCTGTAAACACCTGTATATCAAGCATTAATATAATCCATACCCACTGTATTTAAGAGGCTTAGCGTCGATGCCATTTGCCTTTAGCCGCCAACAATAATCATAATAATGATAACCTATCAGGTATGTACAAAGAACAACACAAGGTATTTCGAATATTATGCATTTTTTGTCTCGACGTTTAGTTATGCCCAATGATCTGAATTACGCCAACGCGCTATTTGGTGGTAGAGCACTTGAATGGATAGATGAAGAGGCCGCTATTTATGCTATATGCCAATTGGACACGAACTGCTTAGTGACCAAGCACATTAGTGAAATTTCATTTGAGTCTACAGCTATCCAAGGTGATATTGTAGAGTTTGGACTAGCCACTAAAAAAGTAGGAACAAGCTCTATTACGGTAACCTGTTTGGTTCGTAATAAAGCGACAAAAAAGACAATCTGTTTAGCCGATGATGTTGTATTTGTAGTCGTTGATCCCATCGCTAGACAAGCTGTACCTCATGGAAAAACTGAAGCAAATCTACTAAAACAAACCGAGCTTGAATTAAAAGCGCTAAATATCTAAAAACACATGATTTAGGCGTATCAACGTCTTGATTATCGGTCAGTTCTTGGTATCCTTCCCGCAAGTGTACTTTAGCCAGTAGCATTGTTATTTTTAATTACAGTTACTAGTATAGACACTTTTTTATGAGCCAAGGGGTGCGTTAATTCGCTGAGATTCATTTTGAGAACCCTTAGTAACCTGATCCGGTTAGTACCGGCGTAGGAATGGTCAACTAATTACCTTCTAAATGCCACGGTTGCCGGGTCTTTTCGTATTTTTGAAGAGATCCTTACATGTATAACAAATCAAAAAAATATTCATTCTGTCTTAATTCAATCGCACTAGCCTGCAGTCTTTCATGTATGTCGAGCATGAGCAGCGCGCAGTCAAACGACACAGCTGATGCGGAGCAAGCCGAATTAGCATCAATAGAACGTATTGTTGTTACCGCAGACCTATTACAGCGCGATTTATCAGAATTACCTGCTAGTGTTTTTGTATTAAATGAAGAGTCCATTAAGGTACGCCAGGCCCTTCATTTGCAAGATTTGATTGGTATGGTGCCCAACCTTAATTTTTCTAGTGGAGCCTCGCGCGGAAAATTTATTCAAATCAGAGGTATAGGCGAACGCTCACAATTTGCTGAACCGATTAATCCTTCTATTGGCCTGCTGTTAGACGATATTGATATTTCTGGTATTGGCGGGCTCGCAACCATTTATGATTTGGCGCAAGTTGAGGTCTTATCGGGTCCTCAGTCTGTAGCTACGGGTGTCAATAGTGTAGGGGGTATTGTGAAGCTAGTAAGCAATGCGCCCACAGATGAGCTTTATGCAAGTGTGAATGTTAGTTATGGTCAATTTAATGAGTCAAGATTGGCAGGTACGTACTCAAATAATTTATCGGACAACGTTAGTACGAGGGTGTCAATACAGCAAACTAAAAGCGACGGATTTGTTACTAACGATTTTTTAAAGAGACGCGATACCAACGGTATTGATGAAACAACTGCTACTGCAATCACCACTATTTCCCTAAATGAAAACAGCGATCTTGATATTAAGCTATATAAGTTTGATATTAACAACGGATACGATGCATTTTCTCTCGACAACACGGTAACGCTATCTGACCAGCCTGGTTTTGATAGATTGGACGCTACAGCGGGCAGCCTGAAATATAATTATAGATTCGATGAGCATGAAATACAGCTAACGGCATTTTCATTAAAAGCAGAAACTGAATATGGGTACGATGAAGATTGGACATTTGTAGGGATACATCCAGACGGCTATTCATCTATTGACTTCTATCAGCGAGACATAAGTCGCACTGGCATTGACTTTAAGCTAGCGAGCATACCGCAGTTGAGTGAAAACAGTTATCTAATTGGTGCCAATATTACTCATAGTAACGAAGATTTGTTACGTGAAAATACGTTCTTAGAAGATGATTATATGAGTACTTATCAACCCACTAATCAATCGATTTTTGGTCAATATGTGTATGCGCTTAATGACAAAGCAAAAATAACAGGTGCAGCACGGCTTGAACGGTTTAACGCTGATTTTGAAGATTATTTAGGTTCTACTAAGATAAGTGACACCTTAGTCGCAGCATCTGTAGCAATTGACTATAAGTTGTCGAGTAACTTAGTATTTGCCAGCATTTCACGGGGCTACAAAGCAGGAGGATTTAATATAGACGACCGTTTAGATGCAACTAACCGCTCGTATGAGCCTGAATATAACATGAATTATGAGCTTGGTATAAAAGGACGTGCCTATGATGGTATGGCCAATCTCAACTTAACGTTTTTCTATATGCAAAGAAACGATGCACAAGTGAATGATTCGGTACTGTTTAATATTGACAACACTGGCGCAAGTTCATTCGCTGATGCAATTGGTAACGCAGACACAGGCAAGAACAAAGGCATCGAGTTTTCAGGTACTTGGGATATAGCTGACAACTGGTACGTGCAAACAAACATAGGTTACTTGGATGCGACATTCGGTGATTATACTAAGATAAATGGCGAGTTTGTAGAATTACAACAACAAGCCCATGCACCCTATTATACGGCTTATTTAGCGTCTACATGGCAAGTTTCGAACAATCTAAGTTGGTTTATAGACCTCGATATAAAAGACGACTTCAGACTGGGCATAAATCATGAGGCACGTGCTCCATTCGCGGCAGTTCTTAATTCAGAATTAACGTGGCGCTCAATGGGCGAACATGTTTATTCTATAACACTTTGGGTTAAAAATATTACCGACAGGGCTGTTGTTACGCGAGGTTTTGGGAGCTTTCCTAACGATCCTCGTAACGGATACAGTAACAACGGTCCTTATTTACAGTTTGGTCAGCCTAATCAAATAGGAATAACCTTTAATTATGAGTGGGAATAATATGCTATTAGCGGTTGAAATTTCACTTTATCCACTGCATCAAGAGTACGTACCTTTTATCAAGGATTTTATTGATAGGCTAAATACAGATAAGCATTTGCTTGTGCAAACTAGCCATACCTCTACCTTAGTCAGTGGAGAATTCAGCTATGTGATGCAAATCATACAAACAGAAATGAAAGCGACTTTTGAGCAAGTTGGTCAAGCAATTTTTGTATGTAAATTTTTAAACGCAACGCATATGAATTTGGAATAAAATTGGCTTTATTGGACCTAGTATCTCAGCAGTGGCAGCAGCAAAATATAGGCGAAATATTTGCCGTTTTGCTCGCTGTGGCTTACGTTTGGTTAGCAGCGCAAGAGTCTATTTGGTGTTGGCCCGCTGGGTTCATGAGCACTGCTTTGTATGCATATATTTACTTGGACGTTACGCTATTTTTTCAGATGATATTAAATGTTTACTACATGGGTATGGCAATATGGGGCCTAGTGCATTGGCGCAAAAGCGGAGACGATAAAGTTAGCATTTCTCGCATGAGGCTCTTAGATCATTTAGCCGTCCTTTTAGGCGGCATAGTGGCGACAACTGTCGTGTTTTATATTGCCTCTCAGTTCTTACATTATGATTTAGTATTGCTCGATATAAGCTTAACGGTGTTCTCCTTAATAAGCACTTATCTAACGGTCACCAAAAAGTTAGAAAATTGGTACTACTGGAGCGTTATAAATTTAGTTAGTATTGTGCTTTATTACGACAGGGGTTTGTACTTAACCTCGGTACTTATGCTTATCTATCTAGTGTTGGCACTAAGAGGTCTAATACTTTGGTTTGGTGTGTACCGTCAGGTTGAAGACTATGCGCACTAAACATTTGAATGACGAACTAGACGGATCGAGCATTCTTAGAATGTTACAAAAGTATGAGCTAGCCAATATTCATAGCCCAGATTTTGAGATAACTCGTATTGTGTGCGGCGCTATTAATCGAAATTTCAAGGTGTCTGATGGTAGCAAAACATTGTTGCTAAAAGCGTTTAGCAACAACACAACGCTACCCATTAACCGCCGGCAAGTGTTCAGTATGCAAGAGGAATTGGCGATTTTGGGCTTTGCTCCGGTGCCTTTGTTCTTGAGTGACGATTTTAAAATCTATTGTGAACAATGGATCGATATTGGGCAGGGCGTTGAAATAGCAGAAAAGGACTATGCTAAAACGAAGCAAGGTGTCGCTAAAATAATAGACACTTTGGCTGAAGCCTTATTTAACGTGCATAGCTCGTATGTTTCAGCACCAATAATCCCACTAGTTGAGCATTGGGAAATTTATTGGCAAAAAATTAAGCATCCAAAGCAGCAGCTTCGAGAAAAATATAAACTAGTTAAACTGCAATGGCAGCAATATTTTGACCAGTACAAAGATCAGTTTGTACTATGTCACAATGACCTACATATTGATCATATTAGTTTTTCAAACGGACCTATTTTCGATTGGGAATATGCAGGGCTTGGCAGTCGCTATTTTGATATTGCAAGTTGCTGTGCGATCAATAACTTAAACCAGGCAGATATACTAAATCTATGTTGTTGCTATGCTCACTTAGCGAATAAAGACGTTCAAGAAGTCATCGATAATGTTCAAGAAACGAGCGCTATGGTAGCCTTTACATACGAGTTATGGTCTGAGTCTGTAGGCAAGACTGATAATCCAGAATAAATTACTTTATTTATTTACTTGGCTCGCTATAATGCGTCAGCAGACTAGGGGTGTAGTTCCAATTGGTAGAACAGCGGTCTCCAAAACCGATGGCTGGGGGTTCGAGTCCCTCCACCCCTGCCATTTTGCATGCCTTTTGCACTTGGCTTGAATAATACGCCTAATTAGGAGTTAAACAACGTGCATGCCCCGTCAGTTTTTAATACACAAAGTTTGTCTGAGCAGCAAAAAGCTCATCTTGTTGCGATGGGCATTTCATTGTATGAACCTGTAAAACAGATTGTATTGGCAAATCAAGCTTGGCTTGATGACGTGTGTAAATTGCTTAACATTAAAGTGGAAAGTTGCGTCTTTGATGCCATTAAACCAAAATTTGATGACGACACAAAAACACTTCACCTCCCCCCCATCAGTTATCAGAGCGAAGCCGATATTAAAAAGCTAATTTGGCTCAACGTTCGTCAATTTATAAGCTAGTCATGTGACAGGTTTATCTATTTTACAATCGGCGCATGCGCACAGTTTGCATAAACAAGCATATACAATGTTTTGCGCTCATAGAGATAGTCCATGGCAATATGCCACTTTTGAAAAAGCGCTTTTGTTACCCAATTCTTTAATTGTTCAACTCAACGGCGTATGCGTGGCTTATGCCGCTGTGTCTGAAGTGGCAGGTGAGCTTGAAATTGAAGATATTTGTGTCGCGGGTGCTTATAGAAGGCAAGGTATTGCTGATAAGTTACTTGCTTACTTAATTATGCAAGCTAAATTCCAAAACGCAGACTACATCTTGCTTGAAGTTGCCCAGCAAAATAAGCAAGCAAGAGCCCTATACGAAAAACATGGGTTTGAACTTATCACTATTAGAAAAAACTATTATTCATTAGCCAATAACACGTTTGACGATGCCCTGTTGTTGCGCAAAAACTTCCCAACAAGTGATTAAATAAATATATGAGGGCCATATAAACTGAAATTTATCTAAGCATAAGATCGCAATTTTCGGTAGAATATCGCGCCGCTTTCTCTTACGTAGGTGCGGCAACATAAATTAGCTGTAAATTTGGGTGTAAATAAGGGTCTAATGTGTATGAGCGATAGCAATTTTATCAGTGAAATCAACAAGCGTAGGACGTTTGCTATCATTTCACACCCCGATGCGGGTAAGACCACGATCACCGAAAAAGTGCTATTGTTTGGGAATGCAATACAAGTTGCCGGCACTATAAAAGGCAAAAAATCTGGTCAGCATGCTAAATCCGATTGGATGGAGATGGAAAAAGAAAGGGGCATTTCTGTTACTACCTCTGTTATGCAGTTTCCTTATCAAGAGCATTTGGTCAATCTACTCGATACTCCCGGACATGCAGACTTCTCAGAAGATACTTATCGAACGCTTACCGCCGTTGATTCGTGCTTAATGGTAATAGATGCGGCAAAAGGCGTTGAAGCCAGGACCATTAAGCTTATGGAGGTAACACGCTTGCGTGATACTCCTATTGTTACCTTTATCAACAAGTTAGACCGCGATACCCGCGACCCAATCGATTTGCTTGATGAAGTAGAAGATATACTTAAAATAAAATGTGCCCCCATTACATGGCCGATTGGTATGGGCAAAGAGTTTAAGGGTGTCTATCACTTATTACGCGACGAAACCATTTTGTATAAGTCAGGCCAAGGCCATACTATTCAAGAAACTCGAATAATCAAAGGTTTAGATAACCCGGAATTAGATACCGCTATTGGTATGTATGCTGAAGAGCTAAGAGAAATGCTTGAATTAGTACAAGGTGCATCGCATGAGTTTGAGCTAGAGGCATTTTTAAAAGGCGAGCTTACCCCTGTATTTTTTGGCACTGCCTTAGGTAATTTTGGTGTTGACCATATGCTCGACGGCTTGGTCAAATGGGCACCAGCACCTATTGGTAGAAAAACCGATGCCGACACATTCGTTGCTGCTAAAGAGCCATCTTTTAGCGGCTTTGTATTTAAAATTCAAGCCAATATGGATCCTAAACACCGAGACCGTATTGCATTTTGTCGTATCGTGTCGGGCAAATACGAGAAAGGCATGAAAATGCATCACAGCCGCATTGGAAAGGACGTTAGGATATCTGATGCGCTTACTTTTCTTGCTGGCGACAGAACGCTTTTAGAAGAAGCTTATGCTGGCGACATTATAGGCTTGCACAATCATGGGTCTATGCGCATTGGCGATACTTTTACTAGTGGTGGAAAATATGCGTTTACTGGCATCCCAAATTTCGCACCTGAGTTATTTAAACGCATCCGATTACGTGATCCGCTTAAGCAAAAGCAACTTCTAAAGGGGCTTATCCAATTGGCGGAAGAGGGCGCAGTGCAGGTGTTTCGACCGCTTATGAATAACGATTTAATTGTTGGGGCGGTTGGTGTGCTGCAATTTGATGTGGTCGTAGCGCGATTAAAAGCAGAATATAACGTAGATGCATTATACGAACATGTAAATGTAAGCACCGCGCGCTGGGTTTACGGTGACCCGCGAAAGGTGGACGAATTCAAACGTAAAACCGAAATCAACTTAGCCTATGATGGTGGCGATAACCTTACTTACATAGCGCCTACAATGGTTAACTTATCGCTTGCGCAAGAGCGATATCCTGACATTAAATTTGCCGCTACGCGCGAACAATAGTGACACATTAAAAATACAGCATTTCTTTAAAGGTTTTTTCAAAAGATGAATATTCAACAGTTATTAGTCGAGCGTTTTACCCAAGCACTTAACACCCTAGGATGGTCAGATGCACCAGTACCCGTTGCAAAAAGCGCGAAACAAGGGTTTGGGGAATACCAGTTCAATGGTGCTATGGGACTCGCAAAAAAACTGAAACAAAACCCTAGAGACATCGCCCAACAAATTATAGAGGTCGTTGATTTAGGCGACATAAGCGACAAATTAGAAGTGGCGGGTCCTGGGTTTATTAACATTCATTTAAGCAACACATGGCTTTCTAAGCAGTTGACGGCGGTAGTAAGCGATGCTCGCTTAGGCATTGAAGCCCAGCGCGCGCAAAATGTAGTGGTTGATTATTCAGCGCCAAATTTAGCGAAAGAAATGCACGTGGGACACCTACGCTCAACTATTATTGGTGACGCTGTTGCGAAATGTCTAGAATTCTTAGGTCACAAGGTTATACGCCAAAATCACATGGGCGATTGGGGCACACAGTTCGGCATGTTGCTAGCGCATCTACAAGACAAGTTAGCGCAGAATCAAGTTGCTGAAACTGCACTAAGTGATTTAGAAGACTTTTATCGTGAAGCCAAAGTACGCTTCGACAATGAAGAAGGCTTTGCTGAAAATGCGCGAGAATACGTAGTAAGGCTACAAAGCGGCGATAAAGTCTGTTTGGCTTTATGGCAAAACTTTATTGACGTATCTATAAGTCACTCAGAAGATATTTATAAAACCCTTGGCGTGTCGTTATCACGTGCAGATGTAATGGGAGAGAGCGCTTATAATAAAGACCTAGCCAATGTGATTAGTCTACTAAAAGAAATGGGTATTGCTCAAAAAGATGCCGGTGCTGAGGTCGTTTTCTTACATGAACTTGCCGATAAAAACGGTAAACCTGCTGTTTACATTGTCCAAAAATCGGGTGGTGGCTACCTTTATGCAACTACCGATTTAGCCGCTATTCGCCACCGTTCGAGTACGTTGAATGCAGATCGCACCCTAATTTTCACTGACGCTCGACAGGCTCTACATTTCAAACAAACTGAAATTGTGGCACGTAAAGCTGGTTTTATGAAAGACGACGAGACCTATCAGCATTGCCCGTTTGGTATGATGCTAGGCAAAGACAACAAGCCTTTTAAAACCCGTAGTGGTGGCACCGTAAAGTTGATTGATTTACTTAATGAAGCCGCTGAGCGTGCAGAGAAATTGGTACTACAGCGCAATCCAGATATTGCGCCTGAAGCATTGACCCAAATGAAGTCAAAACTTGGGATTGGGGCCGTAAAATACGCCGATTTAAGCAAAAATAGAACCACCGACTATGTGTTTGATTGGGACGCTATGCTTAGTTTCGAAGGCAATACCGCACCATATTTGCAATATGCCTACACGCGTATTCAAAGTATTTTTGCAAAAGCGAAATTTGACCCTACTGCTCATGCACAAAGTAGCAGCGTTATTACTATTGAACAAGATGCTGAAAAAGCATTATGTTTGCATTTACTGCAATGTCAAAACGCACTTGAATTAGTCGCCAAAGAAGCGACACCTCATATATTATGTACTTATCTATATGAGTTGGCCGCACTATATATGCGTTTTTACGAAGCCTGTCCTATTCTAAAAGACGATGTAAGTGAGCAAAGTAAGCATACCCGATTGAGCTTGTGTGCACTCACCGCAAATACGCTTAAATTGGGCCTAGATTTGTTGGGTATTGATACCATGCAAAAGATGTAAAAGACTTACACCTTTTAATTTTTGAAATACTTTGATGCACAAATTGTTCGTTGTTACGGGTATTTTAAGGTGCTACTTTATTTCGTATATTATTGATAATAAATGCGGAGCACCTAATGTCATTTGATACTTGGTTATTGTACCTAGGCACTATTCTTTTATTTATGAGTACGCCCGGACCCAGTCATCTATTAATGATATCAGTGAGTATGTCGAATGGCTTTTCTCGTTCTTTAGCTACCGCGGCTGGTGACCTCTCGGCGAACGCAATACAAATTGTATTGGCTGGCCAACGCTGGTTGTTAATTCGCAATATGGATTTACAATTGTCAAGTGGCTAGGAGTTGCCTACTTAATGTGGATGGGTATACAAAAAATAAGATCGGCTTTTGAAGATTCTGCGGCTATTGAGAAAGCACCGGCGGTAACGCTAAAAAGCTTATGGCTAAAGGGGTTCGTTACCTCTGTAGCTAATCCCAAAGCGGTCGTGTTTTTTGCGGCATTGTTTACACAGTTTATATCTCAAGAAATTGCACTAATGCCACAAATACTAATACTGGGCGTAACCTATATACTGGTAGACGGTTTGTTTTTGACCGCTTATGGGAAAAGCGCCAGTTGGTTGGCACAGCACTGAAACGAACGTTATCAGCGTTGGATTGACTACTTGGCTAGTGCAGGTTAATAGGCGCTGCTGGTATGCTTGGACTAAAGAACAATCAAACAAATTAAACTCAATAGTGAAATTACTAATACATCTACTTTTTTGACCTTTTAAGGACCTTTATGTGCAAATTATTAGCCTTCAGTGGCAGTCTTCGTCAACGTTCGTTTAACCAAAGTATAGTGATTGCCGCTAGTGATGGCGCAAAAGAAGCGGGCGCTGAAGTTACCATTGTGCATTTGAATGATTTTAAGGCGCCTTTATTTAGTGAAGATGATGAAGCTGCATCAGGTATTCCAAAAGGTGCAAAAAAACTCAAAGCCTTGATGATGGAACACGATGGTTTTTTAATAGCCACGCCAGAATATAACAGCAGTTTTAGCGCAGCGCTAAAAAATGCTATTGACTGGGCATCACGCATGGAAGACGGCGAAAAGCCGTTGCAAGCTTTCAAAGGTAAAACAGCAACAATAATGGCTGCTTCACCTGGTGCAATTGGCGGAATGCGTGGTTTAGTGCCGCTCCGAATGTTATTGGGAAATATTGGCATGCACGTGCATCCTACTCAACAAGCAATTGGCAAGGTTACCGGCCTGGTTGACAGCAGCGGTAAAGTCGTAGACGAAGGCACTTTGAAAAAACTCCATTCACTGGGTAAACAGGCTGTGGCTTACACCAATGCCTTAAAAGGTACATAGCGCTATATTTGAACTATCAAAAAGGCGAGGTTTTGGGTACAATCTCGCTATTATAGTATTAAGTGAAACGGTCCCATGTTTGAAGTAAATCCAATAAATAATGCCTTAGCCGATATTCGCTTGCGAGCTGAATCGCTTCGGGGGTATCTTTGACTACGACACTAAAGTAGAAAGATTAGAAGAAGTATCCAGAGAGTTAGAAAATCCAGACATTTGGAACAATCCTGAACATGCGCAATCTTTGGGTAAAGAGAAGGTCGCGCTTGATCTTATTGTGAATACTATTCACACCCTTGCTCAAGGTACTCAAGATGTTGAAGGTTTGCTTGAACTCGCAGTAGAAGCCGAAGATCAAGAGACGTTCGATGAAGCCCAGCAAGAACTCAACAGCCTTATAGAAGATTTAGAAAAGTTAGAATTTAGGCGGATGTTTTCAGGCCCAAATGATATTAACGATGGATACATTGATATTCAATCTGGCAGTGGCGGTACCGAAGCCCAAGATTGGGCAAATATGCTATTAAGAATGTATTTGCGCTGGGGCGAAGAACAAGGCTTTAAAACTGAGCTAATTGAAGTGTCTGACGGCGACGTGGCCGGTATAAAAAGTGCAACTATTAAGTTCACTGGCGAATATGCATACGGATGGCTGCGCACAGAAACAGGCGTACACCGATTGGTTAGAAAGTCGCCTTTTGATTCTGGTAGCCGTCGTCATACGTCTTTTGCGTCTGCGTTTGCTTACCCTGAAATAAACGATGATATAGATATCGACATGAATCCAGCAGATTTGCGTATTGATACTTATCGCGCATCGGGTGCAGGTGGACAACACGTAAACCGAACCGATTCGGCAGTGCGCATTACGCATTTACCCACAAACACAGTTGTACAATGCCAAAACGATCGCTCACAGCATAAAAATAAAGACCAGGCTATGAAACAGCTCAAAGCTAAACTATATGAGCTGGAAATGAAAAAGCAAAATGAAGAAAAGCAAGCTATGGAAGACACGAAATCTGACATTGGCTGGGGCAGTCAAATACGTTCTTATGTACTTGACGATTCCCGTATAAAAGATTTGCGTACTGGTATTGAAACACGTAATACCCAAGCAGTATTGGATGGAGACTTAAATAAGTTTATCATTGCCAGTCTGCAATCTGGAGTATGAAATCTGGGATACAAGACCTGAGGTAAAACCCTGAGGTATGCACCCAGTCGCTAATATTATTGCACAAACAACCTAAGTCCATATAAACAGTAACGGAAAGTAGATGACTATTGAGCAGCAAGACGAAAACAGATTGATCGCAGAGCGCAGAGCTAAATTAGATAAAATTCGCGAAAATTGTCCGTCAAACGGATACCCAAATCAGTTTAAACGCGAACATTACGCGCAAGACTTGCAATCTGAATTTGGTGAATTAGACAAAGAAACCTTAGTCGAACAAGACAATCTGGTCACCATTGCTGGTCGCATTATGGCTAAACGGGGACCATTCATGTTACTGCAAGACATGACCGGCCGTATACAGTCGTATGCCGACAAACAAGCGCAAAAGTTGATAAAAGAGCAATACGGTACTTTAGATATTGGCGATATTATAGGGGTAAGTGGGATCTTGCATAAATCGGGCAAGGGCGACCTATATGTCAATATGGCAAACTTTCAATTATTGACAAAATCTTTACGCCCATTGCCTGAAAAATTCCATGGCTTGGCCGATCAAGAAACCAAGTATAGACAGCGTTATGTTGATCTTATTACTAATCCTGACACCCGCAATACGTTTAGAATAAGAAGCGAAATTGTGAGTGGTATTCGACGCTTTTTGACTGATCGACGTTTTATGGAAGTAGAAACGCCAATGCTACAAGTGATTCCTGGTGGCGCTACTGCAAAGCCGTTTATGACTCATCATAACGCCTTAGATATTGATATGTTTTTACGCATAGCGCCTGAATTATATTTGAAACGTTTAGTGGTAGGCGGTTTTGAAAGGGTATTCGAGATTAATCGTAATTTTAGAAACGAAGGTTTATCTACAAGGCATAACCCAGAGTTCACTATGCTCGAATTTTATCAAGCTTACGCTGACTTTAACGATTTGATGAACCTAACTGAAGAAATGCTGCGTGAACTTGCGCTAAACGTTCTTGGCACTACCCAGCTTAAGAACCATATTCGTGATGCACAAGGTGAAGTTCTTGAGGTGAAAGAATACGATTTCGCACAAGCATTTACCCGCTTAACAATGGCTGATGCAATCTTAAAGTATTGGCCAGAAGCCAACGCTGTGGCAATTAACGATCCTGAAAACCACTTGCCTGAAATGAAAGAGATGGCTAAACAACTTTATATTAAAGAGCCTGAAGTAGATGGAATTTGGGGTGCCGGCAAATATTTATGTGAAATATTTGAAGCAACAGCGGAAGAAAAACTAGATCAGCCTACGTTTATTACGGAATATCCATGGGAAGTATCGCCACTTGCCCGCAGAAACGACAACAACCCATTTGTAACTGACCGTTTTGAGTTTTTTGTAGGCGGACGTGAGCTTGCTAATGGTTTCTCTGAGTTAAATGATTCAGCCGACCAAGCGGCGCGCTTTCAAAAGCAAGTACAAGAGAAAGACGCGGGCGACGACGAAGCTATGCATTTCGACGAAGACTATATTACCGCGCTTGAATACGGTATGGCCCCTACGGCAGGTGAAGGCATCGGTATTGACCGTTTAGTGATGTTATTCGCCGACTGCAATACCATTAAAGACGTTATTTTGTTCCCGCATATGCGACCGCTAGCCGAATAACTAAGCGGTATTATTAAGCGCATTTTTTAAAGGCTCGTATTACGAGCCTTTTTATTTTATAAATAGTGAATAAGAGTTTAGCTATGGGCGGCATCGAGTGCCGCTAGTTGTTGATATAAATTTGTCATAAGCGGTGTATTAACATTTTTAGTTTTTGCAACTTTAAGTAAGTAACCAAGCATTGTCTGATTTTCTGTTAAGCGTTTGTGTTTAACGTCTTGGTACATAGAAGACCAATTGTCTGAGGTTGCTTGAATAACAATATCAATTGCCTGTGACAAGGCGTCGGGAAAATACTCAAGTTCAATCGCCGCATAAACCGCAAATACTTCTTTTTTGAGCATTTCTACCTTTTCCGGATATTCAAACAGTTCCCCATTTTTAATTTGGAGAACAGCGGTCAGTGGGTTGATTACCGCATTAATCGCTAATTTAGTGTATAGCGCAGACGAAACATTATGATGATAAACAGCTAGGGGATGAAAGTCTAAAAATTGGTCAATCCAGTGTTTCTCTTGTGCCCAGCTATTAGCATTATTTTCGAGTGGTTTATATTCACTTGGGTCAAGCATCTCCCACAAAGGGCCTAGGTCTAGACAACCTATAGCGGTTATTTGATAATTATTTTTAGTTGTTGCGTAAATAGCATCAGTAGTGGTGCCAGCATATATTAAATTATGGGGAAATGCCTCTGCTAGCATTTGTGCCCCCCCCATTCCATTTTGAATTATAATTAGGCGTGTGTCAGTGGCTAGCCATGGCCTTATTTGAGAAATTAATTGTGCTAGTTGATAGCCTTTTACGCTAATAAGTAAACCATCAAAAATATGTGGCGGTGAATCACCTGTAAACGGTGCTTTAACCGACATTGTTGTAAAATCTAATAGGCTTTGCTTGCCTTTCAGATCAACAATGCTTTTGGCATGTGTTTCCATATTTTTAACTAACAGCACTGGCGATAGGTCTTTGAAATAATATGCAAGCAAACTACCAATTGCGCCTTGACCAATAATGCCTATTTTCATATAGGCTTAACCGAATTTGCTTCTAAGGCACTGTTAAAATTAGCTATTGGCGCTTTAAATTTAGGCCACGATAATTCTCTAATAGCACTTATGTTTTTTAACAAATCAGAGCTAAAGAATTCACCCGTTTGTGGCATGCACTGTATGCAATAGTCGTTTTTATTATACGAAAATTCCAGCACCATACTGTGTAAGTATAATCTGTCCGATGAACTACCTTTATAGCGTTTATCTCCCAAAATAGCGCTACCAATTGATTTTAGCGCAACGCGTATTTGGTGAGTTTTGCCGGTCACAGGCTTTATATAAAAAAGTCGGCCAATATTATGATAGCTTTCGCTGATAAAAAAAGTAATAGCTTTGGGCTGAGAAGATTCAGCTTGGCTTAGCATGTAGTTTCCACCGCGGCTTTTCTTCATATCTCCTGCAATTTTTCCTTGTTTCTTTTTCGGCTTAACGTCGCTAACCGCTATATAAAACTTTTGAATTTGTTTGGTGGCAAAGAGCTGGCTCAGAATAGCTGCTGCTTGCTTATTTTTTGCCAGTAACAAACAACCGCTTGTTGCAGAATCGAGCCGATGCACTAAATATAGATGTGCAAGAGATAATTGACCGCATAGCAATTGGCATATACCGTGAATCGGATCATGCATAGGAATATCACAAGGTTTATTAACGACCACAAAGTCGTCATGGTCATAAACAATTTGAATGGGTGTTACCATTGAGATTTATACTCTAGTGAAGGCTGTCACAATTTCGCTTAGCCTTGTTTAGTTGAATTAGCCTGCTTGTTTAATCATAGCGATGGCTTTGTCGTATTGTAACTCTTCAACCAAGTTTTTTAAGCTCTGTTTTTCAGCTTCGTCGAAGGACAGTGCATTGATGTAAATATACAATGTGTCATCATCAATAAATTCGTTGCGCTCTAGTCGCGTTAGAAAAATAGCCTTTTGCGCTATATCACCACCATTATCCATGGGCTTAAAGGTGGCAGGAACTGCTACCGACAAATCGAGCGTTTTGATGAACTCAATGGTGTCTTGCATAATGTGACTAAATGCCTCAACTTGAAGAGGATCTATAGCGTCTTCTCTTAATTGTTGGTCCAACACTTTGCTACACTCAAATAAAGCAATTAAGCCAAGGTTTCCCGATAATCCTTTGGTAGTATGGACAGTCAACTTAGCTTCATCTTTATTGCCTTGTGCAAGAGCGTCAATCACTTTTTGGGGCGTTGATCTAAATTCATCACAAAATTTGCCTAGCATTCTGGCCAGTAAATCTGAGTTTCCACCTAGCTGCATGGTGGCAAATTCAATATCGACTAAGTTTTGCGTATTGTCCATTAATATGACGACCTTATATATTGATGTTGTGTCTACTTACATAATTGCATCTAAAGCAAACAACTATCTAACTGAAATAGCGCAAGTGCTAAACCACAGAATAAAGATTTAATAAGCCTTTTACAAATTGGTTTTTTTTATCTATCTTAGGCGTTTATTTTAAAAAAGCATACATCATTCACACTATGAGAATTTTCACCTTACTTATCGTCCCATTTAAAGTCATATTTACGATGTTATTTAACACTTCATTTGCCATGGCCGCAGGCATCCTATTTAGCATTATATTTCTTAGCGCTTGCACTCAGCAAAGTAGCCAAGAACTTCCCTCAACTGCTTTGCCATCTTTTACAATAGAAGGTGAGATTATAAAGTACCACAGATATAGCCTTGAAAACGGCTTAACGGTAGTGTTACATGAAGATAGCTCCGACCCACTGGTAAACGTAAATGTTACCTATCATGTTGGCTCTGCACGCGAGGAGTATGGCCGCTCTGGCTTTGCTCACTTTTTTGAGCATATGATGTTTCAAGGCTCTGAGCATGTAGCAGACGAAGAACATTTTAAAATGATTACAGAAGCTGGCGGCAACCTAAATGGTACGACCAATAGCGACCGCACCAACTATTATCAAACAGTGCCGGCAAATCAACTTGAAAAAGTATTGTGGCTTGAAGCCGATCGGATGGGATTTTTACTGCCAGCGGTTACTCAAGACAAATTTGAAAACCAGCGCGAAACGGTTAAAAATGAACGCGCCCAACGTTTAGATAACCAACCATACGGGCTACGCAACGAAAGAACAGCAGAAGCTTTATATCCGGTTGGCCATCCATACTCATGGTCTACCATAGGCTACGTAGAAGACTTAGACCGCGTAAACCTAGATGATTTAAAAGGATTCTTTAAACGATGGTATGGTCCTAATAATGCTGTTGTGACTATTGGTGGCGACATTGATATTGCCCAAACCAAAGCGTGGATTGAAAAATACTTTTCGCCTATTCCACAAGGACCAGAGGTTGAAAATGCGCAAAAGCAACCCGCGATTCTGGCACAAACTCGCTACTTAACGCTTGAAGACAAAGTGCATTTACCCCTGCTTCAGGTTACCTATCCAACGGTTTATGCAAATCATCCAGACGAGGCACCACTTGACGTGCTGGCCAGTATTTTGGGTGGAGGTAAAACCTCTTTGTTGTATAAAAATTTGGTAAAAAAAGGGTTAGCGGTGCAAGCATTCGCAGGGCATCCTTGCAGAGAGCTGGCGTGTGAATTTACTTTGCTGTCTTTAGCCAATCCTGAAAATGTGCAAGATTTAAAAAGTGTAAATCAAATCATACTAAATTCATTAGCTGAATTTGAACAACACGGGGTTCAAAAAGACGACCTACAAAGAGTAAAAAGCGGTATCGAAACAGGATATATTTATGGCTTACAAAGTGTTTCAGGTAAGGTAACCATAATGGCGTCAAGCCAGACTTTCAAAGGTGATCCTGACACAGTAGCAATCGAATTGGCCCGATACAACAGGGTAACAAAAGAAGACGTGATGCGGGTTTATAAAAGGTACATTAAAGACCAACCTGCGATTGTTTTGAGCATAGTGCCGCAAGGTCAAATTGCTTTAGCCGCAAACGAGCAGAATTTTACACTACCCAAACGTACTATTGCCCTTGAACAAACGATTGCTCTGCTTCCTGAAACCCCAACTGCATTAGATAGTTTTGATAGAAGCCAGAAGCCTAAGGCAAAAGCTAATAAAGCGGTTTTTGTACCGGATTTTTGGGAACACAAATATACCAATGGTATAGACATACTTGGCGTACAAACAACTGAAATACCAACATTGTCGCTGAGTTTGAGCCTTGAAGGCGGGGTGTTACTCGATTCAATAGATAAATCTGGTTTAGCCATTATTACCGCAGCCTTAATGAATGAGAGTACGCTCAACTTCAGTTCTGAAGAAATGTCTAATCAATTGAGTCTACTGGGAAGTTCTATTTCAGTAAGTGCAAGTGGACGCTATATTAATATATATGTAGATTCGCTTTCAAAACATGCCGACAAAACGGTTGATTTATTTAAGGAGAAACTGCTTAGCCCTGCATTTACGCAAGCAGATTTTGATTTAATCAAAGAGCGCATCATTCAGTCTATGCGACAAGGGCTTAAGAATCCTTCTGTATTAGCTTCGCAGGGCCGTAATTTGCTCTTATATTCAGATCAATCTCGATTGGGCATGCCTGATGGAGGCACTATTCAAAGTATTCAAGCCATAACACTTGATGATGTTAAAGCATTTTATGGTGATTTTATTCGCCCAAACCGGGCCACATTAGTGGCGGTTGGTGAAATAGATAAAGTACAAACGCTACAATTAACCGGGTTTTTATCTGAGTGGGAGGGCAAGGACTATGCACTGCCAAGCTTCACTATTGACACCAACATAAGCAAAGGTAAGCTTTATATTGTTGATAACCCCCAAAGCGTACAGTCAGTTATCAATATCTTTAGACATGGGCCTACTTTTGATGCTTTTGATGAATACTTTAAGCTAACGTTGGCGAACTACCCATTGGGTGGTATGTTTAATAGCCGAATAAATTTAAACCTTCGTGAAGACAAAGGTTACACTTATGGCGCACGAACTGGTTTTGGTGGTGGTAAACACACCGGTGAGTTTATCGCCTCTGCTGATGTATCGGCAGAGTTTACCAAAGAGAGTATTGTAGAATTATTGACAGAAATAGATAACTACAAAGCGTCTGGCATGACGGAGGATGAACTAAGTTTCCTTAAAAACGCCTATAGTCAGTCTGATGCTCTCAAATATGAAACGCCTAGACAAAAAGCAGGTTTTTTAGTGAGATTGCTATCTTTAGGTTTAGATAAAGAGTATCCGGCTGCACAACAAGATATAATTAAGCAGATCAGCACAGCCGAACTTAATGCCTTAGCGAAAAAATGGCTAGATACTGATAAAATGCATATATTAGTGGTAGGCGATGCGGCTACATTGGTAGAATCACTGAAATCACTCGGCAGAGAGATAGAAGTCATAGAAGTACCAAAATAATCGCGTGCTTGCGTATGAAGAAGCAACATGAAGCTTCGCCATAACCGAATAATACATCACAGAGAATAATAATTTGACGACCAATCAAATGAGTTTTGAAAGCAGATTAACGGATGTTTCATCGCCGTCTTTCATGAAAGCGCTATGCAATATTAAACATGGCGTAGAGAGAGAGACATTACGCGTGAATGGTGATGGTACCATCGCGAGCAATCCGCATCCCGAGGCGCTTGGTGCTGCATTGACTCACGAATGGATAACCACTGATTTTTCTGAGTCCTTATTAGAATTCATTACACCACCAGAAAATATGGTCACAACGAGTGTTAGTCAGCTTATTGATATTCATAAATTCACCTATGAATCTATTGGTGAGCAGTATTTATGGCCAATGAGTATGCCTTGCTTCATAAGTTCGGAAACGAATATTCCTATTGCACAATACGGCAGCTCGAATATCGCGCGTATGAAAGAGGTTTATAGAGAAGGACTGCATAACCGTTACGGCAGTATGATGCAGGTAATATCGGGCGTACACTTTAATTTCTCGCTGCCTGATGAGTTTTGGCAAAAGTGGTGCGAAATGCATGGTGAAACGTGGAACAAAGAAACTCAGTCAGCCCATTATTTTGGACTTGTTCGTAACTTCAAGCGTTTTGCTTGGATAATTCCCTACTTATATGGCGCCTCGCCCGCACTGTGCAGTTCATTTATTTCACATAAAGACGTATCGCATAAATTTGATAAAGTGGGCAAAGGTACGCTATATATGCCTTATGCAACATCACTTCGAATGAGTGACCTTGGCTATACCAGCAGTGCACAATCAAATCTGAAAATTTGTTATAACGACCTAAGTACCTATGTAAGTAGCGTGCGTGGGGCTATTGGTAAAAAAGCCCCGGACTATGCTCATTTAAGCAGTGATGAAGAAAACGGATGGCAACAGCTTAACGACAACGTACTGCAAATAGAGAATGAACTTTATTCGCCTATTCGACCCAAGCAGGTGGCTAAGTCACAAGAGATGCCTACAAATGCACTTGAAGACCGGGGTGTAAGCTATTTGGAAGTGCGTTCTTTAGATGTGAATCCGTACTCTCCTGTGGGAATTGAGGTTGAACAATTTCATTTTTTAGATGTGTTTTTAGTTTATTGCTTGTTAACACCTTCTGCTAAATTTGATGACGTTAGTCTGCCGCTAAGCCAACAAAATATCACTAATGTGGTTGAGAAAGGTCGTGATCCGGCTTTACTACTTAATAACAATGGTAAGCTTATGTTGCTCAAAGACTGGGGTGAAGAACTTATTATAGATTTACGTAAAGTGGCTACTTTACTCGATGAAGCTAAGCAAACCGATGTTCACATGAAAGCAGTAATTCAGCAACATGCAAAATTTATGGACCCTAGCATTACGCCATCTGGCAAATGGCTTAAAATTTTGCTCGACAATGAAATAGATAATAGTGTGCTTGGCTTGGAGTTGGCAAAAAAATACAAGGCAGATGCTCAAAATACGGCATATACGCATATTTCTCAGGCTGATTTTGTAGCACAAGCGATAAGTTCTATTAAAGCCAGAGAAGAAATTGAGTCCCAAGATGACAAAAATTTCACGCAATTTGTAAATGATTATTTTGGAAAGCGTGTAGCAGGCGATCCTAACGCTTAATTAGGCCTGCAGTCATAAATTCGATGTTTGAGTAAGTGTGTTTCGTAAGTCAAAGGGCAAAAAAAAGCCTGACGTAATTACGTCAGGCAATACACACTTAGGGAAAACATTTTAACACACACAATAGTAAGAGTAAGAAGGATGAAAATAGTTCCGCATGTTGTTAAAAAAAATGTACTTTTTTTTATTTATCTTATTGATCACTCTGTTTTTAGGTGCTTGCAGTACAACACAGCCATCTGACAGGGAGAACTTGTGCCGTATATTTGAAGAAAAAGATAATTGGTATGATGCGGCCGCCGACATGCGTGAGAAGTGGGGCGTGCCTATTCACGTGCCAATGGCGATGATGTATCAAGAAAGTTCGTTTCGCCACGATGCAAAACCACCTCGAGATTATGTGCTATTTGGACTCATTCCATGGGGGCGAGTAAGCAGCGCATATGGCTATGCACAAGCCAAAACGATGACCTGGGACGACTACATGCGCGAAACAGGCAATACTTTTGCCGACCGCGACGACTTTGAAGATGCCATTGATTTTATGGGTTGGTTTATTAGTAAAACGTATACTATTAACAAGGTTTCAAAATGGGATGCAAAAATCCAGTACCTCAATTATCACGAAGGTTGGGGCGGTTACAAGCGTAAAAGTTATCGTAAAAAAGCATGGTTAGGAGGTGTTGCAAATAAAGTCAATGATCGCTCGCTTCGCTATGCATCGCAACTTAGAACCTGTGAGGACGACCTAAATAAAGGTTGGTTCATGCGCTTATTTAGTTAAAAGTTAAGTACCTCGTCTAAAGATTGATCTAGGTCAGTAATTCATTATTCAAAATCATCTACACTAAATTCATCAACTATCGTTTACGTATTAAACAAAAATGAGGTGAATCTTATGTGGGACTTAGTTTTTTTTGATCCAGTTGTTTGGGGCTCAATTTTGGGCATTTTTGTGATGTTAGGCATGGGCGGCTTTTACATTTACTTGTTCGTTCATAATACAAACAAAAATTTATAATAGCTATTTAGAGCATTTTTTCGGTGCGAGTGTGTAAAGTAAGCTTGAAACGCTCGTATAGACAATGCGAATTAATCATAAAGCACATGCTTTATTCTGGTTTGTATGCTTGAAAATCAATACCTATTAGCACCAATAGGCCTGCTTTTCCGCCATATTCTCTTGGTGCCTGGATAAAGCCCGCTACATCTGGGTGTTGTACTAACCAATTTGGCACCTTTCGTTTAAGTGTGCCGTTACCATGGCCATGTATAATGCCAATGCATGCAAAATGCCGTTTTTTTGCTTCAAAAATAACGGCCAATAATTCTGCTTTAGCTTGCTTGCCTGTCTGGCCATGTAGGTCAATCTCAATCTCTGGTGGAAAATATCCCATACTGAGTTTCTTAAGCATGTCTTTTGGACTGTAAGACAAGGTTTGATTTGTTGGCTCTTGTTTATGCGATATATCGCTTGCGCGAAAATATTTGAGTGCTTTGTCATCAGGCCAATGTGCTTCAAATGTATCTGACAACTCTATACTTGCTGCGTTTTGTGCGTAGTCTATATTCGAACTAGCCTTCTTTTTAGCTAATTTCAAACTACTTTCTTTTATATGTTTGCGCTCGCGCTCGTCTTTGGTCAATACATATTGATTATGACTAACTGGCTTAGCGTCTTTAAATAAAGCTGAAAAATCTAAAGACTCATCGTTTTTTTTGCTCATGTCGGTATTTTTAACAGCATGTTAAGTGATTTTTCGATATTATACGCAACATAGCATTCGTTACATAGCCTAATTAGGTAGTTAATCATTCATGCATGAAGCCAATCACGAGCGGCACGAACAAGAAACGCAGCAAGATCTGAATCAAGAGAGTGAAATAGTGTCGCGTTTCGACAATCAAGAGCAGCTTACACAGTCGCTCAATACCATTATTGACTATATTCGTTTTGCCATTTCAGAGTGTAATCAACATGACGTTTATTACGGCCATGGCACCGAAAATGCGTGGCAAGAATCTCATAGATTGGTATTTACGGCATTATCGTTGCCGCTAGATATTACTGTGCAAGAGCAACAAGTGTTTTACGGCTGCCAAGTTACGCAACCCGAAAAAGCGTTAATATTCTCCTGGATAAAAGCACGCTGTGAAGATGCTATCCCATTACCTTATTTAAGCAACCAAGCTTGGTTTGCCGGAATGCCGTTTTATATAGATGAGCGAGCATTAATCCCGCGATCACCTTTTGCTGAATTGATTGAAAATCGATTTTCTGCTTATTTGGCTAATACAGTACAACCCACTCTTATTTTAGACATGTGTACAGGAAGTGGCTGTATTGCTATTGCCTTGGCTCGGCAGTTTGCGCAAGCACAAGTTGATGCTGTAGATATTGACTCAGGAGCCTTAAATGTTGCTTCCATCAATATAGAACAATATCAAATGGAGGACCGCGTGTTTCCTATGCAATCAGACTTGTTTACGAATTTAGGCCAGCAAACTTACGATTTAATTGTTGTTAATCCGCCGTATGTAGATGCACAAGATATGCACGACCTACCGCGTGAATACGCACACGAACCCGAGTCGGCCTTAGCGTCTGGCGATGATGGTTTGGCGTTAACGCTAGCGTTGTTACAGCAAGCCGCAAATTATATGTCTGATGATGCTTGGTTATTTGTAGAAGTAGGCAACAGCGAGGTGAATTTTGCACAACGTTTCGAGGGCTTTAAGGTACATTGGTGTGAACTTACCCTTGGTGGCAGCGGCATTTTCGCTATCAACAAAAGCGAATTGCTTGCGCAACAATCCATATTGGAAAAATTGTAATACACATTCATTATTAGAAAGGAACAAGCTCGATGTCAGGAAATACCTTTGGCAAATTATTTAGCATAACAACCTTCGGTGAAAGTCACGGCATCGCCATTGGTGGCGTGGTAGATGGTTGCCCACCTGGACTAGAACTAACTGAAGAGGACCTGCAGGGTGACTTAGACAGACGCAAACCCGGCACTTCAAAATTTACCACTGCCAGGCGCGAAGCCGATGAAGTAAAAATTCTTTCAGGGGTGTTTGAAGGTAAAACTACTGGCGCTAGCATTGGTTTATTAATTAATAATACAGACCAGCGTAGCCAAGACTACTCTAAAATAAAAGATAGTTTCAGGCCGGGTCATGCTGATTATACTTACCAACAAAAATTCGGCTTGAGAGACTACCGCGGTGGCGGTCGCTCATCGGCGCGTGAAACAGCCGTTAGAGTAGCGGCAGGCGGTATTGCTAAAAAGTATTTAAAGCAAATGTATGACATAGAAATTAGGGGTTATATATCGCAAATTGGGCCGGTCGCTATAGATAAAGTCGACCACAGTGTGACTAATACTAATCCTTTCTTTTGCCCAGATATCGATAAAATAGACGCCTTTGAAGAATACATGCGCGATCTTAAAAAAGAAGGCAATTCAGTTGGAGCGAGAGTATCGGTATCGGCAACAAATGTGCCTGTAGGACTCGGTGAGCCTGTGTTTGACCGATTAGATGCGGATATTGCCCATGCCATGATGAGTATTAACGCCGTGAAGGGTGTTGAAGTAGGCGATGGCTTTGATGTTGTTACTCAAAAAGGCACCGACCACCGCGATGAAATTTCCCCTGAAGGTTTTTATACAAACCACGCAGGTGGCGTATTAGGCGGCATAACTACTGGTCAAGAAGTAATAGTACATATGGCCTTGAAGCCTACGTCGAGTATTAGTATTTCAGGAAGAACCGTTGACGTTAACGGCAAGGCCGCTGAAATTATTACCAAAGGGCGACACGATCCATGTGTAGGTATTCGCGCAGTGCCTATTGCTGAGGCGATGCTCGCCCTCGTCGTAATGGACCATTTGTTAAGACATCGTGGACAAAATGCAGATGTGCGTTCTATTACGCCAATAATTCCAGCGCAACGCCCGTAATTATGGCGTGAGTACATTCATCCACCTATTGTTTGGCCCAAAGCGTAATGTGCCAATAGACAGCTCAAGTAATCGTGTCTTCTTAGGCATGACTTATTTTTTCTATTTCGGCCAATTGGGCATTTTTATGCCTTACGTTGGTTTATTTCTTGATGACCGTGGGTTTAGTTCAGCACAAATAGGCACAATGCTCGCCATTACCGCTATCTTTCGGATGCTAGGACCTAACTTATGGGCCCATAAAGCTGATAAAAACGGCAGTGCAGGCGAAGTGCTGCGATTTGGGAGTTTACTTTCTTTTTTAGTTTTCACCGCCATTTTTGTGGTGCAGGGTTACTGGTTACTGACCTTAACCTTCTGTTTGATGATGCTATTTTGGACCGCTGTTTTGCCGCAGCTAGAGGTTATTACCTTAAGCGCTACTGCCAAGAGCCATGGCGGCTACGGTAAACTAAGGCTATGGGGCAGTGTCGGCTTTATTGTATGTAGTTTACTTGCAGGTAGCCTAATTGATGTATATGGGCCAAGCGTTGTAGCCACAATAACCTGCGTGAGTTTGCTATTGATTTATGTGAGTAGCCTGCTAATTGTGAATCCTCAAACTAAAGCGCCGTCGACCCAAAAAGCCGGTGGCGATTGGAAACAAGCGTTTAGTTTAGTGTTTATTGTGTTTATGCTCGCTAATACCTTATTGCAGGTTAGTTTTGGTAGCTATTACAACTTTTTTGCTATGTATATGAATGACCTACAGTATACTGGTTTAGAAACGGGTGCGTTTATTGCGACGGGGGTGGTGGCAGAAGTATTTATATTTATTTATGCGGCTAAGTTAGTAAAACGTTTTGATGTACTACATTTGTTGGCAATGAGTATATTATTAACAGGTGTGCGCTGGCTGGGACTTGCCTATTTTGCACATATTGGCGCTGTTATTATTTTGTGCCAAATACTACACGCATTTAGTTTTGCCCTTAGTCATGTAGCCTCGGTGTATTTTTTAATGCATCATTTTTCAGATAGGTTTCAAAGTCGAGCCCAGGCTATTTACTTGTCGGTTAGTTTTGGCTTAGGTAGTGCCATTGGTAGTTTTATTGCGGGTTATTTATGGGATGATGGAACTGGTGCAACGCTTAGTTTTGTATTTTCCGGCGGTGTGGCTTTCTTAGCAGGAGCGTTACTAATAGTATTGATTATATATCAAGGGTTTCATAAAAAGAGGGTGGTTTAACAATGTTAAAACAGTTTGAAAAAAGTGATGGTTTTACCAATGGCTTTTTAACTCGATGCAAACGTACTGCATATATAGCAGGATTGCTGCTTATGTCTACGCAAGTATTCGCTCAAGATGCCAGCGACATTTGGGTTGGAAAACTAAACCTATGGGAAAAGCAGCCCATTTCAGAGCTGGTACAAATTACTGATACCGCCTACTACACTAATCAACCGTATTTTTTCGATAACGCTCGATTATTCTTTACGCAAGCAATTGAACTTGAAGATGGCGAGACTCAAATGGACGCATTGGTATTTGATTTTAAGTTAGGTAAATCACAGAATATTACTCAATCGACAGTAAGTGAATATTCCCCAACGCCCTTGCTAAATAAATCAGATATGTCGGTAATTCGCGTAAGTGAAGAAGGTAAACAAGAGCTGTGGCAAATAGATTTGCTGGGTAATCCAGTGCAGCATTTGGCACCATTAATAGAGCCTGTAGGCTATCAAGTTTGGTTAAATGACAGTGAGCTGTTATTGTTTGTGCTAGGTGAGCCTAATACACTGCAACGAATAGATGCACTAAATCCTGAAGCTAAAGGTGAAATTATAGATAGCAATATTGGCGCTAGTTTGTATCGATTTGAAAAGACAGATTGGTTCTTATATACAAGTAAGCTCGATGGCAATTTTTTAAACGCCCATAACAAGCGCACAAATAAAACTATTCAAATTGTAAGTATGCCTAAAAATAGTGAATATTTTTCAGTCAGCCGTATGGGCAATATTATTACGTCTGACGGAGAAACACTGTGGCAGCGAAAATTTATGGTCAAAGGCGACAAAATAAAACCACTCGATGGTTGGCAAGCAATTAAAATTAAGCAGCCTGAATGTTCTAAGGGCGTTACACGAACCGCTATTTCACCCGATACCAGTATGATTGCTTTGGTGTGTCCTAGAGATTAGGATGTGATGAATACAAAAAAAGGGCGCTTTAAAAGCGCCCTTTATAATTTTACTTGTGTATTTCTTTGTTTAACTAGCTAGCAAAGTTGTCAGAAGCAAACTGCCAATTAGCCAATGCCCAAAAACCTGCTAAGTAATTTGGGCGTACATTGCGATAATCGATGTAGTAGGCATGTTCCCATAAATCTACAGTTAACACAGGAGTTACACCGTCAGTAGTAATTGGTGTGCCAGCATTACTAGTGTTTACGATATCAAGACTACCGTCAGCTAATTTTACTAACCACGTCCAGCTTGCGCCAAAGTTATTCACTGCTTTGTCGTTAAACGCCGCTTTTAGGTCGGCAAACGAACCCCATTTTGCATTAATTGCATCGGCTAGAGCACCACTTGGCTCGCCGCCGCCGTTTGGGCTTAAGCTGTTCCAATAAAAAGTGTGGTTCCAGACTTGAGCCGCGTTGTTAAATACGCCGCCATCGCTGCTTTTAACTATTTCTTCCAATGACTTGTTTGCTAAATCAGTGCCTTCGATAAGACCATTTAATTTTGTTACATAAGTAGCATGGTGCTTACCGTGGTGAAAATCTAATGTTTCAGCTGAGATATGTGGTTCTAATGCTGTTTTGTCATAAGGTAATGCGGGTAATTCAAAAGCCATGTGTTTTCTCCGGATGGTAAATGTGTCTTTTCATAATTGAGGACAACTTTTATTATACGCCTACAATTAAAAAATGTTGCCAATTGTTAGTTCTTTATTTTGCTCCAACAAGATCAGTTTTCTTTTTTATTTCGTATATCTATATATTATATACCGAAACTATCCTTAATTTGAGATGCGAAAAGGTATTGAATTCGGTATAATTGATATATTGGAAATTTAAGATAAAAGGCAGAGTTATTACTATGAGTGATCAGGAAATCAGTACCGTCGATAAAATTAAGCAGCAAATCAGTGAGAACACCGTCCTTTTATACATGAAAGGATCTCCTAAATTGCCTTCATGTGGATTTTCTTCACAGGCATCGCAGGCCCTAATGGGGTGTAATGAACAGTTTGCTTATGTGGATATTCTGCAAAACCCCGATATTCGCGGCGAATTGCCAAAGTATGCCGACTGGCCAACCTTCCCGCAATTGTGGGTAGATGGCGAACTAGTAGGTGGCTGCGACATTATTATGGAAATGTTCCAGCAGGGTGAACTACAAACCTTAATTCAAGAATCAGCGGCGAAAAATAAAAGCGAATAAGCTTTTATTAAACATTAAAAAAAGGCGGTGGAAATAATTTCACCGCCTTTTTTGTTTCAAATTTTTGAATCGTCTTAGCTAGCCAACATCTCTAAACATAATGCTATCTACAATAGTAGTATCGATAATATCTTGTGCCATATTAATACAGCTACCACATTGCGAGCCAACACCTAGAGCGCTTTTAAGTTCTCGCATGTTACCCACGCCTTGCTCGCGTACAACATTTTCAATTTGCTTGTCGGTAATTCCGTGGCATAAACATACAAACATATAGGGTCTCATGAAAAAGGCACAGTAGCGTGCTGCTAATCTTGTTGCAAATGATAATAGTTGTTATTTGCAGTAAAGGCAAGTGTTTTTATAAGATCTTGCTAGGGTGGTAATGTGCAAATAAGAAGTTGGTTGATTCTAAATATTTATCAAACATATAATTTGTAACGCATGCATAATACTCATTAGCCGCGGTTACAGGTGGGGTAGAAGCCTCTTCTTTCATTATTCCTTTGTAACACTATCGTTAAGTGTTTTCTCCGTCGACGCTTTGCTTGACCATTTCAGCTCTGTCATTGCTTTCACTGCGGTCTCATGAATCGCGCTTTCAGGTCCAAATACAAAGTTAGAAACAAGGTTTTTGTTATCAGTTGTCTCAATTTCTATTTTTTTATATGAAATGTGTAGGTATTTGATCCGGCTGCACTCAATTGCTCGTGAAAATGGATAATTATTAATCCGTAGCTTATTGTCTTTGACAACAAGTGCGTAGCGACCCCGAACGAATACGAAGCTGATAACAACAATTAGAACGATTGTATTTAAGACATATTCAGAGGGCTCCCATTTCATAGTAATAATACGAGATAAAATATTTAGTAAGATAAAACTTGTCATCAGATTAAGGAAAAAAAATAAATTCATTGCAACAAAGTCCGTTGTTAAAAAAGAGAGGCAAAGCCTCCCTTACAGGTTTAATAGCAGAAAAATGCGCCGCTAATAGTGCCAAGGGAACCACCTAATGCTGAGCCTCCAAAAAAACCTGGAGCCGCACCAAAGCCAAATCCACCAAAAAATCCAGCAGTCGCACCCATTGCACCACCGATAGCCGCACCGCCAGCGCTAAATGAACCCATACAATCGCCTCCGGCAACAGCATTTGATTCTTCCAAAGATAATTCGATTATCATAAATATATCCTTATGTTAAACAGATTGATGTGCCTAATTGGGTGCCGAAACCGAATCCCCAAAGCGCGCCTGCACCCATTCCAATACCTGCTGTGGCAATGCCACCACCAATAAACCCGCCTAAGGCACCAAGTGCGCCAAAGCTAGCAATACAAGTCGCTTCGCTAATCCCTGCGGCACTGACCTTATTTAACTGCTCCTGTTTTAATTCAATCATCATAATTTCCTTTTATATAATTTAATTAAACTTCTGCTTCATTGCAAAAGCATAATTACAGTAGCGAGAATAACCGTTTATGTATACTGGTCAAAAGTATGGGTTCTTGCGTGCTTTATTTTGATATTGGCATGTGTCAATATTCGCGCCTGCGCGTTAGTATTTTGCAAAGCCGCAGATGGCTTTTAAATAAACCTGACCCAAAAGTGAAAGGAAGTAAGCAATAAATGTGGATATATTTGACCAGACACGCCGAAACCGACGGTAATGTAAAACGCGTAGTACAAACACCCGATACACCCTTATCTAGTCGCGGTGAACGGCAAGCTCAGCAGTTCGCCGATGCATACAGCCAATTGCCCATCTCAAGCATTTTAAGCAGCGATTATGGCCGTACACACGCAACTGCATTAAAACTGCATGATAAGCTCAACCGACAATTCGTAATAAGTGAGCTTTTGCGAGAAAGGAATTTTGGCGATTTACGCGGTAAAGCTTACGACGACATCCCTACAGATATATTTGCTCTGGACTATCATCCACCTGGCGGTGAGTCTTATACCAAATTTGTGGCACGTATTCGTGAAGCGTGGCAGCAAGTGATAAAAGTAGCTAAAGGTCAAGAAGGTGACCTGCTTGTTATGACGCATGGATTAGTGGTGCGTTGCATATTGACAGAAATACTTACTTTGTCACCGCAAGTATTAGCGCAAACCGATATTCAAAATACAAGTGTCACAAAAATTAGCGCAGATGATCACGCCAATATTCCATTATTATGCGATATCACGCACCTGTCAGAAGAAGCGCTTACTCAACGCGAGTAAGCTTTTTGAACAACTTGTACTGACTTTATCGTGCCTAAGAATCCTCTGTAAGAGGCCAGCCACCTAAGGTTTGATATCGATTTACCATAAAGCAGAATAGCTCAGCGGTCTTTTGTGTGTCGTACAATGCGCTGTGTGCTTCTGATTGTTTAAATTCAATTTTTGCCGCTTCACATGCCTTCACTAATACTGTTTGCCCTAGGGTCAATGCCGCGAGAGTGGTGGTGTCGAACGAAACAAAAGGATGAAAGGGGGTGCGTTTAACATTATGCCTAGCAATTGCAGCATTGACGAAGCCTTGATCAAATGTCGCATTATGGGCCACAATAACACTGCGCTGACAATCTGCAGCCTTTTGTGCTTTACGAACATGAACGCATAAAGACTTCATAACATCTTCTTCAGCTTTGGCGCCGCGTAATGCACAAAATGGGTCAATACCATTAAACTCAATTGCCGCTGTTTCTATATTCGCGCCGTCAAAAGGAATCACATGCTCATGAAAACAAGTATCGGGTATTAATAAGCCATTTTCGTCTTGTTTGAGCGTAATAGCGGCAATTTCAAGTAATGCATCGGTTTGTGCATTAAAGCCGCCTGTTTCTACGTCAATTATTACAGGAAAATACCCTCTAAACCGCCTAACTAATGGTGTCATTTAATTCACTTTCAAAAGATAAAATGTCGGTGGTGCAAATACGTAACATAACATGTAATACAGCATGTAACATTGTATGCGACCTACTATGGAAAACACTACTAGTATAGTATGCAATAGTTCCCGAATGATGGCTAAACCTTTTGAATGAAAAGCCGATAATTAATTTGAAGACAAAATTATTGGTTACGCATGTAAAAGCCCTACTGCTAAAGAGAGTGGTTTATTAGCGTACAACTCATTCAAAATATGCCATCGAGATAAAAGAAAGTGTTTATGCAAATATTGACTCAAAAGGCCCGCTTAATACAGCGCACTATATTCACTATTTCATGTGCATTAAGCGTGTGTATATTCACCGTAAGTGCGCAGGCGAATATACGTAATTACTCAGTAGATGTAGAATCCTCATCATGGGCTTTGAGTAAACAAACGCGACTGGTATGTGAGCTCTCTCATCCAATACCTGGTTATGGAGTCGCTTCATTTATGACAGAAGCTTCCAAACAATTAAATTTAGAATTTACCTTAGACATGCTGCGTTTACCCAACAGGTATGATGTTGCCGATGTGTACTCAATGCCGCCCCAGTGGATGCGAGGTGCACAGCAACGCAAAATAGGCAGCATGGACTTACGTAAGCAATACGACAGCGATTTGCCGCAAGATACCGCTTGGCAAATGCTTACCGAACTTGAAAAAGGGTTTTGGCCAACTATTCACTATCGCGACTGGCTTAACAATAACGATTCTGTTGCGGTGTCGTTAAATGCCAGCAACTTTAAAAATCAATATGAAGATTTTAGTCGCTGCATTGCCAACTTATTACCATTTAATTTTGATGATATCTCTTACACAATATTGGCTTACAAAAGAAATAGCGCTGAATTGACCCAATATTCACAGCGTCGCCTTGACATGATAGGTGACTACTTGAAGGAAGACTTGGCACTTGAACTTGTGCTCGTAGATGGTTATTCCGATAGTTACGGCGGTGATTGGTTAAATGAACAATTAGCTGTCAAGCGAGCGAATGAAATAAAAGACTACTTTGCAGGTATGGGCGTAGACAGCCAGCGCATTGAAGTAACGGGCCATGGCGAGAAACGACATGTGTCACCTAACGATAATTCGATTGAAAGAGAAAAGAACCGCCGCGTAGTTATTCGTATGAGCAGGTCTTCTTAACCTTCTTAGTCAACCATATAAGGCATAATCTGGTCGGTAAAAATACCATCTATGCCTGCTTTTTTAAGCATATTAAACATAATCTTTGGTGAATCTGGTAAATCTTGAGCATCTTCTCTGTGGGTGTAAGGATGTACTTGCAATTTTTGTTGCTTAGCTAACGATAGTAAGTCAGATATCTGATTGTTTTTGTAGTCATATACCTGTGGCAGCCAAGGACCAATTCCTTGCGCGTAAGTCGCAATATCTTCTAGTCCAGCGGCAGTTAACATTACATCGTAATCAGCGTCAGACTCTTCCCAGCTGTTATCTGCTATCAATTGTATCAGCGGGACTTTTAGGCCAAACTCTTGCTTGAGGCGTTTCAAGCTATTTGGCTCAAAGCTTTGCACATAGATCTTGGTTGTTGTTGTGTTTAAGCCTAAGCGGTTAAGCTCGGCGCTGAATAACTTGGCAATGTCTTTACCTTCTTTAATATGCCACTGCGGCGATTTGATTTCTGGGTACCAGCCTACGTTTTTTGCAAACTGTCTGTTGAGTTCCTGCACAAGTTCAACTTGCTCGGCAAATGTGGTAATACTAAAATGTGCGTTGCCTGTATAACGTCTTGGAAAGACCATCATCCCTTCGCTAGTTTGTCGTTCGTGCAATGAAAGTTGGCGCAATTCAAGTAAGGTGAAGTCGATTGCATAGTAACGATTGTCGGCGCGCACACGTTCTGGAAATAAAGCTTCTACATTGGTTACGGTTTCTAAATGAATATCATGCAGTATTACTAAATGATCGTCTTTGCTCACCACCAAATCTTGCTCTATATAATCTGCATCTTGCATAAAAGCCAAAACAGCAGCTTCTTTTGAGTGCTCAGGCAAAAAGCCGGATGCGCCTCGATGGGCAATAATAATGGGGGAGTTTGCCATTATTTCTCCTTTATTAGGCAGGGGGCTAAGCGTATTAGCGGACCCGCTTTGGCAAGCACTTAACGAGGTAATCAACAAAACAACTTCTATTAATCTACGCATTTTATATTCTTATAGTAAAAAAATAAGGCCTTAGTGCATTTAACCACAAACGTAAGTTGTTTAATAATGAAGAATATATGACAAATACTACTGAAAGGGGTCGATAGTCAATAGACATCAATCGTTTTAGTAGGCGACTTTACCTTTACAAAATACTAACGCTTAGACTCTTGACGCCACGAGAACAACATTAGCCTATCATTTATAATAAACGTATTTATCATACAAATTAGATTTAGTTAAGCCTATGAAAAGTAATGCTAAAAGTATCATTGTTAGATAATGTACGTGTTTTTTAACAAAAAACGGCTTGATCATTGTTGCTAAAATGTTGCGATTTTATCGCTTTTTAATTATTTTAATTTACGTATGGTCAGCATCACTAAATGTTATTCGGCGCTACAAAGCTTGTGTTCATTGACTTAATCTACAAATTCGACACACGATTGCGTGTTAATGAAATGTTGACAGCAAGCATTAATATTATTTAACATACAAATAGTGCATACTACATTTATGTTGCGAGCCTGTTAATAAATACCAATGGCTTTTAACATTGCGCTACCATAATAAGATAAATAGATTACACACACTCACACACTCAAACAATCAACACTAAAGAGGCATTCTTATGAAAAGAAGCTACTTAGGAACTGCGATTAAAGCAGCTTTATTAATTCCAAGTGCTATTACATTGGCTACGTTGCCAGTTATGGCGCAAGAGTCAGACAACGATCAAGACAACGTAGAAGTTATTGAAGTACGCGGCTTAATTAGTAGTCTTAAGCGCTCATTTTCCGATAAAAAAGAAGCGCTCATAGTTTCTGACGGAATTGCTGCTGAAGATTTAGGTAAATTTCCAGATCAAAACGTTGTTGAATCATTACAACGTATTACTGGTGTTTCAATCGATCGAAATGGCGGTGAAGGTCAATTGATCTCGGTTCGAGGCTTTGGTCCCCAATTTAACTTAGTCACTATTAACGGTCGTCAAATCGCCACTGAGCGTCCGGGACGTGAATTTAGTTTTGACATATTAGCAGCCGAATTAATCTCTGGTGCTGAAATTTACAAAACCTCATTGGCAGAAAATCAAAGTGGTGGTATCGGTTCGTTTATTAATTTAAAAACCGCCAAGCCATTCGACCTAGATGGTTTTAAAGCCGTTGGAAGCATCAAAGCGACCAATGACAGCTTGTCTGGAAATACTACACCTTCATTTAGTGGATTGATAAGTAATACATTCATGGACGATCGCCTGGGTGTTTTATTCTCATTGTCATCACAAGAACGTGATGCGCAAATTAACCAAGCCGATACTCGTGGTTTTTATCGCGTAGACCGCATAGCGACCAACGACTTCAATGCAGACTTGAATACAGGTAAAGAAGCTTTTAATGTATACGTGCCAAGAAACCTCGATTTGGTTTCTAACAAAGAAGAACGTAAACGTGAAAGTGGAACTTTGACTGTGCAATTTGCTGCTACAGAAGACCTAGAGTTAACATTTGACGGTTTATACTCAAAATTCAGCGTAGACTCGCAAGTAAGCAACTATGCTAACTGGTTTACGCCGGGTAACTTTCGTGACTTTGAAGTAGATGAAGCAACAGAGACGGTTGTATTTTGGTCACATAACTCTGCAACAGATCCAAATGGTAGCGGTGCCGGTGCTACAGATTTCGTTCAGCAAGGGCTAGACAGAAACGTAGAGATTTCTGGATTTGGTTTTAATGCCGATTGGGATATTACCGAAACGTTAAATGCCGATTTTGATATATCTACTTCTTCTGCTGAAGACTTTAGTGGCGACCAAAGCCGCGTGTTCACTGTAATGGGTTACCCAAATGGTTATACTTACGACTTCAGCCAAGGTGGCGAATTACCTAGCTTGATGAGCGATGGTATTTCTGGCCCATTTACTGCTGCTGATGCTAATAAACTGCGTGCTCACTATGTAGAACGTGGTGGTGATGAGCGCGAAGATGAAATCACAGAAATGCGGGCTGACTTTACTTATTTACCAGACAGCGAAACCTTCACACGCTTAAAGTTTGGTGCCTACACGCAAGACAGAACTAAATCTAGCAAAATATTCCAATCGCCTAGCTTACCTAACTGTTTTTACTGTGGTTACGGTATTCCAATACCAGATGGCCTTGCTACTTTAGTATCGCCAAACGATTGGTTTAATGGTATTCCAAGTGCATTTTTTGGCTACGATGTTGATCAATATTTAGATTATTTAAGTTCAGATGCAGCTATTACAGCGCAAACAAACCTTAGAAACTCCTTAGGTTTAAGTGAGCTTCCTGCTGATAACATAGCAGCTTTTGCTGCCTTAGATTATTACACGCCAGTTGAGCTGGGTACTAGCTTCGAAATTGACGAAGAAATTATTGCGGTTTATGCCGACTTTGTGTTTGAAGGGGAAGCTGGTGATATGCCTTGGACAGTTAACTTGGGCTTCAGATATAGTGAAACCGATACTACCGCCTCTGGTTTACAAGCAACATTGTTAGATATTGCTGATAACCCGACCGATGGTACAATTTTAGATCAAGTCTATGAAGTAGATAGCAATGGTCAAAGAGTTTCAAGCGATATTGCGATTTCTAATAGCTATACTAATCTGTTGCCAAGCTTAAACGTGAAGCTTGAAGTTGAAGAAGACATGTTATTACGCTTTGGCTACTCAGAAACGATTACTAGACCCACAATGGAGTCGATGGCGCCTGTAACTAATATAGGCACTACGCGTCCAGGTATTCTATTAGCTGCTGGTGGTAACCCAGGCTTACAACCTTACTTATCTACTAACTGGGATGTATCTTATGAATGGTACTATGCCGATGCAAGCGCGGTATCGATTGGTCTTTTCAGCAAAGAAGTAGAAAGTTTCATAACAAACATAACCGCTGATGAAGTGTTTTCCTTAGCTAGTGGTCCTTATACCTTTGCGGTTAACCGTCCAAGAAACGGCGAAACAGCGAAAGTTGACGGTTTAGAGATGGCGTGGACCCATGTGCATGAAAGTGGCTTTGGTTTCCAAGTAAACGCAACTGTAGTAAACAGTGACGCTGTGATTGATGAGTCGAATTCGTCACAAACGTTTGCGCTTGAGGGCTTAGGTGACTCTCAAAATGCGGTGTTCTTTTACGACAAAGACGGCTTTCAAGCACGTATTGCGTTTAACAACAGAGAAACATTCCTACAAACCTTTAGTAACGGTGATACCGGCGAACCAGAGTTTGTTAAGACTTATGGACAATGGGATATAAGCTCGAGCTACGAAATTAATGAGCACTTAACTGTATTATTTGAAGGTGTAAACGTGACTGACGAATATACGAATAAAGTTGGTCGTATACCGTCACACTTCACCGAACAAGTGAGAACTGGTGTGCGTTACTCAATTGGCCTTAGAGGTTCATTCTAGCCAAAATAGTGTAGATATTGTTGTAAACAAAAAGGGGGCTTGTCCCCCTTTTTTTATAGCGCTAGTTTGTGTAATTAACAATGTTTTTGAGATAAGCTATAGGCACTTTGACACAAGTCCCTTGGCACAAGACTATTACTTGTCCAGCACTTGTGTAAACATCTTGTATAGCATTGCTTAATGGAGTTTTATATGGATACGATAACTAAAAGCATATTAGTTGTTGGTGGTGGCACTGCTGGATGGTTAACCGCTGCGTTGTTGGCCAAACAACATGGTCATTCTATTGAAATTTGTTTAGTTGAATCATCTGATATTCCAACCGTTGGCGTGGGTGAGGGCACTTGGCCATCGATGCGTTCTACCTTACAAAAAATTGGTATTTCAGAATCTGAATTCATTTGTGAATGCTCGGCGACCTTTAAACAGGCGAGTAAGTTTGTTAATTGGACATCATCATCAGAAGAATATTTTCATCCATTTACACAACCGGCCGGTTATGGAAAGTTCGAAATTGCACCCTATTGGGAATCACTATCCACTGCGTCAACCTTTTGCGATTCAGTTACCTTCCAATCTCAAATGTGTAAAATGGGCTTAGCCCCTAAAAATATTACTCACAAAGAATATGAAACGGTAGCTAATTATGGCTATCATTTAGACGCTGGGAAATTCGCCCAGTTGCTTAAAAAACATTGTGTAAATGTGCTTAATGTAAAGCATATAATTGCTAATGTTACAAATGTAAATCAGCATCAAGATGGCAGCATAGCCAGTGTTGATACAGATATTGCTGGCTTGCTAAGCGCCGAGTTTTTTATTGATTGCACTGGGTTTTCGTCATTGCTACTTGGGCAAACCCTAGGCGTGCCATTTATTGATAAAAGCCACATTCTTTTTAACGACACCGCGTTAGCAATGCATGTACCATATGCAAATGAAAACGACCCTATTGCCTGCCATACTATATCGACCGCACAAACTGCAGGCTGGATTTGGGATATTGGTTTACAGCACAGGCGCGGTGTAGGCTATGTATTTTCAAGTAAGCATGAATCATTAGAAGATGCAGAGCAAAAACTCAAACGTTATATTGGCCCTCAAGCGGTAGATATTCCAGTACGTAAAATTCAGTTTAAAACCGGGCATAGGGAAGTTTTTTGGTGCCACAACTGCGTGGCGATTGGCTTATCTTCCGGATTCTTAGAACCTCTTGAAGCTTCTGCGCTTATGTTAGTTGAAACCTCTGCCAATTTTATTGCCGACCAACTTCCTTTAACCAAGGCCGAAATGAAGCCAATGGAAAAGCGGTTTAATCAGGTGTTTATCGCTAAATGGCGTGGCATCATAGATTTTTTAAAGTTACATTATGTCTTGAGTGAGCGTCAAGAGCCTTATTGGAAAGACAATAAAAACCCGTCAAGCATTCCTGATTCCCTCGAAGAAATGCTGCTACTTTGGCAACATAGAGTTCCCAGTGAATACGACTTCTTGCAAAGCTATGAAGCCTTTAATGCCGCGAGTTATCAATATGTGCTCTACGGTGGCGGGTTTAAATCTGATTTCAGCTTGTTATCGCATACCATGACACACGCTGCGCGTGCTAAGAAACAATTAGATATAACCGCTAAAACGGCGCAGCAAATGGCCTTGAGATTGCCCAAGCACAGAGATCTTATTAATCAAATTAAACAACAAGGCTTTGCAAAGTTATAAGCCATTTATTATTAAACAGAGGACTGCATGTCTACACCTATATCTTCACCTGTTCATCCTGATCAACACTCTGGGCTTAAAATAAAAGAGCAAATTGATTTCACTGCACTAGCAAAACGTCAGTTTGCAGCGTTAACGGTACAAGAGTTTGCTCAAGCCGCAAGTAGCTACCCAATAGTGATGCTAAAAGACGGCCATTCTGGGAGCTTTGTTAGCGTAGCTTTATGGGGCTTTGAAGCTGACCAAAATGTATTGCTTAATGCGAGTGATAACGCATGGGATGCAATTCATTTACCTAACGAAGTACAGTGCGAACCGTTCTTTCTTGGTCCTTCTGCTGAGGATGCTAAAACCTTAACCATGCATATAAATGAGGCAAGTACTTTAGTGCAAAAAGAGGGCGTGCATGCTTTGTTCGACAATGAAGGCGAAACTGCTTATTTGAAGTCAATGCAAGCGAAGCTAGCCGAGCACTACCAAAACCAAGTGTTTACCCGAGACTTTATCAACCTTATGTTAGAAAAGAACTTACTTAAAGAAATTGAGATTATGGTTGCTTACCAAGATGACAAAATAAGACGTGTAAAAGGTCTTTATACAATTGATGAAGAGGCATTGTCTGCCTTAGATGAAGAGACCGTGCTGTCCTTTTTTAAGCGTAATTTGTTTGTGCCTATTTACGCAATGCTTGGGTCATTGACGCAGTTTAATCGCTTGATGAAATCAAATAATCAAAATAATGTCTATGCAAAAATTGCACGACTACAAATGAGAACACCAGGCGCGCAATAGGAATAGTGCTAACTAGAGATGGGTACAAATTAACAAGCATGGGGCTTTAAAACTTGAGTGATTCAGGCTTGTTTCTCATTTGAATTGATTTTAGTGGTGAGCGCTCTCATCTAAAAGTGACCACAGTTTCCAACTAGTCCTAAAGTGATCAATATGGCTTTCCTCAGCTACAATAATCGCTTGAATGACCATAAATTTATTGAAATCAATAATTTATATGTACTAGTGATATATAAATTTGATCTTTTTGATCTTGTTAACCGTTGCTATTAATGGTTGATTTGAATAAATAACCCAACGGGGCATTAATTTAAAAAAGAAAATTTATCTATAACACGGAGTCTGTAGTAATAATGCTTAAATACATCGTTCGAAAATTCCCAGCCGTTTGGATTGGGCTGTTTTTTACTCTCGCTCCAGTTTGTGTATTTGCAGAAAACCAGCAAGTACTCCGTTTACTGGTTTGGGAAGGTTATGCCCCCGAAGCTCAGCGTGAACAATTTCGACAATATATATATGAGAAGTATGCAGTTAATCTTACCCTAAAAGTCGATTATATAGCAGATGCCGAGGACGGCTTTGAGGCCTTACGCTTAAAAAAAGCGGATGTTGTGAGTCCCGCTCATAATCGTATCAATGATAAACGTTTTAAAATGATTGATTCAGGGCTACTACTGCCACTTAATCTTGAAAATTTGCCGAATTACCAACAGCTGAACCCGTCTTTTAAGCGCTTAGATCACTTGGTAAAAGATGGAGTTCATTATGGTTTGCCCTTTGCGTGGGGGCCTTATGGGCTTGTGTACAACACTGAGGTTTTTGAGAAAGCACCGGATAGTTGGAATGTGCTCTGGGAACCACAATATAGTGGGCATTACAGTATTGCCGATTATGGCGAAATTAATATTTATCTTACGGCTTTGGCAATGGGTTATGACAAAAATGCCTTAGGTGATTTTGACCAGCTAAATAATAAAGCATTTAAAGCAAAATTAGCTGCGTTACTAGCCAATGCAAAATCACTGTGGGTAGGTGTTGATACCGCCGATGACCTACAGCAAAAAAAGCTAGCTTCTTCTTGGGGTTTTTCTCTACCTGAGTTAAAACAGCGGGGTGAAATTTGGAAATGGGCTTACCCTAAAGAAGGCGTGCCTGGCTGGATTGATAATCATGTCATTAGTCAGGAACTCGCTAACAAGCCACAACTAAAACGCATTGCAGAGGAATGGATAAACTTCACCATTAGCTCGGAATTTCAGACCAGTGTGCTGGTGGCAGCATTGAGCACTAATCCGGTTAATATTGTGACCGTTGAAACCGCTTCTGAACTTCAGAAACAAGGGTTTTACGCCCGTTCTCTCACTGATCCTGAGGCTGTAATTGTTCTAATGCCGGAGCTTGACCGGCGCAGCCGCAACGGCATTGATGGCCTATGGAATAAAGCATTAAAACACTTTTCAGCAAGTTCAAATGGCCTCGATCTCAAATGAGAGAAAGTAAACGGCCTTTTACTGACAGCCTGTCATACACATTGGCTAAAAATAGCGTATTCGTGACGCTAGTAGTTGGTTTTCTACTTAGCTGTATTCAGATTGGGCTTGATTTTGCTCGTGAACAGGATGCGATAGAAAAGTTCGCCTCGGAAATTCTGGCGGCCAATCAGTTTGCCGCAGCGGATGCTACTTTCCACCTCGATGCGTCTGCCGCAGAAGAAGTGGCTAAAGGTATCTTGCAGTATCACTCAATTACATCAGTCATTATCACCAATGAAAATGATGAGGTGCTGACTCAGCTTACTTCTAACGATACTGAAGAATTGGAAAGCGGTGCAGGGTATAAAATATTTGGAGAAATCAAAAAATTTAATCAAGCTTTACATATGAAAAGTGGCGAGAATATCGGCAATTTACGCATTTATATCGACCCCGCTTTAGCCTCTGAGGGTTTTGTCGATCGTTCGGTACTGGTGCTCTTGTCTGGATTGGTGCGAAATATTCTTTTGGCCTTCATTCTTGTATTTGTTTTTTATCGGACAACGACAAAAAAGGTTATCGCTATCGGTGCCGCCCTCAATGATTTTGATCTGGATAATCCGCTTAAGAACCGTTTACCTCAAAGTAACACTAAGCAAAAAAATGAGCTTGATGATTTAGGCGACTCCATTAATCGATTGTTGGATATTATTTATAGTGACATAAAGAAGCGTGAAAAACGTGAAAAGCAACTTTATGCCAGCCAGGAAAAGCTTACCCACCAAGCTAATCATGATTTACTGACTGGCTTGGTAAATCGCCGAGGTTTTGAACGGAAGTTATTTCAGGCAATGGAAAGCCAAGAGACCGAAAACGCTGAACATGTTTTTTGTTATCTCGACCTTGATCAATTCAAGATTATTAATGATACTTGCGGCCATATCGCAGGCGACGAGTTGTTACGCCAAATAAGTCAGTTATTAAAATCGCATATTCGTAACCACGACGTATTGGCCCGTTTAGGTGGCGATGAATTTGGTATTTTGATGGAACATTGTAATATCGAAAACGCCAAACAGCTTGCTCAAAAATTGATTGATAGAGTGAGTCAGCATCGGTTTCTATGGGAAGGCAAACCTTTTGCTATTAGCGTCAGTATTGGCATGGTTCCTATGAGTGATAGTATTAGCAACACCAACGATTTGTTGCGTTTCGCAGATATTGCCTGTTACGCGGCAAAAGACGCGGGACGTAATTGTTTTCGCACTTACACCGAGAGTGTTTCGGACATAGCCAAAGTCCATGGTGACATGGAGTGGGTGACTAAAATCAACTGGGCGTTAGAAAACAACAGCTTTTGTTTGTACGCCCAACTCATCGAACCTAATACACAAACCAATATAGCGGGCCTTCACTACGAAGTGTTACTGCGCATGATCGACGAGTCTGGTTCGATTATAGCACCGGGTGTTTTTTTATCGGCCGCGGAACGTTATCACCTGATGACAAAGATCGACATGTGGGTGATCGACAACCAGTTTGATTACTTATCCAGACACCCACAACACCTGGCAGCACTCACACTTTGCTCTATCAATCTTTCTGGACCCTCACTTACGGCTCCGGGCTTCCAGCAGACAGTGATTGATTGTCTTAATCAGTACCGAATCCCAGCAGAGAAAATATGCTTTGAAATAACAGAAACAGCGGCTATTTCTAACCTTACCGATGCCACTGCCTTTATTGATGCCATGCACAAAAAGGGCTGTAGTTTTGCACTCGATGACTTTGGTACTGGATTGTCGTCCTTCGCATATTTAAAATACCTCCCCGTTGACTATTTAAAGATTGACGGTGTGTTTGTCAAAGGGATAGTCGACGACCCAATCGATTATGCCATGGTGAAATCAATTCACGAGGTAGGGCGGGTAATGGGTAAAAAGACGGTAGCCGAATTTGTTGAAAACAGTGAGATTGGATCTAAGCTGAAGGAAATAGGTGTGGATTATTCCCAAGGATATGGCATTGCTAAACCTTGCCCAATTGAAGAGCTACAGTGGAATAATACCCATCACTCTACTTAACTCATTCGGATAACGTGCTAACAGTAATCGAAGTGGAATGGGTAAGCTTAAAACCATTTTCTTATGGGATAGCCTTAAGCGCATCATCGATCAACAATGCTGCGCTTTGTGCCATGCGCCTAGCACCACAACTGGGGAAAAATGCACGTCGCTTGCAGCTAAATGCGACCAACTTCTCGTGTTTGCAGTCACCGCACACGACGCACAAAAACCCGAGCTCTAACCGACCACAACGGAGAAACTCATCAAACTCACGTTCAATATATTTGGGTAAGTATTTGCCTTGCTCGGCTAAGTTTGCAGTAAACTGCAGAAGACCATCATTTTGAGACTATTGCTCTTCGTTAGATTGATGTCATCACCACCTTATCTGCACATTATCACCCTCTTTTTCTGTGCAATAAAGAGTCTCAACACGATGCGGATAACAAGGTTTAGCTTTGTATTTTTTTTTCAATTTGATTAGCTTCTTATTACACATTACTACTTGATCATATAAATTTCCGCGGAGGCTAGATTGGATCGCAGCTATTTCTAAAGTCAATTGAGCGTCAAGTTCTTAAGCTGTTACCACACTTGCGACCAGAGATAAGCCTAACAAAGAAGCACGCATAGCGTGAGATAAGTACGATTTACTTTGAGGTTGTTGCATAAAATTTCCTTTAGACATTTTAACGTTCCTTATACCGGTTACCAAAATTAAAACGAGTATATTTCGGGAAGTCGGAGTTGTATTCAATTAATCGAGGAGTTGAAGTTTATGATAGACATTAACAATTTTTTACTCATTACTACTTATTCAGAAAGAAAGTAACTGTTTTCATTTCGGCATAATCATAAGTTACAGCGAACGTTAGTTATTTGCCAAGAGATCTTTATAGGTATTATTATTTAATGCTTATTTTCATACCTAAACACACTCGTGTTTTTTGCCAAGCAACAGTTTACCAAGCCATATAAGGCTTAGTAAATATTTGTGCAAACATTATTGCACTCACAACAAACATGTTTTTGGGAAGTATAGGTAAAATAAAACGTCATTTTTCATAAAATCAAAATACTTTATGCCTCATATTTTCCGTATTTACCTCTCATTTATATCCTTGATGGAGTGAAACTCGTTTATTTTTCGTCTATTAATCAACTGTTTTCACATAATTCAGAATTTAGAACAGGCGCTTCCCGCTGTTGTGCAAACCAGCTCTGAATATTTCTCATGATAATGAACGGCTTTTATTCAAACAGACTTATCTGAGGCGGTGCTCGACTTTGTGGGGGCAATAGCTCGACGACATCGTCATTTTTTGCATTCAGGTGACTGAGTATCTTTTGGATCACCAATGGATGTTCATTAGACACATCCCTGTGTCTAACCCTACGGGCAGCATTTGCATCGACAAATCGGCTTTCCTGCCGATTTGTCGATGCAATCTCGCTATAAGCTTAACCGCCCCACCGCATTGCTCACAGGTTTCTATTTCTATTCCAAAAACCAGTTTAAGTCTTTGCGCCAGGTCATCGATTGGTGTTTGGGTGCTCAATGACCAACCGTTTTGGGCAGTTTTCTGCCGTTGATTTAACCTGCGCGGTAATGACCTAGGGAGTGTATACAATGGAGATGGAGTCAATGGCAGAAAACTGCCCAAAGCTCGCATTCGCTTAAAGTATTCCCACTGACGGCAAGTGGCACAAACTTCTCACTCAAGTTTCACCTGCGTATGACTGCTTTTGCAATAAGGAGACGTAGCTATTTTCTCGGATTTAGTCTCCTTAGAGCGATCAGGAGTCATACGACTGAATGAAACACGCCTGACTCCTGAAAAGCTAATAGCTGCCGTTTATATTTGGGTAGTAAACCTTAATCTGGACTAATTTACTAAGTTTATAGACATTAACACATCTATTGAAAAGACTACTTGTGACAATACTGTATTAAAAGGCTTAGCGTTAAATTTTTATGTGCCATTACGTAAAATAATATGTATTTTTACACCGTTATATAACGGCCTTATCTTTAATATCATCAGACTGAGTTTGTACGGCTTCTTGTAATTGCTGCTCTACAATGCTTTGTAACGGCTTTTTATCAATAGAAGTGCTTAATTCACTGTCTTCAATATCGTCAGAGTCCTGCAATATTTCGAGTATATCGGAGGCAACTTCGGGAAAATAATCAACGAATTTACTCGCTACATCTACGGCATGTTCAGGAATATTTTCAACCATATGACTAACATAATTACTTGCGGCAGACTCTATATTTTCTAACACACCTTCTGAGAAAGCTTGCTCACTGTCATTTTCACTATCAATCAAGTTCTGAACATAGGCCTCAGCAACATCATTTGACGATTCAGGTAGTGATTCTGATACCGTAAAAGCAAGTTCTGCCGACTGCTCAGGAGATACATCCGTTAAACGATTATAAAGCTCTGTTGCCGTATTTTCTGAGGCAGCCGCGACTCTATCAACTGGACGCATTACATCTAAAGAATCCGATAGGTTTGTCATATATTCTTCGGTCATCTCTAGTAGTTCAATAGGATATTCTTCGGCCATATTTTCAGCGGCTAACTCCATTAAATCAATACCGTTATCAGGCATTGCATTAGCAATTGCGACAACAATGTTAGTAAATTGATCAGGATACTCAGAGGTAATCCAATCAACTAGCTGATCTGCTTGTTCAGGAGATGCATTAGTTAATGCCTCAGCAATCTGAATGCTCATTTGTGGGGCTGCCGACGTTATTGCGGCATATAATTTACCAATGTCAATTGCCTCTATGGTACTTAATGCAGCGGCTAAGTTTGGCGCATTATTTGGATCTCTTAGTACTAAGGCTTTAACCATATTAACCGCAGCAGAAGGATTTTTGTTAGCTAGGCTAATTGCAACTTCTACTTCCGGAGTTGATTCAAATTTTGCCTCTGCATAGTGTGTACGAGGATCCAGCTCTGACACTACGCCACTGGGTGTTTGCATGATAAAGCTTTCTTGCTCATCAAGCGGTAAAGCTTGTTGTAGCTTCATACGAATACCGATATAAAGTATTAGAGTTAATGCGACGACATTCATAAAGCTAAACAGTGCGCTGCTACCGAAGGTGTCCATTACTACAGCGGCAAGGTAGGGACCTAAAATACTGCCCAATGCATAGATCATTAATAGCGAGCTCATTGCTGCCAAAATCTGTTCTTTTAATACGGTGTCAAATGTTTCAGACATACTCATGGGGTAAAGACAGGCAACCAAGCCAGTTATTAAAGCAATAACAAATAAGGTGAGTTTGAACATATCTTCGGTCATAAGTAATGGTACAGATAAGCCTAGTACAATGAGCGTTGCTACCATAAATAGCATGACTTTTCGGCGGTCAAAATGATCCGATAAATAGGCAATAGGGAACTGCAAAATGATCGCGCCAGAAATAGCTGAGCCCATAAATATAGATAAGTCTAAATCTGTAATACCGTTATTACTGGCGAAGATAGGCAGCATATTAATTAAGCTGGCATACAGAACACCGCAATAAAAGCAACTGACCACACCCAAAGGAGACAGTTTGAAAACAGTCATTAAAGACATCGATGGGCTATTTTCAATATGTGGGCCTTTTTGTTTGCTAATAACGATGGGTGTAATAGACAAGCTGAATAAAACGCCGCAGATAACAAATAGGGTAATATCATCAATCGGCGCTACATTTAATAAAAATTGTCCAGAAAATAAGGCTGTCATTATCATCATCTGATTAATAGAAAGTATTCGGCCTCTATTTTTTTCAGTGGCGCTATAGCTTAACCAACTATCAAGTGTGGCATTGGTGCAAACAATACAAAACCCAGTGATTACCCTCATACCGGCAAGCATTAAAGGTTCGGGATAGAGGCCAGAAAGTAAAATAGCCACCGATGTTAAACTACCGCACATGGCAAATATTCTTATATGGCCAACACGTTGTAATAATATACGGCTGTAATAAGCACCCAGCAAAAAACCCACTGACAACATAGACAAGACTAAGCCCATACTCTCTAAGCTCACTCCGTCGTTTTGCATACGTACAGGCAGCAAAATATTGCTTAATCCATAGCCTAACATTAACAAAAAACCACTGGTTAATAACAGGATAAAAGGTTTAAAGGTCATTATCACACGCTATTCTCTTCTTTTATACTTGTTGGATAATTTCTAAGCTTGTTAAATGCAGAACATTTTTTTGAGACATGGAGTAGCTCCGCACTCAGGTAGAAACTGTTGATACTACTTAAAGTAGCTGATAATGGCGAAGCATAACAACTGAATGTTGCGGACTACAACAAAAATATGAAAAAAACCATATCCAAGCTTGGTAGACTTATGGCACTCAATAGTCTCGTGTTTGTAAATGATGTTGTTGAACGAGCTAAATAGTGTTGAACCTTCATTGATGATAAATATAATACGCAAGATTCTTATATTTTTGCCATTGGTGGTGGGTCTACAGAATCTTATAAACAAATAATTATCAGATAGAAGCTTGCTTACCACTCTTTGGTTCAAAGTTGCGATTATGGTACTAAATCCTAAAGGCAACTCTGTGGTAATAATACCGGTTAACTCTATCTCAGAAAGTGGGCGTTTTCGTCATCGAAATAATGCTCTAATTCACCTGAATTTTGAAAAAAACTCAATGACCGATTGAATTCACAGCTCTAAGCGCACGTAGTGTAAAAACTCTGACAACCTCCTTCATGCCCTGAGTCATTCAACAAGTATTTTATGCTGCTAAATAGCTGTGACCGTCGCTTATCTCAGGTTAGGGATCGTTAATCTAGCAGCACAGTAATGACGCTGAGCGGCTATTAAAGTTAATACTGCCGATGCTCGGCTAAATCGCAGAAGTAGGCTTAAAACGTCGCTTAGCGAATGGATGAAATTTATAAAAAAAAGAGGGTAGTTATTCTGTTTTATCCTTAAAATCACAAAGATCCTCAATGATGCAAGAGCCACATCTTGGCTTTCTGGCAATGCATGTATACCTGCCATGTAATATCAACCAATGGTGTAGGTCATACATAAATTCAGTTTTGTTAGGGGTATTTTTAATTATGTTTTGTTCGGTTTCTTCAACCGTCTTTCCTTTGGCGTAACCTGTACGATTAGCGACTCGCTGAATATGAGTATCCACCGCAATAAAGTATCTACCTTCATTATCTTTCGTCCATCCAAACGCGGTATTTAATACAACGTTTGCAGTTTTGCGGCCAACGCCAGGAAGAGCCTCTAAGGCTTCACGATTTTCAGGCACTATGCTGTTGTGTTCTTCAACCAGCATGCGGCAGGTTTCAATCACGTTTTTGGCTTTCGCGTTAAACAGCCCTATCGTCTTTATATAATCTTTCAGCCGGTCTACGCCTAAAGCATAAATAGCCTTGGGGGTATTGGCTGCGGGGTAGAGCTTATCGGTGGCTTTATTTACGCCGACGTCGGTGGATTGGGCAGATAAAATAACCGCAATTAGCAGCTCAAATGGGCTCGAGAAATTGAGCTCCGTAGTAGGATGAGGATTGGCGTTTCTTAATCGCGTTAATATTTCATATCTTTTGCTTTTATTCATATGTTTTAAATATCTGTGCCGGTTACGCGGGCGCGCTGGACCACTTTTTTGTCTTTGTTTTGTTGCCTAGCAACAATTACTTGGTCGATCAGGTTTTTGGCCGCAATAATCAATCCCAAGCCCAAAAAAGCGCCGGGTGGTAAAATGGCTAGTAGAAAGTTTGCATCGGTTTGGTAAACCACAATGGTGAGGTTGCTCGCCCAGTCCCCAAATAATAACTCCGCTCCTGAGAATATCGTTCCTAAGCCTAAGATTTCTCGCATTGCACCTAGCAGAACTAAAATAAGCGTGAAGCCTGTGCCCATCATCAACCCGTCGTAGGCAGCAAATTGAACTGAGTTTTTTGAAGCATAGGCTTCAGCTCTGCCAATAATGGCGCAGTTGGTCACTATTAATGGAATAAATATCCCCAATACTTGGTACAAACCGAAGGTAAATGCGTGCATTAGTAACTCAATAACCGTAACAAATGAAGCGATGATCATGACAAAAATTGGGATGCGTATTTCGTTAGGAACGATGTTTCGAACTAGCGACACCGTAATATTTGAGCCCAACAATACCAAAGTAGTGGCTAAGCCCAAACCCAGTCCATTCACTAATGTACCCGTAACCGCTAGCAACGGGCATAGTCCTAAGAGCTGGACAATAGCGGGGTTGTTTTTCCATAAGCCTTGTAAAGTAAGTTCTTTGTACTCGTTACTCACTGGACATATCCTTTGATGATTCAGGCTGAATAGTCGATTCGGAAGCTACCGTTCCTGTTTGACAATTAGTCGGCAAAGTGAACAATGTCTGCATATTGGTTTGCCCATAAATAGCGGCGTTTTTAATGGCGTTTACTACTGAGCGAGGGGTAATGGTTGCCCCTGTAAATTGATCAAACTGGCCACCGTCTTTTCTAACGGCCCAGCGACTAATGCGTTCGTCATCATAAATAACATTGTTAAAACTTAAAATCCAATCACTCACTCTAAGTTCTATCTTGTCGCCAAGACCTGGCGTTTCTTTGTGATTGATAACGCGAGCGGCGAGCACCGTGTTTTGTGGATCTATTGCGACGACTAGGTCGATTGCACCGCTGTATCCATCGGGCGCGGTAGTTTCAATGATTAATGCGGTATTGTTGCCACCCAGACGCGACCTAAACACACGCTGCGATTTATTTCCCAGCAATACATTTGGTTCTATTTGAACGCAATCGGTATGTAACTCGTTGTCATGCATCGAGGACCCAACAACTTGGTTTAGCGTGCTTAATAGTTGTCGTTCTTTTGCCTGCTCTATGCGCTGTGCTGTAAAGCTATACGTGAGCGCAATAATACTGGTGGTGACTAGCGCGAAGCCACCCAAAATCAGACCATTTCTTTGAATTGTATTCATTATTGGTCACCTTGCTGGGGTTTTTGGGCTGGCAAAGGCTTAGACATATTTTTTGCTTTAACTTTGTGACCATATGTTCGAGGTTTGGTGTAATAATCTATCAGCGGCACGGCCATATTCATGAAAATCACCGCAAATGCTACTGCGTCGGGATATCCGCCCCATGTTCGAATAACAATAATCCAAAAGCCAATAGATGCCCCAAAAACGATTCTTCCAAGGTTTGTGGTAGACGCCGAAACAGGATCGGTAGCAATAAAAAAAGCACCCACAATTAAGCTACCGTTGACCAAGTGAAACCAAGGTGAAGCATGAGTGCTTGAATCGAATATAAAGAAAATTGCGCTAACGGCCGTTGCCGTTATGATCATGCTCGCTGGAATATGCCAGTTGATGACTTTTGTTTTTATTAGGACTAATCCACCTAATAAATAGGCGAGGGAAACAGGTGCCCAACCTAGACTCATAATGCCATTAAATAATTTATTGTCTAGCGCTTCTGAAACAATGTAGCCTTCGCTAAGCGCGACCTTAATGTGGTCTAAAGGGGTAGCCATTGTTGCGCCATCTACCGTTACTTGAAGTTGTGTAATGTTAAAGCCAGTCGCTGTGTAGCCAGTAAAAATGGTATGTATAGTGTCCCAAACACCTATATTTTGAACAGTTAAACTGCCCGGCGGTGACCAAGCTGTCATTTGCACAGGGAAGGAGATAAGTAACATTACATATCCGGCCATAGCAGGGTTGAACAAATTAAATCCAAGACCACCATATAGCTGTTTTACAATGGCGATAGAGAAAAATGTGCCAATAACAATTATCCACCATGGCGCTAAAGGCGGAATGCTAATAGCCAGTAAAACCGCGCACAGCAAAGCGCTATAGTCTTTGAAGGCTCGCTCTGTATTTTTATTACGAATTTCTAATATAAGTATTTCAGTTACCACTGCGGTCACAATGGCCAGAACAAGCTGGACTAACACACCATAACCAAACATATAAGTTTGCATAGCAATACCAGGAATGGCGGCATACACCACTAGGCGCATTATCGCGCCGGTATCTCGTTGATTGTGATGATGGGGTGAGCTAGATACCAGCAACTTAGTCATTACTAGGGCCTGCTTTGGTTGCTGATGCTTCATCATTTTGTGATGATTGTTTTGCTAATGCGGCCGCTTTTTTACGAGCTTTCGCTTTTGCAATAGTGGCTGCGACTCGCTTCTTTTTCTCATCAGCCGCTTTAGATTCAGCCGCTAAGCTTTCAGTTGCTGAGTCGTCTAATACTGTGCTGTTCACAACTTTTTCGTCAGCAGTGTCGTCAACTGTTTCTATTTCTGGAGATTGCACTTTATTCGTCTTTTTTTCTATGGGATGCGGTTTGGCTGCCGGAAAAGTGCTCTCGACAGTCGTTTGTTGTTGGGCTGCTTTTTTAGCCTTTGCACGTGCTAGTGCCGCGGCTATCTTGTCTTTGGCAGCGCCGCCGTTTGTTGCCAAAGCCTGATTTCGGGCTTGCGCTGCTATGCGATGCTTCTCTTCACGGTCGTGTTTTTCACGTTCAAGTCTTTCCTTTCGGGCTTCAAAACGAATACGTGCTTTTTCTGCTTGTTCTTTTTCGTGTAGTTGTTCGCGAATATCACTTTTAGCCTGACGATAGTAATGCACGAGGGGTATTTCACTTGGGCATACATAAGCACAAGCACCGCACTCAATACAATCGAATAAATCATATTCTTGGGCAACGTCATAGTCTTTTGCTTTACTGTACCAAAATAGCTGTTGAGGCAGCAATGAGGCAGGGCAGGCATCGGCGCAAGCCGAGCAACGAATGCAGCCTCGTTCATCTTCCACGGTAGGAAGCTCTTTGGTCGCTGGCGCTAAAATACAGTTAGTAATCTTTACAATGGGTATTTTAGATGATGCAAGCGTAAAGCCCATCATTGGACCGCCCATTATGATTCTGGGATACTCTTGTTTTTCGACGTCAAATTCAGCATTTAACAATAGGTGACTTACGGGCGTACCAATTTTAGCCCATACGTTTTGTGGTTTACCGATGGCTTTTCCAGTAACAGTAACGACTCTCTCAGTCAGGGCTTTGCCTTCAATAATAGCGTCTGCAACCGCAAAACAAGTACCTACATTATACATAATGCAGCCTATATCTATGGGTAATCCATCACTGGGTACTTCTCTGGATGTGAGGACTTGAATTAGCTGTTTTTCACCGCCCGCTGGATACTTGGTCGGCACACTAACAACTTGATACTCACTTTGCTGTTGGCAAGCAATTGACATTGTTTCGAACGCCTCAGGCTTGTTGTCTTCAATCGCAATAATCACGTGTTTAGGTTTAATTAGATGACGTAATATGTCGATTCCTTGCCTAATTTGCCACGCATGCTCTCGCATTAATCGGTCGTCTGCTGAAATATAAGGTTCACACTCTATGCCATTTATAATTAAAAATTCAACGGGCTTTAAGGTGTTTGATTTTATGTGCGTTGGGAAGCCAGCGCCGCCTAGTCCACTTATGCCTGCGTTACAAATCGCGCTAATAATGTCGTGTTTATTAGCTTGGGCATATTGACTTATTCCTTGTGTTGAAATAGCGTCGTCTTTACCGTCTAACTCAATGCCTACTGTCATTTCTGGCAATCCAGAAGGATGTGCCGCAGGGTGTTCACCAATAAATGTGACCGTGCCGGATGACGATGCATGAACGGGAACGGAAAAAGGGTTTTCACTGGCCGTTAAGGGCTGTCCTTTTAGCACCTTATCACCAATTAAAACCAAAAGTTCACCGTCTACGCCAATATGTTGTTTTACCGGTACGTAAATATGCGATGGCAAGGGAAGGCTTTTAATGACTTCTTTATTCGACAATGATTTTTGTTGGGCAGGGTGTACACCACCTGGGAAATCCCATAGGCGGCCAATAGATAGTCTTTCCAATATAGTGTCAAAGCTGGCAAATTCGTTCATGACACTTGCCTTACCGAAATATCGCCTACTTGAGTTTGGTTAAAGTCCCATTTCCAGTTGCTGGTGTTTTGGTGTAACGGCACCATGTCAATGCAATCCACAGGGCAGGGGTCAACACATAAGTCACAACCTGTGCATTCATCTATGATAACCGTGTGCATCTGCTTAGCGGCGCCTACAATTGCATCTACTGGGCATGCCTGAATACATTTAGTGCAACCAATACATTCGTCTTCGCGAATGAAAGCGACTTTTTTAACATCTTCAACCCCGTGAGCGCTATCAAGTGGTTTTGCTTCCACGCCCATCAGTTCTGATAAGTTCTTAATCGTAGATTCGCCGCCTGGTGGGCATTTGTTTATTTCGTCGCCGTTGGCAATAGCTTCGGCATATGGCCGACAACCTGGATAGCCGCACTGCCCGCATTGAGTTTGCGGTAGCACGCTGTCAATTTGTTCAACTAATGGGTCGCTTTCCACTTTAAAACGAATTGCCGCATAACCTAAACCGGCGCCTAAAATCAGGGCTATGATTGCCACAATCAGCAAGGCGATAAGCGTTCCACTCATTTCACTAATCCTGAGAAACCCATAAAGGCTAGCGACATTAATCCGGCGGTTATCATGGCGATAGAAGCACCTTTGAATGGTGTTGGTACGTCAGAGGCGGCTAAGCGTTCACGCATGGCCGCAAACAAAATAAGAACGAACGAAAACCCCGTTGCTGCGCCAAATCCATATACGATTGACTCAAGAAAGTTATGTTGTTTAGTTGTGTTTAGCAGTGCTACGCCTAACACCGCGCAATTTGTGGTAATAAGTGGTAAAAATATACCCAACAAGCGATATAAAGTGGGGCTTGTTTTGCGTACCACCATTTCCGTAAATTGCACAACTACGGCAATTACAAGAATAAAACTGAG
>CAXMOM010000023.1:0-7643 GCA_964195425.1 Acidiferrobacterales bacterium
TCCACCGCAGTACATATAAATACTGGCGTAAGCGAGATAAACGCATTACACCAGAAACGGCTAAATTGCACAGTCCGGTGAAAGAAGTCCATCGCCAAAGCTCTGGCTCAGCTGCCGTAAGAACAGTGGCCATAATGGTTACCCATTGTCTCGTTATCGCGCTGGTAACATCATGAATAAGCTCGATTTAGTCAGCTGTCAGTTGCCGAAACATGCTTATAAAAGAGCGACACAAGAGCATGTAGCCATCCCTAACACATTGGATAGGCACTTTGCAGTAACAGAGCCTGACCAAGCGTGATGCGGTGATGTGACGTATATTTGGACGGGCAACCGCTGGGCTTATCTAGCGGTTGTTATGGATTTATTTGCACGAAAACCTGCTGGCTGGCGTTGAGTCATTCGCCCGATAGTAACTTAACTTGCCAGGCATTAAGCATGGCTTATGAAAGTCGAGGAAGACCCAAAGAGGTCATGTTCCACAGCGATCAAGAAAGTCATTACACAAGTCGTCAATTTAGGCGGTTAGTGTGGCGCTATCGACTAACACAAAGCATGAGTCGACGCGGTAATTGTTGGGATAATAGCCCAATGGAACGCTTCTTTAGAAGCTTAAAAACGGAATGGATACCGACAGTGAAGCAAAGCACTGTATCAATGATTATATAATAGGTTATTACAGTGAAATAAGGCCGCATTCATATAACGGTGGACTGACGCCAAATGAATCGGAATATCGGTATTGGAAATACTACAAACCCGTGGCCAAAATGACTTGACCACTTCACTCATCCAAAATGGTTTTAATAAAGATTGTGACAATGCAAGATGAACTAATTAGCACTCAACTAGACAGTTACTATTAATAACTTGATCAAAGCCAATACCCGCCTCTGCTAAAACTACAAACCTCCGATTTAACAATATTAAATAAACAGTTTGTGCCAATTGTGGCCATAACAGCCACAATATTATTTGTATTACTGAAGAAAACAGACGTTTCAAAGAAGGTTTTAAAATTACATAACACGGCTTACTATGCAATTGTTAAATTACACATGTGGTATTAACCATAGTTAAATTTAGGGGTAGTTACAAACCTAAGTTTGGCGGTAGCGTGTTTAGAGGTAAGTTTATAAATTATGCAGGTATAGGGAAGTAAAAACTTGGATACTGGTGGAATTTTAACTTATGGATATTTGTTATTAAAATGGTCTATCGTGATGGTAGTTATCATTGTCATTGGCTTTCTTGTTTTTGTGTGGTCTAGTTCGATTAATCAAAAAATCACTAAAGATAAAGCTTATGGATTAACAATTGGTTTTTCTATATCTGAAACATATATCCATGTATCTGAATTATCATTGCCTACTTCGTCAAAGAAAAGACCTGGTTGGACTTTTAATGTTCAGTTATATGAACATGATAAGAAGATACCTATCAATCTTAAATCTGAATTTCATAAAGAGCAATTTGACTTATTCAAAGATAAAAAAACTGGATATTATATTATATTATATGGATAGCCGTTACTTTTACGATACTTTAACTTTGACTTTCTGCGATGAAAAATTATGTGAAATTAGGAGGCATAGACTTTATTGGGAGTTACCCTAAAACTGGAGAAGATTGTTACCTATTCAGGAGAATTTTCGTAAATGGCCGGTTTAGGGCTTAGATTTTCACCCAAAAGCAGATTTGTCATATGACTCCTTATCGTTAGGCTATGCAGCCGCTATACCATTTATAACAGCCATCTGAATAAAGAAAATAAAATAAATTTCATCATACTTTATCTAATGCGTTCAAAAGTACGCTATAAGTGCAATTATCAATTTTTATTTTCATTGCTTAATGTATATTTCTATTTTTTAATGTAATTATCAAACCTTCTTGTGCGGCTACATATGCTAAATATATCGCTAAGCTAAATGTTTTCCTGCCATCTACATAGCGAATATAAAAAAGGCGGTTGATATCACTATCAACCGCCTTTTCTCTGTTTTTTAGGAATTAAGCTTTACGGCGATTTCCAAGCAAACCCAAAGCAGCAATAACAAATATGCCCAGAGTAGCTGGAGTGGATGCTTGAACTGGTTTAGATACCTGCACTGTTTGAATAGCGCTTGTATCCACTATTAAGTCATTTCCTCCAAAGAAGTCACCGAACAACGCATCACTTATTGAAAATGTAGTTGTTCCTGCACGGTTTGCTGTTAAGTCAAAACTAGCCAACAGAACCACCACTTGCAAGGACGAAATCTGTGAAACTTAGAGCCATGCCATTTGCGCCCGTGATTATACCGGGGCATGGCCTAGGAAGAGCGGGCTTGATGGATTCGTTAACCGCATTTGCGCCTATTGTAAATGGCACAATAGGCAGCTAATAATTGCGATTACAACTTATAAGCTTCTCAAAAATGCTAATAAGGCGTCTTTATCGGTTTGCGACATATTTTCATAAACGGTTTTTGACGCAAGCGCTTCGCCGCCGTGCCATAAAACCGCTTCTTCTATTGTGCGCGCTCGCCCGTCGTGAAGATAAGCAATCCGGTTAACGTCGTTTACATTACGTGACAAGGAAATAGTATCGTTGCCTTTACTGTCGCCCAGCATAACGTTTTCAGCATGCCCTAAACCCCAAAGAGCTGCGGTTCGCCACTCGGCCCCCGAGGCTGAACCTTGGGCTAAATTATCGGCTAATCCTTCACCCATGTCGTGCAGCAACATATCGGTATATGGGTGAATGGTTTGACCGCGCAACTCTTCAAGCGGGTGAAATTCGCTAGTGGTCATGGTAGGACGATGACACGACGCACAACCGGCATCGGTAAACAGTGTTTCACCCTCTTCGTTATTGTAATCACGCCTAGCACCTACCCCTAACAGACTCACGTATTTCACTAGTTTGTTAAGATTTTCGTCACTTAGCTCGCCCCCTACTTCGCCGCACTCTGTTTGTTGCGAGCCACAGTCGGGACTGGGTAACATATTGGTCATTACACCAATGTCGGTATTTAACGCACTTGCACTTTGATGTTTTACGCTAAAGGTGGCGGCTTTAAATCCAAAACGGCCTAATCTTTGTTCGTTCGTTTCAGGGTCGATAACAATGGATGCACGACCGGAGATACCGTCGTTGTCTTCATCATCTTCATCTACCCACTCCAATATAGTCGACTCAGGTACGGCATTTAACAAGCCTAAGCCGACTAACTGCGGCGCAATACGAGCTGAAAATTGTGGGGGCGTGCCATTTGAGAAAACATAGTTAGGTGAACGTAAACCATTTTCTAACTCAAGCCATGGACCTAGTGCAACTGAGCCTTCGTGGTCACCGGCGCCTGTTTGTTCGCTTTGTAAAACACTGCCTATGCTCGGCAGTGGATTACCATTTTCGTCGCCCACTAAAAAGACCCACGTGGTTAATGATTCGCCTACATCGCTTACCAAGGCTTTGCCGTTTCTTACGTGACATGCTGCACATGAATGGTTGATGTATCGGTTACCCGCCTTGCCCACTTGTGCTTCCCAAATTGGGTTGTCGTGGCGTTCGTCGTGGCTACCATCTTCAAAATTAGTATGGTGAACACGTCTACCTTCAACAAAAGGTTGGGCATTTTTACCACTTAAGTTGCTTGCCATTTGCATAAAACGGCCGGCGGGCTCTTCACTATAGTTGTAGCCTAACGTCGTTTGGCCACCTAACAGGCCCTTGGCAGGAATAGGCGTACCGTCATTACTACCGCCATCGTTTTCAACACCGCGCTGCCATTCAAACGGCGCCACACCCAGTTCACCAATAACATACACAAAAGAGGTGCCGTAATAATTTAATCGTGCGCCAGCGGGAGGGTTTAACAAAAATTGGCTGACTTCAAATTCCATATTCGTACCCACGGTAAGCTCGGGTTGAAACTGGCCACCATTTTTCCACTGATTCACGATATCGACTGAGTACTTGTACTGAATGCCTTCATCACTTATCTTCTCAAAATTGTCATTAAAGGTACCTGTATCAAGAAACTTAACACCGCTTTCATTGGGATTGACTTTTGCTTCGTCTTTTTGCGGGTTAAAGTGGAATTGACCTGTGGTATTGCGCCCCCAAAACCACACTCTGAATTCTCTAGCACCCAGCTTAGCTTCGGTAATAAACGTGGCACGTATTAAACTTTGTCCAATTGGCACATAATCTTCTAATTGAATTCTAGCAGTGCGGTATTGCCAATAATGTGCCAAGTAATGATCGTAGTGGTCGCTAAGGCTAATATCTTTAGCGTGGCGGTCGCGTCCTCGGTCACCAATTCTGGTTACCAACACACCGTCGTCACGCACAAAACGGCTAACGGTTTCTAAGCTAGTCGTATTGTCGTAAAGCGGTTTAATTTGAGATAAATCGGTACCGGGGTTAGTTGGTTCAGGCGTTGTCGGCTCAGGTGTAGTCGGTTCAGGCGTCGTTGGTTCTGTCGGTGTGGGTGCCGACGAATCACTGCCTCCGCCGCCACACCCACTCAGCATTAAGGTAGCAGAGAATAAGCCCAAAAAGGCATAAGATAATTTCGTAGTGATAAGCAGCCAAAAGGAACCGTAATATAAATTAATGTAACATGTATGTAAATTTTCGTGCTCAAATAATCGGTGAATTGTTATGCTTTTTAAGACGAAATGGAACAATGCAATGTTACATTCTTGTCAAACACGGTAAGGTCAAACACGGTAAGGTCAAATGCAGTATGCTCAAACATACTGCTTTAGCAAGTCATGAAATTGATGGTTAATATAATAATTGCAGCGCCCGACTTTTTCTTTGCGTAGCACACCGCACAGCACAGCACTAGCGCCGCAAGACATTTTGTAGTGGTGATACTCGAGACCGCTAAATCGCGCATAATGTATTCTATTTTTGTGTAGGGGTGATTAAATAGATTGTCAGCTAATTCTGGACAATATATTTTGGGGAGTTCTTTGCTTATTTGTTGGTTTACGTTAAGCATCAGGTTATTTAATTCTGTGATGAGGGAGAGCGTGTTTTGGGCGCTTAATATGCTTGCAGAGTTGCTTTTCAACTTAATTGCGACCACATTCTTACATTGGCAAATCTACTTTGTTTACATGTCATTATTAATCTATTGCTTGGGTTTTATCGCTTATAAATAACCACATTTTCAGGTGCAACAAGTACTTCAAAAAGCTATCATAAAAGACCCTGAAAGTTGCAGCAAGATCAGTTGAATGGCATTATTAGCGCCTTTGAAAACGAGCTTAAAAACAATAAAGCGCATTTAAATCATATGCTTAGTGCCATATATGTAGCTACTATTATTAATGTCAATCAAAGCGCGCTGTCATTTGCTATTAACAAACTGATCTTACCCTAAATGTGTAGACACTTGTTACTTAGAAGCCTAGCCAAGTCTGCCGAGCATCAATGACTATAATCTACTGCTAGGGATCGTTCGGCAAGTGCCATACAAATAATCGCTTGGTAATTAAGATACGACAAAGTCGCTTGGTGTTAACAAACATCACGTTTAATAGCTCAGATTTGTTCCGATATTTAAAGGCAAACGCTTTCGACCTAATCTGGCAGTCGGCCATCTGCCCTTTTCTGACGAATTGCGAACATCCTTAACATGCCGCTTAATACACTTCAGTTTCAAGCATTAATATCCTCACACAACTTAAACAAAAATGGTGCGCCAAAGCGCACCATTTCAAAAACTAGTCACAAACTTAATTACAGATCGACACTATTGTCGATCTGTAATTAAGTTTGTGACTCGTGAGTTATACAAATCAAACACTTAAAAACGACTTATATTAATAAAGATTGTGACTTATTGGGTTTGCCCCACCCAAAGCCAGTCATGAACTTTAATTAAGTTTGTGACTGAAAATCCATACTACTATGGACTAGCATATTGATGCTTGAAACACAGCCCTGCCTCATTAACTAAATAAAGGTTCAGACTGATTTGCAGTTATTGAAATTAACTTAGCTGAAAGGCTGCTTTGCCCAAGCGGACGTAGCTATTTATGGTGTTTTAGTCCCTTTGAGCGAAAAGCGGTCGTAGCTTAAACTGAATATATTGATCACTTTTTTGGTATTCGTTGATGTTATCGGTTGGTATCCTAATGGCAGGTTTTCCGACAAAGCAGCCATTAAACAAATTGATGTACACTAAGTTCAGCTTTTAAATAGCAGATTCAAATTAATAAATTTGCGCTGTTTTATTTGTTATCTAAATACTTTTTATGTTCTTTTACTACTTCAACAGAGCCAGGGACAGGGTATTTTTGTAGCCATTTTAAGTAGCGATTTTGCATATATATTAGCCCTTCCTCATATTCAGTCCCTGCAAGGTCAACGTTACTACTCACTCGCTCTGATGTGATATCTATCCGTCTTAAAATATCTTTACCATCTATTCTACTGAGCAGTGCATAACTAAAAAGCTCGGGTTTACCTAATTTTTTCCTAAAATAGCGGCTCATATTTTTTGCTGTTTCAAGGCGATTGGTTGGAGCATCAACAATCATCCCCATAATATCGTTATCATCGCATACAATGTTGAGATAGGCTTGCTCTACCTTGAGGCTGTACTTATCTATTAATGCCTCTTGCATTCTTGTAAAACTGCCGCTTTCAATGGCATGGCAAACGGCTGGATCATCCTTTATTAAATTCTTAATATCTGCAAATGCGTTAAACGTCAGTGGTATTATAATGAGTGTTAACCATTTCATGTGGATTCCTTAATCAATTTCGCAACAACAAGGCTTGAACGCTCCAGAACCTGGTGTAAATATCTTCCCTGCTTAACACATAAGTAAATGAAAAATATTGCCAAAGTAATAGGGACCATTTGTCGCTATAACAACCTGTATTTTCTATTTGTTGCTATCTAATTGTAGTGTAATGAACGTAGAAATTTAGCTGTGGTTGCATTTCCAGACACATAAAATCTTTCATACTGTACTCTATAGTGCATAACAAGGAAGTACCTTTTGAGTTATATTGATAAGTCTAAACAGTATAAACGGAGTGACCTTTGTTCAGCATTTCTTTTGCTTTTCCTGTATCAAAACTTTTTACCGCATCAATTAAAAACACATCATTCGATTTAGCAAACACACTCGAAGAACATAAGCCTAACGACTTTAAAAAAATAAAGGAAAAAACCAGGTATTTTATTGTGAAAGTTTAGAACTTTAATAGGCAACTTTAATAGGCCACCCATAATAATTTGACTGATTTTTGTTCTGCACTAAGCTTTACTAACACCAATTGAAATAGCATAAATTGAAAGGAGTCACTTATGCCTAAGCCTCGTTCATCTCAGGTCAGCCTCATCGACACCCCCTATTACCATTGCGTATCACGCTGCGTTAGACGCGCCTTTTTATGTGGTACTGATAAATATTCAGGTACGAGTTACGAACACAGACGGGTCTAGGTAGAAGATAAGGTATTGTGGTTATCGTCAGTACTTGCCATTGGTATCTGTGCTTATGCAGTGCTGAGCAATCATGTGCCTCTGGTGCTGTGTGTAGATAAAGATAAAGCCATGTCTTGGTCAGATAAACAAGTGGTAGGCCGCTGGCATCGGTTACATAGAGGTACGTTACTGAGCCAGAAA
>CAXMOM010000024.1:0-5492 GCA_964195425.1 Acidiferrobacterales bacterium
GATCCAGTATGTGGTTATGAATAATGCAGTCCCTGCGGCGCCGCAGAGTTTGCCGACGGAAGTCATTCATCAAGATGTTATTAATAACTTTGACGCAATTGCTTCATTTATGTTGACTGAATGGCAATCGGTGAAAGCGGACTTATCAATAGAATAATGATGGATATAACAGAGTAAATTACGAAATTATTTTTTGTATACTAGAAATACATAACCGAGGTAACAAGTTTTGAAATGGCGGTTATGCGACATCTGAAAACCAACTACAATCGTTATTGTTTTGTTGGTTGTTATACGGGCATTAGACAAACAACCCAGCGGAAATTGGACAACGAAATGTTATGGAGTAAAACTATGGACGATAGTTGTTTGAAATGGACCGATCATGTTTATTTATAGTCCTATCAAGTTTAACTTTTTAGTCACTATATTTTTTTTCATATTGATTGAAGAGGTAATAAATTATGCCTAATTTATTTGCCTTCGGCATGATTATATTTTGGCCATTTATTGCCATAATATTGTACAAAAAACTTGATACGGTTACTGCCACTTTCTGGACGATCGTTGGTGGGTATATGTTTTTGCCAGTAGGAACAGTTATTGATTTTCCAATGATACCTGAAATTGGTAAAGACGAAATTAGCGCGGTTGCAGCCTTTATTGGCTGTAGGTTCATCAAAAACGAAAATATAGCTTTGTTTGGTGCAAATACCATACAAAAGTTTATTATCATTTTATTGCTGATTATTCCTTTCATTAATATTTTTTTTAATGCAGATCCGATGTTTGATGGACGATTCTGGAAACAAGGATTAACAATTTATGATGCCGTAAGTAAGATACTTTCCCAGTACTTAGAGCTGTTAGTTTTTGTTATCGCTGTAAATGTTGTCAAAAAGCGTGATGACATTGAAAAAATTGTCCGTTTATTAGTTATTGCAGGTTTGATTTATTCATTATTAGTATTAATTGAAATTCGTTTAAGCCCACAACTACACACTTGGATCTATGGCTTTTTCCCTCATATTTTTAATCAGCAAATGCGTGGTGATGGTTTTCGCGCAGTAGTTTTTATGGGGCATGGTCTCTTAGTGGGTATTTTTTATTTTGTTTGTGTCTGCTCAGCGGCGATACAAGTTAAAATAAGTAGCCAACAGGAAAAAATTCGTAATATATGTATATTTATATATTTATTTCTAGTTTTAATTTTACAGAAATCTATGGGTTCTTTTGGCTTAGGCTTATTAATTTCAATAGGCATATTATTGTTTGCAATTTCAAAGCAAAAACTCATTATTAAATTGCTTGTTGTAATATTTGTTCTTTATCCTACTTTATCCATATTAAATTTAATTCCTTATGAAGCAATAACCGCATTTATAAGTGACTATAGCGCTGATAGAGCGCAATCGACAAATTATCGATTTACCAACGAAGTCGATTTAGTACAGCATGCCTACGAGAAGTTTTTAATTGGCTGGGGTGGTTGGGGGCGGAATATGCTCTGGGATAGTGTTACGGACGGCTATTGGATAATTATATATGGCGTGTATGGTGCCGTATATTTTTGTGCTCTTTTTGGTTTGTTTATAATGGGGGCACTAAATGGAATATCAAAAAATGCGACACAAAATCAAGAGTTAGCGTATTTTGGTTTGTCATTAATAGTAGCCGGTGTTCTTATTGATCAAATTCAAAATGCTTCTCTAAACCATAGTTGGTTATGGTTTTTAAGTGGAGTATTATCAAGTCCAATGTTAAAAAAAAATAATTAAAATGAATCTCTCGCTGTCAAAAGCTCGTGCAATATAACAAGAAGGTACACTTTTTTTTTGAAAGGCCTAATTAATAAGTTTTTAAACCCCGGGGAGTCTCTAAAATGGAGAACCTTACAGGGTACCGTTATTTTACTGCTGGCAACATTCTACGTGCAAGGACTTCGGCTGGCCGGCAATCTGATAATGACGCGCTTACTCTACCCCGAAGCTTTTGGTTTAATGCTAATTGTCAGTTTAGTCATGACAGCATTAGGACAATTTTCTGATGCTGGCGTTAGACCAGCAGTAATACTATATAGCCGTGGCAAAGAGCGAGATTACCTAAATACCGCTTGGGTAATTCTTGTTGGTAGAGGTATTTTACTCACCATCATTGCTTTATTGAGCGCTTGGCCTTTAGCGCAAATTTATGACGAATCTATATTGGTTGGCTTAATTGTCATTACTAGTGCTAGTGCAATAATTTCAGGCTTTAAGTCGCCGCAAACGATGATCAGTGAGCGTGACGTTAAGCGCGTCAGGCTCATGCTGCTAGAAGTAATTCCTCAAACCCTGACTATGGGCATTGGCATATTTATATTATGGCTTTATCCCAGTGTTTGGGTATTGGCAGGGATGTCCGTGGTCGCAGCTATTCTTACAACCATTCTTTCTTTTTTATTGTTTCCTTCACCAGGCCTGCAATTTAAAGCTGACAAGGTTATTTTTAAAGAAATTATTGGTTTTGGTAAATGGATATTTTTGGCAACAGGTATGACTTTTCTTGCGGCAGAGGGAGATAAGTTTATTGTGAGCGGATTCTTAACGATTACACAACTGGGAGTATTCAGTATTGCCGTTACCTTTGCAAAGTTAGTTGATATAATTAGTGCTAGGCTTGCCCACTTTTTACTATTACCCGTTTATATTGAAATCGATAAACAGGACGATAAATTTTCTGCGCAGCTAACAACAAGGAAAATAAAACTAACCATGTTTGGTCTGATGTTTCCTCTAGTGATGCTATTCGCTTTATTTGGATCTCAAATTATCGAATTGTTATATGACGATCGTTATCTAGATGCGGGGTGGATGTTACAAGTTATGGCATTAGGTGGCATGTTCTCCATGACTAACAATGGGTTCAACGCTTTTATATTGTCAAAAGCCGACAGTTACCAATATTCTATGTTGAATCTTTATAGAGTTATAGTATCAGGCATTGTCATTTTTTGTGGTGGATATTTTTTTGGTATTGTTGGAATTGTATATGCAATTGCACTTGTGCCTGTTCTTTCTTACTTCATACTATTTTCACATATTCGACAATATAAAATTGATTCCATGAAGTCGGATTTACTGCTATTTATGGTGCCATTACTTGTTGTTTTTTTCATATGGTACCACGTTGGTTGGCCCGGAATTTCTTAAGCTAGCGGAGTAAATGTATAAGCAAACCATTGTACTAATTTTGGTCCCTATCCACACTACTTACGGGCCAACTAACTAATTCAATGCTTGTTGCATAGATCAGGGATGTGTTTTATCCTTTCGACACTGTTTAAAACAGAACCGAGATTATCCTGAAGTAATTGTTTGTGGCGGTACAATTATAGATTTTTATCTGGCTCGATTCAGAAAATCCCCAGAATGGATGAGAAACATAGGTATGGAGTGCACCTAAAGATTTCAATCCTAACCAAAAGATTATTTAAAAGATATATATTTGGGAATGTAATCTTTTTACTACGAGCTTTCTACTACAAAAAAGCACCTTATAGAATACGCATGTTTTAACAAAAGTTAGTACTTAAATGAAAATTTTATATTTAGTAAATCAATATCCGAAAGTTAGCCATACATTTATTCGACGTGAAATTTTATCGCTTGAAGAGCAAGGCGTGGATGTTATAAGAGTTGCTATGCGGTCTGACGACCCCATTGGAATGAGTGAGGTAGATAAAAGTGAGTTTTCCAAAACTCACTATGTATTACAGCAAGGTAAAGTTGATTTAGTTAAGCACGTTCTGAAGGCTTTCTTATCAAACCCTCAACGTTTCTCTAATGCTCTAAAAGTAATGCTTAGGATGTATCTGGCATCTAAACAAAGCTTATTAATTCATCTGATATATTTGGTCGAAAGTTGTAATGTTGCAGCAGTCTGTGGTAGCAAAAAGGTTGATCATATACATGCCCACTTTGGTACAAATCCAGCTGAGGTTGCCATGTATACCAGCATTATAACTGGTGTGCCTTATAGCTTTACCGTGCATGGTCCGGAGGAGTTTGATAAACCACTTACGCTAAATCTTAATCAAAAAATAAAGCATGCAAGTAAGGTCATAGCGATTACCCATTATTGTAAGTCACAGCTATTCCGCTGGGCTGACTATAAAGACTGGCATAAAGTGAAAATTATACATTGTGGACTTGAAAGCGACTTTTTTGACAGAGATAGCTTAACCAAAATACGTGCAAGCGATACATTACAGTTTTTGTGCATTGGAAGGCTATGTGAGCAAAAAGGCCAATTACTTCTACTTCAAGCGTTCAATAATTTCATAAAGTCAGGTAACGATGCTTATTTAACTCTGGCGGGAGACGGTGAGATGCGTAGCGATGTAGAGCAGTTTATTACGGCTAATAAATTACATAATCACGTTAAAATAACCGGCTGGGTTGATTCCAATCAAATCAAACAGATGTTATCCAAAAGCGACGCTATGTTATTGCCAAGTTTTGCCGAAGGTTTACCGGTAGCAATAATGGAAGCGATGGCGACGGGTGTGCCAGTAATAAGTACATCAATAGCCGGAATTCCTGAATTGTTAAAGCATAATCAAACGGGATTTTTAGTTTGCCCAGGTTCAGTAGAAGCACTTGAAACTGCTCTAAATGCTTTTATTAATATGAATAATGATAGCTTAAACAACATAAAAATCGCTGCGTTTGAAGCAGTCGCTAAAGAGCATAACGTGACAACTGAAGCAGCTAAGCTTGCCAAATGCGTTGGGAAATTAAACGAGTGATGATTTATTAAGTACTGGTTGTACTGGCATTTTTGGTGTCTATCTATTTTTCATCAATGGTAGTGTAAGTAGAAAAGGCGATTGCTGGGATGTCCGGAAAATATTGACCACGTCAGTGAGTTGATTTGCGCGTGAATTCCGTAAGCTATGTGATTATTTGGTATTGAAGTTAGAGCTTTAAAGTGCAGCCTAGATACCCCAGCTTTGCGGAGCTTGGCGCGCTAGCGCAATTGCAACATGCCAAACTGGCGCGCGTTCAGTTCTCTAATCAATAAGTAATTCAAAACTCTCAAAAGTAACAGTAGCATCTAAGCCTGAATCATTGGCGCTAAAGCTCACACCTATGTAGATGTCGCCGGTGAAGTTAACTGTAACCGCTGCGATTTGCGTCCACGCTACGCCATCAGCGCTGCGATAACCCGTGATCTGGTCTCCGGCTCTCACCAAGCGCAGCCAATACGGCTCAATCACATACCATTGATTCCACTCGTTAACATCGGTGCTTGCACCATCAGTGCTCTCCACCCAAGACATCCCAGTGCCTCGCCCCTCAGTCATAGCTACTAGAGCATAAGCGGAGTTCAAGTCCAAACCATCACGGATCATCAAGCCGGCACGGCCGAATAAACCGCCATCCAGACTGGTTAAACGCACGATGGCTTCACCGTTAGCGGGCAATGTGGTGTAGGTGAAGTACTGATTA
>CAXMOM010000025.1:0-4017 GCA_964195425.1 Acidiferrobacterales bacterium
GGCGGACATGCTTTTTGAAGACTCCTTGCATACGATTCTATACATTATTTTATGGATCAATATGAGCTGTGTTAATTTGCATCGGCAATTGACTCACCCTTGTATTCAATAAGTGATCCATCTAATCTAGCTTAGAGGCAATGCACATACTCGCTCAGGCATTTCTTAAGTGGCTCAATATTCAGTGCAAAACCTACCCCTCAACGGAGCAATTCGGGATGCAAAGTAACACACGTGCACATAGCGATGGTTTTCGTTATACACCTACTTATTTAATGCTATCTGAAATTAACGAAATCAATGACTTTCTAACAATTTCGCAGCTTAATACTAAGAAAATTAGTCGGCATTGTTACAGAAGTATTCATAACGGTTGTGAAAGGATACAAAAAGTGGCAACGTCTTATGATAAATCGCCTACAACCCAATTGGCGCTTGTGTTGAAACGAGCGTCTTCTGATAAACTTTCCAATGGCAATGGTTCTGGGTATTGGACAAACTTAATATTCGTGTCTGGTGACAAAAAACAGTCCATTACATCATGGATCGTGACTGGTTATGCTAGATCTAGGTTAAGCTCGATTTTTCTCAATGCTCAACAAGATGATAGCGATAAATTTCAACACGGTAGCGATATATCTTTTGTTGAACATACAAAGGTCAGTTGAAGCCTAACCGTATGAAATAAAGTGCTATATGAATTCTAAGGTTGGAATTTAGTAAACCGTATTTTGCCGAATTGTGCTTGTTTTAGTAACTACATCATGCAAAATAGCCTGACAAAAGACTTTTTATCTTCCACAGGCTGCTCTAACCCCAATTTGTATTTCTACTTTGAAAGGATAAGAGGCAATCGCAACTTTTACATTTAACTTTTGGATGTAGAAACACAATTTCTTTGAAAGCTTGAATTTGTTAGGCACTTTTTACCATTTGCACTATAATTTTTTTAACTGTCTGGTTTAGGCCACGGAGCTGCCTGTCACTTTGGCTCACATCGGCATAGTTTTTTAACGCAAACTTTTTATTCAATTTTGAACGGCGTACGGCAGGTATTGCCGTGAACTTGTCATACGACTTAGCCAACACGTGCGACCGTTGAACGCTCAAACATCAATTGAATGGTATGGGTTAACAGCAAAAACTGCCTGATTGCTGACGTAATTGTTTTGCTTTTCCGCGCTGTTGTTCGGCAAGAAAGTGTCAAAACAGGACATTTAAGATTCGATGATTTTGACTGATTCTTAGAGCAGGCTATTTATCAGATTGTTTAGTTTACTTGATTCTTAGTCGGCGTCGTTAAGCATTTGTGCAAATACAGCAGACCTATAGCCACAATAGCTAAGCACACGAACGAAAGAATGATTACATTTGTTACACCACCGACCGAGTCAATCATGGTCATATCACGCGTGATTTTATCCTGCAAATAAAGACGCATAGCGTATGCACTGAGATTTACTGCGGCATGTGCGCAGATAGGTAACAAAATATTGTGCATTCGGTAATATATCCAACCCGCAAAAATACCCAGTAACAAATTGCCACGGATTCATGTGCATTAGTCAAAACCAAAAGCTCGATAGTACTATAGCGAATACAGGAGAGTAACGACTCAACAAGCCAGATAACATATAACGTCTAAATATTAGTTCTTCAGTCAAAGGGGCAGCAATTGCCGATGCTTCTGCTCTTGTTTCAAAACACAATAATGCGTTCAACCGTCCATAACATTGTTACACCGCCTATACTATACGCGAGTGGTTTTTCAATTCGGCTCAACCAATCTAAAGGCTTTAACTTTCGAGCTCGAAAAACTTTTGTTATAAGCCAAACAGCAAACATGATACCTGCTACAAATAGAATTTGACCTATCTCTACACCAACATTAAACGCCAGTAGTGCCGCTGGAATTTCTGTTGGCGGTAAGCCTATTTCACCTAACGCGGATGCAAACCCAAATCCGTGCAATAAACCAAAACTAGCTGAAACTAAAACAGGATATCGCCACGTTAACGTGTCTCTTCGCTCACTTGCAATTTCTCTGGCTAAAAACACGATTGATAAAGCGATGACAGCCTCAACAGGAGGTATTGGTAACTTAACTAAATTGAGTGTCGCCAGTGTCAACGTTAAAGAATGCGCTACGGTAAAACCCGTAATAGTAATTAAAATTCGTCGCCCACTTCCTGCTATAAATATAAGACATGCAACAAATAACAAATGATCGATGCCTTCAAGAATATGCTCTATACCGAAAACGAAATAGGATTTCGCGACATCTATACTTGTAGGATCTTTAACAACAACAAACGATGCCTTATCAGATGTAAGACGCACAACTTGCTTTGATCCGTTTATCTTTTGTATACGCACAAGGACATCGGTAGATATCTTTTCTAATCCATCAATAGCGATTCTTGCTCCGACTAAACCACCACTCCTCTTGATAGTCGAGCGTATGATAAAGGCTCCACCAACAAAAGATGAGCGTGCAGCTCCAATCTCAATGACGTCTTCTGGTAAGTTTACATAAAGTGCCAAGCGCTTATCTTGCCCTTTAGTGGGTACTTTCCATAACATATTGAATGTATCGGGTGCAGTTTGCTTAAACTCTAAATAAGCAGGACGATACTCATCAGCAAAAGTGCTTGGGATAGATAGAATAAACAGGGATAAGCATAATAGCGTTACAGATATTGAGCGAGCCATTATCTACCCCTTTACTATTAGTTTTGTATCTACTGATTGCAACGTTTCACTTTCCACGCTGATCTTATATTGACTGCGCATTGAGTTATAAAGGGCTTCGTTGGTTAGTTTTAGTTTTTCTGATTTCCAATCCCGTAATACGGCATCGCGTACTTCTGACAACTCAGCGTGCATTTGTTGCTCGCGATTATCTATCCGCACTAAATGTAAACCAAAACCTGACTTTATAGGCCCTTGCCAGCTCCCTGTAGGACTAATCATAATTGCCTTTAAAAAATCATCTCCAAGGCTCCTAGAAACGTCATGCTCTGCCACATCTGCAAATTGGTGTGCGACCATTAATGAGTCTCCTAAATCAGCCGCGTTAATATCATTCGCATTTAATTGCTTCAAAAGATTGGCGGCGTCAGTTTGCGCTGAAGCACCCCGTTTACTTGTATTGAGAAAGACCTGTTTAAAACTTAAACGGGCAGGACGTAAATAATCATCGGCATGAGTTGTAAGAAAAGTATTTAAAACTTCATCCTCAGGTTCTTCCAAACTGGCTAAATCTTCTGTTAAAAATTGAATCTTCTGACTTAAGCGGCGGCGTACAATGCCATCATTGCGATCGAGCCCCATGGCGAGGGCTTCGCGGTAGAAGACCTCTTCACGTATATAAACTTCGATAGCGGTTTCCAACTCCTGCTTTAAAGGGGTTCGTTGCCAGGTTTTTTCAAAGCCCTTACTTATCATTTTTATTTGCGCTTGGGTGATTAGTATTTCGTTTTGCTGCGAAGATTCGGATGAATTACCATTGGATAATAACCCCGAGATTAGAAATATTCCTGCTGCAATAAGTAAAAAGTGAACCAGAGGCTCTTTAAAAATATTTATCATTGTTGCTTGTACCTAATTTAATCGCTAATCAATAATTAGTCTGATGTGGGTTGTCGATGGTTTCGTTAAGGAAGATCGATGATCCCCCTTAACCGGAAAATGTAATATTTAATTCAAATTTACATTTATAAAAGCCATGTATTATTTATTTCGGCGTATACCAAATCGGTGAAGTATAAGCGCGTTCCTGTAGGCTCATCGGCACTTCTGGAGCGAAATTGGCTTCTTCGAAGTAAGCAGCGTCATAGGCTGTCCAGCGTGGCGTTGGAATTTCCAACACGCGGGCATAGTAAAACGCCTTAAGCGCCGGGTCGAAATCGGGGTCCTGCCAGACGGTGATCAACTCCGGCGCACCGATGGTGTTAGTCCATGTCACATTTTTCACATCAACCGTGTTTCCAACGGCGGGCAAATTGCCATCTGCAT
>CAXMOM010000026.1:0-3972 GCA_964195425.1 Acidiferrobacterales bacterium
CGACCCGACGCGATGCATCTGGCAAGATCATCGGTGTGGTTGGCGTAGGTCAGGATATTACAGAACTGAATCAAGTGCGGGTCGAGCAAGCGCTTATTGCGATCGAAATGACGCAATTGATTGATACTGCGAACGCCCCAATTTTCGGTATAGACGCGCAAGGTAAGGTCAATGAGTGGAACCAGCAGGCAGAAAAAATCACCGGCTTTAATAAGAAAGAGGTAATGGGTCGGGACCTTGTGGCTGACTTTATTGAGGATGCTTATAAGATTTCGGTAGGCGAAGTTCTGGCAAAAGCACTTCAAGGCGAAGAAACCGCCAACTATGAATTCCCGTTGTTCACTAAAACAGGAGATCGTGTTGATGTTCTGCTGAATTCAACGACCCGACGCGATGCATCTGGCAAGATCATCGGTGTGGTTGGCGTAGGTCAGGATATTACAGAACTCAATCAAGTGCGAATCGAACAGGAAATAGAGCGCAAAGAAGCCTCTGCTCAAATTATTCAGGCATCCAAACTAGCCACACTCGGAGAAATGGCAACATCTGTCGCGCATGAATTAAACCAACCACTGAACATCATTCGCATGGCGGCAGGCAATAGCCGACGAAAGATCTCAAAAGGTACTATTAACACCATATACTTGAACGATAAACTGCAGCGTATTGAGGAGCAGACGGCACGTGCAGCTGCAATCATTGATCACATGAGAATGTTTGGGCGTGAAGCTACGGAACCTCCAGAACCCATTGACCCTCGAAATGTGGTTACGAATGCGCTTGATTTGATGGGAGAACAATTTCGATTAGCTGGAATTGAGATTGTGATCGAGCTTCCCGAAGACTGTTCATTTATTTTGGGACACACTATTCAAATGGAACAAGTAATATTAAACCTTCTCACCAATGCCAGAGATGCAATGGCAGAAAGTGATGGGGTGACAACGGTTACATTACGGGTATATGAAGACGCAGAAAACGTCCATATTACATCTGAGGATACTGGTGGAGGTATTTCTGAAAAGGTAATTTCTCGTATCTTTGAGCCGTTTTACACCACAAAGAAAATGGGTAAAGGTACGGGCTTAGGACTGTCTGTCAGTTACGGTATTGTGAGTGATATGCACGGTGTCATTGTCGCTGAAAATATCCGTGATGGTGCTCGATTCACAATCACTCTGCCGATTGTTCGTTAATATTGATGGTTCGTTTTGGTATTAGTTACTGAAAGGAGAAGGGCTATTTTAACTAAAATCCTTATTGTTGATGACGAAGAAATCATTCTAGAAGAAGTGTCAGAAACGTTAACCGATGTCGGTTACGACTGTTTGGTCGCAAGCAACGTAGAGGCAGCCCTTAACATCGTCAAAACCACGCCTGAAATTACTCTTATACTGACAGATTTAAAGATGCCAGGGTTAACGGGAGCTGACTTGATCAAGACCCTTGAAACAAAGCCTAGGCAAACCATAAAGTTTATCGTCATGTCAGGACATGCACGCCCCGGAGTTGAAAAAAATGGCATTGATCTCGCTTTATATCCTTTTTTGAAAAAACCACTGGATGTTGAATACCTGTTAGAAATAGTCAGTTTAGTGTTGGAGGCAAAGCAATAACAATCAAGGCGAGATCCGCAATGGACTGACCAAATGCCTCGTTAATGAAAGCTCCGAAAGGGTTCAAGCAAGTAAATGATAGATTAGGCCATGAGAGTGGTGAACAGTATTGGTTGAAAGTAATCTTGGTCTTGGTGTACTCCGAACTATATCAACAGAGCTGATGGAATCATTATGCAATCTCATTTATTTATTCGGTAATCCTACAGTGGTTTCATTCAGCATCAGTATTGCCTCAGGACTGTTAGCAGTTTTGAAGTAATTTGAATATGCGGATGCTGCAATCTATAAGGCGAAAGAGTTAGGAATAGAAATGTGTTTCATTCTGAATCTTTGTGTAGTATTGCTAGTCAATATTTTGTGATGTTTTAATTCATTCAGGCTCTTATGAGGCCTGTTTTTTAACTCAAGGACCCCCTTAAAGCGGTTGTTTTTTTGTGACTTTTTAAAAGACTAATCCTACGGAACTTAAATAACTTGGTTAAAAGTAACCGACGCAATTTTCTTTGCTTTATTCTAAATGTCTGTTGGTGGCTTTCATGCCCTCAATTAACTGCAGATTCGGGTGAGCTTACACAATTTTGCACGAAAACTGGACGCTTCCAACATAATTCTCAGCCCTTAATATGGTATAAGCAGTTTAGATCCAATGTTTTAAAAAATATAAACTAGGAGAAACCATTGAAAAATATTATTCTGATACTTTTATTAATGAGCATTTCCCATACCGTTAATGCGCAAGAGTCATTAAGTTTTGGTATTGTACCCCAACAGTCTGCGAGTAAATTGGCTCAATTATGGGGTCCCATTTTTGAATATCTGGAAAAAGAAACCAAAGTGAAAATACACTTTGAAACAGCACCAAATATTCCTATTTTTGAAAAGAGGCTTGCTAAGGGTCAATATGATCTTGCCTATATGAACCCATATCACTATGTCGTATTTAGCAAAGCGCCGGGGTATATAGCATTAAGTAAAGCACGAGATAAACTCATCAAGGGAATCTTTGTCGTGCGTAAAGATAGCGGAATTTTTGAACTCAAAGATCTAAATCAAAGTACGCTAGCATTCCCAGCACCCGCAGCCTTCGCTGCCAGTATTCTCACCCGCTCTGCTCTTATTCAAAATGGCGTCACGTTTACGCCAAAATATGTATCATCACATGACTCTGTATATCTTAACGTTGCAAAGGGAGTATTCCCCGCTGGTGGTGGAATTATTAGAACGTTTAATAATGCAGCGCCCAACATTCGAGAACAGCTAAAAGTGTTATGGACATCAAAAGGTTACACGCCTCATGCAATTGCATCTCACCCCCGAGTAAAAAACAGCACAGTTGAAAAAATACAAAAAGCGTTAATAGGAATGGCGCACAATCCAAATGGCAAAAAGTTACTTAGGGCAATAAAAATTACAGGCTTTGAGATAGGCCAAGACGAGGAATGGGACGATGTTCGCTCACTTGACTTAAGTTTGATAACGTCTGACTAGACTTATTGTTTTGACTTTTAAGTTAAAAACAATTCTCGGCATCGCATTAATAGAATCAATATTATTAGTAATATTGGTTTTTAGTGCCCTTGATTTTCTTCGTGATTCAAATGAAGAGCAGTTACAAGAACACGCCGATACTACATCACGCCTGTTTAAAAATGCCATTAAAGATGCTGTATTATCCATGGATTTAGCAACGCTCGAAAGTTTTGTTGAAGAAATCATGTCTAACCCAGACATTGTCTACGCCCGTATAGTTAGCAACGAAATCATTCTTGCTCAAGGTGGCAATGAATCATTCCTCAGCCAGCCACGTCATCAGGACAAATCACTTGCTGAAGTTAACGATGGAATTTATGACATTCGTACAACAATTACTGAAGCCGGAGTAACCTATGGTTTTTTTGAAATGGGACTTTCAACTAGCGCAATAGAAGCAGTTTTAGTAAAGGCTAGAATATGGATTGGTAGTATTGCCAGCCTTGAAATTATTCTAGTTGCTTTATTTTCGTCTGCGCTCGGCACCTACCTAACAAAACAACTTTTAACACTCAAACACGCTTCAAACATAATTACTTTTTCTGGCCCTGGTCATCAAATACCGATATCCAGTAATGATGAAATTTCAGACGTAGCGCATGCATTTAATGAAATGTCGAAAAACCTGAATACGGTACTTTCCGAGCAGGAGAGAATTTCTACAGAACTTGCGCAGTTGCTTGATACCGCAAACGCCCCGATCTTCGGCATAGATGCGCAAGGAAAGGTCAATGAGTGGAACCAGCAGGCAGAAAAGATTACTGGCTTTAATAAGCAGGAAGTAATGGGCCGGGACCTTGTGACTGACTTCATTGAAGATGCT
>CAXMOM010000027.1:0-189609 GCA_964195425.1 Acidiferrobacterales bacterium
TGAGACTAGGCCTCTCCTCAAGCGGGATGCGAATACTACGTCACTCGCAAATTTTGTCAAGACTTTTTATGAATTTATTTGCAGTAGTTGTTGTTACAAATACGCCTTTCATTTTCACAAACTGCGTCATCGAAATGACGCTCAAACCTTGACACTTCAGTCAGTCGATTTTGCCTTTACATTCAAAGCTTAACCACTACTCCCCGAAGCGAGGGCGCATTCTACATACTTAAAAATAGTGGTCAACAAATATTTGTAAAAATACGTGTTTTTAGTGCTTACTGCTTAATTTTTGGGCGGAAGATCGTTATCTGGAGGCGTATCACCACTATTAAAACTGTCATCGCCAGTTTCATTTATAAAATCAGCGTCTTCTTCAGCTTCACCAACAACATCCTCTAATGTCACCTTATCTACGGTTCTAAAGGTATTAATCGGCCCTGCTATAGTGTAAAGAATAAATACAATAAATAGCACTAATGAAGGTGCCGTGGCAACAATGGTAAAAACCATCATAATAATTAGTAAGGCAACAAACGGTACTTTTCCATGCCAATCGACTTCTTTAAACGAGTTATACTTAAAGTTACTCACCATAAGCAAACCAGATATACCTGTAATTATCGCAACAATAATACCGTAGTCATGACCACTTATATCGTAGTCTATGCTCACCCAAACCATTCCAGACACTAGCGCTGCCGCTGCCGGACTTGCTAGGCCTTGAAAATAGCTATTGTCAGCGGTACCAACTTGAGTGTTAAATCGAGCTAAACGCAAGGCTGCGCATGCTACATATATAAATGCTGCGAGCCAACCAAACTTTCCAAGCTCACTCAAACCAAAATTGTATGCTACAAGCGCCGGCGCTACACCAAATGAGACCATATCCGCCATGGAGTCGTATTCAGCGCCGAAATCTGATTGGGTATTAGTTATTCTGGCGACCCTTCCATCTAAACCATCGAATATCATTGCTACGAATATTGCAATTGCTGCATTTTCGAACTGACCATTCATGGACATTACAACAGCATAAAATCCAGAAAAAAGACCCGCTGTAGTCAGTAAATTTGGCAGCAAATAAATACCGCGTGGTTTTGGTTTTGTCATAAAAGCTCCGAGTTGTGAGCTAAATAGTATATCAAAATATCAAACTAGTAATACACACCTTTTTGCTTGTATTACTAAGTATGCACAAATACCGTGATAAGCAGCCCAACTCACTTTACTTATCTAGATTTGCTTAGCTACATAATTTTAAACACCCCTTGCTCATCACAATCTATGCTTACCGTATCTTTGCTGACCAAACTATCTTCAAGTAAGGCCTGTGCAAGCGGGTTTTCAATTTTGACTTGAATAGCCCGTTTTAATGGTCTAGCACCGTATATTGGATCAAAACCCGACTCAGCAAGCTTATTCAATGCGCTAGCTGATACATCAAGTTTATAACCCATCTCATGTAGTCGCGTGCGTAAGGACGCGAGCTGGATTTTAGCAATTGATTTAATTTCATCCATTCCTAGAGGATGAAAGACGACAATATCGTCAACCCGGTTAATAAATTCTGGTCTAAAGTGCGTACCAACGACCTGCATTACGCTATCTTTCATTTGCGCATAATTTTCTTCGCCACTTTGCGCTTGAATTATATCTGAGCCTAAATTTGAGGTCATAATAATAACCGTGTTTTTGAAGTTTACTGTGCGCCCATGCCCATCGGTTAAACGACCGTCATCCAACACTTGTAGCAATATATTAAATACATCAGGATGCGCCTTTTCAACCTCATCAAGCAATATAACAGAATACGGCTTTCTTCTTACAGCTTCGGTTAAATAGCCTCCCTCCTCATAACCCACGTAACCTGGCGGTGCACCTACGAGTCGAGACACGGAGTGTTTTTCCATAAACTCAGACATATCGATTCGCACCATCGCGTCTTGGGTATCGAACATGAAGTTTGCCAATGCTTTACATAACTCAGTTTTCCCCACACCTGTTGGGCCTAGAAACAAAAACGATCCCATTGGCTTGTCTGGATCTGAAAGTCCAGCCCGTGAACGCCTAATGGCATTAGAAACCGCTTTAACGGCTTCATGTTGACCAATGACCTGTTTGCCTATTACCGCTTCCATATTGATGAGCTTGTCTTTTTCACCGTCTAACATTTTACTAACCGGAATACCGGTCCATCTAGACAGTACATCGGCTATCTCGACTTCGGTGACTTTATTTTTTAGCAAAGTGTTGTCTGAAGTTTCGTTTTCAGCGGCTTTTTCTAGCTTTTGCTCGAGCGCAGGGATCTTCCCATACTGTAATTCAGACATACGGCTCAAATCTGATGCTCTGCGCGCAATCTCTAAATCAAGTTTAGCTTGTTCTAGATCTGCTTTAATTCCCTGAGTACCTTGCATGGCATCTTTTTCTTTGTTCCACACTTGCTCAAGCTCACCATATTTAATTTCGGCCTGCTCTCTTTCTAGTTCAATAATTTCCAAACGCTTATGGCTAGCGGTATCAGTTTCTTTAGCTAATGCCTGCTCTTCCAATTTAAGCTGTATAATTCTTCTTTCTAGCTTATCCATTTCTTCTGGTTTAGAGTCGATTTGCATACGGATACTTGATGCGGCTTCGTCGATTAAATCAATAGCTTTGTCGGGCAGTTGCCTGTCACTAATATATCGATTTGATAAACTTGCTGCGGCAACTATTGCTGGATCGGTAATATCAACGGCATGATGAAGTTCATAACGTTCTTTTAACCCACGTAAAATAGCAATGGTATCTTCCACCGACGGCTGCTCTACAAGTACCTTTTGAAAACGTCTTTCAAGGGCTGCATCTTTTTCAATATATTTTCGGTACTCATCAAGGGTTGTTGCGCCAACACAATGTAACTCACCTCTTGCCAACGCGGGCTTTAACATGTTCCCCGCATCCATAGCGCCTTCACCTTTTCCCGCGCCAACCATAGTGTGTAATTCGTCAATGAATAGAATTATTCGGCCTTCTTCTTTAGAAAGCTCATTGAGCACTGACTTGAGTCGCTCTTCAAACTCACCTCGATATTTTGCGCCTGCCAATAAAGAACCCATATCGAGTGATAATACACGTTTGTTTTTTAGACCTTCTGGCACTTCACCATTAATAATACGCTGGGCAAGTCCCTCGGCAATCGCCGTTTTACCAACACCAGGCTCGCCAATTAGAACGGGGTTGTTTTTTGTTCTTCTTTGCAATACCTGTATAGTTCGGCGAATTTCATCATCACGACCTATTACAGGGTCAAGCTTGCCTTGTTCAGCTCGTTCGGTTAGGTCAGCAGTGTACTTTTCAAGTGCTTGACGCACGTCTTCTGCGTTTTGATCGGTGACTTTTTGACCATTTCTAACGTGGTCAATCGCCTGCTCAACTTTCTTTTTTGTTAGCCCCAGTTTGGTAAGCAGTTGTCCTAACCCGCCGGTGTCATCAACCGCAGCCAATACAAAAATTTCAGAGGTAATAAAGTCATCTTTTCGTTGCTGCGCTATTTTATCGCACATATTTAAAAGGCGAATAGTGTCGCGCCCTAACTGAACGTCGGCCTCTGCTCCCTGTATTTTAGGTAATTTATCAACACTTTCATTTAACGAGGAGCGCAAACTATTCAGGTTTATGCCGGTATGTTCAAGTAGTGCTCTAATACCCGTACCTTGCTGATTAAGCATGGCCGACATCAAATGAATAGGCTCGATATATTGATTGTCACGACCAAGCGCAAGCGATTGCGCATCTGAGATAGCAATTTGGAATTTACTGGTAAATTTATCTAAACGCATAGTGAGGCCTCCGATATTTTCTTACCTAATTTATGGGTATTAGGAAATAAAATTTCAAGTGACTATGCTATTTATTTGACTGTATTTATGATGGTATTGTTGATCTCGAATAAATATTAGTGGACAACTAAACGCGCAATACTACCGTTGCCATACGGCCTGTCTGCGATAAACCTTCATGAGTTGCCCTGCGATGTGAAAAGCAATGTTCGCTTGAATACGTGCATACCGATGATTTTTGTATTGCTAGCACACCCAAATCTAATAATTTTTTTTGCGCTATTTCTGCTAAATCTACCAAGTACTTGCCCGTTTCATTTTCACTTGAAACCGCGTCGTTATAATCAGCAAACTGCCCTACAGTATCATGCGAAATTTGAAAGTGAGCTTTCGATATACTCGGGCCAATCCATACATTAAGGGAGTGCTTATTGCTAAACGTAGCAACTGCGGTACTCAATATACCCTTGAGTAAACCTCGCCAACCTGCATGAATAACCGCCACTTGACCGGTTTCAGTGCACGCAATAACAATCGGTAAACAATCGGCAGTCATAACCGCCAATGGTGTATTCGTAACATTAGTATAAATGCCATCGCAAACAGCATCTTCAATATGATTAATTTCGGCCCCAGCAGGTACGTTCACTTCGGAGTAATCACCAACAACTTTGGAATGCTGTTGATTCAGCCACTTAATAGGCGCTAAAGCTTGCACCTCATCAAGCGACGTTCTATTAACTACTTGTTGCTTAATAATGGCATTAAGTAGTTGTCGATTAGTTGCCACGCGATGCTCATTGTCGCCAACATGCATAGCCAAATTGAACGATTTATAAGCACCGTTGCTAACACCGCCGTGCACACTTGTGGTAAAACAAAAGACATTTTGAGCCAAAGACACTTCTGGTAGAAATAACACCTTACACTATTACCACTGGTCAGGCATATCATGAAGTGCCAAATCATTTCGCATTTGCACTAACAGCGCCTCAAAATCGTCTGGAAGAGGTGCATTCCATGTCATCGGTTCACCAGTAGTGGGATGCGTTAAACTCAATTGAGCTGCATGTAATGCTTGGCGTTTAAATCCTCTCAACATCGCAATAAATTCTGCGCTTGCATGTTTTGGCAACCTAGGCCTACCGCCATACTGAATATCTCCCACAATTGGGTGATTAATATGCGTCATATGAACCCTAATTTGATGGGTACGCCCAGTTTCGAGTTTTAAACGTAAATGGGTATGTGCCCGAAATTTATTTTTCACTCTATAATGAGTAACAGCAGGTTTGCCTGACTCCCGCACCCCCATTAGCGTGCGCTTTGTTTGATGACGACCGATGTTGGCATCGACCGTACCACCGGCAATCATATTGCCAAGCACCACAGCTTCATATTCACGACCCATCTCCCGCTCTTGTAATTGATTAACAAGGCTAGTTTGCGCACTCAAGGTCTTCGCTACTACCATTAAGCCTGTAGTGTCTTTATCTAGTCGATGAACAATACCTGCACGAGGCACTTGTTCAATTTCAGGAAAATGATTTAACAATGCGTTTAAGATAGTACCTGAGGGATTACCAGCGCCAGGATGCACAACGAAATCTGTAGGCTTATTAATGACCAATATATCGTCATCTTCATATACGATATTTAAGGCTATTTCTTGGGCTTCATTAAATACTTGTACTTCTTGCTCAGCAGAAATAACAATTTCTTCGCCACCTTTGAGCTTTAACCTCGGGGTTAGGATCACTTCGGTGTTAATTGTCACACTACCCGCTAAAATCCATTCTTTTAGCCTAGAACGCGAATATTCAGGGAACAAACGCGCAATAGATTGGTCTAGTCTGGTATCATAGTGATCATCGGGCACTATAGCGTTTAACGATATTAAATTGACTTGTTGACTCATAAACAGGATCATTAGTAGAAATTGACGCGGAGTATACCAAGCCTTTTGCACAATTGCTTAACCGATAACATAAAAGACAGCGAACAGAACATAAAATACCTGTCACGCAGTACATTAAACAACATTAAATGAGTAATTCGAAAACATGATAAAGCGCAAAAATTTGTTCACTGCAGTAATCGCAATATTGGTTGCTCTTTCCCTAACGGCATGCTCTAGCGTAGAAGATGAACAACGTGAAATGATACAAAATCAAGGTGCTAGCGCCTTGTATAAAGAAGCAAAAAGAAGCATGGATATAGGTAATTTTTCTGCTGCTGCTCAAATATTAAGTAGCATTGATTCAAAATTCCCATTTGGCCCGCTGTCGCATCAGGTACAACTCGATTTAATCTATTCATATTATAAAACGGGTGATGTAGAACAAACATTAGCCACTATTGATAGATTCATACGCCTTAATCCAAATCATTCGGATGTAGAGTATGCTATTTACATGCGTGGTGTAACAAACATGGAGCAAGACGCTAACCTGTTTCAAGCTATTTTTAATGTAGACCGCTCTGACCGAGACCCCTCAAAATCCAAAGAAGCATTTGAAGACTTCAGGCGGCTCATTGAAAAACATCCAGACTCAAAATATGCAGCTGATGGCAAGCAACGTATGTTGCATATTAAAAACAGATTAGCCAAGTATGAAATTGAAGTCGCTAGATTTTACATGCGTAGAGAAGCATGGGTAGCAGCAGCGAACAGAGGAAGATATGTGCTTGAGTATTTTGCTGATACTGAACAAGTGCAGCCAGCGCTAGAAATAATGGTATCGAGTTATAATGAACTTGGTCTAGACGAATTGAAAAATAATGCGGTAAAAACACTCAGATTGAATTATCCACAAAGCGAATTTATTCAATAAGCCGCAACATACATAATTGAAGTATTAATAAATCTTCAATACACAATCATCCCAATAAAAAAGACGCTATATTGCGTCTTTTTTATTGGGATGATTGTGTGGCAAATTTATAAGTTAGTATTTGCTTTAAAGTACAATTGGCTTAAAGGATTTATAAGTTTGGCCCAACCCGACGTGAAATGTAAGGGTTTATCGAGGATAGTGAGAACCAAACATCCTTCGTATGCATCGGAACATGGAGTATGTGTGTGTTCATGATTAAGCGCGATAAAATCGCCGCTTTGATAGTGCCTTGTTCCGTCTGCAAACCTACCATTAATAACTAGTGTTAGTTCATTACCTCTATGGGTATGCTCTGGAACACTGCCGCCCTTCTCCATGTAAATGAATTGTGCTAAACAACCACCACCTATATCTACAGGAGCTTGCCACAACTTACCGACTAAACAAGACCATTCACCAATTCTGTCAGCAAACCGAGATAAAGTCGCAGGTAATATAAATTCTCTTCCTTCAACTTCAATAGACCTATTATTCTCACTAATGAAACTGGCGTCTAACAGAGTTCTATCGTGGGTAATTGACTCGAACATACTCACGTACTCACGCAAGATATTTGTGTTTGTGTCGCCATCACAAAAGACTCGAGAGGCTATCGAGTCGGTAAATGTCCGTGTTTTATCTAGGCAGGCGGTACACATATCACAATGAGCAGACACCAAAAGAGCCTCTGTGGAAGGTAGTATACCTTCCACAAAACTCGTTAATGTACTGTCATTTGGGTGAAACTTAATCATGTTCCTTTAACATGTCCTTTAAACGCTGTAACGCTAGACGTGTTCTAGATTTAACGGTGCCTAGGGGTATTTCTAATTCGTCTGCTACTTCTTGCTGAGATTTACCGTCTATGTATATTGCTTCTATAACACGCTGTTGTTTAGCAGGTAAAGCATTAAAATATTGGCCTACCTGCTCTAACGTAATTTGCTCGTCTAGTGGTGCAATTTTAGTGTCAGCTGTTTGTTCGCATAGTACTGGCCATAAATCGTCTGAACATACATCTTCTTTTCTGTTTTGCAGTTTACGCAACATATCAAAACGGATATTCCGAGCTATAGTAAAAATCCACGTAGATGGCGATCCTTTCTCAGAATTAAATAAATGCGCTTTTTGCCACACGTTTGACATTGTGTCTTGAACCAGTTCCATCGCTATGGCTTCGTTGCCCATTTGTTTTAAGGCATATGAGCGCAGGCGAGGTGCGAAATAACTAAATATTTTTGAAAACGATACTTTGCAACGCTGCTTTGCCACGGTATCTAAATAACCTGACATTTCCACTGAACAATCTTTCGGGTGACGAGTTTCATTACGTTGCTGGTCTACAGGGATTCCAATTAACATGTATTCTCTACCTTTTCGTCGTTTTATTTATTATGGGTCGAGTATAGACAATGTTATTTATTAAACTAGTTAAATAAAGTTAATGTAACGTAAGGTTTTTCCGAGCAATTAGTTAATTATATAACTTTTGTTCGAACTGAAATCTACACTACTCAATTAATTGAGATAGATAATTAAGGACTTTTGTACAGTCTTGTTGAGTTAAAAAATATTGTTTTTGCTCAGCGCCCACCGGCAGCAGCTCAATCCAGCGATTGATAACCCACATAGGATCGCTAAATGAAGTTTGCGAATAAAGTGAACTCACATCAGGATATCTCTCAAATATCTCTTGTAAACGGATGTCTATCGGATGCAACTCTTCTATGCTCGTTTCGCAAATCCACTTAGGGTTTGATTCACATTCACCAATGCGTAGCTCGTCGTGCTCAGTTACTGTATTACCAACAGTAACTGAATCTATGCCTTCGACTGTTACACCCAAAAGGCCATCTTCAAGTACATCAAAGTCAATAACCTTACAAACTGTACCAATGGGATAAATGTGGCTGTTGGTCCCAACGTCACCATTGCTGTTTACCATACATATAACAAAACCTGTATCATCAGCGCAAGACTGTTTTATCATACGTATGTAGCGCGGTTCAAAGATGCGTAAGGCCATTCTGCCTGCGGGCAGAATGTGTGAAGATAACGGAAAAAGAGGAAGTTTCATTTTTATTAACTATTTTTAAAGGTCTGAATAAATTTAATTTTTTTTGCATACAGAGTTAGTTACTTATACCAGCCCTAAAAAGATTACATCTTTATAGAATTAAGGGGCTTCAATTAGCGACGATTAAAAAAAGTTAATTAACTGATCTCATAAAAGACAGGGGCGTAAATGATAATATATCAATACAAAAAGTGTGTATTTAGTTTTATGGAAGTTTTAAAAGAGTTTTCGTCGTTTTACACCAATTTAGCCAGTATGAAAATAGATGAGTTATCATCAATCTATAGCGATGATGTTTTATTTATAGATCCCATTGCCCAACACACTGGATTACCTGCGATTGAAAAGTACTTTACGAAACTTTTGCAAAATGCAAAATACTGTCAGTTTGTTATTCACAATCAACAAGCAGACGATAACGGTCAGCAAGCAGTTAACTGCATAGTAAATTGGACCATGGAATATAAAACGGCAAAAATGAAACATGGTAAACCGATCAGGGTAGACGGTATTACTATGTTAACGGTACGAAACAACAAAATAACATTCCACAGAGATTACTATGATTTAGGGCAGATGGTATACGAAAATATCCCATTGCTAGGCAGTATAATCAAGAGAATAAGAAGGAGCATGGCGTAATGGCGACCATATTAATAACCGGAGCAACATCTGGCCTTGGCGAAGCACTAGCAAAAGAAGCTTCACTAAACGGCCATAAGGTAATTGCTTGTGGCCGTAACCAAGACAAACTCAAGGAATTGTCAAGCCACGATAATGTAACGGTGCTGCAATTTGATGCAAGCGATGAGACTGCAACACAAAATGCTCTTGCAGGAATCAAATGCGACATTGCTGTTCTTAATGCTGGTACTTGCGAATATGTTGATGTAAATCATATGGAACCTGATATGTTCAGACGCGTTTTTAACATTAACGTATTTGGTGCCATCAATGTGGCAAGCGCGTTAATCCCTAATTTAGAAAAAGGCAATAAACTTGTTTTTGTCGACAGTATGGCAAGACTACTGCCATTTACACGCAGCCAGGCGTATGGTGCGAGTAAAGCAGCCCTGCACTATGCCTGTAAGAGTTTTGAAGTTGATCTTAAAGGCAAAGGTATAGCGGTACAAAGTATGTCTCCGGGCTTTGTTAAAACGCCACTCACTGAAAAAAATGATTTCCCAATGCCTATGGCCATTACTTCAGACCAAGCGGCCAAATATATGCTGAAAGGTATTCAAAGCGATAAATCGAGTGTATATTTCCCGCGCCGCTTTGGGGTCATTATGCGAGTTCTAAACTTATTGCCTGAAGCCTTGCAACGCAGAATTTGTATCAACATGCATGGTTCATTAGCACGTTCGTCTTCATCAGATAAAAAATCTAGCAAGCAGGCTAATTCATGACACAACGAGTGGCCATTATTGGCACAGGCATAGCCGGTATGACTAGCGCATACTTGATTAACGAAAAAGCTGACATAACGGTTTACGAAGCCAACGATTACATTGGCGGTCATACGGCGACTAAAGAAGTAGAAGTGTCTGGCCATAAGTACAGCATAGACACTGGGTTTATTGTTTACAATGAATGGACTTATCCAAACTTTATAAAACTCATGAAAACCTTAGGCGTACCGACTCAGGCAACAGAGATGAGCTTTAGTGTAAAAAACAAAGACAGTGGGCTAGAGTATAACGGTAACACTCTCAATAGTTTATTTGCTCAGCGTCGCAACATTTTTTCGCCTAGCTTCATCAGGTTAGTACTCGACATTGTGAAATTCAATAAGGTTTGTAAAGCGCATATTGAAGCCAAAAACGACACTTATAACATAAGCCTTATCGAGTTTATTGATCAACATAACTTGAGTAAAGCCTTTACTGACAACTACATATTACCAATGTGTGCTGCCATCTGGTCTACAAGTTTAGAAGCCTCTGCTAATTTTCCATTATCATTCTTTTTGAACTTTTTTAATAACCATGGTTTGTTAAACATTACCAACAGACCTCAGTGGTATACACTTATAGGCGGCTCTAACCAATATGTCGGCCCGCTAACCGAAAGTTATAAAGAAAAGATTTCTTTGAGTAGCCCAGTGCAATTGGTGCGAAAAACAAATGAAGGCTATGAAGTTACTAGCAACGGTAACACAGCAGTGTTCGACCAAATTGTGTTTGCTTGTCATAGTGACCAAGCACTAAAAATGCTCGACTTATCCAGTTTCGAACAGCAGCACGGTCAGGATTTATCCGATATTCTTGGCGCTATTCCTTATTCTGATAACGATGTGGTAATGCACACAGACATTTCTCAATTACCGAAACGGCCGTTGGCTTGGGCAAGTTGGAATTATTTGATAAGAGGCGCTGAAAACGAGACTCAATCTCCTGCAAGCGTTACTTACAACATGAATATTTTGCAATGTATTGAGAGCGATACAACGTTTTGCGTAACCTTAAATAACACCCAAGAAATCGACCCGAGTAAAATACTTGGTCGCTATAGTTATGCGCATCCTCAATTCAGTTCCAAAATGGTAGCTGCACAGCAAAAGCGCAAGCTAATATGTGGGCAACATAACTTACATTTTTGTGGCGCTTATTGGTACAACGGTTTTCATGAAGATGGCGTTAGAAGCGCACTTGATGTCGCAAAGCGTTTTGGCTGCAGTTTATGACTAATGACTCGCTTACAACAATAGAAAGTGGGATTTATACGGGCAAGGTGTTTCACACTCGTTCAGTACCTAAGGTTCATAAGTTCGATTATAGTATTTATTTATTTTGGCTAAAGCTAAAAGAAGTCGACTTACTGGCAACAAGTGTTTTTGGCTTCAGTGCAAATAAATCTGGCTTGTCTGTTGTTAACTTTAAGCGTGAAGATTATTTAGGCGATCCGAATACCGATTTAGAAACTGCCGTACTTGAAAAAATGAATGCGCTAAGCGACGACACTATTTCAGGCAATGTATATATGCTGGGGCAAGTAAGAACATTTGGCTTATATTTTAGCCCTGTTAACTTCTTTTATTTACGCAATGCTCAGGACGAATTTACTCATATGCTTGCTGAAGTGAGTAATACACCTTGGAATAAGCGTCACTACTATTTAGTTGATCTTAAAAAGCAAAGTAATTGCGACAAAGCCTTTCATGTATCGCCATTTAATCCTATGGATATGCAATACAAATGGCAAATTCAACAACCGAGTAGCAATCTAAAGCTGCATTTAAGTTGCTATAAAGAAACGAAGCATTTTGAAGCAGCAATAGACATGCACAAAAAACCGCTTACGTCCGCTACTCTTCGTTCGTCAATTTTTTCTATCCCTAGTATGACGATTAAAACAGTAGTGGGAATTTATTGGCAAGCCGTAAAACTATTTTTAAAACGCGTACCCATTTATACGCACTCTTAATGTACAGGAATAAGTAGATGTCACAAGCTGAACAAACTATGCAAAACACCATATCACCGAGCGTTTGGGAAAAAGCGTGTCGGTCTATGTTTTTAGGTGTTTTAAAGCGTTTACCGTACGGATATATGACTATGACCGAAAACGGTCAAGTAGTTGGACAATTTGGCCACAAAGAGCACGACCTCCATGCCCAGGTGAACATTTTAGATGCCAGCGCCTACCCTAAACTTTTATTTGGAGGCAGTATCGCGTCGGGCGAAACATTCTCGGATAACCTTTGGGATACTCCTAACCTAACGAATGTAATTCGTATTTTTGCGCGTAATTTACCTATGCTAGATGAATGGGAAAAGCGCTTTAAATGGATTACTATGCCAGCGCTTAAAATAAGTCATTTTGCCAATCGTAACTCGGCTGACCAGGCAAAAAGGAATATATCTGCACACTACGATTTAGGTAATAAGCTATATAGTAAATTTTTAGATCGCTCTATGATGTACTCCGCTGCAATATATCCCGATTCTAACGCGAGCTTAGCACAAGCCCAGCAACACAAACTGCACACTATTTGTGAAAAGCTTCAGCTTAAAGAAACCGACCATTTGATTGAAATAGGCACGGGTTGGGGAGGTTTAGCCATTCATGCTGCAAAGCATTATGGTTGTAAAGTAACCACTACTACCATATCAGAAGAGCAACATGCCTATGCACAGCAGTGGATAGACAAGGAAGGTTTAGGCGACAAAATCACTTTGCTGAAAAAAGATTATCGTCTCCTTGACGGTGAATACGACAAGCTAGTATCTATTGAAATGATTGAAGCTGTCGGAAAGCGCTATTTAACCACTTTCTTTAATAAATGCTCTTCGTTACTCAAGCCCAATGGCTTAATGTTATTACAGTCTATTACCATCGACGACAGGCGTCACGCGAGTTATTCTAACAGTGTAGATTTCATTCAAAAGTATATATTCCCAGGTGGTTATTTACCTTCACAAATGATCATTAACAAGCATTTAAAAAATGATACCGATTTGTCGATAGCCGATATTCAAGACATTGGCCTAGACTATGCGCAAACGCTACAAGACTGGTTTGTTGCTTTTATGATGCAAAAACAAGCGTTGGCAGAAGATGGATACGATGATCGCTTTATGAGAATGTGGCAGTATTATTTAAATTATTGTGAGGGCGGTTTTTTAGAGCGCGCGATCAGCACACTGCAATTGGTAATGCGTAAACCTCAGCACAGAGATACCCTTTCAAGAGGCTAAGCGATATATAATACGTTTAATATATGCTCGGTAAACTGCGCTTTGCAAACAAGAGGGCCTAATACTAATTAGGCTCTGTTATTGATACCGGGGCTGAGAACTTTGGCTCACCTTGTAATATTGCAATTTCTACACGTCTGTTTTGTGCCCTTGAACGTTCAGTATCTTCTTCGCTAATAGGCTGGGTAGCAGCTCTACCAATCACCCTCATACGTTTTTCGTCGAAACCTCTGGCTTTTCTTAACTCTTCTGCAACGGCTACAGCACGCTGCGCAGACAAATCCCAATTTGAACGATACAACTCGTTTGAGACCTGAACATTATCACTATGCCCTGTGATTTCTACCTTCCCTGGAATATCATTAAGTAATTCACCTAGTTTACGAACAACCGGAACAAACTGCGGCTGAAGAAATGCCGAACCCGCTGAAAACGAACCATTCTCGCGTATTCTAATAACAATCTGTTGCCCTAAATTCTCTACATCTACGGCGCCGTCTTTAATTTCTTTTTGCAACAAATCCTCTACTTTTTTAGTGCTTTTTTCTATTTGTTCTTTTTCTGATGAAGTAGCTGCTGCAGTAGCGGTTTGATTTGCGGTTTGTGGAGATTGACCCCCTCTAAATGTTCCTTTTTGCTTTTGTCTTCCGCCGGCTGAGTCTTCTTCGCCTTCTTGAAAGTTAAGCATAGGCTTAGTAATTTCTTGGGTCACTTGTTGGACTGTTTCAATCGGCGTTGGATCTGGCTTACCAGGTCTAAACTCTAAGGCCACAATGCTAGTCCCTTTGGGAATATCCTTTAGTTCAATTTTGTTTTGCACGCCAAACGCAAACTTCATTGAGCCTGCGATTTGTTTGAATTTTTTGACGTCCATTTCAGAAAATGACAACAACAGTACAAAAAAGCACATTAACAAAGACATCAAGTCGGCGAAGGTTCCCATCCATGCAGGCAGACCTTTAGGAGGACATTTTGGGCATTCGTCATCCATTACCCAGCTTCCTCTTTATTACCGCCGCGTTTGCCTTCGGCTAAGTACCCTTTTAAAACACCTTCAATAACGCGCGGATTTTGACCATCAGCGATGCCTAAAATACCATCAAGTATTAAACTTTGATTGAGCTTTTCTTCGACACACCTTACTTGCAATTTAAATGCAATGGGTAAACAGAATAAGTTAGCTAGCATAGCCCCATACATGGTCGTAAGAAGTGCTACCGCCATAGCAGGACCGATTGATTTTGGGTCATCCATATTCGAGAGCATAGCAACCAAACCAATAAGCGTGCCTATCATTCCCATTGCAGGTGCAACATCCCCAAGTGACCTGAAAATAACAGAACCGGCATCATGGCGCTCAGTGGTGTTTCGAATATCTTTGCCCATAGTATCTCGCACAACGTCTACATCGTGTCCATCTACCAACATATCGACACCCTTTTGCATAAAGGTGTTATCAATCTCAGCTTCTTCTAGTGCTAAAAAACCACCTTTACGCGCTGCATCAGCCATTTCCACTATTTTTTCAATTAAGGCTTCAGGCGGTTGAATTTTAAATGCGAAGGCTTTGCCCGCTACCTTCCCCGCCCCCAAAAACTGAGCCAAAGGATATTGCATTACTACCACGAATATCGATCCGCCAAATACGATTAATACTGAAGGCACGTTGAAAAAAATGCCTAAATCACCGCCTAATATCATGGCCATGACCACGAACCCCATTGCGCCAAAAAAACCGATGATAGTTGCTAAATCCACAATTCGCTCCCGCTAAAATGTATCGCTTGCTTAAATTTAATAAGATATTGGTTTGAATGCCGTCACGTATAAACAAGCACTACTACAAACCAACTTTTTTCTCTGTGTATTGGTTAACGGCAATTTATTTACATTCTTTATGAGAAATTACCTGTTTTATTCACCTAATAATTGAATTTGCATGCCCTGTCGGTTAAGGTTCACGGCATAAGAATTGAGAGTTAAACTAAATGAAACTAGAAGATTTATCGTTTGAACAGGCAATGGCCGAATTAGATACTATTGTGCTTGAAATGGAACGAGGCGAAATTCCTTTAGAAGCTTCCTTAAAGCAGTTTGAACGCGGTGTTACACTAGCTCGCTATACCCAGAAGCTATTGCAAGATGCTGAACAGAAAGTGAGTATTTTGACCAGCACCAATGATAATAGTAGTCCTGACACCTTGACCGAATTTACTGAATAAGATTATTTAGCCTTATATTATGTCGACTCCGGCTTCTCTACAAAGTACGCTAGACCACACTACTCAGCGCATGACTGACTATTTTACGCATTTCGTAAAACAGCAGTGCATAGTCGATGACTCACTGCGACACGCGGTTGAATATGCATTGTTAAATGGCGGAAAGCGCATGCGACCTCTGTTGGTAAGTTTGGTAGGTGAAATACTTACTATAAATAGCAAGGAGCTCATACCTGTCGCTCTGGCTGTTGAATGTATACACGCCTATTCATTAGTACACGACGACCTACCGGCGATGGATGACGACGAACTTCGCCGTGGTAACCCCACATGTCATGTGAAATTTGGCGAAGCAACCGCCATACTTGCCGGCGATGCACTACAAAGTATGGCCTTTCAGATACTGGCAGGTGCAGAACTGAGCCCACATGCAACATTAAAACAGCATAAGCTAATACTGGCGCTTAGTACTGCGGCGGGGCCTGCGGGTATGGTTGGCGGGCAGAGTATAGATTTAACCGCAACCAACAAGCTTATATCACTGACGCAGTTGACTCAATTACATGCTCTAAAAACGGGGGCTCTTTTGAAAGTCTGTGTTCTTTTACCTTGTTTGCTGAGTAAGGATATTACATCAGAAGATGAAACCATCTTATTAATGTTTGCCGAGCATATTGGTTTAGCATTTCAAATCCAAGATGATATTTTAGATGTTACCGCCGACACCCAAACCCTAGGTAAACCACAAGGCTCAGACCAAGAAGCAAACAAATCTACCTTTGTATCGTTGCTCGGTCTAGAAAATGCAAAACGAGAACTCAATAAACAGCACGATTTGGCGATACAAGCATTACGCTCATTGGCGTATAATACCGAAAAATTAGAAACGTTTACCGATTTTATGGTTACCCGAACATTTTAAAATTAAATAAAAGTAACAACAGCAGAAGAATACGAAATACATGAGCATTGATCTTAATCATTACCCCCATTTAGCGAAGGTAAATATACCTAGCGAACTGAGACAACAACCTAAAGCAAAGCTGCGCGTTATTGCAAATGAACTACGCCAATTTTTATTAAGCAGCGTGAGCAAAAGTAGCGGACATTTTGCTTCAGGATTGGGGACTGTAGAGCTAACTGTAGCCCTTCACTATGTATACAATACGCCTTTCGATAGAGTTATTTGGGATGTAGGACATCAGGCCTATCCCCACAAAATACTGACCGGCAGGCGTGATCGTATGTCTACCATCCGCCAAAAAGGTGGTTTACATCCTTTCCCTTGGCCGCCAGAAAGTGAGTATGACACCTTTGCTGTGGGTCATTCATCAACCTCAATAAGTGCCGCCCTGGGCATGGCGATAGCAGCCGAGCAAGAAAATAAGGGCCGTAAAGTCGTTGCGGTAATAGGCGATGGCGCACTTACCGCAGGCATAGCTTTTGAAGCCCTCAATCATGGCGGTGATATTAATAAAGACCTCACGGTTGTGCTTAATGACAATGAAATGTCTATTTCAGAAAATGTAGGGGCACTAAATAGCCATTTGGCGCGTTTACTTACCGGAAATTTTTTCAACTCTATTCGCGATAGCGGTAAAAAAATTCTATCTAACGTCCCGCCTATAAAAGAGTTTGCTAGTAAAGCGGAAGAGCATATTAAAGGTATGGTTGCACCTGGCACTATATTTGAAGAACTAGGCTTTAATTACATAGGGCCAATAGATGGTCACGATGTAGATGCACTGGTTGATACGCTATCAAATATGAGAAATATGACAGGACCCAAAATCTTGCATATTGTGACCAAAAAAGGAAAAGGATACGAACAGGCTGAACAAGATCCTATTAAGTGGCACGCAGTACCAAAATTTGACCATACAACTGAGAAATTTCCTGTTTCAAAACCAGGTAATCCAACTTTTTCAGCAATTTTTGGGGACTGGCTATGCGATATGGCAAAAGTTGATCCTGACTTAATAGCCATTACGCCGGCCATGCGAGAAGGCTCTGGTATGGTTAAGTTCTCTCAGCAATACCCAAAACAATTCTACGATGTAGCCATTGCCGAGCAGCACAGCGTAACGCTTGCAGCCGGTCTTGCAAAAGAAAACAAGCATGCCGTTGTTGCCATATATTCAACATTTTTACAGCGCGCATACGATCAACTTATTCACGATGTAGCGTTGCAGAATCTACCGGTGTTGTTTGCCATAGACCGTGCGGGCTTGGTAGGTGCTGATGGCCCTACTCACCAAGGTGCGTTTGATATTAGCTTTTTACGATGTATTCCAAATATGATTGTCATGACGCCTAGCGATGAAGTGGAATGCAGAAATATGTTATATACCGGCCATATTGCAAAACGTCCGGCTTCTGTTCGCTATCCAAGAGGAGCTGGCATGGGGCTCGAAGTTGAAGCTAAAATGACCGCTATTGAGCTTGGTAAAAGCCGTATTATGCGCAAGATAAAAAATGACACCGTAAATAAAAAAGCAAAAGTCGCTATTCTAAATTTTGGAACGCTATTGCCTGAAGCATTAGACGCCGCTGAAGCGCTCGATGCTACTGTAATAGACATGCGCTTTGTAAAACCCTTAGACAGCCAAGCTATTCTGCTGGCGGCTAAGCAGCACGATTTATTGGTTACACTTGAAGACGGTGCGATTATGGGCGGTGCAGGTAGCGCAGTTATGGAGTCGCTACAAGTTAATAAAACCTTAGCGCAAGTATTACCGCTTGGGTTGCCCGACGAATTCATCATGCAAGCCACTCAACAAGAAATGTATGCAGAACTCGGCATCGACAGTAAAGGCATTGTGGCATCTGTGACTGCATTTCTTAAGTGATAAGTGCAGTTGCAAGAACCGTGTCAGAAATAGTGATAAGAATGACGCTGAGACCCTTACAGCGTCACTTCATAATAAGCCAGACCAAAATAAATCGAATGCAAACAAATTAGAGAGAGTGCACCTGCAACTAAATCGTCCACCATAATGCCCCAACCACCATGAACATTTTTATCTAAGAAGCTAATGGGCCAGGGTTTTATGATATCAAAGAATCTAAATAACAAAAATCCTATTAATAGACTATGCCAACTAATAGGCACAGCAATGAATACGATCATCATTCCGGCTATTTCGTCCCATACAATTGCACCATGATCGTGAACGCCTAAATCATCAGTCACTTTTTGGCAAATATAAATACCCACTATCGCAACAATCAGTGTAACGATCATATATGGGATTATAGCTAAATAGCTCATTGCTATAATTAACGGTATGGCAGCAAGTGAACCCATTGTGCCAGGCATCAGCGGAAACAAGCCAGATCCAAAGCCAAAGCCTAGGAAGTGTGCAGGGTGCAATAGATTTACTTTAGCTTTTAACGATTTTTCCATAATGAGCTCAAAAGTGAGCATATCCTAAAGGTTTAGCTAAGGATAAGGTAAAGGGTTCATCGTTTAACTTCAAATCTAATTTACCCGTTGCGCCTGTCATTTGTCCTATGCAGGTATGCTGAACAGAGTAACTATCTAAGGCCGTTTGTACGCTGTTTCTTTGTTCTTCCGACACCGTAAACAACAATTCGTAATCGTCACCAGCAGATGTGGCATAGTCTAAGGCTTGATGTAAATCTTTTACGTAACTTCCTAATGCTTCAGAAATAGGCAGTTTTTCTAAATGTATGATTACGCCTGTACCCGATGCTGTGGCGATATGCATAACGTCCTGCAACAGTCCGTCCGAAACGTCTATACATGCGCTTGCTAGACGCCTGAGCACAGTACCCGCTAATACACGCGGCGTAGGACAACGATGACGTTTAACCAAATAGTCTCGAGCACTAACATCTTCTATCGCTAGTTTGTTACGCAGAATATCTAAACCAGCACCGGCATCACCAAGGGTGCCGGTGACAAAAATCCAATCTCCGTTTTTGGCTCCATCACGAGTCAATATACTATCTTGCGGTACAAAACCTTGCGCCGTAATCGTGATCGAAAGCGGGCCTTTCACAGTGTCGCCACCAATAAGTTGCAACGAGAAGTACTCGGTTAACTCTGCCACTTTTTCGCTAAACGCGCTTAACCAAGCTTCATCAACGTCAGGTAGCGTAAGTGACAAACTTAACCAACTAGGCTCTGCACCCATGGCAGCCAAATCACTTAAATTGACAGCAATTGCTTTATGAGCAATGTCTTGAGCGCTTGTATTAGGTAGAAAATGAACACCGTTTACCAAGGTATCGGTGGTGGTTGCTAAACTTTGGCTTTGTGGGACTTGGGTAATGGCGGCATCGTCGCCAATACCCACAATAACATCTTTGCGCACAAAACTTCTTTCGGCAAAATACTTTTTAATCAGACTGAATTCGTTCAAATCTTAACTTCTTTCATCTTTTCTGAGGGTTTTAACTGCTTTGTCGAGTGCGCCGTTTATAAATTTATGGCTCTCTTCGGCACCAAACGTCTTCGCAAGCTCAATAGCTTCGTTTATCACAACTTTGTAAGGTGTATCAAGGCGGTTGGTTAGTTCAACTGTGGCTAAGCGCATTATCGACTTTTCAATAGGGTCAAGCTCTTCGGGTAAACGTCCCAAATAAGGTTTGTATAGTTTATCCAATGCCTGCACATCGGCAGTGACGCCATTGAGTATATCTTGCATGTATGCCAAATCGACTTTTGTCATGTCGTTGGTGGTGGCAATACTAAGCTCTATTTGCTTTATATCATTGCCACTCATCAACCACGCATACAAAGCTTGTAGTGCAAGTATACGTGCTTGTTTTCTATGCGCTGGTTTCACTATAGCGCCTCGTCAATAGCCGCTAACACATTAACCATTTCAAGCGAACTAAGCGCAGCTTCAGCGCCTTTGTTGCCCGCTTTAGTGCCAGAGCGCTCTATCGCTTGTTCAATGGTATCGACGGTTAATACACCAAACGCAAGTGGAATAGTCGCGTCTAACGATACTTGTGCCAAGCCTTTATTGCATTCACCCGCCACAAATTCAAAGTGTGGGGTGCCACCGCGTATTACCGCACCAAGTGCAATAATGGCATCAAACTTTCCAGACACTGCGACTTTTTTAGCCACAATAGGAAGCTCGTAAGCACCAGGGACGCGAATAACGGTAATGTCATCTGGATTTACTTCACCATGGCGGTCTAGCGTGTCTAGCGCGCCTTCAAGCAGACTTTCCACAACAAAACTATTGAAACGAGAGACTATCACGGCAAATTTTTTGCCGGTTGCGCGAATGTTACCTTCAATTACTTTCATCTGTATCTGCTCCTGTAAAAATCGGCGCGAATTATAGCATAAAGAACCCTTAATAAATGATTATTTATGTGCGCATTGTGGATGGGTTAATCGTGGATATATTCCACTACTTCAAGGCCAAAACCAGACAGCGCTGCATACTTAACAGGCTTGCTCAATAAACGCATCTGGGTTATTCCTAAGTTTTGTAAAATCTGACTGCCAACACCTACCGTTCGAGAAGAGCCTTCCCATGTTTTACCTTTCGCAATTTGGTCGTTGTCTTCAGCTTCAAACTGTTTAACCTGTGAGATGACATCTTCTTTGTTACCCAAAACCACAATAAGTCCGCCTTCTTCGGCTATGCGCTGCATTGCTTTTGATAAAGGCATAGAACGATTTATGGCTCTGGTCGAGCCAAGTAAGTCACTTAATCTATTTTGCAGATGCACTCTGACAAGCGTAGGCTTATTTTCGACAACAGGTCCTTTTTGTAGTACATAGTGAATTTGCTTATCAATCACATCTTTATAGGTAATTAAATCAAATTCGCCATAAGCGGTAGGCAACTTACACGTAGCTACTTTCTCGATGGTGGTTTCATTAAAGTTTCTATATTCAATTAAGTCGGCAATGGTGCCCACTTTAATATTATGCTCATTAGCAAATACTTCTAACTCTGGTCGCCGTGCCATTGAACCATCAGCGTTCAAAATTTCCACAATTACAGCTGCTGGCTCACATCCTGCCAAGCGAGCCAAATCGACGCCGGCTTCAGTATGCCCAGCTCTATTTAACACGCCGCCCTCTTTTGCGATTAGAGGGAAAATATGACCCGGCTGCACTATGTCTTCACTTGCTGCGTCTTTTTTCACAGCGGCTAGTATTGTTGCGGCCCTATCTGCAGCCGATATTCCAGTAGTAACGCCTTGTGCTGCTTCAATTGAAACCGTAAAATTTGTTGAAAACTGTGCTCCATTATCGTCAACCATCAATGGCAATTTTAATCGCTTACAGCGATCTTGGGTCATCGGTAAACAAACCAACCCTCTGGCATGAGTCACCATGAAATTGATAGCTTGGGGCGTAACGTGCTCGGCAGCCATAATTAAATCGCCTTCGTTTTCCCGGTCTTCATCGTCCATCAAGATAACCATTTTGCCTTGCTTAATATCTTCAATAATTTCTGCAGTGCTATTTAGTGCCATGAAAATCTCTTTATTATGTGAGTTTTGCCTGTGTATGTGTGTGTACTACTTCAAATAACCATTTTCGGCTAAAAATGTCATACTAATATCGCTGTTCGGATCATTATCGCTATCGGCAGCTTTGTCGCCAAGCAATAGGCGCTCTAAATAACGCGCGATTATGTCTACTTCTAGATTTACCTGAGTACCAATTTTATAATACCCAATCACGGTTTCTTGCAATGTATGTGGAATCAACCACAGCATAAAAGACGCGCCTTTGACTTCATTCACCGTCAAACTGACGCCGTCTACAGTTATAGAACCTTTGTGGGCGATGTACTTGGCAAGCTCGTTAGGCGCTTTTACCCATACTTCAACATAGTTGCTGTGCTCATTAATAGCTTCAACTTTACCCACGCCATCAACATGGCCACTAACAATATGACCACCAAAACGACTGTCGGTACGCATCGCTTTTTCAAGATTTACTTTATGTCCTACCGAATAGTCTGCAAAGCCTGTCAATTTGATGGTTTCAGAAGACACATCTACAGCATAAAAATCGTGCCCTTTATCAACAACTGTCAAGCAAACACCACTGTTAGCGATACTGTCACCTAAATGTACATCGCTCATATCCATTTTACCTGCGTTTACCACTAACCTGTAGTTATCACCAAGATCGGTCAATGTTGTTATGGTCCCAACCGCTTCTATTATTCCCGTAAACATATTACGTAAACCTTACTTTTTTAATGTGAAAATTCGATGACCGTTTTGGTATCAGACCCGAGTAAACTTACCGAACTCACTTGGCCTATCATCGCTTGATGTAAACTACTTTTGGCCGTCGCTGCAGTCAAACCTCTTGCCGAACTACCTAATATTTTAGGTGCCTGATATAGAATTAACTGATCTACAAACCCCAAATCAAATAGTGCACCAGTAAGTTTTTCACCTGCTTCAACCCATAGATGGTTTATGCCTATAATATCTAAATCACTTAATAGCGCGTTCAAATCGACAAAACTTTGTTTTTCATTTTGAACCGTTACAACTTGCTTTTGAGAGTACTTAGCGCCTTGCGAAGCGGGTAAATTGACGTTGTTATTCGCATTATAGACTAAGGTCTCTTGCCCATCTTGAAATATTTGGTACTTACCTGCACTTAGTCTATTCTGTGAGTCGATCACAACGCGCAAAGGTTGGCGGCCTCGCCATGAAAATCGCTCAGATAAACTCGGCGATAAGGTATCAAGGCGCACGTTTAACTGAGGGTTGTCAGCAATTACAGTGTCTGCCCCTGTTAATATAGCGCACACATCCGCGCGGTGGCGCTGAACATCGGCCCGTGCTAGAGGGCCTGTTATCCATTTACTTTCACCATTAGCTAAGGCTGTTTTACCATCTAGGCTGGCGGCTAATTTAACCGTAATGAATGGCCGCTTATGCTGCATTCGAAAGAAAAATGTTTTGTTTAGGGCTAAGGCGCTAGCTTGCATTAAGCCAAGCGATACTTCTATGCCTGCAGACTGCAACATTGCTATTCCTTTGCCGCTGACCTGCGGATTAGGGTCGGTACAAGCAACCACGACTCGTTTGATTTTTGCGTCTATAAAGGCTTGTGCGCATGGTGGTGTGCGACCATGATGGCTGCATGGTTCTAGAGTTACATATGCCGTAGCGCCATCTGTCATGCCGTTTGTTTGCTGTAAAGCCACTGCTTCGGCATGACCTTCGCCTGCCTTTTTATGAAAGCCTTCACCAATTATTTGCTGCTGTGCATTAATGATCACGCAGCCTACATGAGGATTAGGTGTGGTAGATTGTTTGCCTTTTTCGGCCAATTTTAATGCACGCGCCATCATTTTGGCATCGTTAGCAGTAAAAACACTATTGGCTTGAAGGTTTAACATAACTTCTCTTTAGTAAATATTACTCGAGGATGCTCGGCGGTACCCCTGTGCGTTTTACACAAGTTTGCCATGCCCCTTATTCATCTGATAAACGTGCAATCTCTTCGCCAAACTCTTTAACATCTTCGAACGAGCGATAAACCGAGGCAAATCGCACGTAAGCAACTTTGTCTAATTTTCGTAAAGCTTGCATAATGAGTTCGCCAATGAATTCGCTTTTTACTTCTCGCTCACCCGTTGCGCGCAGTTCCGATTTTATTTTATTCATGGTTTGGTCAATGGCTTCTGTGCTTACCGGTCTTTTTTCCAAAGCCCGGGTTAAGCCAGCTGAAAGCTTATCTTCGTTGAAGGGTTCTCGGGTATTGTCTCGTTTTATCACTTTTGGCATCACTAATTCAGCAAATTCAAACGTAGTAAAACGTTCAGCACATTCAATACATTGACGCCTGCGCCTTATTTGTTCGCCGCCCGACACTAAACGTGAATCAATTACTTTGGTTTCTTGCGCGCTACAAAAAGGACAGAACATGCGTCCAACTCCTATGAAATTAACCTTCGACAACAAAAATGAGCCGGAATCTTCCAGCTCATAATTTTACTAACTAACTCTGGCCTAACAAAGCTTTGATAACTTAAAAGCGGCTTAATAATTAGCTGCCTTTTGTATAGTTATCTTTATCCGTACACCGGAAAGCGCTCACATAGTTCAACAACCTGATCACGTACCCTATCTATAACAGCTAAGTCATCAATGTTATCTAGTACGTCACACATCCAATTTGCAACTTGCTCTGCTTGTGCTTCCTCAAAACCTCGACGAGTAATTGCCGGTGTACCAATACGCAAACCACTGGTCACAAACGGAGAGCGCGGATCGTTTGGCACTGAGTTCTTATTCACGGTAATGTTGGCACTGCCTAAAGCCGCATCGGCGGCTTTACCGGTAATATCTTTGTCTATCAGATCAAGTAAGAAGAGGTGGTTTTCGGTGCCATTTGAGACTATTTTGTAGCCTCTAGACTGAAGCACTGCACACATGCTCTTAGCATTTTTTAAGACTTGCTGCTGATATGTTTTAAACTCGGGTTCAAGGGCTTCTTTAAAAGCGACCGCTTTTGCTGCAATCACGTGGCATAAAGGACCACCCTGGTTACCTGGAAAAACGGCGCTGTTGAATTTTTTGTAAAGCACTTCATCACCACACGCTGACAAAATCAAGCCACCACGTGGACCTGCTAGTGTTTTATGAGTGGTAGTGGTAACAACATGTGCATGAGGAATAGGACTCGGGTAAACACCTGCTGCGACTAAGCCTGCAACGTGTGCCATATCAACTAATAAATAAGCGCCTACTTTGTCAGCAATAGCTCTAAAACGCGCCCAATCGACAATACCTGAATACGCAGAAAAGCCGCCTATAATTAATTTAGGCTTGTGTTCTAAGGCTAATGCTTCAACGTTATCATAATCGATAATGCCAGTATCTGGATGTAAACCGTACTGCACCGCGTTGTAAGTTTTGCCTGAAAAGTTTACGTGAGAACCATGCGTTAAATGACCGCCATCGGCTAAGCTCATGCCCAATACCGTGTCGTTTGCTTCAATTAAAGCCATAAACACAGCGGTATTAGCCTGAGAGCCTGAATGCGGCTGCACATTTGCATATTCGGCACCAAACAATTCTTTGGCACGATCTATTGCTAACTGTTCAGCAACATCAACGTATTCACAGCCGCCATAGTAACGCTTACCAGGATAGCCTTCGGCATACTTATTGGTTAACTGCGAACCTTGCGCTTCGAGTACTCTAGGACTGCAATAATTTTCAGATGCAATCAACTCAATATGATGTTCTTGACGACGCTTTTCAGCTTCCATTGCCACCGAAAGTTCTGGATCATAATCGGCGATATTCATACTGCGTGATAACATAGCGGCTCCTGTATTCGCTTATAAGCGCGTAAAGTCTGTAAGATTGTATTCTTTAAATATAATTCGTATTGTTTAATATAAAAAGCGTACAAGAAAAAACGAACATATTGTAGCGTTTTTAATATTTTTGTATAGGGTCTTAAACGAATATCTAATGCCCTACGTGTAAAGCATATAAAGCTGTCTAACTGTGATGCCTCTCGTCCTCTTTTTTAGCAGCCTGTTCGAGCGCTTTAACTCTGTCCACAAGCTTACCAATTTGCCTCAATTGTACCGTATTTCTTTGCCACTGCCTGTTTGGCACCACCGGCATGCCTGAAGAATATACGCCGGCCTCTTTAATACTTTTTGTGACCATACTCTGACCCGTTATTTGCACTTTATCTGCAATATGAACATGCCCATTAATTGCGCATTGCCCCGCAACCACTACATATTTACCTAAGATTGCGCTACCAGCAATACCGGTAGCACCACAAATACAAGAATGGTCGCCAATTTCAACGTTATGTGCAATGTGTACAATATTATCAATAATACAGTTTTTGCCTATAATCGTGTTGCCTATAGCACCTCTATCTATGGCACAGTTAGCACCAATTTCAGTACCGTCGCCAACAACGACTGTTCCAGTTTGCGGTATTTTCAGCCAGTTGCCCAATTCATTCGCGTAACCAAAGCCATCACATCCAATTACGGTACCGCTATGAATAGAAACATCTTGGCCGAGTTCGACTCTATGATAAATAGTCACGTTGGCGCGTAAATTAACACCCGCCCCCAAAACAGCCTGCTCGCCTATAAAACAATTTGGACCTACAGTAGCGTTATCACTAATAATAGCATATGCACTAATAACGGCGCCTGCCGCTATGCTTACGTTTTCACCAAGTTTGGCGGTTTTATGCACTACTGCACTAGGCGCAATGCCTTTTTCTTGCACGGGGGTACTATCTAGTAACTGCGCCGCTTTTGCAAAGCCCACATATGGGTCACTCACAATAATGGCATTGCCTTTAAAATCGCTAGCATCTTGGGCGCGCAATATAACGCCACCGGCTTTTGTCATTGCCAAATCTTTGGCAAATTTGCTGTTCGACAAAAACGACAGTTGATGTGCTTGCGCCATTGCCAAATTTCCCATTTCTGCAATGAATATGTTGCCATCGCCTATAAGTTCGCCACCAATTGCTTGCGCAATTTGCGCTAGGGTCTTGCCCGCCATATGTTTGTCCTGTCCGTTTTATATGTTGTTGACTGTATTCTAATTACTTTTTTCAAAATGCCACATTCGCAAATGCGTTCATCATAACTATCTTAATGGTATCACAGTTTTTTCGCGTACTTTTTCCCTTACTTAAGCACGTGATCTAGATTACACTACTATTAGTTTATTTTTATCTTTATGGGAACGCAATACACATGGCTCAATACGTTTATAGTATGCATAGAGTAGGCAAAATTGTTCCGCCTAATCGTCATATTCTCAAAAATATCAGTTTAAGTTTTTTCCCCGGTGCAAAAATTGGCGTACTGGGCTTAAATGGCTCGGGTAAATCGACCTTACTGCGCATTATGGCAGGTCTCGATACCGATATTGAAGGTGAAGCTAGGCCACAGCCTGGTTTAAAAATTGGCTACTTACCGCAAGAACCTAAGCTTGATGAAAGCAAAGACGTGCGCGGAAATATTGAACTTGCTGTTGCCGATGTTATGGACGCTTTAAAGCGCATTGATCAAGTATACGCCGCCTATGCAGAACCCGACGCCGACTTTGACGCACTGGCTAAGGAACAAGGCGACCTTGAAGCCATTATTCAAGCTAAAGACGGTCACAATATTGAAAATGCACTTGAACGCGCAGCTAACGCGCTTCGATTACCGCCATGGGACGCCGATGTAAGCACGTTATCTGGTGGTGAACAGCGCCGAGTTGCACTGTGTAAACTACTTCTTGAAAAACCCGAAATGCTGTTGCTCGACGAACCTACCAACCACTTAGATGCTGAATCGGTTGCTTGGTTAGAACGGTTTTTACACGATTATGAAGGCACCGTGGTGGCCATTACCCACGACCGGTATTTCCTTGATAACGTTGCCGGTTGGATATTGGAACTTGATCGCGGTGAAGGTATACCGTGGGAAGGCAACTACTCTTCGTGGTTAGAGCAAAAAGACGCTCGTTTAGCACAAGAAGACCGCACCGAGAACGCCCGTCAAAAATCAATTAAACAAGAATTGGAATGGGTACGCACCAATCCAAAAGGTAGGCATGCGAAAAGTAAATCGCGTATGGCTCGCTTTGAAGAATTAAGCGCCGGTGATTACCAAAAACGTAATGAAACCAATGAATTATTTATACCGCCAGGCGAACGTTTGGGTGACAAAGTAATAGAAATAAGAGGACTTTGTAAAGCGTATGGAAACAGGCAGTTAATAGACAATATGACTTTTACTGTGCCCAAAGGCGCCATAGTCGGTATTATCGGACCAAACGGCGCAGGTAAATCGACCCTGTTTAAAATGATCACAAAGCTTGAAAAGCCAGATGCAGGCGAGATTGACATAGGCGATTCTGTCGACATTGCAAGTGTGGACCAGTTTAGAGATCACATGGACGAATCTAAAACCGTTTATCAAGAAATATCTGATGGTATGGATATTGTCAAAATAGGCAGGTTCGAATTAAACAGCCGTGCTTACTGCAGCCGATTTAACTTTAAAGGAACTGACCAATCTAAATTCATCAAAGATCTTTCAGGTGGTGAACGTAATAGAGTGCATTTAGCTAAATTATTAAAAGCAGGTGGCAACACACTGTTACTTGATGAGCCAACCAATGACCTTGATGTAGAAACCCTCCGAGCTTTGGAAAATGCTATTTTAGAATTTCCCGGTTGCGTATTGGTTATCTCACACGACAGATGGTTTTTAGACCGAATAGCCACCCACATACTCGACTACCGAGACGAAGGTAAAGTCAATTTCTATGAAGGTAACTACAATGACTATGAAGCTTGGTTGAAAGAAACCTATGGACAAGAAGCTGTTGAACCCCATCGCTTGAAATATAAGAAAATAGGATAAGTGTATTATCATTTTAAGGGCCGTACTAAAGAAGTATGGCCTTTGTTTGTTGGCTGTTTCAATATAGGCGTTAGTTACCTATGTTAGTAGGCTTTATCGGCGCTATGCTTAGCACCGCTTTAAATTCCAAGTTGATAGGCTATAAGAGAGCCACGAATAAACTATAAATGGCTTATGAAAGAACGGAACCGCAGCATAATATGATTGTACAAAAACAAAAGCACGATATTGCCTCTTTCGTGACGTTTTCTGGAAAAATTATTGAGCAAATATCAATTGGATGGGAAAGTTATGGACAACTTAATCACGATAAATCGAATGTTGTATTAATAACTCATTATTTCACTGGTAACTCTCATGCCGCTGGAAGATATCATGAAGACGATATTGAACCTGGGTATTGGGACTCTATTATTGGACCCAATAAAGCCATCGATACTAATCGATTCTTTGTTATTAGTATCGACTCCCTAGTGAATATTAGCGCCTACGATAAAAACGTAATTACTACCGGCCCTGCAAGCATTAACCCAAAAACACAAAAACCTTACGGTCTGACGTTTCCAGTAGTCACTATAAGAGACTTTGTTAACGTCCAAAAATTAGTATTAGAGAGCTTGGGGATTAAAAAAATGTACGCCGTTGCAGGACCATCGATGGGTTCAATGCAGGCCATTGAATGGGCATCTACTTACCCTGAATGGGTTCCACGATTAATTTCAGTTATTGGTTCAGGCTCAGCCGATGCGTGGACAAGTAGCTCTATAGAACAATGGGCAGTGCCCGTTTTTATGGATGTTAACTATGCCGAAGGAGATTACTATAGCCAGCCAAAAAAACAATGGCCAACAATCGGGCTAACCCACTCCTTAGCGATGATTACGCAATCGGCATTACATCCTGAATTTTTCATTCAAGTAGGAGAGCAGCTAGCTTACACACCACTGGAAAGTGAAGCACTTGAACACATTGGTAAAAAGCCAAGTATAGTAAACTGGCTAATGAGCAGAGCAGCCGAAAGGGTCGACTTAATGGATGCTAATCATTTGCTGTATTTGGTGCGAGCCAACCAGCTTTTCATAACTGGTATGGGGCATTCTTTAGAAGAAGGTCTAAAAAATATAAAAGCTAAGGTTTTACTTATACCAGCAACGAACGATCTTTTACTAATGCCTTACCATGCAGAAAAAATAAACACTTTGCTAACTAAAAACAATCAAGATTCAAGCGTAGTATATTTAGATGGTGCATTAGGGCATTTAGAAGGAGTTTCGGGCATTGCAAAACATGCGCAGACTATTGAAGACTTTTTGGCCAATTAAGCCACTAGGATTGGTAAAAATTCAGACTTTCAAAAGCAACACTAGGAAACAACAATGACTACCCTTTCCACTGAATCAAAAACGATTATGATCACGGGCGGTGCCAGTGGCATTGGGCTAGGCTTGGGTGAATACTTGGCTAAACTGGGTCATAGCATTATAATTGCCGACATGAATTTGGATGCAGCGCAACAAGCCAGCACCAAAATATCAAAGCATGGCGTTATCGTAAAAGCGATTGAATTGGATGTCACCGACATGAGCGCTATAGCAAATTTAGACCAAGTGTTAGGAACAACGGCTGTTGATGTATTAATTAATAATGCTGGCATTCAGCACGTTAGCAAATTAGAAGACTTCCCGCCTGAAAAATGGCAGTTGCTCATTAACATTATGTTAGTAGCCCCCGCCATGTTGACTCAAGCATTGTTGCCAAGAATGCGGGCACAAAACTACGGCAGAATTATTAACATTGGTTCAATTCATTCTATCGTTGCGTCGCCTTTTAAATCGGCTTATGTAGCAGCAAAACACGGCCTTGTCGGCTTTGCCAAAACAGTCGCCTTGGAAACAGGCGATGTTAACATCACTATTAATAATTTATGCCCAGCTTATGTAAAAACCCCCTTGGTGCAGGCGCAAATAAGTGCGCAAGCTGCCCAAAACCATATGACAGAAGCAGAGGTTGTTGAAAATATATTTCTAGCGCCTATGCCGAAAAAAGCCTTCATTGAAATAGACGAGCTTGCCAGTACTGCGGCTTTTTTAATTGCCGATGGTGCAAAAAATATTACTGGTCAAAATATTGTCCTCGATGGAGGATGGACAGCGCGATAAATACTAGATGGCGTAAATTGAATTTGCGCTTTGCTTGAACACCTAATTCATTGTTCTTGATCAAACCCACGCCTAGAATTATTCCTCATTCCCTTGAATAGACTAGAGTACAATAATTGTCATCATCTATATGCTTTATAACTATTCTACGAACGTGATATCGACATTAGCTTTTGTCATCTAACACTGATATTTACGTCATATTTTTCTTAAGCAAATATAAAGGGATATAAAGATGACCAGAGTGGCCTTAGTAACCGGCCAATTTACTTGGATTGAATAAACCTTCTGTATCGATGGGCGACTGAGCACCTTTATTTGAACGACTTAATATTTCTTGTGCCATTGTGTTGAAGACAGCAGCATACTTTTCTATATACGCCTTTACCTCTGGTTCATCAGTGTCCATGTTCATCCCTCTATGTGCAAACAAGTATTAGTGTGTTCAGACTAAGACGCTACAGATCGAATGTCTAGCGCTTGAGACCATTGTCGCAGGTGCCAAAATCAATAAGCCCCGCTATGCAATTACTTGTTTACTTGTTTAAAAATAGTTTATTGTCGAAGATAACACCAAAGTATAGTTTACCCTCCATTCACATAAGGTATATTAAGGGCATTCGAGTTTATAATTTTTACTTAGCTAACAGGAATAATGAAATGAGCGAGTCAGTCGTAATTGTTGCAGCAAAACGTACCCCTATGGGTGGATTTATGGGTGTGCTTTCTAACGTTCCCTCACCTGTTCTAGGCGCAAGCGCTATAAATGCGGTGATGACAGACGTTCCATCAGATGCCATTGATGAAGTTATTATGGGTTGTGTATTACCAGCAGGACTAGGGCAAGCCCCCGCTCGCCAAGCAACTTTGGCCGCCGATTTACCTATGGGCGTGAGCGCGACTACAATAAATAAAGTGTGTGGGTCGGGCATGAAAGCCATAATGATGGCTAGCGACTTAATTAAAGCTGGCAGTGCGTCGGCTGTCATTGCCGGTGGTATGGAAAATATGTCGAGTGCTCCTTATTTGTTGCCTAAAGCACGCGCAGGTTACCGAATGGGCCATGGCCAAACCTTCGATCATATGATGATGGATGGATTAGAAAACGCATACGATGGCAAAGCAATGGGTTGCTTTGCACAAGATACTGCCGACAACGAAGGTATTACCCGTGAACAAATGGATGAATTTGCCATAAATTCACTTACCAAAGCGCAGACGGCAATTAAAGACGGCGCCTTTGAAGACGAAATTGTCGCGGTAACGATATCGACTCGCAAAGGCGATGTAATCGTAGACACCGACGAAGGCCCAGGCAACGCACGCATTGATAAAATACCCAGCTTACGCCCTGCTTTCAAAAAAGGGGGCACCGTTACCGCCGCTAACTCAAGCTCAATTTCTGATGGCGCAGCGGCTTTATTAGTAATGTCTGAAGCGAAAGCAAAAGAGCTAGGTTTACAGCCTTTAGCAAGAGTAGTAGCACATGCCACTAACGCTATTAAGCCTGAAGATTTTACGGTAGCACCAGTAGGTGCTATTGAAAAAGTGCTCAATAAAGCAGGTTGGAGTGCAAGCGATGTCGATTTATTTGAAATTAACGAAGCTTTTGCCATGGTAACTATGTTGGGTATCAACAAATTAGGCTTAGATAACAGCAAAGTAAATATTAAAGGCGGCGCGTGTGCATTAGGCCACCCTATTGGTGCCTCGGGTGCCCGTATTGTGGTTACGTTACTGCACGCCTTAAGCCAAAAAGGCTTGAAAAAAGGAGTAGCGGCTTTGTGTATTGGTGGCGGTGAAGGTACCGCGCTTGCAGTAGAAATGTTGTAAGCAAATAACGATAACGAACGGGGCAGCTGCCCCGTTTTTACGCTATCACCTATGCTATTAACGCAATCAGCTCATGTATTGTTTTTACCGGCATTACTTTAGCACCTAGTCCTTCCATCGATTTATGATAATTCCTATGTGGAATATAAATTTCAGTAAAGCCATGTTGCGCAGCTTCTTTTACTCTCGGTACACCGCTGTCGATAGGCCGTACATCGCCATTTAGGCTTAGCTCCCCCATTATACAACTGGTTCGTGGGATGACAAAATCGTTTAAACTACTAAGCAAAGCCGCTACTAAAGCAAGATCTATGCAGGTTTCCAACTCATCAATCTTTAATCCCCCAACAATATTAAAAAACGTATCGTGGAATATTTTCGTTTTTGTATGTTTACGTAACACTCCCGTGAGCATTTTTATACGGTTCATGTTTAAACCAACGCAAACGCGCTGAGGATATTCACCTTCGTTTTCGGTGGTTAAACATTGAATTTCAAGCAATATATTACGGTTGCCCTTGCGAATGCAGGTAATAGTTGAGCCGGGAGAATTGCTTGTTGAACCCGACAAGAATATTTCACTAGGGTTATCAACGCTTAACATACCGCGCTCACACATTCTAAAAATGCCAACGGTATCAACGTCACCAAAACGATTTTTATTAGCGCGAAGGGTACGAATTTGGCCATCGTTTGTATCTATGTGTAGCAAGGCATCAACTATATGTACAAGGGTTTGCGGCCCCGCTATTTCGTTATTTTTGTTCACGTGGGCAATAATAAACATGGTCACATTATTTTGTTTACAATATTGCGTAAGGGCTTGTGCGGCTGTTTTTACTTGAGAGGGCGAACCAGGGCTGCCATTTGCAGCCTCTGTTACCACCGCTTGAATAGAATCGATAACCGCAAACTTAATTTTTTGTGCATCAAGTTCCTCAATAATATTTTCTACGCTGGTTTCGCTAAGCAAAAATAGATTATCGTTATTATATTCAAGTTTAAGCCTGTCTACTCTGTTTTTAAACTGCGATAGCGACTCTTCAGCAGTGCAATATAAAGACGGCATACGCATAGACATTTTAGCCACTAAGTCTGACAACAATGTAGTTTTACCAGCACCCGGATCGCCTGAGATAATATTGACTGAGCCTTTAGTAACGCCGCCACTTAGCACTCTATCTAGTTCCCCTATACCGGTTAAGCTTTTTTCAGCGTCAACAGATGCAACATCATTAATTTTTTTAGCACCAATGCTTTGTGCACCTGCATATCCCATTATACTATTGGAGCTGCTTGACTTGGCCCTTGATGACGACGATTCAGCACTAATGCGCATTTCTTGCATAGTGTTCCAACTACCGCATATACATTGTCCTTGCCAACGCAAGGTATTGTGCCCACAATCGGTACACACAAACTGGGTTTTAGAGGCTTTTGCCATTACACATTCGTTCCTTTTTAAAGCTTAAGCTAATCATACTACATGCGGCCATTAATACGTTTAATTAGCCTATATTTTAGTTTATATTTTAAAGAGTATTGTTTAACTCGCAATTTCTACTTAACCCAAGTTGGGTTTACTTACTCTGAAGCTTTTTTCATAATAGATATCAAGGAATTGGCTTAGGTTTCCGATAACCTACAAGTATGCATAATAAATTACTCGTTCAAGGGCAATCATTAGGCGGTAAAAAACCTATTAATGTCCCAGATTTGTCGCCTTATCGACAAGTCATACAAGGTTTAGCTCCCTTGGTCAACAAGCCCATTTTCAATAATGAATTTGAACGGCAGACAGAAGCGATCTCATCAGACCTACGCTTCTTGGTCAAAATGGAAGTAAAACACCTTGCCAAGCCGTGCATAAGATCTTTAGATCTTCGCACTATTGTAAAAGACGAGTGCCGCTTATTTACCCATCACGGCAGTGACCATTATTTGAATATTAACGGAATTTTAGGTTTTGAAAAACTGGTCAAACGATACGGTGAATATACATTTGGTGTTTACGAAGGTGTATTGGAAGATGCACACAAAGAAAAAGACCAATACCTCGTTGTGCAGAAAAAAGGAAGCACATTAGCAGAGCTAGTTCTGCCCGACGAAAAATATCTTGTCCCTTGCCAAGAGCTACTCAACTTCCCTACTCGCAAACAAGAAAGATTAAACTATGTCGTGGCCATAGAGATATTTTTTGCCGATAACAGCAGTGCGCATGCCAGCACCTTAGATATTTCTATAAATGGCTTAAGAATAAAGCTCAAAGATCCTGCTGTCATCCAAAAAATTAAAACATTTGAACCACTAAAAGTAGTGTTTCGTGCAGTAAATAAACAGCATGGCTTGAGCCGTGAATCTGTTGAATATGAGGTATTAAGGATTAGTGGGCCGGCAGACAAAGCCAATGTTCATTTATATCGTCACGGTAACAGCGGCGATCTTTTTGATACATTTGTTAGTGACCTAATTAAATTAAATAAACATAGATACAAAGTAAATTTAGACAATGTAGAAATGGCTATGGCGAGCAAGGTATATGAGCAAAGTTTTGCCAATACCACGCCGACGTTACCGGTGTTTGTTTGCCGAGATAAAGATGAATTTTATCGCGCTCAGTATGCCAGTATGAACTCTCACAACAAGCATATTCTTGATTACTGGACTGATGAAAAGGGAAATAATTTACTTGGATTCTTGCTAAGTCCAACACGCATACACCAGCTACTGCACAATAGTAACGCGTACCCGCAAATGACTATTTATTGTTTTAACCATGTGAAAGATGAAAAAGTCTATTTTTACTCAGCCACGCCAAAAGAACTTGCAAAGTATCCTGAGCTCGCAGCTACCTTTTTAGCCTATGGATCACGCAAAGTAAGTTGGCGCGTTTATCAAGTCACTTGCACCGATATTAGGCCCGTTGACGCATTTTCGCCAACATCTATTCCCGACGGTATTAATAAGAAAACTGACCGTCTAAATCGTGCATTGAGTCCAAGACTACAATCTAAACTCAATAGTATTAGTAATATGATCAGCATTACCGATATCACCTGTGAAACGGGCCAAGAGTGCTATCAAAACCGCCGACTTAGTAAAGATAAAATAAAGCGACTAAAAGCGTTTGGTCATGCCCGTAATAAACCACCATTGTTATTACAATCGTTTAGGCACAAACAACAAGAATTGCGCCGCCAAGCACGTTATATTCTTAGAACCAAGATAGTGTTAAGAAGCAGCACTCAGTATATTCCCGGCGTTACTGAGGATATATCTGTTAGCGGGCTTAAAATAGAGTTAGATGAGCCGTTTACTCAACGCATGAATAGCAAAGTCGAATTGTCTTTTGTTCGATTACAAGAAATAACCCAACACTTTGAATTGAAAAATTTACAATATCGCGTAGTACATATAAATATCGACAAACAGGTACTGCATCTTCAGGCTGTCGCCATTGATGAAATGAGCGTAGCAGAGAACTTTTTCACCCAGCTGATTACTAACAACAGCGACAAATTAGTGCAAGTGTTTGAGGATGAGCCGATACACGGTCTTGGCGCCGCACTTAGAAATTTACACTCGAAAAACAGCCCTCAATTTTGCACTTATGTTGAGAAAAAGCAGCAAGGATTTCTACCAGCAATGGCAACGGTAAGCCAAGTACGTGCAAAGTGGATGGATTTTTTGCATCATGATAAAAGCTTGGCTTTGATTAACGTAGCGTGGCTATATCAAGACATCGATGAAGGAAAAGACTTCGTTAATCAATCGCTAAAAGTCTTAAAAGTTGACCCAAGGGCAATTAAAACCGAAATTTATATCGCGACTCCTAGCCAGCAAGAAGTTTCTGTTAAAATTGCAAAAGCAAAATGGCAGTATGAATTTACCAACCATCGTGCCAAACAGAGCTTTATTAAACAGGCCTTAAAAACAGGTGATTTTTTTGCTTTTAGTATTACAATTAACAAAGCACTCAAACCTGATGTAGAAAAAATTGAACAAGAATTGCTCTATTTAAGCCAACATGCGATTCACAAAGCTACTTATTTTGAAGAGAGAATGTGGGATATAGCCGGCGCATTATTCTTAACTGACATAACGCCTGAAGTTTTGTACCGCTATGATATAAAAGTTGACCCGAGCGAATAAGCCTTCGCTTAAGCTTGCAAGCAATATAGCAAGCCTTCAAAACCACAATAGTAAATATTTGCATCGGCTGCGGCTTGCACTTTAGCTTTGGCTTTGTAAGCAACGCCCAGTCCAGCAGCACCCATCATTAGTAAATCATTGGCGCCATCACCGATGGCAATGGATTGTTGTGGGTCGATATTATGCTCGCTCAACTTTTCTAAAAGCACACGCTCTTTCATCTCCCCGTTAACAATTTCTCCTTGCACTTTCCCAGCCAATTTTCCTTGTTCAATAGACAAAGTATTACTTATAGCGTGAGTAAGCTCAAAGGTATCTTGCAAATAATTAGCAAAATAAGTAAAACCGCCCGAAGCGATACAGGTTACCCAGCCATTTTTTTGTAAGGTTTTAATGGTTTTTGCAAAACCAGGATTAATGGGCAGCCTACTTTTTAACTTTTCGAGTTCAGCGATGTCTATTCCTTGTAAACAAGAAACTCGAGCATGCAAGCTCTCATTAAAATCTAATTCGCCCTGCATTGCGCGCTCTGTGAGTTCACTGACTTTTTCGCCAACGCCCGCTAAACCAGCAATTTCGTCAATGCACTCCATATCTATTATGGTTGAATCCATATCCATTACTAACAAGCCCGGCTTTGATAAAAATACAGAGGATACTTTAAATGCATCGACAAAATAGTTTTTTGCCAAATCCAACAATGTGTTTGTGCTTATCAAAGTGCACGTTTCAGCAGCTACTTTTTTGCCATCGTTTGCTTTAATTTCTTTGTGATACAAAGTTAGTTCAACGGCTTGCTGGGCAAATTCGCCATGCAAATAATGTTTTGCAATAACGGCATGTTGCGCCTTAGAAAAATAATGTTGGATAATTTTGTTTAGTAGTTCTAAATTGATTGCTTGTCCCACCAACACACACTTTTCCCAAGTATTATTACTAAGCCTATTTTGCGCAACATAATCGCTTAATTGTAGTTTGCTCATCATCGAAAAATCTTTGTCTTGCTGAAGGTGCAAAGCCAAATAATTATCATCCATTAAATTTTTATCTAAATAGATAGTAGAACGATGTGTTGCGCTGTGAGTGATGGCTTTGTATGTTGTTATATTTTTTGTCACGAGACAAGGTTCCTGTAAATCAATAACTCAGCGCCTACTTTTATAGCATTCACTAAATTATGATGTCAGCGCTTGAAATCACCGCACCAACAATAAGTCAGCGAATAATACGTTAAGGTAGCTAAGTTATACAGGCTATTTGTGCAATTACTGTAAAAGTAGCAAACATAAAGCGGAGTCTCTTGGGGTCGTTATCGTTTAGAATTGAGCAAGGCTCGACCATATGAAGGTGAGCCTTGTAAATAATGAGACTTAGCAGGGCTTAGTTATTCAGTTATGTTCTCTAGTACTTCTCGCATACGTTCTTGTACTACTTCTACTAGCAAGTCGGGCTGGAATTTTGAAATAAAGCGGTTGCAGCCCACTTTTTTAACCATGGCTTCATTAAAGCTGCCGCTCAAGGATGTATTTAAAGCAACAAATAGAGTAGCCATGCGGGGATCGCTTTTTACTTCCGAGGTGAGGCGATACCCGTCCATTTCGGGCATTTCCGCATCGGTGAACATCATCAATATTTCATCTTCTACATTTTTACCCTCGTCTGCCCAGCCTTTTAATCTATTAAGTGCATCCAAGCCATTTTTCTCTTCAATAATATCAATACCCAGTTGCGTCAATGTCTCGCGTATTTGCCAACGTGCGGTAGAAGAATCATCTACCACTAAGATTTTTTGTCCATGCAAGTGGAGTTTGATTTCCTCGTCTAATGTTTCAGGAGAAATTGAAGTATCGTAGTGAACAATTTCAGCTAGTACCTTTTCAACGTCAATAATTTCTACTAACTCATGGGTTTCGCCATTGTCATAACGGGTAATAGCAGTTAAATAATTGTTTTTGCCCACTGTGCTTGGTGGTGGTTGAATATGGCTCCAAGACGTATTTACAATATTCATTATTTGGCCAATTAAAAAACCCTGTACGCTACGATTGTATTCGGTAATGATCACATTTTCGGGCTGATAATCAGGATTGTTGTTACTCATTTGAATGGCATCGCGCAGGTCAATTACAGGAATAGACTTGCCTCTGTAATTTGTCACGCCTTTTAAATTGTGATGCGAACCAGGCATTTGATTCATCCTAGGCACAGTTATTACCTCACGTACCTTAAATACGTTCAACGCAAAGGTGTGGCGAGTGCCTAATTTAAACATTAATAATTCTAATCTATTTTCGCCAACCAATTGTGTTCGTTGATCTATTGACGACATTAGTTTCGACATTGCAGTTTCTCAAATCAAATTAAATTTAGCTATGTGTAGATATCGGCTGTTCTACCTGAAACACTACTACAAAGTTATTTATAAAATTAGCTTGAATAAAACAAGTGCTTGGCAATTAATAGGTTTTCAATTATGGTCGTTGTATTAGGTATTAAAACGAAGAATAAACTTACTAACATGAATATACATAGCAGCACTCACAATTATTCAATCTTCAAGCGAATATCCAGCTTGATACTATTGATATTGTGCGTGATTATTGGTGTTAACTTATATTTCATGCACTCACAAAACGCCGAAAAATGGTATCAAGTTGAGTCAGAACAACTTGGACGCAGCTTAACGGTACAAGCCGCTAAATTAATAGCCGCGCCTTTAGCTCAAAATGACCAAGAAGTGCTCGGTCATTATGTCTCGGTGGTGAATCAAGGAATGTTTGTAAAAGGCGCAGTATTGTTTAACGACTTAGGTGTGCGATATGCACAACAAGACGACCGCTTGTCGGTGGTAGATATGCTCAAACAAAGTGATATTGAACCATTGGTTTTTGTTGAAGATATTATCTTCGAGGGTAATATTATTGGGTACATCAAACTAGTCTTAGACAAACAAGCCATCACTGAGCACCATAGAGACTTCAACAAAAATCAGCTTTCACAAAGCATTCTAATGATTGTGCTAAGTATTGTAGCTGCGGCACTAGCCACCCGACTATTCTATAAGTTGCGCAATAGTTATCGCTTAGTCGACAACGAAGATGGACTGGTCTGAGCCATATAAGTTAAGCATTCTCAATTGAACTTTGCGTTATCGGGTTGTTAAACATACTACATATTAAATTGTGAATCCGATTCAACTATTAAAAGGAAATGATAATGGCAAAGGCAAGTAGAGCAGCTGACACCCCATATGCTGTAGAAGTAGAATCTGGCAAAAATTATTTTTGGTGTTCTTGTGGTAACAGCCAAAAACAGCCTTTTTGTGATGGTTCTCATAGTGGCTCAGATTTTACGCCGGTGAAGTATTTGGCAACTGCGTCCAAGAAAGTGTTTTTTTGTGGCTGTAAAGCGACAACATCTCAACCACTGTGTGATGGCAGTCATAAATAATAGAAACGCATAGAAGCAGGCCCATAATTTAGCAGCACTAAAAGAGTTCGCTTACAAATCGCTAACAAGGCGTGTCAGATATTTTTACATAAAAAACACTTTTTTAAGATTATCTGTCAGGTTTTTTTACAGTATGGTAAATTATACCTGTACTAATTTCGTTACATTCTTGATTATATTGAAATTTACCTGATTGGTGTACTTTATGCATAATTTAGTGTAGTGCTGTTAAAGTTGTAAATATATCGGCATATATCTTACTTGTTAAATAAATTAAGGATAAATGTTATGAAACAATTCACGCGATCGATATTTATGATAGCGAAGCCCCTTCTTTTTAGTATCAGCTTCTTGTTTTTTGCCGCCAATGTAAACGCCGAGTTGCTAGACGCATTCGAAAATGGTGGTTTTGAGGGCGGTAATATGAATACCGACACATGGAACTCTACCGTCCCTCCTGGCTGGACCACTACAGATGGCACGCCAGACACATGGACTGGAGATACCAACTTCCAAGGTAACACATGGGCGCCTAGTAGTACCGGCGGGCAGTTCCTGCATGGTATAGGTTGGCAACCCACGTGGACTGAGAGTGCGTTACAAGTAGGACTTGAAGGGCTCGTAATTGGTCAAGAATATGAAATCTCGTTTGAACAAAGTATCACTCGAAATGATTTCTCTCAAACCGGTGGTTTTTGGCGCATCAAATTTGGCGATGAAACCCATGCATCTGCTCAAATGGATATTCCTGACGCAGGGGTATTTGAAGGTTGGGCATGGCAAACTCTGCTATTCACTGCGACCCAAGAGATACAAACTCTTGAGGTAATAGCTTGGAGTGATACAGATGGTCTCAGAACCGATATTGGTATTGATAGCTTCTTTTTGGGAGACCCAGGCACCAACCCTGATAAACCAGATGTAGTTGGCGTTCCTGAACCCTCAATGTTTATGCTTATGTTTGCAGGTTTGGTGGGAATAGGTTTCACACGTCGCCGTAAGCTTTAAGCGTAATTAGCTAAAGTTACTCTACTAAGCCAGGCTTTAATGAGCCTGGCTTTTTATTTTAAAAATCATTCACACCTTACTGCGTAAATATACGATGATAATTTGCAGTGGTATGTTGCGCTACATCATTTAGTGATATGGCCTTTAGCTGTGCCAAGGCCGATGCAATTAACGGCAGCCTTTCAGGTGTATTTGGCAAACCTTGAAAGCCGAATATTGGCATATCAGGCGCATCAGTTTCTAACAAAATATGTTCAATCCCAACCGCTTTTATTGTATTGCGGGTCTTAATCGCTCGCTCGTAGGTTATTGTGCCGCCAACACCTAACGACAACCCCATATCGATGTAAGTTTGTGCTATTTGATAACTACCGCTAAATGCATGCACCACCCCGCCACCATCAAACTTCTCTTGTTTGAGTATTCTAATAAGCGCGTTATGAGATTGTCTGTGGTGCAATATCAGAGGTTTTTTAACTGCCTGTGCAATGTGTATCTGTTCTATGAGTACTTTCTCTTGGTAGGTCATAGGGATGTCTAAAGAGCCATCTAGACCGCACTCACCAATAGCGACAATAAGCGAGCGATGTTGGTTGGCTAAGTCAGCCATTAACGACACTTGCCGAGTTAACTCAGAATCAGTTAATAATGTTAAAAAATAAGGGTGGCAACCTAATGCTATGTCAATAGTAGGGTGAATGCGTTTTAGGTCAATGAGCTGTGTAAATTGAACAAGGCTTAATCCAGGCACTAAAAGCTTTTCAACACCCTGCTCATGAGCATTCTCAAGTATATTTCCACGTTGATTGTCAAATGCAGGTAGGTCAAAATGACAATGGCTATCAATCATTTCACGTTCACCTTATCTCTGAATATATTTTGCTATCGTTTTAAATAGTCATGCCCAGCGCCTAACTAAGGCATCAATCTTGTGCTCGACCACTCACCACTTTCAGCCTTATTATATTCAAAACGATCGTGCAGCCTATGTTCTCCACCCTGCCAAAACTCAATTTGACTTGGCTTTACCAAATACCCCCCCCAAAAATCCGGCAAAGGGATGTCTCCTTTTGCAAACTTTTCTTTCACTTGCATAAATTGAGTGACTAATAACTGACGAGTAGAAATTGGCGTGCTTTGCTTACTCGCCCATGCGCCAAGTTGGCTAGATTTTGGACGGGAAAAGAAATATTTTGCGACCTGAGTTCGGGACAAAGGCTCAGCTATACCGCACACTCTTACCTGGCGTTCCAAAAAATACCAAGGGAAGTGTAGGCTAATTTTATCATTGTGTTTTAATTCTTGCGCTTTTCGGCTACCCAAGTTTGTGTAAAAAACAAAGCCTTCATCACTCACATCTTTAAGCAAGACTATGCGTTGACTCGGCTGCCCGTGCGCATCTACCGTTGCTACGGTCATTGCATTTGGGTCGGGTAAGTCTGCAGCAATAGCATCTTGCAGCCATTGATTGAACAAATCCATGGGGTTATGAGTGAGCACGTTCGTGTCGAGCGTGCCCTTGGTATATTCTTTTCGAAAATCTTGTAATGGTTTCATTTATTCGTCCCCATAAATGACGGCTATTATTTTGGCTGATACAGAGGTCTACTATTTACTGCTGATAACGATGAAACAGTATTAAGAACGGTAGTCTTCTTCGTAGCCAAGTGAACGAAGTGCTCGCTCGTCATCGGCCCAGCCCGACTTCACTTTTACCCAAAGTTCTAAAAAAACCTTATTATCAAACAAGGCTTCCATATCTTTTCTGGCTTCCGCGCCCATGGTTTTTAAATGCGAACCGTGTTTGCCTATAATCATTGGTTTTTGAGAGGCTCTGTCTACCAAAATAAGACCATGAATATGATAAACGCCTTTAGGTGTTAATGAGAACTGCTCAATCTCTACGGTAACGGCGTAGGGCAATTCATCACCCGTAAAACGCATAAGCTTCTCACGAATAATTTCAGCCGCCATAAATCGACTAGAGCGATCTGTAACGTAGTCTTCAGGATAATAAAACTCTGCTGCTGGCAACTGGTCAAAAATTAATTGGCGAAGGTTATCTATTTGTTTACCTTGCTTTGCAGATACCGGCAGCAAGTGGGCAAAGTCGTGTTTTTTATTAAGCGCTTTTAAGGTATCTAGCAGTTTGCCGTGCTCTGGTACCATATCGATTTTATTGACAACCAACCAACAGGGTAAACCTGACTGTTTGATTTTTGTTAGTACTAAATCATCATCATCGGTCCAGCGTGTACCCTCTATTACAAACAACACCATAGACACATCGGTCAATGAGCTTGCCGCTGCTTTATTCATGAGTTTGTTGATGGCTTTTTTCTCGTCAGCATGCAAGCCGGGCGTATCTACGTAAATAGCTTGTTTATTATCGAGAGTATCAATCCCCATAATACGATGACGCGTGGTTTGTGGCTTACGCGAGGTAATACTCACTTTTTGGCCCAAAATACGATTCAAAATAGTTGATTTACCAACATTTGGGCGGCCAACAATGGCAATCATGCCACAATAAGTTTCAGTCATAAGGGCAAACTCTCTAAGATTAGTTTTGCAGCTTCTTGTTCAGCAATACGGCGACTTTTACCAACGCCTGTTTTATGCACCTCTAACGCAGCCACATTGCATTTTACGGTGAAGGTTTGCGCATGATCTTTGCCCTTTATTTCTACCACTTGGTAGTCGGGTAAATCCAGCTGTCGACCTTGCAAGTATTCTTGCAACTGTGTTTTGTTATCTTTTATTTGCTCATCGGGGTCAAGTGCTTTTATTCTTAGGTCGAAAAGTTTGTCTATTGATACTGTCGCGGCGTCTAAGCCAGACTCAACATAAATGGCACCAAGAACCGCTTCAACAGCATCGGCTAAAATTGAATCACGCCGACGACCACCACTTTTCATTTCACCTGGACCGAGTTTAATTAAATCGCCCAAAGACAGTTCGCGAGCGACCTTCGCTAATGTCTCTCCTTTAACTAAGTTTGAGCGCATTCGGGTAAGTTTACCTTCAGGTAAAGTAGGAAACTTCTCAAACACTCGCTGGGCAATAACTAGGCCAAGCACTGCATCACCTAAAAATTCTAAGCGTTCATTGTGCTTCTTAGCGGCACTGCGATGAGTAAGCGCCTGCTGCAACAATGCCACATCGGTAAATGTGTAATCAATTTGTGCTACTAATTTAATATACGGATCAATCAAAGCTTATCTCACCCGTATTAAACAGGCTTAATAGATGTGCAATAGTCATATTATTTAATTACGCCAATACGGTCGAAACGAATACCTGTAGGGATAAACGTTGGCAAAAAGTCTTCTTCTTGACGCTCAAATTCAAAGCTTGTCCAAATAAAGACCGCTTTGCCAACAATATTTTCTTCAGGTACAAAACCCCAGCGACGGCTGTCGGCAGAATTGTCGCGATTGTCACCCATCACAAAATACTTACCTTGTGGAATAATATGTGTGCTAGCTCCGCCAATCGAGCGTGGGTCGCGCAATATTTGATGTTCTGCCTCTCCCAATTGTTCAGTAAACAAGCCTAACGAAGCACCGTGCTGATCAACATTACTGCGGCCCATTGATTTTAAACTGACCGCCATTTGAGGTGCACATATTTCGCCAGTTACACAAACAGGTTGGATGTAGATTTGTTTACCGCGATAGTGAACGGTTTCGCCAGGCAAGCCGACCACTCTTTTAATGTAATCAATTCTTTCATCGTCTGGGAATTTAAAGACAATAACGTCGCCGCGTTTTACTTCTCCTGTTTTCAATATTTCAGTACGAGCAACAGGATCTTTCAAACTATAAGCGAACTTTTCGACCAACAAAAAATCCCCTACCAGCAATGTTGGAAACATAGAGCCTGAAGGAATTTGAAACGGCTCATAAATAAACGATCTAAATATCATCACGCCAAAAAATATTGGAAACATCTGTTTGCAAAAGTCTACTGCGGCGGGCATCTCATCGTCAATGCTTGGCGCTGCGGCAGAAACGCTCGCGGTACTGCCGTCTGCAGTTACTGAGACCGAAACAGCTTTGGGTGCGAAAAAGAGTGAATAAACTAACCAAACTAAGCCCGTTAAAGCACTTGCTACGACTAGGATAATGGAAAAATAAGTGGCCATTAATTATCTACCTTAAGTATGGCTAAAAACGCATCTTGTGGTAACTCTACATTTCCCACTTGCTTCATGCGCTTTTTACCGTCTTTTTGTTTTTGTAAAAGTTTTTTCTTACGACTAATATCACCGCCATAACATTTGGCAATAACGTTTTTACGTAGCTGTTTTACCGTACTACGTGCAATCACATGATTGCCAATAGCCGCCTGAATAGCAATATCGAACATTTGTCTTGGAATAAGCTCGCGCAGTTTCTCAACCAACAAGCGACCTCTTGAAGACGTATTGCTTTTATGCGTAATAATAGCCAAAGCATCAACACGCTCACCGTTTATCAAAATATCTAAACGACACATATCAGCAAGCTGAAAACGTGTGAAATTATAATCTAAGGAAGCAAAACCACGACTGGTCGATTTTAGTCTATCAAAAAAGTCGAGTACCACCTCAGCCATAGGTAAATCGTAAGTAATGGCTACTTGCTTACCATGATATACCATTGCTGTTTGCATACCGCGCTTTTCAACACATAAGGTAATAACATTGCCTAAGTATTCTTGCGGCACTAATATATGCGCTGAAACTATGGGCTCGCGAATTTCTTCTATGTCATTAACAGAAGGCAGCTTTGAAGGGCTATCAACTTTATATATGTCACCTAAGGTAGTTTTCACTTCGTAGACTACCGTTGGCGCCGTTGTAATCAAATCAAGGTCATACTCACGCTCTAATCGCTGCTGAATAATCTCCATGTGCAACATGCCTAAAAATCCAATCCGAAAGCCAAACCCAAGTGCGGTCGAACTTTCAGGCTCATAGAACAATGAAGAATCGTTTAAACTTAACTTTGCTAGTGCATCACGAAAATCTTCGTAGTCGTCTGAACTTACAGGAAATAAGCCAGCGTATACCTGTGGCTTTATTTTTTTAAAGCCAGGCAGCGCTTTTGCTGCAGGATTTTTCGCTAACGTAATGGTGTCGCCTACTGGTGCACCATTAATCTCTTTAATACCTGCAATAACAAAACCTACTTCACCCGTTCTTAGTATTGGCATTTCAGTTTGTTTGGGCGTGAACACACCAATTTTATCTGCTTGGTGCACTACGCCCGTAGACATAATTTTTATTTTATCTCTAGCATTTAACTCACCGTTAACGATACGTACCAAAGACACTACGCCTTGGTAGTTGTCAAACCATGAGTCAATAATCAAAGCTTCTAGTGGCGCGTCTTTGTCACCCTCTGGGGCTGGTATTTTGTTGACAATTTCTTCCAGCACGTCGTATATGCCCACGCCTGTTTTAGCCGAACATGTTACTGCATCAATTGCATCAATGCCTATAATATCTTCTATTTCCTCTGCAACTCTTTCGGGCTCTGCCTGCGGCAAATCTATTTTATTCAAAATAGGCACCACTTCTACATTTAGATCTAGAGCGGTATAGCAATTTGCTAAGGTTTGCGCCTCAACACCTTGTCCAGCATCTACCACCAACAACGCGCCTTCGCATGCAGCAAGTGAGCGCGATACTTCATAACTAAAATCGACATGCCCTGGCGTATCGATGAAATTAAGCTGATACTTTTCACCATCTTTAGCATCGTAATACAAAGTCACGCTTTGCGCTTTTATGGTAATGCCACGTTCTCTTTCAATATCCATTGAATCGAGAACCTGATTTCCCATCTCGCGGACAGTTAAGCCTCCGCATTCTTGAATGAGACGGTCAGCCAAGGTCGATTTACCATGGTCAATATGCGCGATAATGCAGAAGTTACGAATATTTTTGAGTTGCATAAAAAAAGAGTTACCTACTATGTTCAATATCCCTTGCAATAAACGTTAGCAAGGCAAAAAGTTGAAGAAATACTGATTAATTACCAAGCCTTTCGCTTAGGGAATTGGTAAACAAAAACGAGTCATCAATTACACTATTTATTAGCATGTAATAAAGAACGCGGATAGTACCGTTTTGCGAGACAAATTGCGACCAATCAAGCGTAAAAGCGATGTTTTGATACAATTTAATGTTGAATTTAGATTTACAATACAAGCAACGAGCTTACCTAAGTCCTCGCACAAGGTTAACAAAGGCCGTTTCGCCTAAAAAAATCGCGCTATTGTTCGATTTTATAAACTGGAATTTCGTGCTTGTGAGTAACCACGGGGGAAATAGTCGCGCCTAAAAAAACAGGCATAAACTTATGTTTATTTCGGGGATGTTTAGAAAAAACCGATGCCCACCAAAAGCCGCAAAATGCCGCCAAACTTGCAACAAACAACGCTATTAGTTCGTGAACATTTGGAAATAGAGCTTCAAAAATAGTCGCGCTAATTATCAGTAACAACAACGGCACTACGTACACCATAAGCGATGCCCACAGTAATGCTTTTTCACTAATGCCAATTTTAACTTGTTGGCCTACCCCAATCACGCAAGGCACTTCCAAAAGCACATGATTTGCTTTTGGCGTAAACGCTTTGGCAATAGTACTTGTTGGGCAGGCATCGCTAGCTTTACAACCAGCACAAGTAGTTTTCACTTGAGTTTCAACCCATACATGATTGCCTTCTACTGCTACCACTGTACCCATTTCTTCAATCATCGTTAAACTGTCCAGGTATTACGTTACATTATAAATACTAACTAAGGTCTATCATCTATTAGCACAATAGAATCTGCTATTTTACTTGCAGTCTCAAGCGGAATTTCACCTACCACGGTCACTTGTATTCGCCCATCTGAAATAGACACAATCGAAGTCGCATCGTTAGTTACTGCAATGTCTTCTTGCGTCACATCGCTTGCCTTCATCACATAAATTGAGACATCGACCAAACCATCACTTACCATCATATACTCAGCAGCTTGGCCTGTTGACGATATGCGTCGCAAATTTTCAGTAACCGTTTGCATGCCAACTGGCATAAACCCCAGTGTCCAGGGTAACTGTTGATTGCGGGCACTTTGGGTAACCGAAACTGGCGGTAGTTGGTCTACCTGAATATTGGAAAAGTGCTGCTGAACATCTTCATTAATCGATAGCTGAGTAACTTGAATTTGCTTTAATAATGCACCTTGCAAGTCGTACATATTTTGCTTTAGTAATAGTCCGGTTTGTTCGTCTAACCACAAGTGATATTGATAACGGGACTTATCCTTACTGATAACTCTTATTTGCTGTGCCATACGTCCTGACACTCTGTTGCGGCCCATCAGAAGCACATCATAACCCGCATTTAATAAATCGGGCCTATGTATAAAAGCATTTGGAATAGGCCCATCGATAGCGTTTGCACGTATGCTTAGCGGTGCGAATCCTGGTTCAAAAATACTCACCTTGTTGTTTATACGAATTTGCTCAAACCCTGGCCCATTTAGCAAACTAAGTTGTTCTACAATGTCTCCATTTTCAAGTTTCGCATGACGCCATACATAAGGCATCGTCTCGCGCCGAGGGCTTGAAACCACAAAACTTATTTCAAACGATACTTGGTTAATCGTGCTTGATAAACGCCTCATCCATGCTTGGGCAGATAGAACGTCAAAACCGTTTTCGATTGAGCTCGCTTCTTGAGAATTATCTTCTGGGCTGTCTTGAATCGCAAGGGCTGGCTCAAGCTCAACTAGGCTATTTCCTGTGGTAACAGTTTCAGCCTGGCTTTGTTGTGGGATTTCATTAACCGCCTGCGCCGCAACTGCTGGCTGACTAACAGAAAATGTTAGAGTAAATAAGAAAACAGCCGCCAGTGAGAGTATCACAGGCGGCTGTTTGTTAAGTATAGTTTGCGTCATATTACTGAGTGTTATTACCGCTTTCATCAAATTTTTCTTCTTCAACTTCACTAACGTTGGTACTGACGCCTTCTGGCGCTAAGTTTCGTAGTCTTTGCTGCCGCACATGATCTTGAATGAGTGCATTGATTTGACGTCTTTGCTGTAACAACTGGTCCATGCGATCTTGCTGAGTATTGTTTACGCTTTGCAAACTGACAGGCGCTAAGCCACCCTGTGGACCTAAGATCGTAGGTGCCGTTTTAAAAGGGTCGGTAACTTCTGGCTTGTTATATGTTTGCACACCAAATATTACCATTGCGGTTACGCAAGCAACCATTGCTAGCTGACCACTTTGCCTAATAATGGGCAATACAGCAGATACAACCGGCATCTCTCGCCAACTAGGTTTAGGTGCAACCATTGCTAATTCGTTATCTAAAGCTTTTGCAACGCTGTCACTAATGTCAAAGGACACATCGGAAGACATATCGTTTCTCAGTAAATCACGGGTTAAATGATAGCTACGCCATTTAGCACTTAGCGCTGCATCACTCGTAATTGACTTAACAAAACTGCCTTGTTTATCGTCTATTTTTTCACCGTCGACCATTGCCGATAGATTTTCATACTCTTGTGTCATACACCCAATATCCTGGACCAACCCACTTATTCGAGTAACAAATAAGCTGTTCGTTCATTTTGTTGTACTAAATCTTTTCTTTCACAAATTAACTTAATGAAAACATTAAGTTTATTTATTTTCTGCACATCAACTACTTTCGTTTTAATATACACAAAATAATGCAAAATCAAAGCTCAATTTTCTATTAACGGTAATATTACTCTATCAATTGCTTCTCTAGCTCTAAATATCCTTGATCTTACTGTTCCTACTGGGCATTCCATGACCGCAGCAATCTCTTCGTAACTCAATCCCTCAATTTCACGTAAAGTAATTGCCGCACGTAAATCATCAGGTAAATTTTCTATAGCAGCAAAGAGTTTTGTTTGTAACTCTTCCGACAGTAAGGTTTTTTCAGGCGAAGCGTTTTCTTTTAACGCGTCGCTTCCGTCATAATAATCTGCTTCTTGCGCATCGACATCACTCGCCGGTGGCTTTCGGCTTTGCGAGGTTAGATAGTTTTTAGCGCTATTAACCGCTATTCTGTATAACCATGTGTAAAATGCACTCTCGCCTCTAAAATTCGGTAATGCTCTGTAGGCCTTTATAAAAGCTTCTTGGGTGACATCTGCTACGTCGCCCGAGTTTTTAACATAGCGCGACACTATGTTCATCACTTTGTTTTGGTGCCTAACTACTAATAAGTTAAACGCATTTTTGTTTCCGCTTTGCACTTGCTTTACAAGTTCTTGGTCAGTTATTTGCTCGCTCATTAATGCCACATCTCCTTTAAGCTACTACCGTGATGGCGGCGGGCAAGTGCTATAGTTGACCCGCACTTTGCGATTAAGTTCGAATATTAACAAAATTACAGTAGAAAAAGGCGATTTTTGATATTTTATAGTTTAGTTATGGCTAATTTAGTACTATGACGACTTGAACCAATTTATTCATTGAGCGCTTCCAACACCATGCCTAAAAAAGTAATTGAGCAAAGCGAACCGCAGGTTGAACACCGATGTGACCTTCTCGTTATTGGAAGTGGCGCTGCTGGGCTAAGTCTTGCTTTAAATATAGCTGATCATTGCAACGTAATAGTATTAAGTAAGAGTGACATTGATGAAGGCAGCACCCGCTATGCTCAAGGTGGCATAGCCGCAGTTTTTGATGACAACGACTCAATTGAAAGTCATATCCAGGATACCTTAAAAGCCGGTGCTGGTATATGCGACGAAGAAGTAGTCAGGTTTACCGCTCAAAATGCAAAAGAAAGTATGCAATGGCTCATTGGTAAGGGCGTGCCTTTTGACCAAGAAAAAGATGAAAACGGTGATACCAAGTTTCATCTAACACGTGAAGGTGGACACTCGCACCGCCGGATTTTGCACGCAGCAGATGCAACCGGTGCTGCCGTGCAAAGTACCTTATCAGACAGTGTAAAAAACCATCCAAACATTCACTTGTTTGAACGTTATAACGCCATTGATTTAATCAAAACAGACAAAAGCGACAGTCAGTGTGTTGGTGCTTATGTGTGGAATCGTAATAAAGAAAAAGTAGAGTCGATAAGAGCAACCTTTGTCGCGCTTGCAACTGGTGGCGGCAGCAAGGTCTATCAATATACTTCAAACCCTGATGTATCGAGTGGTGATGGTATTGCCATGGCCTGGCGAGCAGGCTGCGATATTGCCAATATGGAGTTTAATCAATTTCATCCAACGTGTTTATATCATCCCGACGCAGGTAATTTTCTGATTAGCGAGGCTCTGCGTGGCGAAGGAGCTTATTTGTGCCACGGGGACGGTACTCGGTTTATGCACCAATTTGACGAACGAGGCGATTTAGCGCCGCGTGATATAGTCGCTCGCGCAATCGATTTTGAAATGAAACGTTTAGGCGAAGACTGCATGTACTTAGATATTAGTCATAAATCGAGTGACTTTATTGTAAAGCATTTTCCTAATATTTACCGAAAGTGCCGCAGCTTAGGCATCGACATAACGCGCCAACCTATTCCTGTGGTCCCCGCAGCTCATTATAGCTGTGGCGGCGTGGTTACTAACTTAGAAGCCAGAACAAATTTGGCCAATGTATACGCAATTGGTGAGGTTGCTTACACCGGATTGCATGGCGCTAACCGTATGGCCAGTAATTCATTACTTGAATGTGTGGTATTTGCACATGCTTGCGCAAAACACATTTTGGCTAGCGGTCAGTTAGGACAAAGCGCACAACAATCTGTTAATGCAAACGTGGCTATTGTGCCATGGGATGAGAGCCGGGTAATCGATTCAGACGAAGCGGTTATAATTCAGCACAATTGGCATGAATTACGTTTGTTTATGTGGGACTACGTTGGCATAGTGCGATCAAACAAACGTTTAGAACGGGCATCAAGGCGGATTAACTTATTGAAACAAGAAATTGATGAATATTATTCCAATTTTAAGGTAAGCAATAATATGCTTGAGCTAAGAAATTTGCTATGTGTTGCCCAATTAATTGTTGCTTGTGCTATTAAGCGTAAAGAGAGTCGCGGCTTGCACTACAACCTTGATTACCCTAACTTATTAGAAGGTTCGGGTCCCACAATTATAAATAAAAATATGCCCCTATAGTGATTATCAATGACCACTTTACACTGTGCTTTACCTAGTACATTAGTAACGGATTGTTCCTTGCAGGAAACATTTTTCTTTACCAACAAGCTTAGGGCGTAAGGCGAAATCCACAGTGTTTGGCTCGCTTAACTGGCTTTTCAATATCGCCTGTCCAGGTAAAGCAATCGCTTGTTTAAATACAGTATCAATTTCAAATTCACCCTGACAAAACCTATAGGTATTGGCAAGGAGCGACACCATTAGCGCTTTTGAAAACATCCCGTGAGCAATGGCTTTTTTGAAACCAAAAAATTTAGCGCATATTGCATGCAAATGGATAGGATTGTAGTCGCCTGATATTTTAGCGTATTTACGACCAATATTAGGAGCAAAGTTCAGGTTCTCGATTGTTGAAGCACTGTCACTAAGCGCATCGTTAGTAATGATATCTGAGCCCGCGTCTATACATACATTGGTATTTTCACTTGCCTTAACAATCCAATTAGGCGCTTGTTTGTCCTCAATCTGTGATGCTCTGTTGGTATCAGTATGCTTTACTCGAGCCAAATAAAAACTTGTTGCCTTTACCTCTGCTCTAGCAGAACTTAAAACAGACTCGCTATTTGCTGTCGTAATGACTTCGAACAGCCACCCTTTTTTATGAAAGTAAATATTGCCAAAATACGTTCGCAAATGAAGTTGCTCACTTTGGCTAGGAAGTCGATTCACGCTTATTTGATTAGCAACATGCACCATACCCATTGGGGAGAAAGGAAAGTATTTGTTTACCATCATCTCTAATTGCAAAGGCAAGGATAAGGTTTGGACATAATTGGGGTGAACAAACGTTGCCAATGCGGGTTGCCATTTAGTTAGCGCGTTGTAAGCATCGCAATGCTGCGGATGAATAGAGATCTTTCGCTCACAGGCAATATCGGGCATAAGCACAGCACTGCCAGATGCGTCTTGTTGCATACTCACAAAGGGTTTATGAGTAAGCGCTTTGGCATATAGCGTTAGCATTTTATGATTCATATTCATTATGTTTGCCAAATAAGGTGTCGGCATACACTTTTATAGTGCGACGAACACATAAGAAACTTGGGAATGAATACCCACTGCACTTTTGCTCGTCTAAATAAGCTCGAACACTTTTTCTCTGGCATTTCTTTAAATGCTAGCCAAAATCCGAATTGACTATACCGCGAGCGCCTTTCGCACAAAACCGCTAGAGATTGATGCTCGCCTCCTACTTTTTGTATGCCCATACATTTACCAGGGTAGGCCTCATTTAAAACAAAGTGCGTAATAACATGCTGTTTAGGCCAGTTAATTATAAGCCCGCATAAACTCACTAATCCAAGCAATCCAATATAGCTAACAAATGGCAAACCGTATTCGCTTACTATCGCGGTACACGCTATCGTTAAAAAAAAGCACACGGTGTTACAACGATTAACAAATCGCTGCGATGGACCAAGATCTATTATACTAGACACAAATCAGGCTACTTGTTATTGCAACAGTTTATTCAGCTTTAATCTTCACCCGGTCTAGCACTATGGAGACCATTTCAGCTAAGTCTGGGTCAACGCATTTTTGGTGGCCCATAAACCATGCAAACAAGTCCGGGTCATCGCAGGTTAATAAACGCTCTAGGGTTTCTTGCTGTTGAAAATTGAGTGAATCAAATGCTTGATCAACAAAAGGTAATAAAAGTACATCAAGTTCAAGCATGCCTCTTCTGCATGCCCATCTTAATCGCGCTAATCGTTTAGCTTCAAATACATTGGCGTCCAATACTGCTTCCTTTTTACTAATTTTTAATGTCGATAGGATAACATTAAGATAAGCCCCAAAAAACTGATCTTGTAATAATTGTTACTTTCGCAAGTAAATCTTCGTGCTGCTATTGTAAATTGACCAATAAGCCCATAAATTCAACTCCTAATATAAATATTATATCTACATTTTTTACAGGAGCATGCAATTTGGCTACTCATTCATTCATGGCAGCACTAGATGACCTAAGCATAATTAGAGTCGCAGGCGAGCAGCGCTTTGATTATTTACATGGTCAAATAACAGTAGCCACAAAAGATTTCAACAGCGCAAACGCAAAACTTGCTGCGCACTGTGACTTTAAAGGAAAAATGTTTGCTGCCATGATGGTAAGCGAATTCAATGATGCCTTTCTATTGTGCATGCATAAAGAGTCAGCTATTGAAAGCCAAGCACAGTTGAAAAAATATGGAGTATTCTCAAAAGTAGATATAGAAATAAGCGAACAACTATATCCAGTAGGCATTGCTGGAGAGCAAAATATTAAGCACCTAAAAGTGTTGTTTCCGACATTAAGCAACGATGCTATGCGCATAACAGATAATGAATTCGGACAAGCAATCTGTTTTAACGACAATAGTTTACGGTATTTATGCTACTTAACCGAAAAAGGCAAGCACAGACTTCTGGACATAAGCGACACAACAACTTTTTACGCATGTGGAACATGGAACATGTTGGAAATTGAAGCCGGTATCGCCAACATACAAGAAGCCACTGTTGGCCAATTTGTCCCGCAAATGCTGAATTTTCAAAGCATACAGGCAATCGACTTTGACAAAGGTTGCTACATGGGGCAAGAGGTCGTAGCCAGAACCAAATTTTTAGGTAAAAACAAACGAGCTACTTTTTTACTATCCGGTATGATTCCTAACGGCTTAGTCGTTAATGCCGGTGATAACATAGAAATGCAGATAGGCGAAAGCTGGCGGCGCGGCGGTGTTATTGTGCGCGCTGCAATTAGTAAAAGCACTTTACATACAGAGGCTGAAGAAGGTGCCGGAAGTAACAACAACGAGTTAAAGATACTTGCTGTTATGCCAAATGACACCGCACCAGACACTGTGATACGTTTAAAAAATACTGATATCACACTCACTTTGCAGCCATTACCATACGAATTAACAGTCTAGTGTTGGTTCGATAAACTTACCATTTTCATATTCACTTGAGGAGAAAGATACTTATGCTAATTGCCGACAATCACGTAATCACCCTGCATTACGCTGTTAAAACACAAAACGGTGATCTTATTGATGAATCAAAATCATCCGAGCCACTTGCTTTTATCCAAGGCTCGCATTTTATGATTGCCGGTCTTGAGGACGCTTTATACGGAAAGCAGAAAGGCGAAAAATTTGAAATCACCATTGAGCCTGAAGAAGCTTATGGGCATAGGCAAGATCAACTCGTACAAGAAGTACCCGCTAACATGTTTGAAGGCATGGAGATAGAAGTTGGTATGAGTTTCAGAGCCACCACTGACCAAGGTGAGCAATCTGTTATTATTATCGACAAAGACGATAATCAAGTCACCGTAGACGGTAATCATCCTCTTTCAGGCATGACCCTGATGTTTGATGTAAGTATTGAAGATGTGCGAGAAGCAACTGCCGATGAAATTGACCATGGACATGTCCATGGTGCTGGTGGATGTGGGCATTCACATTAGTTAAATATATAAAAAAAGGGGCGTAGCACTATTGAAATAGTTACTACGCCCCTTTTTTATGTCGCTATATTTACGCTAACTTAGAGCATCCCCACCCTCTTCGCCGGTGCGAATTCTAATGGCTCGCTGTACGTCATAAACGAAAATTTTGCCGTCGCCAATCTTTCCCGTTTTTGCTACTTCAATAATGCTTTCTACTACTAAGTCGACAATATCATCGTTAACGACCACTTCAACTTTTACCTTCGGTAAAAAATCTACCTGATATTCTGCGCCCCTATATAGTTCCTGATGGCCTTTTTGCCGTCCAAAGCCTTTCACCTCAGTAATTGTCAAACCAGATACACCAGCTCCTGCTAGTGCCTCTCTAACATCATCAAGTTTAAAAGGTTTAATTATGGCTTCTATTTTTTTCATAGTAGGTTACTCATTATCGTAAATAGTAGGAATAGGCACACGCTTGTGTTGTGTTTTGGTATAAATCTGTATTAAACGCTCATCACTAGCGCTGTCTTGGCTCTTACCTTCTAAAAAATCATCAATTTGATCGTACGTAAGACCAAGCGTAGCTTCATCGGCTAGCTGCGGTTGTAAGGTTTCTAAATCGGCTGTGGGTGCTTTTGTAATAATATTATCAGGTGCACCTAAATAACTCGCTATTTGTCTAACCTGACGTTTGCTTAAACCAAACAACGGCGCCAAATCACAAGCTCCATCCCCAAATTTTGTATAAAAACCTGTTATATTCTCAGCTGAATGGTCGGTGCCCAATACAAGGCCTTTGGTCAAACCAGCAATATCATATTGAATAGCCATGCGTGTTCGCGCTTTTGCGTTACCCTTAACAAAATCATCGAGGTAGCTACTAATCTCAGCGCTGTCAAAATCATTCGCGGTGACCAATGCGTTTATCGCTGACTGATGAATTGCATCAGCGCCCGCTTTAACATTAGCAGTTATCGCTAAGCTTGGCGATATAAAATCGATGCTGGCCTGCGCATCCGCCTCGTCGGCCTGGCTTGCATAAGGTAATCTGACCGCAATAAAACGATATTGATCAGACTGCACAGCGGCATCCTTGTTCAAAGCACCAACAGCCAATTGCGCTAGACGACCCAGAGTACAAGAATCTATACCGCCACTAATGCCCAGCACTAAGGACTGCATACCCGAACTGAGCAACTGGTGTTTAATGAAATTAACACGACGTTTCACCTCAAATTCAAGGTCTATAGCAGGTAACACACGCATTTCATCAATAATGGTTTGTTTTATCATTACAGGCTCCGTTTGATATTTATCTAGTATGGTCGATATAAAGTAAATGGAGGATTTTTATACTGCGCCTGCTACAAGGTATGATATTTAACAAGTGTCGGTATACATGTATACCGATTCAGTAGCCCTCTTGCTATATAGTTTACCTGTATTAATTAGGAGTAGTGAAGTGAAATTTGGTGAGAGAGAGTGTAATGCGTTAAGAAAGAGTGACAGCAAGTCGCTCAAAAGTTTTCGCGGACGAAAAAAAGCTTATCACAAAAGGCTTGGTAAACCCTTTACCGAAAAAGGCATGACACTAATAGAAATGTTAGTTGCCCTCGCAGTCGTTGCCATTGTACTGACTGTTGTTGCTCCAAATGTACAAACTATTCTTTCCAAAAATCGAACAACTTCAGAAATTAACGAGTTAAGTGCAGTAATTCAATTTGCTCGCTTCACAGCAATTGACCAAACTAGCACGGCTGTAATATGTCCATCGACCAATTATGCAAGCTGCAGTACAGACTGGAATCAAGCTAAAATAGTCTTTATTGATAGCAATGGCAACAACACCCGAGATACTGCAGAGCCGCTTCTTATGAGCACCACTGCTATAGCCAGCACTAACACTATGACAGGACCTGCTGTAGCAATTTCATTTTTAGATTCAGGTGTTGCAAATGCCAGTACTAGCATTAAGGTGTGTCCCAACACTAACGTAGTTGAATTGGCTCGCTCGATTAATATCAATGCCCAAGGCCGAGTAAGAGTAAGTATAGACAGCGATAAAAACGATATCTTCGAAGATACCGACGGCAACGAGCTTAGCTGTAGTTAATTTCCATTCTAAAGTTCAGTATTTTTATTCTAGTCACCATGTAAGCTTTACCCCATATAACAAACAATATGAGATAATGCTTACAAATGTCACTGAAACCAATAAAAACTGCGTACGCTAGCGGTTTCACAATGCTTGAGTTGCTTGTGAGCATAGCCACTTTATATGTCGTTTTAGGATTTGCCGCACCAAGCGCAAAAAGAATTATCGATGTTCATAGAATTGCCGCTGATGTAAACCATACCAATGCAATGATCAGATACGCCAGAACACTTGCAATCAGCCAATATCAAACTACCAAGATATGTCCTGCATCCGACCATGCCACTTGCACAACAGACTGGGACAAGTCACTTATTGTTTTTGTTGATATGAATAGCAACAACCTTCGCGACATTGATGAACCCTTACTAGCAGCGAGCTCGGCGCTGTCTAAGCAACATAAAATAAAAGGCCCAAGATCACCCATACAATTTTATGAAAACGGCGAAAATGCTTCCCCGGCAAGTTTAACTATATGCCCCAAATCCAATGATAACACCCTAGCAAGAGCCTTGTTCGTAAGCCTACAAGGACGCATTAGACTGAGTATTGATCACAACCAAGACGGTATTCACGAACGTATTGAAAATGTAAATTTAGTCTGTACGTCATTCTAGGGTTTCAATCAATAACTTAATACGGTATTGAATTACCAAGCGGCGTTTTGACAAAGGGGAGTTACCTTGTGCTTTATTTGAGGATTTACCGTTGTAACGTAATAAGCTTCAGCGCCTGCTTGACTCTCCATCGATTGGAGACTCGCACAGGCATTTAAAAAAATCAAATATCTCTGAATTACGAACGATGGTTTGACCCATCAGGCCTTTAAGTGCAAAAACAATAAGGCTTAATAAACGTGGTAATGCACTTTAACAATTCCAACAAAATTCACCCGACTCGAGCGTTCCGTCTGCATCTACGTCCCATCCTTTGCGCCCATCACTATACAAATAAAGATCGCCTGTACCAGCGACAGACGAACCTACGACAGGAACCGCCTTTAACAAGTAAGCTTGTCCATTTGTACTCACGCTATCTATAGAAAGTGTATACTTTTGATTACCAGAGAGTTCTGACGCTGGTGAATAGGCAGCAAATATGGCGGGTGCACCAATATCGGCGTTAGCTACCGCTGCGCCTCCATAGGTGAAGTTAGATGCACTATGACGCTCCATTGCACTGGCAAACGCCATTAAGTCAGCTTGCGCTGCCCCACGAGCACTGCTAGCAACCATGCCGTGATAGCTAGGATATGCAACAGCAGAAATAATACTTATTATTGCCACTACAATCATCAATTCTATTAACGTAAAACCTTTGGATTGTTCAACGAGCATTGGGTGTTCCTCAAATTTATAAAAACGAATGGCCTAATTGCTTAAGTACTTAGTTACCTGAGTCCCTAGATAACTAAGTCGATCGCCAAGTTAGCGGTCAATCTCAAAGCTAAGGTTTTTCTATTTCTGTTTTCCATATATCTTTCTGCACTCGCTCAAAACGACCATATATGTTTTGCGCTAAGCACTCAAACTGACTACCGCAAGCCACTTCATTGCCATTTTCATCAATCTCTATTACGGCAGCAACACATTCTGCACCTAAGCAAACAACTGGTTGAGCGATATTTTCAATCAAAATTTTGGTATCTGGCGCAATACCAGTCTGCGCAAGTTGCGCATATCTATCCTGTGGTTCTTTTTCATCGTTTTGATTTAAATCTGCAACCGCGTTTCCGTTTACCATACTGACTAAATATGCACGGCTATTACCGGTAGGTGGCGCACACAAACTGTCGCTTGCTGAAGCAGGCAGATAGGTGGTAAAGAACACTTTATAATCAAGGATTAAAGGTGATGATAATACTTTTTCGCCACCACTAGTTAACCTAATTCTCCAACCGCTTTTATCTAAGAAAGCCGCTGAGGCAAGTTCACGCTCAGCTTCGTCGGTTGATGTTAACAAATGGTCAGTCGCATCATATAAACTTTCTTCAGTAAACGCGACTGTTGGCAATAAAAACTCACCGTCATCGTCAGTGTTAAAAACACCGGTATCTTTAATAAGATAAAACTGGTCATTAATAGTGGTATCTAATGGGCCTGCTCTAAACCCAGAACCAATTGCAACGGCATAATATTGTTCTTCGCCTAGCAATATTTCAGACACATCAGGACCATAATAAAAACGTCTATTATCTTCAGCTGTATCGCCAGCGAAAGTGCCAAGCAAACCACCTTTTACTAGCTCACTTGGACCTACACCAGCGTTGTTTATATCGAGCCGGAACACTTGTCCGCCCATATCAGCAACATATAAATGATCAGCTAAGCCATCTTTGTCTCTGTCAACAGCCGAAATTCTTGCCGGAATACTATATTTCATGTCATCAAGCACTAAATCAGCATCGGCATCACTAGCAGACCACAACAGAGTGCCATCGTCAGCATCAATTATAAATACACTGTTACCAACTGAGTCGTATGAACGGACTACTTTATCGTCTTGTGAATCGTCATAGCCACCGCCAACAATCATGACATCTTTAATGACGTTGCCAATTTGGACTTTTGTTATAATGGGCCTTGACCAAGTTTGACCTAAGTTTGCATATTCACCTTCGCCACCGTTTATGCTAAATACTAGTTGCGGATCTGTCTTTGATGTTACGTCAAACGCATAGTAGTTATTGCCACCACGTCGCATGCCCAAATACAAATAGACTTTGTCATCAACGTAACGAATAACCAAATCACCGTCTAGTCCATATTTGTGATTAAAGGTAGAGGTGTCTTGATAAAAATCGTGAAGATTGGATAGTAGCTCTTTTGGTGCAATTGCAAAGTTTTCGCTACCATCTTCCGCATCAATTGAGTGTAAAAACCCGTGATTGGTTGCAACGAATACTGCGCTGTCGGTACTCGAATAGTTTACAATAACAGGCTGAGAATGAATAGGATCGCCCATTTGCATACGCACATCTGTCGTAGAGCCATCGCCATCATCATCGCGAACATCTACACCACGCGCCCATTTTAATACTTCGATCCTTAAGGCTTCTGAATCGGGCATTGTGTTTATCGCAAGGTCGGTAGTAGAAATATTTGTGTTACTTTCATCAAGAACATTAGCACTTGTAAAAATGGACCCTGGCGTATCTTCAAAATAATACAGGTCACGAACAAGATCTACCTTACTCGCTGCGCCGCCATCACGCACTTCATTACCATCGGCAAGCGTAGACCAATAACTATGACTATTCTCTGCAAAGAAGCCAGTTGATGAATTAACTGCATTTATGCCATTACTATCAAGTATTTGGTCTCCCTCAATGCGATATTTTTTCAAATTTCCAGGCCAAAGAGTTCCTTCAGCAGGCTTAAACAAGGCAAAGTAGAGCTCATCCCTGTGCGACAAACGGTTTAGTTGGTTTACAGCAACCCCGGGAGAAACGAATGTTGAATTAATATCCTTTACTTGACGCAATATAGTTTGAAAAGCTTCTAACAACCTTTCACTATCATCGGCCTGATAAAAACCACCACCACTTTGTAAAGAAATTTGGTTTAAGAAACTGTTAGCCGTAGCATCGGCTGCGAACCCTATCGTGTGAGTTACAATACGGGTATCAATGAATGAATCACCCGAATCACTTATATTTCTAGCTAAATCTAAGCCACACATTTCGCCACCACTACCGGTGCACTCTCTGCCAATTATTGCTTCTATTTTTTCGACTGAGTGATTGTTATTAGCCTGTCCATCAGACAGCAACACAATATGGTTGTTCGTTTGACAGGTTAAATCTTCGATAGGTGAAATATAGGTTGCGCCTAAGGGAATATATTCCCCACGACAATTCCAACCGTCCAAGTTATCTTCGTTACAGCCAAATGGCCTAATCGGATCGCCACCCACGTATGAAGAACGATGACTGACACGGGTATTTCTTCTAACACTACTGGAAACGTTGCTTTCGCCGCGTTGACGACCATAATCTACATCTAGCCCACCAAAATATAGGCTTGCTTCATACAGAGTATCAACAATGGGCGTATAACCACTTGTACCCAAATCATCGACTTTGCCTATTAAGTGCTGTCTTACGGTAGAGGTTGTTCCTGGCGTTGCATTGCCCTCAAACTCAATCACTAAACGAGTAGCAGCAGACGCTCGCCCGTTGTATGTAAACGCTCCGCGCCGAGAAGAACCAAAGTCAGACATAATAAGCATCATTTCATTACCGGGATTCCAGCCCGTACGATTTACTATTTCTTGGACAATATCTGTCACTGCTGGGCTTTGATAAACGCCATTTCTATAGAAAGGAGGCATATCTGCCCAATTGACAGAAGCCGATGTTTTAGGTATGTCCCGCAGTTCATATCTATGATGTGGGCTAAAATCACCTGGGCTGTTTTGGTTTGCCCCTCTAATTGTCATTCTTGCCCCTGAACTCAAGCCATTTCGATATGCCGTAAATTCTAAATAGGCATTTATAACGGTTGATCCTTGGGGTATATTCAAATTTTTGAAGCGAGCGGCGGTATATCGGTTACTGTTCGAACTAAATGATAGCTCACCCCCTGTACTAGCTCTACCGTCATAGCGTTCTTCTCCATTATTGTCTTGCTCATCTACTTGATAAATTAGGCTATCTCGGATACAGCCATTTGCCGTACTTTCGTCATACGTGATTACTAGCTGAGGCGATCTACTGCTGCCATCGTCACTTGCATAAGACCGCCTATTTGAACCGGCAGACATATCGATAGTTTCCATTATTACCGCTAGATCATTACCACCGCACCAATCAGAACGGTTGATTATTTCTTGAATAACCGGCGTAATATCCGGCGTATTAATGGTTTCACCGGTGCTTGGCCACTCGTTATCTGTATCCCAAACAACGTCATTTACAGTCGTTGTCCGGTCAGATATATCGTTTGCAAGCACGCTAAACTCATTGGCATTGCCAGTTGCTTCACCGGCAATGGTAAAGTTAGTTATTGCGTTATTAAATCCTGCTGATGTAAATCGTAAAATTGCACTGGTAATAACAGCGCCACGTGGAATGTTCACATCTTGATATCGAAAGCCTGAATAAACGGTACTTGTATCTTGAGATAAAACTAGCCGAGTCGCACTAAGTTGAACGTTACCATCGACTTGTTGAGCATCATCTTGATTGCTGGTTACAGGTAAAATTAACTCAGGGGAAACTGACGAGTCAATATCTCTTATGGGATATAAAATTGGTCCACCATAATCAGAAAAACGCATTAATCCTGCATTAATATTGGTTGCATTGCCAAGGGCTTCGCGTAGTGCATCTTGCACTTTTTGCATACGCGTAGTGGTTGTACTATCGCGAGCACTCATACTGCCCGAGGTATCCATAATAAAAAGTACGTTAGGTTTATAAGTCACCACGGAGGAGCTCGATCCTAAGTAAATGTCAAGATCATCGCCAAGCGCACTAAAGCTAATCATAAAGCTAAATAAACAAGCAGAAAATGAGAGGCCTAATTTTTTAAGAAACATAAGTATTCCCTCGTTAATTTGATGCAGGTGCGAATACGGATGCTGTAAGCGTATTGGCTACCACGTAGTTACTACCTTCAGTTTGGCCGCAACCTCTTACAATAAATATATGACAGTTGATATTACTACCGCCAATTACATTACTTGAACCTCTGCATGCCTGTTCGCGCACAAAAGCTGTTTTCGACCAGCTATCTACTGGAGGATTCTCACTATAACGACCCGCAGCAGTTTGTCGTACATTAAAATCTAAACCATCGCTGGTGATTGTGCGGTCAATGCGATCATCGTCAAAACAGCTCATCGAATCCCCTTCTAAATCAATCGCAGCAAGTTGTCTCGCTTCCGAGAGCGGGTCAGTCAGTAAAGGATCAATCAATACAGATTCATCTTCTGCTTCGAATATAACCCCAGCGATTGCGGCTTCCGCTGCATCAAAAGATACTGATTTACGCTCTACAGAACTTGCCATTTTTCCCTGCAGTAAGCTGCTAGATACAGAGGAGACTCCCAAAATAGTAATGGATAGCAACACTAACAAAGCAAAGACCATAACTAAGCCATTTTGATTTTTCATATACTTCCCCTAACAAAATTGCGCATATTTCTAAGTGTTACCGTTGTTTCAAATGCCTTATAAAGGCCGTTATCTGGCGCGGTAACCAAATCTTCATTGAGTAATTTAAATGTGAGCACTCTATCCAAGCTAATGTCTCCCTCTCCCTTCACTACAATAGCCATGCGTAGGCTGACGACCTGTTGACTTGCAGTATAAGCAGCCGCAAGATTAGAAGCATCGATGTATCTTGTCGGTAAGGTTTCGCCATTGTTACTATTGGGGTTGGCAACGCCATAAGTAACTTGAAAGGATAGAACATCGTCTAAAATAGTGTAGGCAGCATGAGCATTGTGCCTAATAGCCGCTTTTTGGCCACGTAATACACGACCATCAAACCCTCTACATTGAAGCCTTCCACCATCTACAAAATATTCATTAACAACATAAAATTCTTCTTCTTGTTCATATCCTAGCTTGAAGCCTCTGCAGTCTTTTAAGGCTTGGAGACTAACCACTAAGGTATCACTTGCGCCATCAACTCCTTGTTGACTGCCAAGTAGCACTCTGTCACTAAAGTCTCCAGGAACTGGAATAGGATGATTACGTACAAAAGACTCTTCTTCTGCAATATCTACATCGTTATTTAAGTTTGGATTTATTGAATCGTATAAACCGACCATGAGTAATTCAGAGCGCAGTCTTGTTACTATATAGCGGCCACTCTCCTGAGTGCTCGCCATTGCTCTATTTAGTTTGTCCGTTAAGGAGTTACTTATCATTATTTGCACTACAGCGGCAGAAATTACTAGCCCTAGCGCTAAAGAAATCATTATTTCAACGAGAGAAAACCCGCGTTGCATCTTTTTGTTTTTGTTTATATTTCGCATTAAAGAGCAACCTCTTTTACTACGCAATCAAACTCGGTTGAATCATCAACATTACAGTTCGTATTCGCTTTTTTGAAATCATCTCGCCAGCTTTGTACAGGCCACTTAACCACTATTCTATGAATTGAGCCGGCCGTGCAGGCATCTACGTCGGATGCATCATTGTCATTACATGTCACTTCCAATGTTGCATTTGCGTTTTCTCTTACCACTGAACAAGACATTTGATAAGCATCGAAAATAGCTAATTCTGCAGCAACGCATTCATTTGTTTGACAATTAGGAATTTCGGCAGGAATGACTAAACAATGACAGTCATAGGCAGGCGTTGTACTTGCGCACGACAAGTTATTGAAATTATACAAATCTGGATCTACATAATTGTTGTTAATAACAAAGCCATCAGTAACTGTCGACGCAACGGTGCTCGCTCGCAAACGTTCAGTCATTTGATCACTAACAAGGACTGCTTGGGTTCGTGCAAGGGCTTCTTTGTTTGAAAATGAACCAACAAATTGTAAAGAAGCAACACCGAGTAAGCCTACCGCTAAAATCACGAGAGTGATAAGCACTTCAATCATACCTACGCCTTGCTGGCGATGTAATTTATCAAACTGTTGTGTGTGCCTGATTTCTATATTTCTCATAACGTCATAAAAATTTTTGCATATAAGGTATGTCGACACTGTACCGTTTTTCCGCAAGAGATGGTTATTATGAATGAGTGTAACGTATTAAATTTGAATGAGAACTGGCCGGACAGCCAGAATTTGACAGAGTTATATAATCTTAATATCGGTATTTAAAGAATCGAAAGAGAGAGCTAAATTGTTGAATATCTAAAACTTAGCATTAACAAACACAGAGCTAATTAATGCTAAACAAAAAATTACGTCACCTGCCTAATACGTAATTCTTTAGGCACAGCAAATTCTACATTTTCTGGGCGCCCAGGTCGCTCACTTGCCTTAGTAGCTCCCCATTCAATTAATTTATCAACAACTCCCTGAACTAATACTTCCGGCGCTGATGCACCAGCAGTAACGCCAATGTTAGTCGCGCCGATCAACCAATCTTTTTGAATACAATCTTTGTCGGCGATTAAAAAAGCTTTAGCACCAATTTTTTCTGCTAATTCTCTGAGTCGATTCGAATTTGAAGAGTTTTGTGCACCAACTACCAACAATATGTCACAGTCGCTCGATAGGTCACGAACCGCATCTTGACGGTTTTGTGTCGCATAGCAAATATCATCCTTGCGCGGGCCATCAATTTTAGGAAATTTTACACGTAAGGCGTCAATAACTTCTGCCGTATCGTCTACTGATAGAGTCGTTTGACTACAATAGTAGAGCTTGTCGGAATTGTTAACCTCAAGCGAAGTGACATCTTCGATAGACTCAACTAAATAAATACCGCCATCGGGGTTGCTGTACTGCCCCATAGTTCCTTCGACTTCAGGGTGTCCTTGATGGCCAATAAGTACACATTCAATGCCTTTCTTACTTGCACGCATAACTTCCATGTGCACTTTAGTTACCAGTGGGCAGGTTGCGTCAAAAACTTTTAGGCCGCGATCAGTTGCTTTGTTGCGCACGGCTTGAGATACACCGTGAGCCGAGAAAATAACAATTGCATCGTCAGGTACTTCATTTAGTTCATCTACAAAAATAGCGCCACGTTCTTTTAAACCATCAACCACAAACTTGTTGTGTACGACTTCGTGACGAACGTAAATAGGAGGTTCGAATATTTCTAAGGCCCGCTCAACTATAGTAATAGCGCGGTCTACACCAGCACAAAAACCTCGTGGATTTGCTAAATGAATTTGCATACCTACCCCTTATTTAACATCAATAATTTCAACGGCAAACACTACCGTTTGCCCTGCAAGTGGATGGTTAAAGTCGACCGTAACCGAATGCCCAGCTATGCTACGGATAATACCAGGTAACTCGCTGCCATCAGGCTGTGAAAAACCCATTATCAAGCCTTCTGAAAGCTCCATATCGGCAGTAAACTTAGTCCTATCGACATGATAAATATTATCTGGATTAGGCATGCCAAATGCATCGTCTGGACTTAAGGTGAACGATTTCTTGTCGGCAACAGTTAGTCCGCGCAAACACTCTTCAAAATTAGGCGTTAAACTACCATCGCCCATCACCATTTTAGCTGGTTTATTGCTTACACGAGTACTGTCTGCAGCGGTACCATCTTCAAGCGTTAAATCAAAATGCAAAATAACTTCACTATTATCGCCAATAATGTTGCTGTTACTTTGTTCTGGTAATGTACTATTTTTCATCGACTTTATTTGCCTCTTTATTCTTAAACATATCTATAATCAATAGCGCTGCACCAATAAAAATTGCAGAGTCAGCTACATTAAACGCGGGCCAATGGTAAGTTCCGTAATAGAAATCTAGAAAATCGATAACATAACCATGCATTATACGATCAAATACATTTCCTAGCGCACCGCCTAATATAAAAGAAAACGCAACAGGTAGTAAAAACTGCTCTTTTGTCGCTTGACGCAGCCACCATAGGATTAGCGCACTTACCGCTAAAGCAACCGTAGATAAGAAATAAACCTGCCAGCCACCTGCATCATATAAAAAACTGAAAGCAGCACCATAATTATGAACGTAAGTTAAATTAAAAAATCCCGTCAGTTGTATTGACTCATATAATCGCATACTGTCGACAATTGCGTATTTGGACCATTGGTCAAACACAAAAATAAGTGCCGATATCCATGTAAACCGAAGCCCTGTAGTTTTGATTAAATCAAGCATAATGGCGCGCTTCTCCCTTACCGTCTACGTTTTCAATACATCTTTTACAGAGTTCAGGATGTTTAGGATCCTTTCCTACTTCAGGTTTATGATGCCAGCAGCGAGCGCATTTTTCATCAGCTGATTTTTCTACTAATACAAATAAGTTCTTATTGGGCGTCTCTAGCGCATCATCTGGTTTTTGTGCGATGTCCTTCACATAAGCTCCAGACGTAATTAACACGAAACGGAGCTCGTCTTCTAATTTGCTCAACAGTGATGCCGTTTTTGCATCAACAAACAAAGTAATATTAGCTTCTAATGAGCCACCAATAAGCTTGTTAATACGGGCTTTTTCTAGTGCACTGTTAACATCAGCTTTGACCTGCATTATTTGCTGCCAAAAACCGTTATCTAACGCCTGATTAGTAATCTTAGGTAAGCCTTCATACCACTTTCCTGTAAACACAAATTGTTCGCGCTCACCGGGCATAACTTCCCATAATTCCTGCGCCGTAAAACTCGTAATAGGTGCCATCCATCGAACCACAGCTTCCATAATATGATACAGCGCTGTTTGGCATGACCTACGTGCTAGACCGTCTGACTTGGCAGTATACTGGCGGTCTTTAATGATATCTAAGTAAAAACCACCCATTTCAATCGAGCAAAATTGCGTAAGGGTTTGACAGACTATGAGCATATCGTATTGCTCGTAGGCCTCTAGAATTTCTTTTTGTACTTGCGTTGTTCTTTCAACAGCCCATGCGTCTAGCGCGACCATATCTTCCACCGCGACTAAATCGGTGGCGGGGTTAAAGCCATTGAGGTTAGACAGTAAGAAACGACAGGTGTTGCGGATGCGTCTGTAGCCATCGGCAGAGCGTCTTAATATTTCATCACTTACGGTCATTTCGCCGCGATAATCTGTGGAAGCCGCCCAGAAACGTAATATATCAGCGCCAAGTTTATTCGTCACTTCTTGGGGCGCCACAACGTTACCAACAGACTTCGACATTTTCTTGCCTTTGGCATCTACGGTAAAACCATGAGTCAATACTTGCTTATATGGTGCATGGCCATGCATAGCAGTAGAGCTTATAAGCGATGACATAAACCAGCCACGGTGCTGATCAGAGCCTTCTAAATATAAGTCGGCCGGTGCTGGAATATCATCGCGTTGATCAACCACAAAATAATGGGTAACACCCGAGTCAAACCATACATCTAGTGTATCAGTTACTTTAACGTAGTCTTTGCTTTCATCCCCTAACAGCTCTTCATCACTCAATTCCCACCATGCTTGAATGCCTTTTTCTTCAACGGCTTTAGCAACGGTTTCCATAATGGCTTGAGACTTTGGATGTATTTCGCCAGTTCCAATATGAACAAACAAACAAATAGGTACGCCCCATGTACGCTGGCGTGAAATGCACCAGTCAGGTCGTCCTTCTACCATTGAGGTAATGCGCTTCTCCCCCCAAGCAGGTATCCACTGCGTTTCTTTGATTTGCGCAATAGACTCTTGGCGCAAACCTTTTTTATCCATACTTATGAACCACTGCGGGGTCGCTCTAAAAATAAGAGGTGTTTTATGACGCCAACAGTGCGGGTAACTATGTTCATACTTAACGCTTAACACCAAAGCCTCATGCTGCGCTAAAGCATCAACAATGACTTGATTAGCTTTGAATACATGTTGGCCAGCAAACATCGGCGTACCTTCAATATACACGCCGTTTGGGCCCACGGGATTGTAGACTTCAAGGTCATATTCTTTGCCTACAATAAAATCGTCTACTCCGTGTGCAGGTGCAGTATGCACGCATCCGGTACCTGATTCTGTCGTAACATGTTCGCCCAAAACAAGCGGAACCGTGATATCTAATAAAGGGTGTTTAACACGCTGGTTTTCTAACGCACTCCCAGTACATGTTGCCACAACATCTACATTTTGTGCGGCGTAACGTGTAGCACACTGTTCAACAAGATCTGCTGCAATTACGAACCTTTGTTGCACGCCTTCAATTTGCATATCTACAAGTGAATATTCTAACTCTGGATGTAGGCTAATTGCGCGGTTTGCCGGTATAGTCCAAGGAGTAGTTGTCCATATAACGACTTTTGTTAAAATATTCGCAAATGAGGTTTGTTCAATTCCAAAAGAAGTCGCCATCGCGCCAGTATCGGTTACCGCAAACGAGACGTCTATTGCCGATGATACTTTGTCTTGATATTCAACCTCGGCCTCGGCCAATGCCGATCCACAGTCAGTGCACCAGTGCACCGGTTTAAAGCCTTTTTCCAAATGGCCAGACTGCACAATTTTAGACAAGGCACGAATAATGTTGGCCTCACTCGAGAAGTCCATTGTTTTATATGGTTGTTGCCAATTAGCTAGTATACCAAGTCGCTGAAAGTCTCGGCTTTGGCCAGCAATTTGCTTTTCAGCGTATTGGCGACATTTCTCTCTAAACTCAGCAACAGTTACTTTTTTCCCGGGTTTACCCACTTTTTTCTCAACCATTAGTTCAATCGGTAAACCATGACAGTCCCAACCAGGCACATATGGAGCATCAAAATCTGAGAGCGTTTTTGATTTAACAATAATGTCTTTTAAAATTTTATTAACCGCATGACCAATATGAATATCGCCGTTTGCATAAGGAGGGCCGTCATGAAGAATAAATGGCGTTTTACCCACTTTGGCTTGCCTAATTTTTTGATAAAGATTTTGGGCATCCCATTTCTTTAACATTTCAGGCTCGCGATTTGCCAAGTTACCGCGCATTGGAAAAGCAGTATCAGGCAGGTTTAGGGTCGCTTTATAATCACTCATATGGTGTTTTCCGTTAAATCATTAATTGGCGAGCAAGCGTTTAGCCTGCTCTGCGTCTTTTCTTATTTGTGTTGTTAATTCCTGAAAATCAGAAAACTTTACTTCATCGCGTATTTTACTAACAAATTCAACCCGAAGGTACTGGGAATATAAATCCCCATTAAAATTAAACAAGTGAGCCTCAAGCTGCATTCTTGTTCCATTTAAAGTGGGGCGATGTCCCACATTTGCTACTCCATTATAAACATTATCGTTATGCTTCACTTTTACAGCAAATACACCGGTAACAGGTGACTTCTGGCGCTTCAATAGTATATTTGCTGTTGGAAAACCAATCTTTCTGCCGTTTTTCTCACCATGCACAACGTTACCAGCAACTTCAAATGGGCGCCCTAACATCTCACTAGCAAGATTAAAGTCGCCTTCTTGTAGCGCGTTACGTATTGCGGTAGAACTTATTCTATTGTCATGCATTCTAAAGCTTTGTGTACTAACAACATCAAAGCCTTGAGCTTGCCCTTCAGCCGATAACATTGAAAAGTCGCCGCTTCGTCCCACTCCAAATCTAAAATCATCGCCAACGACTAAAAATTTCACACCCAATTGCTTCACGAGTAAATCGGTAATAAAAGCTTGCGGTGACATGCTCGAAAACTCTGCACAAAAGCGAACGCACAGCAGACGGTGAATGCCTAGTTTTTCAAGAGCAACATACTTGTCTCTTAGCAAAGATAAGCGCGCTGGGGCATATTGTGGTGCAAACAATTCTTCTGGCTGTGGCTCAAATACCATTACCACCGCGGGTAAGTTAAGTTCGCTGGCTTTTTGTAATACATTTTGTAATACAGCTTGGTGACCCAGGTGCACACCGTCGAATTTACCAATAGTTAACACGCACCCATTATGATGGGCACGAATATTATGTAAACCTCTGATTAATTCCAAGCTATTGCACTACTTTTCTTAAAACAACAAAGCGCAAGATTATAAACGACAAGCACATTAATACCAACGCTTTAAAACCATAAAGAACCTTTATTTAGATAAGTAAGGTGCTATTTTTTAACTTCTTTGCCAATTAGCTGGTGAGGACGCACGCCAAGCACCCAAATTGCAAGGCCATATGAAACAACACCAATCCCAATCGTAATACATAAATATTCAAGCCGCTGGGTAAATGTACTTTCAATCCAAGGTAAGTCTAGCGAATATGTGAGTACCGCAATGACCATCACAAGACTTGAAAAGGTAATTTTAGCCAAGAACCACCAAGTATCATTCTCAATTCTATATACCTCTAGGAAAGAAAGTCGTCTGTATAATAAGACCGCATTCATAATCCCTGAAAGCGCTGTAGCGAGCGCTAGTCCAACATAGCCAAAAGGGATAGCTAATATCAAATTGAATATCATATTAACGGCCATTGTAATAATGCCGTATTTGACTGGGGTTTTGGTATCTTGTCTTGAATAAAACGCTGGAGCAAATATTTTCACCAACATAAAGCCAAATAAGCCAGTGGCATAGGCCATTAAACTAATAGATGCCATGTACGCGGTGTCTACACTAAATGCTCCACGCTCAAAAATAACGAGCATCAACGGCATCGCCAATATAATTAATGCAGCGCTTGCTGGAATACCCAACATTGCAATGATACGGAAAGCCCAATCTATATTTTGCGAAAATGCTTGTTTGTCGTTGCTTATATGATTTTTCGATAAGGTGGGCAATATCACGGTTGCAATTGCTATCCCAAAAAGACCCAGCGGAAATTCGAGTAAGCGGTCTGAATAATAAAGCCAACTGATAGACCCTGTTTCTAAAAAGCTGGCAATTAAGGTATCTAATAATAAATTTATTTGGCTAACCGACACACCAAAAAGCGCAGGGATCATGAGCGTGCGAACTTTTACTACGCCGGGATCAGACCATCCCCATTTGGGCCTTACGAGCAAACCAGCCCTATATAAAAATGGAAGCTGGAAAAACAACTGAACAGCGCCACCGATAAACACGCCCCATGCTAAAGCATATGCGCCCAGTGATAGATATGGTGTAAGGAAATACGCACAAGCAATAATTGAAACATTAAGTAGCACAGGCGTAAAAGCGGCAACAGCAAATTTACCCATTGTGTTTAAAATCGCACCCGCAAAACCCGTGAGTGAAATAAAGAAAATATAAGGAAACGTAATTTTGAGAAGTAATGAAGCAAGTTCATACTTTTCACCACCTGGTTGGTCATTTATATAATCGACAAACCACCCAGTACCAAATATAGCGGCTAATAGTGGTGAGGCCACTACCCCAACAATAGCAGTAAAAAAAACAATAGCTCCCAAGGTACCTGATACCTTGGCAACAAAATCTTTTAGCTTTGCGTTGTCATTTTGGGCCTGCACTTCAGTTAACACTGGAATAAACGCTTGGGCAAAGGCTCCTTCTGCAAACAGTCGGCGTAAAAAATTAGGAATTTTATTAGCAAATAAAAATACATCTGCCGCTGCACTAGCCCCCAGTAAATTTGCTACCACTACATCGCGCACTAATCCCAACACGCGAGACAACAGGGTCATGGAGCTAACTATAACGCCCGCTTTGATCAGTTTTTTAGGCATAAAGCACTCTTGTAATTCACAGTTTGCTAATCATATTAAGCATTCGTACTGTTAGAAATTTATCGACATAGTTGTGACGGTAATTATCGCATTGTTGTAGCGTAGTTGTGACATAGTTATCGCAATATTGTTCGATAGTATAACCAGATTTTATAAGAGTTAAGGTTTTTTTATATTTATCACCTATATTCGTTGACAAAAATCCTAATAACTAGGATAATCCGCCACCTCAATTTTGACATGAATATTTTAGGAGTTACACCTTGGCTAACATTAAGTCTGCGAAGAAACGTGCAATTCAAGCTGAGACGCGCCGCCAGCATAATGCAAGCCGTCGCTCCATGACTCGTACTTGCATCAAGAAAATTATTGCCGCTATTGAAGCTGGTAACAAAGAAGCTGCACAAGCCGCATACACTGCTGCAGTGCCTATACTTGATAGAATGGCAACAAAGGGTCTTATTCACAAGAATAAAGCTTCTCGTCATAAGTCACGTTTAAATGCACAAATTAAGGCTTTGGCCTAATTTAATCAGCCCATTTGGGCGTTTAAATAAAGTACAAAAGGTTTCTGAATTATTCAGAGACCTTTTTTTTAAGCTCTACTTTGTGTTTTTGCGTATACACATTAATTGTCTTTATTTATGTTAAGAGTTGTTCAATGATTAAGTATATATTCTTGTTTCCACTTTCCCTGTGTTTTATTTGGTTTTTATATCTGCAGTTAAACAATCACTCGTTTGAGCAAGGAAGAAAAGGCTATGTTTACATAGCAATCATTAGTACATTTATTGTTTGTTTTTTTGGTCTAGTTTGGTTAGTTACGCGAACTTAAAATATATTTTACCGCATAAAAAACCCGCTAACAGCGGGTTTTTTAATGCCTATTTGCTACCTAATGCTTTATTGGCTCACTAGCTGTACTTCAGCACCTTCACGCAGGGCGGAAACAAAGTTCTGATATGTCTGTTGCCCCTGCCTACTTGCTAATCGCTGCTCGATACTGGTCTGCATGCTTTCATCATCGTCTGCAGCGGCATTTACAGCAGACAGCATCACAAGGCCTACACTGCTATCGTTAACCGATACTACTTTGCTGTTGGCGCCATCTACTGGGCCAAGTTCAAATATTGCCTCTACCATCGCAAGAGGTAATTCATTAGACGCACGCGCTAAGGCAGCGTGAGTTGTCCATGTTAACGACTGCTGGGCTAATAGCTCAGTGATATCTAAGTTGTTAAACATAGCGGTTTGAATCTCTTGCGCATAAACTAAGGCTTGCTCTTGGGCCTTTTGGGTTTTTAATAAGCTTTCAATTTGCACTTTCACTTCATCAAGTGCGCGCGTTCGCTTTGGCTTATGCTCAGCCACCCTAGTAACCATTACTAATTCATCACTTAGCTCTAACAAGTCACTATTCACTTCATCGTTCACTAGCTCATTTGAAAATGCAACATCAGCCAACTGTGGATAATTAACACCGGCAGGTAATCGGTTTTCTTCAAAAAAGTTAGTTTCAATAATGGGACGATTAGTGGCTTCCGCAACCGATTCTAATGAATCAGGCTCTTCAAATGCTAAGCGTGCCATATCTTGCTGTAAGGCAAAGAAGTCATCAGTCGCTTTTGACAAACGAAGATCAGATTCAATATTAATACTTGCCTGTGCTAGAGGTGAAACAACTGCTGGCGTATACTCAGTTAGCTTAATTATATGCAAGCCAAAATCGGTCACAACAATTTCTGACACGTCGCCTACCTTTGCTAAGGCGTATGCAGCATCACCGAACGCACCTTCATAATCAGCACGACTAATTTCGCCCAAATCGCCGCCTTCTTCTGCACTCACTATATCATCGGAATTTTCTTCTGCTAATACCGCAAAATCACTCCCAGCTTGCACTTTTAATAACACTGCTTCAGCTTTTACTCTAGCAGCATCAAGATCTTCACTACTCTCGAACAATATATGCGCAACGCGACGAGTTTCTTCTGTTGTGTACAATGCTGCGTTATCACTATAGTACTGCGCAATTTCTTCTTGGCTTACCGTTACTAGAGGTGATAAGTCTGATACAGATAACGTTACATACGCTAGTTTAACCTGTTCTTGGGTATCAAAATTTGAGAGGTTTGCATCGTAGTAAGCTTGAATATCATCACTAGTCAATTCGATCGACTCTTGATATTTAGCAACATCTATTTGTAGGCTTTTTGCATCGCGCGTTTGCCCTTGCAATGCAAGCATGTTCGACACTTGATGTTGTAAACTAAAACTTGAACCATTAATGGCCTGAACTAACTGCTGACGCGTCATTTGGTCGCGCATGTATTCGGCAAACTCGCTCGGGGTATAACCAGCACGACTTAAAGTGCTTAAATACATAGTGTTATCAAAACCACCTGCTACTTGAAACTCTGGCAAGGTTGCGATTGCTTTTTTAATTTCGCTGTCGCCAACTCGAAGTCCCAAAGTTTTCGCTTTTTGACTTACTAACTCGTCGTCAATTAATTGCTCTAAAATACCGTTGCGAAATTGGGTAACGTAACTTTCGCTGGCAAACATAGTGTTGACCGCATCTCCAAACTGACTTTCTAGTCGTGCGCGTTCATTGTTGTATGCGATATCTAAAGTACCTGCAGGTATTTCCTCACCGTTAACAATTGCGACGGCATTTGTATTATTAGAAGAGATGTAACTTCCCACGCCAGTGAATACAAAACTAACAACTATTAAAGCGACGATTCCTATCGCCCAAGGACCTTGAATGCCCTCACGAATATTTTGTAACATGTTTAAAAACAACCTTTTGTTAGGAAGAAGAAGCCGCATCTACTGTCAGCGCCTATCTTATTTATTAAATTTTTGACGCTAGATTATACCGACCCTTGACCCGATACGCGAGTAAAACCCTGTGCTAAGTCGTAAAAAGATGGAAATCATTAGCTATCATGCACAAAAAAGGCGATGAATTATCATCGCCTTTCATAAAAACTACTTTAGATTTTGCTAACTAATTAATTACAAGAGTCTTTAAGTGCTTTGCCTGCTTTAAATGCTGGTACTTTTGCAGCAGCAATTTGGATAGTAGCGCCCGTTTGCGGATTGCGGCCACTGCGTGCAGCGCGGTCACGAACAGCAAATGTACCGAAACCTACAAGTGCAACTTGACCACCATCTTTAAGTGCGCCGGTTACAGAATCTGTAAATGCGTCTAGTGCACGACCTGCAGCTGCTTTAGAAATGTCTGCTTGTTGTGCAATTGAATCGACTAGTTGAGTTTTGTTCACAATATGATCTCCTTCATTGTTATTATTTTACTTAATAAAAAACCACTACAGACCAACGATTTAAGTTGTTCAAACTCCTTAAACAACTTTCTCGACTCCGCTAAAGTCCGTTTTGTGCTAGCGGAATTAACTAGCTTTTACCAATTAATTTCTAGCGACGATCATGGATAGAATCACCTGCTAAGCCCTTATAATTAGGCCCTTGAGAGATTTCAAACATACGGTATCACAACTAGCGTGAATATGAACACCTTAGTTAATAAAAATAACAAAAAAGGACAATTTAATAAGCTTCACCCCCTACTAAGGTATAGAAAAATACTAAACTGTGCGCTTAGGCACTACAGAAAAACTCTCAACTGGATTTTCTAGGGCGATGTCTAGCACTTCATCAATCCATTTAACAGGGTGGATAGTTAAGTCACCTATTACGTTTTTAGGTATTTCTTCCAAATCACGCTCATTATCTATAGGAATAATAACCGTTTTAATACCGCCCCTGTGAGCCGCTAACAACTTCTCTTTAAGACCGCCAATAGCAAGTACTTCACCGCGCAGGGTTATCTCACCGGTCATAGCTACATCACACTTAACAGGGTTTCCTGTTAGAGAAGAAACCAAGGCCGTACACATTGCTATTCCAGCGCTTGGACCATCTTTTGGTGTTGCGCCTTCTGGAACGTGCACATGTATATCGCGTTTTTCATGAAAATCTGCATTAATTCTTAGTTTATCGGCTCGCGATCTTACTACCGTCATTGCTGCTTTTATTGACTCTTGCATTACGTCGCCAAGGGAACCAGTTGCTATCGCTTTGCCTTTTCCTGGCACTGCACTGGTTTCAATAGTCAATAAATCACCACCTACTTGCGTCCACGCTAAACCTGTCACTTGCCCTACTTGATTATTCTTATCGGCCTTGCCGTAATCGCACTTTTGTACACCGAGATAGTCTTTCAAGTTTTCTTGGTTGACAACCACCGTGCCTTTTTCCTTCTTCAGAAGTATATTCTTAACGGCTTTACGGCAAATTTTGGAAATTTCACGCTCTAGACTACGTACACCAGCTTCGCGTGTGTAGTAGCGTATTATTCCGACTATCGCCGACTCTTCAATGGTCAGTTCTTTATCTTTAAGGCCATTACGCTCTATTTGTTTAGCAATTAGATGGCGCTTAGCAATGTTAAGCTTTTCATCTTCGGTATATCCCGAAAGACGAATAACCTCCATTCTGTCGAGCAAAGCATCTGGAATATTCATACTGTTGGAGGTGGCAACAAACATTACATCTGACAGGTCGTAATCGACTTCCAAGTAATGATCGCTGAAGGTTGAATTCTGCTCCGGATCTAGCACTTCTAGAAGTGCTGATGAAGGATCGCCGCGCATATCAGATGACATTTTGTCAATTTCATCTAGCAAAAAGAGTGGGTTTTTTACACCAACCTTTGACATTTTTTGAATTAACTTGCCCGGTAACGAACCAATATAAGTACGTCGATGCCCACGTATTTCTGCTTCATCACGCACACCGCCTAAAGCCATTCGAACATACTTTCGGCCTGTCGCTTTAGCCATCGACTGACCTAGTGAAGTTTTACCTACACCTGGTGGACCCACTAAACAAAGAATTGGGCCTTTGAGCTTTTTAACACGTTGTTGTACCGCCAAATACTCAAGTATACGTTCTTTTACTTTATCTAAACCGAAGTGGTCGTTATCTAATACCTTTTCAGCTTGAAGTAGATCACGTTTTACCATGCTGCGCTTAAACCACGGAACCGACACCAGCCAGTCTATATAAGAACGCACTACAGTAGCCTCAGCAGACATAGGTGACATCATTTTTAACTTACTAAGTTCACCTGAAGCTTTGTCTTTTGCTTCCGCTGGCATTTTCGCCGCTTCAATTTTTTGATGTAAGGCTTCGAATTCATCAGGGGCGTCGTCTAACTCACCTAATTCTTTTTGAATGGCTTTCATTTGCTCATTCAAATAATATTCACGCTGACTTTTTTCCATCTGTTTTTTTACGCGAGTGCGAATTTTCTTCTCGACCTGCAATAAATCGATTTCACCTTCCATCAATGCCATCAAGAATTCGATGCGTTCAACCACACTTTGCATCTCAAGCACTTTTTGTTTTTCACTTAGCTTTAGCGGCATGTGTGCAGCCATGGTGTCGGCTAATCTTGCAGCATCTTCAATGCCGTTTAATGAAGTAAGCACCTCAGGTGGAATTTTTTTATTTAACTTAACATACCCTTCAAACTGCGACACAGCAGAGCGGATGAGTACTTCTTGCTCTGTATCATCCATAAGTTCATCGTCTAATACATTCACGTCAGCGATAAAAAATGGGTCAGTGTTTACATAGCTTTCAACTTTACCGCGTACATTTCCTTCAACCAGCACTTTTACTGTGCCATCGGGCAGCTTTAACAACTGCAAAATAGTCGCAACTGTACCGATGTCAAAAACTTCAGACGTACTGGGTTCATCGATGCCCGCATCAGTTTGTGCGACTAAAAAAACGCGTTTATCGTTGTCCATGGCAGCTTCTAGGCATTGGATAGATTTTTCGCGGCCAACAAACAACGGAATTACCATGTGTGGATACACTACTACGTCGCGTAATGCCAAAACTGGCATACTTTTGAGTACACTACTGGTGGTCATTTTTCTCTCTTAACTAATTGCATTGTGAATGTATATGGGGATTATCAGGTAAAGTTTAAAGTTGATTTAAGAAAAAACTAAAAAAGGGCCTTTATGGCCCTTTTCAGATTATTCTGAAGCAGCTTTCTTATCTGCATTTTCATAAATCAACAAAGGCTCTGACTCACCTTTTATAACGGTTTCATCTATGACTACTTTTGCTACATTAGGGTTTGATGGCAAATCGTACATAGTGTCTAACAGCACTGCTTCAACAATAGAACGTAAGCCTCGAGCACCTGTTTTACGCGACATTGCTTTGCTCGCAATAGCTCTTAAAGCATCTTCCCTAAACTCTAATTCTACGCCTTCAAGAGCAAGTAAAGCGCCATATTGCTTTGTGATCGCATTTTTAGGTTCTTGTAATATTTGAATAAGAGCGTCTTCGCTAAGTTCTTCTAAACTAGCAACAACCGGTAAACGACCAATAAATTCAGGAATAAGACCGTATTTCACTAAGTCTTGTGGCTCTACATCTTTAAATAAGTCAGACAAGCCCTTTTTATCAGACTCGGCTTTGACTTCAGCGGCAAAACCAATACCCGAACCCTTTGCGCTTCGTTGTTCAACTATTTTATCTAAGCCCGCAAACGCGCCGCCACAAATGAACAATATCTTAGAGGTGTCAACCTGCAAAAACTCTTGCTGTGGATGCTTACGCCCGCCCTGAGGTGGTACAGACGCAATAGTGCCTTCAATTAATTTAAGTAAAGCTTGCTGTACACCTTCACCAGAAACATCACGTGTAATTGACGGATTGTCTGACTTACGCGAAATTTTATCTATTTCATCAATGTACACAATGCCGCGCTGCGCTTTTTCTGGATCGTAATCGCACTTTTGTAGCAGTTTTTGAATAATATTTTCAACGTCTTCACCGACGTATCCAGCTTCTGTTAATGTTGTAGCATCAGCCATGGTAAATGGTACGTCTAGCAAACGTGCAAGTGTTTCGGCAAGTAGAGTCTTTCCGCTACCCGTTGGACCAATTAGCAAGATATTACTTTTGCCTAACTCGACACCTTCGTGTACATCACCATTTTTCAATCTTTTATAGTGATTATATACCGCTACCGACAACACCTTTTTAGCATGCTCTTGGCCGATAACATAGTCATCAAGATGCGCATGAATTTCACTTGGCGTAGGTAAAGCATCTGCTTTTTGCTTGGGCGAAATCTCTTTAATTTCTTCGCGAATGATATCGTTACACAGTTCTACACATTCATCACAGATAAACACAGACGGACCCGCAATCAGTTTACGTACTTCATGCTGACTTTTACCGCAGAAAGAACAATACAATAATTTGTTATCGCCCTCTTTGGTACTATTATCGCTCATAAAATTTACCTTTAACTTATCCGTTGCCTTTATAACAACGGATGTTTGATATTATTTTCCAACATCATCTCTGCTGTTTAAGATACTATCAACTAAACCATAGTCAACCGCATCTTGCGCACCTAAGAAGTTATCTCTGTCAGTATCTTTTGCCACTTTCTCATATTTCTGCCCGGTATGCTCTGCCATTAACCGATTCATCTTCTCTTTTATAGACAAAATTTCTTTTGCATGTATTTCAAAATCTGAAGCTTGGCCTTGAAAACCACCTAAAGGTTGATGAATCATTACACGCGAATTAGGTAATACATATCGTTTGCCTTTGGCACCTGCTGACAACAAGAATGCGCCCATGCTGGCTGCCTGACCTATACACACAGTACTAACGTCTGGCTTTATGAAGTTCATAGTATCATAAATAGCCATACCCGCAGTAACAGAACCACCAGGAGAATTGATATATAGGAAAATGTCTTTCTCAGGATTTTCAGCTTCTAAAAACAACATTTGAGCCACAATTAGATTGGCCATGTGGTCTTCAACTTGACCTACTAAAAAAATCACGTTCTCTTTTAGTAAACGTGAATAAATATCGAACGAACGCTCACCGCGAGCGGTTTGTTCAATTACCATAGGAACTAGTGCATTAGATGGTTCGGAAATATTATTGATCATTTGGTCTCTTTTTAGTTAAAAAAAATGCCCGGATAGTCCGAGCATTTAATCAGTTGATAAGCTGTTAAATCAAACAATGCGTAAAAAATTACGCCTTTTTGTTCATAACTTCATCAAACGACTTTTTCACTTCTTTGACTTTTGCTTTTTCTAATATGGTATCGATTGCTTGCTCTTCAAGGGCTAGATTCTGAATTTGTTTTAATAACTCTTCGTTATTTTTATAATACTCAACAACTTCAGCTGGATCTTCATATGCAGAGGCTGTAGTTTCGATCAAAGCATCAACGCGCGATTGCTCAACTTCAACTTCGTTCTCTTTAATAATTTGTCCAATCAACAGACCAACAGATACTCTTCGTTTAGCATTGTCAGTGAACATGTCAGCAGGTAACTCTGGTAAATCTTGACCATTGCCTTGCTGCGCAAAACGCTGCTTAGCTTGTTCACGTAGCGTCTCTATCTCTTGATCTAGCAAAGCTTTTGGAACATCTACGTTATTGTCGGCCAATAATGCATCTATTACTGCTTCTTTTACGCTAGTTTTAAGCGTTTGGTCTAATTCACGCTGCATGTTTTTCTTAACTTCAGCTTCTAAAGCGTCAACACCACCTTCCGTTACACCAAACAATGTTGCAAACTCTTCATCTATTTTAGGTAGGTTAAGGCCTTCAACTTTGCTTACGGTAATAGCAAACGATGCTGCTTTACCTTTTAATGCTTCAGCGTGATAGTCTTCTGGGAATGTCACTTCGGCAACCACTTCATCGCCGGTCTTAGCGCCTACTAAAGGATCTTCAAAACCCGGAATCATCTGACTTTTGCCAAGCTCTAGTGGGAAATCGTCGGCTTTGCCGCCGTCAAATTCTTCACCGTCAATGCTTCCAACAAAATTAATCGTAAGCTTGTCGCCTTTCTTCGCTTTACGCTTACATTCTTTGAACGTTGCGTGCTGCTGCTGAAGAGTCTTCATCATCTCGGCGAGATCTTTGTCAGCAATATCAACTACTGGCTTTTCAACTTTCAGCGTGTCTAAGCCCTTAACCGTTACTTCTGGATATACTTCAAATGTAGCAACAAATTCTAAATCTTCGCCGTCAACATCTTTGGTTAATTCAAAATTGGGCATGCCTGCAGGATTAATTTTCTCTTGCATTATAGCTTGATAGAAATGCTGTTGCATCACATCGCCTGATACTTCTTGACGTACCGCACTACCGAAACGTTTTTTAATAACGCTTGCTGGCACTTTACCTGGACGAAAACCGTTTATACGTTGTGTTTTTGCTAATTGTTGTAAACGTGATTTAACAGCTGTATCTACAGATTCACCTGGAACGGTAATAGTAAGACGGCGTTCTAACCCTTGAGTCGTCTCGACTGACACTTGCATTCTTCTACCTCAACTATGCGCCACTTGCGCTTTATGTAATCAATCATATTGAATAAATAATTTATGAAATGGTTTTATCAACCATTTGTTAATCCATCTACTCAATTATGCATGGCACCCAAACATCTACTAGAGGTGCATGAGTTTAAAAAAGGACGCCAAATTATACAGAGTGATTTTATTATAGTCGAGTAGTTATAAGGCTTTAATTGAAAAAAACCGAGATAAAGTGTTTTTAATAGCTTATTTTAGTGAAACTGAGGGGATATTTTACAAAATGGTCGGTGAGATAGGATTCGAACCTACGACCCCTTGGACCCAAACCAAGTGCGCTACCAAGCTGCGCCACTCACCGAACTAATCGTTCTGAACATTTTGTATAGGTATATATTGTACTGATTTACTTTTTAAAGATGGTGCGGAAGGAGAGACTTGAACTCTCACGCCGTGAAGCACTGGAACCTAAATCCAGCGTGTCTACCAATTCCACCACTCCCGCAAAACTATCGCAATGCTAACTGCGCGTTGCTATTACAAATTAGACAGCTCAAATAAAAAGGTAATGTATAAAAAGTGGGGTGGACGATGGGGTTTGAACCCACGACCGCCGGAATCACAATCCGGAGCTCTACCAACTGAGCTACGCCCACCACTGTTTCTTTTTACACTTTCACTATAAATCTTTTACAGGCTAACTTATATTTACTATCGTGCCTTATTAGCCAATCAGATGGCGCGTCCGGCAGGATTCGAACCTGCGACCACCCGCTTAGAAGGCGGGTGCTCTATCCAGCTGAGCTACGGACGCTCGTCGAATCAAAAAGCTAATGGTCGGTGAGATAGGATTCGAACCTACGACCCCTTGGACCCAAACCAAGTGCGCTACCAAGCTGCGCCACTCACCGACAATGTAAAGAATGAGCTAAACGTGCTCCTCTCTACGGGGGGCGCATGTTACCTACAATGCGGATTATGGTCAAACATTTTTTAGTATAATTTATGGATTTTTTAGGGTTGTTGATTTTTTCGGCAACTATAATGGGTAAAGAGCGCTTCAAGTACTCACCAAGAACCTACTAACTAGGTTTATCATTGAATTGCGCGCTTGCTAAATGCGCAATTTCTGGTTTTCTGATTCATTTTTCCTTAAACTAACAAGCACAATCACAAACTGATGAATTCGATAGATGACAGCCCAACTAATTAATGGCAAAAAAATAGCGAAACAAGTGCGCAGCAATGTAGCCGCGCATGTAGAGGTTTTAAAAGAAGCGAACAAAAGACTGCCCGGTTTAGCGGTTGTTTTAGTTGGCTCAAATCCAGCTTCGCAAGTATATGTAGCCAACAAGACGAAAGCTTGTGCTGAAGTCGGTTTAGTGTCGAAAGAATTTATTTTGCCCGCAACAACAAAGCAGCAAAGCATATTAGACCTTGTTGACACGCTAAATAACGATCCTGAAATTGATGGGATTTTGGTGCAGCTGCCCTTGCCCGCTGGCTTAAATGTTGATGAAGTACTAGAGCGTATTCATCCAAGTAAAGATGTTGACGGTTTCCATCCTTATAACATTGGCCGTTTAGCGCAGCGCATGCCAGCATTACGCCCCTGCACGCCTAAAGGCATAATGACCATGATTGAAGCCACCAAACGCAAAATTAAAGGTATGGATGCCGTAATTGTCGGCGCATCAAATATAGTTGGTCGCCCCATGGGCTTAGAGCTTTTGTTGGCCGGGTGCACAGTAACAACCTGTCATAAATTCACCAAAGATTTACAATCGCATGTACAAAGAGCCGACCTATTGGTGGTCGCTGTGGGTAAACCGCACTTTATTCCAGGCGACTGGATAAAGTCTGGTGCGATAGTCATTGATGTTGGTATTAACCGTTTAGACGACGGTAGCCTAACAGGAGATGTCGAATTTGAAGTAGCCAAAGACCGTGCAGATTGGATAACACCGGTACCAGGTGGCGTTGGACCAATGACAGTGGCAAGCCTAATAGAAAACACCTTAGAAGCTTACGTTGAATATCATTCAACAAGAAAAACCCCAACTGAAGCGGCTAAATGAAAAACAACGGCACATCTTCAGACTGCGACGCTGAAACGAAAATATGGAAATGGCTCGACGCCGTTGTCATAGGTGAAAACCTATGCCCTTTTGCCAAGGTACCGCGAGAGAATAAGCAAGTTAGGTTGCTTGTTGTTGAAGAAACAGCTGTCGCGCAAATACTAACAATACTAGCCAATGAATGTTTATTTTTATCATCAAACCCAAAAACCGAAACAAGCTTAATTGCTTTGAGTAAGGGCTTGACCGATTTTTATGATTATTTAGATACCTTAGATATGGCTCAGCAGCTTCTGGAAGAGCTAGATTATGAAGGTGTTTTTCAATTAGCGAGCTTTCACCCTGCATACTTATTTGAGGGTGAACCCGCAGATTCAGTCAGCCATTATACCAACCGGGCGCCCTTTCCTATGTTTCATCTTATAAGGGAGGCCAGTATTACCAAAGCGCTTACTTTTGTTGACGACCCTGATGCGATTCCTGAACGCAATATCGCACACGCAAATAAACTTGGCGTAGCTTTTTTCAAGTCGTTTTTATAGTGTAAGTTCAATATATGCCTGTCAAATTTTGTGAATGCATACACAGTTAGGAAGCAACGTTCTCAGATTCTGCCATTAATTATTCGACTTTTTAACTAAAAAATCTAACCTGTCTTTTAAGATACTGTCAATCTGATAGGTCGGCACTACAAATAACCATTGATTTAAATAGTCGCTGTCTTTTAGGGTAGTTACTTTAATCGCATGGTTGGCAGATACTAACTCCGCTGAGTCAATTTCGCCTTGCGGCTGTGAGCTTGTAAATATATCTATTAATATCGTTTCGTTATCAACTGTTGTTAACGTAAGCCGCGTCAATGGCTCGTATGCGCCGCGATCAAGCGTATCTAGTGTTAATAAACTGTCAAAAGTTAGCCCTAGCAATGATGAAATAAAATTATCGATGACCAAAGGGTAAGCCAGTTTTTCATCCTGTTCTATAGTAGAAAGCGAAAAGAGCTCGCCTTCTAAGGTTTTTGCATTGGCTGCTTTTAAGCTACTTTGTATACCGCTTTCAATGCTTCTGTTTACGCTGCTTTGAGTGTCATTATAGGTCGTGTTGTTGACACTCCACAGGGTTTCTTCTCCCTGAGTTCTGTCAATGCTCGCAATCGCTTTTGCGCTTATGTTAAATAGAGACTTTTCTAACCAAGCAAAATTATCATCGGGTAAGGCAATAAGTTTATCAATTAGTAACATTTGATTACTATCGCTGAACCTTACAAATTGCGTGTTTTGCAGCTTAGCTGGATTTCCTAAAAGAAGTTCAAAACTAGTGACATCGGTTGCTACCCTAAGAAGCGTTGATGTACTGTTTTGTGCGCTTAGTGCCAGTAAGCCTAAACGAGCATGATTTTTGGACTTAGCGCTTTTGCGTTCAACTATATCGGCATTTATTAAGTCTCGCACTAAGGTCGTTAAACGCGATGTTTGTAGCGGAAAACCGATTTCACTACCTTCAATAAAGCCAAGCCACCGCTCGTTTTCTAATTTAGCATTTAACAGCTTAGAATCAGCTCTTAATAATTGAATACTTTGGATACTGTCTCTGTTGGTGCTGGTTGCGCCTATGCTTACTTTTGCCTGCTGCATCAACGTTGCTGGTTCCATATCAGCGCTAATAGCTTTTGATTTTGAATCTTCAGCTATAATGTAATAAATCCCTGCGCATAAAATAGCAAACACAAGCAACAAATAAACAATCTGGCGTTGCACTAGGTTTTTTCCTCCTTCGTAGAATGTTTATTAACATAGGCATCGTCTATCCGAATAACATGCTCTATCTCGTCCTTATTTCTTTTATTGCCCCCTCTTTGCCGTGGCTCATCAGAAATGAGGTCTTCATCTTTTTCACTTGCGTTCTTATCATTTACTGGCTCATTAGGCCGCGCATCTGCAAGTGCTTCTGAAGCCATATTTTCTTGCTCGTTTAGCGAGTCATTTATGGAAACCAATCTCTTTTTTGGCGCCCTTTTAGTAAACATTTTAGCACTTAAAAATAATAATAATACCAAAGCTAAAGGCGTTGCTACAATGTTTATAAGTTTGAGCTTATCCCCTAGCTCATCAATATCCCGCTGCAATTGGAATTGAACATCACGCAATGACTTTCTGATGGCTATGCGCTGCTCAGTAAATTGGGTTATGGCAGATTCTTGTTCAGCGCTTAAAGCCAAACTGTCACCTTCAGTTTGTAATGCTTCGAGCTGCACTTCTGTTTCTTCCAGTTGCGCTTGCAAACGTTTCTCTTGTTCTCTAAATTTTTCTTCTGCTACTACCTGTATTGCCTGTACCTTGGTAAATGGCCTTGCAAAAGTTCCTCGGCTTCTTATACCAATAAGCTTAGCACTGCCACTTAGGTTTTCGAGCATGTTGAGAATAAAATCGCCATTATTTGCAAAAGGTGTAAATACAGTTTCTCCAAAGAAGTTGCTCTGCTGAACCCAAAATCGATCCGCGGCTATGTCGGCATCGGCAATTACCACTAAATTTAGACTAGTGGTTTGCGTAACCAAAGCTTCGATATCGTTTCCTGTGGGCAGCTGAGCAAAGTGCGATGAAGCTATCCCTGAATAACGTGCAGCTAGGGTGAACGGTTTGTCGCCTTTGGTAAAGCTATCGGTAAATACGGCAGGGTTACGTGTTGCCATGTAGCTTTGCGAGGGCATTAAATCGCTCGAAGAGGAAGAGCTCAGCAGCACTGTTTGTGTAAGCAGGCTGTTAGGCCCTAACGCTAAGGTACCGAAAGAAGCGCCGTTAATACTGTCTAAGTCAGACGTCGTAATATCATTACTGTTTATTTGTTCCCTAGTTAAGCCTAAGAAACCAAGATGGCGATTTATCCCTCCATCAGGGTTACGCACTTCCAAACCTGTTAAAGCATCAAGCACTACCTGTGAATTATCAAAGGTAATGCCATAAGTAGAAAGTAATGGCAAAACCGAGCTATTGGCGCCAATTGAGCCCATTTGCGCCATTGGGTCTGATTCATAATGCGCATCTACAAGTGCTAAAGCCTTTCCATCTTGCATTAAAAATTGATCAATACTTTGCAATAAACTTTCATTCACATTTTGCGGATGCCACAGCAGCAACAGTTGCGTATTATTAGGTAACAATTGAGCTGAGCTGCTAATTAATGATATCTCAAACATCTCTCTAAGCTGTTGATACAAGACATATGCAGGTGTTGTTTCGCCGGTTAATGAGTTTTGGCCGCCGGCCACTTGCAAATCACTCACAATCGTTAATTGCACAGGCTCTGGATCGTTCAGCTTATAAAGCAAACTACTAATATCGTATTCTAAAAAAGCTTCTTTAGTAGGATCAAAAAAGCCAATTACCATAGCATCGTCAAGGGAGTTTGTGCCCGCTAACCCGAAATAGATGGTATTTTGGCCGCTACCCGTCGATGCCGCCGTTAAGCCAAAAAATGCAGCCCTGTCTTCAGCTTCCGAAAAGGGCTCAGGGTCTATTAGCTCCAACAATATGTTGCCCTTGCCTAATTTGACGTACTCTCGTAACAAACTTTCTACGCGCGCCTTGTAATCGCGCACTGCCGTCATACCCGTTGAGTTGCTTTCGGAAAAAAATAAATAGAGTGTGACAGGTTCATCGATATTAGCCGCAATATCTTGACTACCTTGAGAGAGTGAATATATTTTTTGGTCGGTCAAATCAATACTAATGCTATTTAGAAAAGTATTGTTAACAACCATCGCGCCTAAAAAAATAGCGCCAAGGAGCGTAAATAATAAAATGCTAGAAAAAGTATTTTTCATTCCTAGTTCGCCTTTTTCTGTTCAATAACAACATAGCCTGCATATAGCCAAATAGCGATACTTACGCAGTAGAACACAACGTCGTTTAAGACAATGACACCTTTCGCTATATTTTGAAAATGGCTTAAAAAGCTTAGAGCTGCTACAGCATCAACCAACATATTAGGCGCCCAAGGTTGAAACAACTCAATTACCACTGGCGAACCCGCTAGCACAAAAACAAAACAAATCACTATCGCCAAAATAAAGGCGACTACCTGATTACGCGTGGTCGCCGACATACAAATTCCTACGGCTAAAAATGCACCTGACATAAGCCAGCTACCAAGATACGCAGCCATAATAATGCCATTGTCTGGCTTGCCTAAATAGTTAACCGTTAACCATAGTGGAAAGGTCATTAACAAACACAAACCCAAAATAGCCCAAGCGGCAAAGAATTTACCCAACATGATTTGCATAGTGGTAATAGGCAAGGTCATGAGCAGTTCAATGCTGCCACTTTTGCGTTCTTCAGACCAAGCACGCATAGCAATCGCGGGCACTAAAAATAGATATAACCACGGGTGAAAATCAAAGAAGCTGAGTAAATCAGACTGCCCTCTTTCATAAAACCCACCAAATAAGAAAGTAAACACACCCGACATAACCAAAAATATTAATATAAAAATATAAGCCACTGGGGTAGAAAAAAAGCTAGCAAACTCGCGCTTGAAGATAGTAAAGGTCGCACTCATGCTTGCACCTCCTCACCGTTATTAGTGGTGATTTTTCTAAATACATCATCGAGTTTCACTTGTTCTGGGAAAATCATGTCCACCGGCATTTTCTGCGATTGAATATGGGCGGTAACTTTCTCGAGGATATGCTTACCCGACTCTGCATAAATGGTCACTTTATTAGTCTCGGGATCATGCTTCATGTCAGACACGCCCTCTAGCTCCAGAAGACCTGAAATATCACTGAGATAACTCAATTTTAGGGTAACTGCATTATGCAGTGGAGACATCGCTTTTAAGGCTTCGGGAGTATCATCAAAGCATTTTTTTCCTTGCGCAATAATAATGACCCGGTTACAAACTGCAGACACTTCTTCCAGAATGTGCGTAGACACAATCACCATCTTATCTTTTGCCAAGTTTTGAATGAGTTGCCTAACTTGATGTTTCTGATTTGGATCCAAGCCATCGGTTGGCTCATCTAAAATCAAGATTTGCGGATCATGAATGATAGCTTGTGCTATGCCAACACGTCGTTTAAATCCTTTCGAAAGGTTGTCAATTGTTTTATTCAAGACTTGCTCAAGCTGTACTTGCTCACACACCCTTGCAATGGCTTGCTTGCGGTCAGCTCTGGGGATTTTTCTCACTTGAGTAATAAAATACAAAAATTGGTAAACCGTCATATCCGAATATGCAGGGGCACCCTCAGGCAAGTAACCAATGTCTCGTTTTATTTTCAATATTTCACGTGTTGATTTTTTATAACTAAGGCCGTTAATTTCGATAGAGCCCGAAGAGGCTGGCAAAAAACCTGTTAGCATTTTCATAGTCGTCGATTTGCCCGCACCGTTTGGGCCTAGAAAACCAACAACATCTCCAGGATATATTTCAAAAGATAAGTCATCCACTGCGCGATGTTGGTCAAATACCCTGCTCAGATTTTTTACCGAAATCATATTTGTCCTTTATATTCTTCTATAAGATACAGAGTTATTTTATACCCAAACGTTCCATTCTTTTTTGTTAACTATACTCTTAACAGAAAAAATTTCACGCGGTGCTGCATTCAGCCTAACATAAGGGTTAATCCTCATGAATAGCTTCCAAAAAGATGGGGGTAAAAGCAACTTTCTCAAGTTATAACTTTGACTTTTTTTGCACTATAACTTAGCGTGAGGCGCTATATTTATTATATTAATTTATCTCGTTAAGGAATGACCTTAACTTATGCTAGACGCGAACGGCATAACCATATGGAATCTCTGTGACAAACTCATTCACCCCAATTGCGCATATATTAACGCCTTTCACACAAAAATTTTCTATTCCACGTCAGAGCTTATCGCTTAGCTCGGCAAAAGGTGAAATTGTATTTAATGCGGAAATAGATGTTACCCAATCTCTCGATGGCATTGAAGGGTTTTCACACCTATGGCTATTATTTTTATTTCATGAAAACCTTGCGCAAGGATACAAACCGAAGGTAAGACCGCCACGTTTAGGCGGCAATAAGAAAATAGGAGTATTTGCTAGTCGCAGTAGTTTTCGTCCAAATGGTATAGGTATGTCGGTGGTTAAAAATCTCGGCGTAAAAAATAATAAGCTAATGGTAGAAGGTGTCGACCTGCTGTCCTTTACGCCAATACTCGACATTAAGCCTTATTTGCCATACGCAGATGCAGTGCACGACGCAACTGCTGGCTATGCACAAGACAAACCAGGGCTAACATTAGCGCTGCATTATTCAAACAGAGCTGCTAGTCAATTAGCACTTTACCAGACGCAATATCCAGACCTTGCTGATTTGCTTCAAAACGTACTTACTCAAGACCCTCGTCCATCTTACAAACAAAATAAACCAGACAATAAAATTTATTTTATACAGCTCTACGATATTGAGCTTAGTTGGGCGGTAAATGATAATACTATTGAAGTAATAGACATTTATCTTATGCAGAAATCATAAAAGGTGGCTAAAAACAGCGTATCTGCATATTTTAGCTTTAGTCTAGGCCAACACACTGCTAATATTCCGCCCATTAACAACTGACGGTTTTCACTCATTCGATTATGCGCACTACACAATATTTATTAGCTACCCAAAAAGAAGTCCCAAGCGACGCTGAAGTTATTTCTCATCAACTTATGTTGCGTGCTGGCATGGTTAGAAAACTCGCTTCTGGCTTATATAGTTGGTTACCAACAGGTTTACGGGTATTAAACAAAGTCAGTAAAATTGTGCATGAAGAGATGGTGCGTGCAGGCTCAATTGAAATAAACATGCCCGTTGTACAACCAGCCGACCTATGGCAACAATCTGGACGCTTAGATGAATATGGGCCAGAGCTCTTGCGTATCCAAGACCGCCACCAGCGCGATTTCGTGCTAGGTCCAACACATGAAGAAGTGATCACAACAATTGTGAGTAACGATGTTAATAGCTACAAACAGTTGCCTCTTAACTTATATCAAATACAAACAAAGTTCCGTGACGAAGTAAGGCCTAGGTTTGGCATTATGCGTTCGCGCGAATTTGTTATGAAAGATGCATATTCATTTCATCTAACACCTGAATGTTTAAACACAACTTACCAAACCATGCATCAGGCATATTGTAATGTGTTTGACCGCATCGGACTCGAATATAGGCCTGTAATTGCCGACTCAGGCTCTATTGGTGGTGCCGTTTCACACGAGTTTCATGTGTTGGCTGAATCTGGAGAAGACGACATTGCGTTTAGCAATCAGTCGAGCTATGCCGCCAATGTGGAACTTGCTGAAGCTGTTACTGGTGAGACTGCCGCTGACGCTGCACAATCACTTGAGAAAGTGAATACGGGGGATGCAAAAACTATTGCAGCCGTATCTGAGCTGTTAAATATACAAGCGACTCAAAGCGTAAAAACGCTAATTGTAGAAGCTAGCGCCGAAATAGAAGCCGAATTTGTCGCGCTGGTCCTTCGAGGCGATCATCAATTAAACCACATTAAGGCTGAAAAACATGCGTGGGTGGCTAGTCCCCTAGTCATGGCGCAAGAAGAAGCTGTCATAAAATTAGTAGGCTGTGGTTTTGGTACCCTTGGTCCAATAAACCTGCCCATGCCAGTACTTATAGATAAAAGTGCGGCTACATGTAGTGATTTTGTTTGTGGGGCAAACGAAGAAAGAATGCACTTTACTGGCGTAAATTGGCAACGAGATTTTGGCCTTAGTAATGGCGACGTTAGCGCTTTTACAACGCTTGATTTACGCAATGTTGTTGCTGGCGACCCATCTCCGTGTGGCACCGGCACTTTAGAAATTCGAAAAGGAATAGAAGTTGGTCATATATTCCAACTTGGCGACAAATATACAAAAGCAATGAACTGCGGTGTATTAACCGAAACTGGGAAACACCAGGTACTGCAAATGGGCTGCTATGGGATTGGCGTAACGCGCATAGTGGCTGCAGCGATTGAACAAAATAACGACAAATATGGCATAATGTGGCCCGATGCAATCGCCCCTTTTAAAGTGGTAATAATTCCCATGAATATGTATAAATCTCATAGAGTAAAAGAAGTTGCAGAGAAAATTTACCAAGAATTGCTAGACGCTGGTGTGGAAGTTTTATTCGATGATCGTAAAGAACGTCCTGGCGTTATGTTTGCTGATATGGAATTAATTGGCGTACCTCACAGCATTATTATTGGTGAGCGAAACCTTGATGAAAAGGCCGTTGAATACAAAAATAGAGCCTCTGGCGAAAAAATAATCTTACCAATTGATAATGTTGTTGGGTTTGTTGCCGAAAAATAGATAAGGTAATATTTTTCTACACCCATACATGGGTGGTAACTTTTAAGGCAAACACGTGCAAGTAACCTTTTATGGTGTACGCGGTTCCATTCCAACACCTGGTCCAGAGACCCTGCGCTACGGTGGTAATACCGCCTGCGTGCACGTTGTGCTAGCTGACAAAACCGATATAATATTCGATGCTGGCACAGGCATTCGTTTATTGGGAAAAGAGTTGGTGAAAACTAAGTCGCCTATTCACCTTTTGTTGACGCATAACCATTGGGATCATATTCAAGGCTTTCCTTTTTTTGCACCCATATATATGACTGGCAGAAAAATCTACGTAACTCCCGGATTAACTGACGAATTGCACCCCGATGCATTTTTACAACAAATGACGGGAAGCTACTTTCCAGTGCCTAAAGAAGCCATTGGTGCAAACATTGAAATAAAAACATATAGGGATGATAGTTGGACATTAGGCACCGCTACTATAGCGCGCATGCCTATGAATCATCCTGGCGGCGGAAGTTGCTATACCATCACCGATGGCAAGCGAAAAATAGCATATGTCACAGACAATGAACTTTATCCTCCATATAAGAAAAATACTGACTTTTTAGAGTTTGTTGATTTTGTTAAAGGTGCAGACCTTTTAATACATGATGCACAGTATGTCGTTCAAGATATGCCTGCAAAATCTGGATGGGGGCACTCGGTAGCCGAAGAAGCGATTAAACTTGCCTTAGCTGCGAACGTTAAAAGATTAGCTCTATATAGTCATGATCCAGAACGCACCGACGCTATGATAGACGAAATTGTTGAGCACGCGAATATGATTATCGACATTGGCGGCGGTAAGACTGAGGTAATTGGCGCCCATGAAGGCCTGTTAATTAACCTTTAAGGCTTTTGTTGAGTGACTTATTCGATATACATATAAAGCTAAAAATTCAATCAAACGAAGATATTTTATGCCTTATGATTAAGGTATGATAAGACCAATTCTAGATCTCATCCCATGCAATCCACTCGTATTTGCAATACAAGGACAATACCTTGATAAAGTCTTTCGCTAGCCTTTCGTTTTCAGTTGTTTTATTTACATGGCTAGTACCCACGGCCACTGCAAAAATGCAGGTTAATGAAGAGTTAGCTTGGCAAACCGAGCAAATAACCTCTGAAACCCTGCAAACGCCAACACAAGATATTGACGAAGGCGTAAACGAAGAAAATCTAACGACTGAAGTGCCTGCAAAAAATTTGCTTACCGAAAAACTAAACAATGAACGTGATGCTAACCGAAACTTATTCTCCCTTGTTCAGCATCGTCAGAATTATCTGTTGCCTATCAGTTATTCCACAGGTCCTAATCCGGTTACACTCGACGGCGTAGGTGAGGAACAAATTGACCGATTTGAAGCAAAATACCAAATAAGCGTAAAAACACCGCTTTGGCTGCAAGAAGACTACGCTTCGGGTGTATACTTTGGATTCACAGCAGTTTCCTTTTGGCAGCTATATAATGACGAAACCTCTAAACCATTCAGAGAAACAAACTACCAACCTGAAGTGTTTTACCAATTCAATACCAACATATCCTTAGCAGGCTACAAATTTAATCTTTTTCGTATTGGTCTAAACCATATGTCGAACGGCCAGTCAGGCTTAAAATCGCGCAGTTGGAATCGCATTACCGCAACAGCGCTATTTAGTGACCAAAATACAGCCTACTTTTTACGCACGTGGCTAAGGCTTCCCGAAGAAGAGAAAATGTCACTACTTGACCCCCTAGGCGACGATAACCCAGACATCAACGATTATTACGGGAGAGTTGAGCTAGGCTTCGGCTATCGCCTTGGCAATCTAGATATTACTAGCAGCATTAGAAATAACCTATCGATTGATGATAACCGCAGCGGCGTTGAAATAAATATTACTTACCCCTTCAACAAACGCTATGACGTGTTAGTGCAGTATTTTAACGGCTATGGTGATTCGCTGATTGATTATAATCGTCACCAACAACGCTTTAGTATTGGGATGCAGATAAAGTTTCTATAGCTAGCGTTTGATGAAGCGCATCAAAGTCTAAAACTGATATTCAACTTTTATTAATTTAAATGACTCAAAAATGCCAAAAGCCTTCATTTAACTCTCGAATACTTATTTATGGCATTTAATAAACACCTCAAGTAATTTAGAAGATGATATAGAACATCCTCACATAAAATGCCGCAATATCTGAATAAATTAAGCCGGGTAATAAAGCATCCACCATACAAACCTTGCCCACCACAAACGATGTCGAATAGGGAATACGCTTCCAACAAAACACGTGTATAATAATATTTACACTTTTTATTGAAAATTTGTGCTAAAGCGAGTTCAGGTAGGGCGAGACGATTAAAAAGCTTGAATAAAAAATATAATAACGCACGCCATCATCGTTTCAGAGCAACTAAAATACCATTCGGGGAACATTGATGAACAATAAAATAACACACTTAACCCATCATTAGGACTTGCAACGGGCACTGAGTTTGACACGGGTAAATATATTCAATTAGAAAAAACCTTTAACCTAGATTTAGTTAAATCGGTTGAAGTTGGTTTAGGCGATCCAATGAATGTTGCAGGTGGTTTTGAATGGCGCGAAGAGTCTTTTGAAATCGTTGCTGGTGAAGAAGCTTCATGGAAAGCTGGCGCTTATGCAGATCAAGGCTTTAACATCGGTTCGCATGGTTTCAAAGGCTTTGGCCCTGAAACAGCTGGTGTTGATACACGTCTCAGTGTCGCTGCTTATGTTGATGTAGAGGCATAACTGAGCGACGACTTGTTAGTAGGCGGTGCAATTCGTTATGAACGATTTCACTACTTTTGGCGATACAACTAATTTTAAACTAACAGCTCAATACTCAGTCAATGATTAAATTTCATTACGAGCTTCTACCAGTACGAGTTTCCGAGCTCCAACAGTGGGTCAGGCGAATGTTGTTAATACGCAAACATCAATTGTTGGCGGTGATTTGATACAAACCTTCCTAGTGCCACCAAATGATCCATTGTCGGCATTTTATGGTGGTCAAGAGTTAGAACCAGAAGATTCAACCAGCTTTGCATTAGTTGGCGTATATGAAACGGGTGATTTATTTATTACTCTTGATTATTACAATATTGAAGTGACTGATAGAATTACACAATCCAGTCAAATATCGTTAGACCCTAATGATTATTATGCTCTTAGATCACTTGGCGTGTTTAATCCTGAATTGATTTCAGCGGTTACATATTTTGCTAACGATTTTGATACCACGACTCAAGGTATTGATATTGTTGCTAGCTACTCTATGGAAATTATCGATGCTGGAGATACAAATTTCAATTTAGCTTATAACTGGAATGAAACCACAGTAGATAGCTTTAATGTTGAAACAACTAACCTTGGCAAAGTGCGTCGTTTAGAAGAAGGCCAACCGGAACATCGTGGAACGTTCACCGTGTCTCAAAGCTTCGAAGAAGTAAGTGTGTTTGTTCGTGCTAACTACTTTGGTGAATATTTCGCGGTTCACGCAGATGATGCCGGAGCGGGTGGTTGGAACACAACGGCTGATTCAGCGTTTACAATTGATGTTGAAGCAACATACTTCATTGACGATACCTTTAGTGTATCTGCCGGTGCGACCAATTTGTTTCACCAAGAAGCTGAAAAACTTGGCGCTTACTCTTTCGCTGTAGTGGGTGGTGTATTTTATGAAAGTGGTCCATTCGATTATAATGGTGGCTTCTACTACGTAAAAGATAAATATAATTTCTAAGTAGGAATTATTAACTTGCAAAGCCTTGTCATTTGACAAGGCTTTTTTATATCTAAACAATAAGCTAATATTAAGCACACACCGGTTTGTCTATCTCAATGGTACAATAACCGTGGAAAATAGCGAAAGCCTTACATAGGCGACACCTGGCCCATCTAAAGGTCATACTTTCACTTTTTTTAATAATATAGAGTGTTAAATAAGTACTTACTCACCTACCATAAACAAATACATTTTTTATTTAGAGGAATAGCTTTGAACAAAACAATTAGAATAGCGTTAATGGGCGGATCGATTTTAGCTGCTTCTGGCTGCGCCACGCAGGTGATCCTAAACGACGGTTCGCAAATAAGAAACGTTGAGACAGTTTTAGGTGGAGTTGAAGTTAAAAGAAATGCAAAGGCCGGAAATATCTCCAGTGTTAACGGCGGTGTCAATGTCGAATCAGGGGCCACGGCGATGAAAGTTGATACGGTTAATGGAGGTATTAGCCTTAGCAATAACGTGACAATTACCAGCGCAGTAACAGTGAATGGTAGCATCAAGGCCGGTAATTCGCTTCAAGTTAATGGTGCCCTAGAGACAGTAAACGGAAGCATCATCCTTAAGTCACAAACTAATGTAAATGGAAGCGTCGTTACAGTTAACGGCGACATTGATGTCGACAATACGGTAATCCATCAGAACATTAAGACCGTAAATGGTGACATAAGGCTTGTAAATGAGAGTGTTTTGAAAGGAGATTTAATTATTGAGCGTAAAAGTGGATGGGGCTTGGGAATGAGTCATGAGGAGATTACCATAAAAATAGACGCAACTTCACGCGTCGAAGGGACCATACATTTACACAGACCCGCGCTGCTAGAAATTGCGGACCGCTCTAAGGTCAATAAAATAGAAAAGCACTATAGCCAGAAGTAGGCACGTATCGACGAATTCCTCGATTTTGCTAAGGCCAACTTCTTGCCCAAAGCATGTGTATGAGAACTTAGGCTACGACGATAAGTTAAGCAGACTGCACTTTTGCGGCTGACATAATTTATAGGCTTAGAAAGAGTCTTTGTCGGCGAGTAAAAATTCATCCTGATCATTCATTCTGTTACGCATTGTCGCCAGCCTAGCTTTTACGCCTCCCATCATTTGAGCAAACTGGGTCTCGCTTCTCAACAAGGCAAAAGCAGGGTTGAATTCGGCTTCCCACACTCTAACCCAGCCCACATCTATTGCTCCTTGCAGATAATAAAAGGCTTCTTCTTGATCATTTTTTAAGGCCTTGATCTGTGCCATATTTATGTAATAAGAAGGACTGGTTGACTTAGTATCTTTACTGTTTAGCGTATATTGTTCAAATTGTTCGAGAATAGCATTGGCCTTATCTGTGGCATCCAACTGTTGATAAGCATAAGCCAGATGCACCGCTGCCTGGCCATCGTCCAGCATATAAAAGAAACCGTCATCACCTTGATCTTTTTCTTGTAGCTCTAGATAAATACTCGACGCTCGAGCATAATCACCTTTATAAAAAGCTTTCTCACCTTCAAGAAACAAGCCCATGCCCATGTTATCATGAGCAAAGTCAGCTTTATTCAGATAAACCAAGGCATTTTCATGTTCTCCCTTAACTAAATAAAAACGGGATTTTAGTAGGTTGGTATAAGCTTCTGAGAAATTTTCTTTATGTTGATCAATGTAGTCAAACCAACCATTGGTAGCATCAAAATCGCCTACGTCCATACTGGCCGTTAGTAAACCTTTAAGCGCTTCGTTATTGATGGGATCGACATCCAAAGCCCTTTTATACATATTTGTCGCCTGGTCTAGGCGACCATGGTTGGTTAATATTGCACCTGCTAGAATATAAGCTCCAGGATAATAGGGGTCATTGACGATGACTTGCGAAAATATTTCCATTGCCTTTGTTTCATCTCCCGTATAGTAATAGCCCCAAGCAACATTGCTGGCAGCTATCGGAGATTTTGGATCCAATTGGAAAGCTTTTTTATAAAGCTCATGTGATTCTTTCAACTTACCACTGTTTCGTAAAACCGATCCATACCATAAATAGGCCATGGCATAATTGGGATTTAATTCAATCGCACGTTTGAATGATTGTTCCGCTTTTAATGGTTCATTCATACTTAACAGTAAGCCTTCAGAAGCGTAGGCTGCAGCCAATTCATTATCAAGGATGAGCGCTTTATCTATGGCTTGTCGAGCTTTCTGGTCCGCTTCATCACGAGAGCTATTGCCGTAAAGAGCCAACAAAATATTGGCGTCGGCAACACCTACATAGGCCCGTGCATAATTGGGATCCAATGAAACAGCACGATTAAAATGCCCTATCGCTTTTCGGATAGATGCCACACTTCTATGGCTTAGTTCTGCTTGCCCTTTGCCATGTTCAATCATGGCATCTATATTCAATGTTTCTGAGGCAATGCTAATCTTATTTTGGTCATCGAGTAAGGTGAGTTTCATCTTGTTGACAACGGCATTGGCAATATCATCTTGGATTTGGAATATATCCCGGTATTCCCGGTCAAAGGTTTCAGACCATATGTGCTCGCCCGTGCTGACGTTTATTAACTGAGCCGTTACCCGAATTTTATTACTGGTATCATTTTTTCGAATGCTGCCCTCAAGAATAGTATGCACGCCGAGCTCTCTGCCAATCTCAGGGATCGTTTTATTTGTTACACCTTTGTAGGCAAATGAAGACGTGCGCGCAGCCACCTGCAAGTCTGGTATCTTAGCCAGTAAATTCAATAACTCTTCGACCATGCCATCTGCAAAGTACTCATCTTCGGGATCGCTGCTAAAGGCAACAAAAGGCAAAATGGCAATAGATTCTTTTTCGCCTTTTATTGCTTCGCCCACGGCTACCGTCTTATTCTCAACAGACCTTGGCACAGTTGACTGTAGCTGGCTATTACTATTATCCGCAGCAACATTAGATAGGGATTTGTCCTCCAACAGTAATTGTGAGCCGAGTAAAATGGTGGTGATGAGTAAAAGGGAACCCACTACTGCAAGGGTAGCTTTAAAATTGGTCTGTTGTGTGTGGTCAGGTTGGTATTGTGCTGAGGCCCGAACAATTCCCTCAGGCGTAAAATTAAATACCCAAGCAAAACCTAAGGAAACGGGGAAGCCTGCGACGAAAACCTGTAACAATAGCGTCATTACTGAGTCTGGCAAGCCCAGGGCAGGCACTGCCAAATCTGCGATTTGTATCAAAGGCCAGGCAGACACAGCATAAATGGTCGCAACCTTGAAAACCTGTCGATGTTTTAACTGAGCTAAAAAATTTGCCAATGGTATGCCCTAATGCTCACATTAAAAACAGTCTACTTGCTGTTTTTAATGTTCTTAATGTTAATGTTAATTATCAATACTTATAGTGCCAACAATGGTTTTTATTTTCACGTTCCCTGACCCGTCACCTATGACAAATCTTAACTTTCGTGTCTGCATATGCGACTTATTCGGTAAATCTTCGGTTAAATTGTTATTAATCTCACCGCCAACTTGACTGGTTAATTCAAACTCTGCATTAAGTCTTCCAGCCACTTTATAATTTATATCACCATTAATGCTGCTTAATTTAACCGATGCATCGTCAAGCATATTACCTTCTATATCGGTGTCTCCAGCAACATTATTGGTATGCAGTTTGTTAATGTTACTAATGTCTGTCGAAATATTACCCGCAACTGACTGAAGATTAACATCTTCGAATTCGCCTTTTACGTTGACGTCACCGCGCACAGATTCCACATACACTGAACCTGAAGAATCAATCACGTTAATGTCGCCACTAATAGAGGATACCTTGATGTATGAATGGACATTTTTTATCAACAGTTCACCATTAATTGTATTGCCCTTTATCTCGGCGGTTAAGTCCTCAATTGTGAAGTCTGTATCAATACCCTTGAAATGAAGCTGAACATTTTTGGGAATAAAAATTTCAAGATCACTAGCCCCTCCTGAATGGGCATATCCTCGGTGAGTTCCTTTCGTCATGTCTACTTCGATTAACGTTTTCTCTCCTTTATTTTTAAAGATCAATTCCTGATTGGCATTAGCCAATTCACCTATGACCAGAATTTCAGCTTTATTCCACCCTTTCACATCAACATCACCACGGTCATTGTTGATAAATACATGGCCGTTGGCAGGTACTTGTATACTTTTTTCAAATTTCTCGCCGGCCTGCGCGACCGTAACTGTTATCAAACCTACCGAAAAAAGAACACTATAAAAATATGTTTTCAACAGACTTACCCTCATTTACAGGCCCCCGAATTATAAAAATTAGGTGATTACAACTTTAGTATACAAAACTTTTAGCCGAACGAAAGCTTTAAACTGTTAGACTTTGTGTCGAAAGTTCACTTTTGGCTCAACATGCTGATATGCCGATACTCATAAAATAATAAAAAGCCTACAAAATGCAAGCTATATACAGCGCTCTATTCTTCACTTTTTCAATACTGTATCTTGTCCTACTTTCGTTTGATCCACTAATGATATCTTGGCTGACCAAAATTATACCGATCATAATTTTGATCATCGCACTTGCCAACACACCTAGCTTTTCTGGTAAAACACTATTACTTCTAGCATTGGCATTCAGTGCCACCGGCGATGTTTTGCTAGAACAAGAACAGTTTTTGCCTGGCGTCGGGGCATTTTTAACCGCTCAACTTCACTACGGAGTGTTCTTTGCTCGTTACTGGTCTTCACTGAAGGCTCGCTGGCCCATTTCAGGGTTTATTCTAATCTTTATGTTAGTCATGGCCTTTTTATTAGGGCCTCACTTAGGCGAACTTAAACTCCCTGTTTTTGCTTACTTGATGGTTATTGGTTTTATGGGACTTCTAGCGACTCAATCGAATATGCCTTTAAAGTGGTCGGTACTTGGGGCGTTCGTGTTTATCTTATCGGATTCTTTTATTGCCGTTGACCGCTTTTTACAGCCACTACCATTGGATGATTATTTAGTCATGACAAGCTATTACGGCGCGCAATGGATGATTATTCAAGGCGCACTGAATAAATTTAAATTGGAAGGCATATGACATTAAATAAACAAAAGATTCATATCCTGTTAAAAGGTATAGAAACGGGAGACCCTGACGCCGCATTAGTAGTCAATAAACAAGTTTATGTCCAACTGCATCGTGTGCTTGCGCAAGACAACTTCGTTTTAAGTATCGGTGAGGGTTTTTGGGATGGCGAGCACTCTGCGTTTTACGATTTATTTAGAGTTGACGATAATAAGTTAGTTGAACACTGGGATACTATTGAACAGATCCCGCCAATAAGCGAATGGAAAAATAATAACGGGAAGTTCTAACACTTGAATTTACACTAATCCAATTCACTCAGTTAAAAGCTAACATTCCTTAGCAGTGCTCTTGTCTTAATGCTAACGTTGCGTCACTTTAACACCTTGTTCAATCTTATTGCTTGGATGGGTAATAACTTGCTCACCGACATCCAATCCTTGTATAACTTCTACATAGCGATCATTGCGTCTGCCCACTTCAACACTTTGTAAGCTGGCTACGCCGGCGACTACCTTAAATACCGACCATTGTTCATTCTCTCTAAATAGACTCGAAATAGGCACTACCACTGCATTATCGGCTTTGTCTATAATGATGGATGCCTCGACTCGGAACGCATCTCCTAAACCCCGCCACCTTTCTTTAGTGTCTGTAAAAGACAAAATCACGTTAACTCTTTGCTCTTCTACTCCCAAAGCCGATATTTTAGTGAATCCAGAGGGTTCAATCACGTTAACTCGAGCCGCAATATCTTTTTTACCACCCCAGCGCTTAATAAGTGCATCATCGCCCACACTCACCTTTACAGCATTGGTAGAGAGCATTTCTATGTTAACTTCCAAATCATCTGGATTACCTATTTCTACAATAGGAGTGCCCACCGGCACGATACTTTCACTTTTATGTAATATACGCAGTACTTTTCCGTCTACCGGCGAGTGAATACATATTTGGCAGTCTGTTAAATTGTCTGACAATTCGTCTTTATTAGGCTGAAGAAGAGTCGCCTTTGCTACTTCTACTCTTGAACGCATCACATTTTCGTTTGATCGGGTAGTGTCGAGTTCAGCTTTTAAAGTAGTAATTCGTAACTGCGCTTTATCTACCTCTACTTGCGACACCGTATTTTGCAGAAACAAGGCTTTAGTACGTTTAAAATCGGCGAGTTCATAATCGAGTTGTGCTTGGGCCTGCTTTACTCTAGCACTGGCCAACGACAATGCCGCTTTTGCGCCTTCAACATCTGCTCTGGCTTGTGTTTCTACGCGCTTATCTAAGAACGTAGGATTAGCCGGATACATATTCGCAATCACAGTTTTACCGGCTTCAACAATATCACCAGGTTCACTAGCAATGCGGGTAATACGTCCATCGATTGGGGTCGACACCACATAAATATCATGGATACGCGTCTTCCCTTCGCCTTCAATAGTGATAAACAAATCAGCTTGTGTCACATTTGTCATATCTACCTTAACAGGCTCTGGAATAAAGGCATAAGCAAGTGCCCCTATCGCTATCGCGCTCAACACTATTTTAATCACACTCTTTACGCTCTTAACAGCCATTACTCTACTCCTTTTTGTGCTGCAACTAGATCGATGTTATCAACCTGTCGCCAAACTAAATAAAACGAAACTATGGCACTAAATAACACCATAGAAATGGCATACCCGTAGGTGCTATTGCTTAAATAAATGGGAATACGAAACAATTCACTCTCGGTAGATGCTGCCGTGCCAATAGCCAACCAATAACCAATCAAAGTACCTATCGGTAGGGAAACCAGCGTAATAAAGCCAAGCTCGCCAAACAGAATATATGCCACTTCTGAGCGGGTAAGACCCAAAACACGCAAATTTGCTAATTCTCTACCTCGTTCAGATAGAGCAATTCTGGCTGTGTTATAAATCACGCCAAAGCTAATAAAACTGGCAAACAAAATATTTGTGCTGACCATCTTCATCATATTTTCAGCCATCACATCTTCGAAAATTTGACGCAATACTGAAACGATATTAACGCCAATAATTGAGGGGATATCACGCAATTTTTTGTAAAGCGCTGCACTGCTGTTTTGATCGACCGTCACAGCAACCCCAGTTATCTTTCCACCAGAGTCCAATATATGATTAAGTTGTCTAATGTCCATATACGCCGACATTCCAATAAATTCTTGAGTAATGGAAGTAACGGGAATTCGAAGACTTTGGCGCCTATCTTCGAGCACGTTAGCGTTAAGCATATCACCCACATTTACGTGCATTATGTCTGCCAGAGTCTGACTTATAATAATCCCTGTTTCAGGCATTTTTATAGGCTGTAATTGTTGATTTATTGATTGGCGTAATTCGGCTTTTCGACTTAAACCAGTTATGGTGCCGCGCTTTTTGAAATGAGCAAATTTGAATTGCACAGGTACTTGGAGAATGGGTTCTACTCGCAATACGCCGGGCATGACTTTTAACTCTTCTAGTGCTCGATAATTTTTTGGCTCTACAAAAGTGAGGCTCAAATCTTCTCGTTGAATCAAGTCATATTGCACATCTAGCATATAGTCCATGGCGTCTTTCATAAAAAAACTGAATATGAGAATAGCCAATGACAACGCAATCCCTAAGGAGGAAAAAAAGGCTCTAAAGGGTCGGCGTTCCAATTGCCGAACCACAATGCGACTTAAAAATGATAGATGCTTATGCAGTCCTAGTTTTTCTATAAACGTAGGTTTAAATATTGTGGGACTTTCCGGTCTCATTGCTTCAGCTGGTGGGAGTTTTACAGCTGCTCGTATAGATATCAATGTCCCTAGTAAGGCCGCTATTACGCAACACAATACCGCGAAAATCATGACCTCAATGGAAAAATGATACTTAAGAATTGGAAAATGGAAAAACTCGGTATACATGGTCGTCATGCCTGCGCCCATCCATGCACCAAGCATTAAGCCTATGATTGCCCCAACAGCAGTGATAACCAATACCATTTTGATAAACAGAAAAGATATTTCCCAATTGTTATAACCCACCGCTTTTAGCATGCCTATTTGCTCACGTTGGGTCGCAATTTGCCTAGACATAACAACATTGATAAGAAAAGCCGCTACACTAAGAAAGATAACAGGGGCAAATGAGCCAATCCCATTGAGCTGCTTTAATTCATTTTCCAAGAAAAAGTTAGATATTTGCTCATCTCTACCGTAAGCAATTAGACCGCCATAGGACTTTAAAATGTTGTCGAGTTGTTCTTTGATATCTTCAATGTTGGCGTTGTGCTGAACTTTTACGGCTATATCATTAAATGCGCCTTTCATATTCACCGTTGCTTCAAGTGACCGTTCACTCATCCAAAACAAGCCATACCGTTTGCTGTCGGGCATTAACGCACCCGGAGCGATGCTGTATATATATTCTGGAGAAAGCACAATACCAACAATCCGAAGCTGTCGTTGGTGACCATTCATAACCGCGCTCACTTTGTCACCCAATTCAAGTTGGTGCGCATTCACAAAGCTTTCGTCAGCTAATATTGCATTTTCCTCATTGGGTTCAAGTAAGCGCCCCGAGCGCAAATATAGATTGTTTAACAAGGCAGTTCTGGTATCGGGTATAGAAATGACCTTACCACTAACTGGCTCAGACATATTTGGCAGTTGCAGAGTAAGGCCGAATACCACTCGAGTTTCTACTATTGAGACCCCAGGAATTTCGTAAATACGCGGCTTTATTGTATTAGGAGCCCGTTTTAACGAAACAAAAATATCCGCAAATTGATAGCGATCATAATACGTATCTCGCGTTAATTTCAGACTGTCCAATACGCCAAACATAATAATAAACACAGCAATGCCGGCAGCCATGACTAATACTATGGCTAACATTTGGCCTTTGATGTTCCAGATATCCCGAAATAATTTTCGATTCAGCGCACTTGTCATTCCATCACCAATCAATTTGTTCGGGTTTAATAGGATTGGCATTCATTTGGGTTTTATTGATAATACCGTCACTAAAATAAATAACCCTGTGTGCCAGTTTTGCAATCGTTGCGTTGTGAGTAATGATGATGCAGGTTGTACCAAACTCTTGGTTAACCTTAAGTAAGGCATTTAAGACCACAATGCCAGTTTCGCTGTCTAAGGCGCCAGTTGGTTCATCGCAAAGCAGTACTTCAGGTTGTTTTGCTACCGCACGAGCTATTGCCACTCGTTGTTGTTCACCGCCAGACATTTGTGAGGGGAAATGATTAGCTCTATCACTTAAACCAACTATGTTTAATGCATCTAAGGGGTCCATAGGATTAGGCGAAATCTCCGTGACCAAGGCAACATTTTCAAGCGCAGTTAAGCTAGGTACGAGGTTGTAGGATTGAAAAACAAACCCAACACTTTCACGACGGAAGTAGGTTAATTCTCTATTGTTTAATGTTGCCAAATCTTGGTCTTGAAACAGTACTTGACCAGATGAAGGTTTATCTAGGCCTCCTATAATATTTAAAAAAGTAGATTTGCCGCTACCTGAAGGCCCAAGCATAACCACCACTTCCCCACTTGGTATTTCAACAGAAACCCCGCGAAGTGCATGGACTTTGCTTTCCCCTGTTACATAGACTTTAGTGAGTGACTTTGCTTTAAAGCAGGCTGGTTTCACATCGTTCATTAAATCCTCCAAATTACTGGTATTAACTGTAAGGGATATTGAGAAATAGCACTAGCCCGACTTAAACTGTTTTTAACTCACCTAGTCCCTAAACGCTAGTTTAGCCCAGTCTCTACGAATATTTACTGCCCTATATCAAACTTTTAGAAACTTTAAATGGAGGTTTATGAAAGCCTAAACAATGAGGTGTTCCAGATAATCACGGAATCAATCCACGTTGTCCCTTGCGTGTTTTTCAATCAATTTCAATCTTCTATAGTTGCTTCAGTTTAGAAAGTAATGAAGTCAATCAATCATGCCCTAAGGCATAAAATCCAAAAAATAAGGAAGAGAGTTATGAAGCTAATCAATAAAAAAAGTGCAGTTATAACGACAATATTAATGGTATCTCTTTTGTCTGCCTGTGGAGGTGGAAGTGCGGATAAAATCATTAGCGATATTATTGATGACATTGATGTAAGTGAAAAGCGTAACCAAGCAAGCATTAGTTACATAAATGCACTAGAGCAATCAACGACTTTTTATACGCAAAGCACCGTGTATCCAAATAGCGTTTATGAGAATAAACATAAAGTGGTTGCGTTAATGGCCAATAACGTTAGTAATGAATTAACCCACAAATGGCTAGATAATGCTAAAGAAACTAAATTTGCCTATGAAGACGGCAATTCCGCAAACAATAGAAAAGAACTAATTGAGAATTTGCAGAATAACAAAAGATACTGGTCAATTGCCTGGCAGCAAGACGGCGTTCGTAACCTTTCAGTTTTGGAGAAGAAGCCGTTGAACCAAGCCAACAAACTTAGCTTCCGTATTTTTACTAATGTTGAACTGAACATTTCAATCAATCAACAAACTGCGATCTATTCAACAGAAGTGGGTCAGGTAAGTACCGCATTTACAATCGAAGGATGTAGTGACCTTATGTTAGGTGAGTTTGCAATCGACTTATGCCAAAGTGGTGACTATGGCAACTCATATTTGGTGGTATTTGATAGCGAAAGTAGCATTGCCATAATCGCACAGGAATAGATGCGACTATAAGTGAATTTTGCACAAATTTATCAGCGAAAAGGTCAGAAGACGGGTATTAAAGGGATATGAAAAGTAAGCTGACCATGCTTTTGAAGGCAGAAATATAGTAATCGGTCATCAAAATTCCGGCAAATATGGATACAAATCATTGCCCACAGCGTTAAGCCTATTGCCAACAAAAGCCATTTACCCAGCGTTTAGTCATCTATACTCAAAAAAATGCGTCTTAACGTTGGTAACATGACTCACTTATCGTTAATCTCTAGACTAGCGAGCAAGATCTTTATTTGTATTACTAAAAAGGTGCGAGTCGATGGCGAATACTGAAATAGAAAAATCATTTCAAACTCTACAGAAAACAGTGCCGTTATTATTAAAACATAAAATACCTGCGACCCCGACCAACTATGCCCTATGGTATACTTATGTTTCGAATGATTCCACGCAGCTAAATCAAGATATTGACGAGAGTCTGCAAAAAGACTATCCGCTCTCCAGCGTTAAGGCTCAGGACTTATATCGAAATTACCTATCAAAAAAGCAGGAGGTAGATGCTTGGCAATTACGTCAGAGCATGGAGGCCATGTTGCACGAAGTATCCCAGTCGATGAAAGACACTCAGTCTGATACCACCCAATTCAAAACCTTAATGGACGCCAGTCTAGACAATTTAGCCAAGGTAGAAAAGGAAGACCTTACCGTTGGCGAGGTCATGACCCTAGTACGTAATATGGTAAAAGAATCACAAGCTATCCGCCGAAGTACTATTAGCTTCAGTGAGGCATTATTAAAAGCTGAAAAAGAAATTACGTCGCTAAAATCGAAACTATTAGAAAGCCAGCAAGATGCATTATACGATGCACTCACCGGTTTATGTAACAGGCGTTACTTCGACTCTGAGTTAGAAAGTAAAATGGGGATCGATAAACTGTGTTTGATGATAATAGACATCGATCACTTTAAAGTCGTTAACGACACACATGGTCATTTAATGGGAGACCTTGTTATAAAAGCGGTGGCAAAAAAGTTACAATCCGGCTGCCGTGAAGATGCACAAGTTTTTCGCTATGGTGGCGAAGAGTTTGTGGTACTGATGCCCGGGGCAGATTTGCAAAAAGCCCGACATATGGGAGATGTATTGAGACGATCCATAGAGAAAATTTCTGTAAAAGACAGGCGCACCGGTATAGTTTTAGGTGATGTGACCGTATCAATAGGCGTTGCACAGAAGATGAATAACGAACATTTAAATGCGCTAATCGGAAGAGCAGACGCAATGTTATACAAAGCTAAAAGCTTAGGTCGAAACCGGGTCATGCCCATCAGCTAAGCCTTTGCAGATTGTTCTCGTGCTGTCTTTTTTCTGGATAGCACAATACGCGTTAACTCAGAGATTAATAACATGATAATCGCGCACCAAACCGTACATTTTTGGAACGGTAATAAGTCTGAAACTCGTCGTCACTACGAAAGGCAGCTATTGTCTTTATGCTTAAAAGAAGCAGGCATGCTCGATGCCAAGATTATAGTTGACGAACAAGACTACCCAAATGCAAAAGATGAAGGCAACATTTTCTCAAACAATTGCGACGTATTAGTGACTGTAGCAGGCAACCAAAAGTTTTTAGATAAACCTGCCATAATAATCGAACAAGCAGTTTGCCGAGGTCTGCTAGGCCACCGCTTACTAATAATACCCAAAGAACACACCCAACGTTTCGCCAAGCTAAACAGTCTAGAACAATTACAAAAAATGACAGTGGGCATTCCGGCAACTTGGGCAGATGCTGATTTGTTCAGGCACAACGGTTTTACAGTATCGGAAAAGGGAAGTTTGGACGACTTATTCGCTCGTTTGCTAGATAAACAGTTTGACTACACAGCTTTAGGTGCCAATGAAGTTGAAGCAATTTTCAAAGATATGAACCATCCGCAAGGCGCACTTTTAATAGAGCCAACAACCCTAATATACTATCCGCTCCCGCTAGTTTTTTATGTTCACCCCGATAAAAACGACCTTGCCAACGCAATAGAACGTGGTTTAAAAACGGCTATAGAAAATGGCAAGCATCAATCCTTATTCGAAACATACCACCCAAATCTAATAAATCGGCTGAATCTACATGGGCGTAGCAAGTTTCAATTGGCCAACCCTTATTTACCTGCTTCATTGAAAGATTTTTGCCCTACACTGTAAGCTCAAAAGCACAGCTTAAGTTAATTCCCTGTATGCTCTGCGTATTTTGGTAAGGCTTAATGAAAGTGATGCTTAACATGCAAAGGCTGTCGCACAGGTTAACGCTACTAAGAAGTGTATATTCTCAGTCGATTGTTAACAAAAACACACAGTCTTTATTAATGGTAAGAACTTTAGTAGGCGAATCTGAAGTTTGTATGAAACCAGCTGCTTTAAAACATTTGAGACTGGCCGTATTACTTGGTTTAACGACAGCCTTAATACAATTTACCTTCGCCAGCGCTGACGAAGAAGACGCTACCGTCGAAGCAAAAATGTCCAAAGCTTTTTTCAACAAAGGTACCGACAAGCTTTTACCTCTGCATTCTGGATTTAGGTTAATCGATACCAATGCTGTAGATGCTGCACTTTTGTCTGCATTTTCAACTGTATCACCAACATCTAACGCTTGGATAGGGAGCACATCGAAGCGTACCATACCGATTTTCTTTAGCTCTTGAGAACTATTCCAATCGGCAATTGTTGCAATATAAAGGTGTTGAGATGGATCATTTAAAACCGATTCAAACCAACGACAGTGAACATCATATTTCACAACATCACTCTTTAAAGACATGGCACGCGTATGCGAATCATTTCTCCATTGCCACAACTCCAAGCAATCTTGCTGAGAAACAAGCGCTAACTGTAATTGTGAAATTAGCGCCTGATGACTGTCAGTTTTCATCTACTAGAAAAGGCAATATTATGTACCCTATTCCCATTCAATAGTGGCTGGAGGCTTACCAGAAATATCGTAAACCACTCGAGAAATACCATCAACTTCATTAATAATACGATTTGATACAAGCCCTAAAAATTCATAAGGTAGGTGTGCCCAGCGCGCAGTCATAAAATCAATCGTTTCCACGGCTCGCAATGACACAACCCAGTCGTATTTGCGCATATCACCCATTACACCCACCGACTTTACCGGCAAGAAAACAGTAAAAGCTTGGCTTACTTCGTGATAAAGCTTGTGACGATGCAGCTCTTCAATAAATATCGCGTCGGCTTTGCGTAATAAATCACAATATTCTTTTTTAATTTCGCCAAGGACTCTTACGCCTAAACCTGGCCCTGGGAATGGGTGTCGGTATAGCATATCGTAGGGTAGTCCAAGTTCAAGGCCTATTTTACGCACTTCATCTTTAAACAATTCGCGTAAAGGCTCTACTAGCCCCATTTTCATATCTTCAGGTAATCCGCCGACATTATGATGTGACTTTATAACGTGTGCTTTACCCGTTTTTGACCCGGCCGATTCAATTACATCTGGGTAAATCGTGCCTTGCGCAAGCCATTTCGCGTTGTCTAACTTATTTGACTCTTCATCAAATACATACACAAATTGATTGCCGATAACTTTTCGTTTCTTCTCTGGATCTGTCTCGCCAGCGAGTGCTTTTAAAAACCGTTCTTCGGCTTCAATTTTGATAATTTTCAAGCCGAAGTGATCTCCAAACATATCCATCACTTGCTTACCTTCATGCAAACGCAGCAAACCGTTATCTACAAATACGCAGGTTAACTTGTCGCCTATGGCTTGATGCAACAGCATAGCTGTAACAGAAGAGTCAACGCCCCCTGATAAGCCCAAAATAACTTCATCATCCCCTACTTGTTTTTTAATCCGTGCTACTGCGTCTTCAATAATTGAAGCGGGCGTCCACAAGGCTTCACAACCGCATATTGTCATTACAAATTGTTGTAGGATCCGCGAGCCCTGTTTGGTGTGAGTAACCTCTGGATGAAATTGAACGCCATAGAACTTTTTATCAAGGTTCACCATAGCGGCATGCGAACAATTGCCCGTACTAGCAATTGTGTCAAAACCCTCAGGCGTTTCAATTACCTTGTCACCATGGCTCATCCACACATCTAACAGTGCATTTCCTTGAGAACTAATCTCGTCTTCTATTTTATCAAACAAATTTGTAGCGTTTTGCACCTCAACTTGCGCATAACCAAATTCACGCAAATTAGACCCTTGCACTTTCCCACCTAACTGATGCGCCATCGTTTGCATACCATAGCAAATACCTAAGACCGGAACGCCTGCATTAAACACATATTGCGGGGCACGCGGTGAGTTAGCTTCAGTCACCGATTCTGGACCACCTGACAAAATTATGCCATCGGGTGCAAATTCTCTGATGTATTTTTCGTTTACATCCCACGCCCATAATTCACAATATACGCCTATTTCACGCACTCGCCGGGCTATAAGTTGAGTGTACTGGGAACCAAAATCAAGAATAAGAATTTTCTGACTATGAATATTAATCGACATTAAGTGTCCTAAAAAAGTAGGTCGTCGTTATGTTCGATAGAACACAAAGACGACAGGTATTACAGTGAGAAAATCTATCCTAAACGGTAGTTAGGTGCTTCTTTGGTAATGCTAACATCGTGAACATGCGACTCGCCCATACCAGCTGACGTCACTTTAACAAACTTCGGTTTAGTGCGAAGCTCATCAATAGTTGCGCAGCCGGTTAAACCCATTGCTGAACGTAAGCCGCCTAGTTGCTGGTGAATAATCGTAGAAATAGGGCCTTTATAAGCAACTCTCCCTTCTATTCCTTCGGGCACCAATTTTTCAGCATTGCTACTGGTTTGGAAATAACGATCTGACGAACCATGACTTTGATTCATAGCACCTAACGACCCCATTCCTCGGTAAGACTTATAATATCGACCTTGATATAGCTCTACTTCGCCGGGCGCTTCTTCAGTGCCAGCAAGCATGCTGCCTACCATAACCGAGCTTGCGCCAGCAGCTAGGGCTTTTGCAATATCGCCTGAAAATCTAATACCTCCATCAGCAATCACTGGAATACCTAATTTATCGACGGCCGATACTGCATCGCTAATTGCCGTGATTTGCGGAACACCGCACCCTGTAACTATCCTTGTGGTACAAATTGAGCCAGGGCCGATGCCGACTTTTACCGCATCAACGCCTGCATCTGCCAATGCTAATGCACCTTCGGCTGTCGCTACGTTACCTGCTATAAGCTGTAAGTTAGGATATTGTTTACGTACTTGTTTAACTCGATCAATAACACCTTGTGAATGTCCATGAGAAGTATCAATTAGCAACACATCTACACCGGCTTCAACTAAGCCTTTGATGCGCTCTTCAGTACCAGGACCAACGCTAACGGCAGCGCCAACTCGCAATCGACCTTGAGCATCTTTACAAGCATTGGGCTTACTTTTGGCTTTTTGGAAATCTTTAACGGTAATTAAACCCGTAAGCTTAAAGCTGTCGTCAACCACAAGTATTTTTTCTATGCGATATTCGTGCATTAAGTCCATAACTTTATCGGGGCTTGTATCGGCTGTAACCGTAACCAGATTTTCTTTGCTGGTCATGACCTTGCTTACCGGCTCTTCAAGACGATTTTCAAAACGCAAATCGCGACCCGTTACGATGCCTATTAGATTATTCTCGCCATCAACGACTGGAAAACCTGAATAACCAAGCTCTTTGCTCAAAGCAATGGTAGCGCCTATTGTGTCGCTTGCGCTAACGGTAACCGGGTCAAGAACAACTCCACTCTCATATTTTTTTACACGTAATACGTGCTCTGCTTGAGCTTCAGGCGTCATATTCTTGTGCACAAATCCAATGCCGCCCTCTTGCGCTAAGGCAATGGCAAGTGGTGCTTCAGTAACGGTGTCCATAGCAGCAGACATAAGTGGCATATTTAATGTAATGCCGCGGGTAAGACGTGTTTGGAGGTTTGCCATATGTGGCAGCACTTCAGAGTGACTTGGAACTAAAAGTACGTCGTCAAATGTAAGCGCTTCTTTATCAATGCGTAGCATGCAATTTTACCTATATACTGTTGGCCTAATTGCGGTGAGATTGTAGTGTTTTTTCATATCTAGGTAAACTACAATTGCGTATTGTTTGATAAAAATGTTTAATAAACGCAATATTCATTCTGAAATTCGCACAAAGGTAAGTAATTCACGCATGTTTGCAGTTCCGCAAGAAGTCAAAGTAATCAGTGTTACCAAACTTAATCGCTTCGCCAAGCAGGTACTTGAGAGTGAAATTGGGCAAGTATGGGTAAGTGGTGAAATATCTAATTTCACCAACGCCGCTTCAGGTCATTGGTATTTCACTTTAAAAGACGACAAAGCCCAAGTGCGCACGGCAATGTTTCGTGGTGCTAATAAAAGCGTTGGTTTTACACCAAAACACGGCGACAAGGTTGTGGTGAAAGCCAATATAAGCTTATACGAAGCTCGCGGCGATTATCAGCTCATTGCCGTTGCCATGGAGCCTGAAGGCGTTGGCAAACTCAAACAGGCATTTGAAGCCTTAAAAGCGAAGCTACTAAGCGAAGGTTTATTCACACACGAAAACAAACAAGCTCTGCCTAAGCATATTACTAAAATCGGTATAGTCACCTCACAAACTGGGGCGGCTGTTCACGATATATTACATGTACTGCAACGCCGCAATCCTAGTATAGAAGTGATTATTTATCCCAGTATGGTACAGGGTGATAGCGCAGCAGCGACTATAGTTGCACAAATAGAATGTGCAAACGCCAGAAATGAAGTCGATGTATTGGTGGTAGGAAGAGGCGGTGGTTCACTTGAAGACTTATGGCCATTTAATGAAGAAATAGTAGCGCGGGCTATTCACGCCTCAACGTTAGTTGTGGTGTCGGCGGTTGGTCACGAGGTTGACGTTACCATTGCCGATTTTGTTGCCGACGTGCGCGCAGCAACGCCATCGGCAGCGGCCGAACTGCTAAGTGAAGACAAGCAGGTGCTTGAAAAAAATCTTAATGAACGTAAGCGAATGCTCATGCGGGCGCTAAACGATATTTTGGCGCAAAAACACCTGCAAACAATGTCGCTACAGCAGCGTTTGCAAGCCCAACACCCAATAAAGAAGCTTAACCAAAATAGCCAACAGTTCGATTATTTGCATGCTCGTTTGTTACAACAACATCCGTCCAAACAAATAAAAATCAAACTCGAATCGCTTCAGTATTTGCACCAACGCTTACAAGCACAACATCCTAAATTACTATTAAGAGAAAACAACTTAGCGCTTTCTCGGTTACAACAACGTTTGGCTCAAGCAATTGCTAAGCAACTCGACAAAGCGAAGCAACATCATGCTAATCAAGCGAAAAGTATGCAGTATGTATCGCCAATAAATGATATTAAACGGGCAAAACAAAACAGCCAAACTCGCTTACAAGAACTATGCAATGCGATGAAGTCACAGGTGGCAAATAAAGGCCAGCACCTTAGTAAAACCTCCGCTTTACTCGACACTGTGAGCCCTTTGGCAACTTTATCACGCGGATATAGCATTACACTTAGCGAAAACAATCTGCTTACATCGGTAAAAGATATTCAAACGAATCAGATAATTACCTCAAAATTCGCCGATGGCGAGATAGAATCAACGGTCAATACGATAAAAAACACCTCTCCAAATAGCTCCTCAAGTTAATTAGTTAATTGCGCTAGCCCACCATTTTTGGTATTGTTTTTAAAAGGCGTCAATAAATTGACGCTGCTAATTACTTAATATGTACCCTGTAAAGTACTAGTAAAAGCAGTTGGCTTTACGCCATTTTTACATAATGCGATTAAAGACGACATTTTAAAAACGATACATACACTGGATGCAATTGCTGTGCGTTATTTACCTATTATCCTTTTACTTAGTATGCTTTGTAGTACTTCAGTAAATGCTGAAATGCCCATTTACGCAGCATATGCAAGCGATGAGCTTGTGCAAGAATGCGAAAACCTCGAGCAGTCCCAATGTCAACTCAACGCCTTTGATGGAGAAACGCTTACTGCACTATTAGCCTCACTTCCATCTGGTATGATGATTGAAGATGCCCTAAGTGTATCTGAATACGAAGTGTTGATTGGCAATGCTATTATTAATATCAATGAGCAAAATCAACACGCTGAATTAGTACTCGAAATTACGACTAGTTGGCGACAGGTGCCTATTGACGACTTTATCTTACGCCAGCGCACTTCTCTTGCTGATATTGACCAAACAGCAAGCGCTATGCTATCGGATTGGGCACAACACATAGAAACTAATTTAGTGTTAGAGGCTGATAAAATCTATCAGGTGCTTGGCGCGAGTGATTATGTTACCGAGCTATCTGTGCCCCAAAATATTGGCGACTTTATTAGAATGCAATCCGCGGTTTATCGCGATCCTTTACTTGGCAGTATAACGCGGTATTCTCATCCGCGTTTTGATAGCGCAGTGGTCGATATTTCTGTATATCCTTTTTCACCCTTTTTAACCCCTTCATCTGATGCGCTAACTTTAGTTTCAGGCAATTTGGCCGCAAACAATGGCTTGCTACTACAACTTGAGATGGAAAATGAGATAACACAAATCAAGCAGTTAATTGCGAATGCTAATATTCAAGACTTTACTATTTCTTCAATTAACCCTGCTACCATTACTGTAAACGGTGTTCTTTTAGAAGGATTACGTTTAGAAGTATTGCTGTATACAAACACCGATCCTGAATATAGTACTCAATACATATTTCAACAAAATGATAAAATCATCAAGTTAACGGGTAACTTACCAGAATTTATGATGAATGAATTGGTGAGCGAATCTTTGCCTAAAATTAAAGTCCCCGGTGAATCATCGTTTATGCGCACCTTACGACAAGGTTAGGAGCTATCTTGTTGGCGACACATGCCGTCGTATATAACTAACCCAATATAAAAGGCCATTTACAATATGCAGTAAATGGCCTTTTGACATAATGCAGTAACGGTTAGGATTTTTGTTAGGTACCTAAAGCACGGTAACTTGATACACCGTAACTGTGCCGCTCACCTCATTACCAATAACAAGCAAAGGATTGCCATTTGGACTTTGCTCAGCGGCAATAAATTTAATACTTTCAGCGCCCAAATCACCAGCGTTAGGAATTTCGCTACAATCAAGTCCTTGTAAAGTGTCACAAGGGTTGTCTAAGTCATCATCTAACTCAAATTCAACGTTGAAGTCACGATTGTTATAATGTGATACAAATGCCGTTTGAAACGGATTAGTCACGTCATAAATAAATAAATCGCCAGATCGCTCCAATCCAATAAATGCATAGGCACGACCTTCTATAATCCCAACGTCTAGTGCTTCAGGCTCACCGCCTTTATCGTCTGAACGGTTATCACCTTTGTTCTTGGTATGCGCGCTGTTAAAGTTCTCTCCCAATATTGCCGAGGATATTTTTCCAAAGTCATCGCCGGAGTCAAATACCAAATTAATGTTTTGGTCCCAAATTGAAAATGAACGCGCGCCATATGCATATAATGCTTCATATTCGCCATCTGCGTTAGCATCGCCTAAAACGCTAGTTACTTTCAAACGTCCTAATCCGTTGCGTGCTCCTGTGGCATCATATAAATCTTGTAGCTGCGGCGTAAAAGTCGCGTTTAGTTCATCTGCGTCAACAATATCGCGAACTCTTATTTCTTCAGAGTAGCCATCATAGTCTCTTGCATCACCTTCGTTTGCTGATACCACAAACGTTGCGCCATTCCATGAATATGTCGCAATGGTGTCGGGTTGATACATACCAAAAACGTTGGGGAGTTTTCGAAATGACGGCAGTTCATCTTCATTTGTGTAGTCTATATCGTACAAGCCCCAATCTTTAAAGCCAAGCGGCTTAATTTCAATAACGTTTTTTTCCAAATCGACTACTGCAATGGCATTGTTTTCCTGCATAGATACATACGCGACTTTACTATTGTCGCTTACCGCTATGTATTCTGGCTCAAGGTCCTTCGCAACGGTGTTGCCTGCAGGCCCAGCAAATTTTACGCCACTGGCAGATAGCAATGCCATGCGCTTAGCATCGGTGTCGTAGTCATCATCATCAAGAAAGTCGCTGCTAAAGGTAATGTCAGTGCTTAAATTGATACTTGTAGCTAAATCTGCGGGGACATTGTCAAGAATAGATATCACTGAGATACTGCCTTGTGGATCATCACTGTAATCGCCTGCAGGTTCGCCTTCGTTAGCGACTAATACCTTTGTTCCATCCGGGGTAAATGTCAGCATATCGGGTAATGCGCCTACTTTTACCGCTTTCACATAAGTGGCCTCACCCAAGGCATCTAAGGTATAGAAGAGCACTGCGCCTTGCATTTGTTTAGTCGCACCTTCTACCGCTAAAGCCAGCATGTCTGAATGAATAGCAATTGAATTTAATGCGCCGATCGTAATCGTTTCAGTATTGCCGTCAGCACCAACTAAATCGACCGTATCTGCAAAAGTGAATGCCACCGAAGACAGGCTCTCATCATTGATTGGATTGCCCACGCCAACCGTTGGTATATTTTCTAAAGCAATTTTTTCAATTTGATTACTTGCGCCATTTACTGCAAAAACCGATTTTGAAGCGACGTGAAATTGCACAACTTCAGCAGCGCTTTTTCCATAAACGCCAGTAGCGAACCGGCCAACCACTTCAATACTTAACTCCACCGGCGCGTTTTCGCCACTAACACCGGGTATACCAACGCTACCAGGATTGCCAATTGGGCCAACTGGTCCTTGGATACCATCGTCGCCATCTGAACCACAGCCACTCAAGCCAACTATTATTGAAGTGGCTAACATTGTACGAATTAATTTTTGTTGTAGTTTCATGGTGTACTTCCCTAATTAAAAAACACAAGATTAAGAGGAGTTGTTTACAATTACGTGAAGAAAATAAGTTGAATCCATGAAATATAAGTGAAGAATTTATGACAGCATTTACGATACGCCAATTATTTACACGAAACTTTAGGCTAGTTAATTCACTTACTAGGCACTGCGTAAAGCCCATCAAAAGCTTTAAGCAACATTACTAAGAATATTGTTTCATATTCCTGAGTATGTCTCTATATACCTACCCCATCCAATATAAAGCTCATTATAAGGTGGCAACGAATCGTAAAGAAGTTATTGTAAATATATTAAGGAGATAGAACTTGTCGACCATGGCCGCTTCAGTAGAAAGTAAGTACAGATTGGTAACCCGCAGTGACTTTGACGGTCTCGTGTGTGCAGTGTTATTAAAAGAGCTCAGCTTGATTGACGATTTCAAATTTGTACATCCAAAAGATATGCAAGATGGGATTGTTGATATAACACCGCAGGACATCACTACAAACTTACCTTATGTTTCAGGCTGCTACTTAGCGTTTGATCATCACTTAAGTGAGATCAAGCGCAGCGGCGACAAGCTAAAACAAAATCATATCATTGATGCAAAAGCGCCTTCCGCTGCGCGCGTTGTTTACGAATATTACGGCGGTAAAGAAACCTTCCCTGCTGCTTGGGATGACATGATGGCAGCGGTAGACAAAGCTGATGCTGGGCAATTTAGTCGCGATGAAATACTCAATCCTCAAGGATGGGTGCTACTCAATTATTTAATGGACAGCCGCACGGGCTTAGGACGTTTTCGAGAGTTTCGAATCTCAAACTATCAACTAATGATGGAACTTATTGATTATTGCCGGAATCACACAATTGAGGAAATTATTATGTTGCCTGATGTTCAGGAACGTATTGAACTTTACCAAGAACATACCGAAAAGTTTACCCAACAAGTCATGTCATGCACGACTGTTTACAGAAATCTAGTGCTACTCGATTTGCGTGAACAACAAACAATTTACGCAGGCAATAGGTTTATGATTTATGCTTTATTCCCAGATTGTAACATTTCAATTCATCAAGTGTGGGGATTTAAAAAGCAAAACACGGTTTTCGCTATTGGTAAATCCATTCTTGATAGAGGTTCAAAAACTAACGTTGGTGACCTTTGTTTACAATTTGGCGGCGGTGGACATATGGCGGCTGGCACGTGTCAGGTAGCTAATGGTAGCTGTGAAGAAACGAGAGACGCTCTAATTAAACAAATAAACAAAGATGGTTAAATAGCCTCGCTTATTTAACTTCTCTAAGCATCACCGACTCAGAAATATAGTCAAAACAGACTTTGTTACGACCTGAGTTTTTAGCTTCATATAATAATACATCGACCTGACCAATCAGTTGTTTAACATGAAATGACTGATGTCCCTTTACGGTTAAGCAACCTAAACTTGCCGTAATGTAATCTGAAACATTGGAAGCCTTGTGGATAATTTGTAACTCGCGAATACCTTCACATATTTTATTCGCGGCTATAATAGCACCAGACTCGTCGGTATCAGGAAGTAAACACATAAACTCTTCGCCGCCGTAGCGAGCAACAAAATCTCTAGGGCGATTTAATTGCTGCTTAATGCTTTGCGCCACTAATTTTAGGCATTTATCGCCGTCTTCATGACCGTAAGCATCGTTAAACGCTTTAAATCTGTCTATGTCTAACATAATGATACTAAACGTAGACTGGACTCTTTGAGCTTGAGCCCACTCTATTTCAATTTTTTCATCAAAGTGACGCCTGTTAGACAATTCTGTCAGGCTATCTGTATTGCTAATGGCTAACAATTCTTTGTTTTTCTTAAGCTGTTGCTCAAAGCCCATGGTTAAAGTATTTACCGCCTTTGCGACTTGAGCAATCTCATCCTTTCCTTCTATAGCAATCTGGTTATTGTCCCCTACCCGTTTATTGTTGATTTGCGCGAGTAAATCAATAAAGCCTTCAAGCACAAATCTGCGAATAGAGAACTGCAGCAATACGTAAGCAACTAAAATAACCACAATGGATATAGCTATCAATTGTTTAATTAAATCATTTTGAATTTCTTCAATTGGAGATTGGTCAAACTCGATTTTGAGAATGCTTTTAAAGCCTAGGGTTTCATAAGAATCAAGAACAATAGGAATAAGGACTATTGACTCATCAGTTTGCGTTGAGGGCTCACCAAAATAGAACTGACTCGCCGTCTCAGCATCTATTTTACGGCCTTCAAAAAAAAGAGAAAAAGCATCTCGTTCACTTACCAAAACCAAGTCTATAGTCTTGATTGTCTCATATCTATTTTCTAAATTAGTCACATAATCGCCAAAAAGAAAACGACTCAATTGGTCATTGCTTTCAGACTGCAGTCTTTGTTTAACATTTATGTCTGCATTTACAATAAGATCACTACCGGGCAGACTAAAATAACCATATTTTTTGAGTATACCGGTGTTAGTTGCATGAGACATACGATGGGTATGTACTTTCCCCTCGTTAAGCAATGCCCTGAGCATTGATGTGTAATCTTGACTAAAGCTGCTCATATCAAGACCTACTTCTTCATTCAGTGTTGCCGCAACTATAGTCAACCCGCTGCTTATTAAATACACGTCTGATAAATTGTATTCATCTCTAAATGTATCAAGTACAACTTGAAGTTGCTGTGATTCACGCTTCGGAATTTTTGCTATACGTGCAGCTAAAATAGGAAGAGAAACAGAAAGTTCTTTATCCCAATTTTTTTCCACTGTTTCTAAAATTCGATCAAAAGTATCAATATCGTGTGAAATGCTCGAAATGAGTGTGCGTTGATATTGCTCTTTGTTGCTATTTAAGTACCTATCTATCACAAACGAACTCGAGAAATAGATACACACTATAGTGAAGACGACAATCACAGAAAGAATGACACTTAGTTTTCGATGCAAGAGCAATGTTATCTTCCCGTGTTATTGAACATAGGTTCAAGTATTTGCAATAATCCTACCAGAGAAGCCTAATATAGTCTTTTTTACTTGCTTGGATCAACAGAGTTTAGCGCTATTAACTTAGCATCTAAAATGACTAGCTGGGATTGAACCTGAGCTTTTTGTTCGATGCTTAATTTGGCATCTTGGTTATCATCACCGTTTTTACCATTATTCAACGATACTTTAAGGGCGGCAATCTGATCTTGAATTTCATTTCGCTCAGATTCGATTTTTTCAGCTTCCTCTGCTTTATCAAAAACAAGGTCTTCTTGATTCACTGTCTCTGCTGAGGCTTTAACGGTCGCCCTTGCAATAAAGGAATAAGAAGGATCTGTGGATCGTTGAGCCATTATACTAGGTGACATGATTTCAATATCGTGGGCATGTAGTTCATCTAAAATAGCGGCATACAGTTTAGATTCAGTGGTTAACATGCTTTTTGTATCCTCGAGCATCCCTGACACTTTATAATTTACAGAGAAATTACCCAGCGCAACAATATGCACAAACGCATCTGTTAATCCCGCCTTATCAGCTGCCTTTTGCAAATGCTGTTCTATTATTGCATGATGCACATCATAACCTATGGAGGCCTCGGCACTAATAAGGGTCCCAGAACTGCGGATAACTTCAACCGGATTATTAATTAGAAAAGTATTCGCAATATGGACCAGTGCGCGCTGCCTAGTTTGTATTTCAGTATCTAGTAAGCCCTTTTCGGTCACGCGACCCTCAAACCCTTTACATCGAATAAAATCTCCTGTTCGAAATGGCTTGTTAAGGCTAAGCACAACACCCGCCATTAGATTCGACACAATAGTGGTTGATGAAAACGCAATAACGCCCGACACCAATACCCCTAGCAAACCTAGCAATTGATTGCGCGAACTCTCTATCACAGGTAAGGCTAATACCACCATGATTACTGCCACTATGCTAAACCCAAGCATTGACAGTTGCCTCGGGAGTTTTTTCTCTGATGTAAGTTCTTTATGCCTAGCTAATAATAACCAATCCAACAAGGCCAGCGTACCGAATGCAATAACGCAGGTTATTAATAATATGAGCCAATCTTGCAGAATAAAGTTGTCCATAGGCAGGATTACTTCTTATCATGAAACGTCAGCAAACGCTTACGTTTACGCTCTTGGGATACCGTAAGTTTGGCAGGTTTGCCCCCAAAAGGATTGGAGCCTTCTCTAAATTCTATTTTTATAGGGGTGCCCATTACCGAAAGCGAACGACGATAATAATTAGTCAAAAAGCGCTTGTAAGAATCGGGTAAATCTTTCACTTGATTACCATGAATGACAATTAATGGAGGGTTATAACCGCCTGCATGGGCATATTTCATTTTAACTCTGCGACCGCGTACCAGTGGCGGCTGATGGTCATTTTGTGCCATTTCCATGATATCGGTTAACATAGAAGTGGTAATTCGCTTAGTGGCCGAAAGATAAGCTTCCTGAACAGATTCAAACAAATGACCAACACCAGAACCATGCAGTGCCGAAATAAAGTGCAAGCGAGCAAAGTCAACAAAGCCTAAACGGCGGTCTAATTCTTTTTTGATGCTCTCTTTCACATGAGTATCCAAGCCATCCCACTTGTTTACCGCAAGCACCAATGAACGTCCAGAGTTTAAGATAAACCCGAGTAAGGACAAATCTTGCTCGGCAATGCCTTCACGCGCATCAACTACTAGCAGTACAACGTTGGCTTCTTCAATTGCTTGTAGCGTTTTTATAATAGAAAATTTCTCTACTACATCAGACACTTTTCTACGCTTCCTTACGCCCGCCGTGTCAATCAAAATGTATTCACGCTCATCACGCTGCATAGGAATAAAAATGCTGTCGCGTGTGGTACCAGGTAAATCATAAACCACTACGCGATCTTCACCTAAAATCCGGTTTGTTAGCGTCGACTTGCCTACGTTTGGTTTACCGACAATAGCTAATTTTATGGGTTGTGCTTGAAGCTGCTTAAGTCTTTCTTCAGCATCAGCTTCTTCCTCTTCGAGGTTAACGGGCAGCACGTGCATATCTTTAAAGGTTTTATCAAGCGGTGACAATACCGCTTCAATTAGTATTGCGACTCCGCGACCATGGGCAGCAGCAATTTGCAGAAGACTAGCCATACCTAGTGTATAAAAGTCAGCACTTTCACTGTCACCATCTATACCATCAACTTTGTTGACCACAACGTGCACTGGTTTTTCTTGTTTGCGCAAGTGCTCTGCAATGCCTATATCTCCGGCCGTTAGTCCGTCTCTTGCATCCACTAAAAACAATACAACATCGGCTTCTTCTATGGCGAGCAACGATTGATGCGCCATTTCTGCATCTATACCCTTTTCGTCACCACTAATACCGCCGGTGTCCACCACAATAAACTGGCGCTGCTCATAGGTAGCGGTACCATACTTGCGGTCACGAGTAAGACCTGGAAAATCCGCAACCAAGGCGTCACGAGTATTAGTCAGGCGATTAAATAATGTAGATTTTCCAACATTTGGGCGCCCTACTAAGGCAATTACAGGTAACATGTTTTTCTCAAATTAGGTATTAAATTAAAAAAGCGGATACAAAAACGCCAATGGAATAACCATTGGCGAAGTTTAATCGCATTAATGAACTAGCGCAAATTAGATTATTCTGGCGTGCTAAGCGAAATAATTTCGCCGTCACGAGTTTGCACAATAAACGAGCCATCTACATACACGGGTGCATTATATACAGCTTCATCTTCGTCGTCGCCAATAGCAATGCGTGAAACATATTTGCCTTCGTCTTGGGTGAAGTAGTGTAAATAACCAAACTTGTCGCCCAACACAATATAATCGCCTAAAGGTGTCGCTGAGGTTAAATTTCTTTTCCGAAGTTCACCGTTAGACCATAGCTCAACGCCGTTACGTCTGTCTATTGCATAAATATTGCTGTTATTGTCGGTAACAAATAAACGATTTCCATCAATAGAGACTTTGCGAAATGAAGCATATTCCCGAGTCCAAATTATGTTGCCCGTACGTAATTCAATGGCGGCTAATGAACCTCCATAAGAAATAAGAAACACTGTGCCACCAAAAACTAAGGGCTTCGAATCGATGTCGACTATACGGTCAAGTTCAGTTGCGCCTGTGGGTTTAGCCACAACGGCTTCCCATGCGGTTAAGCCTGATTCAATAATACTGACTCTAACGCGTCCATTAGCAAGGCCAACAATAGCTCCGCCTGCAGCGGCTGCTGGAGCTGATATACCACGCAATGTAAGCGGTGGAACGTCAGAATCATTTTGCCATTTTATTTCGCCCGTTACCGCATCAAGACCCATCAATGCGCCAGATACGGTATTAACGACTATTATATTAGCATCAGCGGCGGGCGCTGCTATTACTTCGCTGGGCACATTGGTTTGCCAATTAATGGTGCCGTCATCGCTATTCAACGAGTAAACAATCCCATCTTCAGTACCAAAATACACCGCGTCATAAGCAAGCGTTAAACCACCAGATATTTTTGCCGATACCGAACCTGCAAACATGCCATAGCCATTGGTAATGGAACTTTCAGTACTGTCTCGGCTAATATCGCGAGACCAAATAACTTTACCTGTGTCCGAGTTTAGTGCAACAATTTGTCCTTCTCTATCGGCAGCATAAATCTTACCATCGCCAATAGCAGGAGATAATCTTGAAAAATAGTTATCAACTCCATCGCCTACAGATTCAGACCATAAAACCTTGGTTTGAAAAGCCATAGTAATTTCAGGTAGTTGCCTAATCTCTTTTTCTTCATCGTCTTCAAACCAGCCACTCACAGTAGCACAGCCGCCTAAGCTAAGGGCTAAAACGAGGGTAGTCGATAATTTTACGAATTTATTCAACATCGCCACCCGTTACTTGAGTCTTTGCAAAGGCAATATTATCTCGTTTCATCTTAAGGCTTGGGTTATTAGGTGATTGAGCCATAGCTAAGGTATAAGCATTTTGCGCGCCGTCAAAGTCGCCTTTAGCTAATAAAGCATCGCCTTTTAATTCTTCTACTTGATTGGTAAAAGACGCCGACTCAACCGAATCGAGTACAGCTAATGCTTGGTCGGTCTCATTTAACTCAAGATGCAAGTTAGCAAGACGTAAACGCGCTATGTCAGCAATTACGTTATCGCCTGCAATTGCAGTTTCGAGGACACTTTTAGCACCTTCATAATCTTCTTTTTCAACTGCTTTTTGTGCAAGTATCATCGCGGCAAGTGGCGCATAACCGGTATCTTTTTGTTCAGTAATAAAAGCAGACAACTTTTCATTATTTTCGTCTTTGACTAAACTTTCTATGCTTGTGTTGTAAGCAGCAGATGCTTCTTCTTTGGCCGCTATTTGTGAATCATTATAAAAACGCCAGCCCCATAGCAAGCCCAAACCAATCACTGCACCGGCAATAATTGCCATGCCGTTGTCTTTCCAAAATTGCTTAATGGCCTGTACTTGTTGTTCTTCGGTTTCGTAACCTATCATGTTTGCTCTATCCTTTTTTACTTCTCAAAGCTGCGCTGTTTTTAAAAATACAGCTTAAATATATGTTTTAAATATACGGCTTAAAAATATGTGTAAATAACTATCGTTTTATATTTCATTACCGGCCAAGTAACTAATGTATGTCAGCCAGTATTTCTAATAATTCTTGTTTATCAACTTGTGTTTGAGGAGCCTCTTTACGTAGCCATTTAACCCCAAACATCTTGCTTTGTGCTTCATTTTCACCAATAACTACCGCAATTTGAGCACCACTTGCATCTGCTTTTTTAATTTGTTTCTTAAAGTTACCGCCACCGCAATGCAGCTGCACTTTTAGATATGAAAATTGATCACGTAAACTTTCTACTAATAGCAATGCCGCTAACTCGGCATCAACACCCATTGCAGTCACGTAAACATCTGCATGATTGACCATAGGCTCTAGTTGCGTAGATTCTACTAACAATACTAAGCGCTCTATTCCCATCGCAAAACCCACTGCGGGTGTTGCTTTAGCCCCTAATTGCTCAACCAAACCATCGTAGCGACCGCCGGCACATATAGTACCTTGAGCGCCCAACATGTTGGTAACCCATTCAAACACAGTGCGATTGTAATAATCAAGACCCCGCACCAATGATGGGTTGACGTGATATTGGATACCTAAAGCGTCCAATCGTTCACATAATTTAGTAAAATGTTGCTGCGATTCTTCATCTAAGTGATCAATCAACTTAGGCGCATTAGCGACTACAGCCTGGGTACTATTATCTTTAGAATCAAGAACGCGAAGAGGATTGGTATGCAGCCTACGCTTACTATCTTCATCTAAATTATCAATATGCTGCTCTAAATAAGTAACTAACAACTCACGATAATCGCTGCGCGCTTGCGCATTACCTAGTGAATTTATTTGTAATTCTACTTTGTCACTAATACCGAAGGCTTTCCACAATCGTGCGCCTATCAATATCATTTCTACATCAATATCGGGGCCTTCAAAACCAAAGGCTTCCATACCGAGTTGATGGAATTGTCTGTACCTGCCTTTCTGTGGGCGCTCATGCCTAAACATTGGTCCCATATACCACAAGCGCTGCTGCTGATTATATAGCAGCCCATGTTGCGTACCGGCGCGCACAGCGCATGCTGTACCCTCTGGTCGAAGTGCTAAACTATCGCCGTTACGGTCATCAAAAACATACATTTCTTTTTCGACAATGTCTGTAGATTCCCCTACAGAACGCTTGAATAAATCAGTGCTTTCTAGAATGGGAGTGCGGATTTCTTGATAATGGTAGCTGTTCGCCAACTCTCGAATACGCGCTTCTACAAACTGCCAAACCGGCGTTTGTGAAGGTAAGCAGTCATTCATACCACGAATTGCTTGAATAGTTTTAGACACTGGTCACTCGCGTTACTGATAAAGCGCGATAGTATAAGGATTTTGGCTCTTCGCGTAAAGATAATAAGCGCGCAAAACGCGCATATTATAGCCTTTAGTTAGTCGTTGTTTGACACTGAAACGTCGATTCGGTTTTTTTCGTCTAACATAGCGGCTTTTGCTGCCACTTTTGCCCGAATTTTTTGTTCTAGTTTATCTACAAGTTGATCGTTTGCGAAACGCTCACGCTGGCGAATGCCGTCTTCATAAAAACCACTCATGTTACGCGCACCAGTTAGTCCTATATCAGAGATTTCAGCCTCGCCAGGGCCATTAACTACACATCCTATAATAGATACATCAAGCGGTATTACTATGTCTTCTAATCTCTGCTCAAGCGCATTTACCGTACTTATCACGTCAAACTCTTGTCTGGAGCAACTAGGACATGCAATTAGGTTAATACCACGAGCCCGTATACGCAGTGATTTAAGAATATCAAAGCCTACTTTAATTTCTTCAATAGGGTCTGCGGCTAATGAAACTCGAATAGTATCGCCTATACCTTCAGCTAATAACATACCAAGACCTACCGCACTTTTCACTGAACCTGAGCGTAAGCCGCCGGCCTCAGTAATCCCCAAATGTAATGGTTGATCAATTTGTTTGGCAAGTAATCTATAAGCACCTACCGCAAGAAACACATCAGACGCTTTAACCGACACTTTGAATTGGTCAAAATTAAGCTTGTCGAGAATATCCACATGTCGCATGGCCGATTCAAGCAATGCTTCTGGTGTTGGCTCGCCGTATTTTTCTTGCAAATCGCGCTCAAGTGAACCGCCATTCACCCCTATCCGAATAGGAATATTATAATGTCTAGCGCAATCTACAACGCTCTTTACACGTTCAATATTGCCAATGTTACCGGGATTAATGCGTAGGCAATCCACTCCATATTCAGCCACTTTTAGGGCAATTCTGTAATCAAAATGAATATCGGCTACCAAGGGAATAGTAACTTGCTGTTTAATAAGCTTAAACGCTTCAGCGGCATCCATAGTGGGCACCGATACTCTTACAATGTCTGCACCAACTGCTTGAATACGGTTAATTTGCGCAACGGTTGCAGCGACATCGGTTGTTTCAGTATTGGTCATCGATTGCACTGCAATAGGTGCACCATCGCCAACAGGAACATTGCCTACATTAATGCGGGTCGATAAACGACGTTTGATGGGAGATTCCGCAAACATTACTCGCTCTCTAAAGATAAACTGAAATTGGCTGATCTTCCGGTGGGATAAACAGACATATCAACGTCTTTGCCACCAAAATTAATCTCTACTTGCTCTGGTACGCCTAAAATAACTAAAATTGGCGGTAATCCAGAAACTTTCATTACTCGCCCTTTTGTCTTTAGGCCAACGGCAATAACTTCACCATTTACGTCTTTAACACTTACCCACGTATCTTCTATAAAAGTAAATGTCATATTTACGGTGCCATCAGCGTTTACCGCAATGCCATTGCTTGTTTGAGTCGATGTTAATGGGGTATCGTCTAAGTCTTCATTATCTTCAACTAACCCAGTTGCTTCTGTAACTGCCAAATCAGTAGTGCTTTCGAGTGTTTCACTAACAGCGTTTAGCGTATCGTCAAACGCCTCTTCAACCAGTGCAGACTCTGTTTGTGCCAATTCGTCATCTTCGCTGTTATCAGTTATTGAAGACATCCTATCTACGAAGTTTCCTGCATCCTCTTCGGCTATCTCTGGCCCGGTGTTTTGTAATAGTGTATTTTCATTCTCAGTTTGCTCCACACTATCAAATTCGTATTGATCAGCAGAGTTAGAATAAGCAGTATTCGCTTTTTCATCGTTACTAGCTTGATCACTTTCACTAAACAAGCCGTCGAGAGTTTCCGACACGAAACTTTGAGAAGTCGTTAACGAGTCCGATTGCTGAACCCACCAACCAATTACCGAACCCAACACGAGTAAAACTACAACAATCGTCACCATATTCCATTTATGGTCGTCAGCCTCGCGCGATACTCTTCTAGAGAAGCTTTGTAGCTTTACTGGCTCTTTGTTAAGCTTATTAATCTTGTCGTAAGCATCAAGCAAAGGTTGTGCTTCTAAGCGCACTAGTTTTGCGTACAAACGTACGTAGCCCTTACTAAAAGTGACCGAAACGCCTTTTTCTAATGCGTCTTCTTCGACCGCTTGCACACTGGGTAAACGAAGATGCAGTCTGTCGGCTACTTGCTGTTGCGTTAACCCAAGCCCTACACGGGCCTTAGTTAACTGTTTACCCGGACTATTTTCATAGTCAGCATTTGGCTGTTCTGCTTTAGCTGGTGGTTGAGTGTTTTTCACTTGGTTTTCTGCTTTACTCATTTGAATTTGGATCCCTTAACCAAAGCTTGGTACCTATGCGAATGGAAGATTCGTTTTCTAAGTTGTTCCACTCTAACAGTTTTTTGATCTTTACGTTATATTTCAGTGAAATACGATATAAATTTTCTTTCGGTTGCACCGTATGGAAAGGTGTTTGTGCATTATTTACGATATCGCCAGCGTCATCGAGCATTTCTATTAATGTGTCATCTGTTGGAGTATTGTCTACTAGCGTATCAACTACTAGTGTGTCCTCGACTGGTGCTTCATCTACTAGCTCGTCATCTATTAGCGTATCTACTGCTGGTGTATCATCTACTAGTGGATCATCTACTAACGCAACGTCTACTAGAACATCATCAATCAGTGCATCAGCGATAGCAGTTTGGGCCATAGGTGTATCATTAATAGTGGCTCCAGAAATCTCTTTAATAGGCTCTTCATTACCGGGCTCAAGGTCTAAGTTATCTAAGGCTGTTTGCAATGCTAACTCTGTATTATCGTCAGCTTCACTTATCGCAACTTCAATATTTTTAACTTTGGCACCAACAGCCTCAACATTAGCTGTTGCCGGTTGCGCTGGCATTTCTGTTTGAGTCGCCTGAGGCACAGGCGGCTTATCTACTTTATATGGAGATCGAGATGCGTTTGCGGCTGCTGCTGTGTTGCTAGACTCAATATCTGCCATCGTGATACTTACCAACGGCTCCTTGTTAATAACAGTCGGTTTTGTTTTTTGGGTAACTGCCATATCAGGTTGAAATTTGCCTAAGCTAGCCACTGCCTTCTTAGTATTTGCATTTGAGGGGTACAAGCGTTTTAGTATCTCTGCAAACTCTACTGCCTCACGTAAATTTTGTTGTCCTTGAGATATTTGAAAAGATAACCACAAAGACTCAGCAGACACGTTCGAATTACGCTCATATTTCCATACAGTCTTTTTTGCTGCATCCCATTGCTTAGTCTTCACGTAAAGTTGCGACAAATACAGCAGGCTCGACGCTCGCGTAGGCTGATGATTAAGCGCACTATTAAAGTACGCAATAGCTTCTTCTATCAAGCCTTGACTCTCGGCGCATATGGCCAAGTTTTCATAGGTTCCTGCGGTAGATACATACCTTTTGTCGTCTACTGCTTTCAAAAAATAACGTTTCGCTTGGCCATAGTCACCCTGTTTGCACAAAAAGGCGCCATAGCTATTTAACACATCGGGATCGTCATCAGAGAAGTCAATTGCTTGTTTATAGTATTCGTGTGCACGCTTCACTTCGTCTACTTGCTGATAGTAAAATGCCATCGCAAAATTTGCCTGCCCAGAACGAGGATCGAAGTCCAAAGCTTTATCTAAATTGAATTTTGCTTGGCTAAAATTTCCATTCTTCAAATACGTTAAACCCAAACTTACCCGGGTTTTGGCCGCTTCTACTTTATCGAAATCACCTGCCCCTTTGAATCTTTTATCAACAGGTTGTGATGTGCAAGCGCTTAATATCAGCACCATTACAATTACAGATACTTTCTTCAACATAGACATTTACCTTTAATGACCTACTATTTTTATAGTGCAGGCCTGTTTGCGGTTTACTCTGACACTCTGACAGATATTGGCTTACCCTTCATTTGCTTCTTCAATAATCGTTTTGTTCTGTCTACTACATCGCCGACTAACTGTCCGCATGCAGCATCAATATCATCACCTCTAGTTTTTCTGACTACGGTAGTAAACCCGTAGCTCATCAATACTTTTGCAAAGCGATCAATTCTCGAATTACTCGAACAAGTATAAGGTGAGCCAGGATATGGATTAAATGGAATTAAATTAATCTTACTTGGCGTATCTTGTAATACTCTTGCGAGCGCATGCGCTTGGTCAGTGCTATCGTTAATACCATTGAGCATGACATATTCTACGGTTACTCGGCCCTGGTTAGCTTTCGATTTAGCTAAATAACGCCTCACAGATGCTAAAAACTCTTCAATGGGGTATTTTTTATTTACCGGTACCAATTCATCACGTAATTCATTGTCTGCTGCATGCAAGGATATTGCCAATGCTACATCTATTTGATCTCCAAGCATATCGAGGGCAGGCACAACCCCTGATGTAGAAAGGGTAACTCTGCGTTTCGACAAACCAAAACCGAAGTCATCTAGCATGATATTCATTGCCGGCACGACATTTTTTAAATTTAGCAATGGTTCGCCCATACCCATCATGACCACGTTAGTAATAGGGCGCTTAGAGGTATCTTTCGACAATCCAATAAAGGTCGCAACTCGCCACACCTGGCCAATAATTTCCGCCACTGACAAATTACGATTAAAACCTTGTTGAGCCGTAGAGCAAAACGTGCATTCAAGAGCACAGCCTACTTGCGACGAAACGCATAAGGTCGCACGGTCGGTTTCAGGTATCCATACGGTTTCTACTTCTTGGCCACCATCAAGTATTATGGCAAATTTAATAGTGCCATCAGCGGCTTGTTGATGCTCAGAAATCTCTGGCGCACGTACTTCACACAATTCAATAAGCTTTGCACGTAACTGCTTGTTCAAATTGGTCATTTGGGTAAAGTCAGATTGACCTTCTTGATAAATCCACTTCATCAATTGCTCTGCCCTAAATGGTTTTTCACCAATACTCAAAAGATACTCGCGTAGACCATCGCGGTTAAAGTTGAGTAAATTGACCTTCTTTGCCTGCTGGGAAAGTTTGTCTTGTGGGGCAGTTTGCATGTTAACTGACATGGATCACCTATTTAACCGAATACGTTGTTTCTATACTTATGACCACATTTTATATGGGTCGACTCAATTTTTCTTTCATTTTTGATGAAAAAAGGGAGCTAATGCTCCCTTTTTTACAAATAACCTTGTTTTGCTTAGCGCGTACGCGGGCAAATCTCTTCATCAGAGAAAAAGTATGCAATTTCACGAGCTGCAGATTCTGGGGCGTCTGAACCGTGAACTGCGTTCTCGTCGATAGAGGCAGCGTAATCAGAACGTAAAGTGCCTGCTGCTGCATCACTTGGGTTAGTTGCGCCCATTATTTCACGATTACCCAACACAGCGTTCTCGCCTTCCAAGACCTGAACCATAACTGGACCAGAGGTCATGAAATCAACCAAAGCGCCAAAGAAAGGACGCTCTTTATGTTCAGCATAAAAACCTTCTGCTTTGTCTTTGCTCAAATGAACCATTTTCGAAGCAACTATACGCAAGCCTGCTGATTCAAAGCGATTGTAGATTGCGCCTATTGCATTTTTGGCAACTGCGTCTGGTTTAATTATCGAAAATGTACGTTCTAAAGCCATGTTGTTTTCCTACCTATCGTATTGTGTATGTGTGTTGTCTTACAAACCCGCTATGCTTTTTTTATGTCACCACGCTCTTTATGTAGAGGACATGCGAAACATAGTAATTTAACACAGCACTGGACTAAGTCTTTTTAGTGCGCGCGATTATATGCAAGTTCACTACAAAACACTAATCAAATTTTTGTTAATGTTGTTCCGAAGCGTGGTTTATCGAATATTTTGGTATTTCAACAACCAAATCCTCGTCTTTTATGATTGATTGACAACTTAATCTTGATTCTGGTTCTAGTCCCCACGCTTTATCGAGTAAGTCATCCTCAAGCTCGTCAGACTCATCTAACGAGTCGAAGCCCTCACGCATAATCACATGGCAGGTGGTACATGCACATACTTTCTCGCAGGCATGCTCTATGCCAATTCCATTTTTGAGCGCAACATCAAGCACTGTTGCCCCTTTTTCTGCTTCTAGTACAGCACCATCGGGACAAAGTTCTGGGTGTGGTAAAAAAATAACTTGTGGCATTTGCGACTTCCTAGCTACATTGTAAGATTATTATTAAATATCGTCTACTGACTGACCGGCCAGTGCTAATTTTATTGCTTTATCCATTCTACGATTTGCAAAGGCTTGGCTTAAGTCGTCTACCTTTTCAATTTGATGCTTAATTGCATCAATATCGTTTTGGTCTGATAACTGGGTGAGCGTCACTAAACTTGCGTCAATAACATGACGTTCGTCTGAGTTAAGCAAATCATCGCCATCTGCTTTAAGCGCAGCATGCATAGATTCAAGTACACGTTTGGCACCTACTTGCTGTTCTTTTAGCATACGTGTTTGCATATCATCTTTCGCATGTTCCATAGATGACGAAAGCATATTAAGTATTTCTGACTCTTCTAAACCATAAGACGGTTTTACTTCTATGTGCGCCTGCACACCGGTAGATTTTTCCATAGCAGTAACGCTTAACAGACCATCGGCGTCAACTTGAAAAGTAACGCGTATATGAGCCGCGCCTGCTGCTAATGCAGGCATATCGGTCAAATCAAATCTAGCTAACGAACGGCAATGTTCTACAAGCTCTCTTTCACCTTGTAATACATGCACCATCATGGCAGTTTGACCGTCTTTGAAGGTAGTGAATTCTTGTGCACGCGCAACTGGAATAGTGGTATTACGCGGAATAATTTTTTCTACTAGTCCGCCCATCGTTTCTATTCCAAGCGACAACGGTAGTATATCTAACAGCAGCATATCACTGTCAGGCTTGTTGCCAACGAGTATGTCTGCTTGAATAGCTGCGCCTATCGCAACGACTTTATCAGGATCTATATTTGTTAATGGCGGCGCTTTAAAAAAGTCCTCAACAGCTTGTTTGACCAAAGGTACTCTTGTAGACCCACCCACCATAACGACTTGTCCAATATCTTCTATTGTCATGTCGGCGTCTTGTAATGCGCGCATGCATGTTTCGGTGGTACGTGAAACAAATGGCTTAATTAACGCTTCAAATTCATCTCGTTCAAGATTTAGAGTATATTTACCTTCCGACAAATCGACAGACAATACAGCACTATTGCTATCGCTCAAGCTTTCTTTTAATAATTTGGCCGCATTCATCAAGGCACGGTGATGTTGTTTCTCTAGGCTCGGATCTAGCCCTAGTTTTGCGCTTGCATATTTTGCAATGGCGTAGTCAAAGTCGTCACCCCCTAATGCGGTATCGCCTGCTGTAGACTTTACTTCAAACACACCTTTTTCAAGTTTTAATATCGATACATCAAAGGTACCGCCACCTAAGTCGTAAACAGCGATGGTGCCGTCTTTTTGTTGATCTAAACCATATGCAATCGCGGCAGCTGTGGGTTCATTTAACAGCCTAAGAACGTTAAGCCCTGCAAGCTGCGCAGCATCTTTAGTGCCTTGACGTTGAGCATCATCAAAGTAAGCAGGTACAGTAACAACTGCACCGGTAATGTCATCGTTTAAGGTTTTTTCAGCGCGCACGCGAAGAGCGCGTAATATATCGGCAGAGACCTCAATTGGATTTTTATCACCAGCAGCAGTTACAAAAATTGGGTTGCCTTGAGCTTGCTTAAACTCGTAGGGTAATGCTGCCCACTGTTTAATAACGTCTTGCACACTTCGACCTACAAAACGCTTTACCGACACTATAGTGTTAAGGGCATCGCTCTGAGCATTTTGCTTCGCTTGAGTGCCCACTATTGTCTTGTCGGCTGTATATTGCACGACAGAAGGTAAAAGATGCTCGCCACTTTCGTTGGCAATTGTATCTGCCTTGCCGCTTTGTACAATAGATACCAAAGAATTAGTTGTACCTAAATCTATGCCAATGCCGATCTTGCGTTCGTGGGGTGCTGCGCTTTGTCCTGGCTCAGCTATTTGCAATAACGCCATTAATTACCCTTATTATTTGGTTTCATTTCGCTCGCGTGCTTTTGCTTCTGCGGCTATTTTCTTCAGAAATTTAAGTTTTCTTAGCTCAAGTCTAGCGGCGTGAACATCGGTCTCAAGGTTAGTCTCAAACAGACCGGTAATGCGGTCTATATAACCTGCAATAGAGTCTGAAATATTACTATTTAAGGCCTCAAATTCAGCAGGCTCTTGAGCACTCGCTAAATCTTCACGAAGATCCATTTGCTCCATTAGAAACGTCGTGTCTCCAATGGTTTCTTGTTCACTAGATAATTCTATGCCCCTTACTTCAAGCAAATGTTCGCCACGCAGCACCATATCCTGCAGCACATAGTAGCCATCGTTTATTTGTGAGTTTTTTTGCATATACATGCGTTTTTCTTGATCGCTCGCATTAACGTAACGGTCGGGGTGCGTCAGGCGCTGCAGCATTTTGTAACGCTGCTCAAGAGCAACAATATTTACTTCGTATTGCTCTGGAATATCAAAAAGTGAGAAATAATTCATAGATGATTTGTATATAGGATAAAAGTGCTAATTATTAAATAATTGTAAATGCCAAAAAAAAGCTTTACACCGTAAAACTTTCGCCGCAACCGCATTCGCCGTCTACGTTTGGATTATTGAACTGAAAGCCTTCATTCAAACCTTCTTTGGCAAAATCTAACTCAGTTCCATCTAAATAATTAAGACTTTTGGTGTCGACAATAATTTTAACGCCCTTGTCTTCAAACACGTTATCTTCGTCTTTGAGTTCATCAACAAATTCAAGTACATAGGCTAAACCAGAACAACCTGTAGTTTTTACACCCAAGCGAAGACCCACACCAGAACCACGATTCTCCATAAAAGAGCGCGCTCTTGATGCAGCAGCTTCAGTAACGGTTATTGCCATATTATTATCCTTTTCTACCTTATTACACATACTGCAATGTATGTGTATCAGGCGAACATAGGTTCGCCTGATAATTACTCGTCAATATAGTCTATGTATTAGCTATATAGTCGTTGCGTAAACTTACTTTTATTTATGTTTACTTTTATAGTCTTCAACCGCAGCTTTTATTGCATCTTCAGCTAAAATAGAACAATGAATTTTAACCGGTGGTAATGCTAATTCATGTGCAATATCAGTATTTTTAATTGTAGAAGCTTCTTCAATTGACTTACCTTTAACCCACTCTGTCACAAGTGAGCTTGACGCAATTGCCGAACCACAGCCATAGGTTTTAAACTTGGCGTCTTCTATAATACCGTTTTCACCCACTTTTAGTTGTAAACGCATTACGTCACCACATGCGGGAGCTCCGACCATACCGGTAGCAATACTAGGGTCGTTTTTATCAAATGAACCCACGTTTCTTGGGTTCTCATAGTGATCAATTACTAATTCGCTGTAGGCCATGTGTTTTATTCCTTATAAATTCATTAATAGTTTAGCTGCTTACCAGTATTACTAATTTAGTGGTGAGCCCAATCAACAGTACTTAAATCGACGCCGTCTTTGAACATATCCCAAAGTGGTGACATTTCACGCAACTTGTCGATTTTGTTTAAAATGACATCAATTACATAGTCTATTTCTGCTTCAGTAGTAAAGCGACCAAAGCTAAATCGAATAGAGCTATGTGCAAGCTCGTCATTAAGACCTAATGCACGTAAGACATACGATGGCTCTAAGCTAGCAGAAGTACAGGCTGAACCTGAAGATACTGCCATGTCTTTAAGTGCCATAATAAGAGACTCGCCCTCAACGTAGTTAAAACTCACATTAAGGTTGTGCGCCACGCGTTGCTCTAGGTCGCCGTTAAGATATACTTCTTCCATATCTTTTATGCCGTTCCACAATTTGGTTCTAAGCATTAGAATGCGGTCGGTTTCTGTTGCCATTTCTTCTTTAGCTATTCGAAACGCCTCGCCCATGCCCACAATTTGATGGGTAGCTAGGGTACCAGAGCGCATACCTCTTTCGTGACCACCGCCATGGATTTGCGCTTCAATTCTTACTCTAGGCTTGCGGCAAACGTAAAGTGCACCAATACCTTTAGGACCATATGTTTTATGCGCTGAAAACGACATTAGGTCAACTTTTGTTGTTTGCAAATCGATAGGCACTTTACCGGTGCTTTGCGCAGCATCGACATGGAAGATAATTTTGCGTGAGCGACATATCTCACCAATGGCAGCAATGTCTTGAATCACGCCTATTTCGTTGTTCACATGCATAATTGATACTAATACCGTATCTTCACGCATGGCAGCTTGCAATTCGTCTAAATCAACTAAGCCATTAGGCTTTGGCAACATATAAGTAACTTCAAAGCCTTCGCGCTCTAGTTGCCTAGTGGTGTCTAGCACCGCTTTATGCTCTGTTTTCAGGGTAATAATATGTTTGCCACGTTTCTTATAAAACAAGGCTGCGCCTTTAATCGCTAAATTGTTTGATTCAGTAGCGCCCGAAGTGAACACAATTTCACGTGGGTCGGCATTCACTAAATCGGCAACGTTATTACGTGCAATATCTATTGCTTCTTCTGCTACCCAACCAAACTTGTGCGATCTTGATGCCGGGTTACCAAAGTTACCCTCGAGTGTTAAACACTCTTTCATAGCTTCGGCAACACGCGGGTCGACTGGCGTGGTAGACGAATAGTCTAGATAAATCGGTAAGTGTACTTTACTCATCTGTTACTCCGCTTATAGCTGCATGCTAATTTCAATATTTTGTAAAATGGATTTGGCAGTCTTATTTTGTCTGCCTGCGACTTCTTTCACCTGACGTTGGTGCATAAGTTCGCCTAAGGTAATGCTGTTTAAAAAGGTACTAATTCTGTCACTTAAGTCTTGCCACAAGCTGTGCGTTAAACAACGTTCGCCGCCTTGGCAATCAGACTGACCTTGACAACGAGTAGCATCTACAATTTCATCTACCGCTCGTATAACATCGCCAATAGCAATTTCGTTTGGCTCTTTGCCTAAACGATAACCACCGCCGGGACCCCTAACGCTAGTCACCAACGCTTCTTTTCTTAATTTCGAAAACAACTGCTCTAAATACGACAACGAAATAGCCTGTCGCTCTGATATATCAGCTAGTGGCACAGGCCCTGAATGTGAATGCAAAGCTACATCAAGCATAGCGGTAACAGCGTATCGACCTTTTGATGTTAACTTCATTGCACTCTTCTTTGCGTGTTTCTAATGAGTAGATCTTATATACTTGACTAAATTTGTCAAGTATTTACCCGACTATTTTAGTCAAGTATTATGTAAAGCGTAAAATACGCCTGAATTAGCGGCATGCGCGACCTTTTCATAGCCCGTATAAAGCATTCACTATTGCTTAAATATGTGGATCAAACGCTTCTTCAGCAGCTTTTTTCATAGTGGGAGATATGCCCGTCTCAGCAAAATCTTCAGCATTTAACTTGGGCATTGACTCGGTGCACACGTCTCCCCCTAAGTCTTGTATGACTTTGCACATTTCTTCTACTTTATTATCCATTAAATGAACATGCTCAAGCATTACACCTAAGGCATTGGCAACTGGGTCTGGATTATCAATGGCAATTGCGTAAGCATCAAAACCATATTTTTGAGCGATTTCTTTGCGTTTCCCTTCAATCTCTTCAGATTCTACTGTTGGCATAATAATACGACCAGGAACACCTATGCATGTTGCGCCGCTAGGAACATCTTTTACAACAACAGAATTACAGCCTACTCTGGCATTTTCGCTAATAGTAATAGGACCAAGTATTTTAGCCCCTGCGCCAATAACGACGTTATTACCAAGGGTTGGATGACGTTTACCGGCTTTCCAACTAGTGCCGCCTAAGGTTACACCGTGATATAAGGTCACGTCGTCACCCACAATGGCAGTTTCTCCAATAACAACTCCTATACCGTGGTCGATGAAAACGCGTCGGCCTAGTTTTGCCGCGGGATGAATTTCAATACCGGTTATAAAACGGCTTATGTTCGATACAAACCGCGCCACCCATTTTAAATTCCAGCCCCATAATTTATGACTCATCCGATGCAGCCATACTGCATGTAAACCCGGATAGTTAAAAAACACTTCCCACTTGTCACGTGCCGCTGGATCGCGAGCAAAAACACTATTGATATCTTCAGATATACGATTAAACATAATGATTTCTCTTCACTTTGAATCTTTGACAGTTTTGTCGACCGACGACAACATACCACGTAAAATTGCAAGTTCCTGTGACTCTAGACGGGTACGATTAAACATGCGCCTTACTTTTGACATAATTACGCCGGGATGGTTTGAGCGAATAAAACCCGACTCAGCAAATGTCGTTTCAAAATGCTCATAGAAATTTTCTAATTCTTTTGTGAGCGGATACGGATTTTCAATCGCTTCTCGTTTTAAATAGGGTGCACGTTCAATTGCTAGATGATGCATGCGAATTTCATAACATAAGGTTTGCACCGCTGCAGCAAGGTTTAATGAGCTATATTCAGGATTAGCGTTTATGCATACATGGAAATTGCACTGCTGAAGTTCCTCATTAGAAAGACCACTGTTTTCGCGTCCAAACACTAGTGCAACAGGATAATTGCTTGCTTCAGAAATAAGTTTTTCACCGCACTCGCGTGAATCTAACATAGGCCACGACAGTGTGCGTGAACGTGCTGAGGTTCCAACAACTAGCCCACAATCAGCGACTGCTTCAGGAAGAGTATCAACAATAATAGCATTGGCGAGAATATCGGTGGCCCCCGCCGCCAATGCACTTGCTTTGCTATCGGGTTCGGTCACTGGGTCAACCAAGTATAAGTGCTTCAAACCCATGGTTTTCATGGCGCGAGCAGCAGACCCAATATTGCCGGTATGCGAAGTGTTCACGAGTACAATTCTGATAGCGTCGAGCATATTAATTCCTACAAACCAGTTAAGCAAAGGCTGTATATGAGTAGCGTTTATGCACAACAATGCATACTACACAGCCAATATTTTCAGGGCGCAAACTATAGCATACCGAAAATCAAATGTGGTGCGTTGAAAGGCATCTTTAAACAATGTACAGAACTTTTGTTTCCAGCCAATTGAGCCTAGGCTTAACATCTGCTAAACTCCGCCACGTTTTCAACTATGTTCTTTTTACAATTTGGTGGTTAGTATGCATCCTATGCTCAATATTGCGGTGCGCGCGGCGCGTGCGGCAGGAAATGTGATTACCCGTGGTTATGAAAACCGCGATGATTTAGATATTCAATCAAAAGGCGCTCACGATTTTGTGACTAAAATCGACAAAGAAGCCGAACTAACCATCATCAATAAAATTCAACAGTCTTTTCCTGACCATTCTTTCATAGGCGAAGAAGGCGGCAAGGTAAACGGTAACGACGACTTCACCTGGATTATTGACCCCCTTGACGGCACCAGCAACTTCATTGCAGGTATTCCCCACTTTGCAGTCTCTATTGCGCTTATTTTTAAAGGCAAACTTGACCAAGCGGTTATATTTGATCCTATTCGCGGCGAATTGTTTGCTGCATCAAAAGGCAGCGGCGCACAGCTAAACGGTTATAGATTACGCTGCACAAAAGCAAAAGACTTATCTAATACGATATTGGCGACAGCACTTCCTTTTAGAGACAAATCATCGTTAAACGACGACTTAGCCAAATTTGCCAAAGTATTTAAAGATTGTGGAGATGTAAGACGTTCAGGTTCAGCTGCACTTGATTTAGCTTATGTTGCTGCTGGTCGCTACGACGGTTACTGGGAAAAAGGTTTGAAAGCTTGGGATATGGCTGCTGGTGAATTGTTGGTAAAAGAGTCTGGTGGTTTAGTCACCGATTATGCCGGTAACAACGACCCATTATACGACGAACTTAAGCTAGCGGGCAGCGCTAATGGCTTAGTAGCCGGTAACCCGCGCGTAGTACAAAACATCGTTAAGCGATTAAAGTAAACAACCACAGTAAAGATTGAAATAAACGTAAAAGTAAGCGCTCGTCGTTTACTTTTACGCTAGTCTAGACTCAAATCTAGGCGCATAGTAATGTCTTTACTTACCCACTCACCTTTTGGGTCGGAGTCGAGGCCAATGCCGTATTCCAAACGATTTATCGGGAATTCAGCGGTAAGCTTGTTGCCCGATTGTGTGAGTATAAACGATTGTATTTTGGCAACGCCTCGTAAAGTAAGCTTACCGCTTACTTTATAGCCACCCTCTACTACTTCAATAACATCACTAACAAAACTGCCCTGCGGATGTTTTTCCACATCAAACCAATCTCCTTCTACCAGGGTTGAATCGTAGATGAAGTCGCCTGTCTTTGCTTTAGTTAAGTCAAAAGTAGCCGTAATACTCGGATTACTTTGAGGTGGCAAAACCAACTTAGCCTGCCACGTTTCAAATTCGCCGTAAAACTGCATACCCAAATGAGTGCCTGAAAATCCTACTTTACTGCCCTTACTATCGACTTCATAGCTTTGCAAAGCGAAGACCGATGCACTGGCTATAAACAGGAGCATAAATAGACCCAAGCTTTTGATCTTTGTCACTTTAGATTCAAATCCCTTTATCATTATTTTGACCACCACATTCTTTTGAGTAAGTTAACTTTATGTCTTTTCTTGTGCCATATTACCGCACCAATATGCCCAATAATTAATGTAGCAAGGCTTATAGCTGTTATCCAATGTACGTTATTTGCAATTGTACCAATGGCTTTGTTTCGAGCAACGCCAGGAATATGTGGCCAGTTTATCCAATCAACAAATACCAAAGTAGGTAAGCCAAAGGGGCTAGCCGATACCATCAACCACCCCGACAAGGGCATAGTGATAAGTGCCACGTATAACAAGATATGTCCAAATTTAGCCTGCAGGCTCTCTTGAGTAGTAAGCTCGTTTACTGCCGCGGGGGCTTTGGTAAAAATTCTTACGCTAATGCGCAGTATTATTGCCCACAGCATAATAACGCCAGAAGCTTTATGTATTTGAAATAGCTTATACTGGTCTGCTTTAGATATATCGTAATTTACCATATACAAACCACTTATAAACATAAATATAAGCCCAAGTACAATTGTCCAGTGCAGCAATATACTAAGGCTGTGGTATCTATCGCCTTTGCCTATATTTGAATTTATGTTCATATTATTAAATCACCAGTCGCTATTCTGTTTTGGCAAATTCACCTTCAATCATCACTTCAACGTCGTCGCCTATATTGGGTACATTTTTTGACATACCCCAATCTGAACGCTTAATAGTTGTATTAGCTGAAAAACCAATTGTAGGCATGCGGCTAAAGGGTTGACTAATCATAGCACCATTAAAAACAACATTTAAACTAACCGACTTCGACACACCTAAAAAGCGCAGATCGCCCAACATTACAGCAGTTTTTTCGCCCGTCATTTCAATAGATGTAGATGCAAACTCGATACTGGCGAACTTCCCAGCATTAAACCATCCTTTGTCGGTCGCCAGAATATTGTCAAAGTTTTTCTCGCTGGCATTTGGATACGCAGTTTGAATAGACATTGGGTTAATGCTGGCGCTTACTTTACTTGCTGCAATATTGCTTGGGTCGAACTGAATACTTGCATCAAAATCTGCAAAGCGAGCCACATAATCTGATAAACCCAAATGAGATACTTTCCACACTACCGATGCGTGACTTAAGTCGACGGTATATTCGCCCGCAGGCATTTCACTAAATGGAGTTGTTGCAAATACCCAAGACCCAAAGCTTGCCATCATTAACGTGATAGCCACGAAGGATATTTTTATAAATTTCATACGCGTTTTTTCCTAATTAATAATTAGATAAAGATTATTTGTTCTACATTTACGAGTAATAAGCCGCAAAAGTTGCGTTTTATTTGGAACTTTTTTGGGCGCACATAGCTGCGCGCCCGACTAACTCAATACGCTTGAATTTGCTGCTGTATAGAAGCGGTTAAATCGGAAGGAATACATAGCTGATTTGCAAGCGCCTGCAAATAGGCTTGCGAATCTTGATGTTGTAAATCCAATGCAGTAGCGCTAGCTGCATAAACTTCAATGCCTGTTTGCGCGTTGGGTATCCGGGAAACTAAGGTAGTTAAATCGAGCGGTTTTCTAAGCTCATCAAACAAAGTCGCTTTTTCCTCTACACTTAACTCCATAGATTCAACTTGTGCAAAAATACGTTGCCGCTCACTGTCGTCAATATGGCCGTCGGAGTGCGCGGCAGTTATCATGGCACGCATTAACAACATTTGTCCGTTGGGGTTACTGTCTTCTATTACTTCTTCAAACTGCTGCTGTTGAATTCGAGCGGGTGCAAAATCAAACTGAGTCGCTTGGAGAGCGCCCACATTTTGCTGCGCAGCCTGTTGCCCACCTTGTTGCGCAGCGTTTGTTTGCGGGGCATAACTGTTACTCAAAGCTTGAGGCTGATGTCCTTCTGGCGCCGACGCTTGTTGACCACCTTGACTTTTATTTGAATAATTTTGATAAGCCTTCCAAGCCAAGCCACCAACGGCAGCTAAACCACCAATTTTAAGCGCCGAAGCGCCCACTTTACGGCCTTTTTTACTGGCTATCATGCTAGTTAATCCACCACCAGCAACACCGCCCATAAACCCGCTTAAGGCGCCTGAACTAGATAGGCCACCCATCATCTTTTTTAAGTCCATTAACATCTCCACAATTAAGAATTCAATAATATTGACAATAGATATACGAAAAGATTACACAAACTGGCTCAGATTTTTTATTAAATAGTTGTCGAGCCCTATTTCCAACTCTATTCTAAAGCCGTGGTCACCAGAATTAATTGCTATTTCAGAAAATAAAAAACCCCAATGACAAAACATCATTAGGGCGTAAACAACTTTAATATAGCACTACATTAAATAGACTCTAAGTCTTCGCCTTCTTTCTCAACTTCGACCGGTATCAAGTCTTCTTTGCTTATACCCAATGCTAAAGCAACTGCGCTGGCAATATAAACAGAAGAGTACGTACCTATGAACACACCAAACAATAAGGCTGTTGCAAAACCGTGTATTAACGCGCCGCCTTTATAAAACAAAGCGACTAACACTAGAATAGTCGTTAAGGACGTGATGATGGTTCGGTTAAGTGTTTGCGTTAACGAAATATTAATAATCTCTAAAGGCGTGCCTTTGCGTATTTTCCTGAAGTTTTCACGAATACGATCCGACACAACAATAGTATCGTTCAATGAATAACCGATAACTGCAAGAAGCGCTGCCAATACGGTTAAATCGAATTCTAATTGAAAAACCGAGAACAATCCCAGGGTTAAAATAACATCGTGCAGTAGCGCCGATACCGACCCAAGTGCAAACCTATACTCGAAGCGCATCGCTACATATATAAGAATACAAATTAAAGCCACCAGCATTGCTAAACCACCCTGCTCGGTAAGCTCGTCACCAATACTTGGTCCCACAAAGCTAATACTCTGCACTTGCGCAGTGTCATCTTTAGCTTTTAGCACTTCAAAAACTATTCCGCCAATCTCGTCTTTAGGCAGGTCATCGCGTGGCGCAATTCTAATTAATACATCTTGGCTACTGCCAAAGTTCTGAACCACAGCATTGGGGAAGTTAGCTTCAGCCAAATCGGCTCTAACTTTAGTTAAGTCAGCGCCATTTGGGTAGGCCACTTGAATTTCAGTCCCACCAGTAAAATCTAAGCCCCAATTTAACTGGTTCACCGCTAGTGAAGTAATTGAACCTATAATTAAAATGCTCGAAAAAATAAGTGCTGGAAACCTTATTTTCATGAAGTTAACGGTTTTGGTTAATCTCAACAGTTGAAATTTCATCTGATAACTCCTTAAATCATTAATGATTTGACGCGTTTACCGCCCCAAATCAAATTAACTAACACACGGGAAACTATAATCGCAGTAAACATTGACGTAAGAATACCTATCATCAGTGTTATCGAGAAGCCTTTAATAGGCCCTGTTCCTACTGCAAACAGAATCATGCCCACAATAAAGGTGGTAATGTTAGCATCTAAAATAGTTGAAAACGCGTTGTCATAGCCAAAATGAATTGCCTGCTGTGGGCTTCGGCCATCGCGTATTTCTTCTCGTATTCTCTCGAATATTAGTACGTTAGCATCTACCGCCATGCCCACGGTCAATACAATACCCGCCATACCAGGAAGTGTTAGTGCAGCGCCAGGGATCATCGACATAATACCCACAATCATAATTAGATTGACGGCGAGTCCAATGTTAGCGACTAAACCAAATGCTCGGTAGTACACGAGCATGAAAGCAAGCACCGCAATTAATCCATAAATAATGGCTTGCATACCTAACTTAACATTTTCTGCGCCTAAGCTTGGCCCTACAGTACGTTCTTCCACTATTTGAATGGGCGCAATCAATGCTCCAGCTCTTAATAGTAAACTTAGGTCTCTGGCTTCTTTAGCGCTGTCTATACCGGTTATTCTGAATGAATTACCCAAGCGTGCTTGAATAGTCGCTACATTGATTACTTCTTCATGCTTCTCAAAGATTAACTTGCCTTCTTGGTCTCGTTCGCCAGTAGACTTATACTCGATAAAGACCGTTGCCATTGGCTTACCAATGTTATCTTTAGTTGAGTTTGACATTTTGCTACCGCCTTTCGAATCAAGTGAGATATTCACTTGAGGAAAGCCGTTTTCGTCGATACTGCTGTTGGCATCAATAATATGACTACCTGTCAGCATGACCTTTTTGCGCAATAATATCGGCTGACCGCTTCGGTCGTAGTTTAGCTGTGAAGTTGCAGGCACACGTCCTTTTACGGCGTCGCGTACATCATTAGTTTGGTCAACTAATCTAAAATCTAAGGTTGCAGTGGCATTCAGAATTTCTCTGGCAAGGGTAGAGTCTTGTATACCTGGTAATTGCACAACAATTCGATCGGCACCTTGTTTTTGTACCAAGGGTTCAGCTACGCCTAATTGATTTACACGGCTACGAATAATAGTAATGTTTTGCTTAACCGCATAATCTTTGATTTCACTTAAGCGTGCTTCTGTGAAACTTGCCCGTAGTGTTAATTCGTCGCGCTCACTAAACACCATATTACGATAATTGTTACGCAAGTAAAATTGCGCGTCTTCAAGAACCTGTGGGTCTCTGAAGGTAATTTCTATAAAGTCCCCTAATTGACGTACAGAACGGTAGCGTAAATTTTGTTCACGCAGTTGGGTTTGGAAATCGCCTATGGAGTCTTCAAATGCTTTACTGACAGCGCTTTTCATATCCACTTCCATTAAGAAGTGAATGCCACCGCGCAAATCCAGCCCTAGCTTCATAGGTGCTGCGTTTAGCGACTCTAGCCAATCTGGTGTATCGGGCGCTAGGTTCATTGCCACTAAGTATTCATTGCCAAATGTATCGTCGAGATGTTCCCTGGCAACCAGTTGGGCGTCTGAATCATTAAGCCTGACAAGCACTTTGTCATCTTTAAACTCTACCGCTTTAAACACAATGTTTGATTCTTGCAAACTGCTTTCAACAGTAGGTATCATTTGTTCGGAAACAGTTGAATTTTTTCCTGACGAAATTTGCACCGCATGGTCTTCTCCGTATAAGTTAGGCAGCGCATACAGCGTGCACATAGCTAATACAAAAATAACTAATACGTATTTCCAAATAGGGTTTTGGTTTAACACAATAACTTCCTACATGCCTAGTATGCCGATACTTACAAACGCAAATAACGGCATACCGGCTTTTATTTTAAATTGATTTCATGGTGCCTTTAGGCAATACCGCACTTATCGCTGATTTTTGAACAACTATTTGATTCGTTTCATTTAATGAAATTTCAAGAAAATCTTTGTCGTCTGCAACTTTTGTTACTTTGCCTACAATGCCGCCTTGCGTAAGCACCTCATCACCTTTAGTAATTGAAGAAACCAAGTTCTTATGTTCTTTAACACGCTTTGCTTGTGGGCGGTAAAGTAAAAAATAGAAGATTAAGCCAAATACCGCCAGCATTATCAGCATTTCGTAGCCGGGCCCTTCAGATGCGCCACCGGCCGTTTGGGCGTGTGCGTTAGAAATGAAAAAACTCATGTTAGGTTTCCTTTTATTGATTTAAATTTTTGTTATTTACTAGTTTTTTGCTTAATTTTGCTGCCATATGTAGATAGAGTCCCTATCTAAGCACTATAAATCAGGTACTTCCATACCTTTCTGTGCATAAAACACCTCAACAAATTCTGTTAATGTGTTTTCACTAATCGCGTTGCGTAAGCCTTCCATTACTACCTGATAATAGCGTAGATTATGAATCGTATTCAGGCGCGCACCAAGTATCTCATTACACTTGTCTAAGTGATGTAAATATGACCGAGAATAATTTTTACAAGTGTAACAGTCACATTTTTCGTCTAATGGCGATGTATCTGTTTTGTGTCTAGCGTTACGAATCTTAACTACACCATCGGTAACAAATAGATGGCCATTTCGCGCGTTACGGGTAGGCATTACACAATCGAACATATCAATACCACGACGGACCGACTCTACAATATCTTCTGGTTTACCAACGCCCATTAAATAACGCGGTTTGTTGGCCGGGATCTGCGGCGCGGTATGCATTACTATTCGCATCATGTCTTCTTTAGGCTCGCCTACCGACAAACCACCAATCGCATAACCGTCAAAACCGATGTCTTCTAGCCCTGCGAGTGATGTATCACGAAGTCCTTCGTACATCCCGCCTTGAATAATACCAAATAGGGCCGAAGGATTATCACCATGCGCATCTTTAGAACGCTTGGCCCAACGCAACGATAATTGCATTGAACGTTCAGCTTCGTCTAAAGTTGCAGGGAACGGGGTACATTCGTCAAATATCATGACTATGTCAGAACCTAAATCACGCTGTACGTGCATAGATTTTTCTGGCGTAAGCAATATTTTCTCACCGTTGATAGGTGAGCGAAAAGTAACGCCCTCTTCATTTATTTTGCTCATTGCACCAAGCGAGAACACTTGAAATCCACCTGAATCAGTCAGTATAGGCTTGTCCCAATGCATAAAATCGTGCAGATCACCGTGATCTTTAATAATCGCGGTACCAGGGCGTAACATAAGATGGAAGGTATTACCCAAGCATATGTGTGCGCCGGTTTCGGCTAATTCTTCAGGCGTCATGCCTTTCACTGTGCCGTATGTGCCCACCGGCATAAAAGCAGGTGTTTCAATCACACCCCGGTCGAACTCGATTTGGCCTCGCCTGGCAAGGCCGTCGGTATTAAGTAGAGAAAACTTCATTCACTTTCTGCTGTATTGATTGCTAGATGTTTTTCGTGCGTTCTTTGCAAATTACGAATACACACTAGCTTGATTCAAAAAAATTTGACGGATTATAGCAAACTTAGCAGTGAAAATAATACACAATTACAAAAAGGAGTAGGTATTTGTGCATTTAAAAAAGAGGAGCGTGCTAGTGGCACGCTCCTCTTATGTTCTGGCTTTAGTTAAGCCTACTGATTGCTTAAGCGTTTACCAAATGAAATAGCATAAGCAGGTGAGCGCATTCTAAGTACAGGGTCGGCACTTGGTGTAAAACCAGCCGATAAAATATTAGGATCAAAATTAAGCTTGTCGCAGGCCATTCCGCCTACTTCAGTAATTGTAATACTACCCATTGTGACTTGCTCTCGCTCTTCTGGCCAAACCTGTGAAGGATCAATATTGGTGTCGGCTTCGATACCTATTGTTGCCGTTAGCGTGAAAGAAACCTTCGTATCGGGATCAACCAATTGCTCTTTAATTTTGTCGGCCAAAAATACCGGCGCCATACTTGCAGCTTGCTCTTTGCTTAGCCCTACATGACCCAAAGTTGGCGTTAATTGCCATCTGTACTTAATTTTTTCGTTTGATTGTGAGTCTTCAAAGAAAAAAGTATGTAGGCCAAAATAAGGAGTATTTGCATACGAAACTGGCGCTGGTGTTGTTCTAGACCACATTGCAGCAGCCTGCACACTTGGGTTTGCCGCCACATAAGCGCCTACGCCAGCAAAATTAACTTGGCCTGTTTCGTCGGGCACTAATGTTCTTAAAAAGCCCAAGAAAGTCTCTGGATCTTTACCACTAAATACCGGCGTACTATTACCCGTTATTATGTGTGCACTTCCATTAGGCAATTTGATTTGAATGCCCATACCACGGGCACCTGGGATACGTTCGTCGGAAGCTGGATTACCATTACCCACAGAAAACCTAACTATTGCCGATAACGAATCTTGGCCGAACAAATCAGCACTTTTAAAATATGGGACTTCGCGGTTTGGTTCAAATACTGCAGCGGCGCAAATGCCCTTTGGATGGGCCTTTCTTAGGCCAGGCTGTGAACCGCTTAATTTTTCAAATATATTAATAAAGTCAACCGCAGTTGCTGTCTCTGGTGGTGCAGTGCTTGCCATTGCCACTTCAGGTGCAGGCATTTGTGCTAGGGCATTTAATGCAGGAATGAGTATTAACCCTCCAACTATAGAAGCGGTGCCTATTGATAATAAAGCTGAACGTGCATTTTTCATGATTACTTACCTGTTGTTAGATGAGCTAGTTATGTTTAGTTTTTATATGCAACTGAGCGACTTAAAACACCCTCACTTACGCAATTTTATGTGCTTAGTGTAGTGTTTTGCAATAACAAAACACCAATCACCTGAATTGAGAACCAAAAATAAACTGCAATGATGACGAATATCATTCTATATTTATTTTATCGATACTTCAGTAAGTAGTTCAGTAAATAGCGCCTAAAAAAATTACATAAATACCGCCGTAAACGTTGCAATAGACGGCGTCATCACCATTAAAAGTATACTAGCTTAACTGTATTGTAAAGAAGATGTAAACGCGCTTTTCCGCGCAGCAAAAAACGAATATACTAATATTTCTTACCTCATATGATTAGGATGAACATCATGCTGAGCGACTACGCATAAATCGCCATGAATAGGATTACCTGTGGTGCTGACAAAAAAAGCGTAAAGACACTTTCAAAGGCAAACACGATAAAACAAGCACAATCTTGGTTGTTAGATCAGTTATCGCCATATAAATTAAGTTCCGTTAGCTGGACAAGTCAACAATCGATTACTGGCTTTTATGAGCATAAAAAACTCGAAAAGCGCGCCAAAAAAGCGATGGCTACACAAGAAATAAATAGCATGTCGATGCAAGATGCCAAAGGCAGCCGTAAATTATTGATTGCATCAGCCAAAGACCTAGCGCAGCAAACAGCTTTAGCAAATAAAAATGGTGAGCAAGCTCTGCAGGCACGCTTGTTAGATTTATTCTCTAATCATTTCAGCGTAACACGCACAAACCTGCCAATGACATTACTTGCTCCTACGCTAGAGGTCGAGGCCATTGCGCCTAATCTTACCGAAACGTTTGCAGATATGTTGCAAGCGGTTACTCAGCATCCAGCAATGCTACTTTATTTAAATAATGAAAAATCGACAGGCCCAGCAAGCTTAATAGGCGAACGCCAGCGTAAAAAGAAAAACAAAACCCCAACATGCAAATGGAAGAAAAAAAACCCGTCAATTTTACGTATTTAGCACAAAGGTGCGGCGAACTTTTATCAAACAATAAAAATATTCAGTGCGCCATACTTGAAATGGGCGGTTGGGATACTCACAACAACCAAAATAGTCGATTAACGATACAACTTAAACAGCTCGACGATGGCCTTATGAAATTTAAAACTGCATTGGGGGATACATGGGACGACACTCTTGTAGTGGTGTCGACCGAATTAGGACGCACGGTGAAAGTAAATGGCACAAAAGGCACCTACCACGGTACTGGCTCTGCTATGTTTTTCTTAGGCGGTGCGCTTTCCAACTTTAAACAAGAAACAACGCAGCTAAGCGGCAGACGAGTTCATGGCACATGGCCTGGCTTGTCGAATGAGCAATTATTCGTAGGGAGAGATCTTTTGCCCACTACCGATGTGCGCGATTAGTTGAACAAAGCGTTGTCGGCCCATTGGCAACTTACCCCATCACAGCTCAATGCTATATTTCCTGACTGACATGCACAAAGTGCTTATACGCATACTTTGTTTAAGCAAATAATTGAGCAATCAAGCCTTGTATATTATACAAGTGCTTGACATATAGGGTCATATTAGATGCATACTCTCATTAACAAAGCGTTCAAAGTTAATTTATTAATGTGCAGATGAAGCATTAAATGATTAATATAAGTGCGCTACATTTTATAATTGTTGTTAACGAAGAGGCTTAAGGATATTACTATGCTGCATAAAACTCGTTTATTTCCCATAACCGCCATCGCGCTTAGTTGCGCATTATTGTTTGGTTGCTCCAAGCCTGCAGAACAAAATATAACTGACAGCGGCGCGGCACAAACGACAACTAGCGCGCAGGCTGAACGCGAGTTGCTAATTGATGAATCACGCCTTGATATTTATTTCCCAGTTGATTTAAGCGCAGATTTGTCGGCATACAGCGATAATCAAAAACAAATGCTGTCGTTATTGATTGATGCATCAAAAGTAATGGACGATTTATTTTGGAAACAAGCGTTTGGTGAAAGTAAAGACAGCTTTTTAGCCGGCATAGATGACCCCAAGGTGCGCCGTTTTGCCGATATAAATTATGGGCCATGGGACAGACTAAACGGCGATGAAGCATTTTTATCAGGTTTTAGTGATAAGCCACTAGGTGCAGAGTTTTATCCAAGCGATATGACAAAAGAAGAATTTACTACAGCCGACTTTGCAGACAGTGTTGGCTTATACTCTGTGGTAGTGCGTAACAGCGATGGCGATTTAAAAGCGCTACCCTATAGCAGAATATTTCAAAAAGAACTCAAGCAAGCCGCGGCCTTTTTAATAAAAGCATCGGCACTTGCCGAGGATGAAGCATTTGCAAATTATTTGAATTTACGCGCTGCAGCGCTGCTGACAAACGAATACCAATCATCGGACCTAGCGTGGATGGACATGAAGTCTAATCCTATTGATGTAGTTATTGGCCCTATTGAAGTGTATGAAGATCAATTGTTTGGATATCGCGCGGCGTTTGAGTCTTACGTACTGCTTAAAGATATGGCGTGGAGCGAGCGCCTAGCAAAATATGCTGCCTTTTTACCTGCGCTTCAGCAAGGCTTACCCGTACCCCCTGAATATAGGGCTCAAATGCCAGGCACAGACGCCGATCTTAACGCATACGATGTCATTTATTATGCTGGGCATTCAAACGCTGGTAGCAAAACAATCGCCATTAACCTGCCTAACGATGAACAAGTGCAGCTATCAAAAGGCACCAGACGCTTGCAACTAAAAAACGCCATGCAAGCAAAATTTGACAATATTTTAGTGCCCATTTCACAAATATTAATAACGCCAGAGCAAAGAAAACACATTACCTTTGACGCTTTTTTTGGCAACACTATGTTCCATGAAGTGGCTCACGGCCTTGGCGTAAAAACGGTTTTGAATAGCGACCGAACGGTCCAATCTGCTCTTAAAGAGCACGGTAGTGCCCTTGAGGAAGGCAAAGCAGATATTCTAGGATTGTATATGGTGCAGCAACTGCTCGCCGACGGTGAAATTACGCAAGGCGTTTTGAAAGACTACTACGTAACGTTTATGGCCGGGATATTCCGTTCAGTGCGTTTTGGGGCATCAAGTGCCCACGGTAAAGCCAATATGATTCGCTTTAACTACTTTCAAGAACAAGGTGCTTTTGCATTGGATGACGAAGGCTTGTACTTAGTGGATATGGAAAAAATGGAAGCTGCTATAGCTAGTTTATCTAAGAAAATTCTGATGCTACAAGGTGACGGAGACTACGATGGTGTCGCAAAACTAGTCGCTGACTATGGGGTGATTAAGCAAGATTTGGCAGGCGATTTAGCCAAGTTGACCAGTGAAGGCATACCGGTAGACATAACATTTAATCAGGGTAAAGCGGTACTAGGTTTATAGTAAAAAAACGATGAAAAATGCCGCTCATAAAAATGAGCGGCATCCTAAAAGTGCGGCGTTACATCACAATGCCGCATAATGATATCAAACTACTAAAAATTTAAACGAGCTTGAAGGTACCAAGAACCGCCATTAAATCCAAAAGGACTTGCTTCAGAATAGAGTTGGCCACTGCCGCCTGCAACCAGATTTTCATCTGGGTAGGTATCAAACAAGTTGTCTACACCAAATACAAACTGAGTATTCTCGTTAAACTGATACGCAACTTGCACATCAACCAGTACCGCAGCGCCAATGCCATTTATTCCATTGCCAACGTCATCCCAACCACCATAGTAGTTAGCACGTACTAGGGTTCTGAAATCACCTTCTTTATGTGACCACGACACATTACCTTTTATGTTAGGCAATAGGTCTTCAATAGCAGAAACACGATCTGCATTAATTGGATTTACCGTGCCTACGCTGTCGACTTTAGTTTTATTATAGTTAGCTGCCAATGTGAGTCTTGAATCACCACCCATAAAGTCAAAGCTATAATTACCCACTAAATCTATACCGCTTGTTGTAGTATCAAAGCTGTTAGAGAAAAAGCGGAACTGAGATAGATCATCTAATCCAACAAAATCTAGACGATTAATTGTACCGGATGCATCTAGCGACGTTAATCCTTCAGATACGGTAGCAAAGTCAGAACCCGCTCCGGCCGTAAAGTTAAGCGCGGCTAAGAAGTCGATATTTCCGCCTAATGCAACACGATCTGTTAGTTCAATAGTATAATAATCGATAGTCCAGCTAGAACCTGCGACGTCAAAGGCTACACCAACTGAAAAGTTTTCCGCTTCCTCTGGCCCCAATGCTGGCCTACCATTGCCTGCATCGGCAACGAAATCAGCTGCCAATTGTCCTGCGGCTGACGCTAATGGAAGCGTTCCTTGGTCAACCAACACGCCCGCTACGTTTTGTGTGGTCACGTTGGTAATGTTTGCCTGGCCAGCGGTTGGCGCATGGAAGCCTGTAGAGTATGCACTACGGATCCTGAAATCATCGGAAACATGGTAAATACCCGCCAATTTAAAGTCGGTTGTGTTGCCGAACTCGCTGAACTTCTCAGTTCTTATTGCAGTTTGAACCGTAAGATGTTCAGTAACGTCTGCTTCCAAATCGATGTAAACCGCTTGACTGTCTTGCGAAGCATTTGTGTCTGCAGGAAATCCACCGAATCCATTTGAACTAGATGAGAATCCTTGGCTTGCTAGTGGCCCAAGTGCAAAAGAGGCTGCATCACCAGCAAATAAAGTAAACTCTTCTTCTCTATATTCTGCACCAAACGCAATGCTTAGTTCAGAGTAAAGCCCTGCTTCTAAGGCATAAACGAAATCTACATTAAACATAGTCTCTTTTTGCTCTTGTCCGCCTGGGACAAAATCTCTTGGCGTAGCTGGACCAAGAGAAGCATTAATTGTATTGCGTATAAAGAAGTCTGTTCTGTTAGAACCCTGCTGAGCGCTTACATCGTATGATAATCCGTCGCCAACATTCAATTCGCCACGTACACCCACGGTGAATGCCATATCTTCGTTTGTGCCGCCAAAACGTGGAACAAACCCGTTAGGAATGGTTTCGAGGAATGAGAAACAGTTTTCACTGGCAGTAACTTGTGCTAAAAAGCCTGCGTCAGGAATCACACCATTGATGGGGATACCCGCGATACACGAATCGCTTCCATCTAGAGAACCAACCAAAGCAGAGTGAACACCATCAGAATCGGCTAAACCAGTAAGTGGGTCAACTCTAGGGCCTCTATAAACGCCGCCTCGTTGATTACCATCAGTAACGGGGTTTCGGTAGAAAAATCCGCCTGTTACCATGCGTTCTCCGTAGTTACCAAAAAGGTATAGCTCGGCGTTCTCATTTAGTTCTATTGCTGAGTTAACAAAAAGTTTGATATCGTCTTCAACATCGGGTTGTCCCCAATATTGCGGCACTTCATTTGTGTAGTTATTAATACCAAAAAAGTCAGAGGAAGAAATATATCCACCATCTATCATGCCGGCCACGTCGTCTCTTACGATTGATCTTACCGTACCTTCAACATCTCTAATTTCAGCAGTAAGATTAATAAAACCAGTATCGCCTAAGGCAAAACCTGCGTTTGCGCCTATTGTGTAGTTGTCACCATCGCCTTCGAAGGTTGAACCATATTTGGCAGAGAACTCGAAGCCTTCAGCATTATCGCGCAAAATAAAGTTAAGCACGCCAGCAATTGCGTCAGAACCATACTGCGATGAGGCGCCGTCTCTGAGCACTTCTACACGCTTTAAGGCCATTGAAGGAATCGCTGAGATATCAACTCCCTGCGCACCATCAGAAATGCCGCCACCAAGGAAGGAAATAATTGATCCCCGATGCCTGCGTTTACCATTTACCAACACCAACACGTTATCCGGAGATAGGCCACGAAGGTTTGCTGGTCTTACAATCGACGCTGCGTCACTTATTGGCTGTGTGTTAACGTCAAATGAAGGAACAGAAGTACGTAGCATATCTTGAACATCGGTTGAGGAGTTTTGACGAAAGTCTTCCCCAGAAATGATATCAACGGGTACTGGAGAATCAGCAGCGGAGCGGTCTGAAAGACGTGTGCCCGTTACAATGATCTTTTCAAGGTCTGCTTCGTCTTCTTGTGCAAAAGATTGGCTTGGCAAGGCTACTAGTAAAGGCAATGCTAGCGCTAGTGTAATTGCATTTTTTTTGTAAAATTTTTGTTTTGTGTTTAACTTGTGATTCAAGTTATTCTCCCCGAGTAAGATTTATGTAAAAATGTGCCATGTTGTCACCTCTGTTATGTCGCTACTTTTCGAGGTGTTAAATATTTTTATTATGAACGTTTTCATTATTATTATTGTTATAAAAACAACGCTTGTGTTGAATAGCTTTTGTTAAGTATCAAATGTAAAACCTCAACAGCAAGTACTCGCAAGCTTCAATAGTATAATTCTTCGAGCAATATTAGACAACAATATATTGTGCCGAATATGAACTTATTTTCGATATACTGTTACGGTTGCTTTACGATTAATAGTTGCGCATTAATTCTAAGATTTAAGCCAAACGCTTCTTTCTCAGCAATCACCTGCCTTAGCCACTGTTGAAAACCATCATCATTAATCATAACTGTTAATTGCGGACGTCTATCCTAATTTATGTGCAATGGTTAGTTTGTAATAGCATTTATGGTTCATTACGAAAAGAATGTTGCCTATTTTTCCCCTTGTATATATTTTCTATGCCATTACCCTAATAAGTATTAAGTTAATAATCTTAGGAATAGACAGTTTTCAATTTTGTCGATTGTTCTTAATGGTTCATATCGGTAAGGAATAATGCATGATTAAACAAAAGCTAATAATAACAAGTGCTATGGGACTGAGTTTACTGCTCAGTGCATGCGCTACAAATGACAGATCCTCAGCAGCTCTTGCTCCATTATGTATTCCCGCAGATATGGTGCTATATAATACAAAAATTTATACTGCGAATGACGCACAACCAATTGCTGAAGCGACAGCTGTGCTTGGAGATAAAATTATATTTGTGGGCTCAAATATTGATGTCACGAAATACATGTGTGGTGATGCACAAATAATGGATTTGGCAGGAAAATATCTCTATGCAGGCTTCACCGATAGCCACCAGCATGTCGAAGGTGTTGGAGAGCGTCCAAAAACATTAAGCTTATTTGGTATCCCTTCTTTATCAGAAACACGAGATGCTATTCAAGAATTTGCGGCAAAGTTGCCTGCGGGTGAATGGGTGCAGGGCCGAGGATGGATTGAACGAGAGTGGACTGACGAACAGCGCTTTATGACCAAACATGACGTTGACTCTTTTACCGCGGATAAACCTCTTTTTATGCCTCGTGCCGACGGTGTCTCTGCCTTAGTAAATTCAAAAGCGCTAGCGCTTGCGGGCATTACCAAGTTCACTCCTGATCCACAAGGTGGCAAATTTGAACGAGACGCCGACGGCACTCCCAATGGCTATATTCTGGCCACCGCCATGGATATTTTCCGCGCACTTATTCCCGCAAAAACACGGGGTTATATAAAGGATAGTTTACTGCAAGGCATGGCCCAAAACGCCAAGCTAGGTTGGACAAACACTCAAGATGCCGGGATGCCTTTCACTAACGTAGAAATTATTAAAGAAATTCATGCTGAGGGAAACATGTCTACGCGTATTTATGCGGCGGCAAATGTGCAAGAAGCAGCCACCATGTTTGAACATGGAATAACGGCAACGCCTGACAATATGTTCGAACTGCGCGGTATTAAAGTTTACATCGATGGCACACTTGGTTCACGCGGCGCAGCGCTTCTCGAAAATTATACTGACGCTACGCACAATGGTTTTATGAACCGCACTACCAAACAAGAACTTGAGCCGATTTTAAGACAAGCACTACGCCAGGGCATACAAATCGAAACTCATGTTATTGGAGACCGAGCACTGCAAACCGTTTTAGACTGGTACGAACAAGCATTTGACGATGTACCAAAGATTGAGCGAGCAGTTGCCGAACCCCGATGGAGGCTAGAACACGCACAAGTGATCCCGCCCTTAGAGCAAGAAAGGTTAGTTAGTTTAGGCGTTTTGCCGTCTATGCAGCCCAGTCACGGTATTGGCGACCTCAATTTCGCTCCTGATAGGCTAGGGCCTGAGCGCCTCGCCTATGCATACCCATGGCAGCAATTGATAGACCGTGGGATTATGATACTGGGCGGCTCTGATGCCCCTGTTGAACTAGGCGATCCACGAATTGAGTTTTACGCAGCAGTAGCCCGTAAAAGGCTTGATGGGACAGCTGATAAGGGATGGCATCCAGAGCTTGCGGTAAGCCGCGAAACAGCGCTTAAAATGTTTACCATTTGGCCCGCTTTTGGCGCATTTCAAGAAAACATACGCGGTTCTGTAGAAGTAGGAAAATATGCAGATTTTACAATCTTTGACAAAGATTGGCTGACAATCCCCGAATCAGATATTTTAGCTTCCGAAAACCTTATGACTATCGTCGGTGGTAAAATTACATACCAAAAACAATAGACTATCTTCAGGGAAAATTTCAACAACTAATGTGGTGCTTAACGTTATAATTACGCCTTTTTATGAGCACCTTCAATAAACATTGCGTCTCCGTAACTAAAAAAGCGATATTCATTTGCAATGGCTTGGCTGTATGAATTCATTACCGAATCACGACTAGCAAAAGCACTTATTAGCATCATGAGTGTAGACTGTGGCAAATGAAAGTTGGTCAACATACAATCTACTACTTTAAATTCAAAACCAGGGTAAATAAATATACTGGTATCAGAAAGAAAGCTTTCAATAATGCTATTTGGCGCACTGCGCGCAGCTGATTCAAGCGATCTTACCGATGTTGTTCCCACTGCAATAACGCGCTTACCATTGGCTTTGGTTTGCTTAACCAAATCTACCACTTCGCTGGTGACTTCAGCATATTCCGCATGCATTTGGTGATCTTCTATATTCTCTACTCGAACAGGCTGAAAAGTTCCGGCGCCTACGTGCAAGGTAACAAAAGCGGTATTCACACCTTTATCTTTAAGCTTTTGTAAAATGGGGTCGTCAAAATGCAAACCAGCAGTGGGCGCAGCAACTGCACCAGGTCTTTCATTATAAACCGTTTGATAACGTTCTTTGTCGGCATCCTCATCGGGCCTGTCGATATAGGGAGGCAATGGCATATGACCATGTTGGTCAAGCAAATCGAATATGGTTTGTTGGGTATCACCGCTTACATCAAATTGAATATGAAATAAAGCATCTTGGCGACCTAAGATCGTTACTTTAATACCCCCTTCCAACACTAACAGCGCGCCTTCTTTGGGCGATTTACTTGCCCTAACATGAGCAAGGGCTGTGTTATCGCTTAACACCCGCTCTAACATAACCTCGACTTTACCGCCGCTTTCTTTGTTCCCAAACAAGCGTGCTGGAATAACTCGTGTGTTGTTGAACACAAGTAAATCGCCGGGTTCAACAATATCAATAATATCAATAAAGTGGGCGTGTTTAATCTCGCCAGTTACGCCATCGAGCCTAAGCATACGGGAGGCTGTGCGTTCACTTGTGGGATATTTAGCAATAAGCCTTTCAGGTAGTTCAAAATCAAAATCAGTTAATTTCATAAATAGTATTGTCGATGTTGTTGGTTGTTATTTAGCAAAGTACACAAATTCTACTTTGAGTATATTTTCGTATACGTATTGTTAAGCACACATACCGTCAAAAGCGTGCGAAGTATACTCGATTGTATTATATTTTGGGTAGTTTCAGACATCTCCCTACGTGTCACCCTTTCGCTCGGTCTTTTTGCCGGGCTTTCTTTTGTCTAGCATTTTGTGTATTACGCTTCCATTCCTACAGCGCTAAGGTACTTACCTTTACTCGCCGCTTATATAGTTTCACTGCCGTTCAGGTGCTAATCACAATAAATAAACGTTAATCACTTGTATTTAGTTTAAAAGTTTCTCACACTTGGAACACTATCGTGCTCCCTTAACCCAAAAGATTAAATATGCAACAGTTGCAAATGTGGACCAAAGTCAGAAAACTAGTGACGCAATATTTCTCTAATTTGCGTTGGTATGTAGTTGTGCTGATGTTGTTATTCTACTCAGTGAGTAGCTACGCACTGCTTTTTATTGCGGGCGAGGAAGGTTTACTCAATATCCACGATTTTGTATATTGGTTAGTCGTGACGGGTTCTACTGTGGGCTATGGCGATATGTCACCCAGTACAGTGGGCGGTAAATGGATAGTCGCGTTATATGTAATTCCTATGGGGCTTTCTATTTTCGCATTAGTATTAGGCAGAGCAGCAAGTTTTGTAAGTCAACAATGGCAAAAAGGAGCGAAAGGTTTGAATGCGTTAAATGTGAGCGACCATGTATTAGTAATTGGCTGGAATGGCAAACGTACAGAGCAACTTATAAAGCTGCTACTTATTGAAAAAGTGAATTCCTTGGAAAAGCCTGAAATCGTGCTTTGTGTAAGGGCTGATATTATTAACCCCTTCCCTTCTGAGATAGAATTTGTACATGTAGATTCGTTCAATAAGGACGAAGACATGGACAAAGCTTGCGTAGAAAGCGCAGCGACTATATTAATAGATAACCCTCATGACGATATGACCATGACCACTTCTTTATATTGTTCACAGCGTAATAAGAAAGCGCATAAAGTCGCTTATTTTCATGATGAAAGCTTGGTCAAGCTACTTCAAAAACACTGTCCAGAAATAGAGTGCACCCCTAGCGTTGCGGTTGAAATGCTGGCTAAATCGGCTTTCGATCCGGGTTCCAGCCTGCTACATCACGATTTATTGGATGTATATGAGGGCCAAGCACAATTTTCAGCCACTATTGCGCAAAATGTTGATGCGATTAGCGTAAAAAATATGTTCTATCTGCTAAAACATAAATATGATGCTATTTTTATTGGTGTTGCAGGCAATCATGACATTCATAAAATTGTGGTCAACCCTCCTCTTACCGATGAATTATTTCCGGGCGATAAGATTTTTTATATTGCTGAAAACCGTATACACAATATTGATTGGACAAAGTTTAGTGATGCTGATTTAGCATAACGTTTGCCGACGTTTGCCATAGTTAAGTATAACCTTCACTTACATATTAGTTCACCTAAACACGTTAATTAAGGTGACAAGCTACTATTATTCGGCTTAAAATAGACGCCCTTTTGAGCAGTAGAGTATTTGATGTGAGCGAAAACGAAAGCGCGAAGAAACAGCAACCTGGGTTTTTCGGAAACCTAATTTTCAATATCGCGATCCCCGTCCTTATTATGACTTACGCCAGTAGTGACGAGTATTTAGGTCCTGCTTGGAGCATAGTTGTAGCGCTCGCTTTTCCACTTACTTATGGCCTCATTGAGTTAAAAAACACCAAAAAAGTTAACATGTTTTCTATACTCGGTATTGTGAGTGTTTTACTTACAGGCGGGATAAGTTTACTCAAGCTGCCCGCCGAATATATGGCAATAAAAGAGGCTGCTATTCCGGCAGCTATTGGCATTGCGGTACTGATAACACAATTCACCAAAAAACCCTTGGTAAAAGCATTAATACTAAATGACCAATTAATCAACTGGGACAAGCTCAATAAACGATTAGAAGAAAAACAAGTTGTAGACATTTTCAACGCTAAAGTGGCTATAAGCTCGTATATTGTGGCAAGTTCGTTCTTCTTATCATCGACATTAAATTATGCCTTAGCCAAATGGATATTAGTGTCTGAGCCAGGCACCACAGCTTACACAGAAGAAATTGGCAGAATGACCGCTTTGAGCTACCCAGTAATTGTTATTCCTAGCATGGTTTTGTTAGTTACCGCCCTTATCTATTTGTTCAAACAAATCTCGAAAGTAACCGGCGATCCTGTTGAAGATTTTATGCAGCAATAACGCAATAATACTCGCAACACAAATAAAAACGCCTGCTACGAGCAGGCGTTTTTGTATCTAACAATTATAGGCTTAATGCGCTTTTTCAAGCAGAGTAAATATTTTTTCGGCAATGTCAGTATTGTTCTGATTACCCGCAAACACCTGTGCGCTGGGGCCAAAAGCAAATACGTCAACATCAACACCTGTATGTCCAGATGTAGTCCAACCTGTATTTGTTCTGCTATCAATTATTGCTTTTAGCACCTTTTGAATTGCCCGAGGTGCCATATCTGAGTTAATCACGCTAAGGCTATCAGTTTCTTCTTCGCTAAGAGCAAAACCAAACATGTCTGATAAATACGCCCCTTTATTTGATTGTTCGTTTATTTCTGAAGCCATACTAGGAATAGACTTCTTAAAGCCCTTAATGAAGGAAGAGTCCCATCTGTAGTCGCCGTCAGCGCCAATGGTGAGTCCACCGGTACTATGATCGGCGGTCAATATAACTAAAGTCTCAGGATGATTTTCAACATAGTCGACCAGATACTCCATCGTTTTAGCGAGATCATCCATTTCAGCCATGGCAGACGCAATGTCGTTGCCATGACCTGCCCAATCAACTTGGCTAGCTTCTAATAATAGAAAATAACCAGAGTAGCTCGTATCAGCATCTAGGTAAGGTACTATTGCTTTGGTTAGGGTATGCAAACGCTCCGGGTCGGTGTCGTCTAATGCCCAAGGCAGGCTGTCATCGCCAAACAAACCCAATACTGGGACACTCGGATTAATGCTCGATAATTGATCATAGGAATCGATATATTGGTAACCATCTGCTTCAAATAATTCAACTAAGTTGCGGTCTTCGCGGATAAAGTGGCTCCAGCCTGCGCCCAACATAATGTCGGCTAAATGATCGCCGTTTATTCTATCATCATAGAAACTGTCGGCTATTTGTGCATAGTTACCGCGTGCTTCGTTTGCGACCATATAAGAGGCTGGCGTTGCATGAACAATATGACTGGTAACTGCCAAGCCTGTTTTTAGCCCTAATTTGTGAGCACGATGTAACACGGTTTCAAGGGGCTGTTTGTTTACATCCATTCCTATCGCGCCGTTATAACTTTTTACGCCTGTTGCCATAGCGGTCGCGCTAGCTGCCGAATCGGTCACTACGCCCGACTGCTTAGCCGGGTAGGTACGCGAGGTGCCCACTAAAATATCGTCAAAAACAGTGGTCTCTACCATTTCTGTGGCGGGGTTATCCATATAATAGCGATAAGCCGACACGTAAGCAGGCCCCATGCCGTCGGCCACAACCATAATAATATTTTTAGGTGCGGTAATTGGAGATTGTGTGGCGATGTTACGATCACTATTTTTGCTTTTTTGTGCTTTAGAGTCGACGTCAACAATAACGCAGCTTGCTAACGAAAATATAGATATTGTTACAAGCGCAATTTTACTCATTGAAGTCAAAAGATGTGTTGTCATAAAAGTTCCAATTAGGACGATTAATGTAATCGTAGTGGCAATGAAATTAGCTAAACATAATCTTTAGTATACAACAGAAATCGTGAGGACTAACTAGTCTCATTGTAAATTTCATGTGAAATTTTTAATTTCACATTTTTATAATGTCGATTTGGGTTTTATCTATTCTTCGAACATAGCAGAGCAACTTTAACTTTTATTTGCATACCTTTCTTTACGTTTTTCGGTGTTTTCGCTACCAAAACTGCGCAAAAATGCTTCCTTTTTATAATACTTTAGTATAGCTTTGATTTGTTTAAAAAATAACATGAAGGACATCCATAACTTGAATCTAGCAAAGGTCGATTTAAACTTACTGGTATATTTAGATGTGCTGCTGCGTGAAGGCAGTGTAACTAAAGCCGCAAACCAATTGAGTATTACGCAGCCAGCAATGAGCAATGGCTTGAAACGTTTACGCGACTTGTTTAAAGATCCATTGTTAGTGCGCACTAGCGCTGGTATGACGCCAACCAAAAGAGCACTAGAACTGAAACCTGTAATACGCAGGGTATTGAACGAATTAGAATCTAATATTCAGCCCGAAGTTGAATTTGACCCTGCTGTTAGTTCCCGCACATTTCGAATAATGACGAGCGACTACGCAGAATCCACACTTTTACTTGGGCTAATAAGCAAACTTACCGTTTTAGCTCCCAGTATTACTCTAGATTTAATTACCCCTAGTGATGTTACTTTTCACGATGTAGAGCATGGTAAAGTCGATATGGCAATTAACCGATTTGAGGTGCTCCCCTCTTCTTTTCATCAAAAAGTTATTTGGCATGATACTTTTTCATGCGTAATGGAAAGTGATCACCCAATAGCTCAGCAATTCACCTTAGATAATTATCTTAGCAGCCAACATATTTGGGTCAGTAAAACAGGCTTTGGTGTGGGCGTGGGGATAGATCCAACCGAGGTACAAAAGTTGGGTTGGGTAGATGAGCAGCTATCTAAGATTGATAAACAAAGAGATATCAGAGTATTTACTCGCCATTACAATGCAGCCCTACAAATAGCGAAAACCCAAAACTTAATTGTTACTTTGCCAAGTAAAGTCGCGAAAATACTCGAGAATGATCCAACAGTACAAATACTGCCACCTCCGTTTGAAATACCTCCAATTGACCTTAAAATGGCATGGAGTGCCCTTTTGCATCATGATGCTGGGCACATATGGTTGCGAAATTTGATAAGCGAAGTAGCCCTAGAATTGACTAGCGAACTTGCGCCTACTCTTAAATTAGCCTGATTTACGCTTTTGTATTGACGGATATTCCAAACAAGGTTACATTCTTGTTACTAACAACTGGAAGGGAACAGAAATGGTAAAACTATCTTCACACTTATTACGTTCAAACATTATTTCTATCCTACTACTCTTATTGCTTAAGAAAAAAGCTAACGGGTAGCGTTTATATAAATTTTTCTAAACCCGTGTAAATCACGGGTTTTTTTATGTCTTTTTTTGTTAAAATGAATTTGCATTAGCGCTGTCAATCAATGGCTCCTAATGAATAGCACTTAATAACTAGCACCTGGGGAAAACAATGAGCAATCAAGTGATTATTTTCGATACAACTTTACGCGATGGCGAGCAAGCGCTTCCTGCCAGCCTTAATGTGCGAGAAAAACTACAGATTGCCCTAATGCTCGAGCGCCTGGGTGTAGACATTATTGAAGCAGGCTTTCCGGTATCATCGCCTGGCGACTTTAAGTCGGTACAACTAATCGCAAAAGAAATCAAAAATGCTCGGGTATGTGGCTTATCTCGTGCTTTGGCAAAAGACATTGACGCATGCGGCGAAGCCTTATCCGTAGCCGATGCATTTAGAATACACACCTTTATTGCCACATCTGACATACATGTAGACACTAAGCTTCGTAAATCACAAGACGAAGTAGTTGAAATGGCCGTTAAGGCTATTAAGCACGCAAGCAAATATACCAATGACATTGAATTTTCATGTGAAGATGCTGGCCGTACCCACATTGATTATTTATGTAGAATGGTAGAAGCGGCAATAACGGCGGGTGCGACCACCGTAAACATTCCCGATACGGTTGGCTATACCATCCCTTCGGAATTTGGCAGCATTATAGAAAACTTGTTTAATCGCGTGCCTAATATCGATAAAGCCGTAATTTCAGTTCATTGTCATAACGATTTAGGTTTAGCGGTAGCCAACTCATTAGCCGCATTAGAGCATGGTGCCCGACAAATTGAATGTACAATAAACGGTATTGGTGAACGCGCGGGTAACTGCTCATTAGAAGAAATTGTGATGACCCTAAAAACGCGTTATCAAAAATTAGGCCTTGAGACCAATATAAACACCCAAGAAATCCATAAAGCCTCTAAATTAGTGAGCCAACTGTGCAGCATGCCAGTGCAAGCAAACAAGGCCATTGTGGGTGCAAATGCGTTTAGTCATTCATCGGGTATTCATCAAGACGGCGTGTTGAAAGGCCAAAACACCTACGAAATAATGACCCCTGAAAGTGTTGGTATTAATAAAAATGTACTTAACCTCACTTCGCGCTCTGGTCGCCATGTAATAAAGCATCGTTTAGGCGAACTTGGATACGGTACAGATGAATACGACCTTGATAATATTTATGCCTCGTTTGTGCGCCTTGCTGACAAAAAAGGCCAAGTATTCGATTACGACTTAGAAGCGCTATTGTTTTTCGATCAACAAAAACATGAACAAGCCTATTATAAGTTAAGCTACTTGCACGCAAGTTCTGGTCACGACATTGTGCCTACAGCAACCGTGACCTTATTGGTAGGCGATGATGAAATAACTCAAGCCGCCACTGGCAATGGTCCTGTTGATGCCGCTTTTAATGCCATTATAAAAGCTATTGATGGTGATAATTTAGAAATAGTCGACTTTAAGCTAGATTCTAAAGGCGAAGGTGCCGACGCACTAGCCCAAGTGAGCGTGATTGTAGAATACAAAGGCAGACGTTTTAACGGCATAGGCTTAGCAACTGACATTGTTGAAGCCGGCGTTAAGTCACTTATATTTGTACTAAATAACACACATTTAGCCGATCAGATTGATCAACAAAAACAACATAAAATAGCAGGAGTATAAATGATAAGCTATTCAATAGCAGTGCTTGCGGGTGACGGTATTGGTCCTGAAGTAATGCAAGAGGCACGCAAAGTATTAGAAGTCGTCAGTAAAAAGCATAACTTTACCCTACACTGCAATGAGCACGCCGTGGGGGGCTTTGCTATTGATACAACTGGAGAGGCTTTACCTGTAAGCACCTTAACAGCTTGTGAAAATGCTGACGCTATTTTATTTGGCTCTATAGGCGGTCCTAAGTGGGATAACCTGCCTCTAGAAAAACGTCCTGAACGCGCAGCCCTGCTTGCCCTAAGAAGCCATTTCGACTTATTTAGTAATTTACGCCCTGCAAAAATTTATGAAAGCTTAGCCCATTTATCACCGCTACGTGCTGACATAGCTAAAAACAATGTTGATGTATTGGTAGTTCGAGAGCTAACGTCAGGTATTTACTTTGGCCAGCCCAAAGGTATAGAGGGCGAAGGCGAGCAAACCAACGCATTCGACACCATGCGCTATTCAAAAGCAGAAATACGCCGCATAGCCATTACGGCTTTTCAAGCCGCAAGTAAGCGTAACAACAAGGTTACCTCAGTCGATAAAGCGAATGTGTTAGTTACTAGCCGTTTATGGCGCGAAGTGGTTGAAGAAGTTGCCGTCGATTATCCTAACGTAACATTAGAGCACATATATATAGATAACGCGGCTATGCAGTTAGTCGCGAATCCCGGGCAATTTGATGTAATGCTGTGTTCCAACCTATTTGGTGACATAGTGTCAGACGAATGCGCCATGATTACAGGCTCTATGGGCTTGTTGCCCTCAGCTAGTATTAACCAAGACGGTTTTGGTATGTACGAGCCTGCGGGTGGCTCAGCGCCGGATATTGCCGGTAAAGGCATTGCCAACCCGGTAGCACAAATACTGTCTGCCGCGATGATGCTTAGATATAGCCTAGGGCTAGAAGCAGCCGCAGATGATATTGAGCGTGCTGTGCTAAAAACCTTGAGCGACGGCATTTTAACCGCAGAGTTATTGTCGCCTGAAAACAAACACCATGCTAAATCCACCAGTGAAGTGGGTGACTATATTATTAGTCAGCTTTAAGGACCTAATTATGCCAAATATGCCAGCTACTTTGTATGAAAAAATTCTAAACCCACATATTGTAGAAGATTTGGGCGAAGATTTATTGCTGTACATCGACCGCCATTTAATTCATGAAGTAACCACTCCGCAAGCATTTGCAGGCCTTGTAGAAAAAAACCGTAAGGTGCGCCGCCCAGACCTTACCTTTGGTACAATGGATCACAGTATTTCAACTCGGTCATTAGCACTTGATGCCTGTGGACCACAAAACGAATTACAGCTCAATACACTGGCTACAAACTGTGCGCAACATGGCATACAACTTTATCCCGTGGGTCATAAAAACCAAGGCATTGTGCACGTAATAGGTCCACAGCTTGGACTAATTCATCCGGGCATGACGGTAGTATGCGGCGATTCACATACCGCTACACATGGAGCTTTTGGTGCGCTTGCTTTTGGTATAGGTACATCACAAGTTGAGCACGTTTTAGCTAGCCAAACCCTAAAGCAATCACGTGGTAAAAGCATGCTGATTAAGGTGAACGGTAAACTTCCACTGGGCGTAACCGCAAAAGATATTATTCTAGCGATTATTGGTAAAATTGGTCATGCAGGCGCAACCGGTCATGTTATCGAATACGCAGGCCAAGCTATTACCGATTTGTCGATGGAACAGCGCATGACGGTATGCAATATGAGTATTGAAGCCGGCGCAAAAGCTGGCCTTATCGCGCCAGATCAAAAAACTATAGACTACATTGCAGGTCGTGAATTTGCTCCCAGCAAAGAGCATTGGGCACAAGCCGTTGCCTACTGGGAAAGCTTATATACAGACGAAAATGCGAAGTTTGATACCGTGGTCGAGCTAAACGCGGCAGATATTGAGCCACAAGTAACATGGGGAACCAATCCTGGTCAGGTAGTGGGCATTAACCAACAGGTACCTGAACCTGCCAGTTTCAATGACTCAATCAGTAAAGACTCAGCAAACAAAGCACTAAAATATATGGGACTTGAAGCGGGCCAAGCTATAAATGATATTCACATTTCACATGTGTTTATTGGTTCATGCACTAATAGTCGTATAGAAGATTTACGCGCCGCTGCAAAAGTAGCTGCTTTAGGCAAGGTAGCAGAGGGTGTTACTGCGATTGTTGTTCCTGGCTCTGTGCAAGTTAAAGAGCAGGCTGAAAATGAAAAACTCGATTTAATATTCAAGCAAAGTGGTTTTGAATGGCGCTTACCAGGTTGCTCAATGTGCCTTGGTATGAACGACGATATATTACAGCCAGGGGAGCGCTGCGCGTCTACCAGCAACAGAAACTTTGAGGGCCGCCAAGGCCGTGGGGCTCGCACTCATTTAGTTAGCCCTGAAATGGCGGCGGCGGCTGCTATTACGGGTAAATTCACCGATGTTCGTACTATGGGAGAGCAATAATGGCTGGTATTAATGTAGTAACGGGCACGGTTGCGCCACTTGATCAGGCAAACATAGATACCGATCAAATTATTCCAAAGCAATTTTTAACTGGGGTAACGCGCACAGGATATGGTGTAAACTTGTTTCACGATTGGCGCTATTTGAACGGTCAAAAAGACCAAATAGATGCAGATTTCCCACTTAACAAACCTGAATATGCAGGTGCAAAAATACTCCTGACTCGTGAAAATTTTGGCTGTGGTTCAAGCCGAGAGCACGCACCATGGGCACTAGCCGATTTTGGTTTTAGCTGTATTATTGCCACTAGCTTTGCCGATATTTTTTATGGCAATAGCATTAACAATCAGTTGCTAGTAGTAACCTTACCCAACAACCAGCTAGATCAGATATTTGCAAAAGTTGCACAAAACTCGAAAGTGGTCGTTACCGTTGAACTAACATCGCAAACCGTTAAATGTGAAGAGCTTGAATTTCCCTTTGAAATTGCCAGTAATCATAAAACGAATCTGCTCAAAGGACTCGACGCCATAGGCCAAACGCTGGAGTTTGATGAACAAATTACTAAATTTGAAAAACAAAGGCATGTTTGGCTGTAGACAATTAAGCAGCCATTAATAGAATAATGGCCATGGCGGCATCCACAAGAGCCTGGTAGTTATCTATCAGGCTTTTTCAGAAGTGTTTATTACCAATCCGACAGTGCATTCATTGTGAACTCGGTACCCTTATAATCTAGCACCACCTTTTCAGACTCAATTCGCCTAAGTATCACGTTATTTGCAATAACATCACCTTCACCTAAACGCTTGCTATTCACTCTTACCCATCTATCCCGAGGGTTTGATGCATACATGTGCGCACTGAAACTCATGGCCGGCATTTGCGTTAAAATAGCAGGCGATAGCTGGTCAATACGTGGTAATTCGTTTAGGTCAGTAACTTTTACTAATTCAGGTTTTGGCTCGCTTGATTGACTATCAACATCTTGCGCCGCGGCTTGAATACGTCTCAATAAATTAGGATTGAGCGCCTCATTTGATGATGTGTCGCGCGCTGTTGGCTCGTTGTTAGCCTCTCGATTTGCACGGGTTTGTTCACGGCGCTCATTAACGTTCGGAATATTCGCTATATCAGTATCATTGTCTTGAGTAGAGTCGCCTTGAGTAGATTGCGCCTCTTCGTCATTACCGCTTTGATAACCTAGCACCTGCTGCCCTTCTTCTAAGATAATCCCCTTTACGGTTTCCGATGGTGAACTTAGCTTAATTTCGCGAGGCGTATTACTGACAATGGTTTTATCTATGGTAGATAGCGGCGTTTTTTCAGGGCCTTTAAGCGTATTATTCACCACGGCATCTGTCACTACTGCGTTTTGCTCTTGCTCAGCCACCACAGTATTGTTAACACCAATTTCTGCTGCAGTTTCTTGCGTAGCGAAGGCTTGTACGCTGTTTTCATCTGTTGTTAAAATGTCGCCTGGTACATTCTTCTCAGGCGTATTACTTTCAATAATGGCCGAAGTATTTGCCTGTGTTGTTGAAACAAGCCCGGTATTCGTCATCATGCCAATCAATGAGTAACTAGCCATTGCACCTATAAACAGTCCAAACAAGATGAACATGGTCAACAAAGTATAAGGCTTACCATAAAGCATCCACTTTGATGGCATTTGATCCACCGCGGGTAAAAATAACGCTCGATGAAACTGCTGCGATAACTGCCTGTCAACATCGGCGATTTGTCGGTCGGAAGCCACAAGACGTTGAGTAGCTGTAATTTTAACCGGTTTGTTGCTTTCTTCACTGCTAGTAGTCTCGGCTTCATTGACGTCTTCTTCCAGATCTACATTCAGACTTTGGTCAATATCGACTTCTACTACCGTAACGCCCATTTCAGTCAGCCCTCTAATCATATCTCCAGAGCGTATAAAACCAACCTTACGTATTTTCACAGGGCCATTCTGATTAATGACTTGGGTGACCATCATGCCTGGAGAAAGCTCACTTACATTTAGCTGCTTAAGCATACAAGCCTCCTAAACCAGCGCCAATTAGTAAACCTATGGTAAGAGCTGCAATAAAACCTCTCATGTATAGTGGTTTCCAATGAGAGTGCTGACGCTGCATCACAATATCTTCACCTAAAACTTGAAAACTAGACGACACCATTATTTGGTGATCGATAAATGGGCGCTGCAAAGAATAACCAAGACTCAAAGCTCTATCACATAACAAGTTTATAACCCGCGGAATACCACCGCTAATAGTGAAAAGTTCTGCAAGCGCAGCTTTTGTAAAACAACTTGTAACGCCACCGGCCACTGACCATCGGTGCTCTACATACTGGCCTACTTCTATTTGAGTTAACGGCAGTAAGTGATACCTAGCGGTAACGCGTTGGGCTAACTGGCGCAGCTCATTTCGCCTAAGTAATTGTTGCAACTCAGGCTGACCAATTAATATTACTTTGAGTAATTTTTCGCGGTTGGTTTCTAAATTTGTGAGTAAGCGCAATTGTTCTAAAACTTCAGGCAGTAAATGCTGCGCCTCATCAATAAGTAAAACCGTATTAACGCCACTTTCATGGTTACTGGCTAACTTAGCCAATATGCGATCGGTAAATATTTTTAGCGAAGCACTATTTTCATCATAGCTGATACCTAGCTCGTCACACACAGTTGCCAGTAACTCTAGCGCCGACAACGTTGGGTTGAGTATTACGGCCATTTGCGTGTCTTTGCCAAGCTCTTGCATGAGTTTACGCGACACGGTTGTTTTACCAGTGCCTACTTCGCCGGTGAGCATCACAAATCCGCCCGACTCAGTCAAACCAAAGGTTAAGTGCGCTAAGGCCTGCTTATGACGAGTACTCATAAACAAATAGTCGGGGTTAGGCGCTATTGAGAAAGGATTGTCGTTTAATCCATAATAATTTAAGTACACTATTTAATTCTTTTAGTTATTGTTTTGCGCTATAACTGCCGCGAGAAAATACGCACCAGTTTGCAAGTTATCTAGTGAAGCTAAATTAGCATATTTACGGTATCGGGTAAATTTGTGATTCGACTTTTGAACGATAAATACTATCCGGTGTGATCACATTGGAACAACATAATGATGATATTAGGGACAAGCTAAGCACAATTTATATATTGTGATTATTAAAACCACACAGAATAAGGTAAACTTGCGCGCAATATATTGCATAGCGTATTAGCGAGTATAGTACACAGGGGAAATAGCTATCGTTTTACATCAACGATTTGTTACTTTTTACGTGTTTCCAACTAGCCAGGACCGTTAACAATTTCCATTTTATTTTTTATCTATTTCATTTTATTAAAGGCCATCACCATTGAGCAGCTTCTACTCCCTAGAACTTGACGACGAATTAGTCAGTGCAGTTAACGCCTTGGGATTTACAAAACCCACCTCTATTCAATCATCGGTTATACCCGATGCCATGGACGGAGCCGATATTCTTGCCTGTGCGCCAACTGGAACAGGCAAAACCGCCGCCTTTATTTTACCGGTTTGCCAATTTTTACTCGATTACCCGAATAAATACACAAGCTCGGCGCGTGCACTCGTATTAGTGCCAACTCGTGAACTCGCTTATCAAGTTGCAGAGCATGCAGAGCTTCTTTGTAAAAATACCGACTTAGTAGTAGGAGTTATTACTGGCGGCATAAACTACGGTACCGACCGTGAGACCCTATCCAACCGACTCGACATTTTAGTGGCTACGCCAGGTCGTTTGTTAGAACATATTCAATCTGAAAGCTTCGATTGTCGCGATATAGAATCGCTAATACTTGATGAAGCTGACCGCATGTTAGATATGGGTTTTGGTGCAGTTGTAAATCAAATTTGTGAAGAAGCAAGATGGCGCAAACAAACGATGCTGTTTTCAGCAACTTTAGAAGGCAGAGGCGTGCGTAACTTCGCTCGTGATATTTTAAAGAACCCCAAAGAACATAACGCATCGCCTTCACGAAAAGAAAAAGCAAAAACCTTACAGTGGTATCACCTATGCGACGACCCTATTCATAAAGACGCACTGCTAGATTATCATTTAAGGCACACCGTTGAGTCTTGCATCGTTTTCGTGAAAACACGCGAACGATTGCACAAAATGAAAGACAGATTGTATTCACAAGATTTTAACGTTGCTTATTTACAAGGCGATATGCCGCAAGACAAACGTATGGCTGCTCTAAGTAGTTTCAAAAACGGTGATGTAAAAATACTCATTGCGACAGATGTAGCGGCGCGTGGTTTAGATGTGCCCGATGTATCTCATGTAATCAACTACGATATGCCCAGAGGCGCCGACGTGTACTTACACCGAATAGGCAGAACTGGCCGAGCCGGCGCAAAAGGCGTCGCCATATCACTCATTGAAGCCCATGATTTTATGTGGGTTGGCAAAGTAGCGCGCTACACCCAAGATGCTTTTAAGCCTCGTGTGGTAGATACACTGAAGCCAAAAAACAAACCGCCTGTGCTCAATAAGACTAAAAAACCTAAAAAGAAAAAAGGCAGTAAGCTCGCTCCAACGCGTAAGAAAGTGTCACAAAAGAAACGCAAAGGCGCACGCCCTGCATCTCCTAAAGAGTAAAGTATAGCCTAAAAGATATTGCAGCCAATAAACTATACGTTTTAGCTTTGTACTCAGTTAGCACCCAATCAGACGAACAGGATTTGTGATGGATAAAATAGTATTGGCCACCGGCAATAAAGGCAAAGTGGCAGAGTTTTCACATTTATTTAAGCAATATCAAATTGAAGTGGTGCCGCAATCTGACTTTCAAGTACCTGATGTGCCTGAAACCGGCACCACTTTTGTAGAAAACGCCATTATTAAAGCTCGCCACGCGGCTAAATTAACGGGCTTACCGGCTATTGCTGACGACAGTGGCTTAGTAGTAGATGCGCTTAATGGCGCTCCTGGTATTTATTCGGCCCGCTATGCAGCTGAAGAGAACACCGACAAGCCAAGCGATAACGATAACTGCATAAAGCTACTAAATGCACTAGATGGCAACCTTAACCGTAAAGCTAAGTTCTTGTGCGTATTAGTTTTTATGCGAAATGCGAGTGATCCTACTCCGTTGATTTGCCAAGGCGAATGGCAGGGAGAAATTTCCACTACAGCATTTGGTGAAGGTGGTTTTGGATACGACCCCATTTTCTATGTTCCTTGTTTAAAACATACAGCAGCAGAACTCTCTAAGCATGAGAAAAGTGAAATAAGTCATCGTGCTAAAGCGCTAACTCAGCTAATGCACAAGCTTCAAGCACTTATTTAACTGAGCATTTATGAGCATTCCTCTTGCCCTCTATATTCATATTCCTTGGTGTGTACAAACCTGCCCTTACTGCGATTTTAATTCTCATCAATTAAAAGGCGGTATTCCTGAAGATGAATATATAGCGCATCTGCTAGCCGACCTCGACCAAGACATTCCGCTTATTACTAACAATGGCATCGTTCGCCCCATCACGAGTATATTTATTGGCGGAGGCACGCCAAGCTTGCTCAGTATTGCAGGAATGCACAAATTATTAAGCGGTGTAAAACAAAGACTAAGCATTAATGAAGATGCCGAAATTACTATGGAAGCTAATCCAGGCACTGCAGAAGCGGCGAAATTTTTAGGCTTTACCCAAGCCGGTATTAACCGTATATCTATTGGTGTGCAGAGCTTTCAAGAAAAACATTTGAAAGCGCTTGGCAGAATTCATGACTCAGAGCAATCCCATAATGCCATCACTTTTGCCCGTGAATTACCACTTACCTCTTTTAATGCCGATTTAATGCACGGATTACCCGAACAAAGCCTACACAATGCGCTAGACGACCTCCACCAAGCCATTGCCCACAATCCACCGCACTTGTCTTGGTATCAGCTCACTATAGAGCCCAACACCCTATTTCACTCAAAGCCTCCTATATTGCCCGACGACGACTTACTGTGGGAAATTCAACTACAGGGCCAAGCGGTACTAAAATCTAAGGGCTATGAACAATATGAAATTTCTGCCTACGGACAACCCGGCCATAGGTGTGAGCATAATCTGAATTATTGGCGCTTTGGCGATTATTTAGGAATTGGCTGTGGCGCGCATGGAAAAATCACTAACATGACTGATTTTTCAATTGTCCGCACCGAAAAAGTTAAACATCCAAAAGGTTATATGGACCTGATCAAGCCTTATATTTACAAAAATGTACAGGTCGTTGATGAAGACCTAGCATTTGAGTTTTTCATGAATAGATTTAGGTTAGTTGAAGCATGCCCAAAAGACGCTTTTCTGATTCATACTGGTCGTGAGCTAAACGTAAATGAGCTGGCAATTTTAGCCAAGCTTACCGATAAAGGACTGCTTGAGGAATCGCCGAGCACTTGGCAAGTTTCTGACTTAGGTCGACGTTACTTAAACACTCTATTAGAAGAGTTTGTATAGAGTAGTCCTCTAAACAAGCTTATTCATTTGCTAGTTTAGTTCTCACCAAGCGCACAAACATACTACGAGTCTTAAGACGTTGCGAGTTACTCGCGTTGGTAAAAGCAAGTGCCCAAGCAAACTGCGTATCTAACATAGACGGGGTGCTTGTCCAGTAATCATCGGGTGAGGTGTTAGGGAATATTGCATCGTTAATTGAAGGCCTTACGCAGGCTCTTTCAGTAATCACATTTAATTCTTTTACATTTGGTAAGCGCCAGTTTTTTGAACCATTAAAGTCGGTTTGAACACTTAGCCTTAAAGCTTGTTGCCAATTTAGCGGGGTTGGCTCATTGCCACATGTTGTCCCGTCCCATGTTTGACCAATACTACACTGCATAAAAATTAGCTGAGAAGCAATATGCAAAACTTCACCGTTTGGGCGAACGACAAAGCCATCTTTGTTAGCCGTTTCGGGAATACCTGCTGGGCAAGTCGCTGCAGTTTGTTCTGTTTGTGCTTGGCTTGTAATAGCGCAAGCAAGTGCAAAAATAGCGAACAATAATTTGCACAAGTAGTTCGCTACATAAGTATAGTTCATCGGCCTGCCCTCACTAAAATTACGCGTTGGCTAAGTGTTTTATCTAAAAAACCATCAGTGCCCGTATTCATATCATAAGCCCATGCATTTCTTGCAATATCGTTGCTTACGCCATCGGCGCTGCTTTGTCTTGTCCAATACCATAACGGCTGTCCGTTACTAGTGCCCAAAAATGGAAAGAAAGTACTGTCGACTAAAGGCAGCGTGGATTTACCATAATGAATGATTGATTGAAGATCATTGAGTTCGGGTAAACGCCAGTCAAAAAACCCGCACAGCCCTTCATTATTTACTTCATCTACATAAGCTTTTGTATTACACGCCAAGCTTTGCACATTGCAGCTAAAAGCGCCGGCGTTCAAGTCTCCTGCAAAATTCCCGTTGTCTGCTTCCCGATACCAAGTAAATGTCTGATCCACATTATTAAGACTGTTCGCATCTTGGTTTTCTTTTACTTGCCAGACTAAACCAGTCACATTGTCACGTACACATGCAAATACAAAACTCGGGTTTTCAATAGCATCGCCATTATTGTCGAGCCGCGTAAAGTCAAACCCTTGTTCGCCTTCACCCACTTTAATGACTTGGCCTGATGCCGTTTGTCGGTCTGCGCCATAGCTAGCATCTTGGCCAGGATAATCATTTTGATGAAGCATACTAAGCTGTGTTTCATTAGCGAATGATGTTACACCCGAGTCGTTAATTACGCGCGTAACAGGAGCAAACACTACACCATCTACCTGATTACTGTCACTATTGCGAAAACTATCAGTGGCGGTAATTTGGTAGGCAATAGTAGTGTCGGTAAGCACTAATGGACTCGTGGCCACAGTAATAAAAGCCGTGGGATCGTTTAGCTGCGCGTTGGTATTTGCTGCGCCATTTTGCGTCCATTGCGCAGAAAAGGGCCTTGCGTCAGGAGCAAGACTGCTGACGGTTGCCGACAACATGACTAATTCTCCCGAAAATACACTTCTCACAGGAGTCGCTTCTACTTCTACATTGGACTGCTGCTGAGCCAAAAGAGTTATAGTGCTGTCAATACTGCTGCTTGCTTGTTCTTGATCAGTTACCGTTAATCTAAACGTAGCTTGTTGATTTTCGTTAATTGTAGGTGAAACTAAGGTAATAGTAGAAAGCGTAGAATTAATACCTGCCAGCAAACTTGGTCCGGCAATTTGTTGCCAATTATAGGCAACAATAGCCGCGTCATTTGTTTGTGGATCGGCATCGGAACTGGCACTGCCATCGAGTATAATTGATGAGGTAACGGGAAACTGATTGTTACTATAACCTTCTATCTGATTGGCTTGTACAATAGCCGTAGGAGGAATGTTTATAGGATTAACCGTTATAGTGATTGTATCGGATTGCTGCGCACCTGCGGTATCTGTAGCAACTAACGTGACCGAAAACATAGTAACTTGGGTAACGCTTGGCGTAACTAATATCGCATTGGTAATACTCGTATCGGCATGTGTTATTTGCACGCTAGTATCGGTTTGCCATTCATAGGTGGGCGCACCTTCTCCGCCACTGCTTCCGCCAAGTAAGTTGATCGTTTGGTTTTCATCAACGCTTGCGCTAGCACCAGCATTAACTCTTATAGGAACCGGCGGAGGATTTACATCGGGCGCCGTAACACCATCGCTGCCGCCACCACAGGCATTTAACATTAATAGCATCAATGCCAAGAGTAAACCTAAAATATAACGAGATATGCTGATCACTTTGCGCTTATGCCTTATGCCTTGTGCAATTAAATACTTACAATTGACGAGTGTGTTGCAAAAGCTGTACCAAAATGATGGGAAGATAGAATACGAGTTTACTTTTAATTGAAATGATTATTTGTTGCTACGCTCTTTCATTTCATTTTGACTGACTTGTAACGACATCAGCTGTTTTTTTGCAGAGGCTGCATCGGTCATATCGTATATCATCATGCACACATTATCGACACTGCCCGTTGCCGAAACTAAGGGCGAAAACACCACGTTCTGATACATGTAAGGAGCATTGCTAGTAATAGGCCTATAGTTTCGAAACTTAAATAAATAGGGTCGTTGCTCCCATGTAATGAAGGCACGAGTACTAAGTTCAAATACAGGGTGTGTTTTAGCTTTCATCCAGTTAGGTGAAATATCTGGAAAGAGTGAAAACAAATTCACATCACGGACATCTGAAGGCAATAATCCCGAATGAGCCTCCATAAAGCCGTTCCACACTTTGATTTCAAAGTCACGATTAAACACAACAATGCCCACATCGACTGTTTGGATCATGTTCATCATCCAATGAAATTCAAGTAGCTCTTCTAAGGCATCGTTTTTTATTTTTGGGCTTGCGTTTGTATCGGTCATGCTAGTCCTCAAGTAAGTGAGCAAGTTTAGCGTTCATCATAGCCATCGATTCTTCAGTGAATAATAAGATTAAATCGCAGATAATATCAAAACCTTCCAGTCCATAGCTCACTTCTATCGCTAAAGTTTTACGCCATCCGCTTTTGTTTGTATTTATCAACTCTTGGACACTTTGATGCTGCCCCAGCACGACCGGATGACCCTGTCGAAACTGCATATCAAGCTGTTTAGCAATGCCCGTTAGGCAAGTCCCAATTAATAAACTGGCGGCATCCATAAGAAGCTCTAGCTGCAGTTGGTCGTCTACGTCACCTTCGATATTGAGTATTTTTGCGACATCAGTGAAACTCGAATCGCTTAAAATAAATAGCGCTTCGCCACTAATGCCATCACCCAAGAATCCTTGGCAAACACCCGAGGTGGTGTCTGCTTTACCCACATCAGAGAGCATCATATGTAATTCAGATACTTCAATTAGATTTACGTTTGGAATGGGTAGCTTTACAAACACGCCCATTATTCTGGCTAGGTGATCACCAGCCTGCCCCATAGCTATGTTAACGACTTCTTGATAACAATCTCTCACAACTTCATCGAGCTCAAATACCGTCGATACTGCTTGTTCTTGTGGGTGTAGAATGTGGTGCTTTTGTAATACTGCGGCTAACTGTTCATTGGTAACCGGTTTTTGAATAAAATCGATTGCGCCAAGCTCGGCAACTCTTTTTCTAGCTTCAGGCTGAATGTCGCCTGATACAACGATGGTCTTTGTACCTAACTCAAGTTCTTTGATTCGTTCTAAAGTGCCATAACCGTCTAGCACAGGCATGTTTAGATCTAGCAGTAACAGGTCAACATTGCCATCTAATATAGCGGTAATCGCTTGTTCACCATGCTTAGCAAAGTGAATTGTGCCGTTCATATCTTGTGGAAGACATTTAGCGACTTGCTTACGTGCAACTAGCGAGTCGTCACATATGAGTACTGACAGCATAAATGGGTAGACCAAGTGAGTTTATTTTCAATATGACTGTATCGGCAAAACGATGGCTGACTTTAGGTTTGAATTACGCTTACAAAACCACTTTACAAGTGGTTTTACGCGAATAATATGGGCAGTAATAAAGAGGTGGCAATGCCATTCACGCAAAGCGCTAAAGTGGCGAAGGCTGTGCACTGTTCACTAATTGAAATTGCGCGCGCTGTACCTATTGCATGAGCAACGGCGCCTAAAGCGGTGCCCTGGGCGGCTTGATTGTTTACGCCAATTAACTTGAATAATGCAGGACCACAAATAGCCCCCACAATACCTGTACTAATAACAAAAACAGCCGCCAATGACGGTATACCGCCTATCGCGCCGGCCGCATCTATTGCCAGTGGTGTAGTAATAGATTTAACTAAAATAGTCATTTGTAAATTAAGCGGTGTGTCGAGTAAATACAAACATGTCCATGATAAGACCGGTGATAGCATACCCGCCACTGAAATAGGGACTAATACCCGCCAGCTCATTTTCATTAAAATACTTAGTTGTTTGTATAAGGGTACCGCTAACGCAACAGTGGCTGGGCCAAGTAAAACAGACCATAAATGCGTGTAATCTTGATATTCCAAAACGCTAGTACGGGTGAGTGTTTGCAATAATATTACAAGCGATGTGCTAACTATAAGCGGATGTAAAACAGGATGTATAAACCATAAATGACTGGTTATTCTATGGAGGTGTAATGCGCCGAAATAAATTATAAGCGTAACAATCAGCCAAAAAAGCGTCGCCAACCAATTAATATCATTTAGTACGCTAAACATATCAATTTACCTTACTTGGCGGTTTATCGCTGTTTACCTCTGCAGGATTTAGCATATGCATTAGTCGTTGACTAATCCATGCGGTAATAGCCAAACTAAACAATGTCGACACAACTATAGAAAGAAATAGAGCCAAGGAAAATGCAGTAATTAAATCAAAAAAATTCACGATAGCGACAATGGCTGGAATAAAGAATAAAGACATATGCGCCAGCAAAGGGTCGGCAGCTGTAGAAATGGCTTTTGGCACGTGCTTAAACAACAACAAAGCGCAGAATAAAACGGCTATACCAAGTAAAGCTGGTGGGATATTTATTTCAAACTGAAGTAGCAGATATTCAGCGACAAAAAATAATGAGCTCAAAAACAAAAGGCCAATAAAAAATTGGCTCAGGTTTTTAACGAATCTGAATTTAAAAGGTGCTTTCTTGATGGATGGTGATGAAATAATTAGTCCCTTTCTTTGAATAATCTATTTTAAACTCTTTGTTATTTAAAGTCTGCACAAACAATAAGTTTTTATAATCACCAAAATTATCAGAGGAAGAAATATCTACCATAGCAACATCCATACGCTTAGCCTCGAGTTTATTCTGCGGGACTTCTCCAGTGTATTCTTCAAGCCCATTGTGTACAACAACGAGCACCGGGTCTTGACGACTATTTATGATTAACAGGTCGACCTTGCGGTGTTTATGTATGATTGTGTTTCTACCACTTAGAATATACGGATCTTCTTTCATATATCTTGACTACCCTTTAAGTAAATAATGTTTTGCTTGTTACCCTATAGCGCGTTTTAGTACTCAACGCTTAGTAAACACAGCAAATTTTCTCAATTAATCTTCTTATATGACGGCAGATATTCGCCAAACTTTAGTCTAAGCAACAACATAAGTACTAATTAAGTAAAAAAGGCGATAAATGGTAATGACTTTCACTCAAAAACTATTTATACTTCGCACCGCTTTAGACCAAGGCCTACTTGTTCAGACTGTTAGGGCTTCTCGCTCAAATGACCTAAGTAAGCACTGCTAAAGTATCAAGCAAACATAAGCTTTCAAAATGTGGCCCCTTAGCTCAGTTGGTTAGAGCATACGACTCATAATCGTCAGGTCCCCTGTTCGAGTCAGGGAGGGGCCACCATTTTTCTGATATATATCATAGAGTTACCTCAGACCCGCCGACTTATGGATTTTGGGTCCATTCCATTTTCGTTGGAAAAGCCCTGTGCTGCTCTTTTGTGCTCAGTCAGCCACTGCGTGATCTTGATCTCTGCTCATTACCTAGACATCCGTCTGCCGAAATTTTGTCGGAGGCTGCAACTATGGAGCACTCAGGTTGGGTTGGGGGTGAAGTTTTTGAAAGATTTTTGCGGGTAGGTCGAGGCTGAAAAACTGAAAAGCTGGCAATCTGTCGCTTGATGAAAGTGCAAATTTTGCTGCGCTGGCGGTGGTAAATTGTTAATTTGCAGCGTTGAATGACCCACATTTGCATTCAACAAGTGAACCACAAAACCACCCGCAAATACAGCTGTCACTGAGGCTAGTCGATAGTATTAATTTGCCGTATACTCCGTTTGAGGGTAAATATCAATATGCCAAACGAAGCGATTGAAATTATATGGTGGGTTGGATCAGCTTACGTGCTTTTCACGCTTCTTGGTGGCTTGTTGATGCTATCAAGTGATACCGAATCGAAAGAAGCAGGAAAGAAACTTCTTGTTGGTTGGTGGGGGGGGGCAACCTCTTTAATAGCTGCCGTCCTCGCCATGACCTTCATCGTCAAGCCAGTTCTGGTTTGGGTCTTTAGTTTATTTTAAAGCTCAACGTTTGCTCGAACTTCACTGAAGTTGATCTCTTTGACAATCCTGCTGTCAAGGAACACAGTCTCCATAGGTACTGTCAACTTATCGAAGTCAGTTGGCGAGAACAAATTCTCCGTAGCCCCTGCCAAATTCTAGACGCAACTAACCCTAGCCCAGGCACTGTCAACTTAATAAATTGAAATGGTAAGAATTTGTTTTCAGTAGATTATGCCAAATTCTGGACACAACTAGCCCTGCTCCACTCAGCAAACGCTCGTTCACGGAGTATTCTGTAATTACTGGCTTTCATATGATGTCGGCCAAGTCTAAACAGGTAACTGCCCAAAACGGTCTGTGTTATTTTGCATGGTTAAATAAACCACATTTGCATTGAAAAAGTGAACCATACAATTTCCCTTAGTAGCTATAAGAATCAATGCTTCGTTAATTCATAATAGGGTCAACATTTAGTGCAAATCGAACCGAAACTGGTTCAAATTGGGTAGCAAATTAACAGTCAGCTTACTCACCAACCTCAGCGACAAACATTCCTCAAATTTCTTTAATACCACAAATGACTAACCACAAACAAACCTCGAATACAGCTGTCACAGAGGCTAGTCGATAGTGTTAATTTGCCTTATCCCCTTCATTGTAGTAGCGCTGGCTATGTTTTTTCTGTTGTTCTTATCATGCCACAAGTATAAACGGCTTGCTTGTTTTTGCACATAAAAAAGAGGACTTATTGCGTCCTCTTTACATACTAATTTTAAATCACAAACTCTTAGCCTTTAACAGCAGCAACAAACTCTGGATCGGTAAAAACTTGTTTCAATAGTTTTTGCACGAGATCTTTATATGCAAGCTGTCCGTTAGGTATAGCAATCGCGCCTAGAAATGAAGACTCGAATTCGTGTGTTTGAGTATAGGTTCTACTAAATACCTTGCTATCGTCGCGACTTACCATGAATGTCATGGATATATCACTTGAGCCTGTCATAAAACTGGTGATGTTGATATCTTGAGTTAATAATTTACCGCTAATAACCATGCTAGACATGGGCTCGTAAAGCGATGCCAATTTAAGCTCACTGGTAATGGCCTCAGCAATGTATTGACCATAATTCCCCGAGCTAGGTTTCATTTTCGACCCACGCAGAGATATAGCCTTAATGCTAGCATCACTATCTACCTGACCAACATTCATCTGCGGTGCGCCAGCACGCTTAAGCGTTTTTGCATTCTCGATTGAAGCTTGATATGGCGGCGCTACCAATGCACACCCACCTAAGCTAAGTGAGGCAAAAGCACAGGCTAATATTAATAAACGTTTCATGTTATTACCCCTTAAAAGGTATCGCTTTGTTCAAGCTTCTCAGCCAATTTTAAGAATGCTGCTTCTGTTGCGCGCCTTGCAGAAAGCGAAAAGTCGCTTTTGAATTCATTAAACTCTGCATTACCTTCTTCATATACGGAGTCTTCCCAAACAGTATTTCCTGACGCATCTACCGCTTTAACATCTAAGGTGACCATAAATTTAGTAGGCGCCCAAGTAAACATGCTACTGGAACTTGAGTTTGTGGTTATGGTTGGCACAAAAATCAATTTAATTTCATTTTCTTTAATGAAGGTTTCGTCGCTCATCGACTTTACTAGGAAAACGTCTTTGAACTTGTTGGATAAAACTTGGAAAAGAACCGTTTCGGTATCTTTATAAGGTGTATAAGTAACCTTGTCGCCGCCACCGCCAGGTGTGGTTACTTTCATTTCTCGTTGTATATCAGTGATGTGGTACCCGACAGTAGCATCGCTTTTTGCAGAAGACTGCACAAATTCGTCGGTTTTAGGATTTAGCTGGATTTGGTGCGCACAGCCTGACAAATAAAAAGCTGACACAATTGCAGCCAATTTAAATAATCTCATAAAAAGTCCTTTTTTTTTTTTTAAAATCTAGCCGATAAAACTAGTGATGTTGTTATCGCAGTAATTGTACCTGAGCCACCGGCCTCTTGAATAAGGTCGGCATAGTCGGAAGCTGCACGTGCGCCTATGATAAAATCGACAGCTACATAATTCCAACTATATCCAACTCCACCACTTAATAAAAATCCAGAAAAGCTTTCATCACCAGAAAAACTACCTAACTCCCATGAATCAGAAAATAAACCTGCGCCAATGTAGGCTTTAAAACCCTCATCTAATAAGCCTGTACCGTAATAAAGGCTCAGATCAAAACTATCTGATGTGAAATCCGAAAAATCATCATTTTCAAGTGTATGAACGCTAGCCCTAATCGCATAGTTATTGGAAAATGAATACTGTGCAGAAAAAGTCAAGCCACCAAAATCTAAATCTTCATCGTCATTTGAGACCGATAGTGTTTGAAAGCCCCCACCTACGTTCCAGTTTTTTGAAGCCTCATGCGACGGGCCAGTTGATAGACTGGTTTCCTGTGCGAATGAAGTTGTTGCGAGTGATGTCGCCGCGAGAGCGACAAGTATGGATATGTTATTCATATAATTCCCTTTAATTAGAAGATAAAACCGCAGAGGAGGTTACAAGCGATATAAATAATAAACAAGTACTTTTTATACTAAAGTATAATTTTTATTGTACTGTCAAGTTACAGAATTCGGATGAACAGAACCACGATTTAACTACCTATGTTATTTTGCATGGTTAAATAAACCACATTTTCATTGAATAAGTGAACCATATAATTTCCCTTAGTAGCTATAAGAATCAATGCTTCGTTAATTCATAATCGGGTCAACATTTAGTGCAAATCGAACCGAAACTGGTTCAAATTGGGAAACAAATTAACACATTGACTACTAAGTAGTCAGAAAGATAGACGTAAACCAAAGGCAATAATCCCACAACAACAAAAACAACCCTCAAAACGTGCAAACCCGAGTTAGTTTCAAAGAAAATAATTTTTATTGTCCGCTTTTATCGCTTGATTCTGTTTTGATAAATAGGAAGAGACTTTCCTAATTCACCCAAGAGCATGTTTGTGTTTGATATTTCGATTATGCACATGCCCTTATACATGGAATTTACATCACTTTAGGAACAAAATTATGAAGATATTACATACTACTTTTTTACTAACATGCTTATGCCTCACAAATAGCGCTGACGCAAAGCAGGACAATGACAATGACACTCATATGAAACATAATAAAACCAAAATAATGACGCTAATTAAACCACAACACGCAATAGTGAGCTTCGATCAAATTCAGTTTAAGTATAACAATGTCACTATACGCGGGTCGGACTGGGGCCGATTATCGGTTGATAGGAAGAAGCTGGCGCGCAAGTTTGGTCATGGCGCTTTTTATATCAATGTGATTTATCCGGATGGCAAAAATGGAGCTTTATGGTTGGTAGATAACCTATATATACCAGCAGCTCCATCTAACACGCGCCACCAAACTAAGTTTGTTACTGCGCATATTGACCTACGACCAAATGAGGAAGGTCGCCAAGGCACAATCAACACCTTAGATGCCGTGGTAGTGCTGTCAAAAAACATATTGCCGGTAAGTACTGAAATAATGGATTATGTTCAGAAGCAGACATCATCTAATGATTTTGAAGTGAATGAATTTATTTCAAATGCGCAAGGAGACCTTGGTGATTCAGAAAATCCCAGTCAAAGTCCAAATGATACCCTGTCGATAAGTGAACCACCTCCACCTGTATATGTTCCCACTCAATCAGGGCTTGGGTTCGCTGCGCCAATTGCGGTTTACCAAGACGCTTTTCCCAATATTCAAAGCGCGATAAACCAGTGTGCGCCAATGGCTCATGCTAATACGCTTAAATATTTGGAAAATCAATTTAACACATTACCTCTTATGTGGGATCTTCCCGAAGCTACTATTCCTGGCATCGGAAGAGTCGGCAGCTATGATGATGTCCTGTTTTGGCAGCCGATACCGCAAAACAGTGTGATTGCACAAATTGACGCAAAAACCATGCGTAATGGTGTACTGGACGAAGATAGCGGATCAGGTTCGAGCACATGCCAGAATATGAGAGGTGTGATGGCTTATTTGAACCAGAACAATCTTCACGCAGAGTTTAGTCATCAAGGCCGAGGCGACGAATATGGGTATGGTAGTACTTGTGATTCTGCCGCAGGTGCCAATGTGGGTGAATTTTTGAGCTCAAATGAGGGAGAAAATCCAACATGGGAGTGGATTTTTGATCAGTTGTCTAAGGGCTACGGACTTTCAATCGCCTTTGGCCGTTACGATTCTACTGGTAACCGCACCAGCGGTCATATGCTACGAGTGTGGGGAGCATCTCAAATTAATGATACTCGCTACCTTCATTTACTAGATGATGGGCAGCAAGGTTCAAATCAATCAGGGCTACAGTTGTTACAATATCGAGTTGAAGATACCGGTACCCCTGGTGACCCAGGCACGCCAGACGGAAGGCTTAATATTAATGGTACGACTTCTGAGATAGAGTTCGCCATTTCGATTAAAGCAAGGCCAACTTTGGCAGTATTATAATAGTAAAATCGAGGCACCGGCGGGTGCCTTTTAAGCTTGAAAAAAGTCGGGCCTGAGAGAACAACTTAAAAGTTTTGGTAGACTTTATTTCGTAGCAAGAGGCGTGTAAATTTAGGTTTTTGCGATTAGAATCAATGGCTTACATCATAATATTGCAAGCAAATGTGCTATATAAAATGCCCATTACTTTTCTCTTAATTTTAGGATAGTTGAGCTTTTTGCGTTAAAACAGAATGATGCTTGCTTCGTATTGCACAATTTGGAAAAGCCAGGTTACCGGGTAGCTCAACATCAAGAATACAAGTAATGCAATGATGGCTTGTCCCCAACTTCTCTTGTTTAGTATGCGATAAGAACGCCAACTCACCAACAACCATAAAAACGACACAATAATCCCACACGCAAATATCAATAAGCCATTGGTGACGGCGGAATTTGCAGCTATCGCTTGGTATTCAGGTAGACGTGTTTTATCCGAGTTAGTTAATAATAGGTTGATAAAAGCAATGGCATGCTCAAAATCAGTCCCAAGATTATGTTTTAAATAGCCTTTACTCAGTAATGCACTAACTGACCAAATCAACAGACTAATTCCAGTAAAATAGCATACTAGAGTGGTTTGTTGGCGATAAGTGGCAGTCCCTTTTACGAGCTTCCAAGAAATAAATATCATCGCAGAAGAAACTAACAACAACACCACATTAAAAATAACAACGTTTTTAATTGATTCAAAAAAAGAAACCGCAGAAGTCGTATAAAAATTATCTAGCATTACGCTAATAACAACGCTGAGTGCGAAAAATAAAAGCGCATCTTTAAAGGTAGTATCTTTTGAAAAATCAATGCTGGTACTAAACTTCTTTGGCCCGCTTACAATCGCAACGAATTGTGTGACAAAATTGCCCGCTTGTGGAATGAGATCGTCAGCTTTCATATCACTTGCTCGCTTTTAGTCATTGCTGTGTTCTCCATTGCGCAGGTACTTGTGTTGAGAGTTTGCCTGTTAAAGCATACAAGTTGGCTAATCCTATATATGCACGGTAATGCATTTCATTCTCAATGATCGCATATTCATAAACGCTTTTATATGCCGACAGGACTTCCCCAAGCGAACGCTGTCCAATAGTAAACTGAGCAGTAACCTGATCAAGAACCTCATTGCTTACTTCAATCAGTTGTTTTTGAAGATACAAATTATTTTTTTCAAGTGATATTAATCGCCATAACTCTCGAATTTCTTTTTGTTCATGAACCGCCACTTTTTTAAGCTGCTCGGATAACGTTGGAAAGGCTACTTCTTGCCACTTATCAGGATAAAGGTTAAACGTAGCAGGCCTAAAACCCATTAGATCCTCATAATCATCTAAGGCTATATCCAACGCCATTTGAATTTGTGCTTGTTTTTGTTTGCTCTGGGTAACCCAAAGGGTTACTTGTGCAATATCAGTTAAACGTCCAAGTCCGCTATCCGCACGCTCTTTTACTTGCTCATAGACCTCATTAATACTATTTTTATAAGCGTTATGTATCTCTAACTCCTTTTGTGAATGCACTATAGCCAATGATAATGATGTTTTTTGCAGTTCATTAATTTGAGTATTGTTAGTATTTCTAGATGATGAATCAACAGCATTGATGACAGTTTCTGATTCATCCGGTACAGGATTCGTATCAGCTGAAGAATCGCTTGAAAAATAAGCACGGAATCGCTCTGATAAATTACCCCCCAGAAATGAAAATAAGGGTACACTCGATGTAACAGAATTTCCGGCTGCTGTGGCTGGCAAGTCTATATCATCACCAGATTCAATAAGCGCTTGAATTGCATCGATTGAACTTTGTACTTCCTGCTTTTCTAGTTGCCAAACAGCTGTAATAACTCCCTCGGGAGTCGTTGTAGAATTATCCAATAAATGAATAATTGGCGCAGGTGTTACACTGAATAATTTTTCAAGTGTGACAGTATTTGGGGCATCAGTTGACATCTGTAAGAAGGTAATAGTTAAGTCGTCAGACTTACGAGCAACAGCAACATGTGATAAGTCAAATTGAAAGTCTACGTCTTGGTTTGCCTTAACCTCTATATTATATAAATAAGGCTCACCACTTGATTCTGGATGTTGAATAATGATGTGGTCTTGCCCATTGGCAAGTGAGGGAAATAAACCAATTTGCAGCAGCGTGATATAAATCACGTGAGAAAGCTTGATATTCATTTTGCTCAAAGGTTGACGATCCTTCTTATTTACTTTCTTTAATATCAGAACAATAGACTAAATATCTATTCTATTCAAT
>CAXMOM010000028.1:0-72503 GCA_964195425.1 Acidiferrobacterales bacterium
GGCGGACATGCTTTTTGAAGACTCCTTGCATACGATTCTATACATTATTTTATGGATCAATATGAGCTGTGTTAATTTGCATCGGCAATTGACTCACCCTTGTATTCAATAAGTGATCCATCTAATCTAGCTTAGAGGCAACGCACATAGTCGCTCAGGCATTTCTTAAGTGGCACAATATTCAGTGCAAAACCTACCCCTCAACGGAGCAATTCGGGATGCAAAGTAACACACCGTCCCATAGCGACATGGTGGGGCTAGTACACACCATCAGCCAACGTATTGCCATATATTTGGATAAAGTTGGTTTGGTAGAGCGGGATATGGAAAACAGTTTTCTTAACTTTCCTATTGATGATGAAGACAGCCTATTGCAGTTACAAGGGGCCTCCGTAAGCTACCGCATCGCCATGGGACCACAACAAGGTCAAAAAGTATTTACGCTACAAACCTTACCTGCAAGCACCGAGGGTGAATATGGCCAGTTAGCTAATACTTCCGGATTTTCGCTTCATGCTGGAGTATTTGCTGATGCTGATGAACCTGATAAATTAGAAAGGCTTTGCCGCTATATCAGTCGCCCAGCTATTAGCGAGCAGCGCTTAAGCATGACACAACACGAAAAAGTACGCTATGAATTGAAAACACCCTATCGGGATGGCACTACCCATGTATTCTTTGAACCGCTCGATTTAAAATAACTGGCTTTTTATAAAACAACACTGAACCCATTTTTATACTCCTAAATTAATAATGAAAACTTAAACCGACTTTAGTAACCAACTGCCGGCGAATCTAAAGATTTACCTTAGTTTATCCAGTCTTATTTCATATTTCTGGCTTTTTTTGTTCACCTTCTACCGGCTTCACAACAATTGGTAGTTTCAGCTTAGGTTTAGCCTTGTCAGCCTCTTTTTGCTTACTCTTTGTATAATCTCTGAAATCTTCTTTATAATCTTCAATTGTTACGTGATCGCCTCGCAGGCAAAGATCGCGGTCACGATCTATATATTGATCGCAGCGTTGCATACGTTTCTGTTGGTCGTTAAAGGTAATATCTTTTGCCATACAGCCTGCTAGCAAGCTCGAACTAAGTAATACACCTACCGCATAATATTTTCTAGCTGTCATCATTATTTGACTCTTTTGTATGAGTTATATTTGTATTACGTTACTAGCGGTAATAAATACCACTTATTGCTTATATAATTAGATGTAGATGATTGGATGTATATAGTATTCTATTTGAAGGAAAATATGAGGCCTAATAGAGTTAACTTGACTGCAGATAACATGCTTTGTAGTTTTCGCTAAACCAAAGAGCAAGCGCTTCTGCTATTCGAATAAATTCACTAGGGGTAATTGCACAAGCTCTATGCTGCCAGCGCCCAAGGTTAACTGATGCATATAGCAATGAAGGGAAAAACAACTGTTTCCCCTTTATCGATATCACTAATTATTTAAAAAACCTTATTCTTCAGGTGGTATATCCACTTCAGAATTACCCGGAGCTGGCGGCTGGTTTTGAGGAAGATTTTTAGCTACCGCAATTTCAATTTCAACGTCGTCTACACGTTGTAAACCTCTGGGTAATTTATTGCCCCTACGCCCTCTTTCCCCAAAATAGTGACTCAAGTCAGAAGGCGATAACAGCATGCCTCGCTTGCCTGCCACCACTCTTACACTGGCACCGTGAGGCACTACCGTAAGATGAGTTAAGTACTCTTCACGAATCTTAGCTTTTGCTGAAGGTATATTCATTAGTTTGTTACCCTTACCCTTGCCTAATACTGGCAAGTCACGTAACGGGAATAACAACATACGTCCATCATTTGAAATACTTAAACACACGTCAGTTTCAACATTCGTGATCGCAATGGGTGACATTATTTTAGCGGCTGTTGGCAATGACACATATGCTTTACCGGCTTTATTTTTAGTCAACATGTCTTCAAAACTAGATACAAAACCATAACCAGCATCTGAGCCAATTAAAAATTGTTGTTTATCCTGTGCCATCAGCACAAATTCTGCATTTTCACCTGCCACTATGCTGAAACGTCCGGTAAGTGGCTCTCCTTGACTGCGCGCCGAAGGCAATGAATGGGCATCACAAGAGAAACTACGCCCACCCGAATCGAGGAATACTGCTAACTGGTTGCTTCTACCCTTAGCGCTAGCCAAGAAGCTATCACCCGATTTATAGCTGAGTTTTTCTACATCTACATCGTGCCCTTTAGCACAGCGTGCCCAACCTTTTTCAGATAGTACAACCGTTACTTGTTCTGATGGGATCAGCTCTTTTTCTGATAAAGCTTTAGCTTCGACACGCGAAACGATGGGGCTTCTGCGATCGTCTCCATAAGTTTCAGCATCGGCAAGTAATTCTTTTTTAATTAGAGTTTTTAAGCGCCTTTCTGACCCAAGTAATAATTGCAGTGCATCACGTTCTTTAGCGAGTTCATCTTGCTCGCCAGTAATCTTCATTTCTTCTAATTTAGCTAAATGACGTAGTTTTAGCTCTAAAATAGCTTCTGCTTGTTTGTCGGATAAATTGAACCGACTCATCAATACTTTTTTAGGCTCATCCTGAAAGCGGATTATTTCAATAACTTCGTCTATATTTAAAAAAGCAATTAACAAGGCTTCTAATATATGCAAGCGTAAGAGGATTTTATCAAGACGGTATTGTAGTCGACGTGTAACCGTGTTTTTACGAAACACGAGCCACTCGTTTAAGATAGTCGACAAGCCTTTCACCTTTGGCCGCCCGTCGAGTCCTATCATATTAATATTAACACGATAGCTTTTTTCTAAATCGGTAGTGGCAAACAGATGTTGCATTAGCTGTTCAATATCTACCCGGTTGGAGCGCGGAGTGACTACCAAGCGAGTAGGGTTTTCATGGTCAGATTCATCACGTAGATCAGATACCATAGGTAGTTTTTTAGCCTGCATCTGCCCCGCAATTTGTTCCATGATTTTGCCGCCCGACGCTTGATGCGGAATAGCCGTGACGATTATATCACCGTTGTCTTCATGAAAGACTGCACGCATTTTTATAGAGCCGCGGCCCGTTTCATAAATCTTAACAATATCGGCTTTTGGTGTAATAATTTCGGCGTCGGTTGGATAATCCGGGCCCTGCACAAATTCGAGTAATTCAGACAGTTCAGCTTTACTATTATCGAGTAAATGTGCGCACGCATTCGCTACTTCACGTACGTTGTGCGGTGGAATATCAGTCGCCATTCCCACGGCAATACCGGTTATACCGTTAAGAAGAATATGCGGCAAACGAGACGGTAAAACTAACGGTTCGTCTAAGGTGCCATCGAAGTTTGGCTGCCAATCGGCGGTACCTTGACCTAGTTCAGTGAGCAATACTTCGCTAAACTTAGATAATTTAGCTTCGGTGTAACGCATAGCGGCAAATGATTTAGGATCGTCTGGTGCCCCCCAGTTTCCTTGACCATCTACCAGTGGGTATCTATACGAAAACGGCTGCGCCATTAGCACCATTGCTTCATAACAGGCTGAATCGCCATGCGGGTGGAATTTACCTAAAACATCACCTACCGTTCGGGCAGACTTTTTGTATTTGGCATTGTTACTCAACCCAAGCTCGGACATTGCATAAATAATACGCCGCTGTACCGGTTTTAAGCCATCGCCAATATGCGGAAGTGCTCGGTCCATAATTACGTACATCGAATAATTCAAATAGGCGTCTTCAGTAAAACGGCTAAGTGACATTTGCTCAATACCATCACTATTAATAGTGGTGTCGTTATTCATATTGCTCGACTCTTTATTTTGCTAGCGCTATCTAAATATACGGAGTGAAACTTTAGTTAACTCTGGTCAACTCAGTTTTAAGCCACGTATTGTCTTTATTATTATATATACTTATTACACAGTACATTTTATATTAACGCCCATGGTAGCGTATTTTAATCAAAAGCATAACAGACCCTTGCGTAAACATAAGCGACTCATTCAATTTTTTGTAGCAATTTGTTGTTTAACCACGCAATTTATGGCTACGGCTGAAAAAGACAGTATCATTGTTGATGATAGTTTTACGTCGCGCCTGTTGTCAGAAGAGTTTTCCGTGTATTACCAAGAATCGAGGGTGCTCACCTTTGAAGAGTTCAAAAAATCTCGTAATTTATTGCCTTATCGTACGTTCAAAACATCTAACTTTGGCTTTGTTAAAAATGGTGCTTGGCTATATGCAAAAATAGAAAATCGTAGCCAAATCAATACGTGGATGCTAGATATTCGTTTTTCTCAGCTTCAAAATGCGCAAGTTTACATCACGTCTGGAGGCAAGCTGATACAAAGCGGCACCGACGGTATCCAGAAAAAAACGAGTCCTTACCCTTTACCCTCTTTTGAACTCAATTTGCCGAATAACACACCGCTTGAGATATACATATACGTTAAATCGAGCAGTATGATGCTTGTAGCACCCATATATCTACAAACATATGATGTCCATAAAACCCTGTTTATGCTCGACTTCAGTATTTGGGGCGTTTATTACGGCGCATTGTTAGTACTTTTTTTATACGCAATTACCTTTACTGTGTATAAGAACAAATTTTTCGGTTTCGTGTACATCGTTCACTTATTCGTAATGCTGTTATTTCAATTGCTTTGGAGTGGCCACACGGCTTTGCTATTTGAGTGGGTGAATACTTTATTTTTGCATATAAGAGCCGAATCGATGACCACGGCAATGAGCATAAGCTTTACTTTGCTGAATTTAATGCTTATTCCGAGCAATATGCACAATGCAAACATTCGCAAAATACTGAAGTATTTGTTGTACGTAAACTTATTTTTCTTCTTTGCGTTTCTTATCCCTGTCTTTTTACCACAGGTAAAGCTCACTATTACGTATATGCTCGGCTTTGGGGTTCTAAGCATTAATTTTGCGATATGCGTCAATGCGTTCATCAACGGTTTCGTTCCCGCCCGGGCGCTTTTGGTCGGCTGGACAGCCTCTATAATAGGTTCCACCTTAAGCGCCTTGTTTATTTTTGGTATTTTGCCAAGCAATCCATTTCATCAGCATATGTTTCATTTTACCTTGTTGCTACAAACAGGCATATTTTTATTAGCTATGGTTTTGCGCAATCAATACAATTTGCAACTTGAAGTGAAGCAAGCTGAAAGCGATACCATCAGTAATTTTGAATTAATCGAAGAACAAAACGTGCATCTTGATCTTGCACGCAAAGAAGCGATTAAAGCGAGTGAAGTTAAATCGCAGTTTTTGGCAAATATGTCACACGAAATTAGAACCCCCCTTAATGCCATTATCGGATTTAGCAAAGAGTTAGAGAACAAACAGAACGTGCTCGAACGCGAAGAACATGTGCGTATTATTAATTCTGCGGCTAGCGATCTTTTGACCGTTGTTAACGATATTTTAGATTTTTCAAAAATGGAAGCAGGCAAGCTTACATTGAATACACGGCCTTTCTCGCCGCGCGATGTCCTTGAAGACGTAGCCGCTTTAATGTCGAAAAATGCACATTTAAAACAGCTAGAATTTATATTTGAGGTCGACAAGTTACCCGACTTTTTACTTGGTGATGCTTTCAAGATTAAACAATTATTAAGTAATTTGTTAAGCAACGCACTTAAATTTACAAACTTTGGCCACATAAAGCTTGCCGCTAAAGTTATCGAACAATCTGAAAATGAGTGCATCATCGAGTTTACGGTAGAAGACAGCGGGATAGGAATAAGCCGACTAGATCTTAACAAGCTATTCACCGCATTTCAGCAGTTAGATGACGACCTCAACCGCTCATTTCAAGGCACAGGTTTAGGTTTAGTAATTTGCCAAGAGCTCACAAGGTTTATGGGCGGACAAATTAATGTCTCTAGCAGACCAACACACGGCAGTATTTTTACAGCTACTATTCCTTTTACTATCGATTATAGTGCAACTCAACTTAGCAAAAAACCTAGCTTTGCAGGCCAAACTGCATATGTAATTGACGACTGGGATGAGTCGCGCCAAGCCGCAATAAAACAATTAGAAGCGGTTGGGTTTAAGGCCGTCGCCATGCATAAGGTTTCACAGCTAAGGGATTACAAGGTAGGCAGTGACTATGTATTTGTCTCCTTCCCCTTTCGAAGCATTGAACGCAGAAGCGATATTACCGAACAACTCATTGACTTGCGTATTATCAATATAGTGTTTATGTATTCAGGCCCTGAACCCAGTAAATTTAATCACGATATGTCCTTACCTCAGCCCAAATTAATTCGAATGCCCTTAACTACACGTAAACTTGAAGATATCGATGCTAGCTTTTATCAAGTAAGTGAAGGACTTTCAAATGAGTGTATTGACAAACTGCCTGCGATACGAATATTAGCCGTAGACGATATGGAGCTTAACTTGCGGTTGCTGCAAACTTGGCTTAAATCATCACCAATAACCCTAGACATAGCTTACAACGGGCAAAGCGCAATTGACCGCTGTAAAGATACCGATTACGACTTAATCTTAATGGATATCCAAATGCCCAGCATGGATGGATTAGAAGCCACACGCTTAATTCGTAAAACATCGCTGAATATAGGTACGCCAATTGTCGCGGTAACTGCTCACGCAATGGAACAAGAACAACAGCATTTTTTGGATTCGGGCATGGATGATTTTTTATCGAAACCGCTAAAGTTAGAAAATTTAGTTACCCTAATTAATACTTGGTGTGAACAGCTTCCCGTTGAAAAAAAGAGCGAGGAACTTGTAAATGCAACCGCAAACTCGATTGATTGGGGAATGGCGCTTAGGCTTTGTTACAACAATCAAGATTCAGCCATTGAATTCTTAGATGCCTTCACACAACGTTTACTACTGCACGCGAACGAGATTGAATCGGGGTGGGAGCAACAACGAGCAGATTTAATGTTAGCGAGTGTTCATAAACTACACGGGGCTTGCTGCTATACTGGGGTTCCACGACTACAAGTCTTTTGTGACCAAGCACAAACTTTGTTAAAAACAGAACCGCTTGAACAACATTCCAAAACGATTACTAGCTTGTTGCTTGAAATAAACCAGGTTATTGAAGTGTGGCCAAAGCTGCGAAAAAGCTTAGTGCTGTCTCACTAGTATAAATAACATCTATTGCTGGTGTCGATATACTAGTGGCATATTGCGCTAAGAAGCTATGTCTCAATGGACGAGCTGTCGCTTTGAGATACCGGCAAACTGTCTTGACATTCACGCAACAATGCAACAAAAGACGTACCGTCTCGATCTAACTCGTTTACCGACAAATAAACGTCATAACCAATGCCTTTTTGTAGTTTGCGCATTCTGTTGGCAAACATAGCGCTTACGCCAGTGATCATGCCGCCGTCTTCACATTTATATTTAACGTCGTCAATAATATCATCGCCATAGCACTGGCCTGATGCACAGTCGCTCATCGCGATTTGAGTCACTAAGGGGCGCTGTTCCATAAGTAAATGGGTTATTAAGCGCAATGAAATATTATTTAAGAAACGTTCAGGGTCTCGCAATCTAAACCCCACCATTTCTAAATCAATATGTTCTAGCCCTTTATGCACTCTAGGCACATCGACTCGCTGTATGTTTTCCCATTCAATTCGCCACTTGCCTTTACGATGATGGTAAACAATGGCTTCTTTTGTAATTTCTAGACTGTATTTTGGCTCACGCAGTTTATAAAAACCCATTACAAAAGCGATTATGCTGCCGCTTAAAAATAAAATACCGACGAGGAAAAGTAGTTTCGGGAGTGCCACTATAATTACCGTGCCGATTAAGGCTACAATTGTGCCCACCAACAAAGTAGTCAAGCCATTGCTTGAAGCAGAACCCTTGATATATATAGCGTTAGAATCTAAATTATTGCCAGACATAAAAATATAACAACATCATAAAAATTGCCCATACAATAATATACCGTGAACGCTTACAAAAAGCACAATCTGTATGCCACCATTGAAGAAATTTATTCATGAAGTTTGTAAACTACCTTGCCCTTTCCCAGCTGATTGACGCTTAGCGCGCATGCGACAAAGCGTTGCCACCAATACTGGGGTAAATACTAGCGACAATATTATCGAAAAACCAACGCCACCGGCAAGTACTACTGCAAGTGGTGGCCAAAATGTACCCTCGCTGAACAGCAACAAAGGAATAAGCCCGCCCACGGTGGTAAAGGTAGTCGATAAAATATGCCTGCTACAGCTCATAGTTTCACTAACGATAGCCACGGCATTTCCTTTCATCGCTTCGGGATTTGCCGCTATGGCCGCAATCACTACAATAGATCCATTTATCGCCACGCCAATTAGTCCCGCGCTACCTAGCAAAGGATTGAAACCAATGGGTAAGCCCGACAGCCAAAGGCTAAAAAAGCCTAAACCTACCGATAAAACAGCAACTATTCCAATGACAACCGCAAAGCGCACACTACCAAAACTCAAAATAAGCGCAGTGATCATTAATACCAATAAAACGGGTAAGTAGGTGGCGAGTTGTCCTAAAGCTTGTTGTTGCTCGTCAGCATCACCTGCCATTTTAATGCGATACCCAGGGGGCAAGCTAATGCTGCTGTCGATAATATCGCGAAGCTGTTCACTAGCACTCACCGCAGCAATACTGGGCAATAAGAATGCCTGTATTTTATTTACGCGCTCACCATCTACCCGTGTTATGCCGCTAATACTGGGTTTTATAGACAGTGTGCCTAATGAGCCAACGCCCACCACTTGTTTATTTTGACCCTGCCCAGCTATAAGCGGCATAGCGTCTAATTGTGCAAGTGTGCTGCGTTTTTCTTCACTTATACGTACCCGAATATTAAGCTCTTCTGTCCCTTCAAGTATTGAACCTCCGGTGCGGCCAGACAGCGAAACCTGAAGTTGTTGGGCTATTTGCGATAACGAAAGCTGCGACAAATAAGACTGGTTTTCGCTTATATCTAAGATAATTTCAGGCTCACCAGAGGCAATCGATACCAATGATTGCGTGACACCTGGTATTTTGGTCATGGCAACGCGCACTTGTTTACCAAGCTCATCTAGTATCGCCAAGTCGGTACCGTAAATGTCGACTTCAAGCGGTGCAGCAATAGGCGGGCCTTGTCCAAACTTACGTACCACTACTTTTGCCTGAGGCAGAGTATCTTGTAATTCATATTGTAAATCGACTATCAGCTTGTCGGCTAAGGCGACCGATTCGGCGGTAATAACGGCATTAGCAAAATTTGAGGCGTTGTCGCGACTCATTACTTGGTTATAGTATACAGAGGGCGTAGATGCACCAACCATCCATGTAACCTGCTGTATGCCTTGTTTTTGCGCAATAAAAGCGTCTGCTTCGAGGGCTGTGTTATAGGTATGCTCAATACTGCTGCCTTCTGGTAATATCACATAAATTTCAAATTGGTCCCTATCGGCACTTGGAAAAAACACATTTGCCAGTTGCTGTGATAATACAAAACCCATAAGACAAATCACTACCACAACAGGCAATACCAGCAGCGGGCGTTTAATTGCTTTACCAATTAGCTGACGAAAAGCTTGTGATACTTGCGGTAGCTGATAACCGCGTTTATACCAAGGAGCTGAAGTGTCGGCATCTCGCGGTAAATATCGGGCAGCTAAAGCAGATATAATGGTTAATGAAATGGCAAGAGAACCTATTAATGCCATCACCACACTAATCGCAATAGGACCAATGAAGTCACCAATGTTTCCCGCCAGCAAAAAGATAGGCATAAAACCTAAAACAGTCGTTAATGTTGAAGCTAACAATGGAGAGAACAAATGATTCACGCTTTTTTGTAATACTGCTAAACGCGTCATGCTTTGGTCGAGCAGATTCAAGCGTATTTCATCGGTAATTACAATCGCGTTATCAATCAACAAGCCAATGGCAATAATAATCCCAAAAATAGACATTTGATGTATTTGTTGATTGAAAAAGCTCAAACTAAATATTGCAAAGCTTGCGCACAAGGGCAAGGCTAAGCCAACAATCCATGAAGCTCTAGCGCCCATGAAAAATAGCACTACTAGCATAACGACAGCACTACCTAACAAAAGGTTACTGGTAAGCTCGCCTAAACGTGCCTCAGTATATTTATTTTGTTCAAATACCACCTCGGCGGTAAAGGAATTACCAAATTCTTCGTTGAATTGAGCTAATTTACTCAGCACTCCTTGTGTCCACTTATCTACTCTCACCGAGGTCTGCATGCGCGCGGCGATAAAAATTGTGCGCTCACCATCTAATAGTGCTATTTCAGAAAAAGGCATTGCAGGCCCTTTTTCTATGGTGGCAATGTCTTGCAATCGTAAATAACTACCACTGGCGGTTTGCAAGGGGATTTGCGCAAGTACCGCGGTGCTCTCTAATGGCTGGGATACCTGCAGTCGCATGTCTTTATAAGGGTTTCGAATAACGCCCGCAGGCAATTTAGGGTCGGCTTGTTCTATACGCTGACTCACTTCTTGTAAAGACAAACCGCTTAACGCTAGCTGTTGGGGATTTATCACAACGGTAATTTCTTCTACTGGCTCACCGTAAATTAACACTAACTCAGTGCCTCCTACGTTGCGGATGCGGTCAGACAATTCACTCGCCATTCGACCCACTTGGGTGAGTTGAGTATTCTCAGGATATTTAGCGCTTATCGACAACAACACAGTAAATGCGGTTGCGCCACGTTTATCTTCCAAAATAGGGGGATTAGCACCTGCAGGGAAACGTTTGGCTGCATCATCAATGGCATCTCTTATTTTGGAGAAAACTTGCTGGTTGCTGCTATTATCAATCGAGTCTTGCAGTTCAATAAAAATCGATGAAAAACCTGCTTTAGAAGTAGATTTTATTTCCTTAATTTCAAACAGCTGACGCAATTCGTCTTCTAATACATCGCTTACTAGCGCTTCTACGCGCTCAGCAGAAGCGCCCGGAAAACTAGTTAGCACTGTTACGTTACGCAAATCTATACGCGGGTCTTCTAGCCGAGGCAAAGTATTAATGGCCGACATGCCGGCGACTAGAATGATAATAATACTTAGTGCTAACAAGTGCCCTTTGCGGAAAAAAGCCGTGTACCATGGTCCGCTAATTTGATTGTTAGATGATGGCGAGGTCATAGCTTAAGGCCCTTTTGATGCATTGGTTTGCGCGGGTTGTATGGTTTGCACGAATTGATTGTCAACCTCAACTACATTAGTGACAGTTTGCTGAGGCACTAAACGATGAATTCCCGACACAACCACCTGCTCGCCATCATTAACTGCGCCGCTAACATAGGCTTTAGTTTTATCGGCAAAGTCAATCGAGACTAAACGAGTCTGAATAATGTTGTTAGCGTCTACTACATACAGCGTCCAAAGGCCTCGCACACCGCTGGCAAGAGCGGAAATGGGCACCCAAGCACCGGAAGTTTGTTCCGCTATGTCGACAGTCAACGAGACTAAGTCACCAGACACCATCAGCGCTTTTTGCTGCGCACTTAAATCATTCGTGTTTATTGTGAACACAGCTTCTATAGTACGAGTGGCTTGACTACGCTGTTTGGCTACTGAGGTCACTTCTGCCATAAAGGTTTGTTCGTGCATAGCAAGTTGACGCATCTCCCCTACCGTCAAACCAAATGCGGTTTGCTCCGGCAGCCCTAAACGCGCCTCTAATGTCTCTTCGGCTAAAATAGAGAACACAGCTTGGCCTGAGGTAACCACCGTTCCTGCGTCTAAATACTGACGTACTACTTGACCATCAAAAGGGGCAAGTAGTGAAGACTTAGCCAATTCAACTTTCAAACTATCAAGGCGAGCCTTTACTTCACTGGCCGCTGCGTTAGATGCATCTAACTGCGCTTGTACTTCATCTAGTCGCTGCTGAGGCTCTAGGTTCTTCTGCACTAACTGCATGACTCGCTGGGCAGAAAGATTAGCTAACTTGGCATTGGCATTAGCACTTACTAATGCACTTTTTAACTCGTTTTCACGCGCTTTTAGACGGGCTATGTCAAGCGTAGCCAATACCTGCCCTTTTATCACCGAAGCACCTTCAATGATCACTACTTGATTGACGGTGCCGCTTAGCTCAAATCCAATATCTGATTGCTGTACCGATCCAATTTGCCCATACACTACTCGCGGTTTTGTGTAAGCTGTTTGCATCTTTATTGTAGAAACTTCTACTTTCGATTGCTGAATAACCAGCAACTTATCTTCTACTAATGCTAGCGCAGATTGATTACCTGAAAATACCATTAGCACAATTAATAGAAAGAAGCTCACTATGGTAATAGTGGCCAGTAACGCTTTATTAGGATTGACTAATGCACCGCCGGAAGATCCTGAATGACCAGTATTGTCTTGTTGAAGATTAGATTTAGTAGGCTCAAGCATATATTTTTCCGAAAAGAGATTATCAAAACAAGTCATCCAATGATTATGTAAAAAGATGAACACTGCTCATTAAGATGTGCATATTAGAATAAATATACTGGACTGTACAGTCTAGTAATGTTAAATTTTCGCAATAAATGTAAGTTAATGTAAACTTGCGTTCGGTAATTACTTAAAGATGACTATGCCAAATACTATTAAACAACGCGCACCAGGGCGGCCTAAAAGCCTTGCTAAACGACAGCAAATACTAAGCTGCGCAAGCGAATTGCTGCTTTCGCTTGGGTATAACAATACGTCGATGGATGCCGTGGCCAAAGAAAGTGGCGTATCGAAACAAACCGTTTACTCGCATTTCAACAATAAAGACGCTTTATTCAATGCTGTTATTGAAAGTAAATGCGAAATGTACCAAGTAGAAGAAGCGAGCGTCTGCATAGAAGACCAGCCTTTACTAGAAATACTCGGTAGCATTGGTCTTTCATTTATTCGTTTGTTAAACGATGATAATGTAATTGCAATGTATAAGGTTGTTATTGGCGAATCGAAACAAGATTCCCGTGTTGCTCAACTATTTTACGACGCGGGCCCGCTACACAGCATAAAGTTGGTCTCTAAACTGCTAATGAATCATCCGCAAAGTAAGCTCAATGCGGAACAAGCATACGAGGCCTCATTAGATTTTTTCAATTTACTCAAAAGTGACTTTCACATGCGTGGAATTTTGCACTTACCCTATGAATTAACAGAAACAAAACAGCAAACCTTGGCCCTTAGTGTTGCCAATAAAACAATGGCCATTTTGTCTATGATTAAAAGCCAATAGAGCAAAGCAGGAGATAAAAAACTATAAAATTAGCTTCACTTTTTACGTCACGACCTGATTATTTTGATACTTTGTTTTTTATAGTGTTTTTTACAAAAAGTTAATTTTAAGTATTTTTTGCATATAGCTAGTTAGTTGATTTACATCTAAATCTTTAGCTTTTTGCAACTCCTTATATATTTGAATTTGGTCAAACTCACTACGTTGTTGACCAAGCTTCATTTGAGCATCCCAACGAGAGACTTTAATTTTAAACCCGACAATTCCGGCTGAAAGCTTGTCGATATATCTCGCTGGCATAGTTTCTTTGTTGAGAAGTAAAGAAGGCTCAAAAGTCTTGGTCAGTTCATTAAGGTTATCTAATAATTCTGATTTGTCTAATAACTGAACCTCTCCATATCCGTGCACCGCGGTATAATTCCACGTCGGCACATTTGGCGGGTTGGTATACCAAGTAGGTGAAATATATGCATGAGGACCGCTAAAGATAACCATGACCTGCTGGTTTTCAAGCGTTCGCCACTGCGGATTCGCTTTTGCCAAATGCGCATATAAAACACCATTTTTGCCTTGATTTGTCTGCAGTACAAAGGGAATATGTGTGCCAGACAAGGAAAAATCCTTTTCCAGTTGCTTAGCGCTATTAGACACAAGTATGCCGAAACTATGGTCTCGAATAAAGTCGTGTATCTCCTTTATATCATCTACTCTGTTAGATTTTGGTACAAACATATTGCTATCCTTCTTGGTGTTTTCCCCCACTTAAAATTGGGCGATGATTTTTTGTTTCAATTGAAGTTTAACAGCAGGCCACTCAGATTTTATAATACTGAAAAATGCGCTACTTCTAATGTTTCCGTTGTGCTGAATTCTACAGTTTCTTTGGGTGCCTTCATAGGCCGCGCCAATACCCAAAATAGCGTTTCTCGAGTTAGTGTTTTTGTCATTGGTGATAAAGGCGACTCTGTTTACGTTTAAGGTCTCAAATGCGTGCGCTAGTAATAGATATTTACACCTTCTATTTACATGGGATTTTTGCGCGACGGGCGTTAAAAAGGTAAATCCTATTTCCAGTACCTTATGGTCTAATGCGATATTCAAAAAGCTTGTGGAACCAACAACGCTATTGCTTGTTTTGTCGAGAATAACAAAAGGGATCAAATCGCCTTCTTGTGCTGTAGACAAGCACCAATTAACCCACAATTTTGTAGATTCTAGAGTTAAGCAATACGGCTCGCTAGTCCATTGCCATATTTCGGGATATTGGCCCGCTTGAAACAAGTCATCTACATGCATTAATCTCATTGGGGTGAGGCGAACAAAGTCGTCTTCAAGCCTTACTGGGTGGATCTTTAAATGGGACATCGCTTTATTCCGGTTCACAATTGTATGAATAAGTCAGGGCTTTAATAATAAAGATTATTGGTCTAATATAAACAACCAAAACGAATTTAGTGACTATACCAGAAGCTGCTAATGAAGATATTTAACCTAAATAGTGCAAATCTAGATTTGCCCAAATATTTACAGCTTGCACAGCTTATCCAAACCGCCATTCGGAGCGGAAAGCTTATTGCAGGTGATGCCTTGCCATCGGCCATTTCATTGGCTAGCGATTTACATATTAACCGACATACGGTAATGCGCTCGTTTGCAGAATTAATTGCTCAAGGATGGGTTGAATCAGTTCAACGTGTAGGGTACAGAGTTGCTGAGCACATTCCACTTGATCATTTATCAGTTGGCAAAACTACCGCTATATATGGAGGTCAGATTGCTGAAAGGCTAGCTTTTAGAATTGTTAGGCAGGGCAGCAGAATGAGTAAACATACTGCCGATTCATACCAATATAACTTAGCCGGTGGCCAACCAGATCTTTCACTATTTCCCTTTGATGAATTCAAAAGTTATATGTCTGATGCCTTATCACGCCCTAACGTAAAAGAATTTGGGTATGGCGATACGACCGGTAACAGGGAGCTTAGAGAGCAAGTAGGTATTTACTTACGAAAATCCAGAGGTATTACTGACCGAGAAATTGTTATCACAAATGGCTCTCAAGAAGCAATGTATATAGTTGCCCAATTGTTACTACAACAGGGTGACAACGTGGCCGCTGAAACCATGGGGTACCCACCGGCGTTTAGCGCTTTTAAAGCAGCCGGTGCAGGTATAGTAGCAATAGAGCAAGATGAGTTTGGCATTATTCCTCAAAGCTTAGAAATGCAAATTACAAAGCATAATATTCGCTTAATATACCTAACACCACTGCACCAATACCCTACTACGGTTACCTTATCGCTGAGCCGTAGAATTCAAATTTACAAGCTAGCATCAATGCATAATATTCCTATCATTGAAGACGATTACGACCACGAGTTTCACTACAAATGCCAACCATTGCCACCAATGGCGGTAGAAGATCCAAAACAACTTGTTATTTATGTGTCAACATTATCAAAAATCATGTTCCCCGGCGCTCGCATTGGCATAATGGCGATTAGTAAAAATTTAGCGACATACGTGGCTGAATATCGGCTACTCATTAATCACAAAAGTAACGTGCTAATGCAAAACGCACTTTCCAATTGGATGAAGTCAGGCGGTTTTGAGCGACACATACGTAAAGTTACCCGCAGAAATGAACAGCGCAGAGACAGTGCACTTGCTTATATTAGCAAACAGGGCTGTTTTGAATGCGCTATTCCCGATGGAGGTATGGCGCTTTGGCTGAGTATTCGCGACGCAAACGTAAGCGCAAGCGAATTAGCCCTGTTAGCGAGAGAACAAGGCGTCTATATTCAACACGAAACTGATTTTCATGTCGATACAACAAACACACAAGATCAACATTTGCGCATTGGCTTTGCCGGCATGCACGAAGAAAAACTCGAACAAGCCTTAACGATATTGGGTGACTTAGTGCAAAGGCTAAAAAGCCACAGTTGAATGTATCGCTGCTATTGATGCCAAAAAAATGGAGACACCATAGTATCTCCATTTTTAAAAGCTTGATTGATTAGTCAGGTGTATCATTTACAATCCCAGAGACACATCCAGCTATAGGATAATCGCTACCTGAACCTATATTTGCATAGCCGCGACGTGGATTGTAGGATCTTCCAAAATCGGTAATCAGAGGCGATGTATAAGCGTCATTAAAAAGTCTATTGGGATCACTATCTTGCCCGTCCCAATTAGTACACCAAACTCCTGTCGCTTGCTCTAACGAAATGTAAACCGTACTGTGTGCATCAACCGTAGAATATAATGGCGCAATATCAGTATCGCTGGCATTTAATAATCGAGTTGCAGACTCAGTAAAACCACCTATACCGCCTAAACCATTAATAGTGATTGTGCGTTTAGCGCCCAATGCCTCAAGCGGCAATGCCCTCAGCCGGATTTGGGCCTGATAGTTGCGCCATAATATTTTCTTGGGTAACACGATTCAGCAAAGCGTTGACGGTGATGAAATCACCCGCTAAGCCCGTTTGTGTTAATCCGATAACCGATTTCAACAGTAAAGATACATTTGCTCGCGCCTGTTTTTTGCATCGCTTGCGGCCATTATTGCATTGATGAGTAATTGGATTAGCACTGAATCATCGAATGGGGATCGCGCAAGCTTCGCTATACTCACGTAATATTATGATAATTGAGTCTATTAGATATTCAATATGATTACTCATCAACTATTACGGTACCCCCTACACCGTCAATGCTAACGCCGCCAGAGCCTAAATTGATTATTTCTAAGTGGCCTGCGCCATCAACATTGATACCGCCGGCGCTATCATCAATGGTGACTTTCCCTTGTGTATTGTTAACCGTCACACTACCTGCCCTGTCTTCAATATCTACATTTCCGGTGGCATTTTTTATCGTTAAACTGCCAGAACCATCAATAATTTGAATATTGTTTCCACCGTCAATTTTTAAGCTGCCAGAACCATCTTCAATCTCAATATTATTCGTTAGACCTTTAATATCTATGGAGCCCGAACCATCATCTAATTGCAATGCCAAGTCAGCTGGCATTTTTACAATTAAGTCAATTCGTGGGCTATTTCCGCCAATATGCCAAGAATTGCCAGAACGACTTGAAGCATCAGCCACTAATTTTGCTTTGCTGCCAGAACGGACTAGCGTTAGCGTGAAGTCGCTTTCATCAATAGTATAAACGTTAGCGTCGACTGTTATTTTGCTAATACCCTGCTCGCCAATAATTTTTAATGAGCCTGCGCCTGTTTCAGCGTTCAGTACATTAATATTTGTAATGTCTAATTCTAAGATTTTTTCGTGGTGCTGGTTCGCATTTCCTGGTCCGCCACCAACATGAACAATACAGCCAGAGAGCATTAAAGCGGCTATGATAGGAGTGAGCACTTTTAACATGTTTGAATTCCTGTAATTTTTTTCGTTTAGATTTATCTTTGAATTTTATTTGCACACAGCATGCCAATCATTAACACTATGATTTAATTGGACTTTTAAAAATAGGGAAATTATTTTTTAGCTAAACTTTCAATTTACTGGTTAAAAAGCCTATAAATTTGTAAGTTTGACGCTTAACTAAGGTTTCTTTTTAGAGCCTTAGATCGGCGTAGCTGCCATGAGTATGTTGTTAGAAATACTATGCCGACTTCTATTCTGTATAGACGCTTTTCGGATAAGCCCAACATGACAACAAAAAAATGGTCAATGTCTCGTTTCTTAACTATTGATGTAGTAAGTAAGCTCAAAAGCACTGAGCGCTATCTAGAGGAAAAGACAATGTGGATATTGGCTACAATTGCATGGTCATAATCGTTAGCGCCAGCAGTTATTACTGCGTTATGGGAACTGAGTCAGAAGGATCCGATCGTCTACCTTACCCTAACGACGTCGAAGTTATCATACTCGCGGAATCGGTGGGCTAGGGTAAGGCGTGTCATGGCGAGCTGCTGAAATCGCGGTCAAAGACATACCAGCAAGCGTTGTAACATAGCCACATATTCCCAAAACATACTCCAAGGTGTCTTGACCGCGATCAAGTGCTTGATGGCCACCTCGCAGCGTTTCAACAACACCACCTACGATTCCACCACTTGCACCTGCGCTGTCAACCACCCCAACGTTCATTAGATCATCCAATTGATCCAGTAGTTTCACACCTGCCGCAGATAGCAGCGTGGTCACCACATTCAAGGTCCTCCTGATACGTCTTCGCGCAACAGTGGATGAGGTCTCGCCCATGCTAGGCAAAACAGGCATATTCTCTTTGGCCAGACGCACAAATGTCGTCCTCGGTACTGGCGCATTATCGCTTAAGGACATAAATTCACCTGTAAAATATCGTATTGAATAAATGGTTGCTTGGCCTAAGTTTAGGTTAACTTATCGAAATAGCTAACCGCAGTATTAGAAGTTTTGCATGAGCTAAAATCAACGGGTCAGGTTCGCTGAATAGAAGCCTATATATGTACCTGTAATTGCTAACACGGTGTCTGCTATAGTGTTCGAAATTCAAACTCGGAAACAAAAAAACTATATGAATCAATTTGAATATCTGATTCAGTTTGTAGGAATTATTTATGCTTTAAGTGCCACTGATTTACTGGTTAGCGTGCATAGATTAATAATTGAAAGAAAAAATTTACCTTTCATTTGGTCCCGATTATTTGGGGGATAGAAGCATTCTTACTCATAATAAGCGGTTGGTGGGGATTCTTGGAGCTCAACAATAGCATTGTGTTAGAAAATGCAGGGCCATTGTTTTTATTAAGTCTATTGCTTCTTGTACTGTTCTTAATTGCTTCATTGTCATTACCACATAAGGTGAACAAACCTCTGCGGCTTTGGGACTACTTCAACGCCCACAAAATCCTTTTTTACTTTTGTCATATGGCGTATTTTTTACTCATACCAATAGTGTTGGGAAGCTTTGCTGACGAAGTAAATATCATTCAAACACTTAATCTATTAGGATTGACATTTGTGCTTTTCTGCTTAATGTGGCTAAAGCAAAGGGTTGGCATTTGGCAGTTAGCTTGTTTTTTATGGTGGCATTATTGGGGTCAATTTTTAGTCAATCGATACAATTGCAGTGATTAGATTGTCAATAGATCTGGGTATAATTAAAAAGTTTATTACAGAGCCTCCACATTCATCGGGGCGCTGAACACACTATTGTCAAGCACATCATAGGCTTCAACAACAACGCTTCCGCCCAACTCACGCATAGAAGAAGTAATAGTTAACGAAAGGGAGGTTGTTTTTGGGCCATATACATTTCCATCGTTATCCCAAAACAGCACCCGATAGACGTCCGCTCTAACATCGTTCCACGAAATAACGAAATCATTGCCATCGTTCTCGCCAGTTACTTTGAGGGTTCGCGCAGTCATAGAGTTTACACTGATATCAATAGTGTTCGCGATGGCAGGCCTCTTAGCAGTCGCTTTAGTCTTAGCCGACGCAGCAACAGCAGTCTTATCAATATTAGCGGTAGTAGCGACATTATTTCTACTTATATCCGATGTTTTCGAATCTGTTATTTTATCGTCAATGGACGAAGCACAAGCACTTAACAATAGTGCAATCACGCTTACGGTAAGTCCTTTTAAAATCATAACGGTTTTCTTTTTAGCTACGAATATGGAATGTATTTAAATATACGTGCAATTCTACAAAAAAAAAGCTTTAGTTTGAAATTGCATGAAACTTTACAGCTGACTTGATTCACTGAATAATACAGGTTTGTGAACATAAAAAAATTTGCCTTCTGGTAAACGCTTCGTCGATCGCTGTTTTGATGCTTTACCGCTAGTTAAATAAGGTTATAGCTGTTGTTCAATCCAGTCTATTGTTAACTCCTCAAGCAATGCCATAGGTAAACTACCATTTTTAAGCATTTGATCATGAAAAGCTCTGATATCAAATTTATCGCCTAATTTAGCTTCGGAAAGTTGGCGTAATTCTCTTATTTTAATCTCACCAATTTTGTAAGATAACGCTTGCCCTGGCCAACTAATATAACGATCAATTTGTTTGATCACATCAGCCATACTTAATGCGGTATTTTCAGCTAAGTAGTCAATCGCTTGTTGTCTGCTCCACCCTTTTGCATGCATGCCAGTATCAACCACTAAACGACATGCGCGCCATGCTTCGTAGGTTAAACGACCAAAGTCACTATATGGGTCTTGATAGAAACCCATTTCCTTGCCTAAGCTCTCAGAATATAAACCCCAACCTTCGCCATAAGCTGAATGGTAGAGGGTTTTTCGAAATTCAGCCATATCGACTTCTTGTGCTATCGCACTTTGAAAATGATGCCCTGGTTCGGCTTCATGAAACGTTAGGGCCTCAAGGGTATATAGCGGTTCACTTTTAAGGTTGTTGGTATCAATAAAGTAAGTCCCCGACGTGGTGCCGCTGCCATCAGAAGCCACATAATAAGCGCCACCGTCGGGGCTCGATTTTATATCAAAAGTAGAGCGTGGTAACACTGAAAACCACTTGGGTAATTGCGCAGCCATTTTACGCGTAATATAACTGGCCTTTTCAATCAAATCTTTTGGCGTATCCGTATAAAATTGTGGGTCGGTTCGTAAAAGTTGAATAAAAGACGCGAAATCACCTTGGTACTCTAAATCACTGATAATAGTGTTCATTTCGCTGCGAATACGAGCGACTTCATCCAATCCTAATTGATGGATTTCATCAGCAGTCATATTGGTTGTAGTATAATACTCAATTAAATATTGGTAATACTCCTCACCTTTCGTCAGTGCGCTTATACCGACTTTTTGACGGCAGTTTGGCATATATTCTTCGGTAAAAAATTGATGGAATTTACGATACTCAGGAATAACTTGCTCAGTGATTAATTTCGCGGCTTGGCTTTGTAATGCCGCTTTATCAGTATCATTAATGCGGTTTGGCATATTTAACAAAGGCTGATAAAACACGCTATCGTTAATATCGGCTACAATATGTTTGCTAATACTAGCGTCGTATTTAGCAAAACTTTTACAATAATGCGTATGTCCTTGGTCAATTGCCTCAGTTAAGTTCTCAATATGCTCGGCGTTATAACGCGGAAAGTCAGCTAGGCTGAGCATATATTTGTCATAATTATTTTTAGTTAAAAACGACATGTTTGCCGGAGCGCCTGCAAAGTAACTATGAAAGCCAGCGTAGATGTTCATTGGATAAAAGTGGTCTAATTGCTGATAACTTTTCGCCTCGGCGTTACGTTCATATACAAATAAGCGATAGGTCACCTGCTCATTTGCCGTTAACTCATTAACATCTATGCGTGCCAAGCGCTTTAATAGTCCTGCGTTGTAAGTCTCACGTCGCTGTACTGCTACCGCTGAAAACTCGGGCAAATGCCCATTCATGCGAAACGTATCGGGGTCTTTTCGAAAGAATATTTGCTCTTGATTAGCGGTTTTCCAGTGTTCGTTGAGTATATGATTTAGGCTTAGTGAAGCCTCTTTAGAAGCAGTAGATACTTTTATATTAGTAGCTAAACCTTGTGTTTTTGCGCCTACTAGCCCACAGGGGCTTAACGCTAAAACACACGCTAATACTAATGTTTTGCTGCTGATTAATTTTTTCATAGTGGATACGCAATAAGAAATCCGAAGTGTTAGCAGTATATCAAATAACATTTCATTTAAAACAGTAAACTCGGCAATACAATTTTCTGTAGAAACCACCACGTTCATATCTCGAATAACGGTACGTTCACCATTAATTGCTGCTCGCTCGAGGCGCTTAAAGCGTGCTTATCTCAAAAACAATATTACCCAGATTATTATTTACGTTTAGTGTTCTGTTGGTTAACTGCTTAACCGTAATTTCGATAGGATCTATTCTCATCACGGGTTTAGTGATTTTGGTCACAATTTGGCGATAAAACGTAATAACTCGTGATTTGCATATTTCGCAGTCGACAAAATTAATCTACGTGACTGATTTTATTGAAAATATTACTGGCGTCATTCTTGCTTTCCTTAATTTAAAGCCTACAACCGACAACATTGTTTTCTGGAGAATTAAATGAACGAAAAAACCAAAGCAACATTAACTAATCTCGATGCCTGGAAGCGAGGTTTATACATGGTTCTTTTTTCCATAATTTCGGGGGTGGCAAAGTTTGTCGTAACCTTGGTCGCGATTTTTCAATTTATCACACTTCTCTTTAAAGGGCAGGCGAATGAAGCTGTGATACCTTTAGGTCAGAATTTGAGTACTTATCTTTATCAAATCACCTTGTTTTTAACCTTTAAAACCGAAGAAATGCCATTTCCTTTTCTTAGTTTTCCAGATGGACCACCCGAAGCAGTACTAAATGAAGAAAGCGCAGAAACTAAGCCCACTACTGAGGCTACTGTAAAAAATGATGAAGAGACTGTAGACGTAGCAGATGAAGATGAAAAGAATCAAATAGGGGAAGAAAAAGATAAAAAGAATGATTCCTTATAACCGGCAAAAGCGCTTTAGCTTAGCGTAAATCTAAAACGAACGCTGGCGGTTAAAAAGTCATTAACGGCCAGCTTTCTGCAATCTACACAATGTCGGTATTAAAACAATCATGTTAATTATTTTAGGCCGACAACAGACTTACCTGTCGCCAGCTCATATCGCTTCCATTTGTTCTTCTGACCCCCTCTATTACAATGATTTTAGGAAGGCAATCAGTGCCTCTTTATCTGATGAAGACAGATTTGTATAGGCTGTTTGTGCTGCTTGCGCTTCACCACCGTGCCATAGGATTGCTTCATCGATATTGCGCGCTCTGCCATCGTATAGGAAGCCAACACGATTGATGTCATCAGCACTTCCTGCCATGGAGAATGTATCATTCGCCTTGGCATCGCGAACCATTACGTCAATAGCATGGCCCAAACCCCACAGTGGTGTAGTTCGCCATTCCGCGCCGCTAGCCACGCCCTCTCCCAAGCTATCTGCCAGTCCTGGTCACATGTCATGCAATAACATGTCCGTGTATGGATAAATTGTTTGGCCACGCAGTTCAGTTGATGGCGCATAATCACTGGTTTGCATCGACGGGCGATGACAGCCAGCACAACCAATAGTGTCTATTCACTTACTGCATCGAGCAAACCCAAACCAACTAACTGCGGTGCAATACGCGCAGAGAATGTAGCAGATATGCCACCACTAAAGACATGGTTAGGCTGGCGGCGCTGCTATAAACTGACTTAGCTCAAACTCCATATTCACGCCAACCTGAAGAGGCGTATTGAACGTCGCTACGTTCTTCCATTGTTCAGTAATATCCACGGTATACATGAATTGATGACCTGTACTGCTGGTTTTTACGAAATCATTGTTCCATGTGCCTCTACCCACATAGCTTGCGGTAGGATTAAAGTGGAACTGTCCGGTAGTGGTGACGCCAGAAAACCATACTCGAAATTCCCGGGCACTTAGCTGGCTTTCGGTAATATACGTGGCTCGGATGAGACTTTGTCCATTCGCTACATGATCCTCAAATTGAACTCGCGCGGTACGATATTCCCAATAGTGCGCCAGCCAGTGATCGTAATGATCTGAGTTGAAGACGAAGACAACGATAAATACCTGCTACAACGTGGCTGTCAGTGCGGTCACCAAATGCTCCACCAGAAAGGTTAGCCAAAGTGGTCCACTGGCTATTGTCATTTGAACCCTGCACCTTATAAGTATCGGCGTTGGCCGCTTCCCAACAGATGATGACTTCACTTAGTGCAAAAGTACCGCCTAAATCTAGTATTAAACTACTTGGGTCTACCCAGTGAAGAGACTCCCAGCGTGTGCTTTGATTGCCGTCTACCGCCAACGACGCCGCCATTATCGCCGAAGAGGCAGATGCGGTGGCACTTAACTTGTTGATTACGAGTTCACAGCCATCACTGTCTACATTCTCGCCGGCGGCTGTATTGGCTAGTTGTGCATAGGCTTGATTGAACGTGCACATGGCGAGAATTAGTAACGCTCAGGTTTTTAGAATCGAATGATCTAAAGGTCTTCTTTGAAAAGTCATAATCATGTCCTTTATTTAACTTGTATGTTTTTCGTTACCTTTTTATTTATTTTTTATACATAACGGAAAGGTAATCAACCACGCTTATAGGACGAAATGGCCTTTAAGCGCGCTGAGGTGGTGTGAAAAGATTAAAATAAACGTAAAATATTTGAATAACTAATGCAGAAACTAGTAATGGCTTCTCAACAAAAAAACAATAAGCGCGGAAATATTGGACCCCAATTAATTACCTATTACGGGTTCTTAATCGTAACTTACCGTGCTTTTATCATCACCATTGCTATTCCTCCTAGCACCATGGTTTGCGCAATGATCAAAGGCAGCGTTATAGCCTCGCCCACCCATATAGCACCCCCAACCGCGGCAATAATAGGCACCAGTAACTGCACAACACCAGCTTGCACACGACTAAGACTTGGCAATGCAACATACCAAATTGCATAGCCGAAAGCCGAGGTGATGACCCCTGAAGATACTGCGAGCCAAAATCCGTCTGCCGATATTGCTGCGGGCATGAATAAATAAACCGCCAACAAAGGGATGCAGAAGAGCACGCTTAACATAAAATTAGCGCTGGTATCGATAAAAGGTGAAGTCGACCCTCTTCCCAATAATGTATAACCACCCCAGGCCATTCCTGCAAAAACCATAAATACAAAACCCAATAATGATAAATTTGTAGCTTGCCAATCAAGCTGTGAATAAATTAGAAACCACAGCCCGCAAAACGCGAGAGCGATACCGACAATATGATGCCAAGGCAGTTGCTCTTGTTTATAAATGCTCACTGCAATCATGGTTAACTGCACCGTTCCAAATAACACCAAAGCGCCCACACCTGTGTCTAGGGCAATATACGCAAACGAAAACCCCACGGCATACACAAACAGCATGGCCGAGGCGATCCATTTTTTACGAATAGATTGAAACACCCGCTTACGAGTAAACGTATTGTTGCTGCGGTTTATACGCCCGCCTATCCAAAAAATAGCCATAAATGCTAAGGCACCTGATACTAGCCGAATAATCGTAAAACTGGTGGCGTCTATTTGACCGTCACCCAGTGCTAGCCTGCAAAGCACTGAGTTACCCGCAAACGCGAAAAGTGCAAAAAGGGTCGTGGTAAAGGTTTTAATATTAATGGGTTTCATTTAAATAGTTTACTACACTGTGGGTGCCAAACGCAGGAGAATTATTTGAAGCGCATAGCCCGTAATAATAGTGGAACTGAGCCTCTTGATACTTTTATTGCAGCAACGGCGATTTTTTGTATTTTGGATGGAAACTGATATAGCCATTTACGCCTGTAAAAGAGGCATGTAGTAGTAAGCCTCTAAATACAATAGCTTCTCAGAATCGTCTTCTTCATCCACTTGCAATTCTCTTAAATAGCCACTAACCCTAGTGTGCACTTCTTCTAACTTTTTCTCAGAACGAGCATGCGCGAGTAAAAATATCTCGTCCGATTGCTGAACTCAAATTTCATACACATCATATTCGTCCATAATTGGAATCTTCATAAATGTCGTTATGTTACTTGAAACAATCGGCACCATCACAAAGCCGCAGAAATCCGTTTTTGAATCTTTAAATTTGGGAATACCAGTAATAATAGTATTAGCGCCCACCTGATCTGATTTCGCTGCAGCCGCAGGGCTTAAATAATGGGGGTATAGCGACGGTAAGATTCTTGTAAGCCATCACAAAGCGACGACAATATCCCTTCACGATTTGGCAACTTTACTAGCGACATCTCTAAATACAAATTCATCAGCTGTTTGCCCGAAAAAGCACCGGCTACCTTATTGAGCTCTGCCGATGTTATTTCGCCATCATTGGCTTTGGTAGGTACATTATAAAATCAACCACCGTTATCTAAGGACTTCAGGGCAGCAGCTGCGCTTTTGTATGGCTTAACTTTTTTCATTAAATGTTTCCTTTTTCTCTAGAGCAATCGTAGTAATGTTAACTGTTGGCACAAGAAAGTAGAAAGGGTTTTGATAGAGACAGGTTACATGTCAATACTTAACTACAGTCTACACGCTAAGGTTCTTGGATTAAAAATAAGCCTGTACAGCGAAAACTTGATACACTATTGGGTAGGCTATTAAGTACATTCTTGTGATTTATTATCGGTGCAATATGAGTAAACTAACATGAAGTCTTTTACTGGGAAACACATACTCAGCGTAAATCAATTTGATCGCAGCGCGGTGGAGCAGGTTTTTGCTATTGCCGACAACATGCAGCCTTATGCAGCACGCGAAAAACGTACCAAAGTACTCGATGGGGCCATTTTAGGTAACTTGTTTTTTGAGCCAAGTACCCGGACTCGCGTTAGTTTTGGTACCGCATTTAACCTATTGGGTGGTGAAGTTCGTGAAACCACCGGCATGAGCAATACCGCCTTGGCAAAAGGTGAATCATTATACGACACAGCCCGCGTATTAAGCGGTTATAGCGATATTATTGCGATGCGTCATCCGGTAGCAGGCTCTGTGTCTGAATTTGCTAAAGGCAGTCGCGTACCGGTAATTAATGGGGGCGATGGTGCAAACGAACATCCTACTCAAGCGCTACTCGATTTATACACTATTGCTAAAGAACGCGCTTCCTTTGGTCACGGTATAGATGGCTTGCATATTGCCATGATTGGCGACTTAAAATTTGGCAGGACGGTGCATTCACTCGCCACTATGCTTAGCTTATTTAAAAATATAAAGTTTACGCTTATCTCGCCAAAAGACTTAAGTATGCCTAGTAAAGTGTGCGATGTTATCGAATCTGCAGGTCATTCACTTACGATTACCGAAAAACTCGAAGGCTTGGTGCAAGCAGATATTTGTTATCAAACACGTATTCAAGAAGAACGCTTTGCTACGCAAGAACAAGCCAATCAATTTAGAGGGAAGTTTAGATTAAACCAACAAATTTATACTCAACACTTTAAGTCGCAAACGGTAATTATGCATCCTTTACCGCGCGACTCCAGAGCTGAGGCCAATGAACTAGACAACGATTTAAACATTCATCCTAACTTAGCCATATTTAGACAAACCGATAACGGCGTATTAGTAAGAATGGCACTTTTTGCCCTTACCCTGGGCGTAGAGAACATTGTGAAAGATTTCGATCGCAGCGTGCACTGGTTTAGCAATAAAGGCTCGTCGAAATAAACGCAAAAATTCTGTAACAACGACAAATCAACTTATTAATAAGAGAATATAAGATACATGACTAAATCTGAAATCCTATTTGAAAGAGCTCAGCTCACTATTCCTGGTGGCGTAAATTCTCCGGTTCGCGCATTTAAAGCCGTTGGTGGTACACCTCGTTTTATTGCCCGCGCAGATGGTGCTTATATGTACGATGTAGATGACAATCGCTATATTGATTACATCAACTCATGGGGACCAATGGTACTGGGCCACAATAACGAAGCCATTCGGGAAGCCGTTATTAAGGCATCTGCAAATGGCCTCAGCTATGGCGCGCCTACCGAAGCCGAAATACAAATGGCCGAGCTGGTCTCGTCAATTGTACCGTCTATGGAAATGGTTCGAATGGTGAATTCGGGCACTGAAGCTACCATGAGCGCTATACGTTTAGCACGCGGTTATACTGGTAGAAATAAGCTCCTTAAGTTTGAAGGTTGCTATCACGGCCATGCCGATTCGTTGTTGGTAAAAGCCGGTTCTGGGGCTCTTACCTTGGGCGTTCCAAGCTCTCCAGGTGTACCCGATGATGTCGCTAAACACACATTAACCGTAGACTTCAATAAGATTGAATCGGTCAAGCAAGCGTTTATTGAACACGGTGATGATATTGCCTGCATAATTGTTGAACCCGTAGCAGGTAATATGAACTGTATACCCCCAGTACCAGGATTTTTAGAAGGTTTACGAACTATCTGTGATGAATATGGTGCGGTATTAATTTTTGATGAAGTGATGACGGGATTTCGTGTTGCATTAGGCGGTGCGCAAGAGCGCTTTAATGTTAAACCCGATCTAACTTGTTTAGGAAAAGTAATTGGTGGCGGCATGCCGGTAGGGGCTTTTGGCGGCAAACGCGAGATTCTTACTCACATTGCACCAACGGGCCCTGTATATCAAGCAGGTACCTTATCGGGCAATCCAATTGCAATGGCAGCCGGACTTTGTGCCTTAACACAATTAAAAGCAGATGGCTTTTATGACAGTATTTTTAAAAATACCCAAGCCATTGCTGATGGATTTCAACAAATGGCCGATAAAAACGGTATAAAACTTTCTACGAATGTAGCAGGTAGTATGTTTGGTATCTTTTTTACGAGTGAAAAGGTGACCAATTATCAGCAAGCGATAAGTGTTAACCAGGCTCAATTTAATCAGTTTTACCATAACATGCTAAATGAGGGTGTATATATGGCGCCAGCTTCTTTTGAAGCAGGCTTTGTATCAAAAATGCATACCAACGATATTGTTGATGCCACCTTAACTGCTGCAGATAAAGCCTTTGCTAGGATTACTGCAAAATAAATGACTTTCTTTGTTATTGTGACCGCCCTTATGACCTTGTACGCCGTATTTATTACTGCGGTCTGGTGGTTACAAAAACAAAATGCCGACGAACAGCAAAAAAACAACGAAGCGTTAACGTTATCCCTTAATAACGACTATATGAACAGCCTCGGCGTAACAAGTGCGCAAGAGGCCTCAGCCACCCGCGCTATGCTAGCAAAAGCCGATGAAGCCAAGCAGCTTCATCAAACCTTTCAAAAATTCGTACCCCGACAATTTGTTGAACATTTTGCGAAAGGTGGTATTGACTCGCTAACACTTGGTTACGCTGACGAAGATGATGTTGCCATCATGTTTTGTGATATTAGAGGTTTTACACGCTTGTCGGAGGAAATGTCCCCCCAGCAACTCATGAACTTCTTAAATGCCTACTTTATGCGAATGAACGCGCCTATACACGACAATTTTGGCTTTATAGACAAATTCATTGGCGATGCCATTATGGCGCTATTCGATCACCCCAATGGACAGATTAGCGACAAGGCTGCAGATTCAGTTCGGGCAGCGCTCGACTTACAAAAAGCACTTAAACTGTATAATCACCACCGTGCTAAAAGTGGTTATGGGGGCGTAAAAAATGGCATAGGATTGCATGTTGGCCCAGTAGTAGTGGGGACTGTAGGTTCGGACGATCGCATGGATACAACCGTTATTGGCCATACCGTTAACGTTGCACAGCGTATTGAGTCACTCACTAATTACTTTGGCGTAGAAATTCTTGCTAGCAAAGAATTAGTGTGTGCCGCGGGCGAAGAAATGGAATTCGCGTCGCGTACACTCGATAAAGTCGTGTTAAAAGGGAAAAGCACATCAATAGAAATCATTGAAATTTACGAGCATTTAAGTGAAGAACGTATTAATGCAAGAAATGCATCTAAAAATCTAATGAGTGAAGCAATTAGTATGCGCAACACTGGAGATTTTAAAGGCGCTCTAAACCTGTTCCTTCGTGCTCAAGAAAATGACCCTGGAGATACTACACTTGTGCATCATATTACTACCTGTGAAAAACTAGAACATGAAGAAGACTGGGATGGCAAAATACGGATTAGCTAATTGCATATTTAAACAGTTACTTATGTAAACAAATACTTAGCGCTTCTATAAGCGGTAAACGCTGGGATAAATGCTACCACGACCGTTAATACCAAAACGCTGCCTGCATAGAACAAAATACCTGTTGAATAGATATTGGCCGAGACATAAAGACTATACTCACTTAATAACCAATGACCGGCTCCCACTATAGCAAGCGTTACCACTAAGTATGCCCCAACGAGCGCAAATACACTTATCATGATAGCTTCAGCCTGAATAAGACTGCCAATAAACCACGGGCTAGCGCCAACCGCTCGCAATGCTGAAATTTCGTTTCTACGTTCATGCATCGACGCTAATAACATAGTAACTAAGCCTATTAAAGAGGCAAACAACACTAACAACGCAATAACTTGCATGACCGTTTCTATGCTGCCCAATGTTTGCCATAATTCAGCAAGTGCTACTTGCGGCATAATTGCTGATATCGCTTCATCTTGATACCGATTTATATCTCGTTGCAATGTTAAAATAGCGAATGGAGATTCTGCCTTTAACATAAATGCCGATATTTGCTTGGGTTCACCTATAAGGTCGTAAGTGCCAGGCGTTATGATAGGTATGGCTTGCATAGAGTCTGCATCATCATGGCCATGCTCGTGGTCATGATCACTGTCTTTTGTTAAGGCTTCTATCTTACTAGCCTTAGTTTCATTGTTAGGCCGAGCAAAGCTTGTACGTAACGAAACTGGTGCAACGGCGCTATGCATTTCTTCAATCGCTATTAAGGGCACATGCACGGACTTGTCTACAGGCGTGCCGGTTGGCGATAATATCCCAGTAATTAACACCGGATGATGATCGTGGTGACTAAAGCTAACGCTGCCGCTACCATGAGAAACTACTATCGACTGACCCACTTCTAATCTGAGGCTACTGGCAACGTTTGCCCCAATTACAGCTTCTGTTGGGCTAGCAAATACACGGCCCGAGGCAAGCTTTAAAGCTTGTTTTCTGCCATATTGGTAATAATCAAAATACTCAGACGACGTGCCCACAACTGGAAAGCCTTTATAAGAATCGCCAAGGGCCAGCGGAATTGTCCAGACGACCTTTTCATTGTCTCCAATATTTTCATAGGTTTCCCAGCGCAGTGAGTTTGGGTTGGCACCCATACGAAATACACTCGACAGCAATACGTTAACTTGACTGCTGCGCGCCGCTACCACTAAATCGATGCCCGAGACGGTACGCTTAAAGTTGTCTTGGGTTTGCACGCGAATATGCTCGATAGCAAACAGTAAACTCACGCTCACCAACAATGCGCTAAAGGTCAATATAGTGGTTACTTTACGATTCAATAAACTTTGCCAAGCTAACCTTAACCACATATTAAAATACACTCGCTTTACTTTCGGCATGGGTATTATCAGAATAGGTATGCTCGGTGCAGGCTTTATTTATGTCGGCCAAATTTATGTCAGCCAAAGCAACGCATTGATCAAAATTTTTCGCCAGTCGCATATCGTGGCTCACAAACAATAAGGTAGTGTTTAGCTCTTGGGTATTGTTGAGCAACAACTGCATAAATTTGGTCGTCGACCTTAAGTCTAGTGCAGAAGTGGGCTCATCTACAATGAGCAAGGCTGGCTGATGATATAAGGCACGCGCAATCGCCACACGTTGTTGCTGGCCCACACTGAGGTCTCTCGCTTTATGATGTAAAACCTCGCTAGATAAATTTAAGTTAGTGAGTACTTGCTTTAGTTTATCGTAATCAAATTTGTGTGCATGTTGTGAAAATAAACTGGCCAATTTTATGTTATCTAGAACCGACAAGTATCCAATAAGGTTCAGCTGCTGGAAAACCACACCAAGTGATTTGGCTCTAAACTCATCTTTTTTACGATTCGACAGTGTATGTAATGGCTGTTCTAAAACGCTTAGCTTGCCCTTGTTATTTGCATTTACCGACAAGCTTAAGGTACCACTAAGCAGATTTAACAAGGTACTTTTTCCGCTCCCCGACGGCCCATGCAAGAACACACGTTTCCCTGCCTCCACCTGCCACTTTGGAATATCGAGCACTAGCGGAGCAACATCGACTATGCCTTTTTGTTGAGGATAAGCAAAATTCAAGTTTTCTATATTGATAGCGACAGACATTACAGCCTCAATTAGTGACTAGCAGTTACTCGGGCTCGTCAGCTTCGGTTTCAGGAGAGATAATAATACTTTGACTGCGAATAAAACGTATAGACGGCGCAAAAAACGCAGCGCCTGTTTCAGCACTAGCGTAATCGAGCAATTTGTCATAATGCCCATTATCGTCACCGTAAATACGGCTATGCAGTAAATTTTTAAAGGCTTGCGGATGATTACTACAGGCAACAAAATAGAGCCCTTGTGTGTTCATATCACCGTAAGGCATGCTCTGATTTAGGAATATAGGGTATTCACCACCGGGACCCACAATTTTGGTCCTAAACGCATGCGAGTCTAGGCCAGACCCAACCACATCCATGTTATGTTCTTTGGTTTTACCCATTACTTGCTGCTGGAGTTTGTCTGATAACTTACTCCATTTTGACATATCGTAACGATAACGCTGAATATGGATGTAAGAGCCATCTGCAAAAACATCGTCTTCTTCACCAACTAAGGTAATTTCAAACTTTTTTCGCCCACGAGGGTTTTCATCAGCAATCAAAAAGCCGGTCCAGTTACGCCCGTCTAAGTATCTAAACGCCTGTACTTGTTCTACAAGTTCAGTATGTAGTTTTAACGTTTGCATTACTTCAATGCCAAGGGCTTGGCAAATATCTAAACGATCTGCGCGAATTTGTACAAATAAATCGCAGGGCAATACGGGGGCGCAGCGATCTTCGCATTGCATATCGGGGAAAGAGCCTAATTGCATTGGTCGGTTGTTAGGATAAAGTTCGTCCCAAAACGCGCTGCCCACGCCAATTGCCCCTGATACCATGGCTTCATAGTGTTCGTCGTCGAAGTTCTCAAATATATCGAGTAATTTCACCAACTTAAGACGCACGCTTGCCACGTCATCATCTACAACATTAAAGAGCAAGTACAGCGCGTGCAAATTAGGCTCGGCGCAAATTCCTTTTTGGGGTTGACTCATTAATAACCTGCTGCTTGACCATCTTTACGTGACTCGGATGCGCCATAATACACTTTGTTTTTACTGTCGTACATTATTGCCTGATATCCGCCAAATGCGCCTAAACTATCGGTCATTTCATGACCTTTTTTAATAAGCTCTCTGCGCGTTTTGTGACTAAAGCCACTTTCTAAACTCACATAGCCTCCATCTAGCATGAGTTTGCCCATTGGCGAACTTGAACCCGTATGCAAAATACGTGGGGCGTCGCCTGCTTCTTGTATATTCATACCAAAATCTATCATGTTAATCACAATTTGCGCATGCATTTGAGGCTGAGTACCGCCGCCCATTACACCAAAGCTCATTAGTGGCTCATTGTTGCGCGTAATAAACGCAGGAATAATAGTATGGAAAGGCCTTTTGCCGGGTGCATATTGATTGAAATGGCCGGCTTGTAAAGCGAACATTTCCCCACGGTTTTGTAACACAAAACCTAAGTCTGTCGGGATCATGCCAGACCCCATACCGCGGTAATTACTTTGAATTAACGACACCATGTTGCCTTGCTTATCGGCTACGGTTAAATAAATAGTATCCCCTTCGTTGATGCCAGCATCTACCCGTTTAGCAGCTATTTTAGGCGAAATAAGTGGCTGGCGAGTTTTCGCATACTCTTTTGAAATTAGCCAATCCACAGGAATTTGATTAAACATAGGATCTGCATAAAACTTTGCACGATCGGCAAAGGCTAATTTTTTAGCTTCAACAAATGTATGGATGTATTCGGCCGAATCGTGGCCCATACTTTCAATGTCGTATAGTTCTAACATATTAAGAATTTGCAGCGCCGCTATACCTTGACCATTAGGCGGTAATTCCCATACGTCATAGCCTCTGTAATTTGTCGACACCGGCTCAACCCAATCGGAATAATGAGCGGCCATATCTTGGTAACTTAAAAAACCGCCTTGGCTCTTCATAAAAGCGCCAATAGTTCGGGCAATGTCGCCTTTATAAAAAACGTCGCGACCACCGGTAGCTATTTTTTCATAAGTATTAGCAAGGGCGGGGTTTTTAAACACTTGGCCTTTTACTGGCGTTTTACCATCAATCGTAAACGTTTCTGTAAAACCCGGATACTGCCCAATACGCTTTTGGTTACTCTCAAAGTAATAGGCGATAAGTTCAGAAACAGGAAAACCGTCACGAGCATACTGAATGGAAGGCGCTAGCAAAGTTTGCATAGGCAAGCTACCAAAACGTTCGCTTAACATAAACCAGCCATCTACCGCGCCCGGCACTGAAACTGGAAGCGGACCAAACTTTGGAATTTCAGAAATATTGTTTTGAGTAAAATGCTCAAGGGTCAAAGACTGCGGTGAGCGTCCTGAAGCATTTAAGCCGTATAGCTGTTGAGTTTCTGCATCCCAAACAATAGCAAACAAATCACCACCAATACCGCTGCCCGTTGGCTCTACTAGGCCCAACATCGCATTTGCTGCAATGGCCGCGTCTATAGCATTGCCGCCATTTTTTAAAATATCGAGAGCCACTTGCGTTGCCAAGGGTTGGCTGGTTGCCGCCATGCCGTTTTGCGCAATAACTTCAGAGCGACTAGCAAAAGGAGCACCGGTAATCCGATCATAAGAAAAGGCGGTGTTGGCAATACACAAACTAAGGAGTGTGGATATAAAAAGTGCGCGTAGTTTCACAGCAAACTTACCTCTTGTTTTTATTAGAGTGGTAATGATACGAAGGAAGTATAAAAATACCGTTTTATTGCCTATTTAGCTATGTTTGTTTGTACTCAATAGAGTATGTTAGCTTTATACAAATAGCTGATTGCAAATATTATTGGTAAAATTGAACAGTTAATTTTGCCAAGCAATTAATATAAGCGACATCAAGAATACAAAAAGCCCTTTTATTTCGATATAGAATTTAAGCGCAACTTTCTCAACAAAAAAACGCTACAAATATGCTATTCTCAATTATTAACGATAATTAGGAATCACTATGCACGTAGACAAGGCTAAAAAACGACTCGCTAAACAGGTTAAAAAAGGCTTTAAAGGGTATCCTCTTATTGCGATAGAATACTTTGGTGACGAGCCCGATTGCGCAACGCAAGTCGTGGTTCAATTTACCTTAGAAGAAGGCAGCGACGTGCAAGAAGAACGATTTTCTAGTCAAGCTGATGCCAGAGAAGATGAAACCATTCAAACCGCGTTAATCAAAATAATTGATCGCGCGGGTGCCAACTCAGTCATGCAAACAGACGGTGTCACTGCCACTAAATAGCTATGCTACTCGCTAAGCTTTAACAAACGAGCGCTTCCGCCATCTTCTAAAATATAGATGTCTCCGCTGCTGCTTTGTTCAATTTCGCGCACTCGACTGCCCCATTCATAGCGTGCGGCTTCTTCTGCGCTAAGTCTTGGACGTTTTTCTCGTTCTGGAAAAATCACGCGGATAAGCGCTTGTGATGATAGGCCCCCAATAAAACCGTGTCCGGTCCAGTCTTTGAATTTACCGCCTTTATAAATAATGAAACCTGCTGGGCTTATGGCTGGGACCCAATCGACCATTGGTGCTTTAAATACCGGGTTGGTTTCGTGATTGGGAATATCTACACCTGAATAGTGTTTACCCTGTGATACAACCGGGTAACCGTAATTTCTTGCCCGCTCAATAATATTCAGTTCGTCGCCATCACGCGGGCCCATTTCATGCACCCACAACCTTCCTTTTGCGTCAAAATCGATACCTAAAGGATTACGATGCCCTAGCGTCCAAATTTGATTAGTGACTTTACCATTGCCATAAAAAGGGTTGTCTTTTGGGACACTGCCGTCCTGATTTATACGGACTACTTTACCTAAATTCATCGCCATGTTTTGTGCTGGCGTGAATTTTTGCCGCTCACCTGAGGTGATAAATAAAAATCCATCTGGCGACACGGCAAGTCGGTGACCATAATGGCCGTTACCGGTCATTTTAGGGGATTGATTCCAAATTCGCTTAACCTCGCTTAACGACGCACCGCTACTGGTGATAGTAAGCTTGGCGCTATCAACAACAGCGCCACTTAGTTCATCGCGCTGCGGATCGCGCTCAACATAAGACAAAAACACCCTTGTGTTTTCTGCAAAATCTGGATGCACTATAATATCACCGAGTCCACCTTGTCCTCTGGCGGTAACTTGCGGAACGTTGCTAACCGTAAAACGTTTTTTACCGGCCTTATCAATTACCCATAGAGCGCCTGTTTTTTCTGACACCAAACCGTGGCCATCGGGCAACATAGCCATTGCCCAAGGTGAACTGAACGTTTCTAAAACATCGGCATAAATAGTGCTGTCGTCGCTCCCTTTAATGGTGACTCTTTCTTGTGCAAAAGAAATTGAGCTGAAGCTGAACAAAACGCCACAGAGCAGCAGTTGTGAATATATTTTCATGTTAATCTACCGATTTTATATTATATGCACAAACATACGAAAAAACACCTATATTAGCTCACACTTAAGCCGTAACTGGCGAACTTACACCTAGTATAGTATCTAGTGTAAAACCTTTACAAAAAACGTGGCTTTTTCAATGTGGCAAGGATAAACACAGCTAACTCGTATAACCCACTTTCTCTAATCCAAATATGAACTAAACTTAAGGACTCTTTCTTGTTCATACTCCGCGTTTATTTTTTTCATATTGTTTTTATAAATAGGAGTATCTAATAGTAAATTAAGCTTATTTTCAATCATGCTGGCGTCATCAGTGCGTTTATTCCCTCTAATCCCATATTGATGGTATGCCACTCTAGCCGCGTTGCCATTTTGATCAAACAGTCCTCCCGAAAAGACCAACATTGGAACAGCGTAGTGAATACATTCGTTAATGGTATTTATACCGCAATGATTAATGCTTACATGAGCATGCTTAAGGACATATACCTGAGGTAGGTAGTTAAATAAATAAACATTGGCTGGCACATTGTCAAAACTATCTAGCGATAACTTTCCTCCAAGCGATATTAACAAAATCCGCTTTAAATTTTTGCTACACGCCTTCATCAGTTTCTTTATGAATGGAATGTTATCCTCATACATTGTTCCAAAAGAACAATACAGTAGCTGTTTGTTATGGGTTTGGACCTCGTTGAGAATATCGTCCAATTTATTCGCATTTGGTAATTCAAGGTCGTTAAAAGCTCTTTTTTCACTAACCATACCGCCAACATAGGTAACATTAGAAAAGTAGGCATGAGGGAAATCTAGGGCTTTTGAGACTAATAATAAAGTAGGTAATTTACTATATAAAAAAACGGGGGGGAAAATACTCGGAATTAATGTACGAGTAGATATGCCGACTTCTTTGGCATACTTTTTTAGCACTGCACGCCTGCCGCTTTTAAGTGTTAACTTCAATTTAATGCGGCTTTCAAACTCGCGAACTTTGTACTTAAACCATGTCCATAATATGCCAAATATTGTGCCTTGCTTGCTTATTCCGGGAATAATATTAGTCGACATTGGAGGCACGTTTGACCTTACTCTATTATCAAACCATGGACATATTAATACCACCGGAATACTCAACTCTGTGGCCACAAAAACAAATTCATGTAGCTCTACATCAATAATCAACTTGTCAGGGTTAAGCTCACTAAATATAGTGCTAAATGCATCAATTTTAAGTGTTTTTTTGCCAAGCGCGTAGTTGCTCAATAAATTGGAAAAATAATGCTTAAGTCGACCCTTAAAGGTGTCGATTTTTGTTCCCGAGCTGTCTAAGATTGAAAACGTAAAGTTTACTTCTGGCAATTGAACATAGCGTATGCCTAAGTGTTCAACTCTATCTTGCATATTCTGCGGACATAAATAAGTTACTTCATGCCCTTCTGATTTCAGCCTAGACACAATTTCAAAACTAGCATTCAAAATGCCAGTTAAACCCGTTGTTATTATTGCAATATGCGCCATTTAAATCGGCACCTCCCAAAATGCTATATTTACAAAATAACCGCGTAATATCTTAAACGTCGGCTCCGGTTAGTTTCAGAATAAACAATATGCCTAAGCGATTCAATAAACGTTGATTGGATATTTTTCGAAACCCGAATACACAAACAACACAACGACATTATCGCCTTGCGCTAGCCTTATATTGCAGGCTGGCACTATTAATTATACATTTGGTAGTCTGTTGGACTCATATTGACTCAAAAGCTGTCCGGCAAATATGTCAGCATTTTTATCTTAGGTATCTGTTCACCGCTTTGTTTTGCGAACGTTATTGCAGCCATATGAGTTTCAGACAATCCAAACTCACTCAAACAGAGCTCTCTAGTCAAATAGGTTTGCAGGCCAAAGTGAGTTGTTTTAGGTATAATGTTTTTCCATTTTTTTGACGTGACTCCTACCACGTCAAAAGCGTCTAAAGGTAAAGATAAACCGCCGCCATTGGCTTTAATTATAGACTCTTTCTGAGTCCAAAATTTGTAAAACCCTGGGACCTTATACAAATCACTGAGATTTTCAAAATAGTGCTGCTCTGCATCTGAAAAGACATGTTTAGCGACTGAACTCATGTCTGACATCGCTTTTACATTTTCAACATCTACACCTAAATCTGGACAGTCAGACACTGCCAACAGAGCAATATCTGAACAATGACTCAAATTAAAAAATATAGCAGGCTCATGTTTTATGGCTAAAGAGGGCTTGCCTTTAGCTGAATACTGAAACCTTAAGTCACTTGTAGCATGCTGAGTATACGCACCTAATATATTACGCATAGCCAAATGGACATAGGCCCACCATTGAGCATGGTGAGTGTTTTTGAACCGCGCTGAACGCTGCCGTTCATGTTCAGGAAGCCTACTCGCTGCGGTTTCCAATAAATGATCGTTAGGGGTTGAGATACACCAAATGACGACATTATTATTCAAATTTCGGACAAACAAATTTCATGCAACCTTTTAATATATACAGGAGTATAGGATTGAAGGAGTTAGCGCTTCTTACATAACTTATAATTTTCAAGCTCAATAAATTACTATCCTATAGTAGTCGAAAATGTTTAGCATCGTGTTTACGTAAAGTTAAGTGAAAATAATTCGATGGCTGTTATTTTTCCGATGAACTGACTAAGCATAAAGTTACATTTTGGCTGTGGCTTAAGAATAAATTTTTGATGTCCTTAATTAAAAACAACGCCGAGTTTTTAGTATGGTTTGCCCTAAAAACGTAGAGGTGTTTTATAAGAATTTATCTTTGCTTAATTTTTGTACGGACAAGTTGACAAAAAACTATCCCAAAATGCTTAGCAAAAGGTGACAGATAGGGTCTTAGACATTAGTATGTTAACACTTTGTAAAATATATAGAATTAAAAACGGTACGTAAAGAAAACTCTAGCGAAATACGTTTCTGAAGTAAAACGACTATTCGTTTTTGTGGTACAGGTCATGAATTCTTCGTTGGGAGAAGTACCACTTCAAAAGCCGAAAATGCAGTCACCCATCTTTACAAAGATGACAAATTTGTCGAATTACTTTAGGGAATTAACAGTATGACACTCGCAGTAATAAACAAACGAATTTTATTAGCATTCTTCGTTAGCATAAGTCTTTTATGGCATGCGCCATCACTAGCCCACGATATTAAACAAGGCTATATATTTTTAACGATCAGTGATGATTCTATTTCAGGACGGGTAGAAATTAACATTGTCGACCTAAATCAGGCCTTAGGCTTGGATATTCCTGCCGAAAAAAACGCGTTTCGCGAAGATGTACTACCACATTTGGATGTTATTAAGGCTTACTTCAATGAGCGGATGAATATTAATCTTAATGAAGGTCTCAGAATAGACGATTTTTCCTTACACACCATCCCAAAAGTGCAATTCGTTGCTTTCCCATTTTCTATTGATAACTTACCCGATGTTCCGGAGTATATTGATATTGAATACACTGCGCTTTTCGATGTAAATACTGAACACAGAGGCTTTATTATTATTGAAAATGACTGGCGCACAGGAACATTCAATGACGAAGGAAACATTGCCTTTATATTTTCTCCCGACGACACTAAACACCGCTTAGATTTAACGCAATCAACAACTACCCAAGGGTACGTTGAGATGTTTAAACTTGGCGTTCATCATATCTGGGACGGCATCGATCATATTTTGTTCTTGTTTGCACTGCTGCTTCCATCTGTATTGACAAGATATAAAGAAAATAAATGGCATGCAAAGGAGAAGTTTTTCCCAGCGTTTATGTATGTGGTCAAAATTGTGAGTATATTCACCTTGGCGCACACCATTACCCTTAGCGCAGCCACACTTGGTTTTGTGTCGCTGTCATCACGATTAGTAGAATCGATAATTGCACTGTCAATCGCGGTTGCTGCACTAGACTTATTAACGCCTATATTTAGAGGGCGTCTTTGGATGATTGTATTTGCTTTTGGCTTATTCCACGGATTTGGTTTTGCCAGCGTACTTTCTGACTACCCTATCCCAGATAGCTATTTAACACTTTCATTACTGGCCTTTAACTTGGGTGTTGAAGCAGGCCAAATTGCCATAGTTGCTGCGGTTGTACCTGTATTATTCTTGTTGCGTAATCAATTCTTCTACATACCTATTATCTTAAAACTGGGTGCTGTTGTCTTAATTGTTGTTTCCATGTACTGGTTTATTGAACGTGGCTTTGAAATTGATTTGCCAGCGGGTGAATATTGGAACATGTTTAAAGCCCTTTTCGCATAGTCTGTACTTAATGTGTAAACACGCTAAAAGAAGCTCTATTGAATGATAGACAACAACTAACAATCAACAGGTAGTGTGTTATGGATTTCAGCTGGTCAAAAGAACAGCAGGCAGTAAAAGACTCGGTTATTGAGTTTGCAAAAACTGAGCTAAGCTCTGACGTGCTCGCGCGCGATGAGGCTGGTATTTTCCCAATGGATTTGTGGAAAAAATGCGCAGATTTTGGTATTCAAAGTATGTCTGTCCCAAGTCAATTCAATAGCAGTAAGAAAGACACTGAATTTATGAATGCCATGTTAGCTATGGAGGGCTTTGGCTATGCTTGTAGCGACAACGGGCTATGTTTCGCTTTAAACACGCAAATGTGGACGGTGCAGCTGCCTATTATGCATTTTGGTAATGACCAGCAAAAAGAAAAGTACTTGCCGGCCTTATGCAAAGGCGAAATCATTGGCTGCCATGCAATGACAGAGCCTGAATTTGGTTCTGACAACTATAATATGCAAGCCTCAGCAAGTAAGTGCGATGGTGGCTATGTGCTGAATGGCAAAAAAGTATATATAACGCTTGGGCCAATAGCTGACATTGTTATTGTATTTGCCACCACCGATTTGTCGCTTGGCAAATGGGGAATATCTGCCTTCATCGTTGAAAAAGGCACTCCTGGCTTTGTGCAAAATCCGGTGCAATCTAAAATGGGCTTACGCACAGTGCCCATTGGTGAACTCGAATTTACAGACTGCTTTATACCTGAAGAAAATCGTCTTGGTCCAGAAGGTTCTGGCGTTGGTCAATCGCTTAGCTGCCTCGAGTGGGAACGATGTTGCATACTCGCTAGCCAACTTGGCGCAATGGAAAGACAACTGGAAGAATGCCTTAGTTACGCCAGAAAACGGAAGCAATTTGGCAAACGAATTGGCAAATTTCAATCGATATCTAATCGTATTGTTGAAATGCGATTACGCCTCGAAACCAGTAGATTACTTTTATACAAAGTAGCGTGGCTTAAAAAAGAAGGGAAAAATGCCATGTTAGAAGCCGCGATGTTAAAACTGCATTTAAGTGAATGTTTCCTTGAATCGAGCTTAGATGCCATACGCATTAACGGTGCTCGAGGCTATCTTAGCGAATATGAAATTGAGCGTGACTTACGCGATTCTATAGGCGGCGTTATTTATGCAGGTACTTCTGACATTCAGCGAAATATAGTGGCAGGAATTTTGGGACTATGAGTTTTCTTATTCACCAGTACCTCGATCACCATGCGCATCATCAGCCGCACAGTGAAGCAGTGTCTTGTTTGGATACAAAATTAAGCTATTCTGAGTTACAAAATAAAGCTAATCAACTTGCCCATAGACTGATAGCGCTAGATGTTCACCCCGGCAGCCGTGTTGGTATATATATGGATAAATGTATTGATATGGCGGTAGCTATATATGGCATTTTAAAAGCAGGGGCGGTTTACGTTCCACTCGACCCTTTTGCACCCGCCAAACGCTTAGGCGATATTATCAACGACTGTAACATTCACGTTTTACTTAGCCATAGCAACAAGAAAAAACGTCTGCCAAAAGTTATACTGGCAAGCAACAAACCTCTTTTTATTATTGGCCTCGAGAACGTTGAACAAACAATTTCCCCGCAAACCTTCGAATCACAACCTTGGCAATGGGTGTTTGACCACAGTAAAAACTCTATTCCTGAAGTAAATATTATTGAAAGCGACCTTGCTTATATCATTTATACATCGGGGACTACGGGCAATCCCAAAGGGATAATGCATACCCACCATAGTTGTCTTAGTTATGTTCGCTGGGCAGTTAACGAAGTTAATGTGCAGCCAAATGACCGACTCGGTAATCACTGCCCCTTGCATTTCGACATTTCCATTTTTGATTGGTTTGCAGCCGCAGTGGCAGGCGCAAGTACCATTATTATTCCAGATGAATATACAAAACTCCCAGCGAGTTATGCGCAGTTGATTGCGCAAAGCCAAATGACGGTGCTCTTTACTGTGCCTTTTGCACTCATACAGCTTTCACAATACGGTTTGCTAGAAGAACAAGACATGAGCCACCTTCGCTGGATAACGTTTGCTGGTGAGCCTATGCCGGTTAAACATTTACGTACTATTATGCATATATTGCCTAAGGTCACCTTTGACAATATGTATGGGCCTGCTGAAACCAACGTAGTTACGCATCATAAAGTAGAACATGTAGAGCAAACGGCAACTGCCATTCCTATTGGCAAAATGTGTGAATTCGCCCAAGGCCTAATAGTAGATGAATGTGGCCACCCTGTTACTAAAGGTGAAATAGGCGAATTGTTAGTAAGATCCCCAAGCATGATGCAAGGATACTGGGGCAGACCAGATTTAAACAAGACGGCATTTTACACCTTAACTGAAAAAACGCATTTTGACGGCGAGTTTAAGAAGACGTTTTATCGTACGGGTGACTTAGTAAAAGTTGATAATAAGGGCATCATCTGGTTTCTCGGCAGAAAAGACAGACAAGTTAAGGTACGGGGATATCGCGTTGAACTAGATGAGATAGAAGCTATTTTAGTGTCTCATGACAATATTGAAGAGGCTGCAGTTTACACGGTGACGATTGCAGACAAACCTGTGGAATTGCACGCGACTTACACAGTAAAACCTGAAGCAAAGGTATTGAGTAGTGAAATGAGTAAGTATTTAAAAAGTCGGCTACCTTCTTATGCGGTGCCAAATTATATGACTAATGTGCAAGCATTCCCACGAACAAGCTCCGGCAAAATTGATCGAAAAGAGCTAAGCAAAGAGGCATCTTATGTCAGTAACACGCAGTAATATAGCACTTGAAATCCATGAATATTTAGTTGAAGAAATTATTGAAGACGACTATGAGCTAGATTATGAAGACAACCTGCTCACAGAAGTTGGCGTAGACTCAATGGGGATGTTACGGCTTGTCGGCTTTATTGAATCACAGTTTGAGTTGAAGGTCTCTCCCGCTTATTTCACCATTGATAATTTTAAAAACGTAACCGCAGTCAGTGTGTTTGTAGAAACCTTGATTCAGGAGCAGAACTAGTTTGACTGCTTTTCATAGTAATGCCACCAACATTCCGATTACCACCACGCAAAACTTAATTTTGACGGGACAGCAGATACAACCGCTCGATCCGCTTTACAATATGGTCATGGTGTACAGAATTGCAGGTGCAATTTCACCTGTCCATTTTCGGTTGGCGTTCGATACCCTAGTTAACAACTGCGATGCAATGCGAATTGTGTTTACCGATTTAGACACACAAGCTAAACAGTATGTACTTGACGAAATTGAATATAAAGTAGAACAAGTTGATTTTTCAGGTCAAAGCGATCCTCTAGCGAGTTATAAAAATTGGGAAAGTGAACGAAAATTGATTAATTTCAATTTATCTAAATGCCTGTTTGATTGCGCGCTCATAACATTATCTGATACCGACTACATTTGGTATTTCAACCAACATCATTTGGCGACAGATGCATGGTCGACAGAGGTCACTTATCATTATGTTGCCCATTGTTATTATCTTGCTGAACGAGATCAAATTGAAAACGCGGAAGGACTTGGCAGTTTTAGTGAACATGCGTTACAAGAAGCCGATAAATTAGCTAAGAGGCTAGCTAGTGAAAAGCCAAACAAACGATTTTCTCGTGCACAAGAGTATTGGACAAATAAATTAGACAAACCTGTTATTCCGAGTAAATTTTACCGCGCTGTTCCCTTGAAAAAGTCATCAATCACCTTAAGACACAAATGTGATTTTGGCGAAGAACGCTCTGCGAAATTTCGCGCCTTGCTCAGCAAAGATAGCTTTGCTGCATTTTCCACTGACTTAGGTCTTATGCAGTTGTTTGCGACGGTTCTATACAGCTATTTACACAGAATTAATGGTAACAATATACTATCTATTGGCACGCCCTGCCACTCGCGCACCACAGTAAAATTAAAGCAAACACCTGGTTTACTCATTAATATTTTCCCGCTACAGGTCGACATACAAACAGATGAAACCTTTGCATCTTTGTACCAGAAAGTAGCGCAGGCTAATCAAGAATTACTCATTAATGCAGTACCGGGGGCAAATGAGGTAACACATAATCATGCCTTCGATGTAGTGCTTAACTATATAACCGCTTCGTTTGGCAATTTTGATGGTCTTCCCATGACCTCAGACTGGGTGCATCCAGATTCAGGCGATCGTAACCACCTTATGCGCTTGCAAGTGCAAAATTTTGACGAAGAACGCGCTATCACACTATTTTTTGACCTGAATATTGATGCCTTTCAGGGTCAAGAAACGAACTGGGTGATGGAGCATTTCCTTAAACTAGTAGACGCATTCTTAGACAATCCTGAGCAAGATATTACTAAGCCCAAACTTGTCGATAGCTTAGCTGACCAAAGCATTAATCAGTTCAGTAAAATAGTGGATGCAAGCCAAGACAAAACCGGCAGCTCAACAGTGCTAGAGCTTTTCGAACAAAGCCTAGAATCTCATCTACAAAAAACCGCTTTGGTGTCGGGTGAAACAAGTGTCAGTTTTGATCAGCTCAACGCCCAAAGCGACATACTTGCCCGTTATTTAGTGCAACAAGGATTAGTTAGTCGCTTTTCAGACTGCGAAACAGAAGGTTCTACAAACTGCCCGCCTATAGCGGTATTTATGGACCGCTCTATACAATCAGTTATTGCAATATTAGGCATACTTAAAGCAGGTGCGACTTTTTTGCCTGTTGATGTGCATTATCCGGAATCCCGAGCAGCGTACATATTGTCTGATGCGAAAGTAGACTTAATCATTTCTTGCGAAGAATACACAGAAGCACTCAGTGGCTTTGATCAAGCTAAGCTCTTAATAGACAAGCAGTGGTCTACTATTGCTAACACTATAAGCGGTTTGGCTTCCACGGACAGCACGCTGCCCACAGTATCATCACAAGGCATTGCCTATGTCATATACACCTCTGGCTCAACTGGCTTGCCAAAAGGTGTTGAAGTCACACATGGTGGCTTGCACAACTATTTGTCATGGGCTCGTCAATACTACTTGCAAGGCGCAGTTTTAGATTTCCCTTTGTTCTCATCATTAAGTTTCGACTTAACCATTACCTCGCTATTTTTGCCGCTTATAAGCGGCGGCAAACTGGTCATTTATTCAGAGTCGGCAGATGCCTCAGATATTACTATACGCAATGTTATTGAAGACAACCGCGTAGATATTATTAAGTTAACCCCAGCTCACCTTACCTTAATTCAAAACATGGACTTGTCGGCTTCTAAGTTGAAAAAGCTTGTGGTTGGCGGCGACGATTTTAAGACAGAATTAGCCCTAAACTTAGATAAATATTTTGCCGGTAATATAGAATTATACAATGAATATGGTCCTACCGAAGCCACCGTTGCTTGTACTGTTCATCGCTTCAATCCACTAGTAGACACTGCCGCATCTGTACCTATTGGTACGCCCATCGACAATGCTAGCATTTATATTCTAGACAACCAGCTAAATGCGGTGCCCCAAGGTGTAGTAGGCGAAATATATATCGCAGGCAAAGGCCTTGCTAAAGGGTATTTGCATCAAGAAGAGCTGACTAACGAACGTTTTATTTATTATCCAACAAACGCTGCTACCGCGCAAAATAAGCCGCTTCGTTTATATAAAACAGGCGACTTAGCGAGCTTCAATTCAAACGGCGTTTTAGAGTATTGGGGTAGAAACGACCACCAGGTAAAAATTCGTGGTGTGAGAATTGAAACCGGCGAGATTGAAGCAGCATTGCTAGGCATGCCAAACATACAAGACACAATAGTAGATATAGCATCGCGCTTAGGTCTGCAAGGCAGCAATGAAGATACGCTGCTAGAAGTAGAACATTGCACCCAATGTGGACTTGCTGCCAATCATCCTAGTGCTCAACTCGATGCAGAAAAAGTATGTCGAATATGCCGTATTTACGAAAAACAATCGGCCCAAGCACAAGCTTACTATCAAGATTTGCCAGCGCTACAGGCTCGAATTAACAACATAAAAGCACGTTCTTCGGGCAAGCAAGACAGCATTATGCTGCTAAGTGGCGGCAAAGACAGTAGTTACACACTTTGTAAATTAGTCGACATGGGCTTAACGCCGGTTTGTTTTACCTTAGATAACGGCTACATCTCTGACGGTGCTAAAGCCAATATCAAGCGTCTAGTAGAGCGTTTAGGTTTAGAGTTAGTTGTTGGTGAAACTGAAGCCATGGATGATATTTTTGTAGACAGCCTTAAACGCTTTAGCAATGTGTGCAATGGCTGCTTTAAAACAATTTACACCATGAGTATGAAGCTGGCCAAAGAACGCGGTATAAGCGTTATTTGTACGGGGCTTTCGCGAGGCCAAATTTTCGAAACGCGTGTTGCTCACTTGTTTCAGCAAGGCTGTTTTTCAGCTGATAAAATTGATGAAAGAATTATTGAGGCTAGAAAAGCTTACCACCGCACAGATGACATAATATCTAGACGCTTAGACGTTCAAGTATTTCAAGACGATGAAATTTTTGAACAAATCCAATACCTCGACTATTTTAGGTATGCCGATGTTACGTTAACCGAAATGTATGACTACCTGAATAACATTGCACCATGGATACGCCCCTCTGACACTGGACGTTCTACCAATTGCTTAATTAACGATGCCGGTATTTACGTACATAAAAAGGAACGCGGATATCATAACTATGCACTGCCATACAGTTGGGATGTGCGCCTGGGTCATAAAGAACGTGCCGCCGCTTTAGACGAACTGAATGACGAATTAGATCAGCAAAAAGTAGACGATATCCTAAAGCAAGTTGGCTATAAATATCAAAAACCAAACACCAGTTTAAGCACCGAGGATGTATTAGTTGCGTATTACGCGGGGCCTGCAGAAGTTCAAAAGAACACCTTACAAAGCCACCTTGCGCAAACTTTACCAAAGGAATATATCCCGTCACAATTTATTTGGCTCAAAGAGCTGCCGTTAACTAAAAATGGCAAAGTAGACCGTAATGCACTGCCCAAACCTCAGCAAAGCACCCGTGAATTGACCGTTGATTACCTTGCTCCAAGCAGTGAAGTCGAAACTACATTAGCGGGGCTGTGGGGACAATTGTTAGGCGTAAAAGAAGTCGGCATTGCCGATAACTTCTTTGATTTAGGCGGCGACTCCATTGTTAATATTCAAATAGTAGCGGCAGCCAGAGAATCGGGCATAGATATTAGTCCTCAACAGGTATTTGACTACCCCACTATTGAAGCATTAGCGCAAGTTGCGGGTACCACGCAAGTATACAAAGCCGAGCAAGGAAGCGTTTCTGGTAAGCTAAGCTTACTACCCGTTCAAAAACGTTTCTTCGAAACTAATTATGAGAGTATAGAAGACGCTAACCAGTTCGTGCAGTGTGTTACCTTACAATATGACGAAGACTTCTCTACACCCATATTAAAGCGCGCCTTCTTTGCACTTCTTCAGCAGCATGATGGTTTGCGATCTAAATTTATACAAAGCGACTTAGGCTGGCAGCAGCAAGTACTGACCGATGCAGTAATAGACGTAGCAGAGATAAAGCTTGGTGCACATGAGAACTTAGATGACATTATTGCACAGCAACGAGCAGCGCTTATCGAACAACTGGATATTACTCAAGGCCAGCTAGTTGGCGTAAGCAATATAGTGAGCGAAGTGCAAAACATTCGCTATTTGGTAATTGTGATTAATCACTTAGTGGTAGATGGTGTGTCATGGTGGATATTGCTGGGAGATTTAGCAAAATGCTGTCGTCAAATTGTTAAGCAACACACTATTCAACTACCACAAAAGTCATGTTCAGTTATCCAATGGAGTCAAGCATTGGGCGAATATGTTAACGGCAAAGATGCTAACGCTGCCAAGAATTATTGGACCCATAAGCACAACCCTCAAGGCCAACCTGCGGCACAAACACTTAGCAATAAAAATGAACACGTTCAATTTATGCTGAGCGAAGCAGATACTAAGTTGCTTAGTCATGAAGTACCTTCACGCTTCAGCGTTCAGGTTCCTGACGTATTGTTAGCCGCACTTACCTGTTGCAAAGCATGGTTTGCTGAGCATTCGCTTGCCAATATCGATGGCGATTTGCTCGTTGATATTGAAGGCCACGGACGTGAAGATATTATCAACGGTTTAGAAGTAATGCGCACAGTGGCTTGGTTTACCAGTATCTTTCCACTCTCGCTTAATGCTAACTCTGGGAGCCAGGACGGTTCAAAGGGCTTAAGCAATCTTGGCGAAGCACTGCGGATCACAAAAGACCAAGTACGAGGCGTTCCCAACAGAGGCATTGATTACGGATTGCTTCACTATTTGTCAGATGACGATTCTGTTGCGCAAGTTTTATCTGCACAACCTCAAGCGCAACTTTTGTTTAACTACATGGGCCAATGGGAAAGAACCCTTGAATCAGACTCTCCTTTTTCCTTCGTTAGCCCTATTTCTGCCCATCATTGCAAAAATGTGCTTAATCAGTATGCCATGGAAATAAACGTCATGATTTTTGATGAACAACTGCAGGTCAATTTGACCTACGACAGTACGCTATTTAATAGCGAAGCCCTTGGCCGTTTTGCTCAACAATATAAACAAATGTTAAGCGACCTCATACAATACTGCATGGAAGCACAAAGCAGTGGAATAAGCCCTTCTGATTTTCCAAGCGCTAATATAGATCAAGGTGATCTGGCAGATATTTTTGCCGAATTCGGTGAAGACTAAAAGCAGTGAAGGCACAGAGCGTCAAACTTAAACAATAAGAGTCAGGCAGTAAATGAATAAAAACATACAAGCTATTTATCCCCTAACGCCTCTACAAGAGGGGATTTTGTATCATACAATAGAAATGCCTAACTCAGACATTTACTTCCAGCAATTTAGCTGCGGTATAGAGCACCTAGACGACCCTGAAAAATGGCATCAAAGTTGGCAAACAGTCGCGCAAAGCCATGCCATTATGCGCACTTTATTTACCTGGAGCAATCGACCACAGCCACTTCAAATTGTGAGAGAACGAGTTACTCTGCCATGGCACGAACTCAATTGGAGTGAATATTCTAGCCTGCAACAAGGCGAAAAATGGGCTTCGCTTATGCAAAGAGATCGTGATCTTGGCTTTGAGCTGTCTACAGCACCTTTGATGCGTTTCACCCTAGTGAAAATAGGCCCACATAAATATCATTTCCTGTTTAGTTTTCACCATATTGTACTTGATGGCTGGTCACAAAGACTGTTGTTTGACCAAGCACTAGCGAATTATAATAGCAAAACCCAGCTTGAAAATACCAACGTTGTTGTTGACGGCGAATCTACCAAACACACATACTCAAGCTTCATAGAATGGTTGGGTAAACAAGACAAAGACCACGCCAAAACGTTTTGGACAAAAAAGCTCCTTGGGTTTGAAGTACCCACTAATATTGTTAATGATATGCCGGTTGTTGCAAATAATACCGAAACAGTTGATAAAAATAAGCGTAGTACGCAAGAATTAAGCATTAAAACAAGTATTGTAGAAAAACTTAATGCACAAGCCAGACGTCATCAATTAACATTAAACAGTCTGTTACTAGGTGCATGGTCACTCATCCTAGGATCACATAATAGAACACACGACGTACTGTTTGGAACCACGGTCGCTGGACGCCCCATCGACCTTCCTAATGCCGATAAAATTGCGGGCTTGTTTATCAATACGCTTCCCTTTAGAACAAACATTGACGCACAATCTACGCTGGCTGATTGGCTAGCAACATTACAATCGAGTCAGGCGGCGTGCAGAGAGTACGAACAAACACCTTTAACCGACATTCAGCGCTATAGCGAGCTTAGTTCAGGCACCCCTTTGTTTGAATCAATTCTTGTGGTTGAAAACTTACCCAGTGCTGCTAGTAGCAAAGAATCCAGCCACGACCAAGCAGAAAAAATTACTATTTACGACCCTCATTATACCGAATATAGTCACTATCCATTGGCGATATTGATAGACCCGAGCGATGGCCTGAACCTAATTGCGGTGCACCAAGAAAGTAAAGTCAGTGCAGCGCGCGCGCAAGCAGTATTAGACCAACTGCTCACAGTATTGCTGCAAATGAGCCAATCATTAGACACCCGCGTGGCTAATGTTGTTTCGCTACCCGATATTACCAAGCAAAAACAACTTACCCAATGGAATCGAACCCAACACGATTTCTCTGACGTAATACCGGTTCATCAAATGTTTGAAAAATGGGCTTTAGCTACACCTGATCATACCGCCATAATTGACACTACGGGTGATAAAGAACAAAGACTTAGCTATGCCCACATAAACACCCAAGCCAACAGACTAGCACACTTTCTTAGAACAAAATCACTCAAGCCGAGCAGCATAGTGCCTATTTTACTCGAACGCAGTGCACGTTTTCTTATCAGCTTGCTGGCGGTAATGAAGGCGGGTGGCGCTTATATTCCCCTTGATACTGACCAGCCAGCGCAAAGACACACTGCGATTATTTCAAGCCTGCAAGACGATAACCTTGTCTTAATTAGCCAAAGTAGTTTGCAGCATAAAGTAGACTCCAGCGTTTCAATAGCACATAAAATTATACTAGATGAATGCCATTCCCAAATAGAAAATTGCTCAAGCGAGAACGTAAATCTGCAGGTTGATTTAGACCAGTTAGCTTATGTAATTTATACCTCTGGTTCTACTGGTGTGCCCAAAGGCGTGATGATTGAACATAAGGCATTGGCAAATTCTACACTCGCCAGAAATACCTTTTATCCTAGCGCGCCCACTACTTTTTTATTGCTGTCTTCTTTGGCAACAGATAGCTCTATTGCGGGTATATATTGGACGCTATGCAGCGGTGGTACGCTAGTACTATCGGCAAAACGCCTTGAACAAGATATGCAGGCATTAGAGCAAAAGATCAGCGATTACAGCGTTACCCATTTACTGTGCATACCCAGTTTGTACCAACTCATTTTAGAAAATACAGAATCCCAAAATTTGCAGCACCTCAACACGGTCATAGTCGCGGGTGAAAGCTGCAATCAGAGCGTTATTCAGTTGCATCAACAGGTATTGCCAACAACTGAATTATATAACGAATATGGGCCCTCTGAATGTTGTGTTTGGGCAACAGCATCGTGCTTGACACATTGGCATGGCGCACAAGAAGTATCTATTGGTCGCGCTATTAGCAACACGCAAATTTATGTGCTGGACCAAAATCTGCAGCCCGTTTTGCCTCACATCACAGGTGAACTTTATATTGGCGGTGCAAATATCGCACGTGGTTATCTACATCAAGATGAAAAAACGGCAGAGGTCTTTGTTGAAAACCCTTTCAGTGAATCTGATCTTATAAACCAGAGCAAACTATATAAAACCGGAGATTTGGTAAAATATACGAGCAATGGCGACCTTATTTTTATAGGCCGGGCAGACAATCAGGTCAAATTACGTGGTTTTCGAATAGAGCCAGAAGAAATTGAACATGTCTTGTGCTCACATCCCCTAATTGAAGAAGCGCTGGTTTTTGTAGAAATTCCTGCTGTATCAGATGATTGTTTGTTTGATGCTTTGGTAACCCTAGAGGATGATCTGGCCAAGGCTTTGTTAGCTGACATTGGAAGTATAACTGAGCTGATAAGCGAATATAAGCAGCAAATTAGCCAACTATCAGCCACGCAAAAACAAACATTAGCAGACAAACTATCCCTTAAACCAGATAAGGCGAAAGCAAAATTGCTTGCCTGCGTGTCGATGGTCAATAACGAAACTGTTGATACTAAAGTCCTTAAGAATTTCGCCCAGTCTTTACTGCCTATGCATTTTGTTCCGCACGTATGGAAACAAGTACAAGCGCTACCGCGAACATCTATTGGAAAAATTCAACGCCAACATGCACAGAGCTTTGGGTGGCAAGAATTGGCGAAGCAAAAAATCGAAAAGCCTGAAGAATCGGCAAATGAAGTACACGACAAATTTGACATCTTTGGTAACAATAACTACATCGCTCCCACCAACGAAACAGAAATAATACTGGCAAAAATTTGGAGTGAAGTACTAGGCGCTGGAGATATTAGTATTCACGACGAGTTTTTAGAAGTGGGCGGTGACTCCTTGCTCAGCATACGTATTTTGGCTCGCATTAATAAAGCAGGCCTGAATATCGCCACTCAAGACTTTTTCGAATTTCCCACTATCGCAGGGCAAGCAAAAGCCATAAGCAAAGCCAGTGAAAATAGTTATGAAAAAGGCAGCACCAAAGGTAAGTTTGCCTTAATTCCTATTCAACATTGGTTATTCGAGCGTATTCAAATAAATCCACAACACTGGAACCAGTCTAAATTAATAGCGGTTGACGAAAGCCTCGACTTCCCTTCGCTTGAGCGCGCATTTCAAAAAGTAGTGTTACAGCACGATGCCTTACGCATTGCATTCGTGCAGACCGATGTTTTACCAAATGCTATTTCACTAGAGAAAAACACGCAACACTGGCAACAAGAATACCTGCCATTAGACGCGCATTTAGCCGTTGATTTCATCGATATTTCGCAATTAAGCGAACAGCAGCAAAGTGATTCAATTGAGCAGCAACTCCAATTGATGAACCGTTCAATGAACCTATCTAAAGGTAATTTAGCACGTTTAGCTTTTTTCAAAACAGCCCCTGGAACGGCTAATAAATTGGCGATGGTAATACATCATCTAATTATTGATGTAGAGTCGTGGTACATCTTGCTTGAAGACTTACAAAACTGTTGGGCTACATATGCGCAAGGCAAAACACCTGAGTTGCCGCGCAAAACAACTTCTTTTAAACACTGGTCTGAAAAGTTATTTGAATACGCTTCAAGCGATTTACTGAGTACTGAGGTAACTTATTGGGAGACACAAACTAGTCATACAAGACTCCCGGTAGATTTCAACCTTTCTGACGTTACGGGTAACAAACTTGCTACTGGCGGTATTGCTGAAAATACAGTGGGTTCGGGAGATGTAATATCAACATCTTTAGATAAAGAACAAACTGCACTCTTACTTCTCGATCTGCCTAAAAAACTAAAAGTGGAAGTCAAAGACGCATTGCTTACTGCACTCGTTATAGCAATCAATAATTGGACCCACAGCGAACAGGTACTCATCGATATAGAAGGACACGGAAGAGAAAACCTATTTGAAAATGTAGATACAAGTCGCACTATTGGCTGGTTCACAACTGCTTTTCCAGTGCTTTTTAGCATAGATTCTTTTGCCGATCCTATCGCGACATTAGTATCAGTGAGCACTACGCTCAGCGCTATACCTAAAAAAGGGATTGGCTATGGTTTATTGCGCGAAAACAGATCAGACAATACGCTTAAACAGCAGCCTTATTCCGAAATAGGCTATAACTTTTTAGGACAGGTCGACACTCAAAAAAGCGGTAATAGCGCCAGTTTATTAACACAAATTGCCAGTAATATTGGAGAGCCTAGGGGCCTTACCGGTTTAAGAACCTCATCTCTAGAAATAAATGCAAGAATTGAAAAAGAGCAACTTCATGTTGATTGGTCTTATAGCCGTAATCTTCATAAAACAGGCACTATTGAAAAGCTAGCCGAAGATTTCAATCAGGCCTTAAGTGATTTGTTGTCGTTAGAGCAGCCTGAAGCAAGCGAGCAAGGCGAAACTGACCTTTTCGATTTAGTCGACCTAGAAAACGACGACTTAGATGCATTAACCAAAGCATTATCGGGTGATAATTAATATGGAGCGTTTATATAAACTAGAGAAACCGATTAAAGACATAAGTAAAATTCCAATTGGTAAGAGTGAATGAATATGAAGAATAAATTAACATTAATCGCTATTTTTTCTATCTTTATAGTATCAACGGCATCAGCAACAGAAGTAGATATTGGCTACGGTAGTCGCTATATATCTGAGAGCAGAAATCAGCTTAGCTCTGGTGGTATCTATTGGATAAGTGGTTTGCAAGAGATTAATGAAAACCTGGCGCTTGGCATTGCCTATGGCTTTTCGGCAAGCTCAGATGATAGATATGATGAACTTAATCTAGTCGTCCAATACAATAATTCTTTAGCATGGATGGACTATACACTAGGTTACACTCGCTTAGAGTTTTTTGAAGATAATGAAAGCGATGACGAAATCAGCGTAGGTTTAACGCATACTGAAATCGCAACATTTACGCCATTTGCAAATTTCGTATACAGTGTAGAAGCAGGTGGATTTTTCGCCGAATTTGGTGGAGAAAAAGACTTTCAGTTAAATGAACAAGTCTCTATTACTCCACATCTACTAGTAGCTTACGATTTTGGCTACGCAAGTGGTGAGCAAGATGGTTACAATCATACTTCAATTGGCGCAACTCTTAATTATGCAGTATCTGAAGGCTTTTCCATTTGTGGCATTGTCGAAAAAACGATTGGTGGTAGTATCGTTAAAAGAGAAGCTGATAAAGCCGATCAGTTTTGGAGTGGTATCCATGCTACTTATAGTTGGTAAATTAACGCCGTTATGTAATATCGATTTTAGTTAATCCGCATCAGGTAATCCGCGCTTAACTTAGCTAACAAGCACATCGTGTTAACTTTACGAAAAGTAAGAAGTGACACTTTTTATTAACATAAACACAAAAGGAACAATCACAAGCTACAGCAAGCCGACTGGGTGTATAAGAGCAGCCTAACAGTAAGAAAGACCCTAATGCTAGCATGTTGATTGTGGTTACACAGAAGTATGAAGTTAGATAACATTGAGAGTGTTTACCCACTTTCCCCCATGCAAGAATCTATGCTGTTTTATGCACAAAGCAGAATTACGGCAAAAAAAGCTAGTTTGAAAAACACTGAACTTACTCATGACGTATTGTTTAATCAAACCAATATTGATATTAGCGGCAATATTCAACTTTCAGAATTTAAGCAAGCATGGCAGCAAATTGTTATCGATAATAGTGCTTTTCGCACAGGCTTTATATGGGAAGGTTTAAACCAAGCACAACAATTTGTTCGTAAGGAAATTAATCTACCATTCGATTTCTGTGACTTATCGGGTGTCGCCGCCGAAGAAAAACAGCTAGCGTTAGCCGAGAAAATGCGAGTAGATATTGAACAGGGCTTTGACCTAACCACGGCACCATTAATGCGCGTAAAACTGGTAAGGTTAAGCACTAATATGTATCGACTTATTTGGAGCAGTCATCATCTTATAATTGACCGTTGGTGCATCCCAATCGTGTTTGAACGTTTAACTCAATACTACGATGCTTTGATACAACATCAGCCCTTGCCTATCAAAAAAGCCCCCCCTTTCAAACACTATATTGGATGGCGACATAAGCTGTCTTTTGATAAAAGTGAACGATATTGGCAATCTACTTTAGCCGGATTTTCGCAATCTAGTAAACTATGTGAACGGCAAGTATTGGCGCCTAGTAGCAAAGTTGAGCATGTCATAAATAAACAATTAATGGAGCAGGTTAAACAATTTTGCCGCCAACAAAAAGTCACTGTGGCGAGTTTGTTTCAGAGCGCTTGGGGCTTAACACTCAATCAACTATTGGGAGCGCAAGATGTTGTTTATGGCCTTGTAGTGTCGGGGCGGCCTGCACAAATACCAGACGTAGAAAATATAATAGGGACTTTTGTCAACAATGTGCCGGTAAGACAGACATTGCCTGAAAAGAGCAATACCTTGCAATGGTTGAAAAAAAATCAATCACAAGGCTTCCAAAGAATTGAATTTGAGCATGAGCCTCCTATTAAGTTGCATGAGTTTACCCGCCTAGCATCCGATGAGGCCTTATTTGATCACGTATTGGTGTGGCAAAACGCTGCGCCTTTAGCGCTTAGTCAATTTATACACTTATCGCCTATACCCGGTACACTCAATACCGCCTATCCGCTAACCGTCAGCATTGAGGAAAAGGAACACGGTTTACAATTGGCCGCTATGGTGCAATCTGGCTGGCATTTTATATATAAAGATCGTTTGTTTACTATACTTGAATCGATGCTGGCGCAGCTCATTACACTTGATGCGCAACAGACACTTCAAGACATTGAAGGATTTGTGCTGAATGATGCCTTCACAGAAGAACATTTTGATGAAATTTTGGCCTTGCAGCCAAAGAAAAAAGCCCCTGGCAAATTACTCACTAAGTTCGTCACTGGCCGCTCATTGCTCTCTCGAGATATGATTGAAGAGTTTCTTGTTACAGAATGGCAAGATATATTAGAGCTTGATAGCATAAGTGTAGATGATGACTTTTTTGAATGTGGTGGCACTTCATTAAAAGCAGTCCAACTGGTTACCCGACTCGAACAAGCAGAACAAAAACATATTCCTATCATTCAATTGTTTGCGGGGCGAACCATCCGAAGTATGACGCAAATTTACTTAAATGCAAATTGGTCAATAAAGCCAGAGTGGGCGATACCTGTAAACACAAAAGGTGAAGGTGCACCTGTTTTTTATATTGCTTCCCCAGAGGTCAATACCATAGGCTATGCGCAATTATCTCGTGAGTTAGGCAGCGACATTTCAGGTTATATTTTACAACCACCGCCAACAACTGAGCACATCCGCACGGTTAGAAAAGAGGAAGTTCCGGCAATAAGCGCAAGATTCATTGAAGAAGTTAGACACATACAACCCAACGGGCCTTATCGGCTAATTGGTATGTGTACCGGTGCTCATATTGCTGCGGAAATGGCACGTCAAATGGAAGAAAAATCTTTACAGGTAAGCTTCATAGGGGTGATTAACACGTGGTCCTTATATTCAATATCAGCGCTATATCATTTTGAAAAAGTCGTCGATTTTTCTCGTATGCTCGGTTATTACAGACGCCGTATAAGCAATTTAAAATGGAGCGAGGTAAGCAATAGGTTTTTACCCGCACTAAAAAATAAAGTGGCACCGTCAAAATCGGCTCAACAACCCGAGTCGACTAATGCTCAAAATTATCAGCTTGTGCGCCAATACGACGATACAGTAGTGCCCGTTGAAGTACAAAAGTGGGCCAAAGAAAGACCTGCGGACCTTATCAAAATAAAGCATCCGGTAACCGTATTCAGAATAGCTAGCAAGCCTTATTGGCGCATTAACAGCTACGAACTTGGCTGGGATTATTTGGCTGAAGAAACCAAAGTTATCTCGCTAAAAGAGCCCGTTCATGATGCGATACTTCGCCAACCTCACATAGCACATTTTGCAAAACAACTGCGCGAGGAATTATTGAAGAAGTAAATGTCCTAGCCAAACGTTAATAAATAGAGAGCTTGCACTAGGATCAGTGACTATAACTTGTTACCTTAAAAGTGCTTCCACTACGCATCAATTGTTTAGTGGGACCTAAATCAACTGTGCACAAGCCGGAGGCTATATATGTCAGCATCTACCCCTATCAGTTATATTGAGTTTGCAGCAAACGACCTTACCTTAATTAAAGACTTCTACAGCAAAGCGTTTAATTGGCAATTTGTTGACTATGGACCCGACTATGTGTCATTTGAAAATGCGGGTATTACAGGTGGTTTTTATTACTCCCCGTTGCACGCCAATGCGAATGAAGGGTCTGTTTTGGTAGTGTTGCATACAGACAATCTAGAAGCTTGTTTACATAAAATAGTGAAATGTGGCGGCACAATTAAGACCGATATATTTTCGTTTCCAGGCGGCAAACGCTTTCATTTTATCGACCCATGCCAAAATGAATTAGCCGTGTGGGCTACCTAATGAAAGAATTTGATGTTGCAGCGAAATTGTAATAACGTTTTTCAAACAAATACCGTCAGCCAAAAGGAATAGACAATGCAATATTTGCACACCATGATTAGAGTGACCAATTTAGAAGCTTCATTACACTTTTATTGTGATTTATTGGGCTTGGTAAAAACCAGCCAGTATGACAGCGAGAAAGGCCGTTTCTCACTTGTATTTTTAGCAGCGCCCGAAGATGAAGCGCTTGCTAAAGAGCGCAGTGCGCCTTTAATAGAGCTAACCTACAACTGGGACCCGCAAGAAGACTATACCACTGGTCGTGCATTTGGCCATTTAGCATTCAGAGTAGATGACATATATGGCTTATGCGAAAAACTTAAAAACAACGGCGTAACCATAAACCGACCTCCCCGCGACGGCCATATGGCTTTTGTGAAATCGCCAGATAACATCTCGATTGAATTACTACAAAAAGGAGATTCTTTAGCGCCCTGTGAGCCTTGGGCGGCAATGGAAAATACTGGATCTTGGTAGCGATTGGTATAAATGAAGCATAAAAAAAAGCCAGCAATTGCTGGCTTTTCAATAATCTACGGTAGTTTATTCTATATTATTATTATTTTAATTATTGTTTAACCGCATCTCCCTACAAACTTACTTCTTCAATAAGCTTTCTTACTGGGCTTATTTAAACTCTGGGTAAGCTTCTAAACCACACTCACTCACATCAACACCTTCGAATTCCTCTTCTTCAGAAACCCTGATGCCCATAATTGCTTTAAGTGCTAACCAGACTGCTAAGCTAGTAACGAATACCCAAACAAAGATAGTAAGCGCACCCAGTAACTGACCAGTAAATTTAGAACCTTCGTTTGTGATAGGCACTAACATTAGACCTAAAAAGCCAACAGTACCGTGTACCGAAATGGCGCCTACTGGATCATCTATCTTAAGCTTATCTAGACCAATTATACTTAACACCACTAATATACCGCCCACAGCGCCAAATAAAGTTGCTTGCAGTGGAGTAGGTGTTGAAGGTTCAGCAGTGATAGCAACGAGGCCAGCCAACGCACCGTTTAGCGCCATTGTTAAATCGGCTTTACCAAACATTACACGGGCTAGGATAAGAGCAGCTACAAGGCCACCGGCTGCTGCCATATTAGTATTCATAAATACAACGGCTACCGCATTCGCGTTTGCAACGGTAGAAGTTGCAAGAACTGAACCACCGTTAAAACCAAACCAACCCATCCATAATATAAATGTACCTAGCGCGGCAAGCGGAAGGTTTGCACCAGGAAGTGCATTTACTTTGCCGTCTTTAGAGTATTTGCCCGCACGAGCACCTAACACTAAAACGCCGGCTAGTGCCGCTGCTGCTCCAGCCATATGAACAATGCCTGAGCCTGCGAAATCGCTGAAACCTAAGTCGCCTAAAGTATATAAACCAAATACGCTTGCACCGCCCCATGTCCAAGAACCTTCCATTGGATAAATAAAGCCTGTTAAAGCAACTGCAAACGCTAAGAAAGCCCAAAGCTTCATTCGCTCAGCAACAGCCCCCGATACAATAGACATAGCGGTTGCTACGAACACTACTTGAAAGAAGAAATCAGCAGAAGGAGCGTAAGTGGCTGGCTCAGCTACGCCGGTAGCGCCATCGCCAGTAATATCTTTCAAGAACCAGCTAAAGTCGTCTCCGCCATACATGATGCTGTAGCCACAAATCATATACATGATACTTGCAACTGCATATAGCGCGACGTTCTTAGTTAAGATTTCGGTGGTGTTTTTAGCGCGTACAAGACCCGCTTCTAACATTGTAAAACCTGCAGCCATCCACATAACGAGTGCGCCGCATATTAAAAAGTAAAAGGTATCTAGTGCATACCCTAGTTCAAATGTAATTTCCATTGTGCTGTTCTCCGAAGAATGTGCTTATAGGGCTTCTGTGTCGACTTCGCCAGTACGGATTCGTACGGCATGCTGCAAGTCGTATACAAATACTTTACCATCACCGATTTTGCCGGTTTTGGCTGCGCCAACGATGGCTTCAACCAATCGTTCTACTTGTTCGTCTTGCACAGCAACTTCAAGTTTGACTTTAGGTAAAAAATCGACTTGATACTCTGCTCCACGATAAAGTTCGGTATGCCCTTTTTGACGTCCAAAACCTTTAACTTCTGTTACCGTTAAACCATCAATCCCAATTTCTGAGATGGCTTCACGAACATCATCTAGCTTAAAAGGCTTGATGATTGCAGTGACTAATTTCATATGATGCTCCTGCGTTATTAAATGAAAATGTATTGAATTTACACAGAGTAATACAAAAGCAGTGCCAAAAATTAATAGCGATAAATTTCAATGCCTTAGTTATATTTTAGGCTGCTCAGGAAGGATAATTGGCACTATTATGGTGCAACGAGCTTGAATTGCGCGCTAATAGTGCAGATATTTTCTCAGCCGAATAATTTATCCCACCAAGACTTTTTCTTTTCAGTGGGCTGGGTTATCGGTTTTGGTTGGCTTAGGCAGCCTACAGGCTCCCCTAAAGAAAATTTTACAGCTGGAACACTTACTACATCGGGGCAGCCTGGTAGCGTTTGTTCGCCTGTCAATCGGTTGAAATGAGCAATCGTTAAACTACTTGGGAAACGTCTAACTAATGTTTTTGGTGACTGTTGTTTTTGCAAAGCAATGAACACCGGCAAAGCACCCGTAGCACCCGACATATTAATAGGCGTATTGTTGTCATTGCCAAGCCAAACCGTGGTGACTAAATTGCGGTCAAAACCAGCAAACCAACTGTCTCGATAATCGTCCGTGGTACCGGTTTTTCCTGCCATATTGATCTTAGGAAATTCAGCTTTGATACGTTTAGCGGTGCCCTCAATTGTGACTTTATGAAGCGCGTAGTTTAGTAAATAAGTAGCATCTTCGTCGGCTCGTATTTGTTGGCGTTCAGTTCGTTTCCACATTAAGTCATTTTCATGCGTAGTAACTGCATATAAGGCATATAAAGGTTTCAAAATGCCTTTGTTAGAAATGGTTTGATATACCTGATTGACCTGCAGCGGGGAGAGCTCCACCGCGCCTAAAGCAACAGATGGAAGTGCCCTTACTCTTTTGTCTGCACCCAAACGATTAAGGCTTCGAACTACTTCGTCAAAGCCTATTGTAGCGGCTAAATTTACGCTAGGGACATTGTAAGATTTTGCTAAGGCGTCTACCAAAAGCACTTGTCCTCTAAATTTTTTATCGGCGTTTTGTGGTTCCCATTTTTTGCCTTCAGCATCATCAAAGCTTATGGGTTTATCCTCCAATAGTGTCGCCAAAGTAAATTTGCTTGGATTTTCAAGCGCGCTCAAATAGATCACTGGCTTTATAAGCGACCCGATAGGACGCACAGCGCGCAATGCGCGATTAAACCCGGCGTACTCTGTATTTTTACCGCCTACTAGTGCCCTAATACCCCCGGTTTTTATATCCGACATCACCAACGCAGCTTCCAAATCAGGCTGTTTATAGGTCTTTGATTTTGCCGCAACCACTTCTGTAACGGCTTTTTCAGCGCGTCTTTGTGCATTAATATCAAGTGTTGTAAATACCTTAACCCCCGATAATCTGGACTCTTTTGTTTGCACCACCTCTTTAAGCTCTTCGCGGACTTTATCCATAAATGCAGGATGTTTACCCGACGCTAAACTTGGGCTGTTATTCGTTATCAAAGGTTTGCCAACGGCAATTTCGTATTCTTTGGGGCTTATTTCACTGGCTTCAAGTAACATCCGCAAGACTAAATCTCTGCGCTGGGTCATACGCTCCACATGGCGCTTAGGGTCATAGTAAGATGGCCCTTTAACTAATCCAACAAGTGTAGCTATTTCTTCAATTGATAGTTCGTTTAAGGGTTTATTAAAGAAATAATGGCTTCCTAGTCCAAACCCATGTACCGCCACAGCGCCATTTTGCCCTAAAAAAACTTGATTGATATAAGCGTTAAGAATTTCATCTTTGCTGTAGCGAGCATCGATTACTAATGCCATAGCGGCTTCTTTTAGCTTTCGAATATAAGACTGTTCACGAGTTAAAAATAAATTCTTAACTAATTGCTGGGTTAAGGTACTACCGCCTTGAACGGTTCTTCCAGCAGTAATATTTGCGATTAGCGCACGCATAATTGAAAGAGGAGCTATGCCATGGTGTTCATAAAAATTCTTGTCTTCAACTACCACTAAGCCGGTTTTCAATAAATAGGGAATGTCTGCATTAGACATTAACATTCTGTCTTCGTCTAAGCCTCCCACTAAACGCGATACTAACCACGGTTCCAAACTGGTGCGTGAAAGAATATTGTCGTTATCAAGCACTTCTATACGAGAGATTCGGGGGCCATTCCATGTGATTCGCATTTTTTGAGAAGGGTATAAGTTGTGCGGGTAATTAAATTCACGTCTGTAGATGACTAAGCTATTAGTACTTTGTGAATATTCCCCCACTTCTTTGGTTACCGATGATTTGCGATATCCAAGCAAGATAAGTTCATCAACTACTTCTTTAATCGTGATTTCTTGCTTAACATCCATAGTAAGTGGACGTGCATATATTTGCGCAGGAACCTGCCATTTATTGCCTTCAAATCGCGGTTGGATCTGCGCATCTATATAAACGAAGTAAGCAGCAATGACTGCGATAAACAGAAATGTAAGTTTAAAGAAATGAAACTTCACCCATTTAAATGGGGCGAAAATAATCGATTTGATACTCAACTGCTTTCCTTTTTTACGCATTTACTGGGTCAATGCAGGCCTTATATTATGACGCTGTATTTGGTAAAAGTTCACTCAAGGCTCTCTATTGTTCTGAAGCGATAAGGCTAGCAACCACTAAAACGAGAATCATCTACTGAACTGAGGCATATACTACCTTGTATGAAGGAAAACATACACTTTGGCTGCGAATATACATAAGTGATGATGTGTCTTCTATACGAAACTATGCAAAATAATTTATTGGTCTGATATCTACTTATTCGCTGTTATTTGATTGTTTAAGGAACTAATTCTCGGTAAAGTACCCAAAACCTTTGTTCCCAATATCTTTTGCAAGGATGAGCTTCTTGAAAACATCACATAGCAATGCAAATAGCACTTCAAGCATTCGCGATAATACTCTTGGGTCTGTTTGTGACAGGCCATCAACATTGAAATTAAAAAAGCTGCTCGTCGGGCTTTTTAACCGGCCCGCTCTTGGCGCGCTTACCACAATATTGATTTTAAGCGCATCGTCTTTCAATGCAAGTGCCTTGCAAAACGATGACGTAGCAAAGTTAGTGGCCGCAAACAAAGTTAACTTTGCACAATGCATGAGCACTAAAAAAGAAGAAGCACTCATTGCAGGCGTTAGCCAAAGTAGAGTCGACGCTGAGTTTGGCAGGTTTACATTTATTCCAAGAGTTATAGAACTAGATCGCAGCCAACCAGAGTTTGTATCAACCTTCCCTAACTACTTTTCAAAACGGGTTAACACATGGCGTATTGATAAGGGTCGTGAAAAATATGCACAGCATCGCGATTTTTTAAAAACACTCACCGCAAAGTATGGTATCCCCGGTCACTACTTGGTTGCTTTTTGGGGCCTAGAAACCAATTACGGTGGCTACAAAGGAAAAATGTCAACGCTCGATTCTTTAGCCACTTTAGCCTGTGATGAGAGGCGCAGTAAGTTCTTCTCTCAGGAATTATTTTTAGCATTGAAATTGATGGATTCTCAAGGTCTTACTCGTGAAGGTATGCAAGGCTCTTGGGCGGGTGCTATGGGTCATACTCAGTTTATGCCTACAACTTATACAAATTACGCCATAGATGGCGATGATGACGGCAAAATCGACCTCTGGAAAAGTGAAAAAGATGCTTTGGCTTCCGGTGCAAATTTTTTATGGCAATTAGGCTGGAAACCCGGGCTTCGTTGGGGTCGTGAAGTAAAGCTCCCGCAGGAATTTGACTACCAATTAGCAAATAAAGAAGTAAAAACAATTTCGCAGTGGAAAGCTCTTGGTATTTTGCAGGGCAATGGAAACGACTTACCTGACAGCGATATAGACTCACGTTTACGAGTACCTGCAGGTTACGAAGGACCCGCATTTTTAACCTACGCTAATTTTCGTATTATTATGCGTTGGAACAACAGTGAGTTTTACGCCATTGCGGTGGGCCAACTTGCAAATCAAATTGCAGGCGGTGTTGGTTTACATGCAACACTACCTGATTTACCCAGCTTTAAAATATCTGACATTGCTAAGCTTCAATCTAAACTCAATCTCTTAGGTTTCGACGTGGGTGGTGCCGACGGTATTATGGGCCCAGGTACTCGCGAAGGCATTAGACAGTTTCAGGCCAAAAATGGCTTAGTAGCAGATGGTTTTCCTTCACCCACCACCATTGATGCTGTGTTAAACACTCAGTAGCAGCATACTTACATGTTATTTGTATTTTGGAGATGAATTTTGCGTAGTACATACAGGTTAGTAATAGATTGCCCAGACCAAGTGGGCTTGGTTGCCGCCGTTTCACAATTTTTAGCTTCAGTAAATGCCAGTATTCTAGAAGCGAGTCATCATACCGATATTAAATTGGCGCGCTTTTTTATGCGCCACGAAATTGATGCCAACTCGCTCAAACTAGACCATATAGCATTTAAACAAGCCTTCGCTGAAGTCGCACAAATATACGATATGCGGTGGACGCTTAACAGTTCAGACAAAAAACCTAAAGTAGCCTTACTCGTTAGTAAAGAAGAACATTGCTTAAATGACGTGTTGCATAGATGGCACACAGGCGAACTAAACTGCGATATCCCCTGTATTATCGCCAACCACCATAGTATGCAGAAGTATGCAGATTGGTATGAAATACCGTTTCACTTCATCGATTTTAGCAACAAGGTTGCAGCATTCGCTGAAATTGAAAAGCTCATTCAAAGGTATGAAATCGATTTAACTGTGCTCGCAAGGTTTATGCAAATCATTCCCGATACACTTTGCCAACGCCTTGCAGGTAAAATAATTAATATACATCATAGTTTTTTACCCTCTTTTGTTGGTGCAAAACCCTATCAGCAGGCTTATGACAGAGGCGTGAAGCTGATTGGCGCGACCTGCCATTACGTTACAAGCGTACTAGATGAGGGCCCTATTATAGAGCAAGAAGTAATGCGTATTTCCCATAGCGACAGTAGCCAAGATATGGTTCGTAAAGGTAAGCGCTGTGAAATTAACGCCCTTGCCAATGGTCTACGCTACCATATTGAAGATAGAGTGATTATCTGCGAACGTAAAACCATTGTCTTTAACTAGTAAATAAAGCTTAACTAATTATCCAGTATAGGGCGCAATACACTCATGGTGTATTCCACAGAGCCTGCATTTTTCAACAACACTCTTAGCCCTCTTTCACCGTCTTTGATAGCGTCTTCGGGGCGAGACAACCAATGCGCTAGTACACCCAGTAGTTCGTCCTCAGACTTAGTAATCATTAACGCGTTTTGCGAGGCCAAGTGTTTACAAATGCTTGGGTTGTTAAATATGCTAGGCCCCATTGCGATGGGTTTCGAATACAAAGCGGCTTCAAGAGCATTATGACCGCCCTTGTGCGCAAAGCTACCGCCAACAAATGCCACGTTACATATGCTGTAACATGCTTTTAGCCAGCCCATTGTATCTACTAATAAACAATCAATAGGCCCGTTTAGGGGTGTTGAGCGTTTGCTTCGATCTGACTTCAAAAGGCCACTACTTTTTGACACTCTAGCCACCTTAAACCCAGTCGCCTGCATGTTTTGGCTAACCTCTTCGAATCGGTGAGGATGCCGCGGAACAACAATCAACACAAGGTCTGTATGTATTTGTTTAAGTTTACTATAGGTATCTAGTAATATTTTTTCTTCAGGATCGTGAGTAGAAGCGGCAAGTAATATAGGTCTGTTACCTAGTTTATAATCGGCCACTATTTTTTTACCCAATTCTTCATCATCGCTGTTAGGCAATAGATCAAACTTCATATTTCGCGACAACTTTACTCTGCTTTTATAAACACCGAAGGCTAAAAAATTTTCAAACGACTCTGAGCTTTGCGCACAAATAAAGCTAAACTGCCGATAGGTTCGCCGAAACAACCACGAAAAACGCCTATAGCTCATTAGCGACTTCGTCGTCATACGCGCATTAATAAGTACCACAGGTAAATGACGTTTTGAACAGGCATTAAGCATGTTGGGCCACACTTCTACTTCCGTGACTAATACTAAACAGGGTTTTAACTTATTATAGAATCGGTTAACAAATAAAGGAATATCCACCGGTAAATAATGATGCTGCACCCTATCTTTGAACATATTATACGCATGCACGGCACCAGTAGTGGATGAGGTAGTGAGAGTGATCGCCAAATTTGGGTATTCTTCTAGCAAAGAATGAACTAATCCATTTGCCGCATTTATTTCACCTACCGATACACAATGAATATGAATGCCGCCGGTTTTCGTTAGCGTACCCACTCTACCAAACCGCTCCCAAACAAAGCGATGTTTTAATTGTTCAGCTGAATGGTTTAATTTCTTTTTAAATACCAACAATATAATAGGCAGCAAACAACATAGCAAAAGAGTATACGCAAAGCGAGTTGCGTGATATCGAAACGAAGCTGGTTTTAAAGATCGTACATTTTGCGTCATAAGTTGCGCGAATTTGGTTTAATTAGCTGCTTTAAAGCCATCCATTACCCACCTAACATAGCTAAATGCTTGGTCGCACCTGTTTTTCTGTCGTGCAGGAAATGGGTGGCTTTTTTAGTCGCAACTATAGATTTTAAGTAAGCGAGTAGTTCATCTCGATCTTTGGTGTTAAGGCCCCAGCGTAAGTCATATCCTTGCTCACCAAACAAACACAAATGCAGTTTTCCTATGGCAGACACTCTAAGCCTATTACAACTATCGCAAAAACCGCTTTCATAAGGTGATATTAGGCCAATTTTTCCTGCATAGTTTGGGTGTTGATACACTTTTGCTGGACCGGCTAATTTATCGGTCAAAACTTGAGTAAACCCTCTATTTTGTAGATTTTCTTGAATATTCGACGCTCGTAAATGCTGTTGCTCAAAGAAAATAGGGTTGTCGCCGGTTTCCATCAGTTCAATAAATCTGAAAGTAATAGGTTTGTCTTTTACAAAGGCCAATACATTATCAAGCACGCTTGCATTAAATTGCTTCATAAGTACAAGGTTGAGTTTTACTTCTAGCCCAATATTAGCCGCAATTTCAACGCCTTCTAATATACCGGCAAGATCGCTGTACCCGGTAATAAGTTGAAATTGCTTAGGGTCAAAACTATCAATGCTAACGTTAACACTGCTAAGACCGGCCTCTTTGTATTGCTTGGCCATTTTCGCGAGCCTGAAGCCATTTGTAGTAAGCGCTATCTTCTCAATGTAAGTTTGATTACGGACAGTTTCAATAATTTTTGATAAATCTGAACGTAGGGTTGGCTCACCGCCTGTAATTCTAACTTTTTTTGTGCCTAGCTCTGCAAAAACCGACACTATTTGCTGTATTTCAGGCAAGTCGAGAAAACGCTGTTTGTGCTCTTTTTTGTATCCATCGGGCAAACAATATTGGCAACTAAAATTACACACGTCGGTAACAGAAAGTCTCAAATATTCAAACTGTCGATTAAATTTGTCTGATAACACCATAGCGTTTTACGTGATTACCTTAATAAGTCGAAAAGCGTTGCTAGTGCTAACACTATAAATCGTAAGCCATCTATATGCTACAAAATGCGGGTAACTGTTTCAACAATATGACTTAAATTTCTGGTAGATATGCCGATATAATTAACATGAAGCTTTTTTTACAAAAAATTCGACTGCATGAAAATTAATGCTAACGCGCCCGACAAAATACTATCGCTGCTATTAGAAATAGCAAAGTGTTCGTTTGTGCGTGTCACTGAATTCAAAAGAAACGGACATATTCGTCACCAATTTGGTGAACTCGAACATGCCCTGATTGTTGACGAGCCTATTAATCAGGAAAATAGTCACTTTGTAGAGGAACAAATTCTGCATTTTGGCGATTACCAATTTAATATAAGTATTTTAAGTCCAAAACACACGCACATTGAATGCACTATTTTATTTGAACCAGACACGTTCTCTGTTAATCCAGATATTTCAAATCAAAAGCTCATTACACTAGAGCCCAGCAATCGCAAACCTACTTTGTCGATTTCTGCCAATTCCGCGCTTACTATTATAGAATTAGTTCATCACCAAGCACTTCCCAAATTCATTATCCAGCTTAGATCACATCTAGCTAATGAAGCGCTCACTCAGTCGCCAGAAGCCGAGCCATTAGAGAAACAGCAAAAAGGGTTAACTTCATTACTGCTTCAAACAATGTCAGTAACCATTGAGAGCTTGCAGCTTGTTAACCATTATAAACAATTAACCAGCGATAGCCTCACTAAGCTGCACAGCAGGACCGCTCTACAAGCCGGCATAGATGAGAAAATTCAGCACTCAAGCATGGTACTTTGCATGGTGCATTGTATCGACTTTCAAAACGTAAACCGAAAGTTTGGCCAAGCAAATGGTGATACTGTCCTGCATGAAATAGCAGGTGTAATTGAAAAGAATACCCGTAAAGAAGATATTTGTGGACGTTTTAGGGGCGCCTTATTTGGCATTGCTATCAATGCAAACTCGGCAGAAGACGGTTTTATTTTGGCCAATAAACTACAAACTGCATTACACAATAAAGTGTATCTACAAAACGTAATAAGGCTCACCTTTAATATTGGTATTGCCTTCGTTAGCCAAGAAGAAGATAAGATTGACGCAGGCTCCGCATCAAGTTTACTTATCCATAGGTCTGAACAGGCTTTAAAAGCAGCCCAAAATACGTCTAATCCCACAATTGTGCAGTGGGAACCCGATAAGTTTCGTTTAGATCAGCAAGAGTTCAACTATTTGGGCGGTATTTTTACGCCTGACAACGTCACGAATTATCGTAACATGTTGTTATTATGGGATATTACATCAATTATTGCTGATGAGCATACCTTTGAAAGATTATTGAAAAGTGTGGTCGAACGCCTTGCCTTTACCTTTGAATTTGCTTATGCCGGCATCGTTAATATAGGCGACACAGGTGATAAAACTACCTTAGCACAGCAACAAGAACACCCGTCGATCTCAAAGAACTATAGCTTTGAGCTACAAAATGCTACGGAGATTATTGATTTGGAATGGGCAACTCACCCATATCAAGACCTTGTATTTACCGCAGCAAAGCTTGCTCTTGAAAACTCACAGCATACCGAGTATCAAGAAGATGGCTTGAATTCATTAGTGATACCATTAGGGAATGACACCAATGAATGCTTTTTTATTATGGGTCATAATGAACTACTCGATTTAACCCACGACACCGTAATGCTGTTTGTAGGTTTTGCTAGGCAATTAGGCAAAGCCTCTAAGCGAAGCCAGCTTGAAGACCAACTAAACAAAAACCTAGAACAACAAAATGCGAAATTATCACAAGAGCTCTTGGAACTAAAAACTGGCATGCAATCTAGCGCACTTGTATATAGAAGCGCTAAAATGCAAAGAATTGTTGAACAAACCCAACGAGCCGCGCAAACCGATGCCACCGTATTAATAACCGGTGAAAGTGGTACGGGTAAAGAAAAACTTATCAATGCGATACATTTACTTAGCCCTCGTAACAAAAGTCCACTGGTAATTGTTGACTGCGGATCTATACCCGAAACACTTATTGAATCTGAATTATTCGGGCATATAAAAGGCGCCTTTGCGGGTTCACAAAGCAGTAGCACAGGTAAAATCCAAGCGGCTGACGGCGGTATCTTAGTACTAGATGAAATTGGAGAGTTACCAATAGCCATGCAGCCTAAACTGCTGCGCTTTGCACAAGAAAAACAATATACACCCGTAGGCGGCAATAAACCGGTCGCTGTTGATGTAAAAATTGTAGCGGTTACCAATCGCGACCTTACTTTTGAAGTGTCTCAAGGAAAATTCAGAAAAGATTTATTTTACCGACTTAACGTAGTTAGTTTACATAGCCCGCCGTTACGAGAACGCATTGAAGATATCGACTTACTTTGCCAACATTTTTTAAGTAAATTTTCACTACAGTTTGAAATGGGCAAGAAACGCCTAAGCCAAGAAACGATTGAGCTTATGCGACAATATGCTTGGCCAGGAAATATTCGGGAGCTCGAGAACAAGTTGATGCAAGCAAGCTTGCTTACCATTGGTGATGAAATACAGTTTGCTGATTTGAACCTAGATCCAGCTGAAACTGTCCATACTAAACAAGCTCGAATATTGCAAAGCGGCAGCCAACTGCAGCATCACGAACAAATTTCACAATCACATAGTGGACACGAGCAATTTGCGCCTATGCAGATTGCCTCATCAAACTCGCACATGCCAGCACACTTTGCTCAAGGCACAGCTGAAAAGTTTACAGAAGTGTTATCAGAAAATGAATGGTGTATGCAATTTTCTCAAAGTATTGGGAATTTACTCGCGTCTCTAAACATGCATACCATGCTAAGTGTGTCGATAGGCAACTCTATTGATTTGGTATTGCTGAATATGGCGCAAAAAGAGTGTCATTCACACGCAAAAACCGCGGTTTTATTACAATTGCCTATAAGCACAGCGCGCAGACGGCTTCAAAAACCTATGCCTAATTTGGTAATGTTTGATAATGATGTCACTTGGCAAGCATTAGTAGACTTACTTGAGCAAATAGTCAGTAGCCAAGTTCAATTAAATGGACCGGTAGAAGTAATAAGGAACCTTATTGCGCAGAATATTTTAGAGTTACATTCTACTAACATGGCCTTGGCTTCCAAACTAATGGGTGTTAGCGAACCCACCATGTATAAACTACGAAAACAGCTCCAAAGCCACCCTTAATTATTCCAGCGCTGTTCTTAATGAATTAAGCAACTAACAAGCTAATTACATTCAATCAAAAACTTAGGACCGCTCAAACGCTTACCCTCTTAGTTACGCTACGCGGCCGTTTGGTTACTCTGTATCTTGACATTCGGTCTGAAGCCCTAGAATTATGGGCTGATTAATTAGTTTTACTCTTCTGATATTAATATCTTGGAATTTGCCGCCAAGGCCCCTAACGCTTACCCGAAGGTTAACGATTTAAAACGCTTGTCCACCAAGCATCGTTCGCTAAGTACCACTGAATAGTTTTACGAATGCCCGTTTCAAAGCTCTCTTTGGGTGCATATGCAATTTCATTTTTTGACTTAGTCGCATCTATTGCATATCGCCTGTCATGCCCAGGGCGATCTGTTACATATTCAATTAATGACTTTGTTTGTTGATTTGCTGCGGCTTTTGCTAATGGAAACTTAACGGCCAATCCAGGCTGCTTGGCAAACTCCTCACCTATGAGCTCACACACGAGATTGACGATGTCGATATTCGCCCATTCGTTGTTGCCGCCAATGTTATAGCACTCACCTACCCTTCCTTTTTGTAAGACTAGATCGATACCGTAAGCGTGGTCTTCCACGAATAACCAATCTCGTATTTGTTGTCCATCACCGTAAATAGGCAGGTTTTTGTTTTGCAAAATATTAATGATAACCAAGGGAATTAGCTTTTCCGGAAAATGATATGGACCATAGTTGTTAGAACAGTTACTGGTGGTTACTTGCAAGCCATATGTATGATGGTAAGCCCGCACTAAGTGGGCGCTCGCCGCTTTACTAGCGGAATAAGGTGAATAAGGCACATAAGGGTGATCTTCTGCAAACGCCGG
>CAXMOM010000029.1:0-2026 GCA_964195425.1 Acidiferrobacterales bacterium
ACGAGAACATATGACGCAAGATGTTGCTGCGTATGTAAAATATTACAATCTGGAGCGGTTGCATTCGTCGAACGGCGATCAATCACCCATTGAGTATGAGAATTCCTTTAGGAATGTGTCCGGTTGGACTTGACCAGAACAATTGGAGCAGGTGAATGATTGAGGACGTCCAATTGAAGATTAAAATAGAAGTGCTTAACTAAGCACTCTAATAAAAGCTAATTTCCCCACCATACAACTTAACTTGGTTTTTTTGTTCATAAAAATAGAAACGTTTAGTTATACCACTGCCAATAACTTCAAGCTCTTCATTGAAATAGCTTCCATTGTCACCCGCAATTGACCTTGCTTCTTCGGCTCTCATTCCTTGCCTGTATTGACCTATTTGCCAATGACCCGTTTTATATAGTGGTGATGCTTCGGCATACAAATTTTCAATGATGTTAATAGTCGTTACCCTATCGCCAATGGCTTCAATAAGTACATGTTGGCCGAAAGTATAAAGGCGTTTAACAGGCGTAATCCATGCAGTCATAGTGGGCGTATAGGGGATATCGCTTATTAAAAAAGAAGGGACTTCTTGCTTAAGTTGATTATCTATAAATGCAAGAATAGACAATGACTCAGGCTGAACGATATCTTTATAAAAAGTATCATTGATTTTACCTAAACGAAAACTATCGACGACATAATTTGGTTCTGAGCCACTTGAACGTGTGCGATTATTCATTAACACGCGCAATATTTCATTCCGATTCTGAAAAACTATTTCATTATCTTTTACACGCTTGCCCTGTTTATCAGTAAGTATTGTTTGTTTGGTGTATTTGCCTTCTACTTGCCACCTTCCGTCATCTAAACGGTCATCAAATTCCAATCGGTTTTTTAAATCGGAAGTGAAATGTGGACTATATGAATTCACTGCGCTTAATTTTTTATCCCTAAATTCGAACGAGTGTTGACGACCATACATCAATATTTGAGAGTGCTCACTTATTTGGATTTCAACTGTTGGGGTACCTAAAATCAAAATAACCTTTGCCAAACTATCGTTTAGTTTAACGGTATATGCGCCTTCTTTAAGACTCACATTTTCGTTTTGTAGTGCTGGCTGTTTCCTTTTCTCTAACGCTGGCGCTTTTATCACAAACGTATTTTCTATTATAAGTGTATTGGTTGGCAAGGCTAATTGCGCCATTCCATTATTATTAAATTTGGCTATTTTAAGCGGCATAGAGAGATCAATAGCACACGTTTTGATTAGCTCTGCGCTGTACGCTAAGTAATTTTGCTGATTGGTTCTAGATTGCCGATTGTTTCTAAATTGCCGCTTAGCAACTAAGACTATTTGGTCAGCATTTACTTTTGTCGCAAGCTGATGTAGTTTATTCGTTATGTTGCGAAATGCCTTTTTTTGCTGCAATGGATTAAGCAAATTTGCCTCAACATCAATGCGACTTTTGACTTCCACAGTATCGATAATTGTATAACTACATTGAGGGTACTTATTGCTAATGAGGGAATGTGCTTCCTTGGCACTGGCAGGCAGAACCAAGCATGCTAAAAGCAATATAAGCGCGCTGTGTAATATAGTTGTTAAACCTTTCATTTACTTCCTTTTGTAGGCATGTTTAATATTCTAAAAAAAGGTAACAAGCCCTTTTTAAACGAGCCTAAGTACTAAGAGAATATCATAAGAATACGCGTATACGGTAAAGTAAATGAAGAAGCAAAGCCAGCGCTACTCGAATTTCTGCCTAAGATGATTTCTGGCAAAATATAATACCTTGTTGCACGTACACAACATTTTGCGAGTATAGGATAAATTAACGAACTGTCAGCTTATCGAATTAAGAATATTTGAATCCGATTTCAGTAGTTTATTCCAAATTCTGGACACAACTAGCCCTGCTCCACTCAGCAAAAGCTCGTTCACGGAGTATTCTGTAATTACTGGCTTTCATATGATGTCGGCCAAGTCTAAACAGGTTATTGACAATACCGTGACACGATAGAAATCGTTGAG
>CAXMOM010000030.1:0-36747 GCA_964195425.1 Acidiferrobacterales bacterium
TTTTCATGATGGCAGTGCAGCGACCTTAGAAGATGTACTTTCTCGTGATGATCATACGAGAACTTACACCGGAACGCAGAGGCAAGATTTAATAGAGTATTTACGCTCAATTGATAGAGAGCTTTATATTGATGATGAATAGCGATAACAAAAAAACGAGAGGCCCAAATAAGAACATGAATCCTTTTTGCATTGCAGACGGGATTCATATCTTGGGTATAAAAGCCCAAATCAATATGTGCAACGCATGTGGAAAGCTTTTGTTGTTGAAGTGGTTTAATTGATTCAACTCTAATAGCTAAGCGATAGTTCTTAAAACGGGATATGCGCTAATATTTGTTGGTTTTTTTACCCCTCGAACCCATCGCTACAGAACTTTGGTCATCGCTTGAGTTCACGTTAGTCTTTCTTTAATTCTAGCGGGTACTCCGTAAGCTACATGATTATCTGGTACTGAAGTTAGCACTACCGCGTTCGCGCCGACATTGACGTTATTTCCTATTTTTATATCGCCCAAAATGACGGCACCACAGCCTACATTTACGTTATTTCCTAGAGTAGGAACATCAAAGGGTCTATCTGAGTGGCGTATGCCTATGGTCACGCCCTGACGAATAATACAGTGGTCGCCGATTACCACATTGCCATGCACAACGATACCGTGCTGATGCTCAAAGACAACATTTTGTCCAATTTTTACGGTGTAAGGTAATTCTACACCGTATTTATTTCTGGCTCTACGATATAAAAAACGGTACAGAACAGAAAACGGGATACGCAATAACTTAGGTTTAATCTCCATGCGCCAGTTACCAAAACGATGGTAAACTAGTGCCTTAAACCCAGGTTTAGTCCAGTCTTTTTCATGATTTATCCAATCATTTTTAATTTGTTGAATTAATGACATTTTTTTTTCAATGAAAATCCGCGGAATAAAAAAGAGTTTTTTATGAAATCTCTTAAAAAGCTTGGGGGCTCTTTGATTAAGTCAGGGTTGTTAGTGAGTTTGCTACGTAATATCCATGTAGTATAACCAATAATAAAAGCTATATCACAGCATAATAATTTAAATGCGCCATAATTTTTGAGAAAAAAACGACGCCTAGAATCAAACCAGTATTGAGGTCGCCTTGGCGCTGTCTTGCGATGATCTGATATTCCAGTTGAAGCTCCCACGGCATGATAAACTCTACTTGACGGTATATACCAGCAATGCATGTTATTTCGTTTTCCTTGTAAGAAATAATCTAATTCTTCAAAATATAAAAAATAATCTTCGTCGATCAAGCCTATTTTTTTTATATACTCATTGCTGATCATAAACGATGCGCCAGACAACCAGTCTGCTGGTATAGGTGTATTACTAGGCTCAGCTCTTACTAAATATTTCTGTATTAGTTTGTCAAATGCCCCTAATCGCAATCCCGCAGATAATTCGCTGATAATGCCGGGAAAATTAAAATGAGAACATTGAAACGTACCATCCTCGTCTTCGAGTCTGCTGCCTACTATATGTAGTTTATTCTTATCCATCGCTTTGATTAACTCAGTGCCAGCTTTGGCTTTAACTTGTGTATCAGGGTTTAAAAACCAAATACGATCAACAGTGATATCGTTATTTAATATGCTGTTTATAGCTAGGTTATTGCCGGCTGCATAACCAACGTTATGTTGGCTTGCCATAACAGTTACCCAGTTTATCGAATTTTGTTCAATAAATCTTTGTATATAGTCAACAGAATCATCACCAGAAGCGTTATCAACAATAACCATGTGAGTATTGCCAAGTTTTTTGACTTCTGTCGTTAAACTGAGAATCAAATCAGTAACCAGACGTGAGGTTTTATAATTTACGGTAACAATTAATGTATCAAGATTAGCACTCGGAATTATGGTCATATTATTTATACTCAATAATTGTATAGTCTTGCTTTTTTATGGTTTTTACTATTAGTTCCATCACCCCTAAGGCCTCAGGGAGTTTGCTGATCATCAGAAAAAAACATGATTTAAAGCCATAAAATGACTTATATTGTTGTCTCAAAAATAATCTAATTATTTGAAACGGGAAAATGAGTACAGCGAATAACATAGCTGGTGAAAATAAACTTAACAATAAAACGCCTATCAACAAGCCTGACCATGCCAGGGAACTGGATGCCTGGCGCACCCCAAACTTTTCATTGCCTTTACCGTGTTCTTTTGCCGATAAAGCAAAAGCAAAGCCAGCGCGATTAGCTCGTTTCCACCATTGCTTAAAATGGGTGATATTGGCATCATGCAAAGTCATTTCTGCATCAAGACGAAATATTTGCCAGTTACGTTGACGCATTCGATAACACATCTCGGGTTCTTCTCCTGCTACGAAATAATTGGTATAACCATCAACGTCCTGCAAGGCTTTTACTCGCATTAGCGCATCGCCACCACAGGCTAAGGTTGGTCCTATTGGCGTACTCCACTCATCATCACAAAATTGGTTATATATAGACTTTTCTGGATATATCTCACGCCTACGGCCGCAAACTACGGCTGTTCTTGGCGTCTTAATTAAGTGTTGAAGGGCTTGTTGTAACCATTCTGACTGAAGTAAACAATCTCCATCAATAAATTGAATAAACTCTATGATTGAATAATGTTCCGTTAAATATCGCCAACCTTCGTTACGGGCGCGAGCAGCGCTAAATGGGCATGTCATATCTAAATTTAAACATATTGCACCAAAGTTTTCTGCGGCGGACTGACTGCCGTCGTTCGATCCTGAATCAACATAAACTACATGTTTAAAATCAATATTCAATCCGCTTATCGATTTTAAACAACTAATTAGTCGTTGTCCTTCATTACGGCCTATGATTACGATACCTGCTTTGTTTGCACCTGATGCTGTGGTCATGTATTCCCATCCATTAACGCTTGGTTTAGTTCATTAAGGCTATGTCGGCCGATGCCAATAGTGGACGTAAATTGGTTACCTCAGTTTCGATAATGTATAACTCCTGCGATGACTGTTAAGACGAGTATTACTGGCATAATTGAGCAGTCCTTGCAGTTTTAAAATTATTTCCCAAACTATTTATTATTAAACCAAGGTCAGGGGGTCTGCCCTTAAGATTATGACAATCAGAAGCGATAGCCGATACCTGCTCTTGCTCCAACAAGTCTTCGCACATTTGCTGTACATCTGCGCCAAACTTGCCAGTCAAACTACTAGCTGTAATTTGTAAAGGACAGCCTAAGTCGATAAAACTCTGCAATTTTTTCCTATTTTCTAAAAAAGTCCGATTACGTTCAGGATGCACAATTATAGGCACGTAATCTTTTCCCAACAACCATTTCACTAAGTTATCGCTACCATAAGGAATCTCCTGACGCGGAAATTCTAGTAAGAAGGTACGTTTTCCGTTAAATATACCTAAGCATGGGATTGCATTGTGAGTAGCTAATTGGATCACTTCCGGACCGATTCGCACTTCTGCACCAAGTCTAAGTTCTACTTCTATGTTGGCCTCGTTTACTTGTTCTTTAAACTGTGCAAAAAGTACTTGAAGACTTGCTTTGGTGTTGTTGTATCGACCTAAGTGGATATGAGGCGTCAGGTATTGGATGGTTACACCACCGTCAACAGCTATTTTAAGCATGTTTAATGCCTCGCCTAAGGTTTGTGCCCCGTCATCAACGCCTGGTAAAATATGGCTGTGTATGTCAATCATACTTTTGCCACATCAGGTTTAATGGTGGTTTCGGTCCTAACACCATAGTACTCACCTGAATAATAATGAGCACCGTAGTATTTCAATTTATCAGGGTCGGCCACAGTTAATACCGCGCCTATGACATTAGCATTTAGTTTATGCAGTCGAGAAACAGCTTCTTTGGCGACTTTTATACGCGTATCTTCTGCCTTTACGGCAAAAATTACCCCATCAACTTTGTTGGCCAAAATGCAAGCATCGCTTATCGGCAGAGTAGGAGGCCCATCCATAATGATATAGTCAAAATGACTTTTTAGAGATTCCAAAAGTCGGTCAAATTTTTTCGATGAAAGTAACTCAAGGGGATTACGAGCAATCGTACCACAAGTAATAACACTGAGTTTCTCATCGTTAGTCTTAAAGAAGACATCATTGGCAGATGTTACTGTGCCACCAATCAAATCGGTTAATCCTAACTTGTTCTCAATTCCCAAGTTTATAGCAGCGCTGGGCTTGCGCAAATCAACTTCTAGAAGCAAAGTTTTACCCAATTGACTAAACGATGCAGCTATGTTTATCGCCAAGGTAGATTTGCCCTCACTGCCTGTTGCTGATGTTACCAATAAGGTTTTCGGGGGGTGGTCAATATTTGAAAACAATAAGCCTGTGCGAATAGTATTAATGCTTTCAGAAAAGGGTGAAAGGGTGTCGTCTAAGTACTGTTTTTCAGGCGCTGCGGTTCCTTTTGTTTGAATCCGCGGAGTAAGGCCTAATACGGGCAACTTGAGCTTTTCCTCTAATAGATCAGGAGTTGTGAAAGTGTTATTCGAAAACTCTCTGGCAAAGGCTATCAAGCCGCCTAAAAAAGCACCGGCCATACCTGAGACAAGTATGATTTTTTTCACATTCGGACTTATTGGCACTTTAGGCACTGTAGCCTTATCGACTATGTAAACATTAGAGGCGGTTATCTCCCCTCGAACATTTGCTTCTAGTAGTCTTGACTGAAATGACTCATAAATGCCGCGGTTGTTTTCAACTTCACGCTCTAAACTGATCAATGCAAAATTTTCTTCTTGCAAGCCCTGCACATCAGCCTTCGTTTTGTCAATTAGCTTATTAATATTATCTACTTGAATTTTTGCAAAACGGTACTGGTTTTCAATTTGCTCGATAACTTTAGCAACTTCTTGTCTTAAATTACGTGTTGCACTGCGAAGTTCTGTGCGCGCGGATATCATTTTAGGGTGTTTTTCACCATACCTATCAGAAAGCTCATCCACTATATTTTGAGCGCTGGATGCGTTTTGTACTATAGTGCCAATTGCAGTATTTTGCATAACCAGAGCAAACGATGAGAAATCTTTTGAGCCATTATTGATCTCTTGAACCAATGCGTGTTCTTCACTTTTTATACTCAGTTCAGTCTGAGCATCAACTAAATTAGTATTTAATGACTGTAGTTGGGTATCTGCCATATCGCGCTGTTGAACGCTATCAATTAATCCCCGAGAATCACGAAATTCTTTAACGCGCTGCTCTGACGCTTCTAAATTCTTCTTGAGTTGCACGTATTGAGTGCTTAGCCAGCCCTGACGTGTCTTTACTTCGTTAAGGCGGTTGGTAAGACCAAATTCAATATAGGCACTTGAAACCGCATTAATGATATCTGCGGCTAGTTGAGGATCGGTTGACTGGTAATTAATATTAATGAATTGGTTTTGTCTGCCGCCAGTGACTCTAATATCACCCGCAATATTATTGGCTATTAATATTCTTAGTTCGCTATCTGTTAGTGGAATATATTCTTCTAACTCTCCACCTAGGCTTTGCTTAATAAAATCTTTAGTGTCTTTGACAAAGTCTTTAATGTCTTTAACAATGCCTATTTGAGGCGGGCTTTGCTGATCTTCTTGTGCTGCTCTAGCTTCTTTAACCAGTTCAAGGTTATCCACAACTTTTTCGGCAATAGCACGCGACCTTATAATTTCGTACTGAGTTTCAAAGAATAAAGCGGCCATGGAAGAAGCAAAAGCTCTCTCGTCCCTATCTAAATTGTCTTGGAAAGGGTCGGCCAAAATTTTTGCTGTTGCATTGTAAACAGGATCAGTTTTTATTGCTAAGTAAGTTCCTAAAGTTACACCCAAAAAGGCAAGCAGCAGTATAATCCAGAGGTTACGGCCTAACATTCGTGCGTATAGCTCAATGTCAAATTGACCTTCAGTCTCTGTTAAAGAGTATTTAGAATTCTGTTGCATAGTCATGTTTTGTTTCATAAAAATCCGTCCTTAAAAGAAACTTTCGTTGACAGTAATAACATCGCCAGGTTTTACTTTGTGGTTTAATGGGACGGAAATTGTGTTGTCTTTATCTTTTTCACTCATCAACAGTACCGCTCTTCGCGAAGCTCGTTGGGTAAATCCTCCGGCTAAGGTAATTGCTTTTTCGATAGTCAAACCTTGGCGGTAGGGATAACTTCCTGGACTTTGGACTTGGCCATTTATGTAAAAAGGACGGTATTCAATAATGCCAACACTAATTTTCGGTTTTTTTAAGTAGCCGTCTAAATAAAGTGCTGTAAGTTTACTTTCAATTTCAAGTTCAGTGAGCTGTGCAACTTGTACTTGTCCTAGCAGTGGCATTGAAATAGTGCCATTAGAGCTAATTCGTATTTCGTCTAAACTCAAATCAGGTTCATTAAACACAATAATAGAGATTATATCACCACTAGATATAGTATATGTGGTTTCTATGTCTTGGCCGAACACCAAATGAGCGCTACCCAGAAAAAAAAGTGCCGATATAAGCATCGATATAAATGCGATTTTTAAGGAATTCATGTTAATTCTCGTATTAATCAAATGTAAACAAAAAAGACAATTGAACAACCTCAGCGTCATAATCAAAGAAAATATCATTTGATTCTCTGTTTTCAAGCAGGTAACTCAGGCTAATATCAAGCCAATGTTTTGCGCTATAGGTTAATCCCAACTGAAAGGTGGTACTAGTATCTGTTCTGTCTGAAATATCATCTTCAGCGTATTGAATTAGACTGTTTAAAACTATCAAACTTGATAGTTCGTGTTGTAAGTCGATTGAATACGTTTCCCTAATGATGCCTGCAGTGCCTTGTATAGCCGATTCAGTTACAGTGCGCGAGGCACCAAAGGTGAATTGAGTGTAACTTTTTGGTAGCCAAGTAAAATCAAGGCTGTAAAAAAGCCCATCATCGTTGGTAAATGTTGGGTTTTTGAAATCTCTAGTTTGATAACCTAATCGAAAACGGCTTGAAGTTTGTGCACTGCTGCCCCATTCAATACCTGTGGAATAGGTATTTTGAGTGCTCGATTGGTCGTTTGCGCTTGTTGATTCAGTGTAGTCAAAATTTTCTGTTTCTACTTCAAATATCAATCGTGTTCTGGACGCAATGCGATAGAGATAGCGTCCATTAACACTCGCTCTATCCGCATTTCTAAATTTTTGCTCGATATCCTTAAAGTCAGTGGTCCTATAATCAAACGTTAAAACAATTTGACCTTTACTTTCTTGGGTACCATATAAAACCGCAGCCGTCACTCCGCCCGTGTCAAACTGAATAAAATCAGTAACATTAGTTAAAACCCCGTTCGTTGAGCCGGGTTGTTCGATGGCATTTTCATAATTTACATTAAACTCGGTTGCTAAGCTCGAGGTATGATCAAATAGAATGCCGATGGCAGCCATGTGGTTTTCATAATCGAATGGGCTCTGCTCCGAATATTTGGTGTACATGCCGTTATAAGCTGCGCTAAATTGATGTTTTCCTATGGCATTTGAGTAGCTAATTTGCGGCGCGAGTTGAACTAAATCATCTTCAAGTTCATTACTATTTCGCAGAATGTTGCTATCGCTTAACAAACTCAACTTAGCATTTGCACTTATACCTTGATTTCCCGCTTCCTGAGCTAACACGTCAGCCCCCCCTAATGACATGCTAAGCAATACGATCATTCCGAATAAACGATACATTGGTATGAGCAACGTTGATATTTTCACTAGTAACACTCCCCACCAGATTACGACTAAAAGTTATATATATTTTCCACAATAAACCACATAAAAATCTCTATTTATGCACAATTCTGCAGTGCTTTGTAATTCAAAATACCATATTAGGTGGTTGGACTATAAAATGGTACGAATATCATACACAGTTTAATTTTTAAATAATATCTTAGAGTATCTTCTGTCGATAATACGGTTGAAATAACATACGTTATTGATATATTTTATCTAATGTCAAAACATATAATTGGTCTACGTCGTAGGCTAGCGCTGCACTAGACTGGGACTTCCAGAGCTTATAACACTCAGATCAAATAACCTACAATCACAAACATAAGTACTTGCTTAATAGTTCGTTTACTACTCATATCATTTAGCATACACAGGATTTATGAATCAAGCGTTAGCCTAATTAGATTCTCTTTGTAAAGAGTAAAAATCAATATAACCATATCGAGCATCTAACCATCTTTAAGTTTAGGGTATTTAGCTTTACTGTAGCTTAAAGAACATACGGATTCAATGAACACGATGGGCATTCGCAAGCAAGTAACGAACGTAATTGCCCATCCGTTGCAAGTCGCGTATCATGGATTGGCCCTTATTGCCCGGACCGAAAAACGGCCTGAGCGGGCAAGCTCGACGTCGGCAGGGTACATTAGCGGTTAGTCTCCCCCTTCATATCGCGAGGTAAATATTGACTTTGTGGATCAATCCATATAGCTTTTCAGCAGTCTTACGCGTCTATTTTATTAAGGGTTAGATTTTGAGTCTTCTACAACAGCGAGAGCAAAAAACGACACCGCTCAGTTGCTGCACTATTTTTCTTTCAGCCTCTTCAGTTTTGACTATTTACCCAAGCAAGAAAAGCTAAACTCTTTATGGTAGCCGAGCAAATCAACAAACCCACTACTGTCTCGAGCAATGGCCATGTGCCCGTTCAAAAAGGCCGTCTACATGGTTTAGATTTTGCACGCGGACTAGCCTGTCTTAGCATGCCAATTTTCCATACCGTCTACAACTTATATGTACTTGGATTGATTGATACCCGCTGGACACGGCATATTTTCTGGCAAACTTACCAAGTGTTAGGATTAGGCACTTTTGTAATGGTCTCTGGTATGGCATTTACTTTAAGCACACGTAAGACCGTGAATTGGTCGCGCCTGTCTAGACGCGCGTTAAAATTGGCTGCTATTGCGCTTGCCATAACTCTGGTGTCCTATATCGTCATGCCCGAAAGTTTCGTTAGGTTTGGAGTATTACATTTTTTTGCCACCACCATTTTACTTGCTCCAATACTGCGACCCTTTCGACATTGGTTGGTGATCCCAGGCTTGGCTATTATTTCCTTAGGTTTAGTAGTGACCAAAGCAGGGCTGTATCCTGAATCTTGGTTATATATTACTGGCCTAATGAGTGACCGACCTCGTTCAATCGACTATATCCCCTTAGTCCCTTGGCTTGGTGTATTTTTGTTGGGTATGGGCCTGGCGAATTTTTTGTCGACTAACTACAAAATTACTCCCGCAAAAAGCTGGATGAAACCAGTCATTTGGCTGGGTAAACATTCATTACCCTTTTATTTAATCCACCAAATAGTCGTTTTTGGGGTGTTATGGATAGTCGCTTACTTTGTACTCTGATCTATTCTGTATCGCTTTTATTGCTAGTTAACACTAACTTACCGATAGTGCCAGCGCCCACCTTGTTTTGGAATAATAAAATCAACATTCAGTTTGTTTCCTAATTCAAGCTGTTCCAACATGATATCTTGGACGCGTTGTCATCGCTTAAGTGAGGGCTTGATATGACTAAAAATTTAGCTAAATCTTCGAACAATTACGGATATGTCTATTTTGACTGTTCAACTAAACTTAAGGTGTTCTGTATGACTCCAAAATTACGCTTCCACAAAGCAAAATTTATTATTCTGTTAATATGTTCGTATTGTCTCAAGTATCGTCAGCGCTAGATCTTCGTCTAGTGTTAGAAAACGATATGATTGCCACCTACCGGACTGTTCAAGGCACGCCTAAATCTGCTATGTTGTTGATTCATGGTTGGGCAGGCCAAATGGACGAAGTTGGTGATTTGTACAAACGTTTAGCAGAGCAACTGTCCAAACAAGGTATTGCTTCACTTCGTATTAATATCCGCGGCGAAAGTAAGCAGGCAGCATCTAATTATAACCTTACCAGTACCTTTGAATCGCGCGTTGCAGATGCGCAATTTGGGCTTAAATTTTTACAAGATACGTATTCAGGTCTACCGATAGGCGTTGTAGTTTGTAGTTTGGGGGACTCTACTGCTACTGCTATAGCATTGGCAGGGCATCATCCCGAACAAATTAGTAGTATCGTGTTGTGGTCCTCAGCAGGTAATCCCGATACCGTTGGCGAACATTTACTTAACGCAGAGCAACGCAATGAGGTGTTGGAAAAAGGGACCGTAGTGATTGACGATTGGACGGTATTTACGATAACCAAACAGCACCTTGTGGGCATGAATGGTTACGATATATTCACCCCATTTAACGCATATTCGGGTGCATTGCTTTGTATACGCGGAACTAATGAACCGATTCCTGATATTGACCGTAAAATTATCGATACGGCATCAGGTAAGCTTAAGGAATATTGTCATATTAGCGGTGCCGATAATATTTTTGATGTGCTTGACCCTAAAACTCAATACGATGAGCGTGTCTTAGCACAAACGGTTACTTGGCTGGATGACACGCTTTAAATATAGATTTGGGCTTCAATACTGTTTTGGAATATGATCCAGCTCGGTGATTTCAAGACTAGTTAAAAAATAGTAGCGTTTTATAGTTGATAAAACTAATCAAAAAATCACTGAATTAGGTCGTGTTTGCACTAGTAAAGTACGCAAATGTTCTTCGAATAATACTAAGTACTATAAGTTCCTCTGAGTATTCACAAACAGCCTAATCACCCTAAATCTACCGTATAATGATACTTATCAGTCCTACATAAACTAATACGGAATTCAATTGGCTTACCAGCAAGTGAACGGGTTAATCGTGTGCTTTGCAACACAGGAGAGCCTTTGGCAATGCCAAGCTGCTGGGAAGCTTCTGCATCCGCAATAACGGCTTTCAATTCATCATGAGTTTTTTGTACCGTAAGGTGAAACTGTGTTTGATAAAAATGATAAAGGGTATGCGGGACCTCTGCCATATCCATAAGCTTAGAAAAATATTTTGAGGCTAAATAAATAGTTTCCAAAATAAAGGGCTCATCACTCAAGACCCTTAGGCGGGTTAATTCAATTACCTTGTCGGTATCGCTCAACTCTAGCGCTTTAAGCACCTGTGAGTTTGGCTGTATTTCGCGCTTGCTTAGCACTTTCGCTTTTGGCAATTCAGGCGTTTTGCCGTCGGCTATCACGGGGAAAAAACGATAAAGGCCGTGATTACTCGCGTAATCGGTAATAAATGTACCCACTCCCTGGCGTCGGGTTAGTACTTTGTCGTTGGTTAGCTTATTTAATGCTTTGCGCACGGTTCCTTGGCTAACTTGCAGTTCGGCCGCAAGATCGAACTCGCTGGGAAGCTTTTCTCCAGGCATCCAGCGCTGTTCAACAATAAGTTGGATAAGATGCTCTTCCACCTGTTTATAAAGTGGCTGCAGCCTCGGCGTGAGCGGGCTGAGTTTATTGTCAAATCGGTTTTCTGCCATATCAACTTCGTTAGTTATCGTTAACTTAAAAATGCCCAATCGCTTGTGCACGTGCGGCTATGCTTATTTGGTATTGGCCTTTTATCGCCATCAAAAACAATATGGGATGAAGCCTAACACTCTATGCTAGACCAAGATTATGAAAAGTGAAACCCTCTGTGAATTTATATTTTTACGTTATTTGTTACAAAAATATTGCATCTTGTTTACTTCTTGGTAACCTAAGGTCAGTTTTATGTCTTATATAAGACATAAGTTGTAGCTAACAAGATTACGCAGCTCAGTGCTTAGTTTCTTTTTTTAATAGCATAAGCACTGGTACTGTGGCATGACAACACACAATACACACAATACAAAAATAACGATAAAATTTGGAGAACTCTATGTTGTTACAACCAAGCAAATTACATAAAGGCATTACGCAAGCGCTCGCACTCACTGCTTGTATAGGCTTAAGTATGTCTGTGCAGGCACAAGAACCCGCCGCTGCAGACAAAAAAGAAGGTCTTGAGGTAATACAGGTTACTTCACAAAAGCGTGTAGAAAATCTAAAAGACGTGCCAATTGCAGTGTCTGTACTTCGCGAAGACCAAATAAATTCAGCATTTGCCGCTAACATCGAAGGCCTACAGGCCTTAGTGCCGTCAGTTAGCTTCCGTAAAGGTAATACAACCCGAAATTCTTCCATTAATATTCGTGGTGTTGGCACCATTTCATTCAGTGTTGCCGCTGAGCCCAGTGTTTCAACAGTAGTTGATGGCGTGGTTCTTGGGCGCTCTGGTCAAGCCTTTATGGACCTTTACGATTTAGAACGTATAGAAGTATTGCGTGGCCCACAAGGCACCTTATTTGGTAAAAATGCCTCTGCGGGTGTACTCAACATTACTACTAAACGACCACAAGATGAGTTTGGTGGTGCATTTGAGGCTACTTTACTACAAGGCAATGAATATCGCCTTAAAGGCAGTGTTCACGGAGCTTTAAACGACGATGCCAGCGCCAGTTTAACGGTAATGAAATCACAGTTCGACGGCTACATACGTAACGTGTTTAACAACGAAGATGTAAACGGTTACGATAAAGAAGGCTTTCGCGGCATGCTCGATTATAGGATTGATGATTCAACCGACTTACTCTTTATTTTTGAAAGCATGAAATCTAGTGATGACTGCTGCGCCGACTTAGAGCTTACACCAAGCGGTCGCCATCAGTCTGAAGCGTCGCCCAACAGCACCGGTATTGGTGATTTAGATTTAGAACAACGACAAGTCGACCACGACTTTGAAACACGCACTATAGACGAACATACAGCATTTTCTATGCAGCTTGATAAGGAAATAGGAGATCATCAGTTAACCTCTATTACTGCATATAGAAGCTGGGCTAACACCGAATTTCGTGAAGGTGACTTCACATCTACTGCAGGTGATGCACCCTTCCCTGTGTTTGGAGTACCTTTCCAGCTGCATGATATTGGCCCTCAAGAGTGGGAGCAAGTATCACAAGAATTAAGAATTGCCTCGCCTCTTGGTAACGATTTGGAATATCAAGGTGGTCTTTTTTGGTGGCAACAAACCTCTAAACGTAATTTTACTCGTGAAGCCAGCTGTCAGAATAACGGTGGGCAGTTTCCTGCTGCTATTAGCGCATATTTAAGTGGAACACTGGGAGTAGTTGACCCCACCACAGCCGATGTTGATGACTTTATTGAAGGTGAAGGGTTGAGCTGTCTGGCGAATGATATTGTAAGTGCAACAGCGTTTATGGAAACCGAATTTAATAACTGGGCAATATTTGCCGACGGTAAGTACCATATAAACGAAGATTTACGCCTACTATTCGGCCTACGCTACACAGACGATGAAGTAAGCTTTTCGCACAACCGCCGCAGTAATGACCAATATGCCAGAACCGGTGTCGGTGTTCGTGCGTTTGCGACTGACTTTGACGGTAAAACTAACGAAACAGATTTATCCGGTAAACTGGGTGTGCAATATGACTTAAATGACAACAGCATGACCTATCTTACATTCTCACAGGGTTATAAGGGTCCAGCTTTTAACGTGTTTTACAACATGGCGCCAAATGATACTTTGCCAATTGGTCCAGAGACCTCTGATGCGTTTGAACTAGGCTATAAGTTCTCTAACCGTGATTTAGTGTTTAATGCAGCAATATTCTATACCGAAATTGATGGCTTCCAAGCGAATAACCCAGAATTGTTAGACGGCGTATTTATTACACGTTTAACCAACGCCGGGTCGATTACTACGCAAGGTATTGAGCTTGATTTTATATGGCAAGCCACTGAGCAGTTCAGTGTATTTGGTGGTCTGTCTACTGTTGACGCAGAAGTAGATGAGTTCAGATGTCCCGTAGGCTTAGATACGTGCGACGGCAACAATGGCGCTGACTTACCATTTTCACCCGATTTGAAGTACTCATTGAGCGGCGAATATGTGTGGGAGCTTGACGATATGAATGTATATCTAAATGCTTCATATGTTTACACCGACGAGTTATTTGTTGGCGCTCCAGGTGGCAATGCAGAAGACAACCCAGAAGCTTTATTGCCAGACTACGCTATTATAAATGCTAGTTTAGCGTTTTCCTTTAATGAAGATGATATTCGCGTGTCATTAATTGGTAAAAACTTGACGGACGAAAGCTTTGTGACTACATATAGCGGTGATAATTTCCGCTACCAGATCCCACGTGATGCAGATCGTCACTTTGGCGTTCAATTGCGCATGAGATTCTAATTACTTAGAAAAACAAAAGCCAGCGGTGGCTATGTCACCGCTGGCTTTTTTCGTTCTTTATGTGAGGTTTACTGTTGATTAATGTTTAACTGTATCGTGCCTGCATACAAATTAGGATGGACTATATTCTTCAGCTACGATATTTTCTGCTACTGGTCGAATGTAGCAAAAAGGGGTTTAACTTTAGAGGCCAAATCTGTAATGAATCAAAGATTCTAAAATTTGCTTTCGTAGGACGGGCTGTGACCGTCACGTTATCGTCTAATAGCGCTTATTTATCCTATTATTTCAGATTGAACTTGGCTAGCATGTACTGCTAATCATTTTTGTTAAACTCTAAAAATTCAATGACACGAGTACGCTCTTTCTATGGAACGAATTCCTGTTGCATAGATCTGGCTTATGGTTTATTTTATTTCTAATTGACACCAAAGTATCGCTAGAATTAAGTTTAGGTAGCCTGATACGATTTTGAGGCGTGAAACCTCACAATGAAGTTGATCGATGGTTAGACTCCTTCGTAATTCCCAGCATAAAAGATTCAGATAGTGATATGAATGGAATTAGTTTGTCATAATGAAACTGGTCTTCTTGCAGAAACCAATAATATTAACGACTGAGCAAAAGCCCTTGCGGCGGCAATTGATAAGCCGGCAACAGAAACTAAGGCTCAGTTAAAATTAGCAAAAAATTGTTGCAGAAGAATACGACTTAATTTGTAATACGAACAAGTTGATGCAGTTAATTCTTGGACAATCCATATGATAAGGGTTTTTAGTGTCTAAAATTCGATGGGGAATATTTGGAACAGGCTTTGTAGCAACAAAATTTGCACTCAGTCTTAAGATGTTAGGTAATTGCGAAATAACCGCTGTAGCGTCGAGGTCACCTGAAAGAGCACAAAAATTCATCAGCGGTATTAAGTCATCTGCAAAAGCTGCATCCTATGAAGAAGTTGCATCATCAAATAATGTTGATGTTATTTATATTGCGACGCCTCCCAGTTTGCACAAAGACCATGCACTATTATGTATGTCTCACAATAAGGCTGTTTTAATTGAGAAACCATTCGCCACCAACGCAAACGATGCACGAATAATAGCCGATGCCGCGAAAGCCAACGATGTATTTTGCATGGAAGCCATGTGGACTCGATTTACTCCTCTTGTGCGTCATGTTAAGCAACAAATAGAGAATGGAGAACTCGGCGATATTCATTACATGTCTGGTAACTTTTGTATCGCTGAACGAAAAACTACTGATAGTCAATTATTTAACCCTTTACTTGGTGGTGGAGTCTTGTTGGACCGAGCAGTTTATCCAATTTCATTGGCTACTCATCTACTCGGCACCCCCACTAAAATAACTGGCGAATTGTTAAAGGGAATCAACGATGTCGATGTGCAGGCTGCTGTTACCTTAGGGTGGGGAAACCAGTGTACAGCGCAATTTCATGCCAGCCTTATCGCAAATGGAAATAATGACATTTTCATCTCTGGCTCAAAATCGACTGTTCATATTCAACCGCCAATATACAGGCCCTTTAGTATGAGTATTGCAAATGTTAGTCCGGCTGCTAGGCCTTCTCCTAGAGCGCCATCCTTTAAAGATGCAATTAGAGAAAGTCACTGGCTACATTATGCATACCAAAAACTAGGTACTTTATTACCCTCAGGGAAGAAAATAAAGATTCCCTATGCCGGAAACGCTTATCATTACCAAGCTCAAGAAGTATATGAATGCCTGCGTAGTTTTAAAAAGCAAAGTGATATAATGCCACTCAGCGAAAGTATTGCAGTGCTTGAAATCATCGATAAAGTGCGCAGCATTAATAATGAAGTTTAAGAAGTAGGTTCATGGAGAAACTAAATTGAATATAGCAATAGTTGGATGTGGTTATGTGGCTGATCATTATATGGAAACACTTCATTATCATAAAAACCTAAATTTGTTGGGTATAAGTGACCACAATAAAGAAAGGGCCAAACTACTTGCAGATCATTATGATTTGCACGTTTATGACTCTACCGAAGAATTAATAGCTGACCCTAAGGTATCAATTGTAGTTAATTTGACCGACCCCCATAATCATTATGAGGTCAGTAAGAGTGCTCTTCTTGCTGGTAAACATGTTTATTCAGAAAAGCCCTTAGGCGTAGATATGGAGCAGGCCAAAGAGTTAGTTCAGTTAGCCAAAGAAAACGACTTATTACTATCATCAGCACCCTGTAGTGTTCTTAGTGAATCTGCGCAAACTCTATGGAAAGCTGTTAATGATGGAGCCATAGGAAAGCCAAGAATTATATATGCCGAACTCGATGACAATCCTATTTATCGAATGAAGCCAGAGGGTTGGAGCAACGAGCGTGGTGTTGCGTGGCCTTATCTAGGTGAGTATGAAGTAGGCTGCACACTAGAGCATGCGGGGTATTATTTGACATGGATTGCTGCGATTTTTGGCCCTGCAAAAAGTATAACCGCATTTTCTTCCTGTGTAGTTCCCGATAAAACTGAACACCCCTTAGATCCGGCGGATACACCCGATCTGGCTGTAGCCTGTATTACCTTCGAATCTGGGGTAGTAGCCCGACTTACCTGCAGTATTATTGGACCTTACGACCACCGAATCCAAATTATAGGTGACGAAGGTGTTTTATCGGCAAATGAATGTTGGCATTACGCAACACCGGTCTACTTGGAGCGCTTTTCACAGTTAACACTTAACGCCAGAAAATCCCGGACTGTGCGAAACAGCTCGTTGCTTAAATTTATATTTGGTGTTGGCGGAAAAAAACAAAAGCTTGTTTCACCACCGATTTCACAATACACCGATCGATGGAATGAATTTAAAAATGGCAAGCGAGGCTTTATGAGATCTATAATAAAGATAGTAAGCAAACGCGAATTAGTATTTATGGATTTTTTCCGGGGGGTTGCCGACATGGCAACCGCGATAGAAAATGATAATAAAAATTCATTACCTGCTGACTTTGTTCTCCATATAAATGAATTAACTCTCGCTATGCAAAATGCCGGCGAAAACGGTGAGCCCTATGAATTACAGTCTACTTTTGAGCCATTGCAACCTCAGCAAAAAACGCTTGACTCAAAAAACAAATACGGTAGTGACTCGAGTAATATATTTACTCAGGGAATAGAAAAAATAATTTCCCTATTGCACAAACACTAAACGGGATATGTTTATTAAACTAGACGTTTATTCAACTGCGATGTAGCTTCGGATGGCAGTTAAACCTGCTTTCTCTAAATAGGCGCTCCAGGCGGTAATGTAGCAGATCGTCACTTTGGCGTTCAATTGCGCATGAGATTCTAATTATTTAGAAAAACAAAAGCCAGCGGTGGCTATGTCTCCGCTGGCTTTTTTCGTTATGTACTTTGTGCTTTTTACACTACAAATATCAATTTGATCGCTTTCATGGTGATAGTGTGTAAATCAAGTTCGTTTATCTTACCAAATCCAATGATTCGCAAATTTTCTTGTCAGCTTACTTTACAGTTCAACATCATCAAATTTAAATCTATCTAATTGAAATAATTAACATTTAAATTTTTGAAAGCTTTATGCGTAACCCTATACCATGACAAGTAAGATGAATAACTAGAACACACCTAAATCGATAATAATGTAGTAAAAGGAAAAACAAACATGCTTAACTTTAGAATAATAGTAGCAACAACAGCTTTCTTGTTAATTGCAAACGGTGCAAATGCGGCTCTTATAGATTTCGACTTAAACAACGACCAAGATTATTTTGTTGGCAGTGTCACATCGAATGGTTTTGTCGCAGTTCCTGCCACTGTTGCTGATAACAACATAGGCACTAAGTGATAATTTTGATACCAATGGTCAAGGAAATGGTACGATTTATTTATCTAGTTGGTCAAACACCGACCCTGTTACAGGGCTAACGCTCGCTGCGGAAGATGGTTCACTTTTCTCGCTGGAATCTTTTGACTTCAACAACGCATATCCAAACCTTAGCAATGCAACTTCTTCAATCCTCGTGTCTGGTTTATTTGCCGACCACACTAGCGTATCTCAAATTTTCTAAAACTTAGAGGCAATTCTGACCTTCGAAACTCTATTTTTGAACGATAGTTTTCAAAACTTGGTATCTGTCGAATTTACAGCAAGCGGTGCCGAACAAGTGCGAGCGCTTTACGATAATATCAATGTAAACTCAGATACCGTTGATGTTTCTTCACCTGCAATGTTTGCATTATTCGGCCTAAGTATTGCTGGCGTGGATTTTGCCAGCCGAAATAAAAAATAATAATAAAATATTACCACTAGCGTCAATTGAGACGCTTTAATAGGCTGAGTACACAATGTAGCAGTTTTTTTTTCGCTAAGTAGAAGTATGTCTACATTAATTAATAAGGTTGAGCTACCAGATCTTTTAGTGGTCTTGGTCTCCCAAGCCCATATCCCTGACCATAATCCACGCCAACAGCACTAAGCATATCTCTGATTTCATCGTTTTCAACAAACTCTGCAATAGTCTGCATCCCCATTACCTGACCAATTTCGTTAATTGATTTGAGCATCGCATAGTCAATAGGATCATCAACAATACCTTTCACGAACATCCCATCAATTTTCAAATAATCTACCGGTAAATTTTTAAGGTATCCGAAGGACGATATACCACTGCCAAAATCATCCAATGCAAAACGAAAACCAGATTTCTTTAAGTTGTGAATAAAACTAATCGCCGAATCAAGATTTGAAATTGCGACGGTTTCCGTAACTTCAAAACAGACCATACTTGGTGACACACCCGTTTCTTTAAAGACGCGCAATATAGATTCCAGAAAAACTTGATTGGTCAATGATGGGCCCGATAAATTTATGGTGACAAAATCAACCTTTGCGCAAAACAAAGGATGCCGAGCTAGAAAGTTACAGGCGTGCTTGACTACCCAAGCATCTAACTTTTCGATAAGATTGTAGCGCTCTGCTGCTGGCAGAAACGCACCTGGAAGAATAATCTCCCCCTGCTCATCTAGCATTCTTATTAATAACTCGTAGTGTCTGTGCTCACCCCCATTTAGCGGCACAATAGGTTGAGCATACAGGCAGAAGCGGTCCTCATCTAAGGCCTGATTAATAAGCCCTACCCAATTCATCTCACGATGTCGAACGGCCAACTCTGCATCGTCCGGATGGTAAGCATGAATACGATTTCGCCCCATATCTTTAGCTAAATAGCAGGCAGCATCCGCTTGACGGAACAATTCTGTAAAATCGGCGCGAGTATTCGTAATTGCAACTAAACCTATGCTGACACCTATTCGAAACACCTTACCTGCCCACAGAAACTGATAGCTCATTACGGCTTTGAGAATTTCATCCGCCGCGTTGTAAGCCTGTTCGAGCGTACAATGCTTCATTAACACACCAAATTCATCGCCGCCAAGCCTTGCCAGTGTATCGCCCTTGTTGATGGTGCCTAACAATAGCTGCCCAAGTTTATGCAGCAACTCGTCACCTGCAACGTGACCGCAGGTATCATTGACCACTTTAAATTGGTCTAAATCCATGAAGCACATAGCGTGACAATCATCGCCGCTCTTTTTATTAGCCAGTAGGCGACTCACCCTTATCTCGAACTCGTGCCGATTAATTAAGCCTGTTAAGCTGTCATGGACAGCCTGATAGCTGAGCTTATCTTGTGCAATTTTTTGCACTGATATATCTCTTATAATTCCCTCAACACTCGCAGCGCTGCCATCATCGCTCCTGACTATATGCGCGCTTGCTGATCCCCACCATCGAGAACCGTCTTTTCGAAGTAGTTGGGCCTCAAAATTCTTAACATTCCCGTTCTTCAGAATTTCTGCTAAAAATAGCTCCCGTTCTTTTGGTTCGGCATAAACTTGTTCAGCCAATTTCAAACCTATCGCTTCTTCTGGGCTATAACCTGCAACAAGATGTACTGAAGGGGAAACATAAGTGATTACCCCTGCTAAGTCTGTTTTATAAATAACGTCGGGGATGTTCTCAACTAGGCTGCGGTATCTTGCTTCACTTTTTAAAAGTGCTGACTCAGCGATAGAGCGTTTTTGTGCCTCAACTGCGTGAGATACAAGGTCAGCTAGTGAACTGGCATAAGTAATTTCTTCAGACTTCCAGCGACGAAACTTACCGATATGCTCTAAGCATATAACGCCTATTGTCTGCCCCCCAAACCGAATTGGGGCGTCTAGCATAGACTCAATACCAAGTGGGCTTAAATAATCTTTAGAAAACTCAATCGTGCGTGGGTCGTGGTGTGCTTCGTCTGCATTTATAAATCGATCTTCAGCCATAGCAGCGAAGTAGACAGGAAAATCGACCTTCGAAAGCTCGTCACCCATAGAATGATGACCGGAAGCTCGTTCATATAGATCCATACTTTTAATGCTGGAACGGTCGTGTGAATACATCCAAATGCTCGCCCGCGCAACATTCAGGGTACTAGATGCTGCTTCAGTGATCTCCTGAAAGGAATCTATAGAGTTTCCGCTGTAAAGGGCCTTCCCCTTTACTATATTTAGGAGTGATTCGCTAAATACTTCGAACTGATTACCCGACATCGCCACCTCATCTTACAAACGAATTAAGCACTGAAAAAGGACTAACTGCACTTACACACCTTATCACACTGCATTTATCGACCAATCCCACTAAGACTAAAGGACATAAAGATGGTGGATACCATAAGGACAGAGATCTTGTATATAGGAGAGGTCTGGCTCTTACGTTTGTCAACAAACATGAGCCCTTGGCCTATGAGAGTAAGGAGAAAATAAGAGATATATCCCGTCTATGCAACAGATGTTGATATTTTAGGGTTTTGAGCTTACGAAGGTTCTACCATACAGGCAGCTGCAGAGCTTTCTAATACCTCTAACCACTCTTCGCCATAGTTATCTATAAACCATTGGCGCATGTTGCTAGAAGCTTCTTTGAACGCTTGCTTTTCTTCAAGACTAAGTCGGTAAACCGTGCCGCCAGCCTTTTCAAAAATCTTATAAGAATTTGCTTCTTCATCGGCGACTAGCTGACTTGCGGCTGCTTTTTGTTCAGCAAAGGCTCGCACAATCAGCATTTGAATATCTTCTGGTAAGCCTTGCCAAACCGGCTCAGAAAACCACCATAAGGTTGCCATATAGCTATGACCGTCAATCACGATGTGGTTTAAGTGCTCTTCTAACTTAGCACCAATAATATCTTGGATACCGTTTTTACTGCCTTCCACTACGCCCGTTGCCAAAGCAGTGTAAAGCTCAGCCCATGAAATAGGAGTTGGGTTTGCACCTAGTTGCCTCACCAGTTCTTGTTGAATGGGAGCTGGAGTGGTGCGTATTTTTTGGCCTATTAAGTCTTCAGGCCTTTGTATCTGCTTTTGCGTAGTAGCAAAGTTACGCCAACCACCGGTGTTAGACACGCCAATAAGGCGCAAGTTAAGGCCTTGTTGCAATACCGTAGTACGAATTTTATCTAATATAGGGCCATCTAAGACGCATTCTGCGTGCTTGTCGTCAATAAACACATAAGGTAAATCTAGCACCTGTGCTTCAGCAAAGAAGTTCCCGGTGCCGCCCGCGGTGCTTGGAAACATTTCAAGCACGCCTGACTGTAAGTTACCAATGCACTCGGGTACTGCGCCACAAAATTGCCCAGATGCAAAAATTTGTACTTCCACGCGCCCGTTACTTTCTCGCTCGATGAAGTTTTTAAAGGCCATTAACCCCACATAATCTTCATCTTTAGTGGACGCTTGAATAGCCGCTTTAATCGTAAATTCAGCTTTGCTAAAGCCCGACTTATAAATGCCAGCGATGCACATAATGGCTACTAGCGCATATATAAAGAGTAGGATACTTCGTTTAGTAAACACTTAGGCAAATCCAAATAGGGTAGGTAATGTCATCGTTAGCGCCGGAAAATACGTAATGAGGAGAATCACGAATGCCTCTACTGCTAAAAACGGCAGCATTTCATAAGCAATATTCTCTGTTTTTTCGCCCGATACTGAAGCCGCAACAAATAGCACAAGGCCCATGGGCGGAGTCGCTAAACCAACGGTTAAATTTACGCACATAACCACCGCAAAATGCAGTGGGTCGATACCTAACGAAATGAATATGGGCGCTAATACTGGTCCTAAAATAAGAATTGCTGGGCCAGCGTCTAAAAACATGCCTATAGCAAATAAAAACAAATTAATGATGAGTAATAGCAGCAGTACGTTTTCAGTAATCTGCGATATTTCTCCGGCAAGTATGTCAGCCGTACCTGAAACCGTGATAATCCAAGCGAAGGTCACCGCAGAGCCAACTAATAATAAGATAGTCCCTGACTGCACAGCAGCGTTGACCATAATTGAACCAATACGATTTACTTTGAGAGTTTTGGTAAAAAACAGTGTAATGATCAATGCGTAACCAGCCGCTACCGCTGCGGCCTCGGTAGGTGTAAAGACACCTAGTAAAATACCGCCCAATAAAATAACAGGTGTTAGTAAGGGTAAAAATGAAGCTTTAAATGCTGTTCCACGCTCTTGCCAACTCGCCTTGGAATTTGCCACCGGATAATTACGCTTTTTTGCGATGCGATTGGTAACAACCATCAGCCCAACGCAAATAAGAAGGCCTGGGACGATACCGGCTAAAAACATACCGGCTACCGATACGTTCATAATAAACGCATATAAAATCATAATGCCCGAAGGCGGAATAATAGGCCCTATAACAGACGACGCTGCCGTTATTGCTGCTGCAAAACGACGACTGTAGCCGTTTTGTTCCATGGCCGGTATAAGCATTTTGCCTAAGGCCGATGTATCGGCTACCGCAGAACCTGACAGACCCGCAAAAAGAACCGATGACAGGATGTTCACCTGTGCCAAGCCACCGCGAAAATGACCAATTAAGGTTTGGCTAAAACGCACAATAGACTGCGTAATGCCCCCTTGATTCATTAGTTCGCCGGCAAGAATGAAGAAGGGTACGGCCATTAGTGGAAACGAATTTATGCCTGAGTAAAGCCTATTTAGTAGCGCTGAGAAAAACACCTCGTTACCGTCAAGCATCAAACTTACGCCAGGGCCAACTAATAGCGCAAACACTACCGGTGTGCCTGCCGTTAGCAGCAGTATGAAAATCCAAAAATAACTCAGCGACATTCTACACTGCTCCCGGTTGTACTGCGTTTTGAGGCAAGGTTTGCAGCAACAATCGTTCAACACCCACCAAAAATAATCCGACAAACATAAAGGGAATACAGCTATAAAACACAGCAAGCTTAACTGGCACAGACGATGCCGTAATGGTTAAGCCCGACAGCCAAAAATCAATACTGTACTTGAGAAACATCGCGCTAATGAACATCACCAGCAAGGTAATCAAAATTTCGCTTAATCGTTTTAAAAGTAAGGGCAGTGCGTCGGCAAACAATTCAATCGACACATTAAGGTTCTCTCTGTACGCCCAAGGCGACACTAAGCACGCCACCCATACCATGGCGTATTTAGATAACTCTTCAGTCCAGGTAAGAGAATCGTTTAACACGTATCGGAAAAACACCTGCATTAAAATCATGACTAACATTGCCGCTAACAAACCACCGGCAATGTTACGAGCAAAAAGCCCAACGTAATAATTAAACGCGCCTAATACCTTAGTAATAGAAAGCGTAATAGTGACATAAGTAGACATATTTTAATTACCCATTAGCGGTTTCAGCAAGCCAATATTCGGCAACCGGTAAGTTGGCGTAAGGGCTGTCTAAATTGAGCAAATCTGTGTGCTCAATATCGGGACCAAGTGGCAGCTTTACGCCTTTTCGGACAAACACCGCTATTTCATTTAAGGCCAGAGATAATGTCAGCAACTTTCCTCCAGAGACCCCGGTTTTGCATGGAAAACGCAGCCATTCGCCAGCGGGGATATATACTTCGACATGTCCGCCAGCCTCAACGCAAGGTGCTACTAGCATATGGTCACCTAGCATAAATTGCAGGTCGAATGGCCATGCAAGTTTATCTTCAGGAAAAGCAAGCGGCATAGCCCTCATTACTGGTAACGCGGTATTGTGAGCCTGTTGCATCACGCCTTGAATGTAGGGTAGCAACTGATATCTTAATTTTAGCGCTTGGTTAACCGCTTGTTCAGCATCATTACCATAGCTCCAAGGCTCTCTTTGGCCTATTCCATGCAGGCGTAAATGTGCAGAAAACACTGCTGCTTGGGCCCAGCGTACATATAGTTCAGCATCGCGGGTATCTTTATAGAAGCCGCCCACATCGGTAGCATAGTATGGTGCACCCGACATTCCCCAACTTAAGGCGCCGCGAATACTGCCGGTAAGGCCGCCCCAGTCTGCTTGTGGGTCGCCGCCCCATTGGCTTGGATAACGATGTGAACCGGTCCACGCTGAACGGCTAAACAAAAACGGTCCGTTTTTACTGTATTTTTGCGCAGCTTCATACACGCAGCGGTTATATAAAAGGCTGTATACATTATGCAGACGCAAACCGCTGTCGCCGTTAAACGCAAGCATGTTGTCGTCTTCAACTTGCTCACCGAAATCCGCCTTAATCATGTCTACGCCTAAGTCGAACAAAGGTTTGTGCGCTTCAAGCCAAAATGCGAAGGCGTCGGGGTGGGTAAAATCGACAATGCCCGATTCAGGCAGTGGTGTTAATACCTCAGCAAATGCGCTCATGTCCCAGCTGTAGCGATATACATCACCGGTGCGTTTGTCTTTTAGCAGCCAGCCTTTTTTAGACATTTCATCGAACAAAGGATTTTTTATAGATACTAGTGGATACTCCCAAATGCAGACTTTGAAGTGCATTGCTTTTAACTGATTCAACACATTTGCGGGATCGGGATAACGCTTAGCATCCCATTCAAAGGCAAAGCGGGTGTCGGTATCTTGCCAGGCACGTCCATCAAGGGTAATAACGTCGCATGGCATTTTTTTCTGACGAACCATGCGCGCGGTATCTAATAATTCTTCAGAGTCTTTATAATAAGCTTTCGACAGTATCACGCCCAAACTCCACGCCGGCGGCACTGGCGCATTGCCGGTAAGCATGTGATAGGTCTTTAGCATTTCTTGACCGTTGCTACCGTGCATAATAAACACATCTAAAGATTCATCTTCTACCAACAGCCCGTATGCACGTTGCGACCATGGCGCAAACCCCACGCTATGCGTTACCGCTGAGGGTGTATGGACAAATACGCCCCAACCATCATTACTCCATGCAAAAGGGGTGTTTTTATACGAAATTTCGGCATTTACCCCAAGCGCATCATGATTGTATGAGCGAATGTATTGGCCTCGTTTATCTATCTTTGACCATTTCTCACCTAAGCCATAAACCGGTGTCTGCGGTCCTAACTGCAAGTTTAACAACCATCCCTGATCAACCCTCGCCAACGGCGGTAGGCGAAACTCGCGCACAAAATGACCATCGTTTGCGCTTTGCACAATAAGTTTATCGGCTTTTGTGTAGGAAAATGAGAATGGCGAATGATGAATATGAACAAGTGCGTTTTGAAAAACAATTTTTGTGGACTGCTCGTCTGAACTAACATGACATGGTTTTGCTGTTATCGATGCTTGCAACATATCGTAATTTGCTTGAGTAGCGCTGCCCATGCGCACACGAATACCAAACTCATGCATACTAATGCTCAAGGTCCCATTTGATGTAGGAATATTGACTATATTGGTTTGACTTAACTGAGCGCGGCCAGTCACCATGACCTGATCTATAGCGTTCCAATCGGGCACGATTACGGGTGGTACTAGCATTTTAGTCTGTGCGGTTATCGACATTTTATACTTCTTATTATTTGCGAAATCACAGCATATTGGTTTGGGTCACTATAATTAAATAGCTTTAACTATTATTACTTGACCAAACTGTTAGCCTGAACATCGCTGTCATTTAAGTCTTATATAAGACTTAAATTATAACGAGGACTATGCTTTGTCAACGTGTATTAATCACAATTACTTAATGTTCAATTGACATCACATTAACCTTCTTTTATCTTATGTCTTATATAAGACTAATACTACCGGAAAAAAAAATGAGCAATACAAGTAAATCGATACCCCAAGTTGGCTTTGGACTGTGGAAAATCTCTAAAGAGGTTTGCCCAGATGCGGTTTATCAAGCCATTAAAGTAGGCTATCGACATCTTGATTCTGCTTGTGATTACGGTAATGAAAAAGAAGTGGGCGAAGGCATAAAGCGTGCAATTGACGATGGGTTGTGTACGCGTGAAGACCTATGGGTAACGTCTAAACTTTGGAACACCTATCACCGTAAAGAGCACGTAAAGCCTGCGCTTCAGCGTAGCCTAAACGATTTGCAGCTTGATTACCTCGATTTATATATGATTCATTTTCCAATAGCCCAACCCTTTGTTGATTTTGAAGATCGCTATCCTCCTGAGTGGATTTTAGATCCTGAACAAGGAGGTATGCAGCTTGAACCCGTTCCTCTTATGGAAACATGGCAAGCCATGGAAGCAGTCTATGATGAAAACCTCGCCCACCAAATTGGCGTGTGTAATTACAATAGCGGCCTGCTACACGATTTAATGTCGTATGCCCGTATTAAACCTTCAATGCTACAAATTGAGTCACATCCTTATTTAACCCAGCAACGCTTAATTCGCCTAGCAAAGCAATATGGCCTTAGCGTAACCGCCTTTTCACCATTAGGTGCCTTGTCTTACCTAGAGTTAGATATGGCGTCTAAGAATGAATCGGTACTTGAGCAAGCTGTGGTTATGAAGGCTGCGCAACGCTTGGGTAAAACAGCGGCGCAAGTTGTTCTGCGTTGGGGTGTCCAGCGCGGCAATGCTATAATTCCAAAAACATCAAAAACAGCGCGATTGATTGAAAACATAAGTATATTCGATTTTGTCTTAAGTGATGATGAGATGCTGGCGATAGATGCTTTAAATTGCGATCGCCGCTTTAATGACCCAGGCCACTTTTGTGAAGCTGCATTTGGTCGCTTTCATCCCATATACGATTAGGAGAACCCATGAACAATAAACAAATACATTATTGTGATGTTGACCATCAAATACATGAGGGAGACAGTGTTTTCCCGCTCGTGGTAGTCAACAAAAACAACATCCAAGACCTGCAGCAGTGGGATGCATTCTTAGCCGAAAACAAAACCGAGCTAGAAGCCAAGCTGAAATGCTCAGGCGCGATATTGTTTCGTGGTTTTCCGGTGAATTCTGCTGAGACGTTCGATCATTTCTCAGCGGCGTTTGATTACCCTAACTTTACCTATAAAGAATCGCTTTCTAATGCCGTGCGCATTAACTATACCGAAAGGGTTTTTACCGCCAATGAGGCACCCAAAGACGTCGAAATATTTTTGCATCATGAAATGGCGCAAACGCCAATTTCACCGACTAAAATATTTTTCTTTTGCAAAAGCGCCGCTGATGACGGCGGTGCAACACCATTATGCCGTTCTGATATGCTTTTTTCGGCCCTGCAAGACCAATCGGCTGCACTAGCGAAAGATTTTCAAGACAAAGGTTTAAAATACACTACTCACATGCCGCATGAAGATAACATAGCATCTGGCCAAGGCCGAAGCTGGAAGAGTACCTTGAGCGTTGAGGATAAACAACAGGCCGAAACAAAATTAGCAGGGCTTGGCTACAGTTGGCAATGGTTAAAAGACGGCAGCATAAAAGCAACAACATCGGTGCTACCGGCAGTGGTTGCGCTAGACGCAGGTAAATCAGTGTTCTATAACCAGCTCATTGCGGCATTTATGGGCTGGAAAGGGGTGCGTGAAAACCCCTCTTCAGCAATTACCTTTGGCGATGACAGCGCAATTCCTATCGCAGGACTTGAACTTATTGTTGCATTATCGAAGCAATTTACCTTCGATTTGCCATGGCAAGACGGTGATGTTGCCTTAGTTGACAACTACCTGACGATGCATGGGCGTCGTCCTTTTAGCGGTGAACGTAAACGTGAAGTGCTCGTCGCACTTGCAATGAACTAGTTGGCCGAGTGAAAGCGCTATTTCAACAAACTAAAGACATTGTTCCGGGCGTTATCGTTTCTTGCATTGTTGGGCTTGCAGCATTGTTTTTGGCTGAGCACTATGGTGCTCCAGCGATGCTCTTTGCCTTATTATTAGGATTAGCGCTGGGGTTTTTATATCAAGATGGCAAGTGCAAACCCGGCATAGACTTTGCTGCCTGCCATATTCTGCGTATTGGCGTTGCCCTGTTGGGCTTACGGATCGCCTTTAGTGATTTGCAGGCTTTAGGCTGGCAAACTGCGCTACTACTGTTATTCGCCGTTGCCTCAACTATTGCAGTGGGGGTGTTGCTCGCCAAAATAATGGGCCTAGAAAAAAGGTTTGGTATGCTCACAGGTGGTTCAGTAGGCATTTGTGGTGCATCAGCCGCAATGGCAATCGCCGCGGTAATACCCGACGGTGTAAACAAAGACCGCGACACCTTGCTCACCATCATTGGCGTTACCACGCTGTCCACTATCGCGATGGTGGTCTATCCTATTATTGCAGGCATGATTGGCCTCGACGACAAGCAAACTAGTATCTTTCTAGGCGGCACCATACACGATGTAGCCCAAGTAGTTGGCGCAGGGTATTCGGTATCAGAACAAACCGGTGACTTAGCCACCCTAACGAAACTCGTTCGTGTTGCCTATTTAATGCCCGTTGTATTGTGTATTTTATTAGTGCTTAAGCGTAAAAGAGACCACAACGACACCTCTAAGCCGCCTGGCTTTCCGGCGTTTTTAATCGCGTTTGTGGTATTAATGACGATTAACAGTTTTGTGTCTTTACCCCAAGTGCTGACAGTGACAGCATCGGAAATATCAAGATTCGCGCTAGTAGTAGCAATCGCCGCTATTGGCATGAAATCTAATCTTGCGCAAATAGCCAACGTTGGTATGAAGCCAATTGTGTTGCTGGTATCAGAAACACTATGGATTGCAGGAGTTATTTTAGTCGGTATTTATTTTTGGGTCGGGTAAGCGATGTTCGCAGAGTTTGATCGGGCAGATACGCAACTTAAAGTTGTTTTAACAAGTCATGAAAGGCAAGTGTAACGCCATTCGTCCAGCCAAAACCTTCTTGCACTTCATATTCACCGCCACCGGCTTTAGCATTTAAATGCACAACGTCGTACTTCTCCATCATATTGCCTGTAGCCTGAAAAGGCGTTTCCATCGATTTTAACCAAGCCCGAATTATTTCTTTTGCAGAGCTGTCAAATCCATAGTCCAACAAACCTTTGCATGCCATGTAATTGAGCGGCGCCCAGCCGTTGGGGGCATCCCATTGCTGCCCAGAATAAGTAAGTGTTGTCAGTAAGCCTCCTTCTTTTAAAAAGTCTTGCATAACACCACTGTGTAATTCGGCGGCTTGCGCTTGTGAACTTAGCCCTGTAAATACTGGTACGAGAGCCGCTAAAGAACGGGTTGTCTTGGCTTGTTTAGCGACAAAATCGTAGTCGAAATACCAAGCTGAGTCAGCATCCCACAAATAAGTCTGAATGGCTTGCGCTCGCCTTCTCGCTCTTTGTGCATAATTTTGTGCTTTTTGTGTTTGCTTAAGTTTCGAAAAGTACTCTGCTAAATCATGTTCAACTTTATATAAAAGCGCGTTTAAATCGATGGGTAATATATCGATAGTATGGATACTGGCCAATGTTTCTCCATCTTTTAACCAACGAGAACTGAAGTCCCAACCCGATTCGCAAGCGGCTCGAATTGACCGATAGAAATCAGCTCGTTCGGCTTGTGGTAAATGGGCGGTCAATTCAATATCCTCCCGGTAAGATTCGGCTCAGGGTGTTGCTGCATCATCCCAGTATCGGTTTAAACAATAACCATCTATCCTAACCACTCTGCGATGGCTAGTCTGTGAATCACTTAGCAGGTTTTCGCCGTCCATCCAAACTTGATATTCTTGCTCGATAGCGCTTAAGCATTTACTAAAAAATGGATTGTCGCTATCTATAGATACATCTGAGTCGTGCTGTAAAACTAACTCTAATAAAAGCGCCAAAACAGGCGGTTGCGTGCGAGTATGATAGTAGCTTCGGTTTCCGTTTGGAATAAGGCCAACTTGCTCTTGAATATCAATGAAATTTTTAACCATTGATTTAACCATGTCTACTTGGCCTGATATAGCTAAGCCAAGAGACGTAAAATAACTGTCCCAGTAGTAAATCTCTCTAAACCTTCCCCCGGGCACTATGTACGGATGTTTAAGCCCAATGAGTGATGAAAAAACCGCGCCATCTGGCTTTCGTGCTAGGGCATGCCACTGGTGAGAAATATAATCAAGCAGGGTGTCTTGCTGCCTGAGGTCCATTGGAACAGCCGCTATTGGCATTTTAAAATGACTATTCACGAACACCGCCAAATCGAATCCATTGCTGTTTTTTACCAAATTATAGGTGCTTATAGCCGTCTTATAATTTTGCTTAGGCACAGCATCTGCAAAGGTTTTACTGTCAGTAAACAAACGCGCCATTTGTACATCGTGGAACACTTCGCTGGTGAAAAAATCTAAGCTGCGTTGCATCATCCTTGTATCTCCAGCAGCTTCATAAATCCTAATTTCATACTAAACATTTGCAGCCTTCGATTGAGATTCCATGTTTTTAGACAGTTTTCTAAATACACCTAAACTAATAATAAGTAACGCTATGGGTAATAATATGAGGTAAAACGCTTTTTGACCGCCCACTTTATCAAATAGCACACCTGTAATCATTGAGCCAGTCGTGCCTCCTAGGGCTGAAAATACTATGATAAGACCGGTCATTTGCGCTTGTTTCGATAAGGCTAAAGAACTCAGTATGACTGAGTTAATAACCGGATAAATAGGTGCCATCATTAAGCCTACCAAAGGTATCAAAAATGCTGCAATGGGCGCATCAAACAATGAATTGATTGGCGACGCTTGAATGTTTAAGGCCAGTGGTAATGTAAGCAATAATATAGCGCCCATACCTATTAAGCAGATATTTAGAAAAAAATACCAATGTACCTTACGCAGAATGAACCCTGCACCTAATCTACCAATGGCAATCATAGCTGCAAAAATACTGGTGATTTGCACGCTAATATCAGCCGGTAGTAACAATACCTTACTATTAAAAGTAGGTAGCCAAGTGCCCACATCTTGTTCAATTAGCACATACATAAATACGGAGATAACAAAGACTAACACTAAGGGTTGATAGGTTAATTTAAGCATATCAATAAAGTCTTGAACTACACTAGTAGCAGTGTCTTTGGCGGGTGGTTTTTCAATGGGGGCAATAAGTACAACTAAAGCGGTAATGATAATAACGCCGGCTAATGGGTAATAAACATTTAGCCAATTCATTGAGCTTGGATTGTCACCATCGATATAAAAACTAAATACCCAATATCCTGACAACACACCCACCATGAAAATACCTTCAATAGTATTTAGCAAAGACGAGTGGCTTTTAGTGTCGGGCGATAGCTGACCAATAATTGAGTAGACCGACACTTTTACAAACGCAAAAGCCGTCCCTATGGCGGCAAACAGTAATTTGATGGCCCAAAACTCAGACATAATAGGCGTTATCAAACACACTAGCGACACGCTAAAAAGAGCGAGCAACAAAGCGAATCTATATCCAATTCTTGGAATAATAGAGGCGACTAAAAAGGACACTATGGCTATGGGAATGTTTGCGCGTTATAGTGAAGGCAGTAAAATGCCTTACTTTGATGACTTGCGCGAAAACTTCGGACGCTTTGAAGCTGGCGAAGACCTTATTGTTGAAGTAACGCAGTTTGAACTGGGCTATAAAGTAGCGCGTTCAAACTACAGTTTGTATGCAACAGGTTTTTTCAATGAAGTCCAAGGTGATACCTTTCAAATTCAGCCTGGAGCGCCGGTGCAAGTACTTACTAACGAAGCCTTTGGGATTGAGCTTGACGGTATTTATTATGCCGACAATGGTTTTTCTTTAAACTTAAACGCAACCATTCAAGAGACTGAAATTACGCAAAGTCTAGAAAATCAAGGCAACGAAGCTCAGCGTCAGCCAGGCTGGCAGTTACGCTTAAGCCCAAGCTATGACTTCGAATTTGACGACTATTTCGGTACGGTTTATGGCAACTTGTCTATGGTAGGCGATCGTTTCGCCGATAACGCAAACTCGGTTGAATTAGACGGCTATCAGAAATTAGATGTTGGCTTAATAATGTATGCAGAGCAAGGCTTGAGCTTTGAATTTGCAGTACAAAACGTAACTGATGAAGATGCATTAACAGAAGGTGATCCAAGAAGTATCAACTCACCGAACGGCCGCTTTATTATGCCGCGTACCGCCACCTTTAGTGTTGGCTACGAGTTTTAATAAAGCGTATATAAAATTTTTTTGTAAAGTGTATGTGTAAAGCCGCTAATAAGCTTCCCTAGGTTTATTAGCGGTTTTTTATGTAAAACCCAATGCCGTTTTTAAAATGTTTAGTTAGGCTACTTAGGCGCAATAGAAGAAAAAACCAAGCTATCATCCACCACAGACTTATACCTCAAGCTAATTCGGTCGAGTATATAGTTTTGGTTTAGCTTCCAAGGCTTAGCGCGGCCCTGCTGCGGCATTTTATCCAAGGAACGCAGCACGTAGCTAGAGTTGAAATCAATCAAAGGATCGGTCTCCATGTCGCCAACAGGCAGAACTGGTTGGAAATAGTCATAGTGATGTTTATCCATATGATTAATCAAGCGGCACACATACTTGTCTACTAAATCAGTCTTCAACGTCCAAGATGCATTGGTGTAACCCGACGAAAACGCAAAGTTAGGCAAACCACTCAACATCATACCTTTATAACAATAGCTGGCTGCAGTATTAAAGACTGTGTTATCAACACTTATTTGAAAAGAACCTGGCACATCTAATTTAAGCCCTGTAGCGGTCACAATGATATCGGCAGCTAACTCTTCACCCGACAGCAGTTTAACCCCAGTGGCGGTGAAGCTGTCGATATGATTGGTAACCACGCTAGCCGACCAATTTTTTATAGCAGAGAATAAATCACCGTCTGGCACTACGCACAAACGCTGATCCTATGGCTGGTAGCTAGGTTTAAAGTATTTATCTACGGGGTAATCTTCTCCCAATGCAGCAATGATCTCGGTGCGTAGGAGTTTCTTTACAGCATTGGGCCTATTCTTAGCTAGGCGATAAAAAAACATACCCAGTAATATGTTTTTCCAACGGCTGAGACTATAGGCCACTTTAGCAGGCAGATAACGCCGCATAAAATTAGCCACCGCATCTTCGCCCGGCCTAGCGATAACGTAAGAAGGAGAGCGCTGCAACATAGTGACATGCTTTGCGGTTTTTGCCATCGCCGGTACTAGCGTAACGGCAGTAGCGCCACTGCCGATAACAATCACTTTTTTACCGGTGTAGTCTAAGTCTTGTGGCCAGTGCTGAGGTTGAATGATATCACCGGTGAATGTGTCGGCACTTTTGAAACCTGGTGTGTATCCGTTATCATAATTGTAGTAACCGGTACAAGAAAAAAAGAAACGACTGGAATATTGACAGCACTCGCCAGTTTGCACGTTTTGGACCTTTGTGTGCCACCTAGCGCTAGTACTATCCCAATTAGCCGACACCACTTTATGTTCGAAAACTATATGTTCACCAATACCGTTTTCATGAACCGCTTCACTAATATAAGCCTTAATATCTGCGCCAGGTGAAATAGCCTTAGGTGAGTGCCAAGGCTTGAAGTTATAACCGAAAGTAAACATCTCTGAATCAGAACGAATGCCCGGATAGCGAAACAAATCCAACGTGCCCCCCACAGCGCTGCGTGCTTCAATGATAGCGTATGACTTGTTCGGACAATGCTTTTGTACATGATAGGCAGCGCCAATACCTGAAATACCAGCGCCAATGATGAGTACATCTACATCTATTTGCTTATTGCTCACCGTACGAATTCCTTTATTACTAACTAATTTCGTTTTCTTGCCACAAATTGCCCAGCTAATACGCCGGTGTATTGGCCCTTATCAATCGCCAATTCACCATTAATCAGCAAATAGCGAACACCTGTAGATAATCGATCCCAAGCCTTAAAGGTGGCCTGTGCTTTATACTCTTTCGGCTCGAACACAAGTACATCAGCTTTGAATCCCGGTTTAATAAAGCCTCTATCTCCTAGTCCTAATATTTCTGCGGTTTGACCGCTACTGCTACGAATAAAACGGGCTATGTCAATTGTGGCCGATCCCAACACATACTGTTGATACTTCTGTGGAAAGCTTGCGTATTTGCGCGGATGTCCGTTAGTACCATCAGACGAAGTCACTACCCAAGGTTGTTGCATGAAGTTTTTTATGTCGTCCTCATGCATATTAAAAGACGCTACTCTAGTTCGCCCATTTTTTACCAAATAAATTACCGTTTTCACATCGGAAAGGGTAAATTGATCGGCCAGAACAGCCAACGTTTTACCCACCAGTTCACTGTCTTGCGAGGCAGTAATGAGCAAAGACTCTGGCCCACCGCGGCGGCGAATATTCTCACCAATCTCACTTTCAATCTTTTCAATTAACTCTGGATTATCGAGCCGTTGAAAAAATGCACTTTGTGAGTCGGCCATAGCCCACTTAGGTACTAGCGCACTTCTCACATTCGTTCCAGACGCTTGCCAAGGATATTGATCCGCTGAAATACTTACACCTTGGCTTTTAGCCTTATTGATTTTCGCGATGGCTGGTTCGCTTTGCCCCCACACATCTACACCAAGTGCTTTAATGTGCGCCACATGTAAGTGGATATCGGCGCGCCGAGCAATATCGATGGCTTCATCTAATGCAGGCAAAAATCCAATATTAAAGGTACTTTCGTCACGCAGGTGTGTGTCATAAACGCCTTTAAAACTGGCGGCAACTTTGGCCAGTTCAAGTACTTCTTCAGTTGCAGCAAAACTACCGGGCACATAATAAAGACCTGAAGATAAGCCCAAGGCACCCTCGCTCATTGCTGTGTTCAGCAGTGTCTTCATTTGGGCCAGTTCTGCCAAAGAAGAATATCGCTTGGCCGTTCCCATCACTTGCTCGCGCAGGGTGCCATGGCCCACATAAAACGCGGTATTAGTGCCTATCCCTTGAGGGTTAAGTGATGCGACGGCCTGTTTAATGTCAACCGGTCCACCGCCATCATTACCACTAATAACCGTGCTTACACCCTGAAAAAGGTAGTTAAGATTCTGATTTTTAGTGCTGCTCTTCAGCTCGTCAATAGAATGAGTATGTGGGTCAATAAATCCTGGGCTGACCACCAAACCAGTGGCATCAATTGTGTTATCGGCCTGATAACGTTGAGTGCCCGCGGCGCTTAAAGCGCAGATTTGCTCACCACAAATACCAATATCCATTTTTGTAGCCGGTTTATCGGTACCATCAAATACCAATCCAGAGAGGATAAGCACGTCCACCTTCGGATGACTCGCACAACCAGCCATTAGCAAAATGCTGACATATAAACTACTAAATGCAATTGCGGATTTCTTCATAATTAATGGTTTCTTGTCGGGTGAATTAGACTTACCTGCTTGGCTCGGAATATAGAAAGAATAAACGAAGCATCTGCTCTATTCAACTGGCTTTTATTTTAAGGAGTTATGATTGATAGTCCTCTTTTTTACCAACAACAAGGTCTGTGTACTTGACTTACCAATTGTTCTTGTTTACTTATTGATAAATAATTAGCGTTGGTCTATGTATGCATCGCTATGCTCTAATTATCCTGTTATTTTTGGCTCTGAGTGCTTGCGGTGGTGGCGGCACAAGCAGTGGTGTCGCGATTCCGCCCCCCACTCCTCCTCCAACACAACCACCTGAAGACAATACCAAGTGGCAAGTCACTGCCCCAAACTACAAAGGCTCAACTCAAGCGTATAACATTAGCAAAACCAATGCTGGTGAAACTTTTTATAGCGTGCTTCAGGCAATCGATAGTGTGCGAGCATATTAATGTTTGAAACTGGATATTAATGTTTGCAACTAGACATTAAAGTTTGAAACTCACAGTAACATTATGAAACCGCTTTCGAGTGGTTTTTGATTTATGATTTGTTTGGTTTGCTAACTCATTCTTAACAACTATAGCGCTTCAACTATCTTGACTGGTCAAGTTCATTGTTGCTTAATATAAAAGTACAGTTAAACTTTTGAATGAAAGTGCCCGCCTAAGGAGACGGTCAGATTTGTTCTAATCATTCCCGCTTTGTGCTTATTGCGATATATCTCCGTCGGTCGGTTCTACGGCAAAAGTGGTCATACCTTATTAATGTAATCTTACACATCCTAGGTCATTACCTATATGGACTCCCGATCCATTTCAAGGATAATGTGATAATAAATTGAAGATTGCGCGCGCATATTCGGGCTCTTGGTGAGTTGCGAACTCTGGCCC
>CAXMOM010000031.1:0-277678 GCA_964195425.1 Acidiferrobacterales bacterium
CTCGATGTCGGCTCATCACATCCTGGGGCTGAAGTCGGTCCCAAGGGTATGGCTGTTCGCCATTTAAAGTGGTACGCGAGCTGGGTTTAGAACGTCGTGAGACAGTTCGGTCCCTATCTGGTGTGGGCGTTGGATGATTGATGGGAGCTGCTCCTAGTACGAGAGGACCGGAGTGGACGAACCGCTGGTGTTCGGGTTGTGATGCCAATTGCATTGCCCGGTAGCTACGTTCGGAATCGATAACCGCTGAAAGCATCTAAGCGGGAAGCGAGCCCAGAGATGAGTCATCCCTAGAGATTTAATCTCTTTGAAGGGTTGTTGTAGACTACAACGTTGATAGGCAGGGTGTGGAAGTGCTGTAAGGCATTAAGCTAACCTGTACTAATTGCCCGTAAGGCTTAACCATACAACACCTGATAAGATTTGGTAGTTGTGTGTGATGTGACAAGTTTGCACGTTTAGTTAGAGTAGTGTTTTTCATCATTAAATAATGTTTTTATCATGCTTTTCAAAATTGTACAGTTTTTGTCTGGCGACAATAGCGATACGGTCCCACCTGATCCCATCTCGAACTCAGAAGTGAAACGTATTAGCGGCGATGGTAGTGTGGGGTTTCCCCATGTGAGAGTAGCACATCGCCAGACTTCCATTTTAAGACCCGTCCTTGAGACGGGTTTTTTTATGCCTGTAATTTGGTGTTACGGGGTTATTGTTTACTAAAGAACATAAGAACATAAGAGTGAATGACTCCCTACCGTTCCGGCGGTTGAGCCGACAATCGGTTGCGCAAGATTTTCATTTACAAGAGCAGCAAATAAAAATTTGCACTTAGTACCCAGTCAACTCAATAAACCCCTTCCCTTGGTGACTACCTTTTACTTCGACCATACCTTCATAGTAGGGGATTAAAGCATCATTCCACTGATCATCTTTTATTGATGAAATAATAATTTCAATGTTTTGACTTGGTACGCTAAGTTCCCAATTTAGTGGTAATGGCTTGTTGCGCACCGTTGTAGTATCCAAGGGCCGTAAGTTTATATCAGCCGGTTGAAGTGTTGTTTGTTTACCGTCACTCGCTATATATGAGCCTGTTATGAAGTCATCTTGGTCATTTAGTCGCATTGTGAAGGCCATTAATTTACTACCGTTATCAAGATGCAATGAAAACCAATCCCAACCTAGCGTATTGGCATCTAATAATTGAGACGTCCATTCTTGATCAAACCAAGCTTGGCCACTAACCGATACTTTTTCTTTTTCTTTCCCAAGAGTCGCTATAATTAGTTCGCCCTCTATATCTATAAAAGGCGCGCTATAATAATGCGAAGCGTGATCGCCCGTAGATTTTATGCTGTAGCCGTTTTCACCATGAAGTACAAGAGGACCTGTTTGTGTCATAACTAACTTGGCTTCAAGTAAAGATTGCCGATTTGATTTGTTTTGTGCGGTAAAGTTAAGTGTAGCCGGCAACAGATCATTGGAATTAATAGTATTCTCCCAAAGCCAATCGTCAATAAACAAGCTAAAAGGATATTGAGATACCCCTGCATTACCTACACCTCCTCTCGCAAACCTCTCTGAAAACCAATGTTGCTCTATGGAATGTACCGAAGCGTGCGCCATAAACAACTGATTATTGTGCCATTGTGATTCAATAACTGTTGTGTCGATAGTCAATGAACTTGGATTGCGAAATCTAAATAGCGTCCATTGCAAGCCAAATGGATTACCGTGCTTATCTTTAAGGTTAGCGGTTAAATACCACCACTCAATATCGAAAAGCTCATGAGGCGCATGGTCATCTGGAAAGCTAATGACATAGTCAAGCTGAGCTCTATCTCCTATATTGGCGGTTTGATTATAAACGTTGCGCCCAAAGATAGTGGTGTTGTTTTCATCTATTATAGGTTCATGATTAAAAAAACCAATATAGCCAATTATGAATGCAATACACACGATTAATAAGCATTTTGACCAGCCTAATTTAACCATCGAATATCCTCAATTAGTGATCGTTTACTCGCCCGTATAACAGGGATGCTGATGACTATAATCACCACCGCTAGACTTACCGCATAAATATACGCTATCTTTTCGAAGTTAATGTGTAATGGGTAAGTCCACTGAAATGCCTGTAAATTTATGTCGTAGATTAATACCCAGCTTAGCAGTATGCCAAACGGAGTCGCAAAAATAAGCGCGATCAAGCAAAGCAGCATATATTGAAATAAAGCCAAGAGTTGGGTTTTAAGGGCCGAAACACCCAAGCTCCTTATAAGCATATTTTGAGGTCGCACGTCATTCATCAAAACGACTATCGCGCATGCTAGAGAAAGAGCGGCTACTAATAAAGTAACAATATTTAAGCCATCAGTAATAATAAAGGTACGGTCAAAAGTGTCTTTTGACATCTTTAATAACTCATCGGTGTTGAGTAAGGAGCGTTCATAATCTATGTTTGCACCGGCAAGTCCTAATTTAAAACGCTCTAAACCTTGTTCATCGGCATTAATAGAATAGATTGTGCTTTTCGATACCGCTGAATTAAAGGAAGATAGCGGCAATAACACTTGTTTATATACATTACCGAAATCATAAAAAATTCCTTGTATAGAATATTCCCTCAATGTCCCGTTACCAGGGTGAGGCATGGTAACGGTATCGCCAATCGCGTAACCGAAGGAAAAAGCAAACTGCTGATTGACAAAAATAGCTTTTTCTTTTTCGAACATTTCCCATGCGTGATTAACATCATCTACCTGCTCGAAAACCATGGCGCTTCTAAATTGCTGAGTACTAGGATAGCTAAATTGCTGAAGCTTTTGGTCTTTGTAGCTTAATGTGTTCTCAAAGCGCTGATAAATATCGACCTGTGCATCAATTGCTAGCTGATTAATATCCTCATTACCATTGTAATATAGATAATAATCCGTGGCTAAGCGAGATTCTAACCAACTAACCGTAGCCCCTCTAAAACTATCGACCATTAAATTCATACCAATATTACTTGTTGCCGCAATGAAAAATGCACAGCAAGCAACCTTGGTTTTTCCCGACAATGCGATACTTTGCTTGGTACTCACACGGAGCATAACAAAACGATCTGGAATGATCCGATAGAGGCTATTAATGACCTGTGGATAATTGGCAAGTAATAGACTGCAGCCAGATAATATCAATAGTGCCGTCGCTATTAACAATAACCACAAAATTGTTGCGAAATGCAGTATTAAAAATGCCACTAGTGCAAAACTAAAGCAACAGAGCCAGAATATACGATGCCATTTCTCTTGGGTTTTTACAAAATACTCACTGCTGTGGGTAGAACTAAGAGATTGGTTACTCAAACTGAATGGCCCAAATGTAGCAGCGATGCTACCGCAAAGGCTTATTCCAAAGACCTGTAAAAAAAGACTGACCAAAGCGCTACTGCCAAACCCTACTTGAATTCCATAAAGCCCTTCAAGTGTCGCTTGAACAGATGGTGCCACTAAATTCGAAAAGTGAATACTTAAGTAAATACCTATGCAAGTAGCGAAAAAGGTTATAAAAACAATCTCGCTTACTTGGCTTACAAATATTTGGTGTCGTGGTATGCCCAGCTGTCGACAAATTTTAAACCAAGGCATACGTGCGCTAATTAATAAGTTAACGGCATTAATTACAATAAACAAACACACCACAAACATTAATAATGCCATGGCTAACAGGTTCATATGAAAACTGTCTGTTAACTCGCCTTGCTGATTATTATTGTTGAGTGATACCAGCATTAGGTGAGCGGGGAGCTCACTCTCAATAGCGGTAATCAAAAATTGCAGTGCATCATCTTCGGCATCGCTTACCAGCAGTAAGCTGCTTAATTTGCCAGTGGGAAACAATCTAAAAAATTCACCAATATCAGTAATTAAATCATTTCCTAGACTCGGGTCTTCAAAAACAACAAATTCAGGTAAATACCTTGTTGCACTATTTGTTAGGTCATCTTCTATTTGACTTGTGCTAGCAATAGAAAACTTATTTGTGGTAATGGGTTGCTTGCCTAGCTCACCTTTTGTGTTTAACTGATTTAGTAATGCAGGGTGTACTATACCGAATGGCTTTGAAAAGGACATTAACGCAAGAAATGGTACCTGCGTATTTGACGGCACCGAGCCGCTTGAACCTTGTGTGGAATTATTGGCATTCAACAATGGCAATAAAGAAATCGTATCGATACCGGTAACGACTATGTGTCTAGTACTTATCCTAGTTTGGTCCTGATATACATGTGTAGAAGCCTGAGCAACTGCGACTAACTGACCAAAACCCTGCTTACGCAGCTGCACATAGTCTTGCTTCGTGAGCTGAGTTTGTGGATTTCTAGAAACTATCTGATACTGCACATTGCTTATTAAAAGCGTATTGTTGTTCGCGTAACTTTGCTTGGCACTGTCATTTATAATAAGCACGGTCGACAAACCGCATGTAGCTATAACCAGTGATGTTACAAGCATTAGCACGCTAAACGTCGTCGCTTTATAACTTTTTACTAGTAGGCTACAAAATGGAAGGGTTTTTCGCAAAATAAGATCAACCTGTCGTTGAGACCAAGCGGCCCTGCTCTAAAAATACTTGGTGGCGGGTAAGTGCAGCGACTTTTTCGCTATGTGTAACTAGAATCAAAGTAGTTTGATGCTGAATGCATGTATCTATTAGCAGCTTACTTACTAATTCTGAATTTCGACTGTCGAGATTTCCTGTTGGCTCGTCAGCCAACAATAGCTTTGGTTTATGAGCTAAGGCTCTAGCGATGGCTACTCGTTGTTGTTCCCCTCCTGACAATTGATTAGGAAGCTTATCAGCATGTTTTAAAACGCCAAGAACCTCCATTAAGTGAGTAATGTAATCATCATCAATGGGCGTACCTTTTTGGGCATTAAGTTTTGCTGGCAAAAATACGTTTTCCTTCACCGAAACCACATCAATCAGATTATACTTTTGAAATACAATTCCTATGGTAGACATTCGATAAGCATCGGCTTGAGCCTCTGAAAATGAAGCGATGTCTACTTTGTTAATTTGGTCCTGGGCGTCATCAAACCAAATACACCCTTCATCAGGCGTGTCCAGCGCGGCTAATAAATGCAGCAAGGTCGACTTACCAGAACCCGATGCCCCTCGAATACTTACACTTACTCCTTTTTCAATTGAAAATGTAAGTTTGCTGAGTATATGTTGCTGAGCCTCGCCGTCCTTATATGATTTTGAAATTGCATCTATTGTTAGCATTGTTTATAGACGCTTCTTAGTTAAAAGCCACGCTAGAAATAAGCCAGCAATAAATCCGAACAGATGTGATTCCCATGATATGTAGGGTTGACTCGGAAGCACACCCCAAACCATAGTGCCGTAGAAAAACGCAACCAACACCGATATCAGCATAAGGCCTAGTTTCTTACTTAAAAAACCAGCCAATAAAAGAAACCCAAAATAACCGTAAATCACCCCACTTGCACCAATATGATAGGCATTCCTACCGAATAGCCATACAAGTAGTCCGGCCCCAATAACGAGGCCTAAGGAGAGTATAAGAAATTTTCGTTCACCAAACTGAAGCAGTAAAAAGGTAAACACGCATAAGGTCACTATATTAGAAAGAAAGTGCTGCACACTTGCATGCAATAGAGGCGCTGTGAATATATAAGGCAAGGAAGTAAATGCACGTGGCACTATGCCAAATTGATTTAATAAGCGTCCGGTAAATATATTGATTATTTCGATCAGCAACAAAGTAGCAAATATATAGCCTACAATGGTGATATGTTTTTTAAATAAAGACTTAGTCTGTGGCATATATTACGGGGTAGGCAGTAGATAAAATGGACAGGTACTTTACCTTATTGCGCATCTGTTAGTCATCTCATTTGCATGAGAACTATAAATAAGCCGTTAATTAAGGTGTGTTTGTGTAAACTTCGTGATGGTATTTGATGCCGTATTCACGCCTAAGCTGCTCAATAAATACTTTTTCTTGTTTTATAAACACCGTAAGATCCTCTAAAAGGGTTATGTGTTTTATGCTTGATAAATGATAGTCGACGCTAGTGTTTGGTAAGTTTGGGGCAATCGACAAACCAGTTAAATTTGGGTTTTGAGCAATAATATACTTACCAATATTGTATTCTACGTCAGCCGCCTCTACCGAACCTTGGGTAATAGAATGTAGCGCGGTGCCCAAATCTCTTACTGGAACCGATTTAATATTGTAAGTTTGTATTGGGAGAGTCCACGTATTTGCACTATAGCCAAATGGAATGGCGACTTTAGACAATTCTTCAAATGTGATATTTTGGTTTTCTGTTCTTACGAATGTAGCACTAATTGCGGATAATACCGGGCCGCTAAAAATATTCGGAAGTCGATTTGAGCGATACGATCCCCAATGCGGATTGTCGGGAAAAATAAAATCTACTGCACCGCTGTCCATCGATGGTTGCAATCGCGAAATGGGCATTGGAGCATATTCAAATTGTATATTTTGTGATTCTGCAAAGTTTTCTAAAATCGCCCAGCCTAGCCCCTTGTCTTTTCTATTTGCAGACGAAAACATGGGGTAGCTGTTTATATAAGAAACGCCTATTCTATATTTGGTTTTCTTGTCTTTATTGGATACAGAATGTGTTTCGCCAATAGCTGCTTGGAGCGGTTGCTCTATTTGAGCGTTGTGGTTCGCAACTACCTCGTTACAAAAAAGGATGGACCAAATTATGCTCACAAGCACTAAGAACCAAACTCTCACAGTAAAAACACTCTCTCTGGTGAAGGCGTAAGACATAAAATCTAACGTGCCTATGCTTAGATATATTATCGGCTGCTAATCTATAAATATAAAACAATAATTCGCTTTTACACGAAATGGGTTTTTATGTCTGTATTTTACGTTGTAATTTAGTGTGCTTTATACATTAATTATGGCAAAAAAAGACCTTTTTAAGGTTAATGTTAGTGAGCACTCACATTTAGGCCAAAAAAGCATAATAAATTTCGTCCGCGTGTACAAATATCGCTTAAAAGCTGCGTTAAGTAGCGTCTCGTTTTTCGGAATATACATACGCAATAGGAAGTGCAGTTAGCTCTTCGGTTTGCTTATTTAAATAGCAGTAATACAACATGAAATAGATTTTTTATAGACCATATTTTGTGAATTTCCTTGCCGTGTAGCGAGCCGGTTTTGATGCGTTTGGCTAGTATCCTAATGTTTATGAATCGGCGTGACTGTAAATATTAACGTACTCTTGTATTATAATATTACGCACTCACATTACTCAAATTTATATCCTTGGCTGTGTCCAATATGTCCATAGTAGAGAACATTCACTAGTATCGAAATATGTTTTAAGTGTGCAGTAAATGGAAAACAGTTAGCGTTGAGGCGATGCAAGTTATGCTAGTAAATAAATAGTTTATAAAGGAAAACGTTTTCAGAGGGTTGGCGGTAAATCAGTTTGGCATATATATTTAAAGGGGTGTATGCTAGTTCACATAAAGTCACAGGGTCAAATATTGAGCTTATATTATGGCGAATGTACAAAATAGTGATGTTGGTTTTTAGTGTCCAATCTTAGTGTGCGTAACAAAGCAGCTTCATTTTTAGCCTGTGAGCTTGATTGCAATTCAGGTCGTTTAAGTGTGGATGGTATTCAGCAAAAACTAGAGCCTATGGTTCATCAATTTCTGTTATTGCTCATTCAACACCAGGGCGAATTGGTCAGTAAAAAAGTTGTAGTGGAAACACTTTGGCCGCATAAAGAACCTACCGATGATGCATTGCGTGCCATGGTTAAAAAAGCGCGAGAGGCACTTAAGGATAACGCCCGAAACCCTACCTATATCAAGACCGTTCCTACCAAAGGGTATTTACTTATTCCAGCGGTAGAGTTGGTTTCAACGGTGCTAAAGTCATGGGTGCAATTACGTTCAACATTAGTCCTGTCGATAGGCGCAGTTGTGGCGGCATTCATATTTTTGGTAATATGGTATTTTGTTATTTATTCAAGCGCCGGTACCACGAGTATGGTGACAATAAAAAAATCAACAATCAGTCTCATGCAAAATAAAAATGTGAGTACTTACTATATTAATAGTGCCCTAAAAAATATATGGGTAGAGGTTTCTGATACGAGCGATACCAGTCAAGTGAATGTAGAGGATATTGCGAGAAGAACACAACAAAAGATAGTCTTTTCAGTGGCATTAAAACGACAATTTTGGTATTCACAAGGTAGTCAGCGCGTATTGGTTACGCGTAATGACGACCAGGGGTTTTATTCAGTTCAGTTTAACCAACAAGGCAAACAACCCACAGTTAGTGAATATAGAGCGACATTACCTCAAGATATTAAAGTACTTGCGCTCGATTTTACGGGCAGTAAACTATTTGTTGTTTCCACGGCACAAAAGGCTATTGGCTTGTTTAGTCTAGAGTTTGGTATGTTAACTGATGCAGCAGAACTTCCTCCCGCCTTGATTAATATCTCCCAACAGATAAAAAAGCTGTTTGAAGAATTGCCACTGTCAAATGCAGGTGCAACAAAAAATTTCTACATACAGGTCTGGCCTTCTCCCATTTCCAATGGATTTGTAGTGAATATAGGAAGCGAAGCGCAAAGTCGTTTGTTTTATTATAAAACAGCGCAAGAAGATCAGCCCACCAGCGAAGTAAATATTTCCAATGGCTTGCAAAGTGCGGTGTGGAATACACAGGGAACTCGTTTTAGTTTCACCGATGACAATGCGAACCTTATAGCGTTTCAATCTGAGGAAGGGCGACTAACAACGTTTAATGCGAATGGCGAAGTGATCAACCAGGTGGTTGCAGATTGCGGTTCTAGTTGTTTTATCATTGCTAACACTCAAGGCATTCCCAAGCTTAGCGAAATTAATGTTACTTTTGATGCATCGCAAAACGCAAATTCTGTTAATACCAATTCGTTTACTACGAATCAATTCGCGCAAATAATCTCAACTAATACTATCGCTCGGAACGAGTATCTACCTCAATATACCGATCGAGGTTTGTACTTTGTAAGTCAACGAGGCGACAACGTTAATATTATGTTTAGAGATAGTAAAGAAGCAGAGAGCATTGTTCACACCTTTGATAATCAGGCGACGGTTGATGAGTTTGTGGTAGATACGAACGAAAACAAAATTGTTGGCATAGTCAATCAGCGGCCTTTCGTATTCAATTTGAATACGAGACAAATGCGTTATATTCCGCTCAGCTTTCCTCGGGTGAGCCATATTGGTTTCGGTAACGTGGTAAACAACAATTCTGGTGATAATTTTAATGATACCAATATCATTACCTTTTATGCTGAAACAAGCACTGCCGGGCAAGCGATCAATGCAAGACAGCCAAACGGGCTATATGAATATGGTTTAGACACGCAACAGCTTAGTTTGATAAAAGAAAACGCTATGGCACAGGAATCAATTGAACTAATGGATTCTACAGATAAAGGCCGTATTCGTTACAAAGCCCTATTTACACTTCAAAATAGCGGTGTGGGAATGGTTAATTTTCAGAACAATAAGCCTGCTATTACAGTGAATCTTAGTCTCAATGATTGTATGAGATGTTGGCAGATTAAAGGCAATTATTTATACCAATTAATGCCAAGTACAAACATTGCTGTGCAATCACAAATGATGGAAACGAGCTTGATTACCGGGGAGCACAAGAAGTACCCGCTGTTGTTTAATGATTTACAAAGTGAATTTAGTTTGCATCCCTCATTAAACAAGATGGTGGTGTCTACGCGCCAACGTTTACAGACTGAATTGACTCAAATTGAAGGTTTGTCACAAATATATTAGTGATGCAAGTTATCTAAATTCACGCGCATTCACATCGAGTTTTTGTAGTAGGTGGGTAAGGTCAACCAACTTACCCGCAATGATATGTTCAACCCCACCGTTACCTCGTTCTAGAATGCCTTTAACCTGTAGTATTTTGGCGTTTAAATAAGCTTTCTTTTGCGCCCGTGCACTGCGTTGCCAAATAACCACATTGGTATTGCCAGTATGGTCTTCTAAAGTAATGAATGTGACCCCTCCCGCTGTGCTAGGACTTTGCTTGCAAGACACCACTCCTATCACTGAAATGAATGACTGATGGGCTACAAGTGAGATTTCTTTGGCAAGCGTAAACTTAGGCAACAAACTAGCTTGGCTTAGCATGGAAATTGGGTGGTGGTTAACCGACAAGCCAGTACTTGCATAATCTTCGACTAAATCATCGAACAGCGTGGGTTGGCGTATAGTGATGTGTGTAGTTGAAGGTATGGTTGAATGCGCAGCTATGTTTGTTTTTTGATTAAACAGAGGTAATTCTGCAATATCGTTCATGAGCTGCCAGCGGCTATTAAACCTGTCTTGCCCGAAACAAGCGAAGGCGTTGGCGCTTGCCAGTGCTTGCAAGCAAGGTTTCGGTATTTTTGTATGGCGAACTTCTTCAATACTGTTAAATAGATTTATATGCCTAGCGTTTGTGAGCTGGTCTATTGAGGATGATTTAAGGCCTCTAATAAGGCGTAATCCTAATCGAATGGCATAAGTGGTCGAAGGCTTTTGCTTACTGCTGTTGTTGATACTTATCAGCTTGTGATCGCAGTTTGACTGATTTACACACACCGGTAATATTGAAATGTCATGACGCTTAGCGTCTTGAATAAGCTGTGAAGCGGTATAGAAGCCCATAGGCAGACTATTGAGTAAGCCAATATAGAACACAGCCGGATAATAATGTTTAAGCCAAGCTGAAACATAAGCAAGTACCGCAAAAGACGCAGAGTGTGATTCTGGGAAACCATATTCACCAAAGCCGCATATTTGTTCAAATAAGCGTTCTGCATAAGCGGGTGAGTAGTTTCGCTGGGTCATTCCGCTAATGATTTTTTGCCTAAATTTAGTTAGCTCGCCGTTCTTCTTCCAGCTCGTCATTGCGCGTCTTAACTGGTCGGCTTCGCCGCCGCTGAAGCCTGCAGCTACCATGGCGAGCTGTATCACTTGTTCTTGAAAAATAGGCACGCCCATAGTGCGCTCTAGTACTTTCCTTACCGCTTGGGATGGGTAGCTTACCGGCTCTAATCCGTCTCGACGCTTTAAAAATGGATGTACCATATCACCTTGTATTGGCCCTGGTCTTACAATGGCAATTTGTACTACTAAATCGTAATAACATTTGGGTTTTAGGCGCGGTAGCATAGACATTTGCGCCCTCGACTCTATTTGAAAAAGGCCTACGGTGTCAGCGCTACGTATTTGCTTATAGACTTGGGGGTCGTCGCCTAAAGCGGTAATAAAAGCAATGCTACAGGCCTGTTGATACTCGTTTTTTAACATATCAAAACATTTACGAATAGCCGTTAGCATACCCAGTGCGAGCACATCGACTTTCAATAATTTAAGACTTTCAAGGTCATCTTTGTCCCATTGGATAACGGTTCTATCGGGCATAGCTGCGTTTTCAACAGGAACAAGCTCGTATAAAGGCCCTTCTGAGATAACAAAGCCGCCAACGTGCTGCGATAAATGCCGGGGGAATCCAATGAGTTGTTCGACCAAATGTACAAACTTATTACCTAAAGATGATTCGGGATCTATACCCAACTCGCCTAGTTGAGATTGCCAAGTAATAGCGCGGTCGCGCCTGTTCACATTCTTTATGAAAAAGTCGAGATCGGTACTGTTTACCCCTAACACTTTGCCTACTTCTCGTAGCGCGCTTTTAAAGCGATAGCATACAACCGTTGCGGCCAGTGCGGTGCGTTCTCGGCCATATTTTTTATAGATATATTGAATAATTTCTTCACGGCGTTCGTGCTCAAAGTCAACGTCGATATCGGGTGGCTCGTTACGTTCTTTTGAAATAAAGCGTTCAAATAGTACATTGATTTGGCGTGGATCTACCGCTGTGATTTCTAAGCAATAGCACACTACTGAGTTAGCCGCCGAGCCGCGACCTTGATACAAAATATTGCGACTTTTGGCAAACATCACAATATCGTGGATGGTCAAAAAAAAATGTTCGTAGCTTTGAGACTTAATCAGTAAAAGCTCTTTTTCTATAATGTCTCGAATATCTTGAGAGATACCTTGGGCAAATCTATTTTTGATGCCTTGTTCTACTAATAGGCGTAAATATTCGGTAGGCGTCATGCCCTTTGCCACTACTTCACTTGGGTATTTATATGAAAGTTCATCCATACTAAATATACATGCACGGGCGAGTAAACAAGCATTGTTTAACCATTGTACGGGGTATAATGATTTTAGCTTGTTTATAGGGCGCAAGCTTGCTTCGCCATTGGCTTGTGCTTGCCTACCAAGCTCATTAATATGACACCCCATATCGATTGCTTGTAAACAATGCTGTATTTCGAGACGTGAAGGGTCGTGCATAAGTGGACAAGAGCTTGCGATAATATCTATTTCGAAAATATCGCTTAGGTTTTGGCAATGAGCAAGGTAGTCTTGTTCGTTGGCGGTTAACCATCGTTTTACGGTTAAGAATAAACGTTCTTTAAAGTGTTTTTGCAACCATATGGCAAAATCATGGTTTGGCGGATTTTCCGGATTGGGGGTATTAGAACCAGCATCTTTAAGATGAGCTGGATTCGCTGGAATCCATAAACAGAAACAATGCTTAATAGACGTTAGGTCCCACTTAGACAGTTCATAACTGCCTTTTTTAGCACGTCTTCGCGCATTTGTTATAATACGGCAGCATTCTTTGTAAGCCTCGTGTGTAGGGCAAATCAGCACAATCTCTTGGTCTTCAAATATAAACTTACTGCCCACTATAAGTTTAATAGGTAAGTGATTGTTTTTAATTTCGGTATAGGCGCGCACCACACCAGCAACCGAGCATTCATCGGTAATAGCAATTGCTTGATAGCCTAAAAAATAGGCTTGTCGCACTAATTCTTCGGGGTGCGATGCGCCCTTTAAAAAAGAAAAGTTAGATTGGCAGACTAATTCTGCAAACCCGAGTAAGGATGTTTTATCTATGGGTGAGTCGTTAAATGAAGTAGCCATGTAGAAACCATTCTTGTGTAGGGGTTCTAAATATCCATACCTGTTGGCCGTCTTGGCTTTGTCCTATGTAGTAATCGCGATTAATAGGCTTGTCGTCCCACCAGCCTGTTTGAATCCGTTCCGGGCCTTTTATTACCTGCACTTGTAGGGATAAAGGCTCAGGTGCAGGGAGTAGTAAGCCGGGTCGGTCTGCAAATATGCTATTTAAAGAATGACTATTCTTGTAACTTTTTTCGCCTTTTCCGCTATTAGCGCTATGAGCCTCAATAGCGCATGCCTGCGTGCTGTGTTCTGGCCTAAAATCCCCTACAAAATGAAGCCGATTCACCCCTTTATGACCTAACTTACTCTGTAAACGTGAGAGTAAGGTGAGCGAGGCTAAATGAGTCGATTTTTGTGCAAACATATCATCGTTAGCCACTTCTGCTACTTCATATTGTTCGCAGCTTAATGATAGTGCATATACAGGAGATTCAAATTTTACCGACTCTAGTTTTAGTCGTATAATATCAAGCCAATCATTGGTTTTATATATAGGCCGTATGCTGGCAAAAGTATATGTGTGTGGTGCATGATCTCGCTGAAAAAAACGCATATCTATAGATAAACAATGAGCGTTACGTAAGCGCAAAAACTCGCTAAGCTTGTCTATGCTTAATCCTATAACGGGCAATAGTTTAGCGGTAAGACTTATTTCATAGAGCAATTCCAAATAATCATGGTAACGAGCTTTGGGCTGATAAAAAGTCACGCGCGCCGCCTGTTTCCCTTGCAGTTCGTTAATGATACTCATACTAAAGCGCGATACCCGATTGGCTAATTCAGCTACCGGAAGCGCATGCATATCGACATAGGTTTTCACGCCTATACGGGCCAGTTTTTGCAGGTCTTTTGGGTCAATATCGGTGTAACTTAATGCGCACTGATCTAGGTTTGAAGCAATTTTTTTACGATCATCACTAATCAACGATTTATGATTTAACGCAAGTACTTTTGCGCCTTGGACTGAATAGCTCGAAGCGGCAATGAAATGGACATGTTGGTGGGTAAGCACCTGTTTAATAACCTGCCAATAAGGTGTTAAGCCGCCATATAACGCCAGCATGTTTTGCACTCTTAAGATAATAGCGCTAGGCGCGGCAAGTACAATGTCTGAAGTAACCAAGTACAAATGATCAGCAATATTTACAATATGATTGCTCTCCACCTCGTGACTGTATTCATGCAGTTGCAAATCGCTACAGGTTAAACTGGCACTCGCTAAGCCCATGTTTAAGCTTAGGCCTTGTTCAAGGGCCTTATTGTTCAGCTGACATAAGGTGTTACTGCTTACATCTACAATGGCACGTGGGAGTGTGTGCGTTGTGTTTTGTATTGTTTGAGATGAAGGGCGCTCGTTCAGTCCCCTTGTACTTTCAGGCGCAAGCTCAGTAGCCTCGATTAAATCGAGCTGTAGTTTGGGGAAGTGAAGATAAATCCACAATGAGCGTGTATCAAACTGCATAATTTACCTATTGACTTGAATAGGTACGACTTTACTGATGCCGTTTACGCTATGTCGTTTAAGTGAACTATGAGTGCGACTATTAAAAGGTAAGGGGATTTTAACCGCCTTTTGGGCCCAGCCTATTTTTTGTTTATTTATTTTAATACTCAGGTTGTCGGCTTGTCTGCTAATACTCAGTGATAAGCTTAGCGGCAAGTTACTCTGAACTGTGCCTTTATCTGTGTTCTGCCCACTTAAATGAGCTGTATTTGAACAATTGTGTAACCATACGCAGTAACAATTGCCTTGTTGAGCGGCATGTTCAAGCTTGCGTACTTGTATATGTTTAAGTTTATGTTGCCACATAAAAACAACACAACATGCGCCACTTTTGGCACATTGTTCAGCACTCCATAGCGCGTCTTCTATTTTGCTTGTGCGCACAACGACTAGCTGTGACAGAGAGATATTTTGTTCAAGCAAAAATTCAGCGTTTAGGGTAAACGGCGGGTCAATAAACATATAAAGTTTATGATCGTCACTCTCGGTATGTTGACGCTGTAAAATAGATAGCATTAAGCGCATTTCGCCACACCCTAAAGGGCTTTCTAGATGGATCATACCGGCAGCGGGAAATCCGCTAGATAACACATTATCAAGGCTTTCATAGCCGGTTGCTAGCTTCGTCGTAGAGACTTGGTGCTTAGCATTTGCGGCGGTCCATACCCATTGCTTATTTTGTAAGTCATGCAAAATAGGATTCATAACCAGCTTAATTTATACTGTACGGATATACAGTATAAATAGTATTTAAATAGACGCAAGCGGGAAATGCATTGGTCTATAAAAAGAGTGATTAATTGATTGTTTTAGCGAGCTTTTTTATGAACAATTGTACTTTCGCAGTGGGAAGAGTTTGCATTTAGCCGAAACTTAGGCGAATAATGTCCCATACTTATTCTCGAGCGTTAGATGTCCGTGATCATAAAACACCAAGAAAAAATTGCCTCCCCAGAGGTTATTCAAAGCCGTTATGAGGCTTTAGGGTACATATGTAGTCATTCAGTAGCCACCGCAATATACTTGGCTTGTCACTTGCAAAAACCGATTCTAATTGAAGGTCCTCCCGGCGTGGGGAAAACCGAATTAGCCAAAGTAACGGCCACTTATCTCGATGCGCCGCTCATTCGCATGCAGTGCTATGAGGGACTTGACGAGTCAAAAGCACTCTATGAGTGGAAGTATAGTAAACAGCTGCTTTACACCCAGGTACTGAAAGATCAGCTTGGCGATGTACTCAAAGGCGCGCGGGGCTTGGATGAATCTATTGCGCGCTTACATGATTTTGGTGACATTTTTTATTCGCTCGATTTTTTAGAACCCCGGCCTTTACTACAAGCGTTGCAAAGTGAGGATGGCGCGGTTCTACTGATAGATGAAATTGACAAGGCCGATCAAGAATTTGAAGCGTTTTTGTTAGAGCTGCTATCGGATTATCAGGTGTCTATTCCAGAAATTGGAACCGTAAAGGCGCGCTCAACCCCCATCGTAATGTTGACTAGTAACAATACCAGAGAGCTGGGAGATGCCTTGAAGCGGCGTTGTTTGCATCTTTATATTCCTTTTCCAGATGCTGATTTAGAAAGCCGTATTTTAGCGACACAGGTTGAAGACTTGGGTGAGCAGCTTAGACAGCAGATTGTGGCACTGGTTGGTGAACTAAGAAATATGCCCTTGAAAAAATCTCCCGCAGTAAGTGAGACGATCGATTGGGCAAGGGCGCTGCTCTTATTAAATGTTAAAGAGCTGGATCCACACTGGGTCAAAGAAACCCTTAATTTGCTATTGAAGTTTCAGGATGATATTGAATTAGTTGAGCCAGAAATTACCGCTTTGTTAAAGGATTCACGCTAGGTGCGTTTTGTTGTGGAGTTTATTGGTGCGCTGCGTTATGCAGGCCTGCAAGTGTCGCAAGCTGAAACCTTGGACGCACTTAAAGCGATCAAGTTAATAGGACTCGATAATCGCGATACATCTAAATCGGTATTGGCATTGACCTTGGTTAAACGACAAGCTGATAAAGCGATTTATGAAGAGTTGTTTGACCTATATTTTGCAAGTGTTGAAAAAGCCGAAAAAGCGGATAAAGACGAGAGCGAAACCTCTGTCAATACTCTAGCCGCTGAGAATGAGCACAGTGATGTAAGCGCTCAAGAGGCAGAGCCTCAAAGCACAAGCGAAGCTGAGGCAAATTCAGAGCTGGGAAAGGCGCTTCAACAAGGCGATGATATGAGTCTGGCGATTGCTCAGGCTGCTGAGGCACAGAAGCTATCCTCCATTGTTTTGTTTACGCAAAAGAACGGATTTGCTTACAAAATTATGCAAAGCCTCGGAGACAGGGCCTTAAGCGCTGAAATTCGAGCGGAATCAAATAGCCCAGAACAGGAAAAGTTGCAGCGTGAATTAACAATATCCCGCACCCTATTGTATGATCAAGTTAAGGATTACGTGGAGCAGCAATATATGCTGTATGCGCAACAAAAGGGTTTGAAGTTTCGAGAGAGTTATTTAAGGAAATTGCAACTAGGTCAGCTTGAGCATTTCGATTACAAAAGAATGCAAAACTTGGTACAGCGAGCCGCGCGTAAGTTAGCTTCACAACATGGTCGGCGTCGTTTAACGCGTAAACGAGGCATGTTAGATGTGCGTAAAACCATTGCTGCCAATGCTGCGTACGATGGCGCCTTGTTTCATACTCGTTGGAAAGCGACACGAATAGAACGACCAAAAATAGTGGCGATTTGTGATGTGAGTGGTTCAGTGAGTCGAATAGCGCATTTTCTTTTATTATTTATTTACTCTCTTCAAGACGTAATGCCTAAAGTCCGTTCCTTTGTTTTTGCCTCCGAAATGATTGAGGTCACGAAACTGTTTGAGCAGGAAGATATTGAATTCGCACTCGATGAAATTATGCAGCGCTGGGGCAGCATGCCTACAAATTATGCTAAGGCCTTTGTTGGCTTCCAGTCACAAGCCCTGGCGAGTATAGATAAAAAGACAACTGTTATTATGCTAGGCGATGCGCGCAATAATCAAGGCGATGGCCGATCAGATATTTGGGAAAAAGTGTTTCGTCAGAGTAAACGGGTATTATGGCTGAATCCTGAACGTCGTAATAGTTGGGATACCGGCGATTCAATCATGTCGGAGTACTCGCCGTGGTGTAGCAGTGTTGAGCCTTGTCGAAATCTGCAGGATATTGAAGGCATTTTTAGCCGACTTTTGAAGTACTCCTAATACCCGCTGGGCGCAGACGTGCACGAAACTCCCGTGGCGTAACATCGGTTAGCGACTTGAATACTTTTGAGAAAGAGCTAATATCTCGATAGCCCACTCCCATTCCAATTGTTTTGACGCTGTCTCCAGTATTACCTAGGCGATGCTTAGCCACTTCCACGCGCAGTCGCTGCAGGTAGCGAGAGGGTAGTTCACCGGTCGCTTTTTGAAATCTTCGAATAAAAGTACGTTTACTCATGCCGATATTGTTGGCGACATGCTGAAGCTCAAGAGTTTCGGTGTAATGCTCGTCGAGCCAATCTTGTGCTCTGTGAATACCCAAATCCCTGTGTTGTCGGAAACCAGCTATATTGATAAGGTTTAAATCGTAGGTTCTACGACTATCAAAGCTGATGTCTCTGGCTAAACTCGCCGCGATAGAGGGACCGCAAAATTTTTCGAGCAGGTGCAAGGTTAAATCCATCGATGCATTCTGGCCATTTGAGCTATAGATGCCTTCATGTTCTACACTCGCCTGATTGGCCTGCCATTGAATATTAGGATAGCGCTGTTCAAATTCCCGCAGGTGGCGCCAGTAAGTGGTCGCTCGTCCTCCATCTAGTATACCCGCTTCTGCGGCCCAAAAAATACCGCTATTAATCCCAGCGATGCGTGCACCCTTGGCATATTGCTCGGCCAGCCAGGGCGGAATACCTGGGTATTGACGAGTGACCTGTTCGAAATCTCCCCAATAATGCGCGAGCATAATCAAATCATAAGATTGCTCGCCTATCACAACATCGCCATGTATCGAATGGCCACCATAAAGCTGCACCGGCCGGTTATCTGCACTTATCAGATCGCAGTGAAATTGTTTATCCTTTGCTTGGCGAAGGTTAGCGCTGTGGATAAATTCTAGCGAGCCATACACTGTAGAAGCCCAGGCGCCGTTATAAATAAGTAAGGCGACTCTCCATTTTGCATCTAACACTATTTTCTCCACTTACACTGTTTTGGCACATATGCCTCATTATATGGCATTTTACCCTAAGTACAGCAGAAGGGAAGAGGTGTACAGTAACGGGCAATAGAAAGGTCATGTTTGAAATGACCAATTAAATAGAGGAAGTACTAAGTGGATATTAACTTTTCGACTGAGGAATTAGCCTTTCGTGACCAAGTACGCGCATTTTTGTCTGAGTCTTGGACCGAAGATTTGGCGTCGCGAATTAATGGCCGTGATGGCGATTATAAAGCCGCACAAATTGAGTGGCAGAACAAGCTTAATGCCAAAGGTTGGCTCGCTCCAGGTTGGCCTGTTGAACACGGCGGCGTCGACTGGTCGGTGACCGAGAACTTTATCTTTGAAACCGAACGCTCTTTAGCCGGTATTCCTGATGTAATTCCGTTTGGCTTGAAAATGGTTGCCCCAGTTATTTATGACTTTGGTAACGAAGAGCAGAAAAAGCGCTTTTTGCCGCGCGTTCTTAATAGTCAAGATTGGTGGTGTCAGGGTTATTCAGAGCCCGGTGCAGGATCAGATTTGGCAGCACTGAAAACCAAGGCTGAATTAGACGGCGATGACTACATGGTCACCGGCGCCAAGATTTGGACGACTTATGCACAGTACTCCGATTGGATTTTCTGCTTGGTTCGTACCGACTCATCTGGCAAACGCCAAGACGGCATTACCTTCCTATTAATTGATATGAGCAGCCCGGGCATTACAGTCAATAAAATTTCTTCTATTGACGATCACCACAGTCTTAATGAAGTTGTTTTTGATAATGTGCGTGTGCCTACCGCTAACCGCATTGGTGAGGAAGGCAAAGGCTGGACATACGCTAAGGCCTTACTGGCTCATGAACGTACCTCTATTGCTGCCGTTGCCGATTCAAAGCGCCGCCTGCGCGAATTACGCAAGCTACTCACGCAAGAGGTGAGCGGTGGACGCCCACTTAGCCAAGACATACAGTTTCAGAATCGTCTGTCTAACACCGAAATTGAATTAATGGCACTGGAATATACAGAACTACGCGTGCTGGCCTCTACGGCAGACGGCAAAGGGCCAGGCGTTGAATCTTCACTGCTAAAAATAAAAGGCACTGAAATTCAACAATCTATCCAACAAATGTATATGGATTTGGCCGGTTATTATAGCGGCGTTATTCACGGTGAAGAGACCGCACAAACTATTGGTCACGCATTCGGACACGATGCCAGACAAGCTTATATGTATGGACGAGCAGCTACTATTTACGGCGGTTCAAACGAAGTACAGAAAAACATTACTGCTAAATACGTGCTGGGGCTTTAACTATGAATTTTAATTTATCCGACGAACAAAATATGCTCAAAGACAGCGTAGCGCGCTTTGTGCAAGACGAATATGACTTTGACAGCCGCCGCGCTAGTGCCGCGAGCGAGTTAGGCTTTAACCCTGCAAACTGGCAAACGTTTGCTGACCTTGGCTGGCTTTCTATTCCCTTCGACGAAGACCATGGTGGTTTTGGCGGCGGTGCTACCGACGTTATGGCAGTGATGGAAGAGATGGGCAAAGGTTTAGTTGTGGAGCCTTTTGTTGCCACAGTATTAATGTTTGGTGGCCTGCTGAATAAAAGTGGAAACGCTGCGTTAAAAGATACTAACATTGAACACATTATCGACGGTTCACTGCAAGGTGCATTTGCCTACCTAGAACGCCAGAGTCGTTTTGAGCTGGCTGACGTGAAAACCCAAGCCAAACGTGACGGCAATGATTTTGTCCTTAATGGCGAAAAGACCGTTGTTTCTAATGGCGTAGCCGCCAATAAAGTTGTGGTGTCTGCTAGAACCTCAGGTGATCAGTGCGACGAAGAAGGCATTACCCTGTTCCTAATTGATACCGATGCAGAAGGTGTAGAACGCACGTCTTACCGCCTTATGGACGGACAATTGGTTGCGAATATTAAACTGACCAATGTTCGCGTTGCCGCAGATCATGTCTTAGGTGATGTCGACCAAGGTTACACACTCATTGAAGCTGTCGTTGCTGATGTTATTATTGCTTTGTGCGCCGAAGCCATGGGCATCATGCAAAAACTTAACGCAACTACTGTTGAATACACAAAAACACGAAATCAATTTGGTGTCGCAATCAGCAGCTTCCAAGCTTTGCAACACCGTATGGTAGACATGTTTATGGCGGGTGAGCAAGCCAAGTCAATGTTGTATCGTGCAGTGTGCGCAGCAGAAAGTGGTGCAGACGATTTGGCTAAAAACATTGCCGCACTGAAAGTTATGATTGGTCGCAACGGCAAGTTGATTGGCGATGAAGCCATACAATTGCACGGCGGTATGGGCATTACAGATGAGCTTGATGTCGGTCATTACGTTAAACGCTTGATGATGATTAACACCACCTTCGGTGATGCCGATTATCAGCAGCAAAAGTTTAACCGTTTAACTTACACTGACTGATATTTGATCCTGGCACTTTGTGTAATAAAAGTGCCAGAACCTACCATCCATATATTGCTTATACTCAAAATTTTGATCATTGACTCAAACCTGAATCCCCCTCAAAGTATCAATAGGCTCCGCCTTACAAGATAGAGCCAATAAGCATTAAGCTATAATGCTTACCAATACATGAATGCTAGTTTTCACGGGAAATTAAATGAAGCCTCTACTAGGTAAAGTTGCACTTGTCACCGGCGCGAGTCGTGGTATTGGAAAGGGTATTGCTCTTAGCTTGGGTGAAGCCGGCGCAACAGTCTATATTACCGGCAGAACGGTTAATGAAGGTGAATCTGCTTCAAACCTTTCTGGAACGATTCATCAAACAGTTGAAGAGATTCAAAAAGTGGGTGGTAAATGTATCGCAATTCAATGTGATCACCGCATTGACTCGGAAGTGGAGGCTGTATTTACGCGAATTATTGATGAGAACAATAAACTACACATTCTGGTGAATAATGTTTGGGGTGGTTACGAACACTTTACCGATGGTACCGAGTTTTGGAACGAAAGTGGATTTTGGACGCTACCTTTGTCACGCTGGGATTCAATGTTTCAAGCAGGAGTTCGGGCTCATTATATATCTAGCGTGCTTGCCGCACCCTTACTAATGCAGCAAGACGAGGCCTTAATAATAAATCTGTCATTTTTTGCTGCTAAGCAAAATGATAAAGGTGTGGCATACGGAGTTGCCAAAGCAGCCTCTGACCAAATGGTAGCTTGTATGGCCCAAGAGTTGGGAGAGCACAATGTAGCTGCTATTTCATTGTATCCGGGCCTTGTAAGAACTGAATCCGTAATGAAGGGAGCTGAACACTTGGATTTATCAAATTCTGAATCACCACAATTTGTTGGGCGAGCCGTTGTAGCACTCGCGACGGATTCGGACATAATGAAAGACTCTGGTCGCGTACTCATTGTTGCAGAACTTGCCCATAAGTATGGCTTCACCGACGTAGATGGAACTCAACCACGCCCATTGGCTGTGAGTGACGTTTAAGAGCTTAACAAACTGAGGCCTATTAACCCGACAACGCTATACCCAAAAAGTAGTATATTATTAGACTACCAATATACTGACAGTAACCTTTGCAATATTGAGTTGTCATAAACAAGACTACAATCTATTGTGCAACTCGATACAAGCTAAGCTACTAGTCTACTAAGGTATTCGGTATGGAAGAAAACAAAACGACTCAACTCGATGCACAAATCCGAGCCGACCAAATTCATGCGTTCCAGCAAGAGCTGAACATCCTAAAAACGCAGCAGGTTCTATCGCTCGATGACAACCAGCAGCATCAAGTGCAGGCTTATCACCAGCAATTACTGGCAAGGTTTAAAACGCAGTTTGATATTGACCATAACAAAGCATCTAAACAACTTGGTTTAGGCATGAAAATAGCCTCTTTAGTTGGCGCTCTAGCGATGGCTTCAAGTGTTTTCTTTTTATTCTTCCAATTTTGGGGAGAGTTCACTACTACCACCCAAGTGATTGCATTAGTTACCACCAGCATTGCCACTTTTGTGGCCACATGTGTGATTGCAAAGCGAGACACTAGCGGCTATTACACGAAGATCATAGGGCTAATTAGCCTTGCTTGTTTTGTGCTAAACATTTATATGTATGGCCAAATGTTCAATATCACGCCCTCTCCAAATGCCTTTTTCGTATGGGCATTGTATGGATTTATGCTCGCTTATTTATGCAAAGCGAGAGTGTTATTGGTTGCCTCTATTCTTTCCCTAACTGGGTTTTTGTCGATGTATTTTGGCACGTGGTCGGGTATCTATTTCATTAATTTTAGCGAACAGCCCGAAAATATATTAATGGCAAGTGTGTTTATCTTTTGCATGCCTTTTGTCGTTAATAAACTCGCTAGTATCAATGGATTTTATACCCTTAATTTATTCACCCACTTCGATAAAGTTTATCGAGTAATGGGACTAATCCTATTTTTCATGCCCATTCTAGTGCTCTCAAATTGGGGCCAAGGAAGCTACATAACAGCCGATCCTGATATTATTGAAGGCGTGTATCAAATTTTGGGCTTCGTTGCCGCCGGCCTCACTATTTATCTAGGGATTCGCAAGCAGTGGAGGCACGTAAATATAACCGGCAACATCTTTTTCATCCTCTTTTTATATACTAAATTTTTTGATTGGTGGTGGGAATGGTTACCGAAGTATTTGTTCTTCTTTGTAGTGGGCGCCTTATCGATTGCTTTGCTATTGATACTGAAACGATTACGGCTAAACCAAAACGACGAGAACACCAATAGGCACATCGATGAAAATAACAATCAACAGCATAAATTAGCTAAAGGAGACGTGTTATGAAACGCTATCTTATCGCTGGAATTGGACTAATTACTATCATCAATGTCATCGTCCTAACGGGTGTTGCTTATAATCGCAGTGAACCTTATACAAGCAGTATAGAGATGAGTTACAGAGATTTTAACCTACCTTACACCAACGACTCCAACGCAGAAAACTCAGCGAAAAGGCTGCGTTTCGCGACACGCTTACCGAATAAACGCGATGTAGACGAAACCGATACAAACCGTTTCTTTGCGACTCACCTAAGCGACCAACAATTGGCAAATATAGGGCTAGTTAACCTTGATAAACCCGATGCTGCGGCAATTGATTCGGCCTACTGGCGTTATAATTTGTCTCATGAAGTTGATGTGTTTTTAGCGCTGGAGCTTAATGGTGAAGAATACCAAAGGGCATTACGAATAAAACAGCAAGACATGGATACTATGTTGCAGAAAATTGAACGTGATCCGAGTTCAGTTTCTGAGGGGCAAGAGCGTAGAACGCGACTGTCTTTAGAAGATGAAACAATCAGAGCGAGCCGTTTGTTTTACATCGACGCTCATAAAGATAGCGATGAACTGCAAAAAAGGTACCAGGATAAGCCCAATGTTTTGCTTACTAAGGGCAAAGTACAAATATATTACAATCAAAAAGAAAAGGCATATATAGCTAACTATGCTTATTTGTTAGTTAACGAAATTATGCTGCCAAGAGAATTAGCCAATACAGTATCTGAATATAAGCTGGCGAATAAAGAGGATAACGACTTGCTGTTTACCTTACACATAGGCAAACGGTTTGAGCCTTGGCTTGGTCAAATAAAAGCGCCTTAGCTTTTGTTGAGACTGAGCTTATGGTGTACACGTTTTATTGTATGACCTTAATAATGTTTGATAAAAATCGACGGGCTACTTGAGATAAAAAGCCATAATGTTTGATAACTTTATAAGTCTATTTTTCTTTTTAGCATAATATAGTTTGATAATATTGGACCACGTTTCACTCGTCCAAACGTCGGCATAGCCCTCGAGAAGGAGTCATTTCATTAATTTGGCGTGTGATACCCTAGACCGGTCATTGAGCCTTGCTAACCTCACCGGCCCTTCCACGGCATAAGCCGTCATACTCAGTTCAATTTTATGTGAGAAATTTGTGCTTTTTAGGACATAGCTATGGCTTGAAAAAAACTGGTTATAACGCTCGTGTTTGCCACCATTGCGGACAGTCGAGCTAATACCACAGCGCAACCTTAGCGGACAGTTGAGTACTCATAATGTCAGCAGGTGCAACATAGCTGACTTAAACGATGTTGATTTTCAATCGTTACTAAAAACAACAGATTGACATGATAGTTATTATTTAAATTGACTATGTTTCCTGTAAGATTGTCAGGATAAGTAGCTCCTAAATATTGGGTAAAGTAGGAGTTGCGAACCGTATCCATTGTAGCTTCATCAATGTCGTTATGTTGCAAAAAATATCAAACCCTATGCAAAAGTACAATTTGATACAACAATAGACGCTACGATTTTTTACACTGCAACTCTCTTAAGGCTAATTGGAAAATAATTGATGATGTTAAAAAATATTACGCGGGTTGTTTTCATACTACTTTTCGCAGTAAATACAATGACCACAAATGCATTTAGCAGTGAAGCGGGTGACGCTTCGAGCACCGAAGCACAAGCTTATCGTTTTTTTGAATTAGGCGTGGGGGCAAGGGTATATACTCCGCTTCTCCTTTCTAGTGACGATTACAAAACGGACACTTACTTGCCGAATTTGCGCTTTGGTATAAAGTGGGAAAACGGTATCTTCATCAATTTTGGGAATTTTGGTACACGTGGAAACGGCGTTGGTTACAATTTTTACGACTATGGTGATTGGGAGTTTGATGCCCTCATTCATTTAGGTCTTAGCACAACTGAAATAGGCAGGGCTCCTAGCGACAGCGAGTTCAGGTTCGGTTTTCGGGCTACTCACTATTCAGATGACGCTGTGTTTCGTGTTATTGCATCACCCCTAGGAATAAATTCAGAAGATGACGGCTTCTATCTTGGCTCGTGGTATGTAAAAAACTGGCAAGTTAAAAATTGGAACATCCATGGTATCGCAGGCGCCAGTTACTTCAGCGAAGATATTTTAGATAATCGATATAGCGTTAACTTCTTTCAAGAAACGGCAAATTTTCGAAACTATCAGGCGGGTGCTGGTGTGACATTGGAATTTGAGTTGGGCGTTTCTTATGCCTTAAGTGAAGACTTTGTCTTTGAAGCGAGTGCCGGACAAACAGTGGTGTCAGACGCGATCTTCGACAATCCGTTTGTTGATAAACGCGGTCAGTCATATGCTAGCGTAGGGTTTTTCTATGTTTTTTAGAAAGTTTGCTGAGCCCGCTTATGCAAAGCTATTTTCATCAAATTTGTTGCGTTTATTGATATTGCTGGTCTTATTTTGCTTATTTGGCAAACAAGCTAGCGCTGACGAAAGTGACTACTCATTGAACGTAAAACCACAAGAGTGCGTTTCGCTTTATCAAGGCCAAAGCTGTTACCTAACTCTCAATTTTGTATTCAGTGCACCCTTCGCAGGGAACTACTGCTTGTATATAAAAGGCAATATTGAGCCACTTCAATGTGTTTCAGGCGAACGACAGGGCACCTTTTCGCTAGAATTTGATACAGATAAAAACGTAAGCTTTGAATTACGTAATAGCGATGAAGTTGGCGATACAAAAAACAAGGTGTTAGCACAAGCTAAGCTAACGTTATCATGGGTTTATAAAGTGCCAAACAAGAAGCGTTTAGCGTGGAGACTGTTTTAAAATGTCAGAAAAACACGATTTTCCCGTGGTGAATGGACGCATTTTACTTGTTGAAGATGACCACTCGCTGTCTAAGTGGATAAATGATTACTTAGTTGCAAAACATTTTCAGGTTGAGCAGTGTTTTAGAGGTGATGAGGCGGTTTCGCATACGCTAAAGATGCAACCAGAATTGCTGATTCTAGACGTCATGCTACCTGGCTTAGACGGAATAGAGGTATGCAAACAGCTTCGTCCTCTGTTTGCAGGACGCATTATCATGTTAACCGCTCGCGATGAAGATGCTGATGAAATTCTTGGCTTGGAAGTAGGTGCAGATGATTACCTGAGTAAACCCATTAGAGCAAAAGTGTTATTGGCGCGGATCAATACCCAACTTCGGCACTTATCGAAACAGGGTCTTTCACAGGGTTTGGAAAATACAGAAGCGATACGAATAGGAAATCTTTACCTGAAGCGTTCGTCACGCTCTGCGGTATTACAAGGTATGGCTGTTGATTTAAGCACAGGTGAATTTGACATGCTGTGGTTACTTGCGCAGCAGGGCGGCAAAACAGTAAGTAGAGATGAACTAACTAAGATCTTGAGAGGATTTGACTACGACGGACTAGATCGTTCAGTTGACCTCAAAGTATCAAGACTTCGCAAAAAGCTAGACGATAGTGCTAAAACGCCACGCAAAATTGTGACGGTTTGGGGTAAAGGTTATCTGTTAGTAAAGGATGCGTGGGATTGAGAACAATCACTTTTTCGCTCATTTTTGCGGTAATTATTTCCTCCGTATCAGTGGGTTGGCTAATTGACGTTTCCTATAGTCATTTTTTTGCGAAAGCGACACCTGATATTTATAAAAAGGTGTCTTTGCTAAAGTTAACAGGCAGAGCATTGGCTGACAGTCTCGAAAACGAAGGTAACAAAGCTAACGCTATCGAGCAGTGGGACTTGAACAATGAGATTTTGGTCAAACTAATCAGTCTAGACGATATAGCCCTGCCGATTTCTTTGCTAGCGGAATTCAAGGCTGGTGAAGCACTGCTTCTTGAAAATGAAAATGGACCCTCTTTCTCATACTTCATTGCTTCTTCTGAGCAAGTATTACAAATTTCTGCACCAATATTCTTTGCCCAAGAAAATGAATCAGGTCAGTTAATTATGACTGTCCTGTTTTATGTTGTACTTTCGCTTTTAGTAACGCTGTGGGTGTATCCGCTAACTAAGCGTTTATATTCAATACAACAAGCATCGGCGGCGTTTGGAAAAGGTGAGCTACATACCAGATTACATGTTGGCAGTATTGCTGGAATACGGGACGTTGAGTTAGCCTTTAACGGCATGGCGAGTCGCATACAAACCCTACTAAACGATGTAAAACTGCTTAGCGGTGGTGTTTCTCATGACTTAAAAACATCTTTGGCTCGGTTACGATTTGGCATCGATACTATTCAAGAGGAGCCAAGTTCACTATCGAATGACCGTTTAGAACGGTTAAGTGAAGATACTGATGAAATGATCCATTTGGTAGACAAGATGCTGCGCTACACACAACTTGACATGAACCTGAGTTTACTTGAAAAAACCGCAATAGTATTTGATGAATTGTTAACTGATGTTTTCGACAAAAAATTTACGCGTGGGCAAGTCAAAGGTGTTAGGCTTGGTATAAGGTTAAGTAACCGAGCTTATACGGTAATTGGTAACACATTATATTTGAAGATGATGCTCAATAATTTGATTTCAAATGCGATAAATCATGCACAAACTCGCGTTGAAATAACCTTGAGTGGCTCTGACAGCGAACTATGCTTAAGTATTCATGATGATGGTTTAGGTATTCCGAAACAGTACCATGAAGACGTTTTTAAACCTTTTTTTCGCGTGCCTGGACAAGCAAAACAAAGTAAAGAAAGTCACTACGGCTTGGGTTTAGCGATATCTCAGCGTATTATCGAGTTGCACAATGGGTATATAACACTGAGCAGCAACACCTTAACTGATTATTCCTGCAAGCAAGACGACATCATTGGTGCTGAAAAAGTTGGTAAAGAAAAGCAAGCAACTATGGGTTTATGTCGAATCGGAACCGAACTGTTGGTAACCTTGCCACTAGAATAGACAGTAAAAAACTCAGCTAAGGTAAAAAATGAAAACCAATCAATTTTTAGATTACTGAAGAGGTGAGCTTGTAAAAAGCCTACAAAATACCAAGGCCGGACGACCAAATCATCAACAAAAGCACTGCACCTCACTGTTACACCCAGGCGCTGAAAACCAATAAAGCTTACGTCAGCTATCAGGCAATTTTTGTCTTTAACCAATATTACTCAACGGCTCCTATGAGTGATGACTTACCAGTCGCGATTGATTCAACAATATTGCCTGATCACGCTCAAAGCTTTAAAAGCTAGTGAAAACTTCTACGTCCGTTAACTGCCCATTCTTGCCCTACAATGATGATTTTGAAACGTCCGCTTTCTTCAATAATACAAATAATATTAAAGCCGAAATGGCCGTTATTGGCACTTTTCGAACATTTGAGTAGAAGTTCTCACAGCTTTACTACCGATTAAAAATATCAAACTATATTAAAAAATATCAAACATTATTATAAATTATCAAACTCTATTATGGTCGGACATTTATTTCGTAAGCTTAATATCAACCCATACCAACCTGTGATCTGAGGAGCTTTGTCTATCTTTAATTAGGCGGAATAAAGGATCATTTTGTATAGGCCAAAAAACACCACTATTAGTAACATTTAGGCCGCTAGAGGGTAATACGTAATCTGCACGCATTCTCCACCCAGCAGTATGTTCTGGGCCATTGCTATTGTTGGGTGAGTGCAAGCTTCCCCCTTCACTTTTTGGCGAAAGCTTGTCGTTAATTCTAGAATGTGCGATTAGGCCTGAAATACCACTTTTTAAGCCATCACCTTCATCTGGTGAGGCATTTAGGTCACCGGCTATTATTAAGTGTTTGCCGGTAAAACCTCCTTGCTCACCCTTGTCATCATAAATATACGCAGATTGTTCACTACCGGATATATAGTCTGTCCAAAAACGAATTTCATCGTGATTACGTTTGCCGTTACGATTTTCGTAACCATCAAAAACGGGGGGAGTAGGGTGACTTGCCAATATATGTAGACTTTGTTCTCCTATCTTAATAGGCATATCCCAATGAGACTTAGAAGATAAACGCAGTATCTGTTGCGCTTCCTTACTATAATAATCTTCGCCATCTTCATCTTTCACCTTCGACAATAAATTGTTTGGCATATCTTTCCATAAGAAATGTTGGAAAGTACGGATCTGTTGTTTTTGAATAGGAAATTTACTTAGTACTGCCATCCCATACTGACCGGGATACAAACCATAACCAAAGGCGTCACCCTTGATACCTGATTTAACACCATCACCGTCTAAATCAAGCTTCGAATTTACACCCGTATTTACCGGCGCCGCGAAAAAGTAGGGGTAATCGATACTTGGGACGTCAGATTGTGAAACATTCAGATAATGTTTAATAAACCATTTTATGTCTTGTGATGACTGTTTCGAAAAATCAAACTCATTCAATAAAATAATATCAGGACGAACACGCTGAATAATTTCAGCAATATTCTGTATTTGCGGATGATTTCCGGCCAGTAAGTGTTGTGAAAGTTCATTCCCTTTAATTGTCTGCCCTTGGGCCACGTAATTGCTTGCCTCCATGCTGACATTGAAGCTGGCTATTCTAATCGTCATATTTTGAGACATCGCAAAAGCAAAGTTGTGACATAACATTAAGGTTAAAGCACAACACACAAGATAAGTTTTCATATAACCCTTACAAAAACGTGAGTGGGAAAACAAAGCACAAGGCAGTCAATTTGTTATATATCATCTCAAAATCCTTAGCTTTTATCTAGCATAATTCGCTGCATAAAGACTCCTCTAAACATGAGCATAAAGTATACGTGTATGACAATTGTCATACACTATAATTGCATAGAAGTTATTTATAGCCAGAAAAAAGAGCAGGGCCATTACAGCACTGCTCTTTGTGTATATATTTATTCACTAAAAATAGCTCATACTACTATTTACAGTGGGATGATATTGCCGTTTAAGGTAGCAATACCGCCTTCTAAGGTGAAAATCATACTGTAGTCTTCGCCTTCAAGCGACGCCATACCTTGCTGCACTAAACCGTCTATTGTGCCCTGTACTTGTTGGCTTATAATGTTAGCTTGCTCTTCTTCACTCAATGCTGTGAAATTTGGATTCGCTAATAACTGCTCCGTCACGACCGTAGTTGCAATAAACTCGGCAGCGTCTTTTTGCATCAGCATGTTACTGTTAATAATTACGTTTTGCATCCAAAATGCAGTGTCTTCTAATGCTTTGGGTAGCTCAGTAACTTCACCTAATTTGGCCATGATTTTACCGCGAAACTCACTGCCATTTATTTTACCGCTAATCTCACTGAAGTTATATTCAGGATTCGCCTGAAGCTGGTCTAGTAAGTATGTATTCATAAAGGCGTCTAAATCAACTTGCACTTGCGTAGGATTTGACATGTTCTCTAGCATCTTGCTTGAGAAGTCTTGATAGGCAAGTAAAAATGTAGCCTGTAAATTTTTAATTTCAATTACGCTTTTTAAGTCGCTAAGATTCATATTAGGAGCATCAACCAAGGCAACCGTTGTGGTCATGGCTACGTTTCCTAAATCTGTCTCTTTGTCGTAATCACTTATGCCGATTAATTTAGTGTCGGTAACACGTACTTCGTTGCCTTTCATTACATCAGTAAAAGTGACTAATTGCGTTGAAAAGCTCATGTTCGAATCGTATAGGCCCTGCGATAGCATCGCGGCAATAGATGATGGTGATTTAACATCGAGCGCTATATTTTCAACGTTGAAATTCAGCATGTTTTCTACATTCATACTCATATTGTTAGCGGCGGCTTTATATTGCACTCCGCTACCTGAAATTTCGCCATTTCCAGTTAAGCCAGTGAACGTTAATGTAGCCTGGGTTTCGGGATCGGTATAGCCCATTGCTGCAATGCTGTCTTGGTAAGTTGTTGCGCCGAATAATCCAGTTAGGCCATTGAACTTGTACAATGGATCGTTGTTAGGGAAAACGAGACCTTCTGGTAATTCAGTTACTTGTGTTTGTACAACACTATGTAACCAGCCAATGGCTAAGCCGTCGTTTATGATGAAAGGACCGTGGCTTGCGCTTACATCAAGATTAATCGAAAAATCAACGGGCGCTTCGCCGGTAACATCTGACATATCAGGCATAATCATGCCAACAGTCACTTCGGCTCTAGTACTAAACCAACTACTTTCCATACTGATAACTGAAGCGGAATAGCTTGAGCTTTTATTAATTGAATCAACGGTATTTTGAATGCCGTTTGCAAGCTGTGACCCCACAATTTTCGGACCAATTAACGCTGCAGCGAGAATAAGCGCTAGTGCAAATATAAGGACTTTTTTCATGGGGACTTCCTTGTGTAATTGAAATGTAAGTGAATGGCGATGCATGTTGCACCTAAATCGCGCGGTATTATAATACAGAAGTTGGGAGCTAAACTAAAGTACAGCTTGTTTTTTACTTTATGGCTATCTCCGATTTAGCTATTACTCCGCTTTATGTTCCGCTTCTTTTTCTATAATGAACGCTTCGATTTTTTGTTCGAGTACAAAAAGAGGTATAGATCCATTTTCTAATACGGCATCGTGAAAAGCGCGCAGGTCGAATGCGTCAGCTAATCTAGATTCTGCTTGGGCGCGTAATTCTTTAATCTTAATTTCGCCTATTTTGTATGATAAAGCTTGCCCAGGCCATGTAATATAGCGGTCAATTTCGGTGCGAACGTTATGCTCAGACAAGGCAGTATTTTCAAGCATGTAGTTTAACGCTCGTTCGCGGCTCCAGCCAAATACATGCATGCCTGTGTCGACCACAAGACGGCAAGCGCGCCACATTTCATAGCTTAATCGTCCAAAGTCGTCATATGGGTCATCATAAATACCTACTTCTAAGCCTAAAAACTCTGAATATAATCCCCAGCCTTCACCAAATGCAGAAATATACGTAGAGCGACGCACTTCCGGCAACTCTTTCATTTCTGCCGCTAACGATATCTGCAAATGATGACCTGGTACTGCCTCGTGCAAGGTAAGGGCAGGAATCGCATAAAGTGGGCGTTTGTCCAGTGCATATGTGTTCACCCAATAGTAGCCTGGCTGGTCGTCTCGTCTTGGCGATATATAACGGCCAGTTGTATATTTAGGGGCAATATTGTCGGGTACAGGTGCTACGCCATATGGTGTACGCGGAAGTTTATAAAATAACTTAGGAAGCTGTGCATCCATTTTTTTCGATATATAAGAAGCATACATAATTAAGTCTTCGGGCGTTTTTGCATAAAACCGTTCGTCGGTGCGCAAAAACTCAATGAATTCGTTTATGTTGCCCTCAAACTCGCCTTTCGCAATTAAGCTATCTACAATTTTTTGCATGTCTGCACGAATGCGAGCAACTTCCTCAAGGCCAATATCATGAATCTCTTGTGCGCTTAGCGCTGTTGTTGTGAAATGTTGTATGCGGTTATTGTAAAAATCCATGCCTTTGGGCCATGTTTTGGCGGCTATATCGGTTTTGGCATTGGGCATATACTCTTGCGTAAAAAATGCGAAAAAATCTTGATAAACATCGTTTGCCTCCATGACAAGTGCAGCAAGTGCTGCCTTATCCACGGGCGAAATTACACCGTTTTTAGCATCAGTTATAGGTTTAAAAAATGGATGTTGCGTAATGTTATCACTATTAAGATTGGGCTTAACAAAAGCGCTTATAGTGTCCTCATAATCCTTAAGGGCAATTTGAGGTTGAGTATGCCCTATGCTTAATCCTTCTTTCATATAAGTAATGTTATGGGCAAATTGCTCTGGTAGTTCTTGTAGCATCTGTTTATATACTTGCACGTCGCTCGTGTTGTTAATTTGCGCGCCACTTAAAGATGAACCCAAACTGCTATGAAAGCCATATTCTGATGTGATAGGAACCCTATATTCTTTATATTCAAACTGTGAAATATGATTGTCGAGTCGGTACTTTTGCATTAACAGGGTAATGCGCTCGCTATTGTTTAATGTACTTTCATCTATTTCGGCAAGTGTGTTACGAAAGCTTACAAAACGGGCATTTCTTGCCTGTAACGCAGGTAGGCTAATATCAGTGAACTGTCTTGGCAGGTCACCGGCTGCTTCTCCCTTAGATTTTGCCAAACCTGGATATTGACTAAGTTCATAGAGCCAAATTTCATCAAGCAGTTGTGTAAATACTTCTGATGCCGACTCAGGTGCTGATGTCGAGACTGGAGCCCCCGTTATTATTGAGCCTCCAGGCGTGTTTGCTGAATTGTGCTGCGCGCATCCAGATAATGCTAACGCAAGAACGCTACAAGACAAGGCTAAGAGAAGGGCTTTTAACATGATTCACTCCGGGGTGTTATTTTATATAGTGTTATGCGCATATACTCGTTGGTAGTAGTGGCTACACAATTATAACTATTATTTTCTAGGGGTATAAATAGGGCTATGGATAGCCGTTACTTTGTCTTTGCCTAGCTTATCAGAAAAAGGCCTGATCTTGGCGCTGCCTTGTTCTTTTACTTGGTCAATTCTAAGTACATTGTGCATGGGAATAAATGTGCGATCAACACTGGCAAACTCATCTTTAAGCCTTTCATGACTGGGGTCTAAAACCAACTCGGTATGGGTATCCCATACAAAGCCTGCTATTTCAATAAAGCCAAAAATAGAACTACTCATAAGTTCTTTTACATACAACTCATAGCGTTCGCCGCCACTATTAAATTCCACTCTGTACAGCGTGGTTTGTTTACTCATATTATTAGTCTACTTTGGATAAAGAGTATTGATAGCATTGTTTACGGGAGTTCAGCAAATAAAGTTTTGATAACAATAAGCGCATCAGAATCACCCTGCTGGATATTATTAGATATTGCCAAGCCTTGAGCAAAGCAGCTAAGTTTTAAACCCAGCGACTCGACGTTTACTTGTTTGCCGATTTCTTCATGCGCAATCGCTCTTTCAATACACCCAATAAAGCTTAGCTGCAGATTATCGAAATAGTGACGTGCTTGATTGGAAATATCGTTGTCTTCTTTGCCTATTTCTACAATTAGGCGTATTAGCAAACATCCTTGCTGATTAATATGCATTTGATAGGCATTAAAATATTCGATAATAGCTTGAGGAATATCCTCAGTTGCTTGTAAATGATGCTGCAAAGGCATGAGGTGGTGGGTAATATAATAATCAAGTAAGTCGTCTATAAAGGCCTGCTTATTAGCAAATTCTAAATAGAATGCGCGGCGGTTGAAGTCGGTTGCGTTAATGAGCATGTCCATTGAACAGCCCCTATAACCTTTGGCCAGCACAACTGGAATAGCAGACTCAAACACATCATTAAGCGCATATTGAGGTTTACGCGGCATTGTGAGCTTCAGCGGTAGTTAAGTGCATTAGTCTCTAATTCGCTTTTCAAGCGTTATGAAGGTATTCATTATACCTCATTGTAAGCCGACAACAAATGTTCTGGTTAAATGTATACATATGCTTCAATCAGGGAAAATTAATCGTCTCATGAGCTATAAAACTCTTCAACAGCAGTAATTACTTCAGCTACATCATCTGAATTGATATCAAGGTGAGTGACTAAGCGTATAACCTTACTATTACTAACAATGATATTTTTTTCAGCAAGAAAATCGACTAGCTGTTGTTGCCTTTGGGCACTGAGGAATAACATATTGGTTTGTGCACAACCATGCACGGTGATGCTCTCAATGGCAGATAACCCTTGTGCTAATGACTGTGCATTGTTGTGATCATCAATAAGGCGGTGAACATGATTATCCAATGCATAAATTCCCGCAGCGGCTAGCATACCAGCCTGACGCATTCCGCCGCCCAACATCTTTCTAATGCGCCTGGCCTTAGCAATAATGTCTGAGCTTGCTACTAAAACCGAACCAATTGGGGCGCCTAGACCTTTCGATAGACAAATCGAAATAGAATCAAAGCCATTCGTTATTTGTTTTACATCGACCCTTTGTGAAACTACGGCATTAAATAATCGTGCTCCATCAAGGTGAAACGCGAGCTGATGTTCATCAACTAAATTTTTTGCTTCATTAAGGTAGGCCAAAGGCAGGACTTTACCGCCGGTGGTGTTCTCAAGACAAAGTAACTTGGTCTTGGCAAAATGATTGTCATCGGGTTTTATAACACTTTTGACAGTGTCTAAGTTGAGTGTGCCATCAGCATCAAATAAAATGGGTTGTGGCTGTATGCTACCAAGTACTGCTGCGCCACCCGCCTCATATTTATAAGTATGAGCGTCTTGACCGACTATGTATTCATCACCGCGGTCGCAATGTGCCATAAGGGCAATCAAGTTACTTTGGGTGCCACTTGAGCAGAAGATGGCATCCTCTTTACCCAGTAATTCCGCAGCCTTTTTTTCAAGCATATTGACTGTAGGGTCCTCACCATAGACATCGTCACCTAAGTGAGCTGCAAACATTGCCTGCTTCATTGCTGCCACTGGTTTAGTTGTAGTATCACTGCGTAGATCGATGGGCTTCATAAACTAATCTGTTGTCAATTCTAACTAATATTATCGATAATAGCATTTAGAGAAGCACTAGGTCTCGTTGCATCAGGCATAAGATTTTTGCCTAATGTGTAAAAACCACCTAATTTTCTTTGTCATCAAACTGCCTGAATAGTCAGGTCAATTATCCAAACTCTAAGGCAATTAGGTCGTGTTGCATAGACCAGGGATGTGTTTTATTCTTCCTAGCCCCTAGGTCTTGCTAGCATTGTGTTGATTGTAGCCGACATTTACTTTGGATATATAAATGCGAACTGGAGCTGCTAAGTTTCTATTGCTGACCGATATCATTTTTATGGTACTTCACGTCCTATACTTAAAAATGGATATTGGTGTTATGTACTCCATTACGCTTAATGGTGGGTATTCTGAGATTTTCCAATACATCAAAGAGTTTTTGATTGTTATATTGTTACTAATGTTAGCGTTCGATAGGAAACAGCCCATTTACCTTGCCTGGTCTTTACTGTTTTTGTATATTTTAATTGATGATTCTATGCAATTGCATGAAAATATTAGCGCATACTTAGCTCAGACTTTCGATTTCAAACCAATGTTTAGACTTAAAGCTGTAGATTTTGGCGAGCTTGCAGTGTCTGCATTCTTCGGAGGTATTTTGTTTACGCTTGTTGGTTTAGCTTATTGGTTAACCAACGCTGTTGTTAAGCAAATAACTAAGGGCTTATTGCTATTGGTACTTAGCTTGGCATTTTTTTTGGTAGTGGTTGATATGATTCATAGCATGACCCCTCGGGGTAAATCTTTATTTGCACTTATAGAAGATGGTGGCGAAATGTTAATAATGAGCGCTATCGTTTATTACATATATCTTCAGCATTGCTTAGCGGCAACCAAACCCAAATAAAAGGTATCCTTTGTTTAAATATTCATAACGTTCGCCCAAAATGCGATTTAGTTAGTCTCCTTTCTATGCGATAAACGGGTTGGAAGTCTGACATTCTTAAAGGAAGCGCAAGTAACACAAGGATTCCTCATTAAAACCTTGTTACATCCTTTGACTAGCCTTTGTGGACTATTCTTGGTTAAATAGATAAATATATTGCCCGCTTTATGTACTTTTATTACAACGATAGAATTACTTACTAGCTAGTATCCTAGGTGCTATGACAGCTAGGGTGCGTTTAGCTTAGAATGCAAGATGGCTAAATGGTAAGCGGTCAAATAAAAAAACAACAGACTAACAAAAGAGAATAGTGTGAAAATAACTTCAAGCATAAAAACAACCGGACTAATGGTAGCCGCAGGCTTAATTTTATTAGGTTGTGATGCCACCAATGACTCCTCAGCTCAAGTATCAACTGTCGGTGGCAGTGCTCCTAATAGTATGCTTACTAAGCCAAATGTAGAAAATATAAAAGGTCACATGAACTTTTTGGCCCACGATCTTTTAGAAGGTCGTGACACAGGCTCGCGAGGGCACGAAATTGCCTCGTTATATATAGCGACCGAATTCCAAAGATATGGACTAAAACCCGCCGGTGAAGACAATACCTTTATGCAACGTGTTGGCTTTAGAAAGGGGCTACTCGTTCAGGAGTCGCCTTCACTTGTGTTAAGAAAGGGCAGCGAAACCACCGAATTAGCGTTTCCAAATGACTACATAGTTTCACCTAACTTGGGGTATGCCCAAGCAATGATATCGGCGCCTTTAGTGTTTGTAGGCTATGGTATTGTAGCGCCAGGATTAGGACACGACGATTATGCAAACATAGATGTTGAAGGTAAAATTGTAGTTGCCTTAAGTGGCAAACCTGCAAGCTTCCCTAGCGAAGTCGGTTCTCATGTTTCATCAGGTACAAAAAAGTCTGATTATGCTGCAGATCGCGGTGCGGTTGGATTTTTCACTATACAAACCCCTGCTAGTGAAAATCAGCGCCCATATGATCGTTCTAAGTTGTATACAAAATCACCTAGAATGGCCTGGATAAGCAATAACGGTGAGCCAGGCAATATGCGCCCTGAGCTTAAAGCGAGTGCGTTCTTTAGTAAACAAGCAGCGAAAGCATTGTTTGCCGATGCAGCCGTTTCGCTTGACGATATTTATGCGCAACTTGAGAAAGACGAAGCACCTGCAGCCTTTGATTTATCATTTTCAGCATCCTTAAGCTATGACACTACACATGAAGACGTTAGCAGTCCCAACGTAGTGGGAATGCTTGAAGGTAGTGATCCGGTGCTTAAAAATGAGTATGTTGTGTACAGCGCACATTCTGATCATTTAGGTATTTCAAAATCGGTAGAAAAAGACAAAATCAATAACGGTGCAATGGATAATGCGACAGGTACCGCAGTACTGATGGAAACTGCTCGAATGTTTTCACATCTGCCGGTGGCGCCTAAACGTTCTATATTGTTTGTTGCTGTTACGGGTGAAGAAAAAGGCTTGCTGGGCGCCGACTATTTTGTGCGTCACCCGACTCGCCCAGTTGAAAGCCTTGTGGCGAATGTCAACCTAGACATGCCGCTACTCACTTACGAATTTGCCGACGTGATAGCCTTTGGTGCAAGTCATAGCTCGATGGGAGAAAAGGTAGCTACTGCGGTGGCAAACGCCGACATCAAATTAACTGACGATCCTTGGCCTGAGCTTAATTTGTTCACGAGATCTGATCACTACGCTTTTGTAAAGCAGGGTATTCCAGCAGTATTTTTGGTGACAGGTATTGAGTCAAAAACCCCTGGAATTGACGGTAACGAAGTATTAAATGAGTTCTTAGCCAATCATTATCATCGCCCTTCAGATGATATGAGTCAGCCATTTGTATGGGATGCGGCACGCACATTCACGAAAGTTAATTTTGAAATTGGATTAACACTAGGTAATGACGCCGAGCGTCCTACCTGGAATGAAGATAGCTTCTTTGGACAAACATTTGGACGTAAGTAGTTTGTTTAAAGACATTCTACAATAGCCTCAAAATCCTCTTGCCGCTTGCGGTTAGGGGATTTTTCATTTTCTGCAGTTTTAGGTATTTTTTAGCATAACTTTCATTTTTCGACCCCCCCAAAATCTGTCTGACTTTTTTACAGCTCCCAAAAACGCATTTTTATCGCTTCATTAAGATATTGTTTTAATTAGAGATTATTTTTTGGCACACTTTCTGCAAAATACTATCTTAGTAAAACACGCTATATTTTGTTTCATACCTAAACTTAATAACTAATATAGTCTAATCAATTCGTTTTTATTGGAGTAGTAACAAAATGAAAACAATCTTTAAAGTAATTTCAGGCGCCGTAGTAGCATTAGGACTTTTAGCAAACACCCAAGCAGCGGTAGTGACCGTTAGCATGACCGGCGACAACATATTATCTGGCGGTATTTGCGCAGACACTAGTTGTACAAGCATTGTGTCGAATTGGAGTGATTTTGGCCCAATGACAAACAGTACCAATTGGAGACGATCTGACACTATTAGTTTGACACTTAATCCCGGCATTTATGGTTTCGCATGGTTAGTGGAAAATATAAGAGCAAACTCTAACGGAAACCCTGCAGCCCTGTTAGCGGATTACAGTATAGATGGAACCGCCTTTTTCTCTAATAGTACCTGGGAAGTGTTTGATAACAACACCGGTACTCTTATTTCAGGTCCAACCCAATACGGGTCAAATGGCCAAAGCGGTTTAATTTGGACTAACGCAATTGGCGGTGGCATTGCTGGTATTTCTACCAATGCAAACTGGGTGTACACTGAAAATAATTTCATTAACGCCGATCGTTCTGCATGGGTAAGAACCGTGGTTGAAATCACTGATACAAGCGTAGTGGATGTATCTGCCCCAGCTATGTTTAGCTTAGTAGGCGGAATGGCTTTATTTATGGCATTCAGACGCACAAAATAATTAGCGTAAGTTAATTGAAAAAAGCCCGCAATTGCGGGCTTTTTGTTTTGAACTATGGCCGGAACATATTTAACGGTCTTGTTAGATTAACATTTTTACTTGCCAAGCCACATACCGGAAAAAAATCGGCATCGCGCGAGAGCAACTCCTACCAAAACAAGCACCACACCTAAAAAAATTATAATATCATTACTATTTGATAAGCCCTGCCAAATAATTGCTGAGCCGCCAATAAGTAGTGATGCCTCAATAAAAAGTCTGAGAATAAGTTTAATCATCTATAACCATTTCCTCAAAATAATCACGAAAATATTGACAATTCATAGGTAGAAATAAAATATATTTAATTTCGCTAAATACTATTTGGCCCATTGCTCATGTATATAAAATTCGACATCACTAAGTGATAAAAATTGCTATTAAAATCTAACAACTAATTGAGTAAATATCCCCGTTTTATCGTTCAGTGATTGAGTGTTAACGTCTTGTTTGGATCTAACCGGTCCATTCAATGCGGGTCATCATATAGCAGTTGGTCGAGCAAAACCAAACGAAACAAACGATATTATTGAGTCCAGTGTCGATCATAAATAAGCATAGGTAGTTGGTTAACTTTTATTTCTGCTCTATGGGCCATTTTGAAGACTAAATCTATGTTTTTATCCATTACCATATTGTGATGAGAGGATAGAGGGTATCGGATTAGATCATGCAATGCCTTAGATGTTCTAAGCCATCGTTGATCTACGATCTTAATATTGATATCTCGTCCGCCAATTATTGCTTAGCATGCAAAGTTTGAGAAAACTGTGAGGTATTTTTATTAATGCCGTTTTTCATACCCATTACGATTAAGTCTGCTTGTTGACGGTCTCTAACATTATGGAAACCCACACGGTCAATAAGAGCTTGACCGGTTGTTAAGCGGAATGGTCACTACGTAAGCGAATTATAAGCAATTCAGAAACGACTTTCAAAATCAACGAAATTTCGTTGATGTCAGACAAGCCTTTTATAGTTGACGCAACTACCGATCGATAAATGGGTGGTCTCAAGGTGCTATTTTGGAAGCGGGGAAAGGACGAGTAGCTGTATTTGGCGAAGCTAGCATGTTTACCTCACAAATTGATATACGCACAGGGAAAGTAGGTGGTTTTGGTGGTTTAGTTGCAGACGGTGCAGAACAAAATGAGCAATTTCTATGAAATATTATGCATTGGCTTTCACAAAAGAACTCTTTGGAATTAAATCAAATTTTGGGAAATAGTCATTAGCTTGACGGACCCAATAAGATATCCATTAAGGAATTTTTGTGAACCACAATTAAACTATTGGTTTAAGTATTTTGGTGGATCGTTCGGTTTAGCCTCAGGGTAAAATCAATTAATGTTTATGGCATAGCTTAGGTAACGCGGTAGAATAACTCTATTGCTAATTGGCTTAAAAATCTTTGGAGAATAAAATGGACCTAAGCACTATCGAAATGATCGTTGATAAAATGCGCCTAAATTTTAATAAAGGTTTGAGCCGACCATTAGACAAACGTAAAGCGCAACTCAAGCAATTGGAAAGAATGCTAACTGAAAACGAAAAACGTTTTTTTGATGCTTTGTCAGTCGATATTGGCAAAGGTGAATACGAATCCTACACCTCAGAAATAGGATTCATGGTAGGTGAAATCCATTATAACCTAAAAAAAATTGATGAATGGGCCAGTTTACAAAAGGTATCAACGCCTTTAATTGCTCAGCCGGCTTCAAGCTATCGAGTGCCTCAACCACTAGGTGTTGTGCTAATCATTGGCGCTTGGAACTATCCTATTCAACTGGCCTTAGGGCCATTAATAGCAGCCATAGCGGCAGGTAACGCTGCTATTGTTAAACCGTCTGAACTTTCATCAAGCTGCAGCGCACTGTTGGCAGAGCTTATTCCTAAATATTTGGATAACGACCTTTTTAGTGTTATCGAAGGCGCAGTAGGCGAAACCACCGAATTGCTCAAACAAAAATTCAATCACATATTTTATACAGGTGGAGAAGCGGTAGGAAAAATTGTGATGCGCGCAGCCGCCGAACACCTTACGCCTGTCTCGCTTGAGCTGGGTGGAAAGAGTCCTTGTATCGTTGATAAAAACACATCCTTAGATACAACTGCAGCAAGAATAGCGTGGAGCAAATGGATAAACGTTGGCCAAACGTGCATTGCGCCAGATTACGTTATTGTTGAACGTGAGTTTGCAGACAAATTGGTCGATGCACTCGTTAAAAAAATACAGAGCTATTATGGCGATAATATTAAGTCTAACGCAGATTATGGTCGTATTGTTAGCAAACGCCACGTGGCCAGACTAGCCAGTTATCTTGATAATCAAAATGTCATTTATGGTGGTGAATATGATGAAGACGAAAAGTTCTTTTCCCCAACCATAGTGATGGACCCAGATCCTGCAAGCGGTTTGATGCAACAGGAAATATTTGGTCCTATATTGCCAATATGTATTGTTGATGACATCAAAGAATCAATTGAGTTAGTCAATAGCCGCCCACACCCCCTTGCTTTTTACCTCTACACTAAGAACAGTTCTTTTGAAAAAGAGGTGGTCAATTCAACGACCGCGGGAAATATGTGCATCAATGATGGCATTATGTTCATGGCGAACCCTAACCTTCCATTTGGAGGAGTGGGCAACAGTGGCATGGGTAGTTATCACGGTAAAGCAGGATTCGATACGTTTAGCCACTATAAGAGTGTAATGAAACGCGGCACGATATTGGATCCAAGCTTACGTTACCCACCTTACACTAGTAGCAAATTGAGTATTATGCGCAAACTAATGTGATTCAGCCTAGCCAATGATTGGTGAAGGTGCATTGGAGAAAGTTTGGATCTAAATTTCATTATTAGTGTTAGCTTGCTCGGCCGCCGAGATGCACAAAATCAGCAGCCCTGAATTTTTGAATATTACGCAGTGTATTGAAAGTTTCTTTAGAAACTATCGGTTCAATTACTTTCAAAAATGTAGTGAAATCTGACGGCTCTCCTTTCATTACTTCAGAATTGAAAGCAGCCCATATATCAAATACATTACTTTCAACCTTTAAGGTGTTTACGTCATTAGCAATAATGTGCCAAAAAACCAAGCCACATGAGTATAAAAGGTCGTAATTTTGGTCGGCAATTAGAGCACCGAAGTTTCTGGTTTTTGTGCGTTTCCAACAAAGCGAAGTGCTAGTCTTGAACTTTTCTTCAGCGTAAATGCGGTAATTCCCACCTAACTTATAGAGCAATTCATAGGACATGTATTCCGAACCGCCTTCATGAATCCACTGCTGTTCAATGGCAGCGATGTTCTTGGCTTCTCGTTGAAAGATATGCGCAATTTCATGCGCGAAAAACCAACTTACTTGGTATTCATTTATTGTTGAGATTGCTTGTTTACCATACCAATGCATGAACACTTGATTTGGCAGTGTACCGCCTTGATGCCCAAACGAACCATTACTAGTTTCGCTGTATGAAGCAAAGAGGGTTGGCTTGAATTCTAATTTGGCGAGTCTTGAAGCGAAAAATGTCATCATTTCAGGTATCTGACGTTCAAGCGCCTTAAGAAGTACTGGAGGTAGCTTGCTGTCAATTAGCGCAAAAATATCCATATTCTCTTGCGGTGTAGCAGAACCTAGATAAATTTTCTGGCCATCATCCCGATCAATCCATGATGTTCTTCCCATAAAATTTTGCCCATCAACTACAATAAAATCTGCGTCAATCGAGATTAAGGTCATTTCCCAACTATTTAGATCGGCAGGACAGCTACTTGCGCATGCGAAAAAACGACCGGAGTGAAACAGCATTCCGCCATCAGAAAACGGTGAAAATGGTGCATAGTCTTTTGGTAAATTTACATAAGTTGGCGTCAATTCGAAGCTGACTTTATCAAAGCTAGTATCGTCTTTTCTTCTAACAACTTCCTTGCCCTGCTCAACTAAAATCTCAAAGTCGTCCTGAATAGGTGTCCACCGAGCTATTCTCGAATTATCTTGTGAGCTTTTGAATGCCAGCTTTTCAATAGGGACGTTCGCTTGGTAAGTCAAAATCCACCGATTCTCTGGCGATTTTTATCTACCTGAGTCCTTAGCAACGCGATTGTAAGTGCTTACGTAACCATTGCCTTATGCCACTATTTTATTGTCGCTAATAAGTATGAAAGAGTTATTTTTTGCAGCTCTAACATTCAACGAGAAAGACTACCGATGGTAAGATTGACTCGGCAGTTCATTGCCCATTATTTCCGTGAGCTTTTGGTACTTTGAAGGGCGGTTTTGGGCAGTTTATAGTCTTTCAACCACAATAATCTGTACTTAGATTTCTTTGGTTATGTACTCTTTGCATACGAATATGGGGCAGTTAACATTTAATGAACTCGGCTTTCTTTTCGATGCATCGAGTATCTTTACTCAAAAGGAATACTCAGGGCTTGCCTTTAAACGCTATCTATATTCTCTTCGAAGAGTAAAGGATACATAACAAATTTCACTTAACGGAGATTTGTAATGAAAGATATAAAGTTGCCGTACTTAAGCCCAAACTAATCTAGCAAAAATCTATAAAGTATTAGCAATAACAATGCGAGATCCGTAATACCTAACGAATAGTTAGCAATATACATTCCACGAAATATTAATACGCCTTATTATTATCTATATAATAGGTATCATTACAAATACCATTACTTATTTATCAATACATAATAGACCAGATTTAAATTCTATTATGTCGTAATTATATTCAAATGAAGATAGGCAAGAGTAAGCGTGGTTTGACTTTAAAAAAGAACTAGTGATTAACTTTGAAGACGGCAAACTTACTAAAGCTGTTGGTGATTTCGAACTATCCGAAGCGTTCAACATACCATTAGATGCCTAAATATAATGACGTTAAGGATAGTATATGAATAAGTCAATAAGCTCTGCGGCTTGCGCTAATAACCCTCACTGTTTTAGTGCTTTAGTGTTGTTTCTATTACTGTTATCCGGTGACCTTGCGTTTATAGCGTTACATATTGCTAATTCTGCTTTTTTTGATGTTCCTCTATCGATCTACAATGTAGAACAAGATAGAGGAGTGGCGGAGTTTTTTCAATATTTAAAGTATCTTTGGATAATTGCATTACTCTTTTTAACATCATGGACAAAGAAAAATTGGCATTACCTAACACTGATAATGTTGTTTGCTTACTTTCTTATAGATGATTCGTTAACGATACATGAGTTTTATGGAATGCGCTTTGCCTATAAGTTCGAACATTATGAGTTTGGGCCTTTTTGGGGTCTAAGACTTCAAGACTTTGGAGAGCTTACAGTAACTTTCTTAATCAGCTGCTTTTTAATCATTCCTTTGGTTTTAGTTTATCGGATAGCAGGTGAAGAATATAGAAAGTTTTCACTTGATATTTTCATCTTAATTCTTGTTCTCGCTTTCTTTGGTGTTGGTATTGATATGGTTCACATTATGATTAATATCGAAAGTAAAGTTCTTGGTGTTATTGAAGATGGAGGAGAGATGATAAGTTTGAGCGCTATCAATGCTTATGTTTATTATAAACTTTTAAATAAAGAACATAATGATTTTTATCTTTGTAGCCTGCTCCGCAATCAACTTATGAACCAAAAAAACCTAATACGGCCATGGTCATAGGTTTTGTGTTTTTAGAGAGCGCTCAAAGCTTCTTCTGGTCAAGTCCAACCGGACACATTCCTAAAGGAATTCTCATACTCAATGGGTGATTGATCGCCGTTCGACGAATGCAATCGCTCCAGATTGTAATATTTTACATATGCAGCGACATCTTGCGTCATATGCTCTCGTGTTGGTTGCGCTACTTTGAACAACCAATCATGTTTTAAACTGCCAAAAAACCTTTCAACCACCGCGTTATTCCAACAAGCACCTACATCACCCATGCTAGACCGGCAATTAAGCCGCTTTAATAGGTTTCTAAAGCGTTTACTCGTGTATTGCGAGCCTCTATCGCTGTGAAACACTACGCCCTTTGGAGGTTGACGCAAACGATGCGCTTTCAAAAAGGCTTGTTCAATTAAGTCGGTCGTCATACGCTTCGATGTATGCCAGCCAACCATACGCCGACCAAATAAATCCATCACAATGGCGAGATATTGCCAGCCTTCGCCTGTTTTTAAATACGACACGTCGCCTGGCCACACTTGGTTTGGGCCTGGCGGATTAAAATTCATATTTAACAAATTGTCAGCCACAGCATCACTGTGTTTGCGCTTAGTCGTGACTTTATAAGCAACGCGCTGAGCAACGATTAACCCCAAGCATCTCATCAATTTTATGATGCGATAACGCGTAACATCAAAGCCTTCTTTACGAAGTTTATTACCCAGCTCGCGACTACCCAAACTGCCACGACTTGCTTCAAAAAGCGCCTTCGCCCTACGGTGCAAATTCAGTGTTTGTGCACTGATAATTATCGCGGGGCGTTTTCGCCAAGCATAGTAAGCAGATGCCTTTATTAATATTTCGCGTTCCATTTCCAAGCGTTTTTTGTCTTTCCTGAGCTGAATGAGTTCAGCACGCTCATCCGTCGACAACGCAGATTCTTCGTTTTCTTGCTTAAACTTCGCTACCCAGTTATAAAGTAGTTTATCGGTAACATTTAACGAAGTGGCTGCTTCAACAACTGAGTAACCTTGCTGCGTTACCAGTGCTACTGCTTCTTGTTTAAAATCGTTTGGATATTATTTGTTAGTACGTTTAGTCATTTTACACCTCAATAGTTGGATATTATCCTTTATTGATGTGTCCGGCTAATTCAACCACAACAGAGGTTAGTGGGCGCTTGTTTGCTATTCATTTTGGTCGCGGCTTGCGGTGATGAGAGTCGTAAAACGACGCTAGCTTTTTCCACTGAATTACCCGCTCCAGCTATATCTGAGGCGGTCAAAAAGCAGCTGGCTGACGAAGGCTTCGTAATCGAACTCGCAGAAGCAGCGAACCCACCTGACATATTTAAATCCATTCAGAATAGATCGATAGACCTTGGGGTGCTCGAGGAACCAGACCATCCTATAACCGGTGTCGTAACCATCGCACCACTGTATCCGAGCGTACTGCACGTCCTGAATAACTTGAAGAGTGACCCGAGTAACTTCATGCAGCTAGTTCGTGGTTCAAAAATCTACGCAGGACCGCCCGGTGGAGCTGCAGATCGCCTATTGATTCAACTAGCAATAGACTTCAATATTGCGCGGGATGAATACGAAGTACTGGATAACCCCTGGATGGTCAACCCAGAAGTATTCTTCATTTTCGGTGGACTATTGACGAATGAGAGCATCGAACAACTAGCTGGTTACAGACTGTTTGGCTTCTCAAGTGAAAATGATGTGCCAGGCGGATCGGTCGCCGATGCTATTGTTCTTAAGCATCATCATCTTAAAAGGTTCCTGTTACCAAGGGGTACTTATCACTCGCTCAGCGACAAAGCGATCACAACGTTATCAATACGCACTGTAATGATTGCTCACGAGGAATTTCCGGCTGACGTCGCTTTTGATATTGCGACAAATCTCTTTAACAATGCTCAGGAGTACTCGCTTGATTACCCATTGGTAGTGCGTGAGCTTGACGTTAGATTCAATCCGGTTGATCTAATGCTTCCATTGCACGAGGGCAGCAGGCAATTTTTGAACCGCGATAAGCCTGGATTTATAGAAAAGCACGTCGATATTATTGCACTTGTGTTTACATTTCTTGTTGCGCTCGGAAGCGGGTTGTTTACATTGTATCGCCGTCATCTGCAGGTAAAAAAAGATCGGGTTGATACGTTTTACAGTAAACTTCTGGCGGTTCGTAGCGAAGCGCAAACAACTACAGATCACTTCGAGCTGAAGGTATTTAAAGCTCAGGCAGTAGATGTTCAACAGGAAGTCTTGCAGCTTCTTATTGATGAAAGAGTTACAGCCGATGCTGGGCTCGTGGCATTTATTAGTCTTTCGAATCAAATAATCGACGAGCTAGATAACCGAATCAAGCACGAAATTTAGTATTTAGAAGTGCTCTTACACAGTATGTAACAAAACAGCAATGGGTGGCTTCTATATTACAGCGAGTTTGGAGCATACAAAGCCGACATATGAAGCTGCTGTGCTTGAAAGGTTTTTCGGCAATGCACAAAAAATGGGCAAGAGTTTGTACTTCACTCATACATCTGGAATCGCTCACTTAGTTATATTATAGTTATGTCTACTAAAATAATATTTTTAGAGTGTCTAACATGATAAAAAAAAGTTTATTACTAATGAGTATTTTTCTCTTTTTCGGCTGTACTTCGGCCGTTGATCGTCACTCTACGGTTCGAATTCAACTGGACCAAAAGGTGAATTGCAAGAGCGCCGTAAAAGACATTGCGATGCTTAAAGAGGAAAAAGCCAGTACTCAGGAAAAATTAGCCAATGGTATTGCGACGGTTTTACCTACTTCGGTTGTTTTTAACCTGCTTACTGGTGAGTTTACCAAACGTCGGTCTATAGCGACGGGTGAGTTTGATCAAATGTTATATATGAAAATTGATATGATCGAGTCTGAATGCGGCTTGCCGAGCAGTACACCTAGCATGGTGGCACGCTGATTGATCACAATGTCATCACCTACACCTGTGACACATATACACCCTCGTAGTGTCGTTTGTTTTGAGCTTTTTGATGCAATACCAGCAACCTCTTACCCTTGATTGAGCTATTTGTATAAAAGTGTGACAGGTTTAGGTAAACTCAGCGACTGGTCAGAAGAGGGTTTTTACCTCAAATTTGTCTTCTGCATTTTCTTAGCTAACTTCCAACAGTGATTTGAAAAGGCAGGGCGGCTTGTCCAATTTAATGACATCATATCCACAGAAGAAGCTGATTTTATAATTTTATAAACATTTTGCGCCTATACAACCATAGAGCTTATGCATAAAAACTCAGCATAAATATTAATGCAAAGCTTAATGATGCAAGTTTCGCAGGCAATATCGCTGGCAATGCCTTGTATAAAATGACCTTTAAAGAGTGAACTTGGTCGTCGACACAATTTGTCTACCTTGCGCTGTAAGGATATCCCAACATGGTTTTTACGTATTGCTAAAGACAATAATGAACAAAAGCCAGTAATGCGAATAGATATGGAAGGTGGCGGGCATGAGTACTTATTGTTGAGCATGAGTGAAAGTGGGGAATTAATAAACGACATCTACTTTGCGTCGTCAGGCTCAACTTATACTACTCAATTAGCTGAAGCAGCAAGAATGCTAATAGCGCCCAATAAATCTATAATTAAAAGACTATTTGGCGCTTTACGAGGCGATGACGACCTAGTGGAAATATTTAAACAATTAGGAGAACTCAGAAAAGAACAAAAATTTGTTGAAGCCTACAATTTACTTAAAACCTTATCACCTGAGTTACAACGTTCACGAACCATCCTTTCAAGCACACTAGTATTTTCGCAATCGGTAAGCGATGAGGCTTATTTTGAAGAATTAAAAACCTTAGCCAAATATCATGGTGACGGTCCAGACTTACAATTTATGCTCGTTGACTACTACACTCTTATAGAGGACTATAACAAAGCCCTTGCAGCTCTTGATTCTGTTGAAGATAGATTTGGTCCAGATAGCGCACTGTAAGACTTAAAAGCGAACTTAAGGTATGCGAAAAAACGATTTGATGAGGTAATATTACTTAGCAAAAAAGGTATTGAATATGATTGTGAAGCTACCTATTGGACCTTAGCCACTGTATTTACTGAAGAGCAACAGTATGTAGAAGTCGCCGATTTGCTTGATCAAATTTCTACAATATTTGGCGATACCTACGAAAGAAGTTCTTTTGTAGATGATGATTTTTACGGTGAGTTTGCAAAATCTGCGATATTTGAGCCTTGGCTAGAGCAAAATTTTTGCTAAACAGGCTTGTTATGAAAAAGATACTGCGTCAAAAATTTATAGCTTTCACCAGCTACTTACAATCTTCGGGGTGTTATGTCTGAAACAAAGTGGGACCCAATTCAATATAATAAAGTAGCCGATTTTGTTGCCAAACTCGGCGAGCCTTTGTTAGAACTACTGGCACCAAAACCGACAGATGTAATTTTAGATCTGGGCTGTGGCGACGGCAACCTCACCCAAAAAATAAAGCCTTTATGTAAAGAGGTCATGGGGGTAGATGCAAGTGCGGAAATGGTCAGTTCTGCTGTTCAAAAAGGCCTCGATGCTTACGTAAAAGATGCTCAAGAGTTAGACTTTCATGAAAGCTTTGATAGTGTGTTCTCAAATGCTGCTTTGCATTGGATGACTACTCCTGAAAAGGTAGTAAAAGGAGTCTTTCAAGCGCTTAAACCTAAAGGCATATTTGTAGCCGAATTTGGTGGCTATGGGAACGCGGGCAAGGTTGTTGATGCGCTAAGCAAAAGACTCACGCAAGAAGACATTGAACATGAAAATCCATGGTATTTTCCCACAGCAGAAACTTACGCTGCACTGCTTATAAAACAGGGTTTTGCAGTAGAATATATTGAGTTATTCGACCGTTTCACCCCTTTGCCAGAGCATCTAAGTGATTGGATAGAAGCCTTCGGTCAAGTGTTTTTCAAACACGCTAGTGAAGCTCAAAAAAGACATATTATTAATGATGTTACTGCGGCTTTGAAACCAACGCTATTTGTGAATGGTCAATGGCATGTGGACTACGTTAGGCTAAGGCTTAAAGCATCTAAATCATAATGATTCAAAGTACGTTAATACTTGGGTGAGAGGTAATACTTGCGCATACTTTGCATGCATATCATGCAGACTCATATCATGGGCAGATTGATTTCTGTCGCCACAGGCTTCAGGCACAACGGCACACAAAAAGTTATGCTGTAAGCCATCTACGCAAGTCGCTCGTACGCAACCAGAAGTGGTTAGCCCAGTGATGATGAGTGAATCTACCTTTAATGCTGAAAGCTTACTGGCTAGTGAGGTGGTAAAAAAAGCACTCGGATGATGTTTTTCAATGACATTCTCATCATTAATATACGGCGTAAATTGTTGATGTATATCTACCCAATGCGAACCGCGCTGTAATATATTCAAAGCAGGCAAACGCTGTCTAAAAACACTTGCCTGTTGTTCATTATCGTATACCACTGTACTAAAAAATAATGGCAGATTTTTAACACTGGCAGCACTAACTAGCTTTAGATTCGCCTCGAGTTGCGATGCAAAATCGCCGCCAAGCGGGCTTTCTTTGTGGGTAAAACCATTGCTAAAATCGACAGCAATTACAGCAGGGCGTTTGCCCAACTGTAATTGACCAATAACAAGGTCGTTATCAACAAGCTTTACTGTCATTTAAACTCTGGCGTTTGCGGCGCAGGCAAGTTAGTTTCTTGCATACTGCGGGCTTTAATTTCTGCAATACTGCCACCAAAATCAAATAAATCAACGTCGCCACGCTCGCTTGCCATTTTGGCTCGCAGTGCTGTCGTAGCTTCTACGTCGATAGTTAGGTCGTCAGTAATAATTACTCCATAGGCTGTTGCGCCTTGAACCGATACTAAAGTACGATTGATGTCATCCAACACCAATTGAGGTTCGCGTTTTAGTGGGTCACCCCAGCCGCCGCCTCCCCATGTATTGAAGTATAAAATGTCACCTTTTTTCACTTCAATATCTTCGCATTTTGCGGGTAAGGTTTCTTCACTGCCGTCAGCACGTATCAATAATTTCGTTGAACGCATACCCGGAGCTCCTCCATTAACACCCCAAGGATACGTTAACCAGCGATCGTCATGAATGGCTATTTTACCGTCGTTTAAGAATCGATAACCGACAGACAATCCATTACCACCACGGTGCAAACCTGCGCCGCCAGAGTCTAGTATTGCTTCATAGTTTTCTACTCTTAAGGGGAAGTAGGCTTCAATGAATTCGTTAGGCACGTTGGTAAAGCCGGGCCATAACGAATGACCGTCTGGACCATCGCCAGCAGGGCGACCTGGGATACCACCAAAACCAATTTGAAATAGTTGGAACCACTCATTGTTATCATCATAGCCTGAGTAAAACAAATGAGGTGAATCTGAAAAGCCAGCAGCATTCATTGCTTCGGGTGCGCCTTGGCCTAATAATCCGCCCATAACATCAAATATTCTACCTAGGGCATGAGTTCTTCCTGAAAGGGCCGCAGGGTAGTTGGGTTTCAATAAGCTACCCTGAGGTATACGCACGTCAACCAAGTCGTAAAAACCATCGTTAAAGAGTATTTGTGGGTCTACGAGGTTAATGGTGAAAGAGCCAAAGAACATCTTAAACATTTCTTCATTCAGGTAGAAATTAATAGAGCTTTTAGCTTGTGGGTCGGTGCCTTCAAAATCAAAAATAGCTTTTGGGCCTTCACGCCACATTTTACAGCGAATTTTGTAAGGGCCTTTACCAACGCCGTCATCACACAAATAATCTTCAAATACGCGAGGCTCTTCAGGCACTAACATATTGATAATGGCAGACATGGCAATATGGTTTCGCTCTAACATGACTTCCATGGTGGTATAAAAGACATCATCACCAAATCGGTCTGCAATTTCGACAACACGCTTAGAGGCAGTGTTACAAGCCGCAACTAATGCATTTAAATCAAACCTATTCCACTGCGGCGTGCGCACGTTGTGTAATATCAGTTCTAACAAGTCTTTTTGCAACACACCCTTTTTGTATAGTTTGGTGGGGGGTATACGAATACCTTCTTGGAAGATCGTTTCAGCATTGATTGGAATTGAGCCTGGCACCATACCGCCATTATCTGACATATGGCCAAACATTGCTGACCACGCAATGTGTCTGCCTTCACGGAAGATAGGTACAATTACAATCCAGTCGGGTAAATGAGACACCGCACCATTACACATGTAAGGGTCGTTCGTGAGCAGTACATCACCTTCTTCAACCTGACCTGAAAATGCGTCCATAAAGCCGTGAATAAACGAACCGAATTGACCCACTACCATTTTGCCGTCTTTGTTGGCGATCATAGGGAAGCAATCGCCTTGCTCGCGAATACCGGGGCTCATTGCGGTTCTAAATAAAACCGCGTCCATTTCTTCGCGCGCGTTTTTCAGAGCATTTTCAATAATATCCACGGTGACCGTGTCGGCATCTACGCGATTAAGAGGAGCTGTGTTTGTTTCAATAATTTTGTTCATTACGTTCTCCTTCTATTTATTGTTATTGGCGGTAACGGGATTGATTAATAGATTACCTACGCTATCTACGGTGGCTGCATAGCCAGGTAAAATAACGGTTGTTGAATCCATTTCTCCCACAATACATGGACCAGGAACCAGTAAACCTATGCTCATTTTACTGCGTTCATATATAGTCGCCGCATGATATTGGCCTTCATGATAAATTCTCGTGTCGGCAATTTTGCAGTCTAACAAGGTCGAGTTTTCCAACATTTGCTTATTTTCAGGTATAGCAGTAGATGCCGCTGAAACAATGGCACGCACCATGACAATTTCATGTCCGTCATCGAGTGCAAATGTAAACAGTTGCGTGTGCTCTTCGTCAAAACGTTCAACTAATAATTCGAGCCCTCGCGCTTCAAATTCAGCTTGGGAAAACTCTATCGATAATTGAAATGCTTGTCCGGTATAACGCACATCTGCCTGCAAAGTTACCTCTAAATCATCTTTGCTTATTCCATCAGCGATGAGTGTTGCACCTGCTTTTGCTGTTAGCTCATTGAATAAACCAACCAAAACGTCTTGATTACTGTTTTTAACTAAGGTGACATAGGTTTTTGATGCTTCGTCTTTTACAACCGTTGTCGCATCACCATAAGCACATAATACGCCAGGTCCTGGGGGTATTATGGTTGGCCACGAATCAGTTAGTTTACCTAATGCGTTTGCATGTAATGGACCCGCTCCGCCAAAGCCGACTAGCGCAAAATCGCGTGGGTCAAAACCTTGTTCCACAGACACCAGCCTGAGCGCTCCAAACATGGCTTCGTTAGCAATACGAACGATACCTTCAGCTGCTTCTTCAACTGAGATATCCATTGCATCTGATACTTTCTTAACAGCGGCAACGGCTGCGTCTTTATCAATTGCCATTTTGCCACCAAGCTGCACGTCAGAGGGTAAATAACCTAGCACCACGTTTGCATCACATACTGTTGGCTCTACTCCACCTTTCATATATGCCGCTGGCCCGGGCTTTGCGCCAGCCGATTCAGGGCCCACTCGCAATGCTTTAGTTAGTTCAGGCACAAAGGCTAATGAACCGCCGCCTGCCCCTACTGTTCTTACATCCACTGAAGGTGCTCTAACTGTTACATCGCCAACACGGGTTTCACGCCGAATACGGGCTTTGGAGTTTTGAATGAGTGCAACATCCGTTGAGGTACCGCCCATATCAAAGGTTAATATATTGTCGTAGCCAGCCGCCGATGCAAAGTGAATAGCACCTGATACGCCACCCGCTGGTCCGCTCATTAGTAAGTTGACCGGATTGTCGGCTGCGGCATTAGCTGAGGCTAGGCCGCCGTCAGAACGTAAAATAGACAGATGCAGGTCTTGCCCCATTGTTTTGTGCAGTGATGCTTGAAGATTGTCAACGTAGCGCGCTACTTCTGGTCGCACATACGAATTCACTACGGTTGTTTCTGTGCGCTCATACTCTTGCATTTCGGGTACGATATCGCTTGAGATACTAATAGGAATGTCAGTGAAAATTTCGGCGGCTACCGCTTTTGCTTGCTTTTCATTGTCGCCGTTTACGTAGGCGTTAATGAAGCAAATGGTCAGTGCTTCTACCTGACCTGTCGCTTTTAGTTTAGTTAGGCTTGTCCGAAATGCTTGTTTGTCTAGTTCGGTTACGACCTTACCATCTGCTCCCATTCGTTCTGTGGCTTCAATGGTCAATTCTAGTGGAGCTAGAAGCGGCTTTTTAACGAAGCTAACCCAACCGCCAAGACCACCCGGACAAAATGAGCGTGCTACTTGCAATACATGCTTGTAGCCTTTGGTTGTGACCAAGCCTACTTTTGCTCCCTTGCCGGTAAGTACGGCGTTGGTGGCAACAGTGGTTCCGTGCATAACACGATTTATTTTTTTAGGATCTATACCAGATTCATCGCAAATTCGAGCGATACCGTTTAATACACCAACAGAGGAATCTTCTGGTGTAGAGGGAACCTTTGCTGTGTGAGTTTCACCGTTGCTTTCGTTGATCAATAAAAGATCTGTAAAAGTACCTCCAACATCAACGCCTAATCGATAACTCATAACTTTTTCCTTCTTTTATAATCTTGTTTTAACTAAAAGTGTTTGCTTTATATTTTTGCAATCATTGTCTAATTCGTAACTGTTTGTTGTTTAAATGACTTAGCGTTTACGCAGCAATTTGTTTACGTAGCCACGTTTTGGCATTTCCCCCACGGGCGGTTTTTGTTAATTCAATAGCTAAGTCTGAAGCCTCTAAAAGCGCCTTCATATCTATTCGGGTTTCGAAACCCATTTGCTCGCACATCATAACCACATCTTCGGTTGCTACGTTGCCACTAGCGCCAGGTGCAAAAGGACATCCGCCTAAGCCGGCAATGGATGCATCAAATCTTCGCACTCCGGCTTCTAGCGCGGCATATACATTTGCTAATCCCATTGCGCGGGTGTCATGAAAGTGACAGGCGAAAGTATCTGCACCAAATTGCTTAACTAATTCATCCATTAAGGTATTCACTGCTTGAGGGTTACCCGCGCCAATGGTGTCGGCAATGACTAAACGAGAAGCCCCAATCTCGAGTAAACTAGCCGCCATATCTATGACTTTCTGGGGTGAAATAAGACCTTCGAATGGACATTCCCAAGCTGTTGCTAAGTATACTTGCACCTCAACACCGGAGCTTTTCGAAGCGGAGATAACTTCCTTAATCATAGTCAAGGTTTGGCTGTTATCCATCCGAATATTCTTTTCATTCATAGTATTCGAGGTGGCAATTACTAACGAGGCTAAGCTCACTTCACTGTGCCGTGCTAATTCAAAGCCTCTCATATTTGGGATAAGCGTTGAATAATGGCAATCTGTATTGGTAAGCTGTTGGCAAATTTCGTCGGTCCCGGCCATCGCAGGCACCGCTTTTGGGGAAACAAAAGCACCCACTTCTACGCCATCTAAACCGGCTCTAGTTAATGAATTGATGAGGCGTAGTCGCTGCTGTGGCGTCAATATTTGAGCCTGATTTTGTAAACCGTCTCGGGGCCCAACATCATTAATGAACACACGCTTAGTCATTACTGTTTCCCCTAACTGAACCATTGGCTATTAATGTATTAATGCGTTCTTGCGACATTTGTAATAATCCAGACAGCACAGCTTGTGTATCTTGGCCTAAGGTGGGTGCTGCGTCGAAAGACTCTTGGTTAGTGCGCGAGAATTTTATTGGATTACCTGGGCCCTTGGTTGAGCTACCGTTGGGATGCTTTAAATCGACAACCATATTGCGATGTAATACTTGTTCATCGTTTAGCGCATCAGACAAACTGTTCACCGGCGCGCAAGGAATTCGCTTCGCTTCTAACTGAGTTATCCAATATGCAGTGGTATTTTGACTTAGCACCTCATTAAGTTTGCCGTCTATAAAATCTTTAGCGGCCCATCTGCCGGGTTGCCCATCGTATTTACTGTTGTCGAACTCAGGGCATTTAACCACTTCATTCAAGTTCTTCCAGAAGTTATCGGTGATCACTGCAATTACAATAAATCCGTCTGAGGTGCCATACGTGTTGTATGGCACATGTACAAAATGAGAGTTACCAATTGGATAGGGGTTATCGCCAGACAAAAAGTGCATGGTGGCCATATAGTTGAGCATAGATACTTGGCAATCAAGCATCGAAATATCAACATCTTGGCCTTTGCCGCTCGTTGCTCGCTCTATTATTGCCGATTGAATGCCCATTACCGCGAACATGCCGCCGCCTAAATCGCCAATGGGAATGCCGGCACGCACAGGATTTTCTTTATCTGTCCCCGTTATTGACATACCGCCGCCGGTGGCTTGTGCAACTTGGTCAAATGCAGGCCTTTTATAGTTAGGACCGTTGCTGCCAAAACCAGTAATACTGCAGGTAATGATCTTGGGATTAATTTTGCTCAGGGTGTCGTAATCGATGCCCAGCCTATTTGGTACGCCAGCACCAAAGTTGTTTACCACTACGTCAGATTCTTTGACTAGTTCGTAAAAAACTTGCTTACCTTCTTCACTCTTTAAATCAATGCATATGCTTTGTTTATTGCGGTTTAATGTAATGTAATATGCGCCCATTCCTTCTAGGGAGTTGTGCGGGTCGCTTGCTAATAACTTGCGTGTTCCTTCACCTTGCAAGGGCTCCACTTTTATTGTTTCTGCGCCTAAATCTGCAAGAATCATCGCACAGTAAGGGCCAGACAACATATGTGTTAAATCTATAACACGTATACCCGCCAATGGCTTGTTCATGATTTTCTCCAATGCCTAAGTTCCTGTTTAAGCTGCTATCGATTTAGCTAACTACATAATTTTCTAAGCTGCTACTAAAAGCTAGCTTGAAGTATGTCGCCATACTTCAAGCCTCTTTCAATTAGTACTTAAAAGTTATAAGTAAACTCAACGCCATACTCTGCCAGAGCAGATGGATGAATAAATGAGCCACCGAACTCAGGAGCAGGAATAATTTCTTGCAGGTACTTTTCGTCAGTAATATTTTTGCCATATAGCGCTAAGGTCCAAGTCTCTGCTTCAAGTGCAATACGAGCATTCAAAGTAAAGAACGACTCACGTTTTGCATTATCAAAATTTTGTGAGTGCGGGCCTGGTGGTACACCTCCGCCAAGCGTGCCAAAGAAGTCCCAAATAGTAGGTGTTTGTTCGCCTTGCAGAGTATGGAAAAACGTTTCCCCAGTGTATTGATAATCGACCCTTGTGGTTACCCAATAATCCTCACCAACCGGCTGCTCATATACAAACCCGAGCGCGTAAGTAGTATCAGGTGACTGCGGTGCTTTATTGCCAACGGTAAGCGGGCGATTACGATTTTCTTTAATTTCAGTATCAAGCAGTCCTAAGCCAGCAAATACCTTAAACTGGTCTGTAAGATCGGCTTCCACGTCGATCTCAAATCCTTGAATTTCAAGTTCGTCAATAGTAGTCACTGCGCGTAATAAGCCAAATGGGCCGGCGAAAAACTCGAAAAACTGATTGTCTTCGACTGTTGTTCTAAACACGGCACCGTTTAGTCTTACTTTGTTGTCCATAAATTTCGACTTAAGACCAAACTCTATATTGGTGGTAACTTCTTTGTCGTATTCATCGCTTACTAATAATTGCGCATTTACTGCGTCGCCCGGTGTGTCGCCAGTGGCTGAACTGTTAAACCAGAAATCTAATGTGGCTTCCGTACCTATGGAGTTAAATCCACCGCTTCTGAAGCCTACACCGTAGCTCGCATAAGAATTAACATTGTCTGACAACTCATAGCTAAGGGTTATTTTAGGTTGGAACTGCGAGAAGGAGCGACTTCTGTCAGGAATACCGCCTGGATTAGCGCTAAGGGCTGGGTTTATTGGCCCAACAACGCCATCTATTATTGTATTTACGTTTAATCCTGAAGCCGACACGTCAGGGACGTTATTAGAAACTGTTCTGTCTTCGTAGTCGTAACGTAAGGCAAAGGCAACTTCCATTTTGTCGGATACATCGTATTCAATTTGACCAAATGCAGATAGAACTGAAGTATCGAAAGTATCGCTAAATAGTAAGTCTGTTGGGTTAGGGCCTGTTGGTGGTATATAGGCCTGACGCAAGAAACCTTGGCCTTGGTCTGCACCATACGCGACTACAACATCACGTTCTATTTCTGCAAAATAAACACCCGCTATCCAGCGCAAATCTGCGTTGTTATCATCTGAAGTTAATCTTAATTCACCGCTGAAATCTGATTGGCTTCTCTCTTGGTACTGATAACCGTCGCATGCTGTTGGTGTATAAGGACCGTATACGCCTGTAAATTCTACACCAGGAGGAAACACACCAAAGGGCGCGAAAAACTCACCGAATAAATCAGTTCTGTTTGCACCGCCTAAAGCGACTGGAGTGTTATTTAGTGTGGCGCGATCTGTTTGGCATTGCGGCGTGACCTCATAGCCATAAAACGACGCGCTGGTGCCATCAGACAATAAGTATTCTTCTAAATCATTGTAAGCAAGCACACCTGTTACATCATAGCCGTCTAAGTCCCAATCGGCTTTGAGTGAGAATTCAGTACTTTCTTGTTCATTTTCGCCGGGAACATTAAATGCAAATACAAAATCGTGATCATTAACATCGGCCTGATAATTTGGCTGATTGAACGCAGCCACAAATGACGGTAAAGCGAACACTGCGTTGAAGTTAATAGCGCCGCCTTCAACCTTCGACATACCGGCGCGAATATCAAGTGTGAGGTCGTCAGACACATCCCACATTAATCGCCCTTTAACGGTGGTGTCTTGCATAAAATCAACCACATCATTTTGGCCCGTTAAGGCGTTTTCGTAATGACCATCGATGCTGTTGTAGCTTGCTGTTAATCGGCCTCGCATTGTGTCATTTAAGGCACCGCTCACGATACCATTGATACGTTGAATGCCAGCGTTACCTGCACCAACTTTGACTTTTCCTTCAAAGTCTTCGCTGGGCATCGTTGTGGTCACCAAAATTGCCCCAGCAACAGCGTTCCGGCCATATAGAGCCCCTTGAGGCCCTTTCAGAATTTCAATTTGTGCGATATCTAACAGCTCTTCGTTAAAGCCATTTGGATTGGTGATTAAGACACCATCTACCACATAAGCAAAAGTTGATTCAGCATCTCGCGTCGATACAATACCGCGAATATTAACCTGGGTATCACCCACGTTGGCTGTATCGACTATACTGACGTTGGGCACGAGTGAAATGAAATCACCAGGGCGCTCAACGCCTGCTGTTTCAATGTCCCTAGCAGACAGCGCGCTGACTGCAATTGGTACGTCTTGCAGGCTTTCTGGACGTTTACGAGAAATACTGATTATTTCTACGGACTCTTCTTGGGCTTGTTGCGATTCTTGAGCAAGCGCAGTGCTTGTCAGTGTATAAGAACCCGCTAACATCGATAATGCTACAGCACTACCAATTTTACTTTGGGTAAATTTACGCATGGTGTTGTCCTCTTTTATTATTTTCATTAATTCGTTTCAATCGTCGCCATAAAGTGGTTTGACTAATTCCTAAATACTGCGCGGCAAGTTCTTTGTTACCGCGGAATTTGCTCATTGCTTGGTTCACTAGCTGGTATTCGCTTTGCGCTAAAGCACCGGTGTTGTGGATCTCAGGGCTAACAAATAGCTCTGGCGCTAGATCATCTAAAAGCTGTATGATTTTTGCATCATCGATGCTCTGATGCGCAGAGCAATACACTAACAATCGCTCAACAATATTTTCAAGCTCCCTAATGTTTCCTGGCCAATCATAGTCATTGAATATAGGTGTAACCTGCGTGGCTATTCGCTCGATGGTGTCTATTTCTAATTCGCCAAAATTGAGGGCTGTTAACTTCGATTTTGTTATATAACTAATATCCTCTCTTCTTTCTTTTAGTGAAGGGACATATATGCTTAATACATTGAGTCGATAATATAAATCATCTCTAAACAAACCCTTTTTGACTTCTTCAGCAAGCGGGCGATTGGTCGCTGCGATAATTTTGAGGTTCACTTTAAATTCTTTGTGAGAGCCTATTGGGCGATAGGTTTTTTCTTGGATAACGCGAAGCAGCTTTGCTTGTTGCGGTAGGGTGAGCTCTCCCACTTCATCTAAAAATAAAACACCATTTTCAGCTTCATACAACAGTCCATTTTTGCCACCGCGTTTTGAGCCAGTAAATGAGCCTTCTAAGTAGCCAAACAGTTCGCTTTCAAACAGCTCACTGGGCATGGCTGCGCAATTAATGGCAACAAATTGGCCATCAGAAAATTGACTCTTTTGATGAATGCGTTTAGCAATAATTTCTTTGCCTGTACCCGATTCACCAATAATGAGCACATGACTTGGAGAGTTGGCATATAAATCTGTGCGCTCTATTAAATCAATCATTATTGTTGATTTATAAACCAAGGGTTGATTGGCTACGTGTGCATTTTTCCTTGCCGAAATGTTTGGGGTTTGCGCGTAAAATTGGTAAACATCAAATTGATGATTGGCCATTTTAACGGTGTCTTTATGAAACCACCAATCGTTTTGATTTAACCTGCATTTGCCGTCAGAATTATCGGTAAATTGGCTGCTGTGTAGCAAATCTAGAATTTCTTCTTTGTTGATTGAGTCAATAGCAAACTCAGACTTAGCTGCGGCATTTGATGTGAGAATATCGGTGTAATTGTCGACTACTAAAATAGGCGTTTTTGAATCTTCGTCTAGCCAACGATGTATCGCTTTTGAATGAACTTGATTTTTTTGCGCGCGCGCTAAGGTAAGGGCTTCTTTTAGAATAGCCCGACATGATTCTTTAGAGTAAATCAAAAACGATTTGATATTGTCTTGGAAGGCTAAGCCACACACCAAGCTAGCGCCAACCACAACTTCGTTATTGCCAAATTTGGCTAACTGATAAATTTGCTTCGCTTCTTCAGCAGTTTCATATTTGCTATGTTTGATATTTATAGAAGTACTTTGGTTTAATAAACTGACTAATCGGCTGTAATCATCGAAGGTAATGAGATGAATATTTGTATTAACTATTGATGCTTTTAAAACTGCAGATACGATGTCTGACTCCGTAACCGGAATTGATAAAACAGGAACATCCAAAGCGGTTTCTAAGTAAGCTGCATTGCTTCCAGCGCTAATTACGACGTCTGGATTGAATAAAGTGACATGCTTATTGGCCTCGTCAATTGTCCCTACAATAGCGTCAACAATTCTGCAGTGAGCGCTATCTTCAAGCTCACTCAAAACGCTGCTAAGCAGTTGGCTAAATTCTTTATGACCGAATATTAAAATTCGGACTTTGTTAGTCTCGTACATCAAGAGATGGAAGCCCTTATAAAGGTTATTTACAACGTTTTTACAAAATACACTAGAGCATGGTTCATGCCAAAAAGACATGGGTAATTTAAATGTTTTAAATCAGTGGCTTATAATTTCTATTTGTATCACTGATAGGTATTTATGTTCAAAATGAATTTATAATTTCAATTTGAAGTGTTATTGCTGGGGTTTTGCGTTAACTGCAGGATCGCGCCGAACTGTTCTAAAGGAGAGATATCGCAAATAGGCCAACTGTCTAAACCTACTCTTTTTTCTGCATGTGATAGCTCAAGATCTAACAAGCTTTTATCAATTGATTTTGTGGCAAAGGAAAGTAAAAAAACACCTTCACCTTTGCTCGCTAAAATGTCGGCTACCACGCCTTCTTTACTTAAGGGTTGCACTAATATTAATAAGCTTTCGCCAATTTTAAATCTGGCAGTATTTACATTTCTTTGGGGTAGGCTTTCAATGGTCGCTTGCTGCGCCAACAATTTAGCAAAATAATTTATAGATGCTTGTAAGTTGGCGACAACAAAATTAATGTGATGGATATGAGTGATCATTAAATGCTCCTTAGCGAGTGATTACTTAGGGAATAATGCCGTATAGCTTACTTTATCTTCCTCTATTTTGCATATTCGGGCACGCGCTCGGCGAGATAATGCATAAGCACATAAGTTAGGCATTTCCCCATACTCACCAGCTTTAATACACGGCACTAGCATTACGTTTTAGGCACGTTCGGCTAGAATATATAATATTACTATTCTATTCAATAGACTTAAGTGGGCAGCATAGTTTAGTTGTCACGATATTGTCACTAATGCCGATACCGAATAACTGAGTGTTAATTTATACGTTGAACCCTGCAGGTTTAATGTTAGTAAACGTGCAATTTTTATCGGTTAACAAACAATGACACTAACATCAAAACGGTTGTGGGAAAGCGATGCATCGACTGCTTAAACGGCAATTAAAAAAATTAGGCGTAAGCGATAACGACGGTTTAACTAATGATCAGTTTAATATGCTGGCTGAGCTAGTTAATAAGGCGTATTTGGACGCTGATGAAGACAAGCGCTTAATCGAGAAATCATTAGACGTATCTTCAAAGGAAATGCAAAAGCTTTACGAACAGATAAAAACCTCTGCGCAAACTAAAATTCAGCTAAGCGAAGAGAAATACAATCGCCTTGTACAGAACTTAAGACGATATTATTTCTTTTACACCCGTAATGTAAGCGGTGAATACACTTATTTAAGCGATTCTGTAACCGATATGCTCGGCTATACAGCAGAAGAATTCAAGATCGGTTATAAATCATTTATTACCTCAGATCCGCAAAATGAATATGCAAAAGATTATACCCTCAGAGTCTTAAATGGTGAAGAAATTGCGCCCTATGTAGTGCAGGTATATCACAAATCTAGGGAAATCCGCTACGTCGAAATCATGCAGTTACCCATTTTTGATGAACATGACAAAGTCATAGCGATGGAAGGAATTGTTCGGGATATTACTGAACAAATGAACGTGCGAAAACAACTCGACTACATTGCGCTAAATGACACCCTTACCGATATTCCAAATCGTCACAGTTTATATTCGCGACTAGACCTGACTATTGCTAGCGCCAAATATAATTCCACACAATTTGCCCTGTTATTTTTGGATTTAGACCATTTTAAGAAAATCAATGATTCGCTAGGTCACGATATTGGCGACAAATTACTCCAAGCCGTGGTTAAAAGAATTGAGCCTAGCATTAGGGCCACCGATATCTTTGCGCGAATTGGCGGAGACGAGTTCATTATTGTATTAAGCAATATTAAAAAATCCACATTGCTGACTGTTATCGATAAAATAATGGAAGGAATACGGCAAGATTGGGTGGTAGATGAATTTGTGTTAAAAGTAACATCTAGTGTAGGTATCGCAATGTATCCTGATGACGGTATTGATAAACACACGCTAATGAAACACGCAGATATCGCCATGTATGATGCGAAAAATAACGGTAGGGACAATTACCGGTTTTTCACTGAAAACCTCAATGAAAGTGTGCAAAGTGAAATGCGGCTTGAGCGAGATATGGTTAAGGCGATTGAAAATGAGGAATTCATCTTATACTTTCAGCCGCAGGTAAGGGTTAGCGACAATGCAATTGTTGGCGCCGAGGCACTCATTCGGTGGCAACACCCCGAGTTAGGGTTCATGGCACCTGATAAGTTTATTCCCTTAGCAGAAAAAACAGGTTTGATACTTAAGCTTGGCCAATGGGTAATAGAAGAGTCGTGCAGAGCCTTAGCTAGATTTAACAAAGTGTATAACAAAGACCTACTGCTTGCATTTAACCTATCGACAAAACAAATAGAAAATGACCAGTTGTTTGGCCTGATTAAAGCCGGGATTGAGACAAATGGCATTGACCCATCACAAGTCCATTTGGAAATGACCGAAAGTATTATGGTTGAAAATACCGCCTTGGCGTTGAATCGACTTAATGAAATAAAAACGCTGGGTGTTAACGTTAGTATGGACGACTTTGGAACAGGATACTCATCTCTTTCTTATCTCCATCAATTCCCAATTGACACATTAAAAATAGATAAAGCTTTTATTGACCAAATTCAGACTTGTGGCACCGAAGCCTTGCTGTTAGATACAATTATTGCCATGGGTAAAACACTTGGTCTAAAAATGGTAGCTGAAGGCGTTGAGCATGAATATCAACGCGCTTATTTAAAGCAAAAATCCTGTCTCTTATATCAAGGATATTTGTTTGCTAAACCCTTATGCGAAAAAGACTTCATTCAATTACTTCATACCGAGCTGTCGCGCTAATCTCTTCGAAACTTTGCAATCGATTAGTTTATTAAACGCAGAAAGATTAGTTGACTGCGTTCTACGCTAGGGGCTCCTGCATATAGCTACTGGGCCCAATGATATATCAATGAAACGCCGTTAAACATGTACTCCATATGTAACGAGTTAGGGTTGTCCATTTGCATAGTAAGTTTACTAGGACCTTGTGGATAAAAGCCGGGCTCATCGCTGGTATCAATAGATATGCTATATCCTGAGGCTGACGTGTTTATTTTGCCGGCGTATTGATAAATATATTCATCTCCCCATCCATCAGTCGTTGTAAATTGTGCGTACCAATCTTGAGAGTTGTTATTACGCGGAGTAAATCTAATAATACCCTTTAAATTATTCGTTAAATCAAATCCATTTTGTTGGAATTGCGTTAAATACCAGTCACCTTGAGGGGAAAATACAGTGGGAGATGATGGTTGTATTTTAGGTATAACTACCGGCGAATCTGGCAATATAATGGGGTCTGCAGGGTCTATGCGCTTAACATCATTAGGATCAACGGTAGGACCTGAAGGGCCCGGTCTTGGTTCATCGCTTGGTCCCTGAATAAAATTACTCGGCATTATCCTAGGGAATAACACCAAACCTATGCCAAAAACAATCAAAATAATAGAAGGATTACTAACGTTTAGTTTAATCCCAAAACCTTCAACTTGGTTACCATGCTGTGATTCACGTTTACCTGCAATGAACAAAAATAATCCAATGCCAATGAGCGCAATACCCAAGCCTATAATGATAAAATCAAAAGTATCCATAACGTTCCGTGCATGATTATTTTTTAACCAATATAGACCGAAACTGCGCTTTTTGCACATTTTTTAATGTAGTTAACTGCCCGTTAAGTCTTCTTTTTGGTTTGATTTTTATATTGACTTTGGCTTTATAATCCCTTGCTATGATAGCCTTGATGATGCACAAGGAGAAAATATGTCAACAAAGCTAACGCCTCATACCACAGGACCTTATGCAGTCGGTTCGACTAACATGCAAGTGGCGTCAAAATACGTCAATATCGGCGATGAAGCGATGCATCAATACTTGTTAGGCAGTCCAGAATCGGCGCAGCATCCATGTTATATTGCCGACATATTGCGATTCCCTGACCTTGCTTGGATAACTACGCTAGAGGTGCCAGAACAAACTGCTCTTTATGGTTCTGCCAGTGGTCAAACTCTGCCTGTTGTTAGCTTCTTGACTTATCCTACGGTAAAAAAACAGACCCCCAATAGTTATGCCTTTCCTTATCAGGACTCTGCGTATGGTGTGTTTGAGCATATGTTGCTTGCTGATGAAAGCCCGCAGTTTGCCGATCCTGATTGCCGTTATCCACTGATAATTCTTGCTCATGGTGCTGCTGCTCATGGCATTTATGAAATAGCGCATGCGCACAATCTTGCCAGCCAAGGTTATATTGTAGCGGTCATTTTTTATGGGGATGAGCGCAATATTAATACCGATAATTTACATGATCCGCGTAACTCATATAGCTATGCTGGCTTTCTTAGGCCCTTAATCACCCAAGCAGTCTTAGATTCCATTTTACAAAGTGAAACTTTTGGCCCTCAAGTAGATCTCGACAATATAGGGATCTCTGGCCATAGTTTTGGTGGTTTTACTTCTCTGGCTTTAGCTGGAGGAAAAATTCAGGACCAAGTCGGCTCAGTTACCGAGCCACGGATCACCGCAGCAGTAGTTGCTGCACCTTACGTGGGTCATTTTAATAAAGATAAGGAAGTGTTTGCCTTCGGCACTGAGAACAGTGGCTTAACGTCGGTAACAATACCCGTGCTAACCTTGTTTGGCAGCAAAGATGAATCTACGTTGGCGTCGTTTATTTTGCCTGCTACCGAGCAATTGGCGGGCCCAACGTATGTGGTGGAGTTAGTCGACCAGCCACATATTTTTGAGCCGGGCTCATGGCAAGACAAAGAGAACTGGGAAATGTTGTTTTTCACCGCCTATTTAAAACATGACCAACAGGCACTAGAAAAGTTAAGGTATGGTTTATCAATGAAGGGCGGTAACGAAGATATACAACGACTAGAATATCAACGTCAGACGGGTAGGATTGCCTCTACAGCAATATAATGCAGACGTAGAACACTTAGTTAATTGCAAAATGAGAACTGCGAATTTCTATTTCAGTTGTTCAATTCTTCTCTTACTATAAATGATGATAATAGAAGACTTGTTACTATGCCTAAACAAATAGTGTCTGAAATGCAGTGGACTGAAGCCGAACTTAATGAGCTTTCGATAGAAGATTATTTTCGTATGCGAGGACTTGAAACAACTCGTTTGGATACCCTGATTGACGTTGCATTCGCGTTTGTTCTATCGATATTAGTTATCTCACAAACTGGCATTCCTGAAACGTTTTCAGAACTGGTAAGTGGCATTAAAAATATTCCTGCTTTGGCGATGAGTTTTCTGGTGTTAATGCTTTTTTGGTTAACGCACAGGGAATGGAGTCGTCGCTTTGGTATTGAAAGTAAAAATACTGTTCTCATTAGTGTCAGTTTAGTTTTCGCTTTATTAATTTATGTGTATCCACTGCGTCTTTTATTTGAAGCAATGTTTAACGGATTAAGTGCAGGGTTTTTACCCGCTACTTTTACAATTGAAACGAACGAACAAGTTCGCAGTTTTTTTGCTTTTTATTCATGTGGCTACTTGGCGATGGCTATACTGATAGGGGCTTTATACATTTTTGCACTTAGGCGCTCTAAACTGCTTGGCTTAAGTGTACTTGTTGTGCAGCTCATCCGAGCCAAAATTAGGGCGAATAAGCTCTGGCTTTAGGGGATATTGTTCTGTCGGTTAATATCAACTAAGATCTTACTGCTGCTTTAATAAGCTTATAATTCAATTTCTAATGCCGCTCTCGAATTCTCTTTTTCCAATTCCCTTGGTGCTCTCTTTCACAGGCCTGCTCCGTATCAAACAGTACGTGTTTTTTAGGATTCTTCAATAAAATACCAGCGTTTAGTAAGGCCTTATGAATGCAGGTAATTATAATGGTGTCGAGAGCGGCATCTTTGGCTATTGTTAATGATGAATCATCATCAAATATACATCTAACAATTAGACTGTTAGGGAAATTCGCATAGTCGGCGGTGTGGGTCAACCATTCGAATCCGCTTACGTCTACTTTCGCTTGCTCACATGCAGACGTGAGTGCTCTTACCAAGTTGCCTTCCAATTTTTTTACTGTTTTATTCATGCTATCTACTTATAAGGTGTGAGTATAACTATGCTACTGTTCTTTAACAGATAGTACTTTATTCCATAAAATAGTGCCTAACTTCTACTCACAATACAGCACATAATTTGCTCCGAGTTATTCGCAGGGCGCACATTCGCCGAGTCTTTCGAAGAACTCGCAATAGATTACTTATCACTAAATTATTAACATAATTTTTACACCATCTGTTTTTCCGATTACAGCAATCGCTTTTATTCGATATCACTTAAGCAGTATCGCGCCTATACTTTTTGTACTACTCAGGGGCCAGACACGGGCCATAAGTCTGTGAGTCGTTATGTTTTGAGTATATTCAACATCTTATTTTATAGATGAAGAATTATACAAATAATTTACATTTACTAAGTGTATATGGATTGTTGGATACCAACATTTCAATACATTGACTCGTTATGTTAAGGATACTTTGTCATGAAAACAAAAATATTTTCTCTAAAAAAACTTGCTGTAATGGTTTGCGTTGGACTTGTTTCAAGTTCCGTTATTGCACAAAGCGACGAAATTTCAAAACCTAAGGGAGCAATGGGAAGTGGCTTCGCAAAAGCTGGCCAAGCTAAGACGAACCAATTTTGGTGGCCAGATCAATTAGACCTCAGCCAATTAAGAGACCACGACGCGCGTTCTAACCCACATGGTCCAGACTTTGACTATGCAAAAGCATTCTCGAGCCTTGATTTAGATGCAGCAAAAAGCGATATAAATGATTTACTCACTACATCGCAAGATTGGTGGCCAGCCGACTTTGGTAATTACGGGCCATTCTTTATTCGCATGACTTGGCACAGCGCAGGCACCTACAGAACTCTAGATGGTAGAGGCGGCGCTGGTGGCGGGCAACAACGATTTGAGCCTTTAAACAGCTGGCCTGACAACGCAAGTTTAGATAAAGCAAGACGATTGCTATGGCCAATTAAGCAAAAGTACGGTGAAGCACTCTCGTGGTCAGACTTAATGGTGCTAGCGGGCAATGTTGCGCTAGAAAACATGGGATTTGAAACCTATGGTTTTGCCGGTGGCAGGGCAGATGATTGGGAACCAGACCTAGTCTACTGGGGACCTGAAATAGAAATGCTCGCCAGCGATAGAGAAACTAAAGACGGTAAATTACAACGTCCTCTTGGTGCAACCCACATGGGCCTTATTTATGTCAATCCAGAAGGACCTAGAGGCATTCCTGATCCTATCGGTTCTGCAAAAAATATTCGTTTGGCCTTCGCCCGAATGGCAATGAATGATGAAGAAACCCTCGCATTAATTGCAGGCGGACACACCTTTGGAAAAATGCACGGTGCTCACAAACCGGCTGACTGCTTGGAAGCAGAGCCCGCAGCTGCTGGCGTTGAAGAGCAAGGTTTAGGGTGGAAAAACAACTGTGGTAAAGGACATTCTGAAGATACAGTCACTAGTGGCTTAGAAGGCGCATGGACACAAGCACCTACCCGATGGACCTCATTGTATTTAAGTAATTTACTTAATTTTGAATGGCAACAAACACGCAGCCCAGCCGGCGCTATTCAATGGATACCTACCGATGAGTCGCTTCACGATGCAGTGCCCGATGCACATGTAAAGGGGAAGTTTAATGCGCCAGTGATGACAACGGCAGACTTAGCGCTCAAATTCGACCCCGAGTATCGTAAAATTGCCGAGCGCTTCTTAGCCGATCCTAAAGAGTATCAACTCGCCTTTGCCAAAGCTTGGTACAAACTTACGCACCGAGATATGGGACCAAGCAGAAACTTCTTAGGTAATGACGTGCCAAAGGATATTTTTGTATGGCAAGACCCTATTAGCGAAGATACCAAATCGACAATTAGCGACAAAGATGTCGCTAAGTTGAAAGACGATATTCTAGCGTCGAGATTAACAGCATCTGAATTAATTAGAGTTGCATGGGGCTCTGCTGCTAGCTATCGCAACACCGATATGCGCGGCGGTGCCGATGGTGCTCGTATTGCACTAATGCCTCAAAAAGATTGGTCTGTGAATAATCCTGCTGAAGTAGAAAAGGTATTGACGGTATTAAAAGATATTCAAAAAGATGCCACTAGCGGATTCTTTAATAGTGATAAGGTTTCGTTAGCAGACTTGATAGTTCTTGGTGGCGCAGCGGCAATTGAAAAAGCAGCAAAAGACGCTGGATTTGATATTAGTGTTCCTTTTGTTCCTGGCAGAGGTGATGCTGACCAAGCACAAACCGATATCAATAGTTTTAGCTTACTGAAACTTTCGGCTGACGGCTTTAGAAATTACTTCAATCGTGAAGAAAGTTATAAATCGCCAACTGAAATGTTAATTGATAAGGCAGATCAGTTAGGGCTTAGTGTATCTGAAATGACTGTTTTAGTAGGGGGTTTACGTTCACTTAATGCCAATCACGATGGCGCTATGCATGGCGTATTCACAGACAAACCGGGCACCCTAAATAACGATTTCTTTGTCAATTTACTTGATATGTCGACAGTGTGGAGAAAAGCACCAGAAGCTGGACTTTACGAAGGCCTAGATCGTAAAACGGGTGAGCCGAAGTGGACGGCTACCTCGGTTGACTTAATTTTTGGTTCAAACTCTGAACTGCGCGCCATTGCTGAAGTATATGCTTATGACAACGCGAAAGAAAAATTTGCCCAAGATTTTGTTAGTGCATGGGTCAAAGTAATGAATGCAGATAGATAAGTTACTGCGTATGAAGGCGGCTTGATAAAAAGTCGCCTTATCTTTTTATAGCACTGCTAATATTTTGTTCTGGTTAGCGGTGCTTCTATTTTTTCTCTTTAGCATTACCAGCATGAATAAATAAGTTTAAGAACCTGTCTAAAACCGCGAAGTCGAATCATCTTATTAATGCCTTGCAAGAATCAATATTTAGCTTAGCAAATGAAACTTGCCGCTAGAGATTAGCTTAAGTAATGCTCGCGAATATGTGCCCAATGCTCAGTAAACTGTTGGGTAGGGCGGCGTTGAAATTGGCTGCGTACATATTGGTTAATTTTACCATCTACAAAGCAAATTAGCATATTGGCGAGTAGGGCTTCGTCTACCACTGCCGCTTTGCCCTCGCGTAACTTACGCTCTCGCAGTATTTGTTTAATTTGTATTTCCAGACGGTCAAATAGCTGTGCTATGCGTTCACGTAAACGCTCTTGTTCGCCCATAAGCGCATCGCCGTTTAAGATGCGTGTTATGCCAGGGTTTTTTTCTGCAAAACCCAAAATAAGATGTAAAATTAACTGACAGCGATTGGCTGCGTCTTTTTCATCGGCAATAATTTTATTGATGCGTGAGAAAAGGGTGTCTTCAATAAAGTCAATTAGGCCTTCAAACATACGGGCTTTGCTAGGAAAATGCCGATATAAAGCGGCTTCTGACACGCCTACGTTTGCAGCTAACTTAGCGGTGGTTATGCGTTGTCCATGATGCGTTTCTAACATTCCCGCAAGCGCTTGAAGAATTTGCGCCTTGCGGTTTGTCTTTTTAGGTGATGGCATGATAAAAGTCTTCTTATTATGTGTGTTGTAGCAGGCTTTTACAAAAGCCATTAGATAAGTGTTTTGAACACTACCGTAAAGAAAACATGTAGTTAGCTACAACTGTATTCTTTATGCACTAGTTTCAACAGCTCCATCGCAAGTAAGTCTTTACTATTTGGTGCTAAGTGCTGCGTGTTGTTGTGAGTTAAAACTATAAGCGCGTTTCGATCAGAATTAAAGCCTAAATCTGCATTAGATACATCATTTGCTGCAATCATGTTCAATTTTTTCTTTTCTAATTTAGATTTTGCATAAGATTCAAGGTTTTGCGTTTCGGCTGCGAATCCGACTGTAAAAGGTGGATTTTCCAAAAAAGCGACACTTTTTAAGATATCGGGGTTTTGGGTCAAGCTTAAAGTAATATCTTCACCCTGTTTTTTGAGTTTTTGTTCACTTACTTTGTCTATTTTATAATCGGCGACTGCTGCACAGGCAATAAAAATGTCTTGCTGGTTAATGTTTTCATGAACCGCGCTAAGCATATCGTGAGCGCTAATTATATCTTTGCGCATCACATTTGATGGTGTTGGTAGTGACACTGGTCCTGCAACTAAGGTAACGGTTGCACCCAGTTGCTGCGCTGCCTTGGCGATGGCAAATCCCATCTTGCCTGAACTATGGTTGCTAATGTAACGCACAGGGTCAATTTCTTCACGGGTAGGTCCAGCGGTTATCATAATGTGTTTATCTTTGAACAGCGCTTCAATAGCTGAGGATGCATGAGCAAATTCATCAATTGCGTCGGCCAGTTCTTGCGGTTCAAGCATGCGGCCATATCCTAAGTCGCCACAGGCTTGCTCACCTGCTGAGGGGCCTAAAATATTAGCGCCTCGTGAGCTTAAGGTATTCATGTTTTGCGTCGTTGCTGCGGCAGCCCACATTTGTTGATTCATGGCTGGAGCAATAAATAACGGCGCAGTAGTGGCTAATGCAAGCGTTGTCAGTAAATCGTCGGCCAAGCCATGCGCTAACTTGGCAATGGTATTAGCGGTGGCGGGCGCGACTAAAAAATAATCAGCCCAGCGTGCAAGTTCAATATGGCCCATACCTGCTTCTGCGTCTTCATCGAGTAAATGAGTACTAACTTTATTCCCCGAGACGGCTTGAAGCGACAGGGCACTCACAAAGTGGGTGGCAGAATCGGTAAGTACTACCCGAACATTTGCACCTTTTGCGGTTAGTTTACGGACTAAATCGGGTGTTTTATACGCCGCTATACCGCCACTAACACCTAATAAAACGTTCTTTTGTTCAAGTTGCATATTGGCCACAGATAAGTATTAATAAACAAGGTTTATTTTCAATACTGATATTAAACCATTGTTAACCAAGGAATGGAAACATGAAAATTCAAGATTGGCCATTACACGAGCGTCCGCGCGAAAAATTACTGCAATTTGGTGCGCAAACACTTTCCGATGCAGAGCTCCTCGCCATCCTAATCAATACCGGCATAAAAGGAAAGTCGGCGGTAGAACTCGCCCGAATTGCCATCAATCAATTCGGTGGCGTGCAGGCATTGCTGTTTGCATCAAAACCACAGCTGACAAAGTTACCCGGACTAGGGCAGGCTAAATTTGCATTATTGCAAGCGTGTACAGAGCTATTTAAACGCGGTATGGCAGAGAAGTTAACAGCGCAAAATAGCTTCACAAGTGCCGATACTGCTTCTGATTATTTACGCGCTCAGCTTGCTCAGCAAAAGCGTGAAGTGTTTGCCATGCTAATGCTCGACAGCCAGCATCAGCTAATTGCATACCGAGAAATGTTTAAGGGAACGATTAATAGCGCTGCAGTTTATCCGCGTGAATTAGTTAAACAAGCTATGGATGATAATGCCGCGGCTGTTATACTGGCGCACAATCATCCAAGTGGCATTGCTGAGCCCTCGCAGGCCGACATTCAAATTACTCAGAGGATTAAACAAGCGTTTGCTCTTGTTGACGTAACGGTGCTCGATCACTTTGTTATTGGGCATTCAAGTGCTGTATCTTTCGCACAGCGAGGATTGCTGTGAAAAATAGTTATGTCTTTTTGATCGAAAATGTTTGTATTTTGTGCTTGTTTACTGTATAAAATGCGCCCTCTTAATTAACCACGTTTAACCGCAAAACTGTTTGCAGATGTTAAACGATATAACAGTTGTTCTGGAGACTAAAATGTCTAAAATTTGTATAGTAACTGGTAAGCGTCCTATGGTCGGTAACAACCGTTCACACGCTAGAAACGCGACTCGTCGTCGTTTTTTACCAAATCTTCACACTCATCGTTTTTGGGTTGAGAGCGAAGGTTGTTTCGTTAAGCTTCGCCTATCGACTAAAGGTATGCGTATTATTGATAAAAAGGGTATTGATACAGTTTTAGCTGATATCCGTGCTCGTGGCGAAAAAATTTAAGGAATCTGAATTATGCGCGAAAAAATTAAATTAGTGTCATCTGCGGGTACAGGTTTTTACTACACCACAGACAAAAACAAACGCAACATGCCTGGCAAAATGGAGATCAAAAAGTTTGATCCTAAAATTCGCCAGCACGTGATGTTTAAAGAAGCTAAAATCAAGTAATTGATATTCAAGCAGCAAGCAGTTAATTGCTAGTTTGCGGGTTTAATTGATTTGTCTCCACATTGATTCGCAACATAGTTTGCTTGCCTCTTAAAAGCATAATAAAACCCCAGCTAAATGCTGGGTTTTTTGTTTTTGCACACACAATGCTTTTATATATTTTAGTCTTAGAAACACCGCGGGTCTGCAAAGCTTATATCGCTGAGCATTTCACTCAACTCTAATATTATCTAAATAGAATTCGAACTCTCCTTCGTCGGGACCCGCTAAAAAGGAAAAACCCGATACCACTTTAGTATTTAAGCCAATAAACCCAGCTAAGGGCAATTTAATAGTTTGCCATTGATCACTTACTTGAAAGCTTTGACTTGGTGGTATACGGGCTGCTGTAACATCAAAGCTCATTACTCTATATGTCCCTGCGCTGCCCTTAACGTCAAAAACAAGGTTGGTAAATTCAGATATATCTTTTCCCTCAACCGGCAGCACGGAGTCGCCAACAGCAGCGCCTGCCCATGGGTAAGGAAAGCCAGCGTTGACTATGGCTTTAACCTTTAATACGCCATTATCCTCATTGCTGAGGCTACTAAGGGCACTTGGCATGGCTACTACTTCAATACTGCCTTGAGATTTACCGTTAGCCATGCTGTCGTCGTACAAGCTCCAGATGAAATTATTGATACTCCCTAGACCATCTGAATTTGTCTCATTTTTTGAAAAATCGCCGAGTATTTCTATTGATGCATCGGTTTGCCGCTTACTAGCAGCAGGCGTATTTTGTGTAGGTAAGTTAAGGACTAAAATAACTAGCCCTGTAATAACAATCGCTGTGGCAAGTAAAAATATGTATCGAATCATGATTTTTCTCCTGTGTTAATGGGCTTATGCGCTGCGTTGTTTAGTCCATGCTAGTGCAGTTGCACCTAATAAAACCATTGTCATTAAGCTTATCGCGATAAGATTATAGGTAATATTTCGCTGCCCCGGTGCGCCTGAAACACATAATGCAATCTCGCTTAAATGATAGGTAGGTAAAAACTGGGCAAATGTTCGCAGGCCCTCTGGATACAACATGATAGGAATCCAAAGGCCGCCCAAGGAGGCAAAGGTTAGGAACAATAAGTTTGATACTGCAACGGCCGCATTTCCATTACATAAAAACCCTATGCATAGGCCAATCAGTATGAAGGGGAAGGTGGCTAATATATGCGTAATTAATAACAGCGCCCACGTTGGTGTAGGCATTGCCACGCCTGCTCCAAAGCCTGCTACTGCGTATATGATGGCTACCGACATGCTCGAGAATAAAAGGGTAGAACATACTTTTGCGCCGATATAGCTAAAGCCTCGACTTGGCGCAGCGCGTTTAAGTGACAGCCAGCCTTCGTCTCGTTCGTTTGCCACGGTAATACCAAAACTAAACACCGCTGGCCCCATTACGGCAAATACGCCATATGTTGCTAAGAGGTAAGCTGCGCTGCTGGCGTTTCGTGGCAGTACAATTGCAAACAGCACATAAAATGCGACAGGCATGCCTAAGGTAGGGATAATAAATTCAGGTGCACGCAATGCTTTAAGCAGCTCTGCACCGGCTTCAAGTCTGAACGACTGCATTATGTTATTCATTTTATTTGTCCTTTTTCACTAGGCGCAGAGGCGGTTAATTCACTGAAGATATCCTCTAATTTTGGTTGGCTAACGCTAAGGTCGCTTAATTTTGGATCTAAACCCAATAACTCGGTTAATGTTTGATTGACTAAAGTGGTGCGTAACTCACTAAAACGCCCAGACATAGACACCGTACCTACGCTGCTTAACTTTCGTAAGACGTCTTGTAAAACGCTGGTTTGGCAACGCACTATAGTTCCGCTAACCTCATTGTGAATGTCATCAGGTGCAGCATCAGCCACAATTTTGCCAGCATTCATTACCATTATTTTGTCGGCTAGGTTGTCAGCCTCTTCCAAATAGTGTGTGGTAAGCACAATGGTTTTGCCTTTCATCGCACATTCTCTAATAACAGACTACAAGTTGCGCCTAGCATCAATATCTAAGCCGGTGGTAGGTTCGTCTAGGAAGATAAGCTGGGGGTCACCCACAACCGCGAGGGCAAATTGTGCTCTGCGCTTTTGCCCACCAGATAACTTTTTGTAGCGTTTATGTACAAAGCGACCTAGGTCACACATATCAATAGTTTGGTCTACTGAAAAAGGTGCGGGATAATAGCTAGCAAATAATTGAATGTGCTCTTTTACAGTAAGTGATTCAGGTAAATCAGAGTCTTGCAGAATTACGCCGGTTTGTTGCTTGGCTTTTAATGAACCCGGGTTATGCCCCATGGTTTGTAAATATCCAGAGCTTATTTTTTCTAAGCCTAAGGCGCATTTTATTAATGAGGTTTTCCCGGCGCCGTTTTGCCCTAAAATAGCAAATACGCCTGCACCTGAAATGTTCAAATCTAGGCCAGCAAGGGCTTCTACGTTGCCGTAAGATTTTTTTAAACCTGTGGCGACGAGTCTTGATGCGTTGTTAATGTTAAAGTCTATGTTGTTACCCATAGCGCTTAATCCTTAGTAGGCTACTGCTTAACGGGATAATTCTATAAACCCACATTTCGAACAAGTGTCAAAAGTCACCAATCACACATTTTCATTCGATTTTGTTATACTTCGCTTAAGTATTTGTTTACCAGTAGTTTATTTTCACCATGCTAAGACTTTCTAAACGCACATGGAATAACGTCCTTATTTTTTCAATGATAGGCCTAATTCTTGTTCTTAATATTGATACTTTCAGAAGCGACGGACCCACCGCGAGGTTGATTGTGCCTGAAGGCGAGTACATTATTAATATGCAAATTAATCAGGTTGAGCTAGAAAAAGCGGGTCCGCAGTGGCGCATCGATCCAAACGGAATTCAACCAAACGTGATGCCTACCGGCGAAAAACTACAAGACATCGTAAAAGCGTGGCAACAAGCATATATTAGCCCTGCTGGAATGGAATTTGATAATGCTGTGTTTAGCACGCCAAGTTCCTTAGTGGTTATATCATTAGCCGGTGTTAACCAACCTACGGTTGTGGCCTTAAATATAGTTGAAAACCAGTTGTTTTTTGTCATCGACAAACAAATATACGTGTTAAATTCACCGGCTATCCAACAATTGCTTGAACCTATAGTGCACGTTACCCAGTAACACAACACTGTAATAACACTTGCTAATAATGAATGGAAAAATACCTTGCCTGAATTACCTGAAGTAGAAGTCACCCGACTGGGTATATCCCCTTATTTGTTAAAACAAACGATTAAAAAAGTGCATGTGCATCATCGCCAGCTCAGATGGTTGGTGCCTCAGCAAGTGCACTTAACCGAAGGTTTGGTAATTAACGATGTGACGCGTCGCGCAAAATATTTGTTCATTCATACCGATGCCGGTGAGATGGTTTTGCATTTAGGTATGTCGGGTAAAATGCGTGTGGTAGATACAACGCTAGAACGCAAGAAGCATGACCATATTGAAATCGAATTACACTCGGGTAAAAAGCTTGTGTTAAACGACCCTCGTCGTTTTGGCAGCTGTTTATGGCAAGATGCAAAAAATAGCCAAGCACTTGCAATGTTGGGTAACTTAGGGCCTGAACCCCTTACCGATGATTTTGATAATCAGCGTTTGTTTACGTTAAGTCGTGGTCGAAAAACGCCAGTGAAAAGCTTCATTATGGATAACTCAGTGGTGGTAGGTGTAGGCAATATTTATGCTAATGAAAGCCTATTTAATACCGGCATAGATCCTCGCCGCGGGGCAGGGCGAGTTAGTCTAAAGCGCTATCAGTCGCTTACTGAACAAATTAAACTAGTGTTGGCAAAGGCAATTGAACAAGGCGGCACTACCCTGCGAGATTTTGCGCAAGCTGATGGCAGTCCGGGCTATTTTGCTCAGCATCTACATGTGTATGGTAGAGCGGGAGAAGAATGTGACGTATGCAAAGCACCTATTCAGTCTAAAGTGATTGGTCAGCGCAACACTTTCTTTTGTAAAGTGTGTCAGCGCTAACGAAGCTTTTGAGGTAAATAGAGACTAAGTGTGCGGGATATTTATTCGTTGCCAAATTTCTCGTTTAGCGCTTTATAAACAATAGGATGACAAAACTGCGCTACATTCCCCTTATGCATAGCCACTTCTTTAACTATGGTAGACGATATAAAAGAGTTCTCCTCACAAGGCGTAAGAAACACACTTTCTAGGTCGGGGTTTAAACGTCTGTTCATATTCGCTAACTGAAATTCATATTCAAAATCACTCACCGCCCGTAAGCCTCTTATGAGTATGCCGGCATCATTGTTTTTGGCAAAGTCGGCGAGCAATCCCCTAAAGCCGGTTACTTTTACATTGTCTAACTTGGCACACACTTCAGTAATTAGCTGTACTCGCTCTTGTAACGAAAACAATGGCCGCTTGCTGGGGTTAGAGGCAATTGCCACTATTACTTCGTCGAACATGTTTGCGGCACGTTCAATTAAGTCGGCGTGTCCGTTAGTGATAGGATCGAATGTACCTGGGTATATTGCACGTTGCTTTGACATAAGCTTGATTCCTTTGCTAGCAGCAGTGATAAATTACAAAACAGTGGATAATCCTAGACTCTTTGCATGAGGATTGCTAGCTAGCATTTCTCATAAGCTATAAGCATTTGGTCCCAATCGTTTTGATGGTAATAATAGTGCTTGAATTTGCCCGCTTGTTTTAGCAGCGAACGTTTGAAACGTGCCAAATTAGCTTCTTTCCAGTCATCACCTTGTCTAATCTCACACTTATCAAAATCGAGCAAATGAATAGCTTGCGGGCCCGTTGGCCTATTCAATAAAACGTTCTTAACGTTAATGTCGCCATGAAATACCTGCGCATTGTGCATTTTTTTTAATTGCGTACCAATTTCATGCCAAGTGCTAAGCGATACCGGTTCAGATTGCAGTACTTCATGCAACTCAATAGTGTTTGGAATGACTTCGGTGATGATGTCGGCGGTGTAAAATATGCCTTTGCGGGTGACTTTGCCAGCGATAGGGCTTGGCACATTAACGTTTTTACTGTGTAGGTGTTGCAATACGCTAAGCTCTTCATAGCAGCGAGTGTTGGAAATGGTGTTAAAAATAAACTTATCGTTTGAAAGCTTAGCGACTAATCCACCGCGTTTGTAGTGACGCAATACTAACTCTTTGTTGCCTAAAGAAAAAAAGTATACGGTACCTCGGCCTTGTGCAGTGCGGGTAACAAGCTCTTTTTGTTGCAAAAAATCAGCATTAAAGTGCTCACCACAAAGACCCAAGCCTTCGCCATTAGGCGTGAGTAAAAGTGTATAATTTTCAGATTCAGTAAGCTGTATTGTCATTTGTTGTGTAAAAGGCTTTTATTTACCCTAAGTTGCGGTAACATAACAAAAAACATCACAATAGACTAACGGAACACTTTGTGACAGCACCTTTTCATTTATGTATTTTGCGATTATCAGCCATTGGTGACGTGTGTCATGCGGCGGCTATGGTCAATGCAATCTTAGTACATAAGTCCAATATAAAAATTACTTGGGTGATTGGGAAGGTTGAATATCAACTCATGAAATACTTGCCCAACGTACACTTTGTTGTATATGACAAAGACGCAGGTAGCACAGCCCGCCATGATGTAAAAGAAGCGCTAGTAGATTTTCATTTTGACGCGCTGTTTGTTATGCAAGTGGCGCTTAGAGCAAATTGGCTGTCGCGCGTGATTAAAGCAAAACGTCGAATAGGTTTCGATTATAAGCGTTCTAGAGAAGGCCATTCTTTATTTATTAATGAGCGTATAGCCCCTAGGCTACATGCACACGTGCTAGAGGGCTTTATGGGCTTTGCTGAAGCCTTAGGCGTGCCGTTATTGGAAACGCCTAAGTGGAATATTCGGCTGTTGGACGAAGACTCCGCTTGGATTGACGAAGCCTTACCCGTTAAATACGCAGTTATTAGCCCTGCTGCATCAAATGCCGAACGCAATTGGCTGCCTGAGCGCTATGCCCAAATAGCTGACTATATTTCCGCGCAAGGCATTCCGGTTCTGTTATGTGGCGGTCCAGGCGAATTAGATCAACAAACCAGCAAAGCGATTATGTCGCACACAAACAATATTTCTCAAAACTTAGTTGGCCAAACCACACTAATTCGCCTTTTAGCTGTGCTTAATAAGGCACTGTTTGTTGTTGCTCCTGATACCGGCCCTGCCCATATGGCTACCACACAGGGCACGCCTGTTGTTGGCTTATATGCACACAGCAATCCCAAACGGACAGGCCCTTACAATTCGATTGATACCACAGCTTCTGCCTACGATATGAGCGTCCAGCAACAGTTTGGGAAACCATGGCAAGAATTACCTTGGGGAAAGCGCGCAACAGGCACAGAGCTCATGCATGAAATTTCGGTTGAAGAAGTAAAAACTTTGATTCAAAAAGTGCTGCATCGTTTATAGCGATACGCACTTTTTATAGTTTACGCAATAAAAGGCCTATTTTTGGCGCAAACTATTCGATAATTAGCATTTGTGTTCTACACTATGTCATATACACTTTGCATATTAAAAAAACTCGCATTTCAATAACTGATAGCTGCGTGATTTTTCTCATTTTTACGATGCGCATTCTTTGTATCAAAGAAGTGCGCGCAAATACGGAGTACATAATGTCACAAGCGTTTATTCAGCAGTTACAGCAACAAATTGACGATACCAAAGCGCAAGGTTTGTATAAAGAAGAGCGGGTGATTACTTCACAGCAATTTTCGAATATTGCAATTGCTAGCGGTCAGAAGGTGCTTAACTTTTGTGCTAACAACTATTTAGGATTGGCAAACCATAAAGATCTTATTGAAGCTGCTAAAGCTGGCCTTGATAGTCACGGATTCGGCGTCGCAAGTGTGCGCTTTATTTGCGGCACACAGGATATTCACAAGCAACTCGAAAGTAAAATCAGTACGTTTTTAGGAATGGAGGATACTATTTTGTATCCCTCATGTTTTGATGCAAACGGTGGCTTGTTTGAAACCATACTGACTAATGAAGACGCTATTATTTCAGACTCGTTAAACCATGCCAGTATTATAGACGGCGTACGTTTATCTAAAACTAAGCGTTACCGGTATGCGAGCAATAATATGGAGGCCCTTGAGGAGCAGCTTAAGCAGGCTAATGCTGATGGCGTTCGCTTCAAATTAATTGCTACCGACGGTGTCTTTTCAATGGACGGTGTTATTGCTAATCTGAAAGGCATTTGTGACTTGGCCGACAAGTACGACGCTATGGTAATGGTAGATGATTGTCATGCTACTGGGTTTGTAGGTGAAAAAGGTAAAGGCAGTCATGAATATTGTGACGTAATGGGGCGTGTCGATATTATTACCGGTACCTTAGGCAAAGCCCTTGGCGGTGCTTCAGGTGGCTTTACATCGGCTAAAAAAGAAGTAGTTGAATGGCTACGCCAGCGTTCACGTCCTTATTTGTTTTCTAACTCCGTTGCGCCGCCTATTGTTGCCGCTTCATTAAAAGTATTTGAAATGATGGAGGAGGGCGATGTCTTACGGATAAAATTACATAATAATTCCAAGCACTTTAGAACCCGTATGGAAAATGCTGGTTTTACATTGTCGGGCAAAGACCACGCTATTATTCCGGTAATGTTGGGTGATGCTAAATTAGCCAGCGCTATGGCCGACAAGTTACTCGAGAAAAATATTTATGTCATTGGATTTTCGTTTCCAGTGGTGCCAAAAGATCAGGCTAGAATTCGCACACAAATGTCGGCGGCGCATAGTATTGAGCAAATTGATCAAGCGGTAGATGCCTTTATTGAAGTAGGCGCTGAACTTGGTGTAATTAGTCTAGATGATGGAGTTACTCCGTGAAGTCTTTAGCTAAAACTAAGCGCGAAAAAGGCATATGGATGGTCGACAGTCCGACCCCAAAGATTGGCCCCAATGATTTACTGATTAAAATTCGTAAAACCGCTATATGTGGCACCGACATGCATATTTTCAATTGGGATGAATGGTCGCAAAAAACTATTCCGGTGCCCATGATTGTTGGCCATGAATATGTTGGGCAAGTGGCTGACATTGGTAGCGAAGTAAAAGGTTTTGCTTTGGGTGATAGAGTATCGGGTGAGGGTCACATTACATGCGGTCACTGCAGGAATTGCCGAGCTGGACGCATACATTTGTGCCGTAACACTGTTGGTGTGGGTGTTGATCGTCAGGGTGCTTTTGCCGAGTATTTAGTTATTCCTGCGTTTAATGCGTTTAAAATTCCTGCAAATATTAGCGATGATATGGCGGCTATTTTTGACCCATTTGGAAATGCTGTACATACAGCCTTGTCGTTTGATTTAGTGGGTGAAGATGTCCTTATAACAGGCGCTGGTCCTATTGGTATTATGGCCGCAGCAGTAGCAAAGCATGTAGGCGCGCGATTTGTGGTAATTACGGATGTGAACGAATATCGCTTGGACCTAGCAAGAAAAATGGGCGTAACTAAGGCCATTAATGTTGCCAATGAAACCTTAGATGAAACCATGGAAAGTTTAGGTATGACCGAAGGGTTCGATGTTGGTCTAGAAATGTCAGGAGTGCCTAGCGCATTTAGTGATATGTTGGCCAAAATGAACCATGGCGGTAAAGTGGCTATGCTGGGTATTCCACCCAAAAGCGTGGCTATTGATTGGAATCAGGTCATTTTTAAGGGCTTGACCATTAAAGGTATTTACGGTCGAGAGATGTTTGAAACGTGGTATAAGATGGTAAGCCTGTTGCAAAGTGGTTTAGATTTATCACCTATCATTACACATTCAATGCCGGTGGATGATTTCCAGGCGGGTTTTGAAATTATGGGTTCTGGGCAATCGGGCAAAGTGATTCTTGATTGGAATACTTAATTAGTTTTTATTTGGAGTTTTAATGCAACAGTTTCTACATATTTCGCCGCAAGATACAAAAGAAAGATTAGCAAAAAGCGAGATCAAAGTTGTCGATATTCGTGATGATCAGTCGTTTGAATTAGGTCGTATTCCTAACTCTTATCATTTAAGCAACGGCAGATTAACGCAGTTTATTAATGAGAACGAGTTTGATACACCGGTGGTAGTGTGTTGCTACCATGGCATAAGTAGTCAGCAGGCTGCCCAGTACCTCATTCATCAAGGCTTCGAGGAAGTTTATAGTATGGACGGCGGGTTTGAAGCGTGGCGCGCTAGTTTTGATTTCGATACGGGCGCTTAATGCCCCTGCGCACTAGCAATCTGTTGACTAGCCGCCTTGGCGTAAGTATTTAGTAAAGATAATGTCCTTTATTACTTCGTTGCCTGTCTCTTTAGCGAGTTTATCTCTAAATCTCTTTAATATTTCTCGGCGCATCTCTTCGCGTCCGGTGAGTGATTTTACCTGCTGCTCGCTTTGCCCACCTATAACCTCAATAGCGGTTGCACGTAATAAGGGCATATGATGTTCAATGTCTACAATAAACTGGGTATCGTCTAACATAATTTCTATCGTCAGGCGCAAGTACCCCAGTTTTTTAGAGTTGTCGCCTGCATAGTTAGTAACTATGTCTGGGTCGAGAGCGATATACGCATAGCTTGTCCCTGCGCCAGGTTCATCTTGCGCAATAGCAATATTGGCTAGACCAGAAAAGATCCATAATAATAAAAGTGATAAAACGCTTGATAGCGGTATATGAGTGAGCATTTTGGGTTTACCCGTGGTAAAAGACAAATTCAATGTGTTAGACTCTATTTATCGGTTAATTTAGTAAAAACTGCAGTTTTGATTACGCAAAAAGTATTTCCTTTCTCTATGCCTGTGAAATGGCAAGCACCAAGTGACGTTAAAGGCCTGTCGCCAGTACTTATCGATTGGCTGCTTAATACCGGCTCGCTTACTGAACGTTTGCAAGCGCTTACTACTCGTTTTCAAGTAGATTTGCTTGGTCAAGAAGTGGCAGGCATGGATGAAACAGAACGAAAAAATTTAGCGCAAAGCAACAATAAAAAGTGGCAAATCCGCGAGGTTATTTTGCAGGGTTTACCTTTGGTATCTAATAGCGCAACAAGTCCACATTCCGATATCCAAGATTGGGTTTTCGCGCGCAGTGTGTTGCCCAATGAGTTATGTCATTCAAAGTGGGCAAATTTAGGCAATCAGCCCTTAGGTTCGCGTATATTTAATGACGATAATTTTGTGCGTAGTGAATTTGAAATTGGCAAACTTGCTTATCATCCATTGACTCATGAAGCGTTTGGTCCTCAGCAAATTTGCTGGGCAAGGCGATCAAAATTTACGATTGAAAATTATGAACTGCTAGTTGCTGAAGCATTTCTTCCACACAGCCCTTGTTATTGGTAGCCCTATGATTGCGCTAAAGCTAGCAAACAAACAATACTATTGGCAGCTAATGCGAGCCAACAAACCTATTGGTATTTACTTACTTTTATGGCCAACTCTTTGGGGACTCTTGTTCGCCGCCCAAGGGCTTCCTTCTTGGGATATTACGCTTATTTTTGTGTTGGGTGTTGTCGTAATGCGAAGCGCAGGTTGCGTGATTAACGACTTTGCCGACCGCAAGTTAGACGGCGCTGTTGCCCGTACTCAAAATAGACCATTGCCCGCAGGCGATGTCAGCGCTAAAGAAGCGAAACACCTTTTTGCCCTGTTAATTTTGATCGCATTTATACTGGTACTTTTTCTGAACTTCCAAACTATCATGCTATCGATAGTTGCTTTGCTTCTCGCCAGTATTTACCCGTTTATGAAGCGCTATACACATTTGCCTCAGGTAATATTAGGCGCCGCCTTTGGCTGGGCTATTCCCATGGCCTTTATGGCAGTAACAGGCACACTACCGAGCTGGATTTGGTGGTTATATATCGGAAATTTATGCTGGACCGTGGCCTTCGACACCCAGTACGCAATAGTAGACAGACGACACGATCTTGAAATAGGGATTAAATCGACGGCCATTTTGTTTGGCCGCTTCGATGTATTGATTATTGTACTATTGCAATTGGTCGCTGTGAGCCTATTAGCTTGGGTGTTTTATATTAATAGTTTACCCACTATTAGTTATGTGGGCTTGTTGTGCGTATTAGCGCTTTTTGGCTATCAGTTTGTATTATGCAAAAACCGCGAAGAACCTAAGTGCTTTGCGGCTTTTTTACATAACAATTGGGTAGGAATGGCGGTAACGATTAGTATTGCTCTTGGATACTTCACTGGCAGCTAATTAGGCTACTTAACTAATCGTTCGCGTTTTCATTTCCAGCTTCTAGTGCCGCAAGGCGGGCCTCTAATGCTTCAAGTTTTTCACGTGTTCTAATCAATACTTGGCTTTGTACATCAAATTCTTCGCGGCTTACAAAATCAAGTTTACTGAGTTGCCCTTGTAAAACTTGTTTTACTTTTTCCTCGGCTTCGCCCGCCATGCTTTTCACGCCTGGGGGAATCGCATTGGAGATGTTCTTAGCAATTTCTTCTAGTTTCTTTGGATCAAGCATAGTTATTTCCTTTTAGTTCTTTGCATTTTCTATTGTAGACATAAAGCTAAAAGAAATCAGTCTCTATTCACATTGTTTTGTTATAATTTGTGTCTTATTAGATTTAGGCAGTGCAAATTTTAATGCAATTAAACCCAGCTCAGCAAGCAGCGGTAGAATATATAAGCGGACCATGTTTGGTACTTGCTGGTGCGGGCAGTGGAAAAACACGCGTAATTACCAATAAAATTGCCTACTTAGTTAATGTATGTAAATACAAGCCGAGTCAAATAGCGGCGGTTACATTTACCAATAAAGCGGCGCGAGAAATGAAAGAGAGGGTGTCGCAAACCTTGGGTAAGAAAGAGTCGCGCGGGCTAAAAGTATCTACCTTTCATACTCTGGGTTTAAATATCATAAAAAAACATGTGACGACGCTAGGCTACAAAGCTGGTTTTTCCTTGTTTGATGATAAAGATAGCTATGCATTGTTAAACGATTTAACCAGCGAAGAATATGCCGGCGACAAAGACTTACTGAACCACTTACAACGCAGCATTTCAAACTGGAAAAACGAACTAATAATGCCCTTAAATGCGGTGCAAATGAATGCTAAAAGTACCGGTGTAGAGAGCGAGCATGCGGCCTTCTACCAAGAATATGCTCGTCATATGCAAGCCTATAACGCGCTTGATTTCGACGACTTAATTTTGCTACCAACGGTATTGTTGCAACAACATCAAACTATTCGAGAAAAATGGCAAAACACCATTCGTTACCTATTAGTAGACGAGTACCAAGATACTAACACCAGTCAATATCAGTTAGTGAGGTTGCTGGTAGGTGAGCGCGCAAGGTTTACTGTTGTGGGTGACGACGACCAATCTATTTATTCATGGCGCGGGGCACAGCCCAAAAACTTAAGTTTGTTAAAAGAACATTATCCGCAGCTCAAGTTAGTCAAACTGGAACAAAATTACAGAAGTAGCCAGCGTATATTGCACAGTGCCAATATTCTTATTCAAAACAATCCACATTTATTCGATAAACGTCTGTTTTCTGAATTGGGCCAGGGCGATAAGTTAAAAGTACTAGTGGCTAAAAACGAAGATCATGAGGCCGACAAGGTCACCGCTGAGCTTATGGCTCACAAGTTTATGAACGACACAAAGTATAAAAATTACGCCATATTGTACAGAGGCAATCACCAGTCAAGGGTGTTTGAAAAAGTACTCATGCAAAACCGCATTCCCTATAAAATTAGCGGAGGAACATCGTTTTTTGGGCGCGGTGAGGTTAAAGATACAATGGCGTACTTGCGGGTATTGACGAATCAAAGTGACGACAATGCTATTTTGCGTGTGATCAACACGCCAAGCAGAGGAATTGGCAGGGTAACTTTGGCTAAAATAGGTGAGTTTGCGAACCTCAATGGCACCGGTCTTTTTGATGCTATGTGTCACCCGCAAATTAATGCCGTATTAGGTGATAAAGCCGGTATTAGCGTGCAAGAATTTACAAAACTTATTGCTATAACAAGCGACAACGTAACCAGAGGCGACACCGAAGCGGTACTGCGCGACTTCATTAAATCATTACAATACGAAGAATATTTGTACGCTCAATCGCCCAGTCCAAAAGCTGCTGAGATTGCAATGAAGAATGTATCTACTTTATTTGGCTGGGTGCAAGACTTACTAAAAGGCGATGCATTACACGCGCCTATGACCCTGCCTGAAGTAGTTCAGCGGCTAACACTTCGCGATATGATGGAACGTGGTGAGGACGATGCCGATGCAGACCAAGTGCAGCTGATGACCCTTCATGCGTCAAAAGGTTTAGAGTTCCCATACGTATTTATGGTGGGCATGGAAGAAGGCTTACTGCCCCATCAAAGTAGTATTGATGAAGACAATATTGATGAGGAACGCAGGCTTGCATATGTAGGTATTACTCGAGCACAACAGCAATTATATTTTACAATAGCAAGAGAGCGCCGTCAGTATGGTGAAAGTATAGAACCAACGCCTTCTAGATTTTTGTATGAACTTCCTGCCGACGATGTTGAATGGGAATGGCAGAAAAAACCTGATTCAGAAGAAGTACGCCAAGAAAAAACCGCCAAAGGAATCGCGGCTCTTAAAAAGTTACTAGAAGATTAATTGCTAATTATATTTTGGCAGGTGGCGTAATAACGTTACCTTGCCCAAAGTGACAACCAATTTCGTTTAGCTCTTGTAAAATCATTTCGTCGTCTATCCCATCGGCAATTACACCTATGCTCATTTCGTTAGCAATAAGTACAATAGAGTTGACTAAGCGATGGTATTTGTCGGACATGCCAAAGGTATTGACCAAGTTGGGGTTGAGTTTGATATAGTCAAAGTCGTATTTGAATAGATGATTTAGCGAACCCGAATGGCTACCAAAGTTATCCAGAACGAGCGTAACGCCTAAACTCTGAAGCTTGTTAAGCATGTTAGGTAAATACTTAGTAAACCGTGTAAGCGCCAATTCAGACAGCTCAATCACCAAAAGCTCGCTCGTTATTTCGCTCGTTTCGATTTGGTGCACTAAATCTTCAAAAGACGATTTATGCAACAAATGTTCTATAGAAAGACTTAAACCAATTTTTGTATTTTTATAATCAGGATATATACGCCAAGTATGCAGAATTCTAAACGTTTCTTCCATAAGTTGTTTATTAATGGTGTATGTTAGGCCACACTTGTCGGCCAAGGTCCAAAAATTTTCTGTGCCTGCGTATTTGGGATGTTGTGGCCAATTAATTGTGCATTCATAAAATAATGTACTGTTATCGTGTAGGTCTTTAATAGGCTGTATTGCATACTCAAACTCACCTGCTTTGTAAGCTTTTCTGAAGGTACGTTCGTCGTCAATTTCTTCGATTAATTGATTACGCATACTAATATCGAAAATAATGTAGCGATTGCGGCCAAGGTTTTTAGCTTGATACATAGCGGCGTCTGCGTCGCGCAGCACGTCATCGGCTTCTGTATAATCGCTTGTAATTTCGGCTACACCAATACTCGCGCCGGAAAACACTTCTTTATCTTCAATCACAAAAGACGCACTAATTGAATCTACAATACGCTGCGCGACGTTTTCGACATCTGACATATTCGTGAATTTGTCGATTAAAATAACGAATTCATCTCCGCCCAAACGAGCGAGTAAATCGTGACTTCGCTTACAGGCATCTATACGTTTGGAGGCCTCAATTAGAAACTCATCACCGGCATGGTGACCTAGCGTATCGTTGATGGTTTTAAACCTATCCAAATCTATGAAAAGTAGTGCGAAATTATGGTCGCTATAGCGCTGCTTACTGGCAATGGCTAAATTTAATCGGCTATTGAACATTACGCGATTTGGCAAATTTGTTAAGCCATCGTGATGGGCGTCATGAATAAGCTTCAACTCAACTTCTTTGCGCTGCTCAATTTGTTTTTTCAGCGATTCATTTGTTTCGTTTAGTTCAGCGGTTCGTTCTTGTACTTTTTCACTGAGCTGCTGATTGTACTCGATGAGCTTATTAGCGGCCTTACGCCTTTCCATCGCAACAGAGATATGCTGTGAAACAAAGCGTAAAATATCTAAATCGTCGTCGTCGTAGTCATCTCCTAAACCATAAGTTTGCAAGGCTATTACGCCTTTAACGATACCGTCTACTTCGAGTGTGGCACCCATCCATGAGTTGCCTTCATTGAGCATTCTAACGACAAACTTACGTCCAATTTCGTTACTGTCTACCAGTTCGCATATTTTTGCACTGTTGATAAGTACCGCTTCTTTACTACGGATAACATACTCAGTGAGTCCTCGTGTAAGCTGGCGGGTACTGTTAAACTCTTCATCACGACCCACAAAGTAGGGAAAACTTAAGTTTTCTTCGGTTTTATCAAGCAGAGCAATATAGCAGTTCTCAGCGTTGATCAATTGTTTCAAAGTACCATGCAATTTGGTATAAAAATCTATGATGTCGTCGTCTACCTTCGTAGACAATTCTGAAATTTCAAATAAGGCTTTTTGAAGCTGTTCAACCCGCTTTCGTTCGCTTATTTCTGCTTCAAGTGTATGGTTTGCATTAACCAATTGCTCGGTTCGTTCAGCAATAAGGGTTTCAGTGAAATCGCGATGCGTGATGCGATCGCGTGCACTTACTATATGCTGTGATATAAAAATCAGAATTTCAAGATCGTCGGCGTCATAGCGGATATTATCGTTGTAACTTTGTACGACCATTGTGCCAATGACTTGGTTGTCGCGAATGATGGGCACGCCCATAAGATCCACAGGCGGTGTCCCAAGTATTTCGAAATTATGCGTGGCTTGTAATTCTAGAAAGTTTTCTTTGGTAAGGGCTAAGGTTTCACCAGATCTCAATATATGCGCGGTTACGCCGTTTTTAATTTTATCATAGCTGATGGTTTGGACGGTTTCTTCATCACGTTCATCTACAAAATATTCAAACTGAATTCTTCCTTCATTAACTTCATAAAAAGCGACGAAGAAGTTATCTGCTAACATAAAGCTAGATACAATATCATGGATTTCTGCATAAAGAGATTCAAAATTATCGAGTGAGCTAGCCAGCTCACTGATATTGTAGAGCGCTTTTTGGATGCGCTCAGAACGTTTGTATTTGTCGGTGAGACTTTGAAGCTGAGGCACTAACTCCCTCAGCTCGTGCTCTGACAATTCACCAATGATTTCATCTTTGGGCATAAAAAAACAATCCAATAATTGGTGAAAAAGAGTAAGTCTTAGGTTTAACTCGCTAGCTAAATGCCCTCAATCATGTAATCGATAGCTGCTTTGATATCGTCATTAGTACAATCGCTACATGCTCCCATAGCAGGCATGCTACCAATACCAACGATTGCATTTTGCCAGACTTTATCATAACCTTTTTTAGCAAGACGAGGTTGCCAGTCAGCAGCAACTTGTGTTTTTGGTGCTCCAATCAAGCCAACTGCGTGACATGCGGAGCATGCGCCATTATATATATCTATACCAGAGCGTGGTCCAGCAGCTACTGCTGGACCGGCTGGAGCAGCACCTGCAATTTGTACTTTTCCAACGGGTTTTATTCTTTCTAGCAATTCGCTGTTGTCTTCTTGGGCGATGCTTCCTGCTATAAAACAAAAACTTGCAACTACAACTGCTATAAATGCTTTTACCTTCACGATAATCTCCGAATAATTAAATATTTCACTACCTCAATTATAACCACATACAGAAGCTTAACAACTCCTTCGTGCATCTTAGGTCATATTTCAATGATTTATTTGCGCAGTCAGGTTTACGGCAAGGGATTACAGGTTTCTTTTTCAAAATGTCAGCAAAACAATGAATGCCACTCTATACATGAGTTAACGGCTCGTTTTAAAAAACCTTAAGCGTGAATTATTACGTTTTTCTAACGATTTGGCTAATTTCGTATATTTATTTGCCATGCGTGTTAGATTGGTTCTGTACTTGCTTAATGTTCGTTATTTTTGCTATTGAAAATCTTTGTATGTAGCTATAAATGACTAACAAAAATACCATTATACAAAAGGAATTACCTCATGAAAACTATGCGTTTGCCATTGCTAGTGATACTTTTATTAAGCGTTTTTACCAGTGCTGCTTTTGCCAAAGACCCTATTAAAACCGGGACTTTTAACAACAAGGCCATATATGGTTTTGATACTGTTGCTTATTTTACGCAGGGTAAGCCAATAAAAGGGCAAGACGATGTAACTAGTGAATGGCGCGGCGCTACGTGGCATTTTTCGAATGTTGAACACAAAACTATGTTTGATGATAGCCCAGAAAAATATGCGCCCCAGTACGGTGGCCATTGTGCTTACGCTATGTCAAAAGGCAAATTTGTTGGTATAGACGAAGATGCCTTTACTATTTACAACGAAAAGCTCTATCTCAATTATAGTAAAGGCGTACGTGAAGATTGGCTTAAAGACAAAGACGGGTCTATTCAACTTGCTGACGACGAATATGCGGCAAAAGCCGATCTCTAGTTGAATGGTGATGCCGGAATTTTTCAAATATTACCAAGCATGATTTACTAACCGTTACATGTCATCTTGGTAAAGTTACTCGAAAATTTCTCGCCGGTGAAAAAGTCGATCGTCGCCTCGGTATAGACCAAATGTGGCTATAGCTGAGGGGCTGTCATCATAATCACCGTCACCATCCCAATGCTATCATCATCTTTTAAATGTATTTCTAGTCCATCATCACTGGTGCTGTCGGCCAGTGCTTGAAATATTGCTTGTTGTGATTTAGTTACCGAAGTTTTAAACCAAACTGTCACTGAAAAGGCATCTAAACCATCAACCACACTGCTAGGCACATCAAGCCAATCACTGGTGCTGTTTGCGCTTAAATCCAGGGATTTATTAATTCTTGCTTCGTTTATAGGGGCTGGTACACCGTTAGAGCTACCATTAAATCCACCTATTTCATCAATAACATCAGTGCCTAGCCCAGTGTAGCCGCATTAATCAAAACGGTAGTCTAATATAGCTGTGGTGATTGGTATAGGGCAGGATCGTGCACTGCCATCGTAGTTATTACCCGCATTTTGCTGGTTAAAAATCTCGGTGATTTCTGACAGCGGCAGCGCTGAGTCAAATATAGTCAGTTCGTCAAGCAAACCATCCCACGCCTGATTGGCATCAAAACCACCACCCAGAGCATCTTGCTCTTGTCCAATTATTAGCCCAGTAGGATTAATATCCAATGCGCCGCTTCCACCAGCATTACCACATTGGACAAAGGCACCATCAACGTAATAAGAAAGATTAGTGCCTGTGCGCGTCCAGACTAAATGATGCCAATTACCATCGCCTACGCCGCCATTGCTTAAGCTGGTGCTTGCGCCTTCTATATGCGGTCGAAATGTACTGTTGTTGGGGAAGAGCATTATCATTTCATTCTGTTGCCCAGCGTGGTCATTCCGGCTGCAACGCCATGATGATTGTTTAAAGACTTGTCGAGTACTTCATTGGGCGATCCGTTCCAGTCCAATGCATCGAAGCGGTATCCTGCAATTGGTATTGTAGTTTGCGCCACAATCCTAACTGAAAAGTAATTATCGTTATCGTTATCGGCGTCGTTGTCTGATGACCAAATCCATTGCGCGCTTCTTTCAACACGCGATACGTTTCTCCTGGGTCTAACGCCATTGGTGCCATAATTCGATTTCGGCTGATAATTATTCCAACCTGTTGTGCTAACAACATAGTCAGTCGAATTCGTATTAAGCGTAGTGAGACCATTTGAAAATGTATGGTCTGTACCGCTTATTTCAAAGTCACCTAGAAAACCAGTCACACCGCCCTCATCGGTTCCTTTGATATGCAAATAATAATCCTGTCCGGCAGTACTCAAATTATTCATCGATAATTCATCGGAATTATTAAGTTTTTTCGCATCAACTAGCGTGCATGTAGATGTTAGTGACAGTGTTAATTGTATAGATGGATTGTCTGCTGCTTAAACCAATAAAGAGATAAAAACTATAGGCGATATTTACGACGCGCCAGAATCGCTTGAAGAAATGCTAGATATAGTGATATTGTTCATATGGAATCGTAATGGAATCATCGATTTAACTTCAAAATATACCACTGGGATGTGTGCAAATACGAAATCAAGCTCATTAGATGTCCGAATAACGGGGTGATTTAAGAATGAAAGCCAACGCCGTGAGTGCTCTGTTACCTCAAGAACAAAGAGCGCGTGTTCTATTAGCATCATTACCTTATATTATTATTTTAACGCTAATCAGTACCTTTTCTAGCGTGACTATCGGCAAAACTACTCAAAACGACCTCGTTATTTATAATTGGGAAGATTTCATGCCTGAAGCTGTGCTCGATGACTTTTATGAAGCGACCGGCTACAAGGTGCGGCAAGTGTATTTCACTTCTGAAAGAGAGGCCCGAGAGTTAATACTTGAAAATCGAGGCAAAGGTATGGACTTGATGGTGACTAGCCGATACGAGTTAAATGTATTATTGAACCAGACCGATATTTTTGCTCCTATTCCATATGCCGATTTAAAAAACCTACTGCACTTAGACCCTATATGGAAGATAAAATCAGCTAGTGTTTTAGACATAAGTGTTCCTTGGGTTTGGGGTACGACTGGGATTTTATACCGTAAAGACTTAGTCGAGTTAGATACTATTACATGGATGGATTTAATGTCTCCACCGCTAGCGTCCAAGGGTAAAGTAATGATGATACCCTCCGTCCGTGATGTTATTGCGACAGCCCTATTAGCACTAAATGAATCCATAAATACGAATGACGAAGCCACTATTCTACACGCTGGCAAACTCCTTCAATCACAAAAAGACGAAGTGGCGGCTTATCAATTTCTTGTGTCGGAGATAGTGGTTGGTCAAATACATATGTCGCTCTCGTACAGCTCGGATGCGGCAGAATTTTTGGCGCTAGATGACAATATTGCATATGTGCTTCCAAATGATAAAACAACAGTTTGGTTGAATAGCTTAGCGGTGTTTCAATCTAGTGATAAAAAAGATATCGCTTTTCAGTTTATCGACTTTGTAAATGAGCCAAAGCGCGCTGCTTACATTGCTGAATATCTTGCTACCTCGTCAGCCAATAAAGCAGCGACAGCATATTTTAGCGAAGAATACCTCAGTGAGCCTAGTCTGAATGTTCCAAGCAATGTACTTGAATCTGCTGAAATGTATGAGGTATTGAGTCCAGAAACTACCAGTAAATACAATGCTATTTATTATAACGTTTTAAGATCGGAACTCTGACGTGCAGCTAAGAAAAAAGATATTCATACCGCTTGTTCTAGCGCTTACCATTCCAGTATTGTTGGTTGATCTATACGCGTATAACTTTTTGGTAGAGGAAACGCGTAACAATTTCATGCAAAGTATTGATGACGTAAATACTAATGTAGGTACTTCGATTAATGAAATACTGAACAGTGCTGGCAAGGATTTGAGTGTATTTGCCGCCACGAGGTTATTTCAAAACTATGTAACGCTTGATGAGATTCGTTATGATACTCATCAGCCACAAGTTTATATTCAACTATTACAGTATCAAGATGCTCATCCAGAGTACTTTTTAATGCAGCTCGTATTGTCGGATGGTCAAGTCGATTCATCGGTAGACAACAGAGAATCGGTGTTGCCTGTATTTTCTGTAGCGGATTGGCGTTTTTTTCAAGAATTTGAAAGCGTGAACACCGGTGAGACTAAATATCATATGGATTTTGAGCCTACCTTACAAAAGTTCATAATCAGCTTGTCGACACCAATGAAATACTCATCGCTTGAATTAGATGACACCACACAAAACCCGCGCGCCACTTACTTCTCTCTATCAATGTACGCAGATAGAATTGCGGCCTTACTATCTAAAAGACTAAACTTAACAAACATACCATTAGTAATTGTTACTCAAGACAATCAGATTATCGCGCATGCAACAAATGATGAATTTACTGTTGCTGAGTTAAATAATGCCAATATTTTCGGCGTTAAAACGCCAACACAAGTCTTTATAGATCAACGAAGTTATTTATTGGTGCCTTATAAGTTAGCAGCGGGTATGACTTTATATTCTGTAATGCCAAACAGCATATTGAATCAGACAGCACGTACCTTATTTATAGAAGTTACGCTGTTTCTAATTCTCTTTATTCTTATCATTAGTGGTCTTGGTTTTTTCATTCTCAATAGATTTATTTTAAAGCCAATATCTTCAATGCAGTTGCTGGTCACCGATATAGCAGAAGGTAAAATGAACACAGTAGCGCCGGTGGTAAATAGCAAAGATGAACTAGGCTTTTTGTTGCATGCGCTTGTTGATATGCGCGACAATATAAATGCGAGCCAGAATTCTACAAAGCAACTCGCTTTTTTTGACTCATTAACAAATCTGCCGAATAGAAGTACATTCCAAACTCAGCTTGATTATTCAATAGTCTGCGCTAGCAAGGCGCAAGAACGTTTTGCAGTTGTATTTATTGACTTAGATAACTTTAAAAAAGTGAATGACACGCTGGGTCATGATGCGGGTGACGAACTACTGCTAAGTGCTTCATCGCGCATTAAAAAAGCTTTGAGCATTCCACAATATACCCTTGACAACGTGACTCAAAAGTCTAATAAAACGATTTTTCTTGCACGTCTTGGCGGTGATGAATTTACAATGTTAATTCCGGTAAATAAGACCAAAGAGGAGGTTCGTATACGCTTAATGGATGTTGTGCAAACCTTGTCGGTTGAGTTTAACCTTGGTGGTGATAGAGTTAACATTGGTGCAAGTATCGGTGTGGCTTTTTATCCGTCTAGTGCAAATAATGCAAAAGACTTATTAAAAAGTGCAGACTTAGCTATGTATGATGCGAAACGTCAGGGCACAAACAAAATTGTGTTTTATTATCCGCAACTTCGACAAACTTTAGTTAATGCTAATAAAATTGAAATCATCCTTAGAGAGGCCATTGAGACTGAGGATTTTTCATTTGATTTCCACCCTCGTATGAACCTGAGGGACTATTCGATTAAAGGATTTGAAATTGATTTAAATTGGCGGCATCCCAAATTAGCAAAGCTTTCTTCAACACAGCTGTATGCATACTTGCGAATTAATGGGAAATTACACCTTTTTAGTCACTTGATGATCAAAAAGGCTACAGCGAAAATGAAGCAATGGCTGTCGTTGGGATACAAAAATTGCAGCGTGGCGATTAATGTATCTAGTGCCCAACTAGAGGAGCCCGAGTTTGTAGCTACCATCGAAAATGCGTTAAATGAAGCGAAAATTCCTAGCAAATATTTAATAATAGAATTTACAATATCGTCGGCATTTAGAGATTCAGAAAAAGTGATAACAACACTACATCAGTTAAATGAGTTGGGCATAAGCATCACCTTAAATGAATTTGCTCAAGGCTTAGCGTCATTCCAACATCTGCGCGACCTGCCTATTAATCAAATAAAGCTAGAAGAAACCTTTGTAAGCGATGCTGTTCAAGGTAATTTCGAATTTTTAAGGGCGCTCATCAGTTTTACGAAGGGACTTGATATTGATTGTATTGTAGAAGGAGTGACTACGTCAACGCGGCATGATGCACTTTTACTCAGTGGCTGTGAGTACGCACAAGGGCCTTATTATGCAAAGCCTCTAAGTGAAGCACATGTTGATAATTTCATTGAATCACTGCACGATAAAAACAATAGCGTTGGCCCTTTTCTTGGGGATAAATAGTCGTATGAAAAACTGTAACGATTGCGATACTCGCGCTTTTAACAAATGCATATGCAAACCCGTGAGGGGTGATCTATCTTAGTGAATCGGTAGTTTTAATAGTATGAAAACTATTGAACCAATAAATCTTGTCACACTTGTCGATAACAAAGGCAATACCACCGGATATGCAGAAAAAATGGAAGCACACTTGCGTGGTGACCTCCATCTTGCGTTTTCCTTAATGATAATGCGTAGGCAAGGGGAGAGCATAGAGTACCTCTTGCAGCGCAGAGCGAACCACAAATATCATAGTGGTGGTTTGTGGGCAAATACCTGCTGTTCTCACCCCTTTCCTCATGAGAATATTGAGGACGCGGCGCAAAGAAGAGTATCTGAAGAACTTGGCATTAATAGCGTGTTGAGTTTGTCGACAATAGGCCAAATTTGTTATAAATACTCACTCGACAACAACATGATTGAACATGAGTTCGACAATATTGTTGTGACGGAAGTAGAGGATGTTCAGTGGCAAAAAAATCCAGACGAAGTCATGGAGGTGCGGTGGTGGAAGGAGCATGAAATAGTAAAGTGGCTGAAAAATAATCCTACTATATTCACAGCATGGTTCCCGCAGGTCTTCGAATATATTAAGGATAATAATTTGCTACCAACACCTAGTTTATAGACCCTAAATATAGCCTAATCCATTGGCTTATTTCGATGCCAAAAGCTTATCAGCAACATATGTGACATTGTTAGCCCAAACAGTCCAATAAACACCCAGCGCAGTAGCACAGTAGTCAATTCAACGGCGTTTCCTTGTGCAGTAAACCAACTGTACAAACCCGCTGCCAACAAAATCGTTAAAAATACAAAGGGTAAGCTGATAACCATCGCTTTTACTACTTTTACGTTGAGCTTTTCACTAACATCATGTAAGTGCTTTGGAGAATGTAGTAAACAAAAATATAAGCCAAAATGCAGCAAGGGTATAAATACCAAACTGCTAATAAGTAATGACATCCACTCTGCAATCCGCCATTTAGAAAACGTTTTGTTGGACCTCACCAAGCTGACTAAAAAGTACAAAAATCCCAATAGACTAATACTAAAGGTTAATCGCATTCCTTGAATAATCCAATTCGCAGCTTCGTTGCTTAGCAATAATGCCGTAAATAGCGTTAATACAACAGATGAATAAACCATTGCCGGTCCACAAATAATAATCGTGGCTAGACTAATGCCGGCATACCTAGGCATTGACGCGCGCCAATCTGCTGAAAAATGATATACAGATACACATAAGAATATCGTTAAGGCCGCAGCCGGAAAGCTTATCCAAAAAATGATTGAGAAGGCGGCAATGGCGGTGTAAGCAGTAATAAAAATGAGGGCAGATATTGACGTGGAAAAAAGTTTCAATGACTTAGCAACTGCAAAGTCGAGTGCTCCATGAGGCAAACCTAGTAAAATAACAGCAACTGCTAGGCCTATAATCAAATAGTCTTCAGACACCGTGATATTAAGCAAAGCGCTCAAGGCAAAGAGTAACAATATGAGAAGATAGAATTGGGTATAGTGCAGTTTAGTCACTTCTTGTGACCGCTTTTTTGTGAGTGCGTTTTTTTGCAACAAACATCAATTCACAGGTTGCTTTAAAGAATGGGCTTTTTGGCATTGCCCAAATAATACTGAATAAATCCAAAAAAGTAGCCTGCTGTATCATAAAACGAGCAAAGCTATCGGGTTTTACGTTCTTGAACATATGCTCAAATATAGTTACCCCTATGTTCATATCATCTCGCAGTACATTTAACATTATTAAATCCATCGTTCTATATATAGCATTAATGGGTGCATGTTTGATAAATGAATTGCGATACATAAGTTGACTAGCACATTGTGTTGCCCACTTTTGACTGTTAAGGAAACTGTAACCCGTTGACGCACGCATAGCACCCCCCGCAATACCACCATATATGATATTCCTATTTATAGGGGGAGGCTTATCGTCAGTATTATCGATATTTTTGTTAATTACATACATAGGTAACACAGCACTTTCGTTTCGTTGTATTAAGTATTTATGCGGTTTAACCAATTCATTTATTATTTCAAAAAGGCGCGTTCTTAATGTATCTTCGCTGATCAGCGTTGGACTAAAGCATGTAAACTCAACTAGCGCATGGGTAGCACTAAAGGGTAAAATATACACAAATTCAATTCCCAACTCTGAGCATTTTAATTGATGCATTAATTTCACCGAAGAGGGCTCAAAAACATCTGTATCTACAATAATTTCTTCACCATAAAAGCACTGCAGCATGCCACTATGGTTTTTGTCTATTGGCGGCGGTCGAGTATCAATAACTTTGCTGGCAATTAATTGCTCATTTTGGCTTGCCACTAAACAACTCTCATTTTGATCAATTATAGAGGTGACATTACGACTGTAGATGATATTGAAATTGGGATTTTCGTTGTTTCGTTTTTGTGCAAGTGCGCTTAAATCCTCAGACCTAACTGAACAATAGCGATAGACGCTATTGTTCATAGAGTAGCTACGCTGGCTTGTTGACAAGGACCACTTTGACCATTTATGAGAAATGATTGATTCGATGTAATTGGGAATGTTGTTATCGTTGCCGACACCGTCTAGAGTATTGTCCCAAAAGCTCCAAATCCGGTCGTTCAGAGGTCCGGCGCTTCTCTCGAGTAATGTTACCTTGTATGGGTAGTTTATTTCATCAAGCGCTAGCAGCAAAGATAGCCCAGCAGCGCCAGCACCAATAATAATTAAATCAGTTGCTTGCTGAGTAGCGGGCTGAGTTTTCAAGGATTATTGGCCATTTTAGGATGTCATCTCGGGGCTTGTAATTGTGGCGAGGTGTTCATGTAGCTCGGAGCGATGTTGGGTGTCACGTTCGGCAAGTTTATGGGTGCGTAAATCCCACAGTGCTTGGCAGGCTAACTGTATTTTGCGCGGGGTTGAAACAATGACTCTGCCTTGCCAATAGTTGCAGTTCTGTTTGAGTAACTTGTGACCAATTGCTCTGTATACATAAGCCGCAACAGCAATCGCTCTGCGGTTGCGATTAGGCAAATAATATAGCCCGGCCAAGCCACTTTTATAATACTCCTCGGCCAACTGTAACAATCGGCTAATGGCTTTTTGCACAGCTTCTCGTTCATCGCCTTCACTAGAAACTATGTCTTGGGCTGACAGGCTATTTATCCATGAACCCGGGATGTAACGACGATTCATATGTGCATCTTGCATAACATCTCTAGCGATATTGGTAAGCTGCATGCCAATGCCTAAATCGATAGCAAAGCGATGTCCTTGGTCTTCGGCGCAGAGTATAGGTGCCATCATTAAACCAACAACACCTGCTACTTTATAAGCATATTGTACGACTTCTTTTTCAGTCTCGAAAGCCTGTAGATCAAAATCTTCGCTTACGCCTTCGATTAGCACTATGCCATTTTTTCGCTCAATATTATGTTCTTCGCAAAGTAACAAAAAGTCGCCTATTAGGGGGTGATCTTTTTGATTTTGACTAATGCTATGTTTTATTTGTCTAAGTTGTTTTTCGGCTTCTTGCTTGTCTTCACTTTCATCGGCAATGTCATCTATTATCCGGCAAAACCGATACAAACGTGCTGCCGCTATACCAATTTCTGAACCTAAAAATAAGCGTGCAAAGTTAAACGATTTTCCATGCTTGCGTAATAGGGCGGTAGGATCTTCTTGCATACCTTAGCCACTTACTGAGGCAATAAGGTTATCAACTACTTTTGCCGACGATAACACGCCTGGCAAGCCAGCACCGGGGTGTGTACCAGCCCCGCATAAATATAAGTTCTCAGGACCTTCTGCTTTATTATGAAATCTAAACCAGGCGGATTGTTGGAACGAGGGTGCAATTGAAAAACCACTGCCCTCAACACTGCTGAAATCATGCTCGAAATCAGCAGGTGTTTTAGCGAATCTATGCACAATATACTTAGATAGGTCGGGCATTATAGTGCGCTCCAATGCTTCAATAATCTTGTCGCCATACTCCTCCTGTTTTGAAGACCAGTCAATGCCCGAAAGATTATTCGGAACAGGCGCTAATACATAAAAAGAGTCGCAGCCTTGTGGTGCCATTTTGGGATCAGTTGCTGTAGGCCTATGCAGATAAAGTGAAAAATCGTCAGCAAGTACTTTCTTATCAAAAATATCACTTAGCAAAGCTTCATAACGCTTGCCTAACCATATAGTGTGATGCACCACATCGGTATATTGTTTGGTGGTACCAAAATGTAGTACAAACAAGCCCATTGACAATTTGGCATGTTTCGTTTTTATTTGCGCGCTTATTCGCTGGTTTTCTTTGGGAATAAGGTTGCGGTATAAAAACTTAGGATCTATGTTGGATATTAGCTTATCGCATAAAAAGGTGCCGTTATTTGTATTAACACCGGTAACCCGGTTACTCTCTATGGTCAAATCTTCTACGCTGGTGTTAAGCTTTACTTTAATGCCTTGTTCTAGCATCAGCTTTTCTAAACCATCGACAATAGCGCCTGTTCCGCCCATTGCGAAATGTACACCCCACTTGCGTTCTAAGAAGTGAATCAAACTATATATGCTGGTGGTTGCAAAAGGGTTGCCACCGACTAGCAAAGGCTGAATTGAAAACGCCTGACGTAACTTATCACTTTTCAAATAGGCGCAAACCATTTGCCAAACCGTACGATGGCACTTCAATTTTATAAGCGCAGGTACCTGCGACAGCATAGTAGAAAGTTTATGAAAAGGTTTGTCTGATAATTGGGTAAAACCGACGTCAAAAATCGCCTCAGACTGTGCTAAAAGTGATTTGTATCCAGCTTTATCTTCGGGCTCTATATCATCTATGCGGGCGAGCGTTTCTTCAATAGTGCCGCCGTAGTCAAAGTGGCTGCCGTCGGGATAAACAAAACGATACCAGGGTTCTACGGGGACTAATTCAATATAATCTTTCATCTTTTTATCAAAAAGTGAAAATAACTCTTCAATTAAAAAGGGCGCGGTCACTACCGTAGGACCCGCATCAAAAATAAAGCCCTCTATGTTAAACTGCTGGGCTCGGCCGCCGAGTCTTTCTCGTTGGTCAATCATTAACACTTCATAGCCTTTGGCTTTAAGTCTCAGCGCAGAGGCCATACCTCCAAAACCGCCGCCAATTACAATAGCATTGTTACTCATATACGCCTTCGTTTGCTTTTGCTAACAATTTTCGTGAAGCTTTAATAACCGATGTCGCACAATTAGCGGGCAGTATTTTCAATTCTTTCTCGCACTGCATTAGCAAGTATTGTGCACGATTGCGAGCAAAACAAATCGCTTCTTTAATGCTGCACTTCGTTGCTAGTAAATTAATTAAATTAAGTTGGTTATGCTGTAAATCTTGTTGCCAGTCGTTTAAGTCATCTACTATCTGATAGGCAATAGCAAATTTATGCAAAGCTTGATTTGCTGTTTGCACGTGGTGGTTATGACCAGCCATTAGCAGCGGTAATCCTAATGTTAGTTGAATTAACGGGCCTGATTTCATGGCTGCAATGTCTTCATATTGTTGTTCAGAGATATTGCTGTTAGCGTCGATGTCTCGTGATTGTCCACGTATTGTAGTAGAAACCGCTTCGTGGGTATGCGTTAGAAGTGAGGCCAAAGATAGGTGTGCACCAACATCAGCCAACGCGCCATATGCGGCTGAAATCATCACGTCGCCGGCACAAATAGCGTGTGAATTCCCGTATTTTTTCCACACCGATTGGCGGCCTCTGCGGGTCGTCTCAGAGTCTTGGAGATCATCATGCACCAACGATGCATTATGTAATAATTCGATAGTACAAGCTAATGCAATGATTGCTTTGCTGGGAAGTTGCAGGGCAATTCCAGCTTCAATGCATAGTTTCGCTCGTGACCGGTTGCCACCGCTGTTCAAATGAAACAGGGAAGGCTGGTTGTGTTGTAATCGAAAAAGCATATCTTCTTCACACTGCTGGAGTATGAAAGATAGTTGCGGTATAGGGAGCGTATTTGTTTGAATCATTATTATCACTCTAACCTAAGAAGTAGAGTTTGCAACCTCATGTTGAGGCCGCAAACTAATTTTTACAGCAAAAAATTAAGCCTTAACATAGACTTATTTTACTGTTGCTGCTTGACTTTCAGAGGTAGCTGCATACCAAATCAATAGACCGAACGCAATTTTGTTTACCAAATCCGCTAGGTTATATATAATATTAAGAGCTTCTGAACTACCAGCGCCGCCCATGTAACCAAATACATAACCAATTGGGTAAATAGCCCAACCTACGGTTACAACCCAGCACATAGCTTTGTATGCATACTTAACTGAATCAGTCGCTTTTGTATCTGCCGCTTTGCCGGCTTCACCGTAAAAGATTTCATACAAGATGTAGAACCAACCTAGCATACCTACTATGAAGCCTGTCCAGATATTGATATATCCCGCTTCTCCCAAGTACCCTGGTATAAGCATAACTAGGGTGCCGATTAACAAGCGCCAGAATATACCAGCAGATGCCACGCCAATAGCGCGCAAAATAAGATAAAACTCAATCATCAGCAATGGAACAGTTAACAACCAATCTATATACCTGAATACAGTTGGCGATTCTCCAGTTGTTACCCATACGTCACGCATATAGAAGTAATGAACAGCAGCTATAAAAGTTACCAGTCCAGATACTACGAGTGAGGTCTTCCACTTAGCAGTTACGCTCTGAGTTTCCCAAAGGAAAAACACTGTGGATGCCATCAATGCCATTGAAATTATCCAGAATGAAATACCAACAAAATCGTCTTTTGCTAAACCAGCTGCTGCATTTGCAAAACCAGCAAACGTTAATAAAAATAATCCAGTTGCGATTAATTTAAATTTAACGCTGACTTGGCTTAATGAAAAGCCTTTTGTCTTGTTACTAGCGTTTTTTGTTATCATAATTTTTCTCTATTTAGTCCTTCATGAAGTGTTTTTATAGTTTTGCAGGACGTTCCTGATGAGGACCACCGAGCAATTATTGTTGTACTCCTAGTCATCCAATTTTGCCACGTTACTTAACAATTCACTTACAAGTTGTATGGCAACAAAAGGATACACTTATATACTCAGCCCATATAAGTAAAGGCTTAGGCGTTTTGCAAGCAAAGGCGGTTAAAATAAATGTTAAATTTTTGTAATGAAAAGTTAACCGTTTAACGAGTCGCGCCGTTTCGATATTTTGAATAGACAACGTATCGTCATGTTATTGTCTATGCTGTACAATCCTAGTTAGCGTTATTCATTTTATATTAGGGAGTACTAATAAATGACAACTGCAACCAAACTAATGGTTTTCCTTGCGGGTTTATTACATGTCGCTATTTTTGCTATGGAGAGTATTTTCTTTTTAAACGAAAAAATTTATTCTCGTTTCTTAATAGAATCTTTTGAGCATGCACAAATTGTATCTTTGTTTGCCTACAATCAAGGTTGGTATAACTTATTTTTGGCACTAGCGGCTCTTACAGGTGTTCTCTTTGTAAATAAATTACCCAGAAATGTAGGAGCTGCATTGTCGATGTATGCATGCCTGTCTATGTTAGGCGCTGCTCTAGTACTGACGTTTAGTGCACCAGAACTAACGCGAGCAGCTTTTGTACAAGGTGTTTTCCCTATATTAGCTGTAGTATTATTTGCATTGTCTTTAAGACAACGCTCAAGCTAAGTCTTTCAACTCACTATTAATAAAAATAGATGTTGTCTATGTATACCGCATCGCTGGTGGTTCCCCACAGTTGAATGCCCAGTTGATTTAGTCTAGCTGGATCAAACTTACCTGTTGGGTCGACAAGGTCCGAAAAAGGCAGTTCTACGGTTATCCACTGCTGTGTTGGTACGGGTAGCATGGTTGAAATGCCGGGGCCAGAGGTAGACACAATTTGATAAACAGCTTGCGTTATCCCCGATGTTGCATACATATCAAAACGCAGTCCCGTAGCGCTTGACACATCTACTAAACCGCCTTCAATTCCGTATTGTATACCGGTAACGCCACCCGATACGCCATCAGGAATGATTTGTAACCTACCAATTCTCTCTTCCTCGATGGTGACCTCAGAGAACGTTGGCGCATTGAACCAATTATCAGACCAAAACGAAATCGGCTTGTCGACCGTTAGCACGTCGCTGTATATAACAAATGCATCATCGTTGCTGTCGGTTGGAGAAGGAGCCGGTAATAACGGGCCAGCATTTAATAAAGCAAGGTTCATAGATAGGTTAGCGTCACCACCTACAATAATTTGATTGTTTTGCGCCAGTCCAAAACCATCCGCAGCAACCACTATTTTATGCTCACCTTCAGGCAAGGTTAATGCTGCAGTGCCTGTATCATCAGTAATTACAGCTTGTTTGCCAACTGAAACATTGGCATTTGCTAATGGAGCATTATTGTTATCGACAACATTAACGGTTAAATCATAAGAGACCGAAAGACCTGAAAAATAGATATTATCAACATAAACCGATTGTCCCTCTACTCCCCACAGTTGAATACCAATGCTTTGTAACAAACTGCTGTCGAGCACACCAGAGCCATTGGCATCATTGTCGATTAAGTCATTAAACAATAGTTCATAACTTACCCAACTGCCGACAGTCGGATTTTCAACAATGTATTTAGCACCACCGTCTGCTGAAACCAGCTGCACCTCAACTTGTGAAATACCAGATTCAACAAATAGGTCGAAGTTCCATGTTGTTTTTGTAGCGGCATTTAGCTCACCATTTTCAAAGCCAAACTCTAAACCGGTTACTCCGCCGGCAATACCGCCTGCAGTTATTTCATATTTGGCAAATAAGTTACCATTTATATCACCTTGCGAGTAAGTAGGAGCGTTCCACCAATTTGCATTCCAAAGCCCAATAAAACTGTCTTGCGTTAATGAATCGCTGAATAAAACAATCACCTCATCATCGGCAAAGTCTGGGGGATTGGGCGCGGCTTGTTCAGGGCCTTCTACTGGTTCGAGCGCTAAGGTAGTAAAATATACATCGGCCAACAAAACAGTTGTTGCGTTTTCACCAATAAAATTAAGAGAGAACCATGTCATATCGGTAAAGTCAGGCAATGTAACTTGAATTTCGGTCCAACCATTGGCCAAAGTAGTGCCCGAAGCAAAACTATATACTATGTTAGATTCTGGCATTGACGCACTTTGCACAAAAACTTGTATCGCCGTAAAAGCGTCACTTTTTACTTTAAATTTCGCGTGAGTATAGGCAGTGATGTCAATGGCATTTTCGGACTCATTTCCCCAGGCAACAACGGTTCCCCACGAGTCACTTTTAGTAATTTCTAGCGCTTTTGTAAAAGTGGTATCAGCGGGCTGATCAGTATATACCGTGTCTGTGTCCCATGTGTCTCCCCAAAACTCCATTGCGAACGAGTCACTAGCTTGTGAATGGAAAATGAAAGCGGTAGCATTTGATTGAGGGTTTTGTGCTTGCGCAACATTCACGGTTCTGTTGATACTAGACTCGTTGTTAGCAGCGTCAATTGCGGTATAAGTAATAGTGTATGAACCAGCAGTACCGGTGTCGACTGAACCCGAGATCACAGCTGTTAGATCGGTGTCTACGTTATCGGAAACAGTCACCCCGAGCTCTGTATAAGTATCACCCGCGGTCAAATTTATGATTGCGTTACCTATTAAACTTATTATGGGCGCTTGGGTGTCAGGTGCGGGTTCTACAATAACCGTTCTGGTGGTTGATATCGAATTGCCGGCACTATCTGAAACTGTATAGGTAATTACATAAGACCCAGGCACTACAGTATCGACGTTACCAGAAACATTCGCGATTAAGCCTGAATCAATGTTATCGGTTACAGTACTGCCTAACTCTTCGTAAGTATCGCCCACTATTAAGGTAACGCTACTTTCGCCGTTTAGGGTAATTGCAGGTGCTATTGCGTCGATAATTACTGTCGGTTCATTTGTCCCACTGCCGCCACAACCATAAAGCATTGCCGAAAATATCAGTGCAAACATAAATTTAGTTTTATTCTTCATAGATTCTCTAACAGTGCTTCACAATTTTTTAACATCTTATAAAAATAAAAAATTTACAGCCAATTAAAAAAGGTGAGAAGGACATGTTTTGAGACGAGTTGGGTCCTAACGACGATTTTATTAACTATACTAAAGTATATAAGTGATTGGCTCTAATTAAGCATGTTGATATGTCGTTATGAAATGGTACTAATACTGCTGCCCATTTTGCTACTGACCACATCTATCCGCTTTGCCATCTGCTCTTTCAGCTCGCTTACATGGGAAATTATGCCAATCATGCGGCCGCTGGCTTGAAGGTCAATGAGTACTCGAATAGCCGCGTTTAAAGATTCAGTATCTAAACTGCCAAAGCCCTCGTCAATAAATAGTGTGTCGAGGCGTATGCCACCAGCATAGGACTGCACCACGTCGGACAAGCCTAGCGCTAATGACAGTGCTGCCATAAAAGATTCGCCGCCCGACAAAGTAGCCACCGCGCGAGGTTTACCGGTATCACCGTCGTGTACTTCAAGTTCAAGTCCCGATGCTTTATTGCCTTTTGCACGGTCTTCTTTACGTAGAAGTTGGTAGCGCCCTTTACTCATAATGTGCAGACGTTGCGAGGCTTGTATAAGCACATCATCAAGCAGTACGCTCAGGACGAATCGTTGTAAGCTAATTTTGTTGCCAGTTGCACCGGTTGCGACCTCGGCTAAGGTACCTATTACCGAATACTGTTTATTGAGCGCTTCGTTGTCTCGGGCAGCTTTGTTTAGTTTTTCATTTACCTCGAGTAAATTGTTTAAACGCGCATCTAGCGCTCGCCAACTTTTGTCTTTCTCCTCAAATATCTGGGTGTGAGCACTAAGAGACTGCTCGATGGCAGCGATGTCGGTTTTTTCTTTTCCTTTGAGTGTTTCGGTTAATTGCTTAACCACGGCTTGTAAGCTGTCAAACTCAGTCTGATAGCTTTCAATAGCTTGTTTTAAAGTAGTTTGTTCGGGTTCGCCTAGTCGTAGCTGTAAAAAATCTTCGAGGTTTTTAAACTGACTATTATCTAAAGCTTGTTGCCAATTGTTCGCTGCGGTTTTACTTAGTTTCTCTTGTTCAGATAGTTGCTCCAGTAGCGCCTTTTCGGTTGCATGGGCGCGATCTAGTGCAGACTGTTTACTCGAAAATTCAAGTTCTGCAGCGCCTAATTGCTTTGATAGTTGCTCAATTTTTTTGATTAGTTGTTCAATAGTGAGTTTGAGCTTGCTAGCGTCTTGATGGTCTTTAGGAATTTGCGCGTTGAGCTGCTTTGCGCTTGCCTCAGCAGTAATTACCGCGTTGTTATCGTTTGTAGCATGCGCCTCAAGGCCTATAAGAGCTTGTGTGCTTTGTGCCTGTATGGCCTTGATATCGGTTACTCGCAGCTCTAGTGTTGCTTTTGTGGCTTGGAATAATATGAGTGAATCTACGTTTGCTTTTACGCTACTTTGTTTTTGGGTCAGTTCTGCAAGCGACATTTCAGCATATTGACCTAAGCGTTTTGTTTGTTCGGCGAAACGGGCCTTTTGTGTTTCTAGTGCGTTAGTCGTTGCTGCAAGGGTGTCTCTTGCTGCTTGCATGCTTTCTCTGCAGGTCGTTTCTTGTGCGCGAGCGCTGTCGACCTGGTTTTTGGTAACTAGCGTGATATCTTCACTTAAATTTGCTGGGTTTGGGTGATCTTTACTGCCGCAAACGGGGCAGGGTGAGTCATGGGCTAATTCTTTTGCTAATAACACCGATTGGCCTCTATGCCAGGCAAATTCAGTTTCAGTCGCACTAGTTTTGGCTTTCGCATATAAAGATGTCGTTTTTTGCACTTGCTCCTGATCATTGCCCTGTTGGCCTATGCATTTACGTATGGTTTCTTGAGTAGTGTCAAGTTGTGTGCGTTCAAGATGTTTTTCAGCAAGCTTTTCCAATGTTTGTTGTTGCCCCGAAAGTTCTTCCAGCGCAACAGCATGGTTAATAATGATGTCTTCTTTTTCATTGCGCTCGTTCGCCAACGCAGCTAGTTCTTGCTTTTTATGCTCAAATATTTGCTTGCTTTTTGTCGCGGTGCTTAATGCAAGTACGTGCACTTTATGTGCTCCGTCTAGATCGACTAGCTGTTTCAAAAAGCGGTTGAATTCGCTTTGTTGCGCCTTCAAAGTATCTATTTTTGATGCATTTTTTTTCGCTTTCGCGAGGCTTTCTAATGCATGTACATGATGAACTTTGGCACTTGAGAGTTGGTCATCCGATGTTCTATGTTGTATGCGAGTGCTAACTAACTTAGCGCAATATGACAAATTATTAGTATGTAGATGATAAATACTTTGTGCTTTAAGCGCTTGTGCCAAAAGGGTTTGTTTTGTTTCAACCTCACCTTTACGTGCATGAGTCGATGCCAAAGCTGTTTGCTTTACTGCCAAATCATCAAACTGCAAATTTACAGTATTAGCTTCATCCTTTTTAGTTTGTACTTTTTGCATCAAAAACTGCGCACTGTCTTTTTCTGATTTAGCGTTTGTTAATAGCGGGCTTAATTCCTCAATCTCTGCAGTAAGGTTGGCATGAGAAGCAACATTCGCACCCTCTAATATTCCGCGCACTTTACTGTGATGATGCTCAACTGCTTGTTTAATACCCGAGGATTGCTCTTTTAGCTTGTTTTCTATTTTCTTATAAATATGGGTTTCAAAGAGCTGGCTAAAAATAGCTTCTCGTTCTTTTGAATCGGCCATGAGTAATTCACGAAACTTGCCTTGGGGTAACACCATTACTTGTCTGAATTGATCAACGCCAAGACCCATCAAATCATTAATTTGTTTAGTGGCATCACTAACGCTTTTAGATACCAATAATACGCCTTTTTCAGATCCGTCTAAATACCATAGCCTTGCCTCAGCTGCCTTTGAAGTAGTCCCTTCACCTCTACTTTTTGGACGCTCTTGCATGGGCGAACGCCAAATTCGATAGCGTTTTGTCCCGAGCATAAATTCTAGACTAACTTCACATGGTATGGCTGGCTTGGAGTGATCGCAGCGCATCTGCTGCGGGTCGCGCTCAGCGCCGGTGGTTTGGCTATATAAGGCAAAGCAAATAGCATCCAAAATAGAGCTTTTGCCTGCGCCCGTAGGGCCGTTGATCAGAAACAAAGGGTTATTGCCTAACTTGGTAAAATCAACTTCTTCTTTACCCGCAAAAGGGCCAAAGGCTTGAATGGTAAGCTTAAGCGGCTTCATCCTTTATCCTCCTGTTTTAGCAGGGCGGTAATCGTTTCTTCTATCGCACTGTCTTGCTCCGATGTCATGGTTTGCCCTGATACCTGCACAAAGAAGTCGCGGAACATATCAAGCTCGCCTCTTTTTAGCTTTTCGCGACTCGTTATTTGGTCGCGTGTAGTCAGCATGCCGGGTTTTTCAAGCTGCAAAACATTTGGATAAACTTCGCGCAGTTTGGCCATGGGCTCTAATATGGCTTGGCGATCGGTCATTCTTATCAGTAAATAATCTTGCTTATGTGGGTCTATCATACCCTGCGCAATAATATTGGCGAGTATACCTTCAATAACGCGCATGTTACGCAATGGAACAAGCGGTAAAAGCGTAGTTTTGGCGGTACCCTTTTCGTCTAGTTCAACTAAAGTAACGCCCTTTTTTTGATGTTGCTCTGAAAAACTGTATTTTAAAATAGAGCCTGAATATCGAATATGCTGCGCACCTTTATATTGAGGCGCGTGCAAATGCCCAAGCGCCACATAATCAAAAGCTTCGCAAGGCTGATAACTTACTCTGTCGGAACCACCAATAGACAGTGGTCGTTCAGAATCAGACTCTTCAGCGCCGTCTATAAAACAATGGCTAATCAATACATTAGCCTGCTTAGATGACTTAATGTGACTGATTTTGTTGACTAAATAGGTGTGTGCATCATCGTAGCTACTGAGGTCTTTTCCCGAGAAATTACGCACCATTTCAGGATCGGTATAGGGAATGCCGTAGAATGCGACTTCACCGCTTTGCGATGAAATTATAACGGGCTTGGTTATGTCAGCTAAATCTCCAATAATATGCAAGCCTGATTGTCTTAACTGCTTTGACCCAAATCGAACGCGTTGAGCACTGTCATGATTGCCTGGTATTAAAATGACCGGCACGCCTAACTCCATGGTAATTTTTGTGAGTACTTCGTCGAGTAATTCAACGGCCGTTGCAGGTGGAATTGAGCGGTCGTATATGTCACCAGCAATTACTACTGCGTCGACGGTTTCAGATTGAATATAGTCTATCAGTTGGTTTAGCACGTGGCGTTGGTCTTCAAGCAATGAAACATTATGAAATTGGCGGCCTATGTGCCAGTCAGAAGTATGTATAAATTTAATATCTGTTTACTCCTTTGATTACAGATTCTCATGGGCATCAATAACGGCGTCTAAAAAAGGCATTCTGTGCAGATCGCAAAGTCTATGCGAACATTGTCATACCATTACCATCAAATCAATACCCAACTCATACTCATTATGCTTGATGATTCAGGCTAGCTAATATGTGTGAAAAAAACACGCGTAAAATGACAACTTAGAACTAGTAGCAACGGTCAGTATTCGCAGTGAAACGGCGAATAATATTAATGAAAGGAATGCGTTTTCAATGTTGAAAGTCTTATCTTTATCTGCAGTTTCGTTGGGCTTACTTTTTGGTGGCCAGGCGCACAGTGGCGCCGACAGTGTGCCAACTATTGCGCTAAATAGTTCAGATAATGCCCAATCGCAAACTCGTTCTTCATTTACGCACGCACCGTTTATAGAAGCTTTGGCACAACAGATTGGGGCTAAGGCGAGCGAACACAAAACAACACAATACACGTTAGGCAAGATAAGCTTTAAAGCCATAGGGCAAGCATCAAATACCTCATCTAATGTTTACTATATTGGCAGTGACGGCATTTCAAGCATGTTAATAAAGAATGCGGATAAAAATTTCAGCGCATTGCTAAACTACAAAGGCACGAGTTATCAGTTCAATGAAAATTCGGTGACTGTTCTTATTGATGAATTTAACAAAATAGCCGGCCATGGAAATGACGGCATTGGTCACAATAGTAGCGAACTGCAAACCCAGAACAGCGGTTTTAAAACCAGCTTTTGGGAGAGTTATCAAATGAGCGGTACACGAAGCACGCAAAGTGGCCTAACGTTAGATCGTAATTTAGCGACTCCTGACGCTAAAAAAGTGCGTGTGCTGGTATCTGAAAACGCGATTATTGAAGAGCATAAAAATAACGGTGAACTTCATTTTTCAAGCCTATACGAGCGCATTCAAACCGGTATCGATTTAGCCAATTTGGCATTAGTCACAAGCGGTGTAGAGTCGCTTCAAATAGAAACCAGTGAAGTGGTTATCCAGCGCTTGCCATTAAATTACATAAACGAAGTAGTAGCAGACGACCAATTCAAACGTGTTGCTTTTCCAATATGGGGTAAAGAAGACGCAACGTTTCAATTGACCGCGATTGCGCTAACCCAAAACAAAGCGGATATCATTTATAACTTAGGCGCCAGTAAACACTTTTACAACAACGCTTGTGGCTTTGCCACCATAGGCGTAAACGGTAAAAAGCTCGATACCGCTTCTTATTCCACAGACCATACTTATCCTGTCACAATAAACATCAAGCTTGGGTGTGAAACTGGCAGAACCCCAATGCATGAGCTTGGGCATACAATAGGGCTCAATCATGAGCGCGACAACAATGGCAGCAAAATTGTTGCTGGAACGTCTTTACCGTATACGCATAATTTTGGCTACACCTCACTTGACGCTCCCGCCTACTCAATTATGAGTTACGGTTTAAGCTGCAAAGAAGCAGCACCTTCGGTTTCGTGTATGCGTTCAAATTTCTTTAGTTCACCAAAATTAACATATGGAAATGCTTCATTCGGTGTATCTAAGCCCGACCCTGATGCCGCCGATGCAGTTAGGTTTTTGAACGATACATCGGCCTTGCGATTTAGCAACAACATTCACCCAATGAGTATACGTCCTGAACAATCGAGTGGCTTTACTATTAGCTGGGATAAAAGCAATAGCAATGCACAAAGTCAAATATTAGTGCTCTCGATAGCCGGCAATTTACGAAACAATTATGTGCTCGACAATCATGCTGTGAACAAGCAGCAAAAAATTGAAATTCCATTGTTAGCCAATCAAACCAGCTATACTTTCAATGCGCAGCAAATAGCCGATTTAGATTTACACAAGACTGTCTACGATACGGTGTCTATATTTACGGGCCACATCAATAAATATGACGATATCATCCCGCATTTGCACGCACAATTACACGCGGGAGAAAGCCTCTTTACCAATGCTAATGCGACTCAAAACACGGTTATAGTGATTGACGGTGAAAACCTACAAGCACCTCAAGCCGGTGAAACGCTTACGTTTACTTTTGATGCCAGCAGTATTGATAATTTTAGACTAGACGATCTAAAAATAATGACCGTGCTCGACTCCCAATATAACGCAGGATTTACCACTGCGGTTAGCAAGCGAGAATATAACGCCACCAATCCTATGCTCGATTTTGTTGACTATGAATTAGCGCTTAATACACAAAATAAAATTGAGCTAAGCTTAACCTTAAGCAGCGATTATAGAGACTATGCTGGATTTTTGAAAAATCGTGAATCAAGTAATTATAAGCTACCTATTGTTGGCTTTTATTTTGAATACAGCAGTAAACAAGATGGTGAGCATAAGCAAACGATTAGCCAAGAGGTGGCAATCGACTTACGCAAGGCTCTCAACTCAGTGCCCTTCATTCAGGCTGAGTCATTAGCAAAAGTGATTGATAATGACCGGACAAGCCCACTTATCTTCACCTTTAGCAGTACCCACGAAATTCCACCAAGTGATGTATATACAAGCATAGCAGGTGCGAGTGCTCATCAAATAGGTGAGGTGGTAACTACATGGAAACAACTGCCGAACAAAGGCCACAAGTACCAATATGCAGTGACCTTAGAAAACCCTCAAGCAATTGACGATGAAGGTGACTTGTATGCTTCTGTTAGTTTTGGCCTAAACAGCCTTAATTTGTTTTCTACCTCAATGGTCATTGCCAGTAATAACCTAATGTTTGAGCATGGCAATGCCACTAGCGTGACAGTGAGTAGCCAAGTAGAAATGCCCCTGAGTTTTAGCCTAACAAACTTACCCCTTGGCAGCTACAGTGCGCAAGTGTCGATATCGAAAGAACACGCGCTCGACCTTAACACTATGGTTGATGGGACGTTGAGCAGAGTCAATGCGCAACAGGGCATACTATCGTTCATGTTTGATCCTCAAGCGCTAAATAGACCAGATAGAATACGGATAAATGCGCTAGTACTTGAACAAGATGCTGACCATAATAAGGCTCACCAGTGGGTAGATATTTACTATAATAATGCGCCGCAAATAGTCGTAAATAAAACAACTTATACCGCAAGACCCGGCGACATTGTCACTATACCTGTTCCAGCTATCAACGATGCAGACAACTACCCACATGAGCTAATTTATTCATGGCAAAAAGCCGCAGGCGCGCCGCAATTTGGTGCAAAGGACGCAAATATACAAATTACCATTGCAAGTAATGCAAAAGAAAACACAATCTATGAATATACTTTTGAGGTGTCCGATGGCGTAGATATCGCTACCCGAGCGTATACTATCGAAATTGAAAAAGCCGCCTCAACGGTTGGTTCACAAAATAGCACTATCAACACGACGCCTGAAAACCAGCCAAAAAGTGTAGAAAAAAGCGCAGGGGCAATTAATATCATGGTTTTTTGTTTGTTATTCCCTATTGTGTGGTGCAGACGTTTTAGTCGGTGATTATTGCATTTTATGGCTTAATCGTTTAAGTCAATCTCCTGTAAATGATATGTAAACTTATGCGCGCAGATTTAAGCACCAGCACTGCGGCACAATCATAATAAAAATAGGAGAGAAGATGGCTACCAAAGCTGATTTAGCGCCACTTTCATTCAAGGAAAAACTCGGCTACGGCTTAGGTGATACGGCGTCTAATTTCTATTTAGGCTTTTTTAGTTTGTACCTGCTTTATTACTACACTGATGTATACGGAATAGCACCTGCCGCCGTTGGTTTCATGTTACTTATCTCAAAAATTACCGTTGCGGTAAGTGACCCTATCATGGGCATTATTAGCGACCGTACCGAATCACGTTGAGGAAAGTACAGACCATATTTACTCTGGGGCGCTGTTCCATACGGCCTTTTAGGCAGTGCCATTTTCTTCGGTCCTAATTTCTCTGATGCCGGAAAGCTTATATATGCTTATGTTACTTATATAGGTGTAATGATTGCCTTTACCGTAATGAACGTTCCTTACTCTGCATTATATAAAGCACTATAAAAATCACCATATACACCATGATTTTATGGCGAACATTGCCTTATTCACATATTGGCCAGTCGAGGTGCAAGTGACTATTCATACCGAACAAAAAGATATTCGTGCTTTGCGCAAATGGTGGAAAGAATAAATTGTTTATCAAATTTACCCACGTAGTTTTAAAGACTCTAGCGGCCATGGCGTAGGAGATTTAAGCGGCATTACCGATAAGCTCGACTATATTAAAAGTTTGGTAACATGGCAGACTTTGATGAATTGCTCGCCGGTTTGCATAGCGCTGGCATTAAATTCATCATGGATTCGCAGTTTACGATCATCAATGGCATCGTAACATTGCTCCCATATCAGGCGCTGGTGTTAGGGTAGGCCATTAGCATATCAAGAGTTAGCTTGTGTAAAGTAGTTATCAAACTTTAGCAACATTCGATTTTCTTAAGCGTGTAGATGGGGCCGTAGGTGACCCTACTAAAGATATCAGTGATACTAGGCAGCTTGTCATGGTTATCATAAAAGGAAATGCGTACTACCCATCCAAAATATATGAATACATGGGGATCAGACCATTGACCGATGATCTACCTAGTATTACAAAAACAAAAGCTGCAATGAGATAATATTCTTATCTTACTGCAGATCTTTTGAAGCCAATATCTATCCTTTAAGAAAATCGGGTTTCTTAAAGGATATTAAAACTCGCCGCGACGCTCAATTAATTCTTCTTTAATTTGATGCGCTTTTTCTTCGGTAATATCATAATTCCACATAATTAGAATCGCTAATCCGGCGGTACCTGCGGGAATAATGATATCTGCTATCCGCAAATTAGTCATCGTTTCTACGCTTTGGCTTGCTAAACCGGCATCAAACCCAACTACTTTGAGTACAATACCGCTTAATATTAACGCCAATGCTTGTCCTAGTTTGACCATAAGCCAATAAATAGAAGCAAAGGTTCCTTCTTTACGAGGCATTCCATTGTTTAATTCATCTAGGTCGCAAACGTCAGCCGTCATACTTAACATTAGGGTGAATAGCCCGCCTATGCCAAAGGACATCAAGGGTATAGGCATAAAGATTAACCATGGGTTTTCAGGATTAAATCCGTACCATTTCAACGCATATCCGACCATTGATATTGCGGTTGATATTATAAACGCTTTGCGTTTGCCCCACTTGTTCGCCATCCAAGTAACGATAGGAATAACAAGGAATGCAGTTACAAATGCGCTAATAGTAGAGAACCATGCGGGCCAAGAACCGGTGGCACCATAATCACCGTCAAACATATGGAAAACAATAATGAAATAGGCAAATGATGCAACTAACTGAAAACCGTTGAATACCAAGAACGTGGCACCGCAAAGTCTAACAAAAGCAGCGTTTTTGAATGCTTGGGAAATACTTCTAAAAACACCCATCACATTGCTGCCTATAGTGCTGAACGAAATTTCTGCTCTGTTTTCAATATTAGAGCTGTCAATCCCCTTACAAAATAGTCCTGGTACTATACCTAAAACAATACAGGCCCCCGCAACATATATTGCGATATGCCGCACGCCTTGTGCCTGACTGTCAAAAAGATCAGGGTCGGCAATCATGACCCAAAACCAAGGTACAATCATCCATGCAATTTGCCCCATAAACTGCGAGAAAGCCATTAAACGAGTTCGCTCGTGATAATCGGAAGTCATTTCATACCCTAAACCAACAAAGGGTGTGGCAAACATAGTATTGCCAATGGTAAAAGCCATAGAAAATAACAAGACATACCAAAATATATAGTTTTGAGAGCTAGCGGGGTCTATTTGCCACAATAGTGCAAAAATAGTACCACCTAAAATTGAGCCGACCACAATATACGGCCGGCGTCGGCCCCATCTTGATTTAGTATTATCTGTGATGAAACCCATTATAGGGTCGGTTATAGCGTCAAATAAACGGGGTAGGCCTCCTAACAAACCGGCTAATACCGGATCTACACCAAATCCCGTTATTAAAAAAAATGCGAATATACCTAAGGACGCGGGTAATAAGTTGAGTACTAGTGTTCCAGTTCCATAAGAGACTTTTTCACCAAGTGGAATCCGATCTTTAGCAGGGGTTTCGTAATGCGACATATTTTTATTTTAATAAATTGTAAACTGATTGTTAATATATTCCATTTAGTAGTCATATTCTAAACTAAATCAGTATAATTCGGTGACATGAACTTTTTACGTGTCGGCTAGGACAAAGTACCTATTACAAATGTGATTCACAAAGCTGTAAAAGCCAAAAAAGTCTACATCGGCTCAACAAAAGATCTCCCAAATAACCTAAATAAAGTCCTTTTAAACTCAAATAACTTGCTAACAATAGGGATCACCTGCTGTACTAGAGGGATTATTTTCTATGTTCAAGGTAAATCTACATGAAATTATTATATGTTTTTACTTTCATTTTAGCTTAAACCTATAGGTGAACGATATGTCAGTACAACACCGCAAATCTTTAGAAACAAAACCAGTCTTTGATCCCACGATAGATGGAAAGTGGATTGGTTTAGGTATTTCATACGGTTCTTATCGCGACAATGAGAGCCCACATAAAGGCAGCGTATCATCTGAACAAGATATTCTTGAAGATATGACGCTGCTAAGTACTAACGCAGACATGCCATGGAACCTAATCCGCATGTATGCAGCAGATGGTGCTAGCGAGCAAGTATTAAAGACAATAAAAAAACACAAATTACCGGTACGGGTGATGCAAGGCGCTTGGCTGTCTTCAACTCAAACTGATGAAAAAAATGAGCAGCAAATCTCTGAAGTCATTCGATTAGCCAATGAGTACAAAGGCATAGTGGTTAGCGTTAACTTAGGCAATGAAATCTTTGTCGATTGGTCAGCTCACAAACTAGAACTCAGCGACATCCCGAAATATTTAAAGTGGGTAGAAAAAGTACAATCCGAAACAGATGTGCCGGTAACGCTTGCAGATGACTATAATTTTTGGAATAAACCCTGGAGTCAGGAAATAGCGCAAGCACTCGATTATATTGTATTGCATGCTTATGCGATGTGGAATTCACAACCACTTGAAAATGCGATGCCTTGGACAGAAAACATCTTCCATAATATTCAAGCATTGCACCCAACTAAGCAAATTGCCCTTGGAGAGTCGGGTTGGGCTACCAGCTCAATTGCGACTAATGGTGATGAATGTCAGATTATTGCTGAGGCCAGTGAAGAATCGCAGAAGATATTTTTTGATGCTTACAGGCAATGGCTTAAAGACAATCGCATTGTGTCTTTTTATTTTGAAGCCTTTGATGAAAAATGGAAAGGTGGTGAAGACCAACCAGATGGGATAGCTGAGAAAAACTGGGGAATATATCACACAGACAGACGGCTTAAACTAGCAGTAGAAGCAGTATCTAATTAGCATAAGAGTATTCAGTAACAGCAATTACGAGTGTTAGGCCAATAAAAGCCTAGTATAAAAACAGGGCAAAGAGTTTATTCTTTGTGCTCTTTAACCAATAACTATTAAGCGATTGAAAACTCGTGTTCGAGCGGGTGCTAATCGGAGAAATATATGTCCTCAAAGTATTATCGAAATCAAGCCCATCGTGGTTCAAACACAGCGCAGATGTCGCTTGAAGAATTGCAAACAGAAGCGAAGCGATTGTTAAGCAACAAAATCCACGGTTTGTCTTTTAGCCCTTATATTACTGGTCAAGGACCTGGCACTCAAATCACCGAAGCACAAATCCATGAGCGTTTGCAGCTGATTTTGCCATATGTGAAATGGATACGCACATTCTCATGCACAGAGGGCAATGAATTGATCCCCAAAATAGCCGCGGAATATGGCCTCAAAACTATGGTGGGCGTTTGGTTAGAAGGCGATCTAGAGAACAATGAAAAAGAAATGCAAAATGCGATAAAAATTGCGCAAGCCGGGTATGCAGATATGCTGGCAGTAGGCAACGAAGTAATGCTTCGCGAAGAAATGAGCGACGTGCAGTTGGTCGATTATATAAATCGCGCCAAAGCAGGCGCGCCGGGCGTTAAGGTTGGCTACGTAGACGCCTATTTTTTGTTTGAAGATTATCCACTAGTGGCAGACGCATGTGATGTGATTTTTGCTAATTGTTATCCGTTCTGGGAAGGTTATCCTGCCGAGCATGCCTTAGTTTATATGAAAGAAATGTATAGCCGTGCATCAAAAGTGGCCAATGGAAAGCCGGTTATTGTGAGTGAGACTGGCTGGCCAGATCAGGGCACAGCAGAAAGAGCCGCAGTACCATCTTTTGAAAATGCTATTCGTTATTTCGTTGATGCTTATCATTGGGCTGAACAAGAAAATATTGATATGTTTTACTTTTCTTCTTTTGATGAAGACTGGAAAGTTGCCGATGAGGGCGATGTTGGTGCCTATTGGGGTATTCTTGATAAAGACGGAAAGCATAAATATGCCAAGTAATATCGGCCAATTGACTGCTCTTGAGCGCCTTACCGGCAGTGAGCATGGCCAGGCTATATGTTATTCAGGTTACAGGGAAGGGCAAGACCCAAGATTGGGTATTTTTCCTAGCTATGAACAAATCAAAGAAGATTTATTGCTATTAAAAGAATGGTCGTATCTGCGTCTTTATGATTGTAGTCAGCACGCTGAAACCGTGTTGTCTGTAACCACCAAAGAGCAGCTTAATTTTCAGGTGATGTTAGGCGTCGACATTTTGGCGGAAGTTAGTAATCCCAATTGTCCTTGGGGCGCGTATTTTAGTGATGAAAAGCTGCAGCAAAACAAACAACACAATAGCGATGAAATTGACCGTCTGATTGACTTGGCGAAACGCTACCCCGAGATCGTATTCTCGGTGTCTATTGGCAATGAAGCAAGTGTTGAATGGACCGATCATTTGGTGCCGGTGGAAAGCTTGTTGGCTTTTGTACAGCGGATTAAAGCCGAAATTAAACAGCCGGTAACTTTTTGTGAAAATTATGTACCCTGGACCAATAAATTAGCACCGCTGGTAGCTGAACTCGATTTTATATCAATTCATACCTACCCAGTATGGGAATTCCAAAGTATTGAAAACGCCTTGGAATATACCAAACAGAATTATTATTCGGTGCAAGAATGTTATCCGGACATGCCAATTGTGATTACCGAGGCGGGTTGGACAACCCAATCAAATGGCTGCGGTATTGAAGCATGGAATGCGTCTGATGAGTTGCAAGCGCAGTACTATCAACAATTATTAGCGTGGACCAACAGTGAAAAAATATTAACCTTTGTGTTTGAGGCCTTTGACGAGCCTTGGAAAGGTTCAGATCATCCTCAGGAGCCTGAAAAGCACTGGGGGCTGTTCTATGTAGACCGCACGCCTAAACTGGTGATGCACCAAGCATAATAAAAGAGGGGGCAGGCAACTGCCCCCTCTTTTATGTAGTTATGGTGTCAACAAACTGGGTAAAAAGGTACTGATAGATGGGAACATCGTTACCATTACCAACACTGCTATCATCCCTATGTGCAGTGGCAACATAGGTTTAATCATTTTTTCTATTTTGATCTTTTGAAACCGCGCAGCTAACAAATAAGATAGCACCTACGGGCGGCGTACATAATCCGATGCAAAGGTTCAGGATCATCATAATGCCAAACTTCAGAGGATCTATCCCTAAGGATACTGCTACGGGTAAAAATATAGGCGTGAAAATTAATACTGCTGGCGTCATGTCCATAAACGCCCCAACTACCAACAATATTAGGTTAATGGTATTAAACGAAGAAAGTGGCGAGCGCTCGTTTTTATATTGGCGCAACGAGTCTGCTGCTAAATTGATGATGACAAGTTTAAGTGAAGAACAAATGCAGGCATCTTTTGATGTCGTATTTTTCTCGGGTATTACCTTAGCGATTCTTAATAGTGACCAGCGGGACCTATTTTTCGAGCATATTAAAAGACTGAAGGCCGCTGGGTCGCTTATTATTTTTGACCCTAATTATCGCCCAACGTTATGGGATGGTAAAGACAGCGCTAAGCAAACTTTGCAAATTGCTTTTGAAATGTCTGATTGGCTAATGCCAGGGGTTGATGATTTTGCAAAGTTATATGGACTACGCGATGTTGAATCTTGCCTGACGTTTTGTAAGCAATTTGACTTCAGAAAATTAGTCTTGAGCATGGCGAAAAAGCGGTTCATGTTATTACTAATTAAGGTACCGAAATTGTTCCAATTGAGCCAAGCAATAACGTAATCGATACTACCTCTGCTGGAGATGCGTTCAACGGTATTTATATTGGTGCACGCTTACAAGGATCAAATACTAAAACTGCTACTGAACTCGCGAGTTATGCGGCTAAGCAGGTTATTGAGATGCCAGGCGCTATTATGCCTAAAGATAAATTCAATTTAACGTGGGCAAAAAGGACTCGTGCCCACTAAACTGTAGCCGCTTACAACTACCCTAAATGCACTTTTGCAATTAGCACTAACTGTGCCAAACGAGCTACCGATGAAATCTTTAATTTTTCAAAGATATGAGCGCGGTGAGCTTCAACTGTGCGACGGCTGATAAATAATTGTTTGGCAATTTCTGAGGCTGTTTGACCATCGGCCACCAGTTCGGCTACTTGTAGCTCACGCTGGGATAGGGCCTGTAAACATTCAAATGCTTGCTCAGACTGGCCCTTAAAGGGATCTATTTGAACATGAGCATCAATGGCGTCCAGAACCATTTCAATCAGTAGTTTATTAGAAGCTGGTTTGCGAATAAGTGTATAGGCGCCGGCTTTCATTGCACCTACAGCAGAGTCAACATCCGCTTTACCAGAATAGAATACTATGGGAATACTTATTTTTTTATCGAGTAAAAGTTGCTGGAATTCAAGACCGCTCATTTCAGGCATACTTAGGTCGAGCAAAATACAACTATCTTTGGTTTCAAGCGGAGATTCACATACCGTATGAGGGTTATCAAAAACACGCACAGTAAACCCCGCTAGGCGAAATACATTCTCTAGGGTTTTTCGGACAGATGCTTCATCATCTATGATGTATATTGTTTTATGTTCCACTTATCTCTACTATTTCATGCAACAAACGCTGCAGGCGCCATACCAAGAGATTTTACTAATTACTAATAATTATGGCTAACCAACTAATCTGGGCAAAGTGTAATGGATTCCATCTTCGTTGTAAAACGACAACAGCGATGTTTTATATTATTCATCAAATCTATTTTTACTATTTATAGTATAAATGCCACTTGTTTGTTGAAAGGAAGATAGATGACTATAATAAGTAAGTGCACTATATTTCTACATACATATAACATTATAGTTACAACTTGATTGGTGTAACAACAATGCTGGTTGAAATAATTATTTTTTACCTATTTAACACTCTGTGGCCTTAGGAAAATAAACGTTAACCCTTGTTCCTACAGTTGGTTTGCTTAAAATCTCAATGAATCCGCCATTCTGTTTTACTGCCCCAAAAACCGTAGATAAGCCCAATCCAGTTCCCTTGCCTAACTTTTTTGTAGTATAGAATGGTTCAAACACGCGTTCTAGAACAGCATTGGTCATACCACAGCCGTTATCCCTAACGGAAATTTGTACATACTCTCCAAGTTTAAGACTTAATAACGATTCTGATTCTATTTGAGCGTGATTATTTTTATCAACAATATAGTTAAGTGTTTTAATTTTTATAAAACCAATGTTTTCTATAGCGTCTCGGGCATTGACACACAGATTAACAATTATCTGTTCAATTTGGGAGGAGTCCACTTTTACCTGCCAAAGATCCTCATTTGTATCCCACGACAGACTAATGCTCTTGCTAATTAATCGTCTCAGTACGTCTATTGTGACTGATAAAGACTTATTTAAATTCAGCACCTTACGTTCGATAGTTTGTTTTCGGGCAAACATCAGTAGTTGACGCGTTAGCTTGCCGGAATGGTTGGCGGCCTTAATAATAGCTTCTAAATTCTCGAACAGGGGATTACTAGGTTCCATTTCATTCATAGCCAGCTCGGCTTCGCCAAGAATGACGGCCAGCATATTGTTGAAATCGTGAGAAATCCCGCGAGCCAAATTACCAATAGCTTCCATTTTTTGGGCTTGATGAAGTTGCTCCGTTAAACTGAGCTGTTTGGCTTCATCACTTTTGTACTGGGTGATATCTTCAATTATGGAAATAAAATAATTAGGCTGATGATTAATGTTTCTTACTAGGCTCATTGTTAGGTTCACCCACACAATATTACCACTACGATTATAATAACGATTTTCGTTTGAGTAAGTTTTGATCTCATCGCTAAGGAGCCGCTTTCTGGCAGTTTTATTCATCGTTAAGTCGTCTGGATGTGTAAGGTCTTGAGACGCTTTAGATAAAAGCTCTTCTTGCGAATATCCAACAATAAAACACAGCTTTTTGTTAACCTCCAACAATGCTCCATCCAAACTCACACGAGCGACGCCTACCGCTGCTTGCTCAAAAATACTTCTAAACTTGTTATCACTTGCTTGCAACTCGGTTTCTATTTGCTTGTTGCTAGATACATCCGTCATGGTTAGCCAATATTCGCCAGCCTCCATGGCAATTATCTGAAGAAGACCCCAAAAGACAACGCCATCGTTTCGTACCAAACGTATCTCAAAATGTTGTGGAGCATCTGACTCAATAACGGTCATGAGCTTATCATAAAAACCGATCTGGTCATCTTTTACCAGTATTTGAGAGATAGGCGCTTTTATTAATGTATCGCGACTAATTCCTATCATTCTGGCCGCGAACAGGTTGCACTCTTTAATTAATCGTTTGTTATCAAGTGTTATATAGCCAATTGGTGCCAAATCATATAGATCAAAATAACGGGCTTGAGAAACTCCAAGTTGCTGTTGCGCAATTCGCAGTTCTTCGTTCTGCATCTCCAACTCGACCTGATGCACCAACAGCTCGTGAAGAAGTTGCTTTGCTTCTGAGGAAGGATCTGGAATTAGGCCCTCGCCTTTGTTTATGTCAAGTAATCTCTCGGCACGTTGACGTAAATCATAATCCTTGTGGGCTAGTCCGTTATTCATGTTTTAATTTTCCGTTACTTGTTTTCTCTGTGTAATCGCTCGGTAGTGGCAATTGCATATACCTCTCCAGTCTCATTTACGAGCTCTGTGGCTGTAAGCCAGACGTTAATGACCGAGCCGTCTTTAGTGACGCGTTTCGTAAAATACGTCTCTAGAACTTCTTTCTGGCTTAACTGCCTGACCTTTCTTAACTCTTCACCGTTCTGATCTTTATAAAACAGCTTGGCAATGTTGAACGTCAAGGCCTCTTTTTCACTCCAACCATACAATCTATAGGCAGCGTTATTCCACGCCATAATGTTACCCTTTAAATCTTGTAATAGAATTGCATCATTGGCATCGCGCGGAACAGCAGCGAGACGCAACTGATCATTGGCTTTTTCGAGTGATAGCTCTGCCTTCTTGTGCTCAGTGACATTGATGAAATTTACTACCGCACCCTCAATTCTATTGTCGGTGGTGCGGTAGGGGAGCATTCGCAGCATATAATAGCTACCGTCTTTTGTCTGTACTTCGATATCTCGCGGAATTAGGCTGTGTAACATAGCCTGAAGGTCTTCATCGAGCTGATTATAGTCGCACAAAGTTGAGGTGAAGTGCATCAAGGGGCGGCCAATATCTGACTCAACTAAACTGATAATATTGGTCAATCCGGGCGTAAAACGCAATATGTTGAGCTTTAGATCGACAAATATGGTGGCAATCCCGGTTCCAACGACTAGGTTATTCATATCGTTATTAAGATGAGCCGACTCCAGTGCTTTGCTTTGCAACTCAGCGTTGGTGGTCGCTAGTTCTTCGTTTATCGATTGTATCTCTTCTTTGGATGTCTCAAGCTCTTCATTTGTCGATTGCAACTCTTCGTTAATCGACTGCAGTTCCTCGTTCGCTGATTTAAGCTCCTCTAAGCCAGACTGTTGCTCCTCGCTAGCACTTTGAATAAAGTTATCCTTGTCTTGCAAGGCCTGCTCTAGTTTAGCTATTCGTGCATCGGCCTCTGGAATTCCGGTAGTGACCGAAGCGTTAGCTGAGCCCTCAAGCTGAACCTCTGCTTTTTCTAGTACCACCATGAATAAGGTGCTTGTAGATTCCTTAGTTAGGCTGGTCTTGACAGGACTTACACTCAGGTTTACCGTGCTAAAATCACCATTGGTTTTAACGCGTAAACCTAAGCTGCGCACCGTGCCGTTTTCTGAGGCTGCTTTATGTAACCCAACTATTAATTCGGGCTGCAAGCCTTCGCGCGCCATTCGCAATATATTGTATGAGTTAGGCCCTCCAGTAACAGGTTCAAGATACGCGCCAGCACGGCCATGTAGATAGAGAATATCGCCTTTCTGGTTAACCAAAATACCGGCTTGAATTACCTGTTTTAGCATTGCCTTCTCAGCTAGTTCTTGCAAAGGAGTATTGTATGGCAGATCCTCTAAGCTGTCGGCTTCTCCCGTTTCAATGAGCGGCATAGACAAGGTCGCAGACGGATATTTAGCAACATAATCATCGGTTTTACGCTTATAAAGTTTTTGTTTACGCTCAAGTGTAATAAACATCGAGCTCATTTCACCGAGAGTTTCTGAGGTTCCCAAAAACAGAAGTCCACCTGGCTTCAAGGCATATTGGAATAGCGAAATTACTTTCTTTTGTAAGGGTTGCTCCATATAAATTAGAAGGTTGCGACAAGAAATTAGATCGAGTTTGGAGAAAGGCGGATCTTTGATGACATCCTGCTCGGAAAAAATAATCATGTTGCGAATTTGTTTGTGGATGCGATACGCTTTAGTTTTAACATCAAAACTGAAGTAACGTGCTAAACGACTTGGTGTTAAATCATTCGCAATACTTTGTGGAAAGAAGCCCTGTCGGGCCTGCTCAATCGCCAAATTATTAATATCACTAGCGAAAATCTGAATTTTAAAACCATTAGGGACACCGTTATGAGGCAACACCTCCAACTGTTCTTGTAGCATAATAGCAATAGAGTAAGCTTCTTCGCCGGTAGAGCAACCGCATACCCACACCCTGAATTCACTGCCGTTAGTCTTATTGTTAAATAAGCCTGGGGTGATCACTTTCTCTAGTTCTGCAAAGGCTAGAGGATCACGGAAAAAACTAGTCACACCAATTAATAAATCCCTGAACAACTCATTAATTTCTTCAGGCGTTTGCTGCATATATTTGACATAGTCTTCTAGCTTTGCAATTTGATGAACAGCCATGCGCCGTTCAATGCGACGATTAATGGTACTTTGCTTATATTCAGAAAAATCGTGGCCTGTTTGGGCCCGTAACAGGACGAATAACTTTTTCAAAAAATTTTCTGCTTGTGACAAATGTTTAGCGACCGGTATTTTTGCTTGGCCCAAGGTATGTTGTGTATAGGCAATGAGTTGCGAAGGCATATCTTGTGGTGGCAATACATAGTCAACAAGTCCGGTACTAGCTGCGCTACTAGGCATGCCGTCAAATTCGCAAGATTCTGGGGTTTGCGCCATGGCCATACCGCCTTCACCTTTTATTTCCCGTAGGCCAAGCGTACCGTCACTTCCCGTGCCAGAAAGGATGATGCAGATTGCTCTCTCATGAAGATCTTGTGCCAAAGAACGGAATAGAAAATCAATAGGGAATCGCTGACCTCGCGGAACCACAGGTTCCAACAGTTGTAATGAGCCCTTGATAAAAGCCATGTCTCTATTGGGCGGAATGATATAAACGCTGTTTGGTCTAACAAGGACACCATCCTCGACTTCGACTACCGACATTTGCGTATAGCGTTGCAGCAGTTCAGTAAGGATGCTCTTGTGATCCGGCGCTAAATGCTGAACTAATACGAAGGCCATATCCAAATTTTTATTCGAAGGCATCCCAGAAAAAAAACTTTCTAAAGCTGCCAAGCCACCTGCAGAAGCACCAATCCCTATAATTGGGAAACCGAATTTAGTGTCACTCACAACTTTTTCGGCATCTTTTATAGGTGTTATGGGCTGTTTACTCTTTTTGCTTACCATGCGCTAAAACCTTCTGATACTTTTAAAGACCATCTAATGATAGTCCCTTACGAGAGTTTGTTTGATTTCACCATCTTTCTACCACTAATGTAGCGTGTCTAAGAAGGCCAATACTTTTAGTTGTTTAAACATAACGCCGTTAGACAGAAATTAACAGTCAATTAAACCATATAATAGAACAATCTAAGGGTGGAGAACGGGCCTTACCCGTCCATTTGATTGATATAGATGTTAAGGAAAACTTAAAACAATCATAGGCGAGCGCTAAGCATTACATTAGGATTTCGCTATTTTCACTATTCATTGCACTTCAGGATTGACGACTGAGGGGTAAATGCTTAGTGTTCGCCAACTGATAATCTTGGTACCACAGTAGCAGTTTAGGCACTGTCATGGGCCGAGCAAGAAGGTAGCCTTGGCCAATATCACAAGAAAAGGCCTTTAATATTTCAAGCTGCGCCGATGTTTCGATACCTTCCGCAACAACTTTAACCGATAGCTTGTGCGCCAACTTAATAATTGAACTTATAATCTGTCGCGATCTGCCGTCCTTTGTAATTTGCGCCACAAATGTACGGTCGAGTTTAATAACGTCAACTTCCAGCTTCACTAGATGCTCTAAGCTAGCAAACCCAGTGCCAAAGTCGTCAAGTGCTAAACGAAAACCAGCGCTGCGCATATCGAAAAGTTTACGATTTAAATCGCCGCTGAAGCGATCGAGAACTACATCTTCAGTAACTTCTATTTCAATATCTTGTGGTGTTAGACCAAAAGCGTTTATTTGTTCTATCAGTTCTGCCGCGTCGGCGAGGCTTTTTAACTCAACATCCATTAAGTTTATCGACAAACTGTGTATAGGTGTTCCGGCAAGGCGCAGCTCTTTGAAGCCCTCCATTGCGCGTCCCCGTATAATTTCACCAATGAATGCGCCATAGCCATGGGAAATGGCGAGTTTAAGGAACTGATCTGGGGCAACTCGGCCTAATACAGGGTGATTCCATCGCACAAGCGCTTCACATCCTGTTATCTCTTGTGTTTGCAAATTAATAAGCGGCTGAAATTCTATAAATAAGCCATCGAGATCTTCTTTGCGTTCGAGGCTTTTTAAAATGACTTTATCGCGTTCAATATCATCGCGCTGGGACTGTAAAAATGGTTGAATAGTCCCACGGTCTGTCTCTTTGGCTAATCTGAGCGCATAAATTGCCGCTTGCAATAGCTCGTTTATGTTCGTTGCATCTTCGGGGTAATTGGCCATGCCGACTGTTGCAGTAATAAACAGCGGCCTACCTTTAAATTCGATTGGTTGTATGACCATTTGTAGAATTTTTTCAGTCTGTTGAATCGCCCATTCTTGTCCATTCTCATGTGTAAATATTAGCGCGAATTCATCGCCACCCAATCTCGCCACTTGCATAGTATTGCTTATAAGAGGGCTTAAGCGTTTTCCGATTTCACTGATCACGGCATCTCCTGCTATATGACCATGACTGTGGTTTACTTCTTTGAACCAGTCCAGATCAAGTGCAATGAGCGATACACAATCTTGATGTTTCTGCGCGTTCTCAACGATCTTAGCGAATCGCGCTGTAAAGGCCTGTCGATTCGGCAGGCCGGTAAGATTATCGATATGAGCCTTAATATCTAGATCACTAGCTTGCTTAGCTAATTGATTAGTAAGGGGGCGGAAGATGAAGAGTATTTGGCAAATGAGTAATATAATAATGATAGCGGTATTAGCTTTTACAATCGTCGACGTGAAAATTAGCTCATCTTCGGCGTATATCTGAAATAGCTTTACGGCTTCGTCTAACTGATAAAGCAGCGGACCATTAGCTATAGTGCTTATTTTATCCATTAGTACTTTGTTAGTCGAACCTGTATCAACAAACACGTGGACCAATTCATTAAACTGCATTAATTGTTCGTGTAGTTTTACTGGCTCACTAAAATAATGAGTTTCTAATAATGAATATTCTTGGTCAGCGCTTCTTAGCTGATCTAAAAAAAGGGAAAGACGGGCCTGCTGCGTTTCCATTTGATGTAAACTTGCAAGAAGTAATACCCCTGATTGTGCGTCGTCGACGCTTTTATCTTCAAAGTAAGTTATTTTTGTTAATACAGCAATTCTTTGCAATAGCATTCGTTGCGAGCCCGCTACATTTATTATCTCGGAATTACTATTTTGTTTGGAAATGGAATTGTAGAGAAGGGTATTACCAATGATTGTTATAAGAAAGACAAGCAAAATCGCAGCCAAATATCGCTGTGTTACATATTTACCAACCCGAAGGTGGTTGAGCCTATTGCTTTTTATTTTTTCAGCATGCACAAAATTACCAAATAACGTAATTATTGGCGAAAATATATTTACAATAGACATCCGTCTTTCGGTTACCGCACGATTTTCTGCCATACCAAATTATCACACAAAATATATTTGATAAAATGAGTATAACTACGCGAAATGGAAAGCAAATATATATAAGGTATCAAAATGGGCAAGTGACAGCTACAGTTTGTATCCCCTTACTGAATCGCCTAATACCAAGCCGTTTGCCTCAATATTATCGAATATGTTTGTTAATTCGCCAATGGCTTTTAACTCTCTAGTTGCAGCACCTAGTACTTGTTTTGCTTGTTCTGAGACTTGCACTGCGGTCACTGTTTGTTCTTCAGAAGCGCTTGCAAATTGACTTGCTTGTAGACCCACTTGTGACGCTTGTTCAAATAATTTAGTCGACAAGGTTTTTGCTTTGCTAACGGTCTCAAGCGCATTAGAAATTGAATTTCGACCATCATCAACTGCATTGACTACGCCGGTACTAGCTTGCTGGAGGTTTTTCAGTAAATCGGCTATTTGTACTGTAGCTTTTTGACTATTTAAGGCCAAATTTCTTACTTCATCGGCGACTACTGCGAAACCGCGCCCATGTTCGCCTGCTCTTGCCGCTTCTATAGCCGCATTTAAAGCCAATAAATTAGTTTGTTCAGAGATGCTGTTAATACTCTCCAATATATTCGATATTTGGGTGACTTGCTCGTTCGTTGACGCCGCTTTTCCAGATATGTCATCCATGTTGTCAGATACACGGGAAATAGATAATTCACTTGCCTTTGTAAGCTGCATAGACTCATCAAGTTGGCTTGTTAGGGCATCACTTGCGTCTTTGGTGTTAACGGCAGTTTGTGCAATACTTGCGCTAACACTTGACATTTCATCAACAGCCGAAACGATTCCCCTAGCAATCATTTGTGTGCCTGAAGCATCTTCAATAACCACATTCCTTGACACTTTAAATGCTTCGGTCAATTCTGTATTTTTGGAGGTAGCATCTGATACAGAAACTATTAGATCTTTTAAGGTGCCAATACTTCTACTGATGGAGCGAGAAATATCACCTAATTCATCTTTTGAATTAATTTGGAAATCTACCGTTAAATCGCGCTCATCAGACATATACTCTAATTTGTTTATTAATAAACTTAGATTGTTTTTCAAGGAGCTGACTAAATATAGATTAATACAAATTAGTGCAAGCAAGAGAAAACTGATTGCGATAACTTTAATATATATCCAAAATCTAGCAGAGGATTCACTCGACTCGGCTAACAAAAGATTTTGTGCCCATTGATTGTCTAGCAGACCCTTTATTTTAACAATTTCTGAAGTTGCAGTAGCAAACCAATCTTCGCTACTAATAGGGCTATTTGTGCTATCGAAATTATCGCCGCTGCTTAGAATATAGTTGTGTGTATTATTAATATTAGTCGCGTCGCTTGAATCCACTATTTGTGTGAACTCAGCTAATGAAAGGTCTGAGAGCAGCACCGAAAGCGCCTGTTGTTTAGTACTCATTTCTTCTACGTAAAATCCAACTTGGCCTTTATTGAAAACAGATAAACTGTTGGTTGCCAAAATACCGTTAATTTTACCCCTGGCTTGGCCTGCTCGCTCCTTTAACCATGACAAATTGATAGCAATGGTAATGCCAGCTTGTTGATTTTGATAACTGTTATAACTACGAATGAGTTCCATTGCGTCAATCGCCAAACGGTTAACCTGAGAATAATACAAGAAAGCATTTTGGCCCTGAATTTGATTAACCTGCAAACGAATGCTATTACGAACTTGTAACGTTTTTTGCAGCAAGCTAAGTTTTTCAACAAAACCTAAGTCAATATACCTTTGATCTGAAGCTATTAATGATTCTAGTTTTGCGACCGCGTCTTCAGCTTTTATCCGCTGTTGCAGCACTTTACTTCGTCGTTCTTCATTTGGCGCACCCAAAAACCCCGCGGTTAACCCTCTTTCAACTGCAAAATTATGTGCTACAGCATCAAGTTTAGACATCAGTTTTGTGGTCAGGTTAGATACTTGGGTTGTTTCAAGCGAAGAAAATGACTGGTTGATACTGCTAATACCTAACACTAAGATAATAATGACTGACAGCGTCATTGAAATGAGAGTTACCATAATAATAGATAACTTAGCTAATTTATTGGTCATTGTTGTACTCACGTAATAGAGGCTTATTCACAAGTCTCATTATTGGAGGTGACACAAAGTAGTTTTTTCTTAATTTTAGAATAGATATGACTTTTTATGGATAGACCAAGATTTACCGCTACTCAATGAAGATGATTTTATCATTTTGCTACATAGTCCATCATATTGCGGGACAGTCTAATAAATGCAGATACGGTTTTGCAATAAACATAAGCATTTCCCTTACTAAAGTCGTTTATAGGCTTCAAAAATAACACATCCAACTTTTGCAACAATAGGTATAAATACGCTTATTACCGACTAAAGTATGATAAATGTAGAGGGTGTATTGGCTATGCTATGTGAGGCTTTTAGGAAACTTTCATTTAACAAGCAATAACGCAATTTCCCTATCCATTGGTGTTGGACCATGTTCACGGTCAATAGACTTTTTACGATACAAATAAAAAGGCAGCCTTATCAAGGTCATCGTCTAAACGCTTAACAGAAACCTCAATTTCACCTTGAGCAAGTGGCCCGTCGTCTCCAAGTGCATAACGTAACTCACCGGTGTCACCAGGACCTGTGTCTATGACAACGGCCACGTTGTTCGCACCGCCTATATCAACGCCTACACCGGTAATAGTAATCACAAACTCAGCGGTAGTGCCGTCAAAAGTTTCTATAATAATAGTATCAGTTTCACGCTTGCCGTTGATAAGGGCAGCAATTACTTCATTTGCTGTATCTAGCGTATAAGTCCACGAGCCGTCTTCCATAATAGAGAGCGGGCCAAACGTTCCCATAATCGTAGACATAACAATAAAAGCTTCACCTTCATCAGGGTCAATAACGCTTACATTACCTGTTAATACTTCAGCGGTATCACTTGCAACAGCAGCCGTTAGATCAAAGAAAACAGCTGGTGTAGGCTCCACAGTGCCATCACCTGCATCAAATACTGCAACCTCAGAGTGAATAGCTAGACTGTAAAGGCTAGTATCACCATCTAAGGTTTCGCCTACGTCATAACTTTCAAAGTCATCATTAAATACACTTACCGTCCCTGCAGTATCTGAATAAACTGCAATTTTATCAACATAGTAGGAGCCGAAAGGAATGGTTCTGTCGTTGCAAAAATTCTTGTTGGTTTGCTACTAACACGCCATCCCCAGAGTTTAGTGGTAACTCATTTTTGGCTGAATTGCTTGAGTCATCTTGTGAGTCACCACAAGCAACAAGCATAGTAGAAAGAATAAGTGCGAGAATAAGAGTGGATGTAAACCTTTAGCAAACATTAACGACTACCTAATTCCATTTCAAAAAATAAGAAAGCCCTTTGCCAACTTTCAACAAAGCGCGGTGTTTGGTGACATATAAGTTACGCATAAACTATCGCATAACTTATATGTAGATGTCATCAGCGTTACGTTTTCACGACGTTAGCTGTCCCTTTCGTGCTGTTGACATGATGTAACTAATATCACAACATCTTGTCAATCAAGAATTAATTTTGGTGTTACCAAAATTGATAACTATATATTTTAATTGAAGTTAATAATAAGCCAAATCAGAAGCTTATGATTATTTGTATCTATCGATTACAGCATTATGAGTATACTCAACTTGCTATATTACCAAAATATGTTTGTTATACTTAAAAATAGGTGGGGTTAATAAATAGTGCAATCTATGAATCGGAATTTGCGGATATTGCTGGTGTAGGGAGGTTTACTTTAACCGTCCACTTTACTAACTTTAGGCATCGTCATTATTCGTCTAGCGTGCAATAGCGCCGTTAATAGGCCCAGAAATAGGGATAGGACAGCCCAAGCACTCTGCTAAAGCTCTGATGGTTTCATGTTCTTGTGGCGTGTAGACCTTGTCTTGCGTGACAATGTAATACCAAGCTGAAGTACCTTCTCTTTCAAATCAAATGACAAATATTGAAGCGCGCTTATCGCGTTTGCAAATTCCTCAATTGCGTCTTGTCCATTAACTTTAATCGATAGTTGTTTAGTATTTAAAATACCGCCTGACTTCGCCAGGATATTATCGTATTCACGAGGCTGACAAAACTCATATTGAATCATTAATACACTTATCAATGATTCAATATGAGTTTGCACAGACTTAATTGTGTGGTACTTCACTTGTTTTTTGTCGGCGGTTTCAAACTCAGTATTTAAGTACTTTGCAACAATATTAGCAATTGACCATTCAAACAAGCTTAAGTGCTTGTCGGCGAATACCAAGTATTGCATTTGTTGCAACATTGCTTCGTATCTTTGCCTAGGTACTTGACGTAAGTGTGGCAGGGCAATTTCAAGTAGTGGTAATCTATATTGAACAGGTAGGGCGTTTACTTCTGCCCTTATAGAACTTGTTTTGAGATAAAGACTACCCGGTAAATGCGCTAACAAATATTCAAGCTGGCGTTCAGCGACGCTAAGATGAGTAGATTCATTCAGCAGTAGAGCATACACATATGCTTGAGCGCCCGTTGTAGTGCGCACGGCTTGTACTAACTTTGGTGGCATACTTGCCAAATAAGCGCTGGCTATGTCAATTTGTGACTGCTCTAATTTGCCCACACTGTTGGTCAATTCTGCCGCTGTTTTTGTATTTAATGGGTCTTTTACGCCGTTCTTGGACGTTTTTTTTGCCAATTGACTAATGTTGGCCGCGTTAGTATCTAGTGCTGTATTGTTCATTGCTTTGGTATGTTCGAAGGTACCGGCCCAGCTAGGCTCAAGTTGCTTTATCCGTTTTGGTAAGGAGGGATGAGTTGAAAATAAAGAGCTAAACTTATTGCTTAGTGTATTTGAGAAAAACGCATGGCTCATGCTCTGCGCCTCTGTCGTTTCAAGTTTAGAGCCAAAAGAGTAACCGCCAATTTTTTTCAATGCATTGGCTATACCTAAATTGTTTCGCGTAAATTGTACTGCTGAGGCGTCAGCTAAATATTCACGTTGCCGTGAAACAGAGGCTTTTATCGCGTTACCGAAAAAAGTGCCGCCGTAGCCAATAATGACCAAACCTATTCCTAAGAATACTGCTTGATTGCCTTTGTTAGACTGACTATTACCGCCAGACATCCGCATAATATAATAGCCAAGTAAGCCAATAAGCAAAATGCCATGCAATATACCTATTAAGCGCATGTTTAATCGCATATCACCATGAATAATATGGCTAAATTCATGTGCAACAACGCCCTGTAACTCTTCTCGGTTAAAGCAGTCTAACGCACCTTGCGTTACCCCAATTATGGCGTCATCAATAGTGAACCCTGCTGCAAAGGCGTTAATCGCGGGCTCTTATCGAAGCACATAAACGGAAGGGACTGGAGTGCCTGAAGCGATGGCCATTTCTTCAACCACATTGAGTAATACTTTGTATTACAGATTGTCGGTAGAGTGATTAATTAGGCTACCGCCTAATGATTTTGCAACAACTTTGCCACCGCCAGATAGCGTCGAAATTTTGTATAAACTAGCGACAAATATGAAAATTAGTACAACGATACTAATTGCCGTAAATACTTTCCAGTGGAATTGGTCAACAATATATTGCAGGGTAATTGCTTGCCCATCGAGTCCGAAATAGCCAAAAACGCCCATCACTAATAAATTGGTAAGCACAATTAGTGACAAAACGGCTACGCCAAATAGAAACACTAGGGTTTTAGTTTGGTTTCGTGCTTTGGCTTGTGATTCGAAAAAATTCATTATGACAAATAAGCGCTCTGGTTAAGTGCTGCCCTTTTTATAACTAAAAGGACACTTTAGGTGCAGCTTGAATAGCAGCACTATCGGCAAACTCTAGTAAAGATGCATCTTTAGCATGCCCAAACATACCGGCAAACACGTTTTGCGGAAAACTTTGTTTGTAGGTGTTATAGGCTAATATTTGGTCGTTATAAGCTTGACGCGCAAAACCGACTTTGTTCTCGGTAGAGCTCAGCTCTTCAGATACTTGCATCATATTCTGATTAGCTTTTAAATCTGGGTAGGCTTCTATTACCACGTTCAGTTTGCCCATTGCCGAACCCAGCATTGCTTCTGCACCCATTAATTATTGCATAAGGCTTGCGTTGCCCGGTGCGCTCGATGATTTTGAGAGGCCCTGCTGAGCCTGATTTCGTGCAGCAATTACGTTCTCAAGAGTCTCTTTTTCATGACTCATATAGGCTTTGGCTGTTTCCACCAAGTTAGGGATAAGATCGTAACGGCGTTTAAGTTGAACTTCTATTTGCGCAAACGCATTCTTAAATTGATTTTTAAGTGCAACGAGTCGGTTATAAATGCTAACGATAAATAGCAACACAATAACAACAATAACTATGACAACAATTGTACTAATGTCCATATAAGCTTCTTGTATCAAACAATGAATAAGTAGTACGAAGAATAAACGCTTAACTGAGAAGACACAACAAGGCTCGCCACTTAGATAGTTATTAAAGCTGAGTGTATGGTGTGTAGCAAGGGCGTAGGTAATTACTCCGCGTGTAGCTGATATAATTGGCATGCATACTGAGCAATACTATTTATGTAATTTAGTTACAAAAATACAACATTAATTAGCTTGTTTTTTATACGATACCCTATATTATGTACTTTTAGTACTAAAAGGAGAGGCGCATGAGCTTCAAGAAACAATATCTAAAAACTAAACCAGTTTGCAAAGTCACGTTTAAGTTGTCAACAGATGAGGCAAAAAATGCCGATAAAGTACAAATAGTGGGCGATTTCAATGACTGGGATGTTACAACAACGCCAATGAAGAAATTGAAAAACGGGTCCTTTTCATCTACCGTTGTTTTGCCAAAAGACGCTGACTATCAGTTTCGCTATTTATTAAACGATGATCAATGGGAAAATGATTGGAACGCTGACGCCTACATCACTTCTCCTGTGTCATTTGACGAGAATTCGGTGCTAACCGTTTAGAAGTTGATGATGAAAACACGTGTCATTTAAATGCACGGTTGGTATTGTTGGCTGTAACAGCTGCTTATTAATCCAGTACTGTCTCACGGCAAACAAAAATAGCTCAAATTAAATATTAAAAAGGCGAAATACATTATGTGTTTCGCTTTTTTGTTTGCCTAGCGAAGCCGCCAAACCAGTATCTGTGAATCGACATTAGCGGCATACTTACCTATATCTTCCGTCAGTTCGAAAATCGAAATGCCAATAAAGTTCCTACATGCTGAATAAACCAAGTATATGTAGTATTTTTTCTATAATCTATGATAGCCGTTTGTGAATTTAGGACTAATTATGGAAAGTATCCCAGTTATTGTAGGTTTTGTGTTCATCGCTTTTGGATGCTTTATGCTTTATGACACTTATACTTTTGGTAAAGTAGCAAAACAGATAACTGGGAAACTTAAAGGGTATGAACATTACATATCAAATAAAGAATTTGATTCTACAAAAATGTATACACCTGTTATCGAGTTTCGTTATCGAGGTGATGAGTACTGTTTTAAATGCACAATGTCTAGTAGCAGCATGTTCTATGATATTGGTGAGTCAGTTCCTGTGTTACTTAAAGATAATAATCCTCATAATGCCCGATTAAAAACAAACCTACCTTATTGCTTAGGTGGTATTTTTGCTTTCTTAGGATTTGTCGTTTTAGCTGTTGGTCTTGCAAACTTTCATTTTGATCAAGTTACCTTAACTATCTCAGCCATCATTTTATTGGTAATAACTTATCAGGCGGTTCAATTTAAACAAAAGTTAGAAGACAAGAACATTCATAGCTTTAGAGATTTAGTTGACTATAAAAAGCACACGGCCCATAAAACTGAAAAAAAAGCTTCTAGAGTAAGTGCAACTGAAAGCTTAGTTGTTGACCATAAAGTTAAAACAATTAATAAGCATAATTATCAACCCTCTGCCAATTTTATAGAAACACAAGAACAGTTTACGAAGCAACCAAAAGTACCGGTTTGGTTATCTTATCTATCTGTATGTATAGGTTTAGGACTTTGTATTGGAGGAAGTTATTGGACAATACAAAGGGCAGACTTTCTCAATAGTACTGACCAATCCATTGGTCAGGTTATTGATATGGAATCTTCTACATCAGATGGTTCAACGGTTTATTATTCTATTTTTGAATATCGATTCCCAGTAACCGGAGAAAATATCCAGTTTAGAGATAAGGTAGGAAGTAGTCACCCAAGTTGGAAAATAGGGGACCAAATTACGGTTTTTTATGATCCTAATGATAAAAAAAATGTTTTGATAGATGATGGTTGGCTTAACTGGTTTGGGCCTGGTTTATTGTTAGTAATTGGTGTTGTTTTTTTATTGATAGGATATTTTATGGTTAAAAAGCAAAAATAAAAGCGAGCATAAAATTAGCGCTTACCTAAATGTTACCAAATGGATATTGCTATACATCAATAATAATGTTCTATATTTTTACTTGGCTTGCGTTGTCGCGTCTAGGTGTAAACAGAAAAAAAAATATATACAACTTAAGCGCTATGTTATAAAGATCTATATCTCAATTGATAAAAAGGAAAACAAACATGAATACTAGTTCTATCAAAGCAGTTGCCGTCGTGGCGATGTGCATGCTAAGTGGATTCGCCTCAGCAAAGGTAACATACTATTACGATGGAAAGAGGTTCCTACCCCACGAACCAGACATTAGAATTATTGTTGAAATCGACTTGGATAGTGTGTTACCGAAAGGGTTATTAGATAAAGACGTAACAAATCTAAATGGATTCAAATTAGAGATGTGTGGCCGATCAGGTTGCGACCCCAAGCCGATCGCCGAAGCCATAGTTAGGGTAAGCACTAATCAAAGAAGTGAAATTATCACTTGGTCAATTTCAGGCAGAATTCCAATGTATTCTGAACGTATGGGAACCATCAAAATGGATGATCTGCCTGTCAAAGATTACCTAAGTAAAACAGGAAAGGATACTGTTGTGTTAACGGATGCTCCCGGAAGTTGGTCCTATGTGCGGCAGCCCTAACACCCTAGCGTTGTTCTTTACAGTGACTGTGACGACTCCTAAGCAAAATTCAGGTGAGACTTTCTTGACCATCAAGTAGAAGTTTCTGGGAAGCTGAGCGAGTCGTCAATCAATAGATTTGTGTTAGAATTGCTCGAAGTATATAAAAATAATAAAGAAATACATATGAGAGTTATATTTTTACTATTGTCACTGCTAGTGAATGTAAATGTTGATGCTGATGCATCTGGGAAGACCGAACTTCGTGATCTAATTGGAAAAGTCGCGTCATGTCACAGTGCAATAAAACTTTGTAAGGGCCCTAAAGTTATGGCCTGTGATGGAATGCTTCGCAGCCCTAGTTATAATGCTTTTGTCACAAGGTATAACAAGGTTAATGATTTAACGGATAAAGAAGTCAATGAAACTGGTGGCACTCAAGGTTTACAAGATTTAATTGAGGATGTTATGTTGATGAAGAAGCGGCATTTTGAGACGGTTAAGATAATAACGCAAGAAAAGCAAGGGATTAAGTGTAAAATTTAATCAAAACGAGCAGAGGTAATAATTAAGAATGATTTTATGGCGATACTTCTAGAATAAGCATTGTCCGTCATGAGTTATCCGTTACCCATTATGAGTAGTGAAGGGTTAAATTAGTGTCACTGCACCCGTCTTCGCTTGTTTATTTGATAATCCAGCTCACCTCACAATATGCGTGGATATGGCGCGATGAATGATGCTCATTATGCTACTCAACTCACTGGGATATCTTGCCAGTAGTAGTCTCAACGCTAAAGCCAGACTCAGCACCCACTGGCAAATTGGGTATTCCCTAAGTATGTCATCTACGAAAAGCGAAGACCGCAAAGCGCTTTAGTCAGTAATTTTAAGTACGTCAAAACCTTTTATGCTCGAACTAGTGAGATGATTTTGGAATGTTTTGACAAAATCATAGTCAATGACCTTCTTCTTCAAAGAAGAGGCGTTGCGATAGTAGAGTCGTCCATTGTCCCAAATGGCTATGCCTTGGTGAGAAATGTTGAGATTTGTACCTATGTAGCGTTTGAGATTCCAATTTGGTCTCACTATATTAATGATCGATCCGTGAGGGATTGCATTTAACACTTCTGTCGACAGTTTCGAATGGCCGATTTTAAAAGCCAGTTCAACGGCTTTAATCTCTTTTTTTATTGCAGCACGAGTTTCCTCGTTATCTTCAGGGCTTCCCGTGAGCTTCGCCTTGAGCGCTGCCACACTTTCGTCGTGAAGTCTTTGCTCAAAGGCAGGCACGGGCTGGGGTATAAAAAGGGTGTCGAGGTGGATGTAGGGAATCGTGGCTTCAGTGGGTTGGACGTGAATGGCTTCGCTTAAAAAGCTGTCGAGCTCCTGTTGGTGAAGTTTTTCATACCAAGCCACTTTGTTGATTGTGGTCGTCGCCCAGTGAGGCTCGCTCACTAGGTTGGTTATATTTTCAATGAAACCGGCCGTCTTGTTATTTGGAATCCAATCGAGTGAAGAGAAGTGATTTCTGGTGACATAAGAAACCTTGCCATTTCGATAACGAATGGCATCAATAATTTGTTCAAAGTCAGAGAAATCTTCGGCAAGTGATAGAGCCATGATGGTCTCTACGTATGTGGTGCAATCAAATAGGTCAAAGCGATAAAGAGGGTCACTATCGTATCCGTTGGGATCGCCGTCACCAAGTGGCCCGTCTGCGTAGGGTGTTTCAAGAAATTCTTTGCTAAAAAAAGCGACTCGTTCGCTTTGGTTTAAGTCCTGGGCTTGGTATATGAGTCTCTCGATAGTGTCTTCGGTCTGGGCGAACTGATGGTCGGAGTTAGCATTTTGGAGATGGGAGATCGGTAGCTGGGGCTGGGAGCTGTCGCAGCCAAGGGCGAATAAGCTAAGTAATATTAAATATTTGACGTACGCCATTCCGATGGCTCCTTGAAAGAATAAGCCCGGATTCTATCACGGGATGTATAAAAAATTAAACAATAAAACTGAAACGAGCTCATTGTTGGAGGGCTTTCTTTGCGCGCTAATTTTACATGCTATTAATCAAACTTTTCCTTCACTAATCGCTGTTCAGCTTCCGCTCAACTTTCTTCGCCAATATCCTCATTCCATAGCGCTGGGTTCAGGCGAATAAAGTCTTTCATCATTTGTATGCAAGTCTCGTCATTAAGTACATCAACCTCGACGCCTTTTTCTCTCAAGCGTTCTTCTTCTCCCATAAAGGTTTGATTTTCGCCAACCACGACTTTGGGTATCTCATACAACATTATTGCACCGCTGCACATGCAGCAAGGTGACAAAGTTGTGTAGATAGTAGCCTGACGATAAACGCTGGCCGCTTGTCTGCCCGCATTTTCAAATGCATCCATTTCGCCATGTAAAATAGGGCTGCCAGACTGCACTCTACGATTATGGCCTCTGCCGATAATTTTATTGTTATAAACAATGACTGAGCCTATCGGTATACCGCCCTCACAAAGGCTTTTTTGAGCCTCTTCAATGGCAACTTTCATAAAAATATCCATACATACTCCTGATAAATATAAGGGTTAAAACTTACATGTGTATGTAAATAAAGATTGTAATTGCTTTGTTTACTTTTTTAAACGTTTCTTGGCGTACAGCTTGACCCAAAGTATCGCGTAGATTAGCCTAGATTAATCGATAATTTATCGGAGCAAGTAAAATTGATTCGTATCAGCTTATTGCTATGTCTTCTATGCACCTATTTATTGGCACTTTCCAGGCCAACTGATATTACCTTTGTCGCTATAGATGACGATTTCCCATTTGCCCAATTACTAAAAAGCAACAAACTTGCGCCAATTTATAAACGTTATGTTGTTTCTCACTAACTATGTGAAAATGTTTTGCTCTGTGTTTAAGAGCGTAAATTAAAGATTAAGATATGAAACTGCAGCCAATCATTATATTTTCGTAATGTGGAGCTACTAACATTAGCGTTATATATGAAATATAATGGACAATAGTTGGGTCTATTGTGTACCTGCAAATATAACGTCTGTTCCAGTAAAGAGGAAACCATGAACAAATATCAGAAATCTAAAGAAGTAATCTCGTCCTTATCTTCGGAGCAGTTCAGAGTGACGCAAGAGAATGGCACAGAGCGTCCCGGTACTGGTGAGCTGTTGCATAATGCCTCGGTGGGTATTTATGTTGATATAGTTTCAGGGGAACCCTTGTTTGCATCGTCTACCAAGTATGATTCAGGCTGCGGATGGCCAAGTTTTACGAAAGCGATAGACGCGGTTAATGTAAATGAAATTACTGATTCGTCCCTTGGAATGGTGCGCACAGAAGTACGCTCTACCCATGGTGATAGTCACTTAGGCCACGTGTTTCCTGATGGACCTGCAGATCAAGGTGGCCTGCGCTACTGTATTAATTCAGCTTCGTTACGTTTTGTGGCCAAGGATGAAATGGCAAATGAAGGATATGAAGCTTATTTAGACCAAGTTGAGGAATTATAGTAATGGCAAATGAACGAGCAGTGTTAGCGGGTGGATGTTTTTGGGGCATGCAGGATCTTATTCGTAAGCGCCCGGGCATAATTTCGACACGCGTAGGTTACACCGGTGGTGAAGTGCCAAATGCTACCTATCGGAATCATGGTACTCACGCGGAAGGTATTGAAATTGAGTTTGATAATGAAGTGACTAGCTATCGGAAAATTTTGGAGTTCTTCTTTCAGATACATGATCCGAGCACTGAAAATAGACAAGGAAACGACCTTGGTGTTTCTTATCGCTCAGCTATTTATTTTGTGTCTGAGGAACAAAAAGCGGAAGCCTTGAGAACGATCGCCGACGTAGATGCCTCCGACTTATGGCCAGGTAAAGTAGTTACCGAAGTAGAACCGGTGGGAGATTTTTGGGATGCTGAGCCAGAGCATCAAGATTATTTGGAAACCCGTCCAAATGGTTATACCTGCCACTTTGAAAGACCAAACTGGACACTTCCTAGTCGCTAGTTGAAAAGTGTTTTAAAATATTATATCGGTAAAACAGAAAGCCCCAATGTTGGGGCTTTTTTTATATGCTTACTAGTCCGAAAACTGCCTAATAATCGCGTTAAGCGATTCTTTTGCATCACCGAAAATCATATGCGCATTGTCTTTGAAAAATAGCGGGTTGTCTATTCCAGCGAAGCCTGAGGCCATGCTGCGCTTCATAATGAATACGTTTTTTGCTAAGTCGGCGTTTATAATAGGCATACCGTAAATAGGGCTTTCTTTAATTTCTCTTGCGGCCGGATTAACAACGTCGTTTGCACCAATTACAATGGCTACGTCGTAGTTCTCCATGCGCGGGTTAACGTCGTCCATTTCAAGCAGTAACTCGTATGGCACGTCGGCTTCAGCCAGCAATACATTCATGTGTCCCGGCATACGTCCTGCAACTGGATGGATGCCGTAAACGACCTCTGCGCCGTTTTCTTCCAGTAAAGCTTGTAACTCTTTCATAGCGTGCTGGGCCTGCGCCACCGCCATTCCGTAGCCAGGAATGACAATTACCGATTGCGCTGCTTCTAATACATAATAAGCATCTTCACTCGACATTGCTTTTACTTCACCTTCAATTTTGGTGCTGACGGTAGATACAGCTTTAAAGCCAGAAAAGAGAACGTTAGTTAATGAGCGGTTCATGGCTTTACACATAATGCTAGTGAGTATTATTCCGCTTGCGCCTACTAGGGCACCCGCCACAATTAACAAGTTATTGTTAAGCGCAATACCGGCAGCACATGCTGCTAATCCTGAATAGCTATTTAATAATGAGATGACAACTGGCATATCGGCACCGCCAATAGGTAGCACTAACATAATGCCTAAGACTAAACATAAGCCAATAAATACATAGACGTAAAGCATTGTCTGCGGGTCCATAGACATGGCGATTGAAAAGCCTAGTATAGTAAAAATAAGCAGAGTATTTGCGTAGGCTTGACCTTTAAATACCATCGCCTTACTTTTAACCAAGCGGCCTAACTTACCGCTTAATTTAGCCCAAGCGACTAAACTACCGGTAAAGGTTATACCGCCAATCGCTATGGCGATTAATAATATGATTAGAATGTATAACGGCAGGTTTTGACTTAAAATCATCGCAAATGCGACCACTAAACTGGCTAGGCCGCCAATGCCGTTGAGCAAGGAAACCAGTTCAGGCATAGAAGTTAAGCCTACTTTTTTAGCTACCACTACACCTACAATACTGCCTGCCACTAAGGCTAAAGCAATCCATTCATAGCGAACAATTTGTTGGTCAATTAAGGTTATGCAAATGGCAATAAGCATGCCTATGGCCGACAGTAAGTTACCACGTCTAGCTGTGCTAGGGTGGCTCAGTAATTTAAGGCCCATTATAAATAAGGTGGCGCTTAAAACGTATACCGCATTGATGATAAATTCACTTTGCATTGCGGTCTCCCTTACCTTTAAACATAGACAACATACGGTCGGTGACTAAATAGCCGCCTACTACATTTATGGTGGCCAAAAATACAGCAATTGCGCCAAAAATTTGAGCGAGACCGTTCATATCATTACCCGCAAATACAACAGCGCCAATAACGGTGATGCCCGAAACTGCATTCGCGCCCGACATTAAAGGAGTGTGCAAAGTGGCGGGTACTTTGCGAATAAGTTCAAAGCCTAAGAAAATAGCGAGAAGTAATATCATGGCTAAATAAATAAAAGACATTATGTGGTCTCCTTTGAATACTGTGATTGTAAAATAGGATTAATTACCTCACCGTTGTAGGTTACTAGCGCCGATTGCAGCATGTCATCTTGCACATCGACGGTAAATAATGAGGTTTCGCTGTTCCACATGTCTTGCACAAGTGCTTGTATATTGTTTGCATACATTTGGCTAGCATCTAAAGCAACTTCGCCTGCCCAATCGCCATCGCCAATTATCTTAACGGCTTCGTATATTACGGTCTCACCAGCTATAGAGGCTTCAACATTACCGCCGTCTTGCGCAGCCATATCAACAATGACCGAGCCCGGTTTCATACGTGAAATTACGTCATTAGAAATAAGCAATGGAGGTTTGCGACCAAACAGCTGTGCTGTGGTTATTACAATGTCAGAACTGGCAATGCAGTCGGCTTGCGCTTGTTGTTGCAGTACTAGCTGCTCTGGGCTAAGCGCTTTGGCATAACCCTGGTCAGTCGATTCGGTTGCGCCCAAATCGATGTGTAAAAACTTAGCGCCTAAGGACTGTACCTGTTGGGCTACTTCAGGGCGAGTGTCGTAGGCTATCACACTGCCGCCCATTCGCTTGGCGGTCGCAATAGCTTGAAGCCCTGCTACGCCTGCACCAATTATGAATACTTTTGCGGGTTTAAGAGTGCCTGCAGGTGTCATCATCATAGGCAAAATTTTGTGCAAATTCGACATGGCTTTAAGCACCATAACGTAGCCGGCTAAACTGGCTTGAGAGCTTAGTGCGTCCATTTTCTGGCAACGAGTGCTTCTGGGTATTAATTCCATGCTGATTGACGAGCGCTTGCTCTTTAGAAGAGAGGCAATCTTTTGCGGACTATTAAACGGGTCAAAAAAACTAATACTGCAGCAAGCTTGTGGTGTCTGTTCTAGTTCTTCTAATGGCAGTGGTCTAACGGAAAGCAGCGCATCGGCTGTGCTTAGTGCTTCGATGCGATCTGTAAACACCTCTGCGCCAGCATCAGTATAGTGTTGGTCGCTAAAGCCTAATGACTGGCCTATTTTACTTTCAACTTTAACAGTGGCGCCAAGTCGCTTATACGCTTTAACGTTATCGGGTAGTAAAGCACATCGCTTTTCTAAGTCCGTTGGTTCTCTCACAAACACGAGTATGCTCATATCAATTCCTTAAATTGAGGCACAGATTAGTTGGCCTGCCTTATTGGGCTGGCACAGTTATTCTCGGTCGTTAGGTAGGCGCCTTTTTATAAAGGTCGTTTTTATTTTATAATAACTTAGGTCTTAATATAGCGTACGATAAAACGCATTCATAGTACTAAATTTCTTGTATAGATCTTATGTATTAGCGGGGCGTAGTGCTTACAACGGTCAGTTTATTTCGACGCTAACAAGATCAAACGCCATAGTTAAGCTATGCATTAGGCATGCTTTCATGCACCATTTTATCGATTTCTTCTCTTTGTTCTTTTTTTGTACTTCTTGATATAGGGCTGAAAGAAAAGCACTAAGCCAGTTACCAGCAAAGTGAACAAACCCAATGCCGAAGGCAACATTAGCCACAAATTTGCAGATTTCTGGAAAAATGTGCCATCATGAAGTGACTCTATAAAATCTGATCTGCGGTAAGCAACCTGCAGAATATCTCCTGTTTGACTATCAAGTTGAATTTCCCAGCTGGATTTAGCGCGCACTTTAATCACGCCTTTGTCCATCCGAGTCACGTGAAACCGCGTCCGCAAAAGTGATCGTAATAGAAGCTTATACACTTTATCTAATCTACTCTTCAGACGTTTCAATAACGTGAGACGAAGATAGCAAACGACTCCCGAAGCCTGAAATTGGCTCTTAAATGCTGCAAGATCCTCTTGAATTAAGGTGTTTACCATAGCAACGCCTTTATCCAATTCTACCTTTGCCTTTCGCAGATAAATTTCAGCAGTAGGTGATGGTTTACCATAAGTGCTGCCCACATATCCAAATGCCAAGAAAATGTGACTATCGACTTTATAGCTTCTGTCCACAATACCTTTGGTTTTGGGAGGAGTACGTAGATTTTTTTCCAACGCATCCATTTTTTCACTAGTTTGTCTGCAGCATCTAGCAGTTTCGTTGCGGGGTGTTCTTCTTTATTGTCAATCACGTTGAATAAGGCTTTGTCTGCTAATGCTTTAATCACCATATTTTCATCTTTCTTATTGTTCTTATCTTTTTTCGCTTGTTCTGCTTTGGCGAGTAAGCGCGCTTTTTCTAGATCGAAATCTGGGTGCACCAAATGCTGCCCTGAAACCATAACGTTAATGGTTACGCCATAAGCTTCGTTATCGCCAACATAGGCTGCGTCGCCCCAAAAACGACTAGAGGGTACACGGTTAGAAACATACTGCTGACCATCTGTAACGCCGAGTAATGTAAATTCCGCTTCAAACGACTTTTCGTTTAAGCCACGCAGCGGGCTGTAATCATCAATAATGATAACCGAACGACCATGTGTGCCCAAAATGAGATCGTTTTCGCGCTGTTGAATGGCCATGTCCATGACCGAGACAGTTGGCACACCCTGGTCATATTTAAACCAAGCATCACCACCGTCAGTAGTAACGTAAAGGCCTAATTCAGTGCCTAAAAACAACAGGTTTGCATCTACATGGTCTTGCACAACCGACAAAGCGTATCAATTACACTTCCATTCCCCCTAATTGTTCGACTGTTATTTCTACCCGAAGTGAATATTGTTATACTCAATCCTTTACACACTAACAAGCTTCTTATGACCTACAAAACAAACGACCATGTTCATCACATAAAGCAACCTATCGCCATTTCTAACTGGCTTTATTTTGTTGCCTCGCTCGTTTTCATCATGGTGGTTGTTGGCGGTATTACGCGACTTACCGAATCAGGGCTATCAATTACTGAGTGGAAGCTCATAACCGGTACTTTTCCACCCTTGAGTGAAGCGGCATGGTTATTGGAGTTCGAGAAATATAAACAGATCCCGGAATATATTCAGATAAACGGGCCGGCAGGTATGACCTTAGTAGATTTCAAGTTTATCTATTTTTGGGAATGGGTTCACCGCCTTTGGGGACGACTAATTGGTCTTGCTTTTGCTCTGCCGCTTGCTTGGTTTGTATTCAAACGTGCAATACCTGAAGGTTATGCTTTGCGACTTACTGTGCTGCTAGTGTTAGGCGGCATGCAGGGAGTGATTGGTTGGTGGATGGTAACTTCCGGTTTAACCGAACGCACAGATGTTAGCCATTTTCGCTTGGCGACGCATCTATTAACAGCACTTCTTATTCTGGGTTTACTGGTCTGGACAGCTCTGGACTTACGCCAGTTCGCTAGCGGTCAAATTAGAAAATCAAAACTGACTGGTTTTGGCCTAATAGTTTTCATTGTTCTGTTTCTGCAATTGCTATTTGGGGCTTATACAGCAGGGCTAAATGCGGGCTATGTGTCCAATACGTGGCCATTGATGTTTGGTTCGTTTATGCCGCCCATAATAGATTGGACTGGTGATCTGTGGACAAAGATTAATAATGATCATTTTGTTATCCACTTTATTCACCGCTGGTGGGCTTGGGTTACGGTTACTTTTCTGATGGTTTTAGCGTGGCGCATACGAGGACAGTCCAAAAAAGCATCGCTTGCAATCCATAGTGCATATAGCGCTCAGATGTTGCTAGGCATTGCGACTGTATTGACCAGCGTAAACATAAATTTTGCCGTGCTGCATCAAGCAGTGGGCGCGCTCGTAGTCATCTCTACTACTTGGGGTTTGCATCTGTTAGGCCGTTATACCTCAGATGTCGTCAGTATACCGAGCTCTAAAGAGACAGGATAGTGGCCGTGTTGCTTTGATATATAATCATAAAGTCTGCGGGCAGGGTGCCCGCAGAATGTTGTCCTTAGTCGACACGGTTTCGAAAAGTCATGACGAGCAACTATAATGCGACAATCCTCCAAGCTCAAAAAACTCTGACGGTTTCAACCTGTAATATTTCTCCTCCACCTCCTTCGATTGCTCAGCGTATGGCTTCGTCATGACCTCCTGCAGTTCTCGAACTAATGAATAGTTCCCTGTGGCCGCTTGCTTATATGCAGGCACAACAAACCACTCTCTCAAACTGTATTTTGGGTTGATGAGTTTCATCTGCCTAGAGAGCTCCTCGCGAGAGCGCGGCGAAGTAACATTAGTGCTGGTAACAAGTGATTTCCATTTAGTCAGCCAATTTGCCCAAGGTTCATCCATCTCTTCAGAGTACCTGTAGAAGCTCTTTTTGAGTGGGCCAATGTCGTCAGGCATTGTTGAAAGCTCGCGAAAGAAGATGGTGTAATCGACAGGAGTCTGCACCATGAGCGTTTCTAGCTCACTTAAAAGCGCTGAGTGAAAAGTGCCCAGTCCAAGTTTAGCAGCCCACATATTCTCCATTTCGGCTTGCATTATCTTTGAAAAGTCACTGTGAATCTCGTCGAGTTGGCACAAAGAGTCCTGATGCGTCTCTAACAAAGGGCGCACGGCCGTACAAAACATTTCGAAGTTGCGTTGTGCCGCCACGGGCTGATTCATAAACGAGAAGTGATGCCCGCCACCTGTCCATGACTGGTAATGAGGGTTAAACACATCCATAAAACCGAACGGACCGTAATCAAGTGTAAAGCCACCTGCGGCACAGTTGTCACTGTTGAAGTTGCCTTGACAGAAGCCCACGCGAATCCAGTTCGCCATAAGAGACGTAAGGCGGCTGCGAAACTCGCGGGCCAACAGCACTACCTTTTCGGCGGTGCTTAGTGTGCTGTCGATGACGCCACTGTACTCACGATCAACACAGTGCAACACAATCTTTTCGAGTTCCTCCATCGCTTTTGGATGCTCGTTTTTTCGGGCACGGCGACCGAAGAGTTCCAGTTGCCCTACTCGAATAAACGAAGGTGCGACACGCGTCGAGATTGCGACGGGCTCCAATATAAGTAAATCAGGATCCTTAGAGCGTGTGCCTTCGGAGTACCAAGGCCGCTTAACCTTTTGTGATTTGGAAACGTACAAGCTCAGAGATCGTGATGTTGGCACGACAAGTGAGTGCATATGCTCCTGCGCTAGGAACTCTCTGATACTGGATCGAAGCACGGCGCGACCGTCCGCGCCGCGGCAGTATGGCGTTTGGCCAGCTCCTTTCAGCTGCATTTCCCAGCGTTGTCCCTTGATGACGGCTTCAAGTACAGAAACTGCGCGACCGTCTCCGTATCCGTTACCGGTTTGAAATGGGCACTGTTGGAAATACTCAGTGCCGTAGATCGAAAGTGCGTAGCCACTCGCCCAACCAACTGTGCGCAGTGGCTGGGGAAGGTGCGAGATGTCGCCCGAGAACATCCGGACGAAGTCGGCCGATTCTGCCATGCTGTCGGCGAAGCCAAGTTCCCTAAAAAAGTTTTTACTGTGTGTTACATACTCGGGGTCTTCGATTGGCGTGGGTTTAACGGGAACATAGTGGCCTGTGAAGACTTGCCGCGGTGCATAGTCAACTCCATCTGCTTTTCCATCAGGATCGCAGTTGAGCGTGTCCATGAGCGAGTAGTTTGCCAGTTTTGCGAGATCTTCAAGCGTCGCGATGGTATCGACTGTGACCGGACCTTGAATTCTGTCTTTAACGTTCATTTTTCAATTCTCCAAAGTTATTTGGCGTCTGCAACAGATTGTGCGTAAGCACCTGTTCCCCATAGTGGCACCGTAGACAGACTATGCTTATAACTACCCGATGTTTCTTTGGTCGAATAAGACACATACATTAGGGTTTGAGACTTAGCATCTAATATGCGCCTAACCTTCATATTCTTAAAGAAAATGCTTTTCGACTTTTTGAACACTACGTCCCCGGATGGGCTTTTATCAATTTGGGTTATCATTTGAGCGGTGATGTCACCGGTTTGCCTACATGCAATTGAACTGTCGGAGGGGTCGGCTAAGTCTAAGTTCGCTTCAATACTCGATATATGACACGTTACACCGCTTACAATTGGGTCTTGCAGTGAATCAATCTTAATATCTTTAGTGGTAAACATGCCAAGCGAAACATCACCTACTTCGTTATCGCTGCAGGCTGCTAGCAACAGTGTTGATAAACCTATTACTATGGTGCTTATCGCTTTTTTCATTCTTATGTTCCTTATTTGGTGTTTGCCGAAAATGTACTTAAAGATCTACTTTACCGCGTAAACTCTACGTGAAACTATTTTTCTTCATATTTTTATTTCGCATAAACCTGTACCAATGAGATAGGTTGAATACATAATATCACCAAATTCGGGCAAGATGATAGTGCCCCTCTAAAGGGTAACGCCCATTGAAACAGACAGTATTTACAAAATGGGAAATAGCTAAACAAGACAGAAGCATTGGAAATTATTTTGATGGCTTAGATATAGAGTCTCTCTTGATTTAAGACCTATACATACATAAATGTCTTCTTCGATTTTGTTGCGTTTTTTACCTTTTAGTGTTTTTAAATCTCCATCTCTAATTAGTCGGTCAAGAAAGAGTGTTACTGTATCTGCTTTACTTGCAACTGAAGCAGTTTTCCAAATCTTTAAATTACTATTAAAATTAAGGCTTTCGGCTTTTATCGTTGAACTTATAAGCATTAAATATACTTTTCATTATTGATTTATTCTACGTTCAAAATTTTTGGTTAATGGGCTAATGTATTGTTTTATTTATTCTCTTCCACCTACCTATAAGAATCAAGTCAAAGTCAGTTACACCCTTACACTTCAAAACAATACGCTTTATTGTTGAACCATTTCGATGCTTGTACATAACCATTTTTCTCATCTGCTAAGCGGTAATCTACAGAAAATTTGACAATGTATATACTTCCTTCACCTTTATTGCGTAGTACAATTTCATCAATAATTCCTGGCCTGAGGCTTCCCGCCGGGAATCTAATAAAACCGAGTCGATCATTGGGGCTGCTACTATCGCGCTCATAAAGATCTATATGGTGAGCTCTATCTGTTGCAAGATGTCCATGACATATGTACATCCTTTTTTTGCCCGTTCCCAATTGAGACGGAATTGGAACCAGTCCACGCCGCCGGCCATTGACCAATATTATCTAGCAGAATGAGCAGGTCATCATTAACAGTAAAAACCTCTGAGCGCAATACATCATCAAAGCTGACGCCAGCGCCTCTCAAGGCATGGATACTCAGCGAACCGCCAATACCGGCAGCCTTGCTACCAATCTTGCTCACCGCCCCATCCAGAACAGCAAATAAAACGTCAGTAGCCCCATCTGTAGCTCTCGATACCCTCTTGGCAATAATGTGTTCAATATTAAGCGAAACAACGGGAGGAGGGGCCATATGTTTTTGTCTTTCTTTCAGCATGGCGTAATATGCATCAGTCCCGTATGCAGGATCTTTCTCTGTACCATCGGGATTTTTACCCAGTAGCAACATCTTTTCTCTCGCTTTATTAATACGTATTCGTTATTGGATTATGATCTGGAAAAGACCATAATTTTCAGAATATTGCTCTTCGTTAGGTTGATGTCAGCGTCATGTTATCTCTACGTCGTTACTATCGCTTGTGCAAAAGGACGTCGCTGGCGCATGCCCGTGCTTACTAAGCTATTAATGAGAACCCAATCAAAGGTAGTACCTTAATTCAATTAGTAAGTGAAACTATGCTAGTGCCAACAGCTTAATAAATAATGTTTTGAAAAAGTTGATATCAGTTTAGGTTTCTTTAGTCTGAACCTAAATATCTATCTCTTTACAACCTAGTATCTGTATTATCCCTAGAATTATTCAGCTTACGAACGTCATTAAAGTCATAACTTTATGTATAGCAATATCATCGAGATTTTGATGGGGGGATAGCGAACATTTCTCAGAGATCTGGGCGATTGCAAGTCGCAACCTTACTCTAAAAAATAGAGTCAGATACAAACCGATCCCTTCCCCCAAATCTGAAAAATGGCGCTTGGCTTACCGTCTTTATCTTTAAATGATTCGATTGCTCAGCATAATATTTGCGGCGGGTATTGAATCGCTGGCGAACCAAGTAGTGGCTTATACATAGCTAACTAATAAGTGTTCGATTCAATAAATTTGTTATTTCGTCAGAACTTATGGGTCTACTGAACAAATAACCTTGCGCATTCTGACACCCTAGGTTTTTGAGGATACTAAATTGTTCTTCACTCTCAACACCTTCAACTGTAATTTCATACCCCAATTTGTGCCCCATTTCTATCATGGAGCTAACGAGTATCAGTGCTTTTTTGTCGGTTATCACATCATCAATAAAGTATTTGTCAATTTTCAAACGATCAACCATAAGGTGTTTGAGGGACGAAAAAGACGAGTAGCCAGATCCGAAATCATCAATCGCTAATTTTATGCCTAAATCTTTCAGGTCTTTAAATATTGAGAGATTACGTTTATCTGTTTGTACCACGTTTTCGGTAACCTCCAACTCTAGATCGGCCGGCGTGATTCCTGTTTTATCAATGACTCGTGCGATTAGCGGTACAATTTCCTTGTCGAGAAAGTGGCTTGGAGAAATATTGACTGCCATACGCAGATTATGGAAACCTTGTTTTTTCCAAGTAACGGCCTGTTTGCAAGCGGTTAGTAGCACCCATTCTGTGAGTGGTTTAATCATGCCGATTTTTTCAGCAGTGGCAATAAATTCTATCGGGGAAATATTGCCTAGCTCCGGATTATGCCAACGTGACAATGCTTCGACACCAATAATCTCCCCCGTTTTTATATTAACTTGCGGCTGGTATACAAGCGTCAGCTGTTGTTTTTCAATCGCTTCTCTGAGGAAGTGCTCAACTTGGAAATCATGTTCCACTTTTTGTGTCATCTCTGGCGTATAGCAGACGTATTGATTCTTACCATTTGCCTTTGCTACGTACAGTGAAGTATCTGCCGCTTTTATTAAAGATGGAAGATCTTCACCATCATCGGGATAGTAAGCGATACCGATGCTGCAGGCCGGGGTAATCTTCCTAGTCAAAAGTTCTAGGGCTTGAGATATAGCTTCGAGACAACGTTGAGCAACATTAATAGAAGAGTAATCATCTACCTCTTCAACGGTGACACAGAACTCATCGCCGCTAAGACGCGCAACAAAATCAATATCTCGGCACGCACTTTTCAGGCGAGTCGCAATGACTGTTAGGAGCAGGTCGCCAGCGCTATGCCCTAGACTATCGTTAATGTTTTTGAAATTGTCCAAATCAATATATAAAAGCCCGTAACGTCGATTAAAACGACTCGAGGTTTTTATGACATTTTCAAGATGTCGATAAAAAGCAGCGCGGTTTGGCAGCCCTGTTAATTCATCTGTATAGGCCAAAGTTCGTATTATTTTGTGAGATTGATCTCGCTCCATCACAATCCCTGCAAGCCTTGCTGCAGAGCTTAGGTCTTTTGATTCTTCTTCATTAGGTACCGCCGTATGATTGTAATACATGCCAAAGGCACCCAATACCTTCCCAGAAGAATTTTTAATGGGTTCAGACCAGCAACAACGCATGCCATGGGGCAATGCCAAATGTTTAATTTTTGTCCATTTATGGTCTGTATCAATACTTTCGACAACAACACGTTTGCCGGTATACGTAGAGCTTCCGCACGAGCCAACACTTGGGCCGTATATCAGGCCGTTAACCGCCTCGCAATATTCTTTCGGAAGGCTTGGGGCTCCTCCATGCAAAAGCTTATTGCCATGTAATTCGAGCATTGAACAGCGCAGCCCTAGGTGACGGTCTTCATACATCAAGGCAATTGCTTCATAGACTTTTGAGGCTGGGGATCCAATGGCAATCATCTCCAGAACTTCGGCATTTTTGTTATTAAACGTTTCTAGCTTCTTGCGGTCGGTTATATCTACATGTGTTCCCACTAGACGAACAGGTTTACTATCTGACTCACGAAGGACAAGGTATCCACGGGAAAGTACAACGATGAAGTGGCCCTTCTTGTGGTGTATGCGCATCTCAACTTCAAATGAGTCTGCACGACCTGACAGGTAATCATTAATTTTTTCTAGAACATGGTGTTTGTCATCAGGGTGAAGCAGCGATTGCCAGGTCGTTATAATATTGCCAAGCTCGTTCTCGCTATAACCCAGCATACTTTTCCAGTGGGATGAATAATAGACTTCATCGGTTTCAAGGTCCCAATCCCATAAGCCATCTTTGGTTCCGCGCATCGCCAAAGAAAATCGTTTCTCACTGGTATGGAGCTCGCTGGCAACATTTTTCGACGATGTATCTTCGGGCAGTTGATAAGTATATACTTGATTTTCATCAGGTTTAGAGTTTTCTAGTGAATTCATTATACTCCTCCTGTTCAAACATTGAGACCAACACGAGATATTAGCATGCAATCTTTAGCGGATCAATTTGGCGCTTAGAGCCATTTATTCTAAAACCTCACGAACGCTCGACTACTTATAGTTTGGCCGTTTACCTATAGCCTCAACAAGTGACTCAAAAAATGACGCTACAGAGGTGTATTTTTGTATAGGCGGAGTGACTGGCTTTTATCAAGGCTCTTTAGTATTTCGAAGGCCGTTTATTTGCTATCCTTAGCTGAATTGTTATACGGTCGCTATAGAGTGACCGAGTTATCAGAACTTCTTCGTTATAAATAGGTGACGCCATGTTAGTAATCTCAAATACTGTAACCATTGCCGATAGCGAGATTGATTTGAACGCAATTAGATCGGCCGGCAACGGTGGTCAGAATGTCAATAAAGTCGCAACTGCTATTCACCTTCGTTTTAATATTAAACAATCATCTTTACCTGACATCTATAAAGAAAAACTGCTTAAGATTTCTGATAGTCGAATTACCTCTGACGGTATAATAATTATCAAATCACAACAATTCAGAACACAGTTACAAAACAAAGAGGCGGCTTTGAAACGCTTGAAGGAGCTAATTTTATCAGCGATAGTTGAGCAAAAAACGCGAAGAGCAACAAAACCAACCAAAGGTTCGCAACTTCGCCGAATGAGTAGTAAAACAAAACGCGGTGCTTCGAAAGTATTGAGGAAAAAGGTAGACTTCGAGTAAGTGTAAATCGACAATGAGGTAACATACCTTTTGGCGGAGAATGTCGGTCACTGTCAGTATGCCCAATATTACAACAACGAATATGAACTATGATGCAACGAGAATGTTAACTTGACGTTGTAATGTTGGAATAATTTCATGCTCGAACCAAGCGTTCTTTTTTAACCAGATATTGTTTCTCGGACTTGGGTGTGGAAGTGGTAACTTATTTGGCCAATGTGTCTTCCAAGACTTAACTGTATTAGTGAGAGAGTCTTTTTTTGTTTCAGGTAAATGCCAGCGTATTGCATATTGACCGATCACTAAGGTAAGTTGTATTTTTGGCATCAATTCTAGAAGCTTTTCTCTCCACTGTTCCGCACATTCTTTTCTAGGCGGTAAATCACCTGACTTCCCAGTTCCGGGGTAGCAAAACCCCATCGGTAATATAGCGATTTTTGAGGCATCATAAAAAAGCGCTTTATCGACACCCATCCATAATCGTAATCTATCTCCACTGGGATCATCAAATGGAATGCCTGTTTTATGTACTTTTGAACCTGGTGCTTGTCCCGCAATAAGGATTTTGGCATTTGGGTCTATTTGAACAATGGGTCTTACGCCATTGGGCAGGTGTTTAATACAGATATTGCAAGACCTTACATCACTGAGTGTTTTATCAAATATATTCATAATCGTATTTCCATCATAGCTCTTATGGTAGAAAGCCCAATTCCCTTATCCTCCATGGCTATATTTTCAGTAATTTTCAACATCGTCTGCACGAGTGTGGTATTTTCAATTAGGCTATTATATCGAATCGTTGGATTTATTCTAATTTTTATGGCAATCGGAAGTAATAAGTACGTTAGTCGACATGCCGAACATATAAGACAGCGCCACTAGCCGTTTTACAACATAACTAATTATACGAGACCTTACATGCAAGAATACCCAATAGGCAGGCCTGGCATTCCTTGGAATGAAGATGAAAAAAGTGCCTGGTTACACGCCCAAAATGTTAAGCGTAGCTATGCCGATGAAGTACTCCTAAAACTAGACAATGTAAGTGCTCACTTCACCAAAAAGCATTATGGATCGCTGTCTATAGATGCTAAGCGTTATCCTTTATATGCATTCGTTACTACTCACTGGGATGCGGCTAAACCAAGTGTTTTAGTAACCGGTGGCGTGCACGGCTATGAAACAAGCGGTGTACAAGGAGCAATCGATTTTTTGTTCAATCACGCACCAAAGTACTTATCATATTTTAATTTGATTATTGTGCCATGTGTGTCGCCCTGGGGTTACGAAACTGTTAACAGGTGGACGACTAATGCTGTCGACCCAAATCGTTCTTTTCATGCTAATAGTCAATCTCCCGAAGCGCAACAAATTATGGACTTTGTTAATGGATTTATTACCCCTACCAAGCAAACACTGCTTGCGCATTTTGATTTACACGAAACCACTGACACCGACAACTCTGAATTTAGACCAGCAATGGCTGCGCGCGATGGCCTTATCTTAGATGAATGGGAAGTGCCTGATGGCTTTTATACGGTTGCCAACACCAGCAATCCTCAGCTACCATTTCAAAAAGCGGTAATCGCCTCGGTTGAAAAGCATACCCATATTGCACCTAGCGATGCAAATGGCCAAATTATTGGGTCGGATGTGGTGTCGCCAGGCGTGATTTGTTACGATAAATTGTCACTGTTTTTGTGCGGCGGTTTTACCGGCGCAGATTACGTAACGACCACTGAAGTGTATCCCGATAGTCCAAATGCTACGCCGCAAAAGTGTATTGAAGCGCAAGTAGCGGCTATCACCGGAGGCTTAGACTTCTTATCAACAAATAGATAGCAATAAATAGACAATAATTAGTAGTTAGTAAATAAAAGGTAAACATTATCACTATGGATAAAACTGCGATAAAAGCGCAATTAAAAAGTACCCTTAAAAGAGCGTACAGTCCTTATTCAACCGTAAAAGTAGCTGCTGCTGTCGAATATGAAGTGGACGGAGAAAGCCGTGTTGCCTACGGTGTGAACGTTGAGAATGTTTCATATGGCTTGACCATTTGCGCAGAACGCTCGGCTATATCCAATGCCATTGTTGATGGTATGACAAAGGTGAGCGCTGTTTATGTGATGTCTAATCAAGAATCGCCTATTTCACCCTGCGGCGCATGTAGACAAGTGCTGACTGAATTTATGCATTCTCCTGAAGGTCGGGTTGAGTGTGTGAACGAACACCTAGATAAAACATGGTTGAGTACTTTGGGCGATTTGTTGCCTAATCGCTTTGACTTATAAATAGCCTAACGATTAAACAAAAAGGGATTCAAGCTTGCGCTGAATCCCTTTTTTTATTGCTTAAGTATTGCCGTGCCTTAACCTCATCTTAGCAAGCTGCTACTTTCTGAAATCAACACCCGACTCAGCTGCAAAATAGGCATACAGTGCGTATACCGCTGTATTATTTTTAAGAGCCTCAGGGTCGACCTTATCAAGGGTATCGTTGTGGGTATGATGCACATCGAAATAGTCTGTACCATCGGGTGAAAAATTAATCGCTGGCTGGCCCGCATCGCCAAGTAAGCTCATATCAGATTGTCCTTTAGCGGTATTGGTGCTGGCAAGGGCAATGCCCATTGGAGTCAAATAATTAGCGAAGTCTCTTATTGCGTTTAAGGCTTCAGGACCTACACCCGGCTCTAGCTTGTAAATAGGGCCAATGCCAAAGTCCCATTCTGCGCCCATAACGTGGTTATGCATATTATCTTGGTGTGTCGCGACATAATCGCGCGCACCAATAAGACCAACTTCTTCAGCGGCAAATAAAATAACGCGAATAGTTCGTTTTGGACGTTTTTCCAATTTGCTGATCATATGGCCTGCGGCCAACACAATACCCACGCCAATGCCATCGTCTACTGCACCTGTGCCAACATCCCAACTGTCTAAATGCGCGCCAAGAGTGACTAATTCTTCAGGTGTTTCACTGCCAATTACATCACCAATAATGTTAGCAATTCTAACTTCTTTGCCGGTGGGCCCACTGTCGGTGGTGGTGAGCGAGAAACGCACTGGTTTATTGCGCTTTAGCATGTTGACCAGTAAGTCGGCATCAGGGTTTGAAAGTGCTACGGCAGGTATTTTTTTTCACATCTTCGCTGTAGCGCATAACGCCTGTGTGACCAATTCGCGCATTGTCGGTGCCTACCGAACGCATAACAAAAGCAACGGCACCTTTTTTAGCCGCTTCAACCGCGCCTGCAACTCTTGCGCTCACCGCATGACCATAGCCACTGCCGTCTATGGCTTTGGTCATTTGATATGAGATAAACGCTATTTTGTTTGTTAGCGATCTCGCTGGGGCTGCCTTCAGGGCGTCGAAATTAGCAAAATGCACAATATCACCTTAAAGTGCTTTCCCTTGAGTGCCCGCGCTACCGCCTAAACTGATAGCCACTAGTGCGTGTGGATAAGGTGAAACAATGCTCGCTTTTAGGTCGCCGCGCTGCCATAGGGTAGTGGTCGATTCTTCAATCCATACTTTATCAAAGCCAAGTTCTTGCATTTTTGCCACTGCCCAATCTACGCTTTTGTCACTGGCTGGCGTGCCAACTAGTCTTGCGCCTACTTCAGTGGTTAAACTTTCAATAATATTATAAGACAAGGGTGATTGTTCAGCTTGGGCCTTAAGTTTATTTAACGCGGGCAATTGTGGTTCTACCCATTCGCCGGCGTAACTGTGAAAAATAAACGTTGAGGTAAGTAAAAGAGCTCCCAAAAGTCCTTTTGCAAAATGTTTTCGTGCATGTTTCATGTGCTTGTCTCCGATGGTAAAACTATTTTTATTATTATGTTACCTGTGCTTGTAAACGCTTGCGTTAAACACAAAGCGCATAATAGTAAAATACCATTTTTGAGTATATTACGAATAGATCTATGCATTTAGTACCTTTGCCTTTTGAGCTATGGTAGGCAAGGTGAGGTGTAAATATCTGTTGAACAACGATAATAACAAACTTTTGATTCGGGTGCTCAGCGCTGGCTAGCTTATTCACGGATAACAGAGCGGCTTATGACAGTTTTTGCCGAAGTGGTAGCGCTAAATAAATTGAATTGTGGTTACTAGCTTTTCTCGGTAGAATTTAACAAGAGCGTTCAAATATGTCTAATGTTTACTGATACTACAATAAAGTGGATTTATGAGAAAAAGTATAAAAATGTTGAAAAAAAAATGTGGTCTGGCCCTTGTTTTGGGACTAGGTATAACAACTCTGAGTGGCTGCACCAATGAGCCATTAAGTGAGCAAAGTGACTTAGCAAGCCTCCCTATAGCTTACGAAGGTTATACCGGCACCTATCAAAATTATAGTTTGGTACTGGATGAACAATTTGATGAGTTCAACACTGATATATGGCAAAAAGGTGACGGTGCAGTAGGTAGTGAAGCTGTGTGTCGTTTTCAGCCTCAGGCTGTACAGATAATTGATGGCGTACTCAATTTTATAATTAAAGAAGAAACTATTGCCCCAGGATGGTCAAAGGATCACGAGCAGCAAAAGGGCCCGTATGAATTCTCGTGTGGTGAAGTCAGAACCCGAGAAAGTAAGAAAATAAGATTCGGCCGATTCGAAGCACGTATGAGAGCGCCCAATAGAGAAACTGCTTCTGGATATATATCCTCCTTATTTACTTATACTAACGAAGGTGAGCCCCGTGAATGGGAGGAAATTGACGTTGAGTTAGAAGGCGGCAGACCAGACAAGTTTCAGGCAAATTTGATTTATGGTAAAGACATTTGGGATTGGCCGGCTACTCGGCGATGGGGCGCTTGGGAAGATAAAATTGAAACTGCTCCAGCAGATGAATGGCGGGTCTATGCATTTGAATGGACACCTACCTATATTAAATGGTTTGTAGACGGGGTGCTTACCAAAACCTTGACCCAAGCAGATCTGGATTGCCAACCTGAATGCGTGCCACCTCAAATCTACCCTACGCCTATTCCAGATAATAACACGCTATTGATGATGAATTTCTGGATACCAAATGATGAAATTGAGGCAGATTTTGGCGGCGTTAAAAAAGACAATGTGTATCCCTTGCGTGCACAATATGATTGGATTAGAATATATCAAATGGACGCTCATCCCTTTACTGAGTGGAAGTAAGCAAAAGATTGATATAATGATATAAGGTTGTAGCGTTTTAAAACCGCCCTTGCGTCCATGTGCTGCGGATGCAAGGGCAGGCTACTATTATGGGTGTTTCAAGGTCTGGAGTATCTGAAAGCCGACCTCCGCCACAAGTTCTGTATCTGCGTTTTTGCGGCCGTTAACCTCGTAGCTTTTGACCTCTGGACTTTCTTTCCAAACCTTAATGCTTGTCCTTTCATCTTAAAGCGAATAACGAAAACCCAGCCATAAACGAGAGGCGTCTTTGAATTACGCAAACTGCCCATCAATATCGCCAAATGCACAATCAACGCCACCTTTGAGTGCACTATTGTCAGTTAACTCAAAAATGAAGCTCGGTCTTAATATGCCGTCTTGTTGGTTTAATGAACCAATCAATTCAGACTGTTAACAACAGACGTTGATTGTAAAAAGGTCGCTGAATACGCAAAGTAAAGATGCTGTCTGTTTTGGGTCTAAACAGATCTTGCTCGGGCAAATCTATATAATCGTCCACTACTTGTGCATTAATAAAAATACCAACACCTGGCTCATAACCCCAAAGCGGGTCTTGTTGTCCCACGCCGCGAATGAATGCTGTTAGCGTCGAGTTGGTGCCACCGCTAGTTTGTAAGGTTGTATTTGACGAAAACTGCTGTATTTCTGTGAGCACGCTAATGCCACGCGACTGCAAGTCTGCTGCACTTACCGAGGTGACCGCCACCGATACCTCTTGGAGCGACTCTACTGTGCGCCTTGCAGTTACTTCAATGACTTCTAATGTACTTTTCTCTTGCGTTTGTGCATCGTCTTGAGGTGCTGTTTGTGCATAAGCCAATGGCGCAACAAAACCTGCCGCCAATGTGCTAATCACGGCAATTGCGCATGCGGTTTTTTTAAACTCAGAACTAGGCTTTACTTCAGCTTTATTGCGGTTGTTGTGTTTCATGATTGTTCCCTAAGTTTTTTATTAGTCACTAACAAAATTGATATAAACAAATTACTGGGACTGCGGTCTACTGTTAAATCTAAGTTAAATATAAGTTAAATTTGTTAAAAAAGAACTAGTACCATAGTACTATGTGCAAACGCACAGCCATATATCACAATTATGCACATCCTGGCGATCTGCGGTCACAGATTCTTTTTAGGCTGAACAACGATTGTTATATCAACGCGTTGCTCAGGCGTATTTAAAACCAAGAACAGGATACAGTAGATGTTAAGTTTAATCGGATTAGTAGGTGGTTTAGCCCTCCTCATCATCTTAACCATTCGCGGCATGAACCTTTTTATAGCAGCGCCTGCTTGCGCCCTCATAGTCGCGTTAACAAGCGGTATGGCAGTGTTTGTTGGTGGCGGCAATTTTGTGCAATCCTACATGGATGGATTCACCTCGTTTATTGCCAATTGGTTCTTTATGTTTTTGCTAGGAGCATTGTTTGGCAAATTCATGGAAGATACTGGCGCCGCCGACTCATTAGCAAAATGGATCATTAGCAAGCTGGGCTACAAGAAAGCGATATTTGCGGTAGTGGCAGCATGCGCTATTCTCACTTATGGCGGTGTAAGCGTATTTGTTGTCGCATTCTCAGTATATCCGATGGCCTTAAGCTTGTTTAAAGACGCTAATTTACCGCGCAGATTTATTCCGGCAACGCTAGCCTTTGGCTCGGTTACATTTACGATGACTTCAGCCGGCTCTCCCGAAATTCAAAATTGGATCCCCATAAAATACTTAGGGACTTCACCTTTCGCCGCTTGGGAAGTAAGTGCCGTTGTTGCTGTATTTATGGCGTTTTTTGGTTATTGGTGGTTAAAGAAGATGGTCAACAAAGCGGTTGCAAACGGTGAATCGTTTCATAATAAGCCTGAAGATCCGGAGGTAGTTGAAAGAGACTTGCCCAACCCATTCACTGGTTTAATTCCCTTATTTGTTGTGCTGATAATATCTTTTCTGTTTCATGAAGCTTATAAGGAAATGGCATTGATCGTCGCCCTTGGCAGCGGCGTTTTGACCTTAATGTTTATCAATTTCAGGTATTTTCAAAATTTAGGTGCAGCGGTTAATTTAGGCACTACAGGTGCCTTGATTGCCATTGGCAATACCGCTGCGGTGGTTGGATTTGGCGCCATTGCTAAAACTACGGAGGCATTTCAAAGCACGGTAGAACTAATGACACAAATACCGGGCAATGAGTTGATTGGTGCTGCTATCGCGGTAAGTGTTATCGCTGGATTGACCGGCAGTGCATCTGGCGGACAGGCCATTGCGTTGCCACTAGTGGGCCCTTATTATATGGATCAGGGCGTGGATCCCGAAGAGCTTCATCGAATTGTATCCATTAGTTCGGGCGCATTAGATTCACTGCCACATAATGGATATGTGGTTACTACCATTCGTGCAATTTGTCATGAAACTCATCAAGCGGCATATGGGCCAATGGCCGCTCTAACGGTCATTGTGCCGTTGATTGGTTTGAGCATGGCAATTGCTTTATTTATCTTTTTCTAATAGCAGAGTAAATGATGCATATACAAGCTCCTTGATCAACGCTTAGGCGCAGTAATGATGTTGTTAGCTTATGTTTGCTTTTCTATTGGGCCTGCAGCAGCGAGCGACAATCATCAAAAGACACAAGCCGCGCCAGCGTCTTCAGAGGCAATTATTGAACCGATGGGCATGATGTTAGTCACTAAACAGGTTCATCATATCGATACTTTTACAACCTTTGGTGGCGACACTATCAAGAATGTGAAAGTAGGCTGGGAGAGTTACGGAAGCCTCAACGCAAGCAAAAGCAACGTTGTATTAATTACGCACTACTTTACGGGCACTTCGCACGCCGAAGGTAAGTATAAGACTGATGATGCACAAGCTGGATACTGGGACAGCATTATTGGTCCCGGTAAGGCAATTGATACAGAGCGTTTTTTGTTATCAGCGTGGATACCTTAGACAACATCAACGTCTTTCATGAGAATGTGGTCACAACCGGACCTGCGAGCATAAACCCTTATACCGGTAAGCCTTACGGTTTGTCGTTCCCAGTGGTCACTATGCGTGATTTTGTGAATGTACAAAAATCGGTATTGTCCTCTTTGGGTATTCAATAACCTTATGCTGTGGCCGGCCCGTCTATGGGCTCAATGCAGGCAATGGAATGGGCATCAGCTTACTCACACTGGGTGGAACGTTTGATTTCAGTTGTGGGTTCAGCACAGACAGATGGATGGACCTCCGCATTGTTAGAGCAGTGGACTTTGCCTATAAAACTAGACGCAAATTGGCGCGGCGGCAATTACTATAATCAGACGCGCAAAGACTTCCCAAATAAGGGATTAAGTGCTGCTTTAGCCTTAATTACGCAAAGTGCATTGGCGCCTGGGTTTTTAATGAAATGAATCAACAGTTATGGCTTGATGCAGACAAAAATGCGCTCTACAAGATCCAAAATTCACCGTCTATCGTTAACTAGCTTATGCAGCGCGCGGCGCAAAGAAGCACGAAGATGGATGCAAATCATCTACTGTATTTGGTTAGGGAAAACCAACTATTTATGACCGGTATACAAGCTGATCTTGCATCAGGGCTAGCGCAAATTCAAGCTAAAACACTGTTTATTACCGCTACACAAGACCTACTGCTAATGCCCTACAATGCTGAGCAGGCTGCAAAAAACAATGCAACAACAAGGTAAAAATGTAGCCTTGGAGTATTTAGACGGACCACTAGGGCATCTTAAAGGCGTAAATAACATTTCGCACTTTAGCGAAACCATTCGAGAATTTTTAGCACAATAGGAAAAAGCATGAATGTATTACATAGACGATATATGAGCCTAAGCGCCTTGGCTTTACTTTTGATCATTTGTAGCGGTATGTCGGATTCATATGCCAATACCAGCGAGTTAAATATAGACTTAAGCCGCACTTCTGTTAGTGGCTTATCTTTGGGCGGATATATGGCCACGCAGTTTCAACTTTCGCATTCACAAACCATCATAGGCGCTGGCATTGTTGGTGCTGGCCTCTACTATTGCGCGCTTGGCGATATAGGCACTGCATTAGGCCAATGTGTTAAGAAAGTATCAAGCACGATTAGCAATCAGCCTTTTATTGAAAAATATAGAGAATACTTATCATTAGGCCTTGTGGCACCAAGTGCGGCGCTGCAAGATGATCGCGTGAAGCTCGTCCATGGTAAATTAGATCTTACGGTTAACCGCAAAGCCTCAGATTTACTGGGTTACCCTCTCAAAATTTTGACTATGCTAGCGATCAAGACTTCGCACATCATATGCTAACCTTAGCCGCTGGCAACGCGTGCGATGTATCAGTAACCTCGTTTTTAGGCAACTGTGCTTGTGACGGTGCCGGTGCAATACTGTCGTTTATCTATTCTGATTTAAGCCCTCCTACGACAAACGAAATACTCAAGGTGGATGCCATTAATATTGCCGAATTAGCAGATTTAGAAGGCACATCTATTAACGAAGATGCTTTTATTTTTATTCCAAAAGCTTGCAAAAATGGTGAAAGTTGTACGCTGCATATTAGTTTTAATGGCTGCAATCAAAGCGCAGACGATATTGGTAAAGTCTATGCAGAGCAAGCGGGCTAAAACCGTTGGGCAAATGTCAACAATATGGTAGTGCTCTATCCCCAGGTTAAAAAGTCGATGTTCATGCCATTAAATCCACAGGGCTGTTGGGATTGGTGGGGATACACTGACGAAAACTACGCCAACAAAAAGGGTCCTCAAATTAAAGCTATTTATAAGGTGATGCAGGCATTAACGAAAGGAGACAATCAATAATGACGGCAAAAATGTACTGAGTGAGCTACGAACGCTAGCCGTTTTTCAGTAGTCAATTCAATAACAATTAGTTCAACAAAATCGACGCCTGTTGAATAGTGCAGACACATTGTTTATTCTTCCTAATAACACTTTACCTAATTTATACCCACACTATACTTACCCGATAATTGGAGAACTAATTTGGACACAAGTAAACTTTTTTCGCTAGAAGGGCGCATTGCGCTGATAACCGGTGGATCCCGTAATATTGGCAAAACTATTGCCGAGGCATATATAGCGCAGGGTGCCACGGTCTACATAAGTTCGCGAAAAGTCGCCGATTGTGACGCTACAGCCGAAGAGCTTGGTCCCAACTGTCACTCTTTACCGCAAGATGTATCTACCGTAGAGGGTGCCCGAGCACTAGCGAAAGCTTTCGCCGAGAAAGAGCAAAAACTAGACATTTTGGTTAATAATGCAGGTGCTGTGTGGGCCGCAGCTTTTGAGGAGTTCCCTGAGAATGGTTGGGACAAAGTGATGGACCTCAATTTGAAGTCGCCGTTTTTTTTGACGCAGGCTTTGCACGTGTTATTAAAAGCAGGTGGTGCTAGTGGCTCGCTTGCCAAAGTAATTAACATTACATCAATCGACGGGCAAAGACTCAACCCTTGGGAAAGCTATAGTTATCACGCGTCGAAGTCGGGACTTATTTTTCTCACTAAACGCATGGCCGCTCGTTTGGTCAAAGACAACATTATTGTCACCTCAATAGCACCAGGCGCATTTGCTTCAGATATGAATACTGTTGCTCGTGACCACAGCGAGACCATTGCAAAAGGTATACCGGCCGGACGAATTGGTACACAAGAAGACTTGGCTGGAGCAGCAATATTTTTAGCCAGTCGCGCAGGGGATTACGTCGTTGGAGACACTATTTCGCTAGATGGCGGCTTAGTGCACGCCTCACTTGCCCAAAGTATGGATATTTAGTCTCATAATAGTCGAATATTCTGAACACTTTTGTTCGACTAACCGTATGCTTTAATAATAGAAATTTATAACGATAATAAAACGATGGAGGTTATATTAATGCGAAACGTTCCTTTTAAGGCCACTTTAGTTGCAGTGGCTATGGCAACAGTAAGCTTAGGCGCTGCTGCTGATACTTTTGAAATTGAACACTTACCCAAGGTGCAGCATGCCGGTAATATCACTGTTTCCAATGACGGTGATCTTACAGCCTATACTGTTTCTGCGCCACGCGATGTATTGGCAGGCGATGAAGACGGCATAGCCGATACCCATCTATATATAATTCGCGGCAAAGGCGAACCAGTTAAATTTATTGGTAGCGAAGGCAGTATTTCGGCACTTCAGTTTAGCACCGATAGAAGCATCCTTTATTTTAAAAGTAAGCGAGATGGCGATGAAAATACATCGCTATATTCTATTTCTTTGGCCGGTGGTGAAGCAATCAAACGCTTTGAGTACGATACCAGTATTGGCGATTACCGTGTAAGCAACGACGGCAGCACTTTGCACTTTGTAGCAACAGAAAAAGACACCAAAGAAGACTTTGAGGACAAAGGCTTCGATGCATACGTGTATGAAGAAGACCAGCGCCTTGCTTCGTTATGGTCGGTTAGTCTAAATGACAAAGACGCACAGGCATCTAAAGTGTTTGACGGCGGCCATGTTTCAGTCTTTGAAGTGTCAGCAAATGAGAAGACACTCGTTGCCGCAGTTGCTCCCACTAATTTGGTAGATGATTCATTAATGCTAAGAGATTTGTTTTTCTTAGATATCGCCACGGGTGACGTTAAGTCACGCATTGATATACCCGGTAAACTTGGTTCATTTGAGCTTTCAGAAAATGGCGAACACTTAGCCTTTTTAGCTGGCGCCGATGTGCATGACACCTCTACTGGCGTGCTTATGGTAGCTAAGTCAAATACCGACAGCTTTACGCAATTAACCAAAGATGCGCCCCAACACATAATGGATATTGATTGGTTAGGTAAAGATATTTTGGCCGTAGCTCATCGTGGCGTTGAAAGTGCGTTGGTAGTATATGAAACCGACGGTGAAGAAAAGCGCACTATGCGCACACCCGACAACATTGTAGTGAGAAGCCTTGATATTGGCGACGGTGAAATACGCTTAATTGCTGACAGCGCTGCGCATCCGCGAGAAGTCTTTAGCATAAAACGAAACAAAATCGACAAGCTATCTAGTCATAATTCGTGGATTGATGACTTAGAGCTCGCACCACAAACAACCTACACCTACTCGGCACGCGATGGTAGGATTATTGAAGGCTTATTAATTACGCCAAACACAACGGCTCCTGCTGGTGGTTGGCCTCTTATATTAACGGTGCATGGTGGTCCTGAAGCACATTATAGCGATGGCTGGATTACGCGCTATTCTGATGGCGGCCAATTTGCTGCAGCCGATGGGTATGCCGTTTTTTATCCAAATTATCGTGGTTCAACCGGACGCGGTGTTGCTTTTGCAAAAGAGCATCAAAACGATTATGCCGGTAAAGAGTTTAATGACTTAGTCGACGGCGTTGATGCTCTTGTTGAGGACGGCTTAGTGAATAAAGACCGCGTGGGTATTACAGGCGGTTCTTATGGTGGTTATGCCTCGATGTGGGGAGCAACGGCACAAAGCGAACATTTTGCTGCCGCGGTCGCATTCGTCGGAATTTCCAATCAAATTTCAAAGTTTGGTACCAGCGACATTCCAAACGAAATGCATTTGGTGCACTCGCTAAAATGGCCGTGGGAAGACAACTGGATGAACCTGCTTCAGCGTTCGCCTATTTTCCATGCGGGCAAAAGCACGACGCCTACACTTATCATGCACGGTGAAAAAGACACTCGCGTACATCCTAGCCAATCTATGGAGCTATATAGAGCGATGAAAGTGCGCACTGAAACTCCAGTGCGATTAGTATTCTACCCAGGTGAAGGCCATGGAAACCGTAAAGCAGCGGCGCAATATGACTATTCACTGCGCTTTATGGGCTGGATGGATACTTACTTGGCTGAAGGTGCAACGCGTAACGACCCTATGCCATCGACAGATTTGGGCCTTGGCGACAAGCTTGAATCCGAAGAAGACGAGACAGAATAGTCTTAATGTTTTGTAAAAAAGCCAGCGATTATTGTAGGCTGGTAGGAAACTGAGGGATAAATAATCTCTCAGTTTCTCATATATTGTCGGTTTTTTTACACTACGACTTAATGAAAAACATACATACATCGTAACTAATTGAAAATAAATCTTTTTTATTTTCTGGCTTGTTTTTTGCTCTAAGTTTTTTAAAGTAACTATAATAACTAATCGTTCTATTATTTATTCAATGGAAAAGGATTAACAAGGAATATCAAATGAAATATAAGATTTTAACTACGGCATTGTCAGGATTGATTTAGACTGTTGCTGGCTTTACGAATTTTGCTCATGCAGGTCTAATTGTCGATACTAGCGATACTAGCGATACTAGCGATACTAGCGATACTAGCGATACTGGCGTATACGATAGAACAGTTACTTTTGATGAACATCCTTTAGCAGACTTAACGCTTATAACGAACCAATTCGCAGATGTCGGTGTTACATTTTCTGGCAATCAAATACAGTTAAATGGTTGTGGTCAAAATACTTGGGGAGCTACTCTAGGACAAAACTTTATTAACACTTATAATAATTGTCAAGTTCCATCTTATTTGCCAACATTAAATATTTTATTTGGTGAAACTGTAGACAAAGTTTCCCTAGCTATCTTTAATGATGCTCCGATTAATTTTACGACATTTTTGAATGGTGTTGCATTAAACACATATGACTCAGGTACAAGTGCTAGTTCTATAGGGTATAACATATTTGATGAATCCGCTTTTGATGAGATAAGAGTTAATGCGGCTACAACTAGTCAATATGTAGCAATTGGAAACATCGCATACAACAGGGTAACTGACGTTCCTGAACCATCAACACTTGCAATTTTTGCATTAGGAGTGATGGGGTCAGCATCACGTAGATTAAAGAAACAACCTTAATCTATATTAAGTTCATCCTACTTAGAAAGCACCAATTATTAGATTTGGTGCTTTTTTGTCATCGTTATTTAATACCAAGAACACTAAGCAACCCTATTAATTATTGTCACTTATAGCGATTCATTCACAAAAGATTACTTACTACATATTAAGCAAATTTTTTAGAAAATAGCTCATGATAATCGGTTACGATACTAGCAACACTGAAATCAATAATGTCATAAATATCAAAAACCTTGTCTACTAACCCTATTTTTTGTGCTGGTGTCTTAGGATTACCAGAATAAGCTTTCTTATTTTTAATTGATTTTTCATCTGTTAAAACGTAATTATTATAAACTCTCATTATTTCTATCATCATAGCTATATATTTAGGGTTATATGAGCCGTAAATATTCCATTTTTCAAATTTAGAATTAGCTGATGATAAATCGTTTTTAATTAACTGCTCTTGGTTGGTATTTGCCGTTGGTCTTAATGGGCGTTCAAGCATATTTAAACGCCTTCTCAATATTTGAAAGTAGTTATCAACACCATGAAGAGAAGCTTGATCAAGAAACGAATCATCAGCATAGGTTAATAGCTTTAAATCTAAATGTTTACCGTCAACTTTTGGCATACATTGAGGAACCCATTCAAAAACACTATCTTTTTCTACTTCACCCTTAGTTAATTTACTAGTTCTAGTAATACATGCCTGTAACTTACCTTTATTAATATAGTCTTTTAGTGTTTTTGTGATGGTAATGTCGAAAGCATTGTCATCATCTGCGTAAAGGTTAACTTTCTTTACACTGTCGAAAAATGGTTTCAATATTTCAAGGTAAGAAAAAATAGAGTAGGTTTGTTGAAGTAATAAATGCTTGGTTGGCGTTTTTATTGTGTCATCTTCATCAATCCCTTCTTCGGGTAAAATATACTGTTGATAACGCCTTTTAAACGGTTCTTTGCCATATTCTCCTACACGAATGAACTCCTTAGCTAGTGCTTTATAGTTAGACGTAAAATCAAAGTTTAGCGTACTTGCCAAAGCAAACCTTGTATTATTATCAACTGTAGAGGTATTTACTAACAAAGTTCTTCTGGCATCTCTCTTTGAAGTCCAGTTTGTATAAAACATCTGTCTATCAATACTTAAATTTAAGACTTTACTTTTAAGTTTATGAATATTGGTTTTTAGTTGATATTGTTCAAATTGAATACATTGGTTATAGAAAAATTCGATTCTCGAATATATCAAAGCATGATTTGTTCTTAATTTCTCTGCAATCCGATTGATAATACCTTTGTTTACTAATTCAGAAAAAAGCTGGTAATTAATTTGTTGATTGGTTTGACCTTTTTGTGGATTTAATGGCGCAGAAAACTTGGTATGACATTTCTTACATTTAAAGGTCTGCGACACTAATTCATTGATATTATGGTACTTACCTGAAACATCAGGATGAACGATTTTTGGTAGACCTTTAGTGTTTCTAGCCTTCTTTATATTTTTACTATCCAACCAATAATTATCAGGAAAAGCTAGAATATCAAATTCATGGTTACTGCAAGGCGATTTAAGCTTTGTTAGTTTAATTGTTTTATTTCGTACTTTTTTACGTATTTTTTCATACCTGCGACCATCAGCAATACCTTTGCGCTTATCAGGATATAAAGCTGTATTCGGACAACGTGGCACTTCAAGTTTATATATTGATTGAAGTCTTTCCACTTCTTGAATGATGCCTTTATTGCTGAATAATGTACTGGCTGAATTACACAGCTTACATGTTAATAATTTAACGGTTTGTTTGCCGTTCCTTTTACTCCTAGTTACTTGTACTTTATATGCGCCAATATCCTTACTAAAGTCACCATTTGATTTCTTTTTAGGGGCTGAAGGTGGCACTCCATAATTTTTACAAGTTGGGTTTTTACAAAAATTGATTTGATAGCCTTTATAGGCTCTTGGGAATGGAAACTTTTCAGCAGGTGTAAACTTGTTATTATGAGGTATTTTTTTAATTAAAGTGGTTCTAGTGCTTAACTCGACTAAAAGTTTGGCGGTAAGGGTGGCATCTGTAAGAGCACCATGTATATCCCGCTTAGAATTATCAATATTATAAACTCTGCAAGCATCATCTAAGCTTAATCTACCATTTTTTCGGCTCAGTGCATCAGTGACTACTTTCATCAAACATATAGATTCATAATCTTTAATAAAATCAACTTTACTATTGGCAAGTTGAGCTTCATTATTTAAAAATTTTAGATCAAACACCTTATTGTAGAAAACTAATTCAGTATCGCGGAGAAGTTAATGATCTCAGCAATGCAATCCGAAAATATAGGCTTATCTAGTAGAAAGGAATCTTTGATTTTATGAACCCTAAATGCTCCTTGGGTAACTTTTCTTCCTTGAGGTGTGAAATAATATTGAAGTGTATTTCCAGTAATTTTATTATTAATAACTTCAACCAACGCAATTTCAATTACTCTGTGCCTTCCTTTTATGGGATCTAGACCAGTAGTTTCAGTATCTATAACGATCTGCCTTTTCATAAGTCAACATCCAATGAGTGGAAAGAGTGACTATATTATAGTCATAATTACTGACCTGTTACGATAGCTTGTAACTTATTGTATTGAAAGATTAAAATTGTGTGAACTTATCATTTGTTGTTGCGCTTGTGTGTTTAACTCTTGTAAATTAATAAATTTAAATAAAAAAGGGATGAAAATCATCCCTCAATATTCTACCAGCCTACGATTATTGCTGGCTTTTTATTTTGGTTTTTTGTTTTGTCACGGTGCTGTTTTAACACCTGCGCCTTAATGCTTTCAGATTTTATAGGCCGACCGCAACACTAGTCCTGACTCATCAAATAAGCATGTACCTGGTCACGTTTAGCAAGCACAAACAATAGCAACAAGTCGCCTTCTTTGGCATTTTCAATGGCATACTTTGTACCCGCTAATGGGTCCGGCACTTCTGCAATGGCAGCATTTGTTACGCCTTTTTCCAACAAGTGTGCCTTTACTAAGGTAGATATTTCACCGACATCTCGTCCGCGCAAATATTCCTCAAGTTCAGACAGAATATAAGTGTCGGGTTTTAAGCCGTAGACAGCGTCTGCTACTTCCGTTATTTCTTGATTTGAACGGTCACCGCCGTGGCTAAACAGTACCTTTATATTTCTTTCCTCGGGTAATGAATCTGCCATATTCTGCGCCATGTCCATAACCGCCTGCATGCTATGTGCGTTATGCGCAAAATCGACTATTACGGTAGCGCCTTTTACATGGTAAATATTGCCACGACCCGGGTTGTCATTGGGGTTTTGTCCAAAGCGCATAAGGCCTGTGTGAATGGCTTTACTCTTTATGCCCATGATTTTGCATAAGCCTACTACGCCTAGCGCATTTTCTACATTGTGCTTCGCGGTGCCTGCCACTGTCATTGGAATAAGGTCTATTTGTGCAATTACCTCAGCACTGGCGTGGCTATATATAATCTGATTGTTGTCAGCATAAACACAGGGGCGATGCTGGTCAATTTGAAGCAATATTACGGGATTATTGGCATCCATGCTAAACCAACAGATAGGGGCGGGTTTATCTTGTGCAAAAAACTCAGGAGCAAATTTCACTAGTCTTTTGTCGTCGGCGTTTAGCACGATGAAATCACCGTCTGCTTTTATCGCTTTGGCTACCATAAGCTTTACATGCGCAATTTCATCTACAGTGTTTATACCATATTGGCCTAAATGGTCGCTTGCAACATTGGTGACTAAAGAAACCGCGGCTTGATCTACAGGTAAGCCTCTTCGTAAAAGTCCTCCTCGGGCGACTTCTAAAAAGGCAATTTCGGTACGGGTATCGCGCAGTAACATACGCGCGCCACCAGGACCGGAGTAATCGCCTTTATCAATAATAGTATTACCTACTTTGATAAAGTCAGTTGAAGTAACACCTGCTTGCATGCCCGCAGCTTTAGCAATTTCTGCCGCTAATCTTACGCTTGTCGATTTACCATTAGTACCGGTAATTAATGCCAGCGGTACTTGCTTATACTGCTGCCAGTTTACTTGACTAGCTTTTGGAAATTCGTCTATTGTCCACGTTTGCGAGGCGGTGCCTGAACCTAAACTGACTTCGTCATCGTCTGTTAAGCACAATACGCCATGTTTTTGAGCAGCTTCAAGCAATTCAATTAGCTCAGGATTCACTTCCTCTTTGATTGCGTCTAGCAGGCTCCGGATTCGTTCACTTAATTGGGTGTTTTGTTCACCGCTAAGTTCATCAACACAACAGTCCCAAGCAAGTTCGAGTATGTCGCATGCACTATATAACAAATCCATAGGCGCGCTAAGTGACATACTTGCACCACCGTCATATAAACGGTGGAAGCACTGTTCTTTCCAGCCAAGGGTTTGCAAGCAATACTCAAGGTGTTTTTGCCAGCAGGCAATGACTTCTTGCTGGCCTATGCCTTGTATAAACACATCGGCAATTGTACCCGGATAATCCGACAACAAATTGGGGCCTGTTAGGCGTCTTACTTCGTCTAAGCTCAACTGCATAGCTTGTACTATCCTTTTACTTAATCAGACTCTTCCTCGCGATCGACTACTATGTGAACGCCTCGTTCGTCTTGCACTAAGCGCGTGCCTTCTTCGAGTTCAAACTTGTGTTCAACATGTTCGTACAATTTCTCAGGGAAATCTTGTGACGGTGTTTCGCTTTCCAAAATGGTTTTGTCGCCGTCGTCATTAAAGTGCACAATTTGTTTCCAGCAACGGGTAATGTTGTCACCTAAAATAACCACTAAGTCGCCAGCTTTACAACTTTCAAGGCCAGCGTCAACAGCCTCAGATTCACTTGGGATTACCTGAATAGCGGATTCATCTACGCCTGCTGCCATTAATGTACTTTTGAGAAGCTGTGGTACTTCATCATAGCCACGGCCTCGGCGGTCGTCGTCTGCTTTACACACGAAACTGTCGAAGGTACTCGCCACAGAATTAGCGGCTTCAATAATGTCTTCATCACGACGATCACCTGGCATGGCAATAACTAAACGGCGTTTGCCTTTAACATCAAGACGCCCAGCTAAGTCTGTAATGGTTTTAATGGCCGCAGGGTTGTGCGCATAATCCAAAATGACTTTAAACGGATACTCATCGTATATATTTAGACGACCTGGAGCTTGATAGAAAGAAGTATTAAATATACGCAGACCTTGGCGAATATTTTCCAGCGAAGTATCGAAACTGTAGGCCATGGCAGTTGCAAACATGGCATTTTGCACATTGTGCAAAGCCTTACCTTCAATGGTGGCTGGTATTAAATGGGTCCACAACAGTGGAATATGCGCGCCTTTATCATAAATAGTGATCATGTCGCCATTTATACCTTTTTCAAGCACAACGGCCATTCCGCCTTGGCGTATGTGTTCGCGCACAAGGCCATGGCCTGAATCCATAGTGATGTAGCAAATTTGCTTAGCACTACAAAATTCAGCCATTTGTAAGCAATGAATATCGTCGGCGTTCAGCACTACGCAGTCTTGCGCAACTTCTACTACTACACGTTTAATTTCAGCTAACTGCTCTAGAGTGTCTATTCCGCGCTGGCCTAAATGGTCGGCAGAAATATTTAAGCAAGCACCTACATTACAACTACTGTAGCCCAAACCACGTTTAACAATACCACCGCGGGCGGTTTCCATAATCGCGAAGTCGACGCTTGGGTCTCGCAGTACTATTTGCGCTGAAGTTGGGCCGGTCATATCACCTTTTACGGTTAAATGACCATCTATATACACACCGTCTGTAGAAGTCATGCCGGTGGTGTAGCCAGAGCTTTTCATTATACTGGCAAGCATACGCGAGGTGGTTGTTTTACCGTTTGTGCCAGTAATAGCCGCTACTGGAATGCGCGAATTTGTGCCTACAGGGAACAGCATATCCATTACTTTGCCCGCTACATCACGCGATTTACCTTCACTTGGTGCTACGTGCATTCTAAAGCCTGGCGCAGCATTACATTCGCAAATTCCGCCACCAATTTCTTTATACGACTTACTAATATCGTCGGTTAGGAAATCTACTCCGCCTATATCAAGGCCGATAGCACGAATGGAACGAATAGCCATGTCACGGTTGTCTGGGTGAACAATGTCGGTTACGTCAATGGCGGTGCCGCCGGTCGAAAGGTTAGCAGTTGAGCGTAAGTAAAATGCTTCGCCATCAGGTAGCACAGTGTCTTTGGTATTACCTGCTTCTTCCATTAAACGGGTCGCTTGGCTATCGAGTTCTAGTCGCGTTAGTACTTTTTCGTGGCCTACGCCGCGTCTTGGGTCTTGGTTAACAACATCAATAAGCTGTTCGATAGTGCTTGTGCCATCGCCCTTTACATGACCAGGAACACGTTTTGCAACGGCAACTAATTCGTTGTTCACAACTAGCATTCTATGATCGTAGCCCGTTATGAAACTTTCTAGTAATACCGCTCGGCCAGTGCCATGTTTTTGCGCTTCGTTAAAGGCGATTACAATTTCGTCGTCGGTGGTTAAGTTAATACTTACGCCGCGCCCATGGTTTGCATTTAATGGCTTTACAACGACCGGAAAACCAATTCTGCTAGCAGCACGCACTGCCTGGCGTTCACTATAAACCGTCATTTGTTTAGGTACAGGTAAACCCAAATCATTTAGTAAATTATGGGTGTCTTCTTTGTCGCATGATATTTCTACGGCAATATGTTTGGTTTCACTAGTAATAGTGGCTTGAATTCGTTGCTGGTACTTACCGTGACCAAACTGGACTAAGCTATAGTCGTTCAAGCGTAACCAAGGAATATCACGATCTTCAGCAGCTGATACTAAAGAAGCTGTACTTGGGCCAAATTCTTTACGCTGGGCCATTTTGATGAAATCGGTGAGCTCTTGAGTAAAATCAAAATCGTCTTCTATGTCGGCCTTAATCGTTTTTTGGACATTTTCAGGCATTAAGTGCTTAAGTAGTTTAAGTCCCAATGCACCTGCTTCAAGGCCAACATCTTGCTGCTGATATTGATACACAACATAGTAAGTGCCCTTGTTTTTTAGGCTGCGGGTGCGGCCAAAAGTCACATCGGCGCCGGCGAGGTTTTGCAGCTCAATGGCTACATGTTCCCAAATATGCCCAAACCATGTGCCTTCGTCTTCTCGTAGGCGACGTAAAAAACCGCCGTCTTCGCCATACGAACAACCATGTCCCTGCAGCGATGGAATAGCGCTTACTAAGCCTTCAATAAAGTCTTGGCCAAGTTTGACCGATGGCCAATTCTCTAATTCGCCTAAATCTATTTGAAAACAAATAACCGGGAAGTTGGCATATACATTAGGTCCGACATAAACATTGCGACTAAGAATTTTCATTGATGCTGTATCCCTTTACTGAGCTTTTTATAGAATTTTATAATTTGAGTTAAAAAAAATAACCATTGCGAATGAAACCGTTATTCTTGTCACTATAAAGTACATAAAAAAGGCAGCTTTCGCTACCTTTGATTATTGAATTTCTTCATTTATATACAAATTATATTTAACTGAGCTAACTCACGTAAGCTTTACGCTCGCTTATGTTGTATCGGGCACCTGAAGATAAAATATGCACCTTAAGGTTTAGCAAGGTTAGAGCATCACCTGCGCGTGCTTCCGCCATAGAAGAATATTCGATATTGCTAGGATCTACTACCGTAATTGCGCCGCTACCTACTACGGTAAAAACGTTGTTGTGGTCGATAAACGCTGCGGTGTCTTCGTCGAGTCCTATACCCACCAAAAATGGGTTGTAGGAAACTGCAGACAGTAAACGTGCTAAGCGATTGCGTTCATTAAAATGTTGGTCTATCACAATGGTATTGATTAGACCCATGCCCGGGGCTAAATTAACGCCGCCTTCAGTGGGGACTGTGCCAGAACTTCCGCCTGTGATCATGTGCTGCGATACAATCGCTGCGCCTGCAGAGGTGCCTGCATAGTTAACGCCCTGAGCGTTTAATTGGCGTATGGCTTGCGCTATTGGTGTGCCACCTAAAATAGTAGAAAGCCTGAGTTGATTGCCGCCAGTAACAAAAATACCGGTGCTTTTCTCTAGGGTTTTTACATAGTCAGGGTTTTGCGCATCGCTGCGCTCAGTAATAGGTAAAGAATAGGTTTTTTTAACGCCTATTTCTTCAAATATTTTCTGATATCGCTCGCCGGTATCGTCTAGTTGAGAAGCTGTGGGCACTATTGTAATCACAGCATCTTTACCGCCTGAAAGCTCAACAAATTTGGTGAGTATCTCAGGATTATCTATTTTTTCTTCGCCGCCACCAATAGGGATAACATATCCTCTAATGGTGCCTTCAATTGTGGGAGAGGGCATAATATTTACTCGAAAGTGCCTTTTAGCATTTGTTGTTTATGTTTAACATGCCATTGGCCCATTGCCATAACATGCTCTATTGAGTTGTTTTTATCCAGAATCAAGATATCGGCATCGGCGCCTACTTCGATACGTCCTTTTTTATGGAAATTCATGAGTTGGGCAACGTTCAGCGTAAAAAACGGCAATATAGCTGCCATGTCTTCGCCGTGGTTGAGCAATTCATAAAAAACATTTGTCATAGACTGAGACGCGGCAAAGTCCATTTTCTTTAAGCTACCGTCGGCGTGAAAATCGGGTAAACAACCTCCGCCATCTGAACTTATAGTGAGCTTGTCTTGTGGTAAATCTTGACCCATATAACGTAGTAAGGCTTCAGCCGGTTCATATCCAACGCCATCTGTTTCAAAGGCAGTTACATCTACCCAACAACCTTTTTTAGCTAAATCGCAGGCTTCCTCAAAGAGGAATTTTTGCCTATTAATATGCGTTGGATTGTAAGTGCGCGGAGGAATTTCAGCATGTTCTAGTGCGTCTCTGACCATACTTAAGCCACTGGGTCCGTCGCCTAAGTGCAAATGAAGCATGCCGGCTTTGCCTGTCATTAATCGGGCAACGTGGGCTTGCGAAGCAATTTTTAAGAGTTCATTTAGCGTTGGCTGGCTTGAACGATGGTCGCTAATGGCAAGTTCGCCTACGCCTATAACGGGCTCAATAAATACGATGTCGCGCTGTACCGAGCCGGTAAGTGTAGTGGGCGGCAAGTGATAACCACCCGTGTAACAATAGGCAGAGAAACCTTCTTCGCGCAAAGCATATACCTGCGCTACCAATGATTCAGTTGAGCGAGTGATATCGTCGGTGCCTAATAAGCCAACCGCCGTGGTGACGCCCGCGCTGGTGAATTTACTTAGTGGTACAGGTGGTACGCGTGTTGAAAAACCAGCTTCGCCGCCACCGCCTGTTAAATGAGTATGACCGTCAATAAAGCCTGGGATAAGTGCGCAGCCTTGCGCGTCAATCACTTGATGTTCAATACCAATATCAGGGCAATTATCGGTAATTGAGATAATTTTGCTGTGGGCCACTACTACATGTTTTAAGCCAGTATGAACTGGTGCATAAACATTGGCATTCTTTATAAGCGTAATCAAAAACAGGCTCGCAGGTTATGGCGTTTACATAATTCGCGCAATTCTAACCGTTTATGTATTAATTACAACAAAAGCAGACGGTATGAAATATTCAAAAGTGTAATTTGATTGGAGTGGCTTACATAATTCTGACCTTGCAAAAAGTGTCCGCTGCGGACACTTTTAATGTCCGCGGACACCTTTTTAAAGTGATGTTTATAATTTATATCAATAGATACAATGACTTAAAGTGTGGCACGGTATTCGCTAATGTATCAGCAATGTAGTGTGTTGTGATAAAGCACCAGCGCGATTAGAGCGTAAACTTAGTAAACACAGCCGTAAAACAAAAAAGGACAGGCCCATGCTTATTTATTTCTTAATTTCTCCGTTAACTGTGCTGGTACTTGCTTGGCTTATTTCGCATTTCGAAACGCCAATTGCTTTTTAACAGGCTTTTCAAAATAGCATTTAAACAAAAGTATTTATAAAAGCGATTGCAAAGGATTTATCAATGATTCAAGACACAAGTGCCACCGACGTAGAGATAAGCACCACGTCTTTCAAAAAGCGTAACTGGGTTATTTTCATTGTAATCGTCTTAGTCATGGTGTTCAGCGCAAACGCTTACTTTAGCTCCCCTAGTGCTAGTCGCTCAATTGATCGCGCATCTGTGCAAATTGCGACGCTAGAAGTAGGCGATTTAGTTCGAGACGTATTGTCAACCGGGCGAATAGTGGCAGCCAATGCTCCTCAGCTGTATTCGCCAGAACAAGGCTTTGTAAACTTGCATGTAAATGCGGGTGACGAGGTAACCGTAGGCCAATTGGTGGCATCGGTAGACAGCCCTGAATTACAAAATCAATTACAACAACAGCGTTCAGAGATGGAACGCCTGCAAGGTGAGCTTGCCAGGGCTGAGCTTGATGCTCGTCGTCAAACATTGCAGTTAACCAAGCTACTTGATTTATCTGAAGTTGATTTACAAGCTGCCCAACGTGAAGAACGCCGAGCACAGTCTTCAATTGTGAATAACCTAATTAGTCAAATAGACCTAGAAAAAGCGGTTGACGATTTAGCGCGTGCAAAACTCACCTATAAGCACGCCAAAGAAGAAGTCTCTTTGGCCAAAGATACACTGGCCTTCGAACTAGATAGTGCGCGCAGTACTGTATCGCGCCAAGTTTTAGTTATATCTGAGCTAGAGCGTAAAACTGGCGACCTGAATATATTAGCAACGGTCGATGGAGTGGTTGGCAATTTAGTTACTCAACAACGCGCCCTCGTTAGCCAAAACCAACCTTTAATGACCTTGGTCGACCTCAGTGCATACGAGGCCGAACTTAATGTAGCCGAAAGCTATGCTAACGAACTCAGCTTGGGCATGGATGTAGAAATAACCCTAGGCGGTCAAACCCTGTTAGGCAAACTTTCGGGTATATCACCAGAAGTGACTAATCGCGAGGTAACCACCCGTGTTCGCTTCGACCAAAAGGACATAAAAGGCATTCGCCAAAACCAGCAAGTTACGGCGCGCGTGTTGCTTGAAAATAAATCTCAAGTGCTAAAAGTACGCAGAGGTAGCTTTGTTCAAGCAGGTGGGTTTGTAGCCTATAAGCTTGAAGGCAAAGTCGCTACGCGAGTAACTATTCAGATAGGTGCCACAAGTATGCGTGAGGTAGAAATACTCAGCGGATTAAGCGCAAATGATCAAATTATTATCTCAAATTACGACGAATTTAAAGACTCAGAATCAGTGCTGCTGAATTAACGCTAAAAGCAAATTTGCTTAAAGAATGCTTTTGAAAGAAAAAACCGAATTTACAACGAATTTATAAAAGGAACGGCCCAATGTTATCGATGAAAAATATTGCCAAAGTGTACCAAACTGAAAAAGTACAAACTCATGCACTTAGAGACTTTACATTGAATGTAGAAGAGGGCGAATTTATAGCTGTAACAGGACCTTCAGGATCGGGCAAAACCACTTTCTTAAATATTGCCGGCATGCTCGAAAATTTCACGGGCGGTGAGTACATGCTAGATGACGTAAATGTAGGCAAATTATCTGATAATCAGCGAGCCGATTTACGGAATCAAAAAATAGGATTCATATTTCAGGGGTTTAACTTAATCCCAGATTTAAATTTGTTTGAAAATGTTGAAGTGCCTTTGCGATACCGCGGAATTAAAGCGGCAGAACGTAAGCGCCGCATTGAAGAGTGCCTTGAGAAAGTAGGTTTGGGCAGTCGCGCTAAACATTTACCTCAGCAATTGTCGGGCGGTCAACAACAACGCGTAGCGATAGCCAGAGCCTTAGCTGGACAACCTCGCTTTTTACTTGCAGATGAACCTACGGGTAATCTCGACAGTTTAATGGCACGCCAAGTAATGGAGCTGCTAGAAGAAATTAACAAAGATGGCGCTACTATTATTATGGTGACTCACGACTCTGAACTAGCTCGCCGTGCTCCGCGCAATATTCAAGTAGTGGATGGCCAATTAGCTGACTTTACACTTTACCAAAGTCGAGAAAGTGGGGTGCTTGCGCCAGAATCATTAGCGCCAGAGGCACTTGCATCAAAAATAGCGCAGGAGGTGTAGCATGTTCTTTCACTATATAGATTTAGCGTGGCGAAGCTTTAAACGCACACCATTGGTATCGGTATTGATGGTCATGGCTATTGGAGTGGGTATAGGCATTACCATGACCAGTTTGTCGGTATATCACATGGCGTCCATGGACCCTATTCCGCATAAAAGCGACAAATTATTCAATGTACAACTCAACACCATGGATGACGGCAATACATGGTGGACCGAAGACGATTTACCTCAGCAAGTTACTTATAAAGATGCCATGGCGCTTTATCAAGCAGACATTCCAGGTCGTAAGGTACCGTCCATGAGAACTGGCTTTACAGTTCACATGAATTCTGACCAAGTAAAACCATTTTTAGAGTCAACTAGAGTAACGGGCAGAGATTTTTTCACAATGTTCGATCTTAGTTTTTTGTATGGAGATACATGGAGTATTGAACAAGAGCAAGGCGTGGCGCCAGTGATTGTAATTAGCGAAGAATTGAATGACAAATTGTTTGGCGGCGAAAATTCGGTAGGCAAAGAAATTTACCTCGACGATGATACCTTTCAAATTGTGGGTGTAATTCAGAAGTGGGAGATTCACACAAAGTACTATGACATTAATAACGGAGCCTTTAATAGTCCCGAAAATATATTTATGCCAGTAACTCAAATTGCTGCGATGGAACTCGACTCCTGGGGTAATTCTAACGGCTGGAAATTTGAAGAAATTAACACCTTTACAGACCGTTTACATTCGGAATTATTTTGGCTGCAATTTTGGGCTGAACTAGATACGCCCGAGCAAGAGGTTCAATACAGAGCTTTCCTGAATGACTATTTAACTGAACAAGGCACACTGGGACGATTCACTCGTGAAAAAGTCGCTTTTGGTCTTCGCAATGTAAATGATTGGCTGGCGTATAGTGGCGTGGTGTCAGAAGAAAACCGTATTTTAGTGGGCTTGAGTTTTATGTTTTTAATTGTGTGCTTGGCCAATATTCTTGGCTTATTGCTTGGCAAATTTTTACGCCGCGCGCCTGAAGTAGGGGTTCGCAGAGCACTAGGGGCGAGCAAACGCGATATATTTATGCAACATTTGGTTGAAGTGTCAGCGCTCGGTTTTATTGGCGGCTTATTGGGCATAGGAATTGCGCAGCTTGGCTTATGGGGCGTACGTGAATCGTATAATTACTACAGCGCTTTAGCCACTATGGATGTATCGATGCTGCTTGCGGCACCACTCATTGCCATAACTGCCTGTATAATTGCAGGCTTATATCCCGCTTGGTTGGTGTGCAGAACTACGCCCGCCATATACTTAAAGACTCAATAGGAGCGCACCAATATGTTAGAAATTAAACCAATATTCAATGCATTACTCCGCTCCAAAGCAGGCGCATTGATGTTGCTAGTACAAATTGCTATTACTATGGCTATTGTCAGTAATGCGGCGTTTATTATTAAAGAAAAAGTAGAGTACTTAAACCAAGAAACGGGCTACCCCGAAGACGAAATATTTAGTTTTGCCGTAATGACTTATGGTAAAGATATTGATTTGGTGCAAAAGTTTGAGGAAAACGAGACTTTACTGCGAAATATTCCTGGCGTTATTAACGCCAGTTTATTTAGCGATATTCCGGTCAGTGGCAGCGGTTCTGCTTCAAGCTTTCAGTTGGATGCTGACCCAACTGACAGCAAAAGTGTGAGAGCTGCCTATACCAATACCGACGAGCATGGCATTGATGTGCTTGGTGTGAAAATAATCGCCGGCCGTAACTTTACTGCCGACGAAGTAATTATCTCGACCGATCCAACGATATTGCCCAATATAGGTTTGGTAACAAAAAGCTTTTTAGATGAAATGTTCCCTGATGGCGACGGCTTAGGAAACACAATTTACTTTGGCCCCAACCCAATGAAAATTATAGGTGTGGTTGAAAAAATGATGGGCCCGTGGCTAAGAGACACGGCTGCCGACAACATGGTTATGTTTCCTGTGGTTAGAGCTTCTAGTTTTCAGAGGATTGCTATGCGTACACAAGCGTCTGAGCGCGCTTCAGTGATGCTACAAATTGAAGATTTAATGCTAGCCGACTACGACAAGCGAGTGATTGTTGGTGTGCAAGGTATGGACGACGCAAAAGCAGAATATAATGCAGGTGATTTATTGATGATGCGCATGTTAATCGTACTAATTGTAGTACTGGTGCTGGTGACCGCATTAGGTATTTTTGGTATAACAGTGTTTAATATCAATAAACGCACCAAGCAAATAGGAACTCGCAGGGCCTTAGGAGCGCGAAAATCAGCGATTGTCAGCTATTTCTTAGTTGAAAACGCCCTGATTTGCGCAGCCGGCATAGTTTTTGGGATTATCGGTGCACTTGCCTTGGCACAAGCTTTGTTCGAGTACTACTCTTTACCCGAGTTAGATTATCTGTATATTGTCGTAACCGCTGTGTTTGTGTTTAGCTTTAGTTTGCTTTCGGTACTAATGCCCGCCAATAGGGCTGCGAATATATCACCGAGTATTGCTACTCGTAGTATTTAACTAGATGAAGGGGAGTGAGTTTATTGTGGTAAGTTTTATTACCCCCCTAGTAAGCACTTACTAACGTTTAGTTGCTTTAAAATTATGGGAGTAGTGAATGGATAAAGTTTTAATTGTTGATGATACCACCGCTGTATTACAAGCCTTATCGTTACTGCTTGAAATTCACGGATACGATGTGGTGACCACAACATCACCCCAACAAGCAGTGCAATTGGTGAATCAGTTACGCGTATCGTTAGTGATCCAAGACATGAACTTTACCAGCGATACAACATCGGGTGAAGAAGGCAAATTACTTTTTAATGAGCTACGAGAACTAAATCCACATTTACCTATTATTCTTATTACGGCATGGACCGATTTAGAGCAGGCTATTAGCTTGGTAAAAGCGGGCGCGGCAGACTATATAGCCAAACCGTGGGATGACCAAAAGCTGTTAACGAGTATCGGTAATCTAATTGAGTTAGGAAAAACCCGCGAAAGCACCAACACTCTTGCCAGACATAATGAACAACAAGCACCTACAAAATCGGCGGCCGCAAGTGCAGGGCTAATTTATGCTAGCACTGCAATGCAGCGCGTAATTGATATGGCCATTCAAGTTGCGAAGTCGGACATTTCAGTGCTAATTACAGGCCCAAATGGTTCGGGCAAAGAAAAAATTGCTGAGGTGATTCAGTCGCAGTCGATTTTCAGCAACAAACCTTTCATAAAAGTAAATTGTGCAGCACTTCCTGCCGACCTTATTGAAGCCGAGTTATTTGGTGCTGAGCAGGGCGCTTACACCGGCGCAAACAAATTACGTGTAGGCCGATTTGAGGCCGCCGACGGAGGCACCTTATTTTTAGATGAAATTGGTACCTTGTCTTATGCCGGTCAAACCAAGCTGTTGAGGGTATTGCAAACTGGCCAATTTGAAAGGTTAGGTTCAGTTAATACAATACAAGTTAATGTGAGAGTAATTTCAGCAACCAACGCGCAGCTTCAAGACGCTATAAAGGAAGGAACGTTCAGAGAAGATTTGTACTATCGACTTAATGTAATTGAGCTGCAATTACCGTCATTGGCGAAGCGAACCGACGATATTATGCCTTTAGTGAATTACTTCCTCATTAATCGTAAACTAAGTCTCTCAGCAGAAAACGCCCTTTTGCGCCGCTCGTGGCCCGGGAATGTGCGCGAACTTGAAAATGCCTGTAAGCGAGTGGCAGTGTTAAAACCTACTGGTATTATTGAAGCTGAAGACTTCGCGTTTAGCGACGACACTGGCTTTACCACTGAGAACGTATCCCTTACCATCGTAGAACCTGACAAAGTGCAATTAGAGGCAGCAATGCGAGAACATGAAGGCGTTATTGCAAGGGTAGCAAGACAGTTTGGTTTAAGCCGGCAGGCCTTGTATCGTCGCTTAAATAAATATGGCATTGAGTATTGAAAAATTTGCGCATAATTACGCGAATTTGGCTCATTACTGCACTTTGCTGTGGCCTAGCACTTATGCCTATTTTTTGGTTTATGGATTGGTCATTAATAGAAAAATGTGCCTTTGCATCTGGCGTTATTTTTATATGTTTCGTGTTGTTGCGGTATTTGTTTAGGGACCTGCATGAAGGACTAAGTGCCTTAGAGACAGGCTTGCTTAACCTAAAAGATAGGGAATTTTCTACCACGCTTAACTACAATAACAAAGATGAGCTTGGTCATATGTGCGAGCTTTTCAATGAAACCGTAGAAAAGCTTCGGCAAGAAAAGCACTGGTTGTATCAACGTGAATTGCTACTTGATAAAATAACCCAGAGCTCTCCAGAAGTACTGTTTTTAATTAACGATCAAAAACAAATAGTGTTTAGTAATATTGCAGCTAGGCACTTTTTCCAAATGCAAACTGGTTTGGAAGGGGCCAATATTAGTGAATTATTCGCGCAAGCTCCTCAAGGCGCACAAGCCGCTATTGAAGACAATAAAGAAGGTCTGTTTAGCTTAGTTAAAGAAGATCAAGAGCCTGAAACGTGGCATATGTCTACAGGGCAGTTTTTACTCAATAATCAAGCTCATACACTTTACATTTTAAAACAAATGACTCGCGAACTTAGCCGTCAAGAAGTGGCTGTTTGGAAAAAAGTGATTCGCGTTATAAGCCACGAGTTAAATAACTCCTTAGGCCCAATCTCGTCGATGCTTCACAGTGGCAGAATTCTTAGCATGAAAGTAGACGAAGACCGCTTAGCTCGAGTGTTCGAAACTATAGACGAACGCATAAAACACTTGAGTGAATTTGTACAAGGCTACGGCAAATTTGCCAAAATACCCGAGCCGAAAATAGAAGCCGTATCGTGTGAAACCCTATTTGCCCAGCTTGCACAGCAGTGGCAATTCATTTACGTAGATCATAAGGTTGAAATTATTTATGCAGACCCCGCTCAGATTGAGCAACTGCTTATTAACCTCATCAAAAATGCCCACGAATCTGAAGGCGCGCCCGAGGAAGTCACAGTAGAGTTACAAGAGCGGGTTAACGATACCGTAATTATGGTTACCGATCGTGGCAAAGGTATAGCTGAATCGAGACTCGATAGTGTGTTAATTCCTTTTTATTCTACAAAAGCAAGCGGCAGCGGTCTTGGCCTAGCATTGTGCCGCGAAATTATAGATGCCCATCATGGCAATATTGCCTTATATAATCGCGATGGCGGTGGTTTGATGGTAAGGGTGACTTTGCCGCGGGTAGCGGCAGTTAGAACTTGAACCTATTATAATGTTTCAATAGCTCGAAAATAATGAACAATGTTAGTATTTACTTCGTACTAACTTATTACTTGCAATACAGGTTATCAAATTACGACTATGCACAATATAGTGCTTCGCGTTAGCGCACTCGTTAACTCTATTGCCTTTTTGATGGTTTGCGCAGCCGTTATGCTGATGCCAATTACTAAGGTAAGCGCTCAATCGTTTTCACAAAAACTAGATGTACAGCTTCGCGCTGATGATCGCTCTTCAAGCGATATCCGATATCAGTACCGTGTTAGATATCGCCCTCAAGTAAGTTTTAACGATACTTGGAGTGTGAATGCATTTGCAGTAACGGGTGACGACTTTAGTTCGAGTCATAATACTCTCGACGACAGCGAAGCAGACTACTTTTATGTAAGACATGGGTTTGCGCGCCACCAAGGTGACTATGGTAAAACAGAGATTGGTATTATTCCTACTTATAAAGGGCGTGTATCTTCGTCGGGTTTATCTAAAGACGGCTGGATAAAGGGTGTGCGTCATGTGCGCGCTTTAGGCGATGATAATCTTGAGATAGTCTTTGGTCAGCTCTCCTCGCTAGACCCATCAACAGCCTTTAATAAGCCAGACGAATTTGACTATGTAGAAATTGAATACTCAGCTAAAATAAATGATAGTTGGAGCTACGAAATTAGTGCTGAACGCATTACTGACTCTAATTTTTTACGTACCGAGTTGCGTCACAAATATAGCAAAGATTTTTCTTTGTTTGGCGAACTGGTAGTAAGAACCGATTCCTCCAAAATTAAAACAGTAATAGGCGGCGAAGGTGAATTTTCAATTAATAAATACCCTATTGAATACTTTGCTCACTATAGTTATGTTAGCGAGAACTTTGGTTTAAGAGCTGAACTTACCGAAGACTTTTTAGGCACGGGGAATGGATTTTCAGGCGAATTAATTGGCGAAATATCCGATACTCAATTTGAATGGTTTATGCGATACGACGCTGTTGAAGAAAGAACTCGTTTGCTCGCAGGCGTGAAATGGTCATTATGATGCCAATAAGTTAGGGTACTTATTTCACGGTAAAGTAATGAAAAAACATAACGACGACTAAGGTGAGGTAATCTAAAGGCGCTGGACTACAAAGCGTTTATGTTAATTTATGGCATATCTAATATTAAAGTTGCTTAGGAGCAGAAATGGGATCTAAAAGCACCGATGAATCAGTAGCGTTTGCGCGAGAAGAGATTCAACGATTGCAGGCAATTTTAAATGCTACTTCTAATGCCGTTTTAGAATGCTCATCCGATGCAGAAATTTTGTACGCGAATCAAGCGGCAATAGATTTGTATGGCTACTCTGATCTAGAGTTTACTCAAATGAAAATCTCGGATCTACTTGCCATTCCATATTGCCAACAACTAGAGGATTATTTTCAGAATGTTTTGGATTGCGAACGTACGTCTCCAGAAGGCCATCTTGAAGTATTTTTAGCGGTCCACAAAAACGGGCATAAATTTTCTGTCAGTATTAATTTAAAGGCATCAAAAAACGTTATTGTTGCCACTATTTCTGAATCGTCAAAGTTGAAAAGTGCGCAAGACGAATTAGATCAAAGCAATGAGCGATTGAAGGTTGCTAAAGCAGCATCACAAATAGGCGTGTGGGAATACAATATAAACACCGAGGAGCTGATTTGGGATGCTCAAATGTTTATTCTTTACCAGCGTGCCCAAGAAACCTTCAGCGGCACAGTGTCGGTGTGGAATGAATCTGTGCATCCTGACGACCAAGAAAAAACCTTTCAAGAAGTACAACAAACCATAGAATCAGGTAAAAAACTCGATACAACCTTCAGAATAGTTACGCCCAAAAACGAAATTCGTTACTTAAAAGCCTATGGCCATGCCGTATTAGACAGTCAAAATAAGGTGTGCAAAATAATTGGGGTTAATTATGACTTAACCGAAGGCTATATTACTCAAGAGAGCCTTAAAGAAAGCCTCAAAAATAACCGTTTGCTTGTCAAGGTTGCAGAAGAAACTGTAAACGCGGTCGTTATTACTGATCCTGATGGCCTAATAACGTGGGTTAACAAGGGTTTTACGCGTATCTCTGGCTTCGAATTAGATGAGGTATGTGGCCTTAAACCAGGCAGCATATTGCAGGGACAAGAAACCAATCATGAATCGGTAGATAAAATTCGAAATTCACTGAAAAACCAACAAGGATTCGATAGTGAATTGCTTAATTATCACAAGAATGGGACTCCCTACTGGATAAAAATCAATTGTCAGCCCTTATATGAAGAAAATGTACTTGTTGGATATATGGCAATCGAAACTAATATTACAGATATCAAAAGGCTAGAAAGAGAACGAATAACCCAGCGTGATATATTAGAACGCACCGGCGATATGGCAAAGCTTGGTGGTTGGCAGCTCGACCTGTTAACTAATCGACCAATATGGTCTGATGTTGTTTACAAAATTCATGAGGTACCGCTTGGTTCTGAAGTCGATTTAGCCAATGCTCTTAATTTTTATCCTCCTGAAAGCCGCTCTTTAATTGAAAAAGCCATAGAAAAGGCAATTAGCGAGAACAAACCTTGGGATATTCAGACGCCTTTCAATACGGCTAAAGGCAATTCTATTTGGGTACGCACAACAGGTTACGCAGAGTTTACTAATGGAGTTGCGACGTCACTCAGAGGTGCTTTTCAAGACATCACTGAATTAAAACTTGCAGAGCAGCAAGCTAAGGAAGCTAACCTTGCCAAAAGCGAGTTTTTAGCCAATATGAGTCATGAAATTCGCACTCCAATCAATGGCATTTTGGGAATGAATGATTTGTTATTAAGCTCTGATATTGACGAAAGGCAGCGTCACTTTGCTGAACTAATAAAAATAAGTAGCCAATCGTTATTACATTTAATAAACGATATTTTAGATTTTTCAAAAATTGAAGCCGGCAAGCTCGACATTAAACATCAGAACATCAATTTATATTCGTTGCTTGGGGATGTTGTCGATACCATGGACATGCATGCGCTAGAGAGAAACCTTGAGTTAGTGTTAAATATTTCACCTTCACTGCCAAGATGGGTAAATATCGATCCTGACAGACTCAGGCAAGTGCTCAATAATTTGCTCAGTAATGCGATTAAATTCACCAATGAAGGTGAAGTGGTATTAAAGGCGCAAGTCACTGAAGAGCAACAGTTAGAATTTCTGGTCATTGATACAGGCATAGGTATTCCAATTGACAAGCAGTCTTTACTGTTCTCAAAGTTCATGCAGATAGATAGCTCCACAACGCGAAAGCATTCTGGAACTGGGCTTGGGTTAGCGATTAGCCATCAGCTTGTAGAAATGATGGGCGGGCATATTCAGGTGAAAAGTGACCAGCAAAATGGCTCGACTTTTTCCTTTACCATAAAGAACAAATACACAGACCAACTGCCGGTTTTTGATACTAGAACTGAACTCGCATCTTTATCCTCAAAACGTCTACTAATAGTAGATACTAATTCTAGTGTGCAAGAATCGCTTGTTAATTTTCTTGAACATTGTGATATTCAGATTCAAGCGGTGCACAATGCACCCGCTGCAATGCAAATAGTGAAACAAGCGTATAAAGACCAGCAAGCTTTTGATTTTGTGCTTATAGACTTGAATCTTGCGGGTATGAATGGGATAGAGTTAAGTAAAGCTATTAGTAATAATAAGCAATGCGGTCAGCCTTCAATTATTTTGATGACCTCACAGGTATGGTCGGCCAATACATTAGAAAGCCCAGTAGCCACGATCTCAGGATATTTGGCTAAGCCTTTAAAACTTGACACGCTAATTTCGGCGCTCTTAGCTCAACAAACCGGCAGTGCGGCGGATGATCGTAGTCTTGAGCAGACCAACGATATACAAAACGCTATGACTTTCAGTAAATCCAAAGTACTTGTAGTTGAAGATAATTATATTAATCAACAAGTTATTGGCAGCATGCTGACACAGCTAGATTACGATTATCAGCTTGCTGAAAATGGTAAAGAAGCACTTAATACACTTGTTGCATATCCTGAATTATTCAACTTAATTCTAATGGATTGCCAAATGCCAATAATGGATGGGTACGAGGCGACCAAGCAAATTCGAGCCAGTGAAGATGCGCAATTTGATGCCAATATACCTATAGTAGCGGTTACCGCAAATGCGATGTCGGGAGACAAAGAAAAGTGTTTAGCTGCCGGTATGGATGACTACTTGGAAAAACCAGTTTTATTAGAGCAACTTAAGGCGATGTTGCAAAAGTGGGCGACAACTAAAGTTAATGCAACACAATAATAACGGCCTTTCTGCCAGTTGTAACGACTAATTATTGTTAGAATAAAACTAGTTTGTAAACACTTACTCGCTGCTATAACCCCAAGGAGTAGATGGCAAGGCAATAGGTTTTGTTAAATCAAACTCAACCCTAAACTCCCTGCCTTGGCGAATTAAGCGGTAACTGAAGGTGTTTTCATACACATACATTTGCCATGTGTTACCTACCGATTGCGCAATGCCTAAGTTCACAAATAGTAGCTGTGAATAGGCATCAGCCGGAAAAGACTGAACATTGTTATAACCCGCATCAACAGTATGACCGCCGTACATAGTAAGTTCGTCGTCACTGCCGTCTTTTTCTCTATGATCGTGCTTTAAACTTAAGCCACTGCCGGTTTTAGTAATAATCCAAGTACGCGAAGCATCATCCCCCACATGAAAAGGGACTTGTAGTTCGCTATCTGTACAAGACCGCACGTGCATAACAAGCTTATTGTCAAAAGCGGGGCTAGGGTCGTTATCGAACACAACTTTTCCTTCAAACGCTTTACCACAGTGCTTTGCAATACTGTCAAAAAACGCATCGTGAGTAGGGATAGACACTAGAGGTGCCGGGCGCGCTAACGTTATTTGACTAAAACTCAACAAGCTAATAAACCCGATAGTGGTGATAATACTTTTTTTCATTTGCGTACTCCTTTAGTTTGCCGTTTGTGTTTAGTTTACTTTTACTAACCAACCGTGAGTATCAGGGGCTTTACCCCACTGAATATCATTGAGTGTTTGGCGTAGCTTCATCGTTGTTGGTCCGGCTTTTCCACTGCCTACTTGATATTCTTTACCATTGTGAATAAAGGTACCAACAGGGGTAAGTACTGCGGCTGTGCCTGATAGTGCAGCCTCTGTTCCAGGTTTACTAGCACGTTCTAAAAGCTCTTCAACGCTTACGCTGCGTTCACTAACCTGCATGCCTAAGTCTTTGGCTAGGGTCAATATAGAGCTTCTGGTAACGCCGTGTAAAAAGCTCGAGTCGAGCGCTTTGGTGATAATTTCATTGCCGTCGATCAGCAAAAAATTTGCCGCGCCTGTTTCTTGCACGTCACCGTTAGGGCAGAATAATATTTGATCGGCATTAACTTCGCGTCTTGCCTTTATGATTGGAGGTAGCGCACTGGCATAATTGCCGCCACTTTTCACCATACCCATGTGGGGAGCACAGCGCATACCTTCTTCATCTAATAATAAACGTAAAGGTTTGGCACCACCGGCAAAATAATCACCAACTGGCGACAACAATACATACAACATAGACGTTAACGAAGGTGCAGCTGCTTTGCCAATAGAGGCTTCTGTGCCTATATGTGTTGGGCGAATATACATAGAGCCCGGTGGCTTGGGCACGTCTGCTGCGTATTGGCCTACGATATTTAAAATCATATCGCTTACTTGTTGCTTGTTGACCGAAGGCAAAGAAAGCAGTTGGCTACTTTGGGCAAACCGTGCAATGTTTTGGTCCATCCTAAAGGTGTAAATACCACCGTCGGCATGGCGAAAGGCTTTTAAGCCCTCAAAGCATGTACTTGAATAGTGCAATACATGCGCGCCCGGATGCAGGCTAATGCTTTGCGAGCTAACAATTTGCGCGTCGTTCCACTGTTCGTTTTCGAAGGTGGTCATTGCCATTTCTGGCATAAAAACGGTACCGAAGACAGCCATTTACATATTTCCTAAGGTTTTATGGTGATCACACTTATAAAGTGAATATAAAAGGTTTCTTGGTGTATTTAAAAGCAAAAAACTAAAAAACTCATCTTATCGTTGTGAAGAATGAATATTGTACGTCAACATTGCAAATAAATCAGGCAGGTTTTTGCATTTGTGTAATTGCTTGTCATAATTTACTCTATTAATAGTGAATAAAAGGTTTAATTAATGAAAATAAACGCTAATTTTGAGTCCACAGTAATTGTTCATGCACAGCAACTAGACTGGATTGTTTCGCCCATGCCAGGCGTTGAGCGTAAACCTCTTGATCGTGTAGGCGAAGAACTTGCGCGAGCAACCAGTATTGTAAGATATGCACCTGGCAGTCATTTTTCACCTCATGTACATACGGGCGGTGAGGAATTCTTTGTGCTTGAAGGTGTTTTTCAAGACGAGCATGCTGACTACCCCCTAGGTACTTATGTTAGAAATCCACCCCAGTCCTCGCATACGCCAGGCTCTGAATTAGGCTGTACTATTTTCGTTAAGCTATGGCAATTTGAGCCAGAAGACCGATATCAAATGACAGCTAAAATGCAAGACGTGGATACGTCGTACAAGCAATGTTTATTAGAAAATGCGCATGAGAAAGTGTCTTTTGTAACTTTGATGCCAAACGAAACCTTTGTGGTTAACAATCATAAGGGGCTTGAAGTGTTTATGCTAGCAGGTGAAGCAAGCCTACAAAGTAACGGTGAAACGTTTGGCTTGGCTGTGTATTCGTGGTTGCGCCAACCAGTTGGCGAGTCACTCAAGCTAACCGCAAAAGGCAAAGTGCAGATATGGTGTAAACAAGATCATTTAGGTGGAGTTGAGAAACAACTTGAACGAGTAGGCTTTTAAACAGGTAAGAAGGGGTCGTACTCGACAATAAAGAAGCATACTATTGGGCTCGGCCAACTTGCTTTATTACAATGAAATCAATCCTTTTTACATAGATTGAGGGTGTGTTTTATTTTTTCTTGTATCAATAGATCATCAAAAAACTGAGTAACAGCTACGTAAATAACGACTTATTAAAATCTTTGTTTACGCTTATCTTACTCTAAAAATCAGCGTGTAATTATACTGGTTTGTATTTCATACGGGCGCTTTAAGGATTTAATATGGATACCATTATACGAGAAGTAACATACCAGATTATTGCTCGCAGTAAAGTCTACAGAGCCCCCTATTTGGCAAAAATTGAACAAGCACGCAAGCAAAGACTGCTTCGAGGCGAGTTTACTTTGGTCGACGGCCTTGATTCGGTATCACTTTGATATCCATTAACCTTGGTTCTTTTGCCTTATCCGTATCGCCAATATTGATTTTAATTAGTGTCTCTATTGGCTTGATAGTATCGCTTATACTTATGATAAAAAACAAAGGTAAGCTGTCAAAGGCATCACTTTGTGGCGTGTTAACTATGATAGGCATATACGCAGTCTTTAGCTTCGTTATTGCTTTAGCCCGAACACATACTGTTCTGCCAGATAGCTCCTTTATGCAACTGGATGGTAAAGGGGTAAAAATAACCGACATCAGCCAGCAGCAGCCAACCGTTGTTAACCTTTGGGCTAGTTCGTGCGAGCCTTGTCAACGGTTAATGCCAGTATTAGAACAGGCTGAACGACGCTATAACGATGTGACGTTTATCTCGCTAAATCAGCGTGAATCAAGCGTAACCGTGCAGCGCTTTTTGCAGCGTGAAGGATTTAACTTTAAACATGTGTTATTGGATAGCAGAGGAGAAGTAGCAACTACCAAGGGTATTTTTAGTTTACCTGTCACCTTGTTCTTTGACGCTAACGGAGATTTGGTACACAGTCATGTGGGGGTAATATCAGCGGTAAGCTTACAGCAAAGTATTGAACAATATTTTTAGTTAAGTTTGGACAGCTAAATACACTTCCTTGCCAGTCAATGGATAACAGCTAACGTTTTCTTTGGATAGAACTCAAGTCGTTCGCTTGTAACCCCTTTAACCAGCCGCTCGTTGCTTATATCGAGGATAGCGTTTACTCTGAATATGCTTTTTTGTAAAAAAGTCTCAGTTGATACTAAATGGAATTAGAGTGAAATATGAATAAAACTGATCAGAGAGAATTAATTAATCAGCAGCCTATTGGCATGGCTGAACTCACTGCAGAAAAAGGCAACTACCTTTTTTTCAATACAAAGGAGCTGATTTTTAGGGACTTATCCCACGATGAGCTGCAAGTTGTTTCTATATTTGATCTTTTTGATGGTGAAAATAGAGAAAGGCTGAAGGGTCTATTCAAGCAGTGCGTTGTATCCTCCACAAAACAGACATATTTTTTTGACTATAAAAAAGGCAGCCGCTATTTTCAGATGGGCTTGGTTAAAAGTCATAATGGAAATATTATTAGCTCACTTACCGATATTACCAATCTCCGTACGTTAGAAGCACAGCAGTTAGTCGATGAGGACAACATTAAATGCTTGAGCGATGCTGTTGCTGGAGCAAACATTGGCTGCTGGGACTATTATCCTCAAGAAGATCGCATTATTGCGAATGAAACATGGGTAACTCAAAAAAAATACAATGATGAAGACTTCAGGGTAAATACTAAATTATTCTCTGATGTGATTGATGGACTCACGAAGTGGGCATCTATTGTTCACCCTGATGATTTGGAAGCAACCAATAAACTTATTGAAGAGCATTTAAATGGAGAGACCGACGTTTACGATGCTAAGTTTCGAGTGAAGTGCGGGGATAATGAGTGGAGATGGATTCATGATATAGGCAGAGTTTTTCTGCGTGATAAAAATGGCGCCGCTATTCGAATGAATGGGGTTCATATTGATATCACTGAGCGCAAGCAGGCAGAAGAAAACCTAGAGCGCATTGCCCATTTCGACTTATTGACTAATTTGCCTAACCGTATATTACTGGCAGACCGATTAAGCCACTCCATGGCTCAGTGTCAGCGGCGCAATCAGTCACTAGCTGTTGTGTTTATGGACTTAGATGGCTTTAAAGCCGTCAATGATAACCACGGCCATAATGTGGGGGACGAACTACTTATCGCAGTGTCAAAACGGATGAATGCTGCTCTACGCGAAGGTGACACCTTAGCACGTATTGGTGGTGATGAATTTATTGCCGTAATAATTGATTTGGAAAATATCGAAGATAGTCAGCCAGTATTAAATCGTTTATTAAAGGCCGCGTCTGATCCGGTTACCTTAGGTGATCACGTAATGCATGTTTCAGCGAGTATTGGTGTCACCCTTTATCCACGAGACGGCGCAGACGCAGGCCAACTCATGCGTCACGCTGACCAAGCCATGTATGTCGCTAAGCAAGCAGGCAAAAACCGTTATCATCTATTTGATATTACACAAGAGAATGCGAGCAAGACTCAAGGTAAAGGTGTAGGCGATATTCGTTTAGCTTTGGATAGATGTGAGTTTAGGCTGCACTATCAACCAAAGGTAAATATGCGTACTGGTGAGGTGATAGGTGTAGAAGCTTTAATTCGCTGGCAGCATCCTGTTAATGGTTTAATGCCATCGTTAGCATTCCTACCTTTAATTGAACACCATGCCATTAGCCTGGAAGTAGGTGAATGGGTAATAGGTAATGCATTGAGGCAAATAATCCAATGGCGAAGTGCAGCAATAAACCTGCCTATTAGTGTCAATATTAGCGCCTATCAATTACAACAAGATGACTTCGCATCTCGCTTAGCAGCGGTTTTGGCAGCATATCCTGACGTGAGCCCGGACTGTTTAGAATTGGAAATTCTGGAAACCAGTGTGTTAAGTAACATTAGCCGGGTCTCTGCGACCATGAATGCTTGCCATAACTTAGGAGTACTCTTTGCCTTAGATGACTTTGGCACGGGGTATTCATCACTCAACCATCTCAGACACCTGCCAGCGCAATTGATTAAAATCGACCAGAGCTTTGTGCGAGGCATATTAAAAGATGCAGACGATTTAGCGATTGTTAAAGGTGTTGTGGGTTTAGCTAAAGCATTCCAACGTGATGTGATTGCTGAGGGCGTAGAAACCGTCGCTCATGGAACTGCATTATTGCAATTGGGTTGCGAGTTGGCGCAGGGTTATGGCATTGCACGCCCCATGCCTGCTGGTGATATTCCTAAATGGGTTTCCAACTGGAAAGCGGATGATTCTTGGCAGGCATGAGGTATTCTTTAGCTTAAGAGATGTATAACAATACTAGCGGCTTGGGTGGAATAAAGTCCCGAGTTAAGTAAAGCTATCACTCATAACAATAAATAATTCCTTACTTAGAAGTATTTTCTTTTGAAATCAGAATGTTTTTTCTTGGTAAGCGCTAACAATTCTTGAAACTCTGCCTCTTCCCTAACGGAATCCAAAAACGGCGGTTTACATAAAAGGATAACTAAAGTAGCCATTGTCTAGGGCTCTTCCTAACAACCTAAAGCAACCCTTTTTGTCACCCAAGACCCCGTAATATCGTGCCCAGTAGAAATTGGCTTCAGCATCATAAGAAAGAATAATACTACGGAATCTTGGATTGTACGGGTCAATAGCCAATGCCTTTGCCATTTCCGAGATAGCTTAATGTGTCATATCGGCAAAACGATAGCTGTATCCTAGTGAAAAATGAGCTTGTGCGTCGCGTGGATTTAACGATATCAATTTTCTAGATAATTCTACGGCCACTAACGATGGCTCCAAAATACCATTCCTTGTTCCTCTAAAAACACTTCTGCATTTTTCCCTTGCAAGAGCGAGAGCGTCGCCATTAGTCCTGCTTCTATACAATGATCACTTGCCACAGTGACGGATCTTGGTGCATCTATTACTGGGAAGCCTGTGTGAGGGTCAAGCACATGCGAATAACGCACGCCGTCTTTTAATAAAAACCGATTTGCGTCACCTGAAGTGGCCAAGCCGCCTTGCGCAATATTGACCACAGCAGTGCTTGTTTTAGAAGAGGGGTTCTCAATTCCCACTTGCCAATAGGGTGATTTATTCCGTGGCTGTGTGACTTGAATATCACCACCAAAATTTATTAACACTGACGATTCGGGTAATGCAATAGACATGATTTGGGCAACCTTATTGACCGCATATTCTTTGCCAATACCGCCAAAGTCGAGTTCAAAATTGGGTGGAACTATAAGCTCGTTTTCTTTGTATTTTATTTTTTGCCAACCAATGTATGGTAATAACTCTTCAACTTGGCTTTTAGATGGTAGCTTGTTGGAACCATCGAATTTCCATGCCCTGCGTAAAATGCCAGACGTAATATCAAACTTTCCCTGACTCATTTCAAAACATGTATTCGCAAAGGCCAATAAGTTAGATGTTTCTGAATCGATTGCTATCGGCTTACCCAAGCTGTTATTCATTGAGTACATCAAGTTACCGCGCAAGTACCGACTATATTTGTGCTCTATTCTTCTGGTTTCCTTTAGTGCGGCTCGCATTAGGACAAATGCTTGTTTGTCGTCTTGCATATCAAACAGTAGTTCGCACCGACTTGCCATAGCCTGAAAGCGACCACATAAATGGTCACCTTCTTTTATGAGTATAAAATCGTCTTTCATAAAGTATAAATTTTTGCCAATTCCCTATTAGAAACGATAACTCACTTGCGCAATAATTGCTTTAAGCGATGGATATAATTCCACATTTTGCAATGCACCAGGTGCATCAAAACCTGCGTTTTCCGGCGATTGTTCATAGTATTCAAGCCTAATGCCCCACTCGCGGCCATTGCTCATTGTTTGTCCGTATTTTAGTCCAATCGTAAATGCTGTCATTTCACCCAAACGATAATCGGCACTGGCAAACTCAGGCAAAGGTGCATCATTAATTAAAAAAGGCTGATAAAAATCCGCTGCCGCTTGCTGATAGTATCTAATGTGCGGTTGGATATATTTGGTATCAGACAGATTGAACCTAAATCTACTGTCGATGGTGTGTGAATCAATCTCCCAATCGTCTGTCGCGTATCGATAGGAAACATCAATAACACCCGATTCCATAGCATATTTAGTTTGCCAGAACACATTTTGCTTAGTTCGCTTTTTGGGTCTATTCTCGTGCACAAGTGCTTGGGTAATACCTTGCGAGTTGACTTGACTTAATACTTTGTAAGGGTCGTTTAAATAGCCATCTGCCACCGACAAGCCAAAATTGAACTGCATTAACATGCGTTTGTTGATAACTTGGGTGAACCCTAAGACTAAATCAAGGGTGTCTTTTTCTTGGGAATCTTGGTTTCGGGTGGCGTCGAACGCGGTTTGAAAAGTATCCTCATCGCTGAAATCATTTCTAAACACCATTTCGGAAAAAGGAACTGGCGCTAAGCCAACGGGATCAATACTGTCAAACTGATAAGACAAACCTAATGACAGTGTTCTATTCTTGCGGTCAAAGTCTTTGGCAATAGAGCCATTAATGCCCGCTGAAAAATAGTCATATTCGTTAGAAAGGTTAACCCCACCGCTAACTCGGGTGTCTTTAAATAGCGGCTGTGTCCACTGTCCGCTAACTTGTACCCGAGTATCCTTGAACGTATCGTCAAGTGGAATTGCGCTGCTTGCGGTATCATATTGGCCGTTCCCAGAAGGACGTGTAAATGATTGAATATCAGCTTGCGCAGCAGCACCTGTTGCTGATGCGCCGGTAAGGGCATCAATCACAACTTTACCATTGAAAATATGCTCATCGCCAAAATCCTTATTCGCATTAAACACACCTTCGACCAAACTGACACGATCGGTTTCACCATAATATAAAATAGCAGTGTCGAATGTCCAATGTGTGTCATTTTCACTCGCCTGTAACTCAGGTACGCCGAGCAGCGCGCAAGTTGCAGCCGCTAACGTTGATGCGAGCTTTTTGTTGTGTTTTAATTGCATCCGCAACCTCCACCAGCAAAAGCTCGGCCGCCACTTGTTGCTTCTTTACTGAAGTAGATATGATCATCAAGCCCAAAATCTATGCTTTGTGCGTCTAATGCCATTTCTTCCTTAGCTAGCAGTTCTCGCTCCCATGGCTGCACGCCTAAGCTGGCGCAGCCGCCTAGTTGTAGCATAGCTAAACATAGAGAAATTTTGGTTAATCTACTCGGTAATGTAGACGAGGATGTAGCGATAGATTTTGTCTTTATCATAGTTTCTTGTATGTGCTTTTGCATAAGTGCGCCTTTCAAATCCATAAATAGATGATCGTTAAAAATATCGTCTTCATTCTGCGAGTAACTGTTTAATTTCGTTTTCGTAAGCGGGTAAGTTTACGGTAAAAAACCCTTGATGAGAGGCACGAAGATTACCGTCCCTATCGATGAGGTAACTACTTGGCATACCCATAAGTTCATATTGCTGTGCAATATTTCCGGCTGGGTCGAACACTACAGTAAAGTTAGCGGGAAGCCGTTCCAAAAAAGCTTCCGCTTGCTCTTTTTTTTCGTCTAAATTAATGGCGATTACCGCTAAGCCTTCTGCCTGATATTTCGCATGCATGTCATTCATAAAAGGAAAAGATGCACGGCAAGGTTTGCACCAGCTTGCCCAAAAATCGATATAAACGACTTTTCCTTTTAGGTCACTTAGTTTGGTTTCATGATTAATACTAAAATTTTCAGCTGCCATCGCACTGGTTGAAAACAGACTGATTAAGAAGAAGAAAATAATACTGCGCAATGCCATAGTGATTCCTGTTGCTTCAATTCACATCATTGAATGGATATCACTAATTGTATTCATCTAAGCTTAAGGAAAACTTAAGGTCTTACTAATTGCTAAGCGTTATCTTTTGCGGGGAACTAAAAAAACGCTGGCAGGCCATGCAAGACAATATCTACGCTAAAATGAGCGACAATGGCACACACGAGCCCAAAGCGCCAAAAGCACCATCCGTAGAGTATACTAACCGCGACATTACCCAGAATGGTTGCCCACACAGCAAATGGTGTATCAGCATTAAAAGAGGCAAGCTGTGGTAAATGAGCAAGGCCAAATAACAGACCTACAACTACGATCACGATAAATGCGTGCTTATCGTCAAGTGAATTCAGTTTGAAAATCTTTTTAGTTAGCCATAGCGCTAATGTCATTAACCCAAATCTGAACCATATTTCCTCACCTATCGATGCCCCAAGCGATACTAAAATCCCTCCCATTACACCGCGAAAACCGAACTGCGGGATACCATCAGGCAAGTAAGGTAGAAGGGCCCAGCGTAGCATCAACAAAAATAGACCCAGCAAAACGCCAGATATAAGGGCAAATAAAACCGCGTTTTTCAACTCTGAATTACTGATGGGATTTTGGTTGTAAAATGGACCGATGCCTATTTCGCGGCCAAGCAACAAACCTATCAATAATGCAGGCGTTGTCAGCACCGTTAAAAAAACCAGACTAGGCAATAGCTGAGAAATGAAGTCGCTTTGGTTTATATGGGATTCATAAGCAATATTAGCAAGTTGTGCGACTATCGTTAAAACATAAAGTACTACGAAACTATTAGTGAGTGAAAGTTTGTTATTAGTCATTTTTTACGTCCTTGTCATTGGCTTCATCTATAATTTTATACTCTGAAAACTGTACAATATTATAGCGCTTCCGTATCTTTAAAAATGTAACAAAACATTCGTTACTTACATGTTCATTAGCCCCCAAAAAAAGGCGATTAGCCCAGTAATACTAACCAAGCCAGCATAAGCCATACCGATAACAGCGTACTTAACTGCCGTCAATATATAGCCTTGTTTGAAGACACGCTTTTGCATGATGAATAAATAAATAGGCATCCACGCCAGCAGGCAACTAGACACAATGTTGAGTGATGTATCTAACCATTGCCAATTGTTCGGTACTTGGCCTTGTAGCATTTCGATAAGTTCAAGTAGCAATATAAAAATAAAAATAAAGCTGTGGCTATGCAATGCCACGGTTAGATGTTCCATATATAAACGCTTAGAAAAAAAATACATAATTTTTAATAGGCCGGCAAATAAGGGCAATAATACAAACATCAATTGCGGTAACATATTGATTATTTGTTCAAGCAAAGGACCGGTGTCACCTTGAAGCGCGTTGGACGCTTTTTCCTCTAATTGCGCAGCAATACCGTTTAAGATCTCATTTTTTTCTGCAGTCAAAAATGGAAAAGACACGGTGCCATCGCTACTACTGCCAATAGACAGTAAGTTCACTTTTTCGCCATTTCTCACTTTGACCAGTTGTTGGGTCAAATTGTTGTACTGTTCTTGGTGGCCTGGGTTTAAAGGTTGACGAGAATTAAATCGGTGATTTTCTAGCGCAACAAGCTCTCTGATAATAGCTTTGAGTATTTTATTACTTTCACTGGTGAGGTCTGTTTTATAGAGATTGAATTTTTCTAATTCTTGCTTAACTAAGAGCAGTGCCGCTGACTGCTCTTTATTTTTTTGGCTAAGCAACAAATCCTGCTGTTGTTCTAATCTACTGATGTGAGTGGTGACTTGGGAAATTGTATTTGCATCGTTGTTAATAAGATTACTGTTTTCACTTACCGCAAAAAACTTCAAAGTAATGAAAAAGATAATACTGATAAAAAAATACAACCTTAGCGGTGGCACATAATGCACCCGCCGACCCAGTATATATTCAGTGGTAAGAAATCCTGGCCGGGTCACTAATGGCCAAAGAGTGCGGCTTGCTCGAGAGTCGAAACTAAAAATATCATCTAGCAAATGTAAGATCACTAACCAAAAATACTTTATTGTCGCCTCAGAGTTTTGTCCACATTGAGAGCAATAGGGGCCACCTAGCGGTGCTTTGCAATTGCTACAAATAGATTCCTTTGCATCCACCCCCGGCGCCACAATTAATTGCTTATCTTCTATTTCCGAGTTTGCCATACTGATAAATGCACCTGAGCAATATATGCGCTAACGGTTTTGCGTAGTAAGAACATAACTGGAATAATTATAATAATCCATTCAAATCAACGGGTCTATTTTTGAATAAAAGGTATTAAATTCAGGATTTTCAGCGAAGCTGACCTTTTGATTCTCTCTTATTTCTACATTATTGAAAGAATGGTGGAACAACATGGGTCATTTAAAATAACTAATCGCAGAAGCCGTGATCTATTTAGGACTAAGTGAGTTGTGCGCTCTTTATTTCTGGTCAAATAAAAAGGCTCTGTAGGCGGCTATGGACAATCTTTGTTCACATCCGGCCCGTGCATTATTGAAATTATTACCGATGGTAGACTCGTTTAGTTTGTAGCATTGCTGATTCTAAAATGTTTTACTAATTTCAAGTGTGATTGTTTCGTCATTTAGTTTGCACAAAAACAAGTTTTTCCGTCAATAAATATAATGAAAGGCGCCCTTACAATGAAAAAACTCAGTATCGCAAGTTGGAATGAAATAGAAGATCGTAAACCTGCATATGCACTCGTGGCCAATGTGGATCTAGTAATTGTTCGCTATGGCGACAAAGTCTCTGTCTTATATGGTCGTTGCGCCCACCGCGGCGCTTTAATGTCAGATGGTCACGTGGATGGCGACAACATTATATGTGGCGTGCATAACTGGGACTATCGCTTAGATACAGGCGTTAGCGAGTATGATAACGCTGAGGTCTTGCATAAATTTTCAGCTTGGATTGAAAGTGATCAGGTATGGGTAGATGAAGATGAAATATCTGCCTGGCATAATGCTAACCCTCAACCCTATGCACGTGATACATACCAAGGGCTATTTCAAGATCATACCGGTACTAAAGACGAACCTCATGTAAAGCTGATCAGGGAGTTGGCTGGCAATGGCTTAAGTCGTCTTGGGCATCATGGCCCCATGGCTGCAATGGGCGTATCGCATTTAGAATTGCCTAGTTGGGACGATTTGCAGTTTAATGTTGCGCAACTGGCTACCAGACCCTTACTTGATGACGATGCCGTGGCAACTGAAGTGATTATTGGTCCACGCGCGAAGAAGCCATTGACCTTAAAAATTCCTTTGTTTGTCTCGGATATGAGTTTCGGTGCTTTGTCTGAAGAAGCTAAAACCGCATTGGCAATAGGCGCTGAATCTGCGGGTACTGGCATATGTTCTGGTGAAGGTGGCATGTTGCCAGAGGAGCAGCAAAATAATTCTCGATACTTTTACGAATTAGCGTCTGCGCGTTTTGGGTTTTCTTGGGACAAGGTACAAAAGTGCCAAGCCTTTCATTTTAAGGGCGGCCAAGGGGCAAAAACAGGAACCGGCGGTCACCTTCCTGGAAACAAAGTGATCGGCAAAATTGCCGAAGTTCGGGGACTACAACCGGGTCAAGATGCAATATCGCCCGCAACTTTTCCTGAATGGACATCGGTCGCACACATTAAAGACTTTGCTGACGAACTAAGAGAAAAAACAGGCGGTATTCCGGTCGGATACAAGCTGTCGGCGCAAAAAATTGAGCAGGATATTGATGCCGCTTTGGAAGTTGGCTGTGACTACATTATTCTAGATGGAAGAGGCGGTGGCACAGGGGCAGCACCCACAATATTTAGAGATAACATATCGGTACCGACTATTCCTGCTTTGGCTCGTGCCAGACATCATTTAGATCGCAATGGCCCAGGCGGTGTGTCGTTAATTATCACCGGTGGTTTGCGAGTGCCAGCCGATTTTGCTAAAGCAATGGCATTAGGCGCTGATGCTATTGCGCTATCAAACTCTGCATTGCAAGCAATAGGGTGTTTGGGTATGCGAGCGTGTAACACTAACAATTGTCCTGTAGGTATTGCGACGCAGAAGAAAGATCTTCGTGCTCGACTCATGGTTGAAGATGCGGCTAAACGCTTAGAACGTTTTTTTAATTCAAGCACCGAACTAATGGCAATTCTTGCGAGAGCCTGCGGGCATAGGGATCTACAACAGTTCTGTATAAACGATTTAACGACCTTTAAGTCTCAAATGGCAGATTTAACGGGTGTGCAATTTGGTGGCATGCGAGGAAGATTGTAATGGTAATCGCGATATTAAGTTATTTACTAATAGGCATTATGTTCGCTATTACTTTTTTTGCTGTTGGTTATCGTAAAATCGACCCATCAGCAGCGGGTACACCCTGGTTTGTACGCCTTTTGTGGACTCCTGCAGCGTTAGCAATTTGGCCGATTCTCATCGTCAAGTGGCTTCGTTCTGGTACTTCTGAGCAGAATTAAGGACACCTTAGATGAAAAGAAAACATCAAAAAATCCATTTAATTATATGGCTGTTATTATTACCTTTACTGGTATGGATTATTTATCATGCTAATCAAGGCCGCTTTGATATAGAAGAAATTTATCAACCCTCGTCCACGCCCGTTGAGGGAGGTAAATTACCATGAGCCATGGATTTGTCCCTGTTCAATGGAACAATAACAAGAAAGTATATGACAAAGCGTTATGGCTGAGCAACGTCATCTATATTGCGATTTTTGTCATCATCAGCATGGTAATACATACCGGCGAAGAAGCATTGGTACCAATGACAATGCTAATCCGCGCCTTTGGCTCACTAGGGTTTATTCTGCTGACTTTAATTCTATGCATAGGTCCTTTGGCCCGCATCGATTCTCGCTTCCTACCACTGCTCTATAATCGTCGTCATATGGGTGTTTCGATGTTCCTTATTGTTCTGGTACACGCCATATTAGTGATTATTTGGTATCATGCATTTGGTCTCTTGAATCCTATTGAATCGATTTTTACTTCTCCAGGTAGCTTCGAAAGCTCAGCCGACGTCCCTTTTCAGCCACTTGGATTCTTTGCACTGATCATTCTTTTCGTTATGGCAGCAACCAGTCACGACTATTGGAATGCCAATTTAGGCGGACCCATCTGGAAAGCAATTCATATGATGGTGTATGTGGCCTTTGCTTTGGTGATAGCGCATGTGAGTTACGGCGCCATGCAGGATAGTACGGTAGGGCTCCTGCCCGCTCTAGTGCTGTTTAGTGCTGGTATTGTAGCCTTACTGCACGTTGTCGCGGCACTATTTTTCTCTCGGGCGGATGTAAAGGAGAGTGCAGATAACTGGATTGACATTGGCGATTGGAAATCAATTGCGAATAACCGTGCAATAACGATTCAAATTGGCAGTGATGAGCGTGTTGCGATATTCCGTTATGACACCAATAAACTTGCGGCAATTTCAAATGTTTGCCAACACCAAAATGGTCCTTTGGGTGAGGGTTGTATCATTGATGGTTTGGTTACTTGCCCTTGGCATGGTTTTCAGTATCGTCCACAGGATGGTCGTTCACCGGCTCCGTTTACTGAACGCGTTGGCACCTACGAATTAAAAATGGAGGCAGATAAAGTTATGTTAAACACAGCCGGATTGCCCGCTGGGACTGAGCGTCCCGTGTTAGTGATTGAGCAAATTATTAACGTGGAGAGCTTAGCTAATGCGTAAAAAAAATGAGTTTTTTGTAGGCTACCTTAAAGCCCCCCAATCAATTGTTTCTTTTTATAAGTTTGTCATTCCGATCTTTTTATTGATGGGTGTTGCTGTAGGAATTTGGTTATCGCTGAATCAACAAAGTGCGGGTAAAGGGGTCGCTGAGTTGTCTAATCAGTCAACAATGTCAGGCTATCTTACGCTAGACCCCTACCCGGTATTGCACCATGTGGGCGAAGAAAAGCGTTCCGTTATATTAGTAGACAGGTTTAAGAAGTCGGCTAACGAGTTACTGCAACCTTATGCCAATCAATGGATCACCGTTTCGGGCTTGCCTATCGACAGAGGCGATTGGATCATGCTGCAAGTTGCTGCTGATGCTGACGTGCAGGTGATGTTGAATAACACTGCTCTTGACGTTAGCGACCAACATTTGGGAGAAGTGACTTTTGAAGGCGAAATTATCGATTCAAAGTGCTTTCTTGGTGTGATGAAACCTGGCGGCGGCAAAGTGCACCGTGCTTGCGCTCGATTGTGCCTGCTCGGCGGCGTGCCACCTATGCTTGCGGTCAAGGATCAGCGCGGAGAGCGTTTAGGGTATTTATTGATGAATGAAGATGGCAGTAGCGCCTCAATCCCTTTATCTGACAAAGTAGCGGTACCAGTAAGATTAACGGGCACATTATTGCAGCGGGGAGAACTGCAATATGTACGCTTAAATGCTAGCAATGTAAAAGTACTTACAGGTTCAATATTAGCAGATTATGGCGAAACCTTAGCGCAAATGTCAGATGAAGACGTGGCGATGCTGCACCACGACCACTAGGAAATATATAGACGCATAATTAGAACTACAGATATTGTATGTGTAGCAAGGGTGCATTTTGTTTGACCACTAGTGCACCCGCACTAATTCGATGCTTCATTATGCTGTCTCCTTTAATTCTTCAATTTTACTCAGCTCTAGAGGTATTAAGTCTCAGGTGATATCTTTGGATATCAATAAATATGCAATTCCCATATTCCATACGCTTTGCACAAGCACTACCGCCGTCATTCCCATCAAATCCAACTCCAACCATCCACCCAACATTAGAACCGTTATAGCGATTCCAACGCTCAAGCCCATTATGGCAACTAACTTCTGAAATAAATTTGCGTGAAATAAATTTAACGACCATAAACTAATAGCACATGAGGTAGCTACTACACTTGCACTAGCAAACGTTTGATTTATGTTCCAACTGAAAACCTTAATAAGTGGCGTAAATTCCAATAGATGTTGATGATCCTGCGCGATATCTTGTAGAAAACTTGGAAAAACAAACCCATTAATCAATGCTGCTCCCGTCATCATTACGGTACTCATGGCATAGGCAAGTAATGCTATTAACACTAATAAGTTTTGTATTCCTCGTGATATTGAATAAATGGTAAAAGCTGCGAAATTTAGAATGAGTAAGCTAATTAGTCCTCCGTGTACAATTTTATTTAGCTTAACTTCAGAAATTGTTTCTGTGACTTGTGTTGAGATATCGTTGGCGCTTATTGTAGGGTGGTGCGTCATTAGCGTGATACTTAGTATTGAAGAGAAAACGATAATAATTCCAGCTATTTGAGTATTAGAATATATTCTATTCATAAATTATCTTTCCTGTTTAGATATTGCGGCAAATTGATATTCAATGCACTAGTAGCTAATGACTAATCTCATCGGTAAGCTAGACGTAAAGAAAATGATACCAGAACATCTAAAACTCAGAAAAATGGAATTTCATTGAGCCGCATTGTTGATATTGGCACCAAATATGATATTCAAGAGGCGTTGGCACTTAAAAGTATTTCAATAGTACTAAAGAGCCTCTGCAACTTTTTATAAAAAGCTGTCGTAATGTTAATTATATCTAGCATCCAAAATAAATTCTCATAGCGGTACCAACTAATATAATTAATGAATTATTATGCAAAAATTTAAAATTGTAGACAAACTTGAATCTCCAACTTCTCTTCATGAAACCATCGCGTTTATCAAAACATTAAACCTTACGCAGCTTGCTACTTTGATTCTTGATATTGTTTTGAATAAGCGGATACATGACAATTCTAGCTCAATCAATTCGCAAGCTGAAATTAACTTTTATCAACGTATATTGGCGGAAATTGAGTATTTCAAAAAAAAATATACTTTTCCAGCCGAAATTGATGATTATGGATTAGCGATTTATAGAGAACAATACGCAGGGACTGAGGAAAACTTTGTTAAAACCAAGTTGCTATCCTCGGGTGTATACCAACTGATGATAGACGCAGATAAACAGCATAGCTTTTATATCTCACCAGCCTGTCTTACGCTAATTGAATATGACAATGGAAGAATAATTAAACGGCAAGGCACTTACGAAAAACTAAAGTTCTATATCGAACATATGCTTTTTGATATGAATCTCACCACCAACGTAAAAATACATCGTATTCAACTAAACCAAAGTGATCTTGCCGTGGTCTCTTGATTTTGGAGATTACGATGTTGAGCAAGGATAAACTGTCAGAATTTTTATACTTAGTCATCAAACAAACAAAATAAGGCGAATTGACCAAGGATTCTTTTGGGTGTTTTCTTGCGCCAAGTATATTCGCTTTTCGGCCCTTCTAACCATATCTGAAGTGCTTGATTGTAAGCCTGTCGACCTACTCGTAGGCCAATTGCAGCTATTTTATGATTAGAAATATTCACCAATCAAAGGCACGAACCAGCGTTCAAATGCCTTAACTTTTTCCCATTTAAAATGATGCTCTGGCGCAACCAAATATAGGGAAAAAGGACTCTTGTGCGAAAAGTTGAGCAACGATAGAAGTTTGCCAGAGGCAATGTGCTCTAGGACTAAGCTTCGGTTCACTAATGAAAAACCGCGTCCTTGCATAACATTTTCGATAATAGTAACCGAGTTGTCTGCGCGAATAACCGGCACAAGGGAGGCAGATGACACTTCATGTTGCGTACATAACATTTCAAATATTTGACGTACGTCGGCACTGGTATCTTCTATCAATGGCAAAGTAAAGATTTTTTGAGGATTTAGTATGTCCTTTTTGTCAATTACCGAAGGGCTGGCAACCAATAGCATTTCGTCTTGAAGCACAGGTTTCGATAGCAAGCCTTTGTATTGCCCTTGACCCATGCGTATTGCAAGGTCAATGTCACCTTTATTAAAATCAACCAAATCGTTGCTTGGCGCTATTTGAACCATAATTTCGGGATGAGCGGCTTGAAAGGTATGTAAGCGGGGTAATATCCAAATAGATGTAAACGAATTTATTGCTGAAATTCTCAGTATCGTTGCATTGAGGTCACCCGATAACTGTTTTACGCCGGCGTATAGTTGCGCAAAACCTTGATCAATGAAGGGCAACAATTTTCGTCCTTGCTCGCTTAACATTGTTTGTCTGGTAAGGCGTATAAAGAGTGGAAATCCGAAATACGCTTCGAGTACTTTAATTTGCTGACTTATGGCTGCTTGGGTCACGTTCAACTCTTGCGCCGCTAGTTTAAAACTTGAGCGTTGTGCTGCTACTAAAAAGTAGTGCAGGGCCTTCAAAGGAGGAAGATAAGACTTTTGCATACGATATACTTTGACTATGGCTTTAGGTTAACTTAAGTATAGTTCATTTTTATAGTTTGTTAAATGCAGTCTAAACTTCTACTATTTTATCGTGTTTTGTACCAATACACATTTAATAACTTTGGAGACTATTATGAACTTACTTTCACTTATCGCACTAATATATTTGAACTAAAGTCCTGTTGAGCATCTACATGACAGTTCGCTGGCAGTACCGGTAGCAAACTCGCAAGCATCATTTGAGACGCTCTATTTTGGTGCTAACTACCCTTATGATTTGTTAGTTAATCGGATTGATACAGTAAAGATAATCTATACTATAAACAAACAAGAAGTTAAGTGCTCGGTTGCACTTAAAGACAGTAAAGTGAACGAGCAATCTGCAGCTGTAATCGTCAGCAAAGCAGATTTTGATGAGAAGCCTTTAGCTAGCTGCTTGGCTAGAGATCAAGCCAAGCAATGGTTATCTAAAACGTTTTGAATAAGCGATGATAATCTTAATGATTAGCATAGTTTAGTTAAGCTTAGCGCGAATCGCGTTAAGCGCTTCTACCGAAAATCCACGATCATAAAAATGGGTCACAATGCCATTTTTATCCAGCAACATTACGCGCGCATTTTTAGGTTTTTTGTTCCCTGTAAATTGCTGTATGGCGTCGCCATCAATATATACAGTGACCACACCTTTCCAAATCTCTTTAGGAATACCCTCGCGCATTGCGTCATCTATGAAGGTGCTAAACAACGTCGGAAACATGCCTTTAAGCGTTGGGATTTCGTATACGTCTACCTTAGTTCCGGTCATATCTAAACCAATCAGCCAGCGGTCGATATCAAATTGAGATTTATGCGTAAAGCCAAACAACAACAAAGTAGGCTTGCCTACAAAATCTTCTGGTATGTTCACCTTCGTTCCGTCGAGAGCTGCACCTTCGGCATTGACCATTGTATCGCCAACATTAACCTGTGCAGGGTATTTATAGCTCGTGCAAGCACTCGTAAAAATGGTAAATATAAGAAGTATCAAAATTCGGTTCATAAAGGCTCTAGTCAGTTGGCAAGTTAGTAGAGGTATACGCAAGTAATCAGCAATTAGTGTTACCTTTATAATGCAGGCAAATCATTATCTGATTGAGTCGAGGCATGCCTTTCCCTATACTCGTAAAAGGCTTACTAATATATATTTCAAATAAAGGACATTTATCCAATGCAAACGCTACAAATTGATATTGTTTCAGACATATCCTGCCCTTGGTGCATTATTGGTTACAATAGTCTGCAATTAGCACTTGATGAAATAAAGGATAAAGTAGATGCCAAGATCACTTGGCATCCTTTTGAATTGAACTCACAGATGCCGCCTGAAGGCCAAGAAATAAACGAGCATTTGAGCCAAAAATATGGCATCAATGAACAACAAATAAATCAAAACCGAGAAGCCATTAGAGAGCGTGGATTAAGCGTAGGCTATGAATTTGGCAATAGGGGAGGCGGTAGAATTTACAATACCTTCGACGCTCATCGACTCCTGCACTGGGCAAAAGAAACGGGCTCTCAGACTGCATTGAAACTCGCCTTTTTTGATCTTTACTTTAAACATTCAGGTAACCCTAGCGACCATAAACAAATGCTTGAGGTGATTGAAAGTATAGGTTTAGATGCAAAACAGGCTAAAGAAATATTGGCTAGCGACAAATATGCCATCGAGGTTAGACAAGAACAGCAGCATTATCAATCCCAAGGAATTTCGTCAGTCCCTGCGGTAATTATTAACAACAAACATCTTATAAGCGGCGGTCAGCCTTCGGAAGTATTTAAAAACGCGCTGCTGCAAATAAGTCAAGAAAAAGGGTAGATTCGAGGTTAGTATAGGCGCGAATTAATAAACTGTAATGTATCTTTAGGTCTTGATGTTGCTCTTTTTCTTGGTATCTCAGTATATTATTACAACGACGTGTCTCTAAGGAATCTTAATGTCTAGCCATTACAAGCCTAAATGCTCTGTGAGCATTGTGTTGCTTATACTATTGTCATTGCCAGTAATATCACAAGCGAACAGGAGCAATGATGAAAGCTCTGGCGAATCTCCCGATCGTAACCTTACTGGGTTTGAAGCGCTTGATGAAGCTCAGCCTTTATGGGAGTTTGGTGTCGGTGGTGGTGCAGTAGAAGTGGCTAACTATCCAACCTCTAGTGAGCGTAATTTTATAGCATTCGCTGCGCCCTATTTGGTTTATAGGGGGGATGTGTTCAGAGTGGGTGGCGGCAGCGCACGTGCGGTGATGGTCGAGGAGAGTGATTTTGAAATAGACCTATCTTTTGGTGGCGCATTTTCCGCCGATAGTGACGATAATACCGCGCGAGAGGGTATGCCTGAGCTTGATTTTCTATTTGAAGTAGGGCCACAATTTACCTACAAAGTAAAAGATTATTCATTCGACGGTGGCGGTAATGCAAGGCTAAATGCACGGTTACAGACCAGAGCTGTATTTTCGACAGACTTCGGCGGAATAAACCAGCGCGGATACGTGATTGAGCCAACATTATCGTATCAGCAACGTGGCGTACTTTTTGAAAAAACAGGCTTGAGTGTCTCTTTCAGTGCGGCTTATGCAAGCGAAAAGCTGCATGATTATTTTTATCAGGTAAACGCAGATTTCGCGACCGATGCTAGAGGTGAATTTGATGCAAAGGGTGGTTACTTAGGCAGTGAATTGTCCTTAGGATTGTCCTTCCCAATCACCAAAAATTCTCGCGGATTTTTAGGCGGAAGTGCTCAGTTTCATCAAGGTGCTGCCAATGAAGACAGTCCTTTATATGAAGACGATGTGACCTTCAGTTTTGGAGCAGGTTTTGTTTGGAGACTATATGAAAGTGACACTAAGGCAAGCTGGTAAACCCACCCAATGATTATTACGGATTTTGACCCACACCATTTTGTTAAAGAATACTGGCAAAAAAAGCCCTGCTTAATTAAAAACTTTGTTGCTGATTTTATTGACCCCTTAGATGAAAACGATTTGGCAGGTTTAGCTCAGGAAGAGGGCGTAGACAGCCGCATAGTGTCAAACACCAAAGGTGTTTGGGACGTGCATCAAGGACCATTCGATGACTTCGAGCCACATTGCAAAGGTGATTGGGCGCTGCTGGTACAAGGTGTTAATAACTATATTGATGAAGTAGACGCACTTTCGCAATTAGTTGATTTTATTCCATACTGGCGTTTCGATGATGTAATGGTTAGTTATTCCACAAAAAATGCCGGCGTAGGTGCGCATACCGACCAGTACGATGTGTTTATTATCCAAGGCAAAGGTAGCCGACGTTGGCAAGTAGGCTTACCTAACGATTCTGCTATTGGCAACAACACCATCACACCACACCCATTGCTGAAACAAATAGCAGACTTCGATGCCGTAATTGATGAAATTTTGCTGCCAGGCGATGCAATTTATATCCCGCCGAAGCATCCCCATAGAGGTAACACATTATCACCATGCTTAAACTATTCTCTTGGTTTCAGAGCGCCTACTAACCTTGAAGTTCTTACTGGATTGCTCGATGAGAGTGACAATATTCAACAAGCGCAAACCCGTTACACAGACGCTGACATCCACAAGCTGCGTGTGAACAATGTTTCGCCAATGCAAGTAAGCAACAATGAACTTTCCAAGCTTAAAAATACGCTAGTTGAGCTATTAGATAGCCCTCAAGCAGAACAAGCCCTATTGCAATATTTGTCGCGTCAAGGTTTACCTACTGACCAAGAAGAGCTGCCTGATTACGCGACAGATGAGATATTTGACGCGCTTATACAAGGCGCTATATTTGAAAAGCTACCCGGTGTAAAGCCTATTTACGGTGAGCTACAACTAACTAATTTTTCTTTTTACATAGATGGCAATATGTTTGTAGTCGACAGTTGTATTGTCGATCAGGCAATAGCTTTGTTAGAAACTCCCCACATCCAGGGCCTTCCTGAAGGGTTTGCCCCACAATTACCAGAAACCGCGCATTGGCTTACATTAGCAACGCAATTGATTAATTCCGGTTACTGGGAAATTGCCGAGAACGATTAAGAGTAAATTAGGCTGTGAAAAGCCACGCTTTTATGGGCACAGCCTCTTTGACTATATAGCGGTGGCAATTAGCGCTTTATCTAGAGTAACAGCATGTTCTGCTAAATCGTATTTTTGTAAGTATTTGGCGATGCTGGTAAACGTTGCGGTGCGTACTTTCCCTTTATGATCTCGCGTTGTTACGTCTTTCATTAAGGCTGAACCGAGCATAAGTTTAAAGCGATTTGTTTTAACGCGCTGTGCATCAAAATGAGCTTGTGCGTTGGCTTTTAACTGTGCGGCGTTAGTTGTTTTATAGATGGCTGCGTTTAGCATATCAAGAGTATGTTCAGTGCAGTTTTGATACATGCTGTTAAACGGACTTGCTAAGACTGTGTACTTTGGATTATGCAGTTTTTTGTTATCACCATTAGCAATTAGCGTAATTAACTGCTGTTGAATTTCAGGCCTTGGAATAACAATGCCTGCGGTTAAATTAAACGCGCCCCAAAAAAAATCTACAGGATAATCGGTGATCAACTGACTTTTGGTTTTATCGTCGGCATTTTGATATAAGTTATGAATGGCATAGCCATTTACCACACTGCCATCGTCTAAGGTTATAGCTGAATACACAGCAATGGCGGTATGGGTATAAAAAATACCTTTTGGTAAATCGTTTACTGGACGACCTACTCTGGCAATAATGAAGGCCCTAGCGCCTTTGGCGGCCGCGTATTTTTCAACACCTTTTGAAAAAGCGACTATCTCTTCAGGTTTATGTTGTATTTTGGCTGCTTGCTGACTTCCTGCATTGGCGTTACTAATTAGCGTGGTGAGCATTACTGCAGCACAAAAAGTTGTCTTTATCGCGTTTCTGATATTCATTGCCTTTTCCTTAGATTCAAAATGGGTAATGGTAGATTATCTCTAGCGTTTCGCTTGCTCAACAGTCGTTTTCTTAACAGCTTTATGCATTTCGGTAGTGGTAATTGTGGTAATTTCAGACTCCGTTTGCTGCTTTGGCAGTTGGCTTTGTGCTATCACTTGATTTGGCGCAGGATCGGCAGTTATTACCATGTCGGTTATGTCAAGTGGGCCATCAGTATGGGTATGTGCAGAAACGTGCTGACCACTACTAGCAAGTGAATCACCCAGCAAAAGCGCTGTGCTACCCGCTGCTAAGCTTAAGCCACCTGCGACCATAATAGGTGCAGCTACTACAGCACTGGCTACTTTAGCGCTTGAGCGTGCACCATGACCTAAGGCAAGCACTGCATGCTTACTAGCTTGTCCGCTATGATTAACGGAACCGCCTTCTGCCATGGCAGGTGTGGTAATTAAGAACGCAGAGGCTGCAAATGAAGTCAGTAATAAGGTACGAGTAAATAAAGTAGATAAAGTTTTCATTATGTTTTCCTTTTGTGTAAAGCACAGGGGCACTTTAGCTTTCGGTATCTATATTGTAAACTCGCTTGTGAAATGTATATTTTTATTAAACCAATAGTATATTAAAACGATACGTTTGGTGTTTTATTGAAAAAGCGATCCTGTAGATGGAATCAAAACAATGAGTCAAATTGCGTTAGTAAGTCAAACTTTAAAGAAATTGCTTAAACAAGAACAATTAACTTATAAACATATTGCTGGAAAGCTAGAAATGAGTGAGGCAAATATTAAACGTATTTTTGCCACTAACAGCTTTACCTTAGAGCGCCTTGAAGAAATATGTAATTTACTAGCAATATCATTGGCCGATCTTTTCGCTATTGCGCAGCAGCAAGGCGATAAAATAAGCGAGTTGAATCAAACCCAAGAAGAAGAGCTCTTAGCCAATCCGCGCTTATTACTTATTGCTGTGTGTGTGCGCGACGGCTGGAAATTTAGCGAAATTATTGATTACTACAATATCGATGAATTTGAATGTATTCGGTTATTGGCGACGTTAGATAAGCTCAGGATTATTGATTTATTGCCTAACAATTATTATCGTTCGCTCATTGCTCAAGATTTTCGGTGGATACCTGGAGGAGCGTTAGAACAGTTCATGCAAAAAGAGGTGATGGTTAAATTTATGGCCCCCAAACAAAATGAACCATGGACCTTCAGGTTTTATTTACGCGGACGTTATTCCCAAAGTTCGGTCGATATTATTCAACGAAAACTCAATCAAGTTACTCAAGAAGCGGCGCAGTTAAATGAAGAAGACCAAGCTTTGCCATTACATCAACGCCAACATATGGGTATGTTATTAGCAATGAGGCCGTGGGAGCCGTCTTTGTTCAAAAATATGAAACGCGATAAATCTTAATGTTTACTTAAGCTTTCAAGCACAATTTTCCATAAAGGATAATGAAAGCCTAAGCCCATATGACTGCAGCTTACTTCAACAATTTTCGTGTGTAAGCTGACAGCGTCACCACTAGCACTTTTTGCAATGATACCGTCGTATTTGCCGTTGATAATCGTAATTGCTTGTGTGATGGGGTTTTGGTCGCGTTTTGCGAATTCGCGTTCTATCCAGTCTACATCAATGCCATTTTTACGAAAACTATCGGCAGCGGCAGTATATTTTGGTCCGCCAATAGAGGGTGTGCCAATGGTAATCACCTCAGAAACATACTCGGGTAACTCACGTGCAGCTTCTCTGGCGACTATTCCACCCAAGCTCCAGCCAATTAAGACCAGGGGCGCTTCTATCGTTTTTGAAAGGGCTCTTATGCGCTCAACGGCGCGCGTGCATAAATAAGGTATGCCCATTTCATCTGTCGTAATAGGCGCAGATTTACCGGTAGGGTCGACATGCCAAGTATCGCTAACATCCGACAACTCAAATTTGCGTTTTAATCCTGCATCGTTTAATCCTAATCCCCAATCGTATACTACATGACCATGACGCTCTAAACATTTACGAAAAGGTTTGAAGGCACGATTGTCGGAGCCATAGAAGGGAAATAAAACGATTTGTTTACACGATTTTGCGTACTCAGGAAAGACGCGTTGGGTACGCGGGTGCAAGAGGAAGACAAAATCCTTGATAGCCATAAGTTCTAATAAGAAAGCGGCTTTACTCGGTGGAACCGGCTCAATGGAGTTATGCATGCTAGTAACGAGACTGCTTTGCTTACCATACACTCTATTAAAGCGCATCAATAAGACAATGTCGAGCACTATAACAATATGCGTATTGGTATATTGTTATAGGCCAGAGCCGTCAGCAAGGTTTTAAGCTTGTAGAGGTAGTTATTTGAATATTATGCCAAAGTGATGTTGCGCTTTATGGCTAGGGCATTGATTTCATAAATTTCGTGAATGTTTCCTGCCCTTTCACCACCCATTCGGGTGTAGCTTCGCCTGTACCTGCATGGCTTAAATTGGGGTGTAAGTTGATGACCTCTTCTAGTCCTGCGCGCTGTTCATCAGTTATATCAACAAAAAAGATATGCTTGCCTTTTTTGAGCAATTTCTGAAACTGTCTAAATTCATAGTTCGGAACTTGAATTCCAATAAAACCACCCACCCACGTGCAAAACCCTAATAGCACAACCGCTAAAAAGGCAAAGGGTACCCAACCTGCTGCTGAGATATGCCATTGCATTAAATACGACACCAGCAATACTAGTAAGGCTGCAACAATGCCCACTACAGCACCAATTTTCATCGACCTTACTACGTCTTGTTTTAAGACGGCTTCAATAGCATGTAAATGATGTTTTTCTACTTCGGCATCGTTTTCACTTAATACGTGTATTTGCGGAGTAGTAATACCTTGAGATTTTAGTTCTTCTTCAACTAACTGTAAGTCTTTTAAGTCGCTGCTAATATAATATTGACGTTTCATTCGCACTCTCCTAAAGAGGCTGGGGTAATAACAAATGCACGGTTAGCATGAAGTGACGGCAAGTCATCAATGCATTTTACACAAACTTGCTACGCCCAACTTTCCATAATAGGTCAATATGTAACCAGTTTGTTAATTACATGTATAACATATAACTCACAGATGTTTTAATTTTTATTTAGTAATATACAAGCCCCTTAGTGTTTCGTATCTACATAAATTTACCTTAGCTTCTATATAACTGGGCTACGCTCGGCTACCTACTTTTCTAGGATCAGTGCTTTTCTACAACATTCTAGATTCGAAATTAGTGCGCGCAATTAGGATTTATTGGATGCAATTTCAGGTATACTCAAAACAACGCTTTCATAAACGTATGCCGGCCTCAAGGCCTATAGCTTATTTGGCCTTACCAATTGTGAAAGTCTTTGAAATCAATACTTGCCTGTCCTTTGACGTGCAGTTTTTCTTCATAAATCTACCTGCCTAAACTCAAAAACTACCGTTTTGATTATTGCCAAAAAATGTGATTTACCATGAAACAGTTATAAAATGAAGGTAACATCATGAATTACATTGTTATTTTATGATAAATAGCTTGTCGCAAAATACCCAACTATTTTGGTAAGGCCACTTGACGGGAGAAGGCGTTTGCACGATTATTTGGTCACTCGAACACAGACCGAAATAGTCTTTTCGTCAATGCTTGATACTCCAAAATAATTAAAAGCGTTTTAGAATCCGTATCTAAGGGTAAAGACGTGACTGCATAGCGCTTAATAAACGCAAAATATCAGTTAATAGTGCTATGTTTTGACTATCCGAATATTGGTTCGTTTTTGTAGTATGCATTCGTTGGTAAAAGCACTGTTTTCGCATAATATCAATATTTCTTGAGATAACACAAAATGATTGAGACTTGGAGATGGTTCGGGCCGAACGATTCAATAAGTTTACAAAACATAAGTCAAGCGGGCGCAACAGGTATTGTCACTTCTTTACATGAGGTTAAAACCGGCGAACTATGAACTGTTGGGGCGATACAAAGCCGCAAAGATCTGATTGAAGATGCACGGTTTACGTGGGATGTTATTGAGAGCATCCCTGTGCATAATGATATTAAAACCCGCACGGGAAATTACCTGCAGTTTATTGAAAACTATAAGCAATCAATTATTAATGCTGCACAGTGCGGTGTGCATACAATTTGTTATAACTTCATGCCAGTAGTTGACTGGACTCGTACAAACTTAATGTACAAACTACCGAATAACAGTTACGCCTTGCGTTTTGAAATGACAGATTTCGCCGCCTGCGATGTGTATATGCTTTAACCCCATGTCGGGCGATGAACGCTTAGCCCTTGAGATAAATATCATAGCAGGCTTACCTGGTGGCGAGGGCTCATATACTCGAGAAAGTATCCGTGAAACTATTCAGCTGTTTATTGACCTTGGAACCGAAGGTTTTAGAGAAAATTTGTTCTATTTTTTACGTGAAATTATTCCCGTGGCAGAATTGATGAAAACACAAAATGTGTATTCATCCTGACGATCCTCCGTTTTCATTATTTGGTTTACCACGAGTAGTATCTGCGGCAGATGACGCCGACAAGCTTCTTAAAGCTTGTCCAAGTCCGGCTAATGGTCTTACTATGTGTGCTGGTTCATATGGTGCGCGCGGCGACTATGATCTGGTGCAAATGGCACGACAGTTTGGTCCTAGCATTTATTTTGTGCATCTGCGTAATGTTACTCGTGAAGAAGACGGATCGTTTTACGAGTCTGATCATCTTGATGGCGACAATGATATGGTGGGTCTTGTTGAAGCCTTACTTGCAGAAGATAAACGTCGCAAAGAAGGTGCCGGTAGTGACGATTATTTGCGTATTCCTATGCATCCTGACCATGCTCATTTACTCGATGACGAATTAACCGATGAAGGTGTTAAACCCAGCTACAGTTACATGGGGCGAATGAAGGGTTTGGCTGAATTACGAGGTGTTATTCATACCGTTTCGACCTTTGTAAATAGAAATTAATTAGCAAGTAAGTCAATATTTTATCATCGCGTTTTCCGTCATATTACGCTAAGGACTCAAGAGTTACAAAACCTCTAGTGCTGCATCCAGACCGCTTATTTCCAAGCGATAATAATACGCGTAACATTGCACGTGAACTTTATACGCAAATCAAAGATTTACCTATTATAAGTCCCCATGGGTATACGGATCCTTCTTGGTTCGCATTAAATAAAAACTTTTTGAATCCAGCTTAGCTACTCATTCAGCCCGATCATTATGTGTTCAGAATGTTATATAGCCAAAACATTAAACTAGACGACCTTGGTATAGGTAAAGGCGAAAAATGTTTCACCGGAGTCGGTTTGGAATATATTTGCTTCACATTACCACTTATGTAGAGGCACGCCCTCTAGAATGTGAATGGACTATGTCTTTGCCGAAGTATTTGGCCTAGAGATAGCACTTAACGCGAACACAGCCGGCCATTATTACGAAACAATTCACAAACAATTGGCTACTGACGCTTTTAAACCAAGAGCGCTTTTCGATAGTGTTAATATTGAAGTGATTGCGACGACTGAAAATCCTTTGGATTCACTTGAGTATCACTAAACTATTTTAGACAGCAGTTGGGATGCCAAAGTAATAAGCGCATTTAGGCCCGACAACCTGCTTGATCCTGAATTTGAGTCGTTTAATCAAGATATTGTTAAGTTGGGTGAATTAACAGATGAAGATACCAGCAATTACAAGGGTTAGTTAAACGCGCCGCGTAATCGTCGCTTATTTTTCAAAAAACTGGGCGCATCATCAAGTGATCATGGCCATTTTACGCCGCGTACAGAGTGTTTATCGAATGAGCAAGCTGCTCGGCATTATGCAAATGCTCTTGCAGGCAAACTCGATAGCGAAGGTGCTGATTTAGGTTGCGAGTTTAACAGGTTGCTATGGACGGATCGCAAAAAATAGTCCAGCGGATTTTAGGCCCAATAGCAGACAACATTGCGGCCAACGCTGTTACTGTCGACAACCGCAATAGTTCAGCTACAAGAAGTTACAAAGTAATGATAGCGGTTGTGGCATCTTGGATGCTTTACTTGCGCGGGCAAGATGAAGCTGGGAATACTTTTGAATTAAGAGACCCCTTCGCTACGGAGCTTCATGCAATGGCGCTAAAATATCAAGGTTCACCTGAGGACTATGTAGAGGCTGTGATTAACACTATTGATATTATTCCGGCTAGCTTGAGTCAAAATAGCGAGTTTGTGGGACCGCTCGTTGAGGCCATTACCGCTATTGAAGGTAACGGCTTGGCCAAATATCTTCAAAGCATTTTGCACTTATAAGACTACTTGTTAAAGTGCGTGGCTGCGTTTGCGTTTGCGGTTGCGTTTTCCAGATGCATTTTCATAGCGGTTCTCACTCTTTCCGGATTGCGCTGCTCGAGTGCTGCTAAAATATTCTTATGTTCTTGAATAGAAGGGTGAATGCCTTCCTCTCGAATTCGTTCTAAAAACATTGAGTTTAGGTCCGATTCATTCCTCAGTTTCCATAGCCAGTCTACTACCGAAGAAATAGCGCTGTTCTCACAGGCCTGAGCAATTATTGAATGAAACTTTTGATCAGCTCGCTCTGATGCATTTGATTGTTTTTCTTCTTCCATTTCATTGATTGCGTTGCGTAATTTGGCTAGTTGCTCGTCTGTAATACGCGCTGCTGCAAGGGCGCAGGCTTCGGCTTCAATGATGTATCTGATTTCTAGAATTTCAAAAGGCCCAACGCCTTTGTCTGTAACGGGCTTACCAATACGATTTTGCTGATGGGTAACATAAATGCCAGAGCCGGTGCGTATTTCAATTACACCTGAAAGCTCAAGAGCAATCATCGCTCCTCTTATAGTAGGGCGACTTACACCAAGTTGCTCTGCAAGTTCGCGTTCCAAAGGGAAACGTTCACCAGGCTTAATAGATTCATTGTTAATCAGCTTCTTTAACTGTTCAGCCACCTTTATGTACAGGCTGTCGCTTTTGATTGTTTGTAATTCTAAGTTCATACAATTAACTACTTTAGTCTTGAAATTATATTATTTTTGGCGCTTGAGCGCTATTGCAATGCGGTGCATAAATTTTAGGTGCAACAAACAGATTCTTTACCTAGTTTCAAACCCAGCGTTATGCAGAGTTGTCTATATAAAATTTTACTAAATTAATATAAAAAGCAGTGATTAATGATAGTAAGCACTTGCTAGGGGAGAGTTGTAATAAAGGAGTGATGAAATAAATGACGTATGCGAGCAAAAGCACAGCTAAAGGTTTTCGCAATAAACGCGATGTATACATTAGTTATCGTTATTAAGTAATAAACTCGCTCGCTTTTTGTATATGTGCATATGGATGGTAATAATTGAAGTCTAGAATAAGCATTAGCAGGCAATGGCCCGCATTAATTCGCATGTTAACCAAAATATCAACCGTTATGGTTGTTGTGTTAACAAGCATGCCCTTCGTGTTTGCTCAAGAAACACCCGACACCAGTGCGCCAGTTTTAACCAGAGTCACACTCTCGCCAGACAACGTATATTTAGATTCACCTAGTGCGAGCGGTCTTGAGGTTTCCTTAACCCTTGTATTTGATGATAATAATACCGTATCGACGAACGACTTTTACTTACAAAGTTTAGCGACAAGCGAACAAATTCAGTTCGTGCAGGTAGGAAATTGGGAGACTATTGGTACACTTCACACTGGCGTATTTACGGCCAATTTGACAGCAGCAAACAGCGCCGGGATTTGGCATCTTGATGCACTAGTTGCGAGCGACAGTGCAAATAATGCAGGCACTCAATACGACACGCTTGAGAAATTAATGTTAGCAAGACTGGCACCTTTTATCTCAGTGGTTGATTCGTCTAGTGATTTACTGTTCGACAGTTTGATAGACGCTAACCAGGCGTTTAATCAAGCTACGGGATCTCAATCCAGCAGCTTAAATATAACTTTGGAAGACGCTGACGAGTACGATATTTGGTTTGTTCCATACACAAACACAAGTTTTACAAACATTTCATTTTCTGGTGCTATAAGTCTTGCTCAAGCATGCACAATTTCGGCTAATTTCGCTAAATGTACGGTTACGTCCTCAAACAATAATAACGCTATACTGGCGCAGGTAGATACCCTAGCAAATAACGTCAATACCTTTGGTTACAGCACATTTGTGCAGCCTAACGCACAGGGCACAGAGGCACAATGGCGCACTAATTACGCAGAGTTTCCGTTCATTGACTTTGATAATGACGGAGTGCCTAACGAGCAAGATTTAGATGACGACAACGATACTGTCGTGGATACTCTAGACTTGTTCCCGCTTGATGCCAGCGAATCAGCTGATTTTGACGGCGATGGTATTGGTAATAATGCCGACACCGACGACGACAACGATGATGTACCTGACGACTTGGACGCCTTCCCATTTGACCCCGCCGAAAACAACGATAACGACCTTGATGGCCTTGGTGACGTCGCTGATACCGATGACGACAACGATTTAGTCATAGACACGCTGGACGCATTCCCCTTTGACCCTAGTGAAAGCCTAGATAGTGATGGCGACGGTATTGGTAACAATGCTGATAACGACGACGATAACGACGGTGGCACAGACGACAACGATGCATTTCCACTTGACCCGACTGAAACCATAGACAGTGACGGTGACGGTATTGGTAACAATGCAGACACCGACGATGATAACGATGGTGTACTGGATATTAACGATGCCTTTACTCGTGATCCTACCGAAAGCCTTGATACCGACGAAGATGGCATTGGTAATAATGCCGACGACGATGATGATAACGACGGCATTCTTGACGTTGATGATGCATTCCCACTTGATGCGGGCGATTCTAGAGACAACGATCTAGACGGCATAGGCGACAATGTCGATGACGACGATGACAACGACGGCGTTCCTGATATTGATGATGCATTCCCATTCAATGCCAATGAAACCCGTGATTTTGATGGTGACGGTACGGGCAATAATGCTGACCCAGACGACGACAACGATGGCTTAGATGATAGCCAAGATGAATTTCCGTTTGATGCAAGCGAAGTGGCCGACTTCGACGGTGACAGAATAGGCAACAATGCTGATACCGACGACGATAACGATGGCGTGCTCGATATTGTGGATGCATTTCCTTTTGCCGTCACAGAATGGCTTGATACCGACGAAGATGGCATTGGCAATAATGCCGACCTAGACAACGACAACGACGGCGTAGATGATGAGTTTGATGCGTTTGACAACGATGCGCTAGAAACCATTGATTCTGACGCAGATGGCATTGGCAACAATGCTGATACCGATGACGATAACGACGGCGTGCCCGATACACAAGATGCTTTCCCGCTTGATTCAAGTGAGAGCCTAGATACCGATGGCGACGGCATCGGTAACAATGAAGATAGCGATGACGACGGTGACCGCATACCTGACGAAACAGACCTATTCCCGCTTGACCCAATTGAATCAGCCGACAACGACCTAGATGGCGTAGGCAATAATGCCGATCTTGATGATGATAACGACGATGTTTTAGACAGCGATGATGCTTTTCCTTTCGATGCTAATGAGTCTCTTGATAATGATGCCGATGGCCAAGGTAATAACGCCGATACCGACGACGACAATGACGGCTTTGAAGATATTGACGATTTATTTCCTTTTGACGAAACAGAATGGGCCGACAACGACCTCGATGGCGAAGGTGACAACCGTGATACTGATGACGACAACGATGGTGTATTAGACAGCCAAGACGCTTTTGCTTTTGACGCTACAGAAACCTTAGATACCGATGCTGATGGTGTAGGCAATAATGCAGATACCGATGACGACAACGACGGTGTGCTTGATGACGTTGATGCTTTTCCACTTGCGGCTGCCGAGTCACTGGACAGCGACGGTGATGGCATAGGCAATAATGCTGACCAAGATGACGACAATGACGGTATTGTTGATGTTGACGATAGTCAGCCCTTAAACCCAACCATAGGTGATGATCAAGCGCCTACTTTAGACGGTATAAGCGACCTAGTGGTTGAAGCTACAGGTACATTAACGCCAATTGAATTGACCGAACCAAGAGTGCGTGACAATAACTTAAATCCGGCGATCTTATCGAGTGATTACCAGGGCGCTTTGCCATTAGGTGGAAATATAATCACTTGGACCGCGGTAGATTTTGCTGGAAACGTGAATACGCTGGTGCAGGAAATAGTTGTGCAAGATACTATAGCGCCAGTATTTGGAGACGTATCTTCTATCGATATTTCATCGCGCGGTATCTTTACCGATGTAAGCCAAGATATTATCGAAACCGCTAGCGACATAGTTGACGGTACACTAAATTCAAGCGTGATTACCAAGAACAAGTTAAAAGCCGGGCGACAGAGCGTTATGTTGCAAGCCGTAGATGCATCGGGTAATTCCGCAATCAAAGAGTTCTTTGTGAACATATTGCCGTCTTTTACAGCAAAACCTGTTGGCTTGACTGCGCCGGGAAATACATTAATTATTCCTGTGGTGTTGTCGGGTAAAGCACCCGTTTATCCTGCTAGCATTGAATATTCGATAGTAGGGCCAGTAACATCGGCAACGTCGGGTGTGTTCGAAATAACTGAAGGACAACAGGGCGAATTGAATATTAGTGTGTCGCCAACAGCCCGTTTAGGCGAACAAATATTGCTTAGCTTTAGCAATCCACAAAATGCAGTAATTGGCCGTTTATCACAAATTCGTATCGACGTAAGTAACGCCAACCGAGCACCTGTCACTGATATTAAACTAGCACAGAATAACAATGTTGTGAGTGTTGCTTATCAAGACCAAGGGATCGTAACGCTGGTCGCCAATATTAATGATCTTAATTTAGATGATGCCCATCAGGTGGTTTGGCAAATAACGCCTGTCCAAAATGTTAACGAAGCTATCGTTATTTTCGATACGGATAGCGACAACAACATGGCCACATTTAGTTTTGACCCAGCACTATTAGCGATAGGGCAGTATATTGCTAAGGCTCAAATAGTCGAGCGAAATACCGCTGAGCTATATACTTATACTTTAGAATTCGCCTTTACAGTAGATGTTGCAATGCCCATTTTATCGGCTTCTGTAGACAGCGACTTTGATGGCGTGTCTGACCAACTTGAGGGTTTGACTGATACTGATTTGGATGGAATCGCTGACTATTTAGATAATGAAAGTAATACTTCGATTTTTCCAACCGGCGCGAGTGAACAGCCTTTATCTACCCTAGCGGGTTATCGCCTTACCTTGGGCGATATCGTTAAATTGAGTAATGTTGAAAGTGCCTCCAATGCCACCGTATCTGTATTTGATATTGTAAGTTATGGATTGTCTGCTCAATATCCAAATGTGCAAGTAGACGACCCGCATTTTGATGCGATTCAGGAAATAACGAATTTCAATATCGAAAATTTAGATGAATTGGGCGAAAGCGTTCCGGTCGTTATACCACTTAATACCGGTACGTCTATTCCAGCTGATGCGGTATACCGCAAATTCAATAGTCGGGATGGTTGGTTCACATTTGTAGAAAATGCCCATAACGCGATACTAACTGCTCCCTTCGATAATGATGGTAACTGTCCCCAAACAGATTCGGGTTTTTATATAAATGGCCTAACGCCTGGCGATACATGCATTGCGCTTTTTATTCAAGACGGTGGTCCTAACGATGGTGATCTAACGGCCAACGGTATTATTAAAGACCCAGGTGTATTGTCAGCGCGCTTGCCTAACAGGTCGCCATTAATTAATGTTGCGCAACAAACAACTGTTTTTGAGGACCAAAATGTACGTGTTGACGCCTCGTTAACCACCGATGCAGAGGGCGATGACTTAATCTTTACCTGGACTCAAATAGGTGGATTGCGTATTGATTTGGGCGAGAATATTTCGCCTTTGCTTAGTTTTAACACGCCGCTAGTTAACGAAAATGAGTCTTTGCTGTTTCGCTTAGATGTATATGATGGTCGAGACACTTCGAGTGTTCTAGTGCGTATCAATATTCAAAATCGTAATACCCCGCCTACAGTGCTACTTGAAGCGCATAGTGATGTGATAGATGAAGAGCAACAAGTTACCTTAACTGCCAATGTAAACGACGATGACGGTGACTTACTTACTTACGAGTGGCGTCAAATTAGTGGGCCGACGGTGTTACTCACAGGACAAAATAGTCAGTCGGTTATTGTGACCATGCCCCAGGTTAATGCAAATCAAGAAGTAAGTATTGCGATTTTTGTGTCTGACAACGACAAACAAGTATCGGCAGTAACCACTATTACCATTGCTGACTCTTCAAGGTCGGTGCCAATAAATAGTGATACTAGTAGCGGCGGCGGAGCGATAGGTGTGTATGTATTACTGATGGCATTTTTGATCGCATTGGGTAGGCGAGGCCGCAAATATTTTGGCCTTCACCAAGGGTAAAATTAACAATTGTTGCATACTAAAAAAGCCCTGCTAAATATTTAGCAGGGCAAGGTTAAGTGCAACACTTAGCGCCATAAAATAAGACACACGAGCATTGACGACTTGGGAAAGTTTATTTAGAACTTTTCAATTACTTTACTTTGCAAACTTTTATCATCAAACTCAATATCTACCGGGCCTTCAAGAATAATGTTGCCGTCTATGCGCACGTCTTTCTCTATACGAAGTACAGGATTACGGTTGTTATAGCTATTGTTATTATTTTTACGCTTGTACACTATATCGCCTTGAACACGCGTATTTCCCGATAACTCGATCGACGCATTTACGGTTTCAATATTCTTTTCGATATCAACCCCATCGATTTCCATTTTACCATTCACCGACGAAACATTGCCTTTTACGACAGACTTTTCGCGCAGCTCTATTTTCCCATTCACCGTGCTCACGTTACTAGTGGCGAGCAAGCTATGACCAACACTTAACTTACCATTTACGGTAGAAAGCTCTTCAACCGTAACATTGTTACCTACAGACAAACTTCCGTTCATACTAGACACGTCTTTTGCTGTTACGTTATCTTCAATAGTTAGCCTGCCATTTACTGCGGAAGCGTCGCCAATGGTTTTTCCTTCACCAATGGTAAGGGATTTATTTACTGATGAATGATCGCCATCAATAGATACTCCGGCATTAGCTTTACTTGCACCTACATGCACAATGCAGCCAGCTAAAAGTACCACCGACATTACTGCCAGTATAAATGTGAGTACAGGTCTTCTTGCGTGCTGAGTCATGATGTTTTCCTTGGTGATCTTTATATTGTTTTTGTTTAAATATGAATGCGTAACAATTAATAATATGGTTTCGAGCGCTTAATAAATTGCTCTTTTGTTGATACCCTACAAGTTCAATGCCAAAAATATATACCTTATTAAAACAGTCACTTAAGATTTCACATTGCCTTGAGGAAACTTAGGCCATGTGTAAACTGTCACATTTTGGTCTATCTGATTATTAAGTCGCAGATAATTTTCAAAAGGTTTGAATTACTTTAAAAAAAGTACAAAAAACGAGGATTTAAAGTAAAAATACGCAAATGACTGCTAGTTAAAAACACATTCATCTTGCTTATTGTCGACAATTTAACTATATTAGCGGCTACTACTAACACCTAAGGCAGTACAGTATTTTCTTATGACTCCTGTAAATGAAACACCTATAACCTCTTCAGACCGCGTTTTTATTAAAATTAGAGACGATGTGGTGAATGGGGTGATTGCAGCGGGAAGTAAATTAAACGAAGTTGAATTGTCGACAAAATACAAAGTTAGTCGTGCAGTTATTCGTGAGTCTATTAATAGACTTGAAAATACGAACCTAGTTGAACGTAAAGCTAATGTGGGCGCAAAAGTAGTCACCTTAAGCCTTGAAGGCTTGGTGCAGTTGTATCAGGTTCGAGAAGCACTTGAAGGCATGGCAGCAAGGTTAGCTGCAAAGCATATGTCCTCAAGCGAAATTGCACAGTTACAAACCCTCCTCGATACACATTTCAACGAAGTAAAAAATTCACAATCATATTATCAAGAAGCCGGAGATGTAGATTTTCATTATCGCATTGTATTGGGCAGTCATAATCAGCATCTTATCACTATGCTCATGAATAATATTTACCACTTGGTCAGAATGTACCGAGTGCAATTAGGCATGGCAGGGCCACGAGTAACCACTGCCTTTGAAGAGCATCGCCATATTGTGCAAGCAATTGCCAACAGAGATGAAGAACTTTCCGAAATGCTAATGCGTAGGCATATTGCCTATTCGAAGAACAATATTGAACAAAAACTGAGGACAGCTTAATGAATGTGAAGCATACAAGCACAGGTCAAAAATTCCGCCAAGCGCTGGTTAATCAAAAAAACAATAGCCCCTTACAAATTGTGGGCACAATAAACGCATACAGCGCTATTATGGCTAAACAAATAGGCCACCAAGCTATTTATTTGTCGGGCGGAGGTGTCGCAAACGCCTCTTATGGTTTGCCTGACTTAGGCATGACGTCGTTAAATGATGTTATTGTAGATGTACAACGTATTACCTCGGCTTGCGACTTACCTTTGCTGGTTGATATAGATACCGGCTGGGGTGGTGCATTTAACATTGCTAAAACGATACGCGATATGGAAAAAGCCGGTGCTGCCGCTGTACATATGGAAGATCAAGTAGCGCAAAAGCGCTGTGGCCATCGCCCAAACAAAGAAATTGTAAGTACCAGTGAAATGGTAGACCGTATAAAAGCGGCTGTGGATGCGCGCATCGACCCTAGCTTTTTTATTATGGCGCGCACAGATGCATTTGCGCAAGAAGGGTTAGACAAAGCAATTGAACGCGCACAAGCTTATGTTGCTGCCGGTGCAGACGGTATTTTTGCAGAAGCTATTCAAACAAAAGCGCATTATATGGCTTTCAGCAAAGCACTCGATGTGCCTATTTTAGCCAATATCACAGAGTTTGGTAAAACCGATTTGCACAACGCAAAGGAATTAGGGGAATGGGGCGCAAGCATGGTGCTTTATCCACTTAGTGCGTTTAGAGCCATGAATAAAGCAGCTGAAAACGTGTATAAACATATTCTACAAGATGGTGACCAAACCGCTGTCGTCGACAGCATGCAAACGCGTATGGAGCTGTATGATTATTTAGGCTATCACGAGTATGAGCAAAAGCTCGACGCGTTATTTACCAAAGAAACTACAAAAACAATAAACGATTAATTAAGAATAGGAGAAGACAATGGCTAAAGTATTAAGTGGTGCAGGTTTGCGTGGTCAAGTAGCAGGTAAAACTGCCCTGTCGACAGTTGGCGTTTCTGGCTCTGGTTTAACCTATAGAGGCTACGATGTAAAAGAGCTTGCTGAAAAATGCCAATTTGAAGAAGTCGCCTATTTGATTTTGAAGGGCACATTGCCCAACACTCAAGAACTTGCGCAATACAAAGTACTGCTTAAGTCGATGCGCGATTTGCCGCAAGCCTTAAAGGATGTACTTGAGCGTATTCCTGCAAGCGCCCATCCAATGGATGTTATGCGTACAGGCTGCTCTATGTTAGGCAACCTTGAAATGGAAGTCGATTTTTCGCAGCAAGATATGGTAAGCGACCGCATGCTAGCGTGCTTCCCTAGCATTATTTGTTACTGGTATCGTTTTTCGCATCAAGGTAAGCGAATAGACGTTAATACAGATGATGACTCAATAGGCGCGCATTTTTTGCATATGCTACACGGTGAAAAACCCAGTGAATTACATGAAAAAGTTATGCATGTATCACTTATTCTTTATGCTGAGCATGAATTCAACGCGTCAACTTTTGCCGCTCGAGTGTGTGCATCTACGCTTTCAGATATGCACTCTTGTGTAGCAGGAGCAATTGGTACCTTACGTGGTCCCTTGCACGGTGGTGCAAACGAAGCGGCGATGGAGATGATCCAGAAATTCTCAAGCGCCGACAACGCCGAGCAAGAAATGATGGGTATGCTAGAGCGTAAAGAAAAAATCATGGGTTTTGGCCATGCAATTTATTCTGAGTCAGACCCACGCAACGCCGTCATTAAAGGTTGGTCAGAAAAGCTATCAGAGAAAGTCGGTGATTCCACCCTCTATGATGTGTCCGTCAGATGTGAAGCAGTCATGAAGCGTGAGAAAGGCTTATTTTGTAACGCCGATTTCTTCCATGCTTCAGCGTATAATTACATGAATATTCCGACCAAATTGTTTACCCCTATATTTGTAATGTCACGCTTAACTGGCTGGGCGGCGCATGTTATGGAACAGCGCGCCGACAATCGTATTATTCGTCCTTCTGCCGAATATACAGGGGAAGATTTACGTAATGTCACGGCTATTGAAGACAGATAAAATAGCAATATGCAGGGTATAAGTTAGGCGCACACATAAGGGTTATAAGGCAAAAACTATGAATTACAAGTATAGAAAAGCGTTTTCATCGATAGCTGGGAAAAATTCTGCGAGAGGATCGCTTGGCGCATCGTTTGATTATTTTGATACGCAGCAAGCGGTTAATGAGATCGAACCAGGATCATACGAAAAGCTACCCTATGTATCAAAAGTATATGCTGAAAACCTTGTGCGAAAATGCGATCCTGCCAAGCTAACTGACTCCTTAAAGCAGCTTATTTACCGTAAGCGTGAACTCGATTTTCCATGGTTTCCTGCGCGCGTAGTATGTCATGATATTTTAGGACAAACCGCATTAGTCGATTTAGCTGGCCTTCGAGATGCCATTGCATTAGGCGGTGGCGACCCAGCCAAAGTAAATCCTGTGGTGCCTACACAACTTGTCGTTGATCACTCATTAGCGGTTGAACACGCAGGCTTTGAAGAAAACGCTTTAGAAAAAAACATGGCGATTGAAGACAGGCGCAACGAAGATCGTTTTCACTTTATAAATTGGTGTAAGACTGCGTTTGAAAACGTAGATGTTATTCCCCAAGGCAATGGCATATTGCACCAAATAAACCTAGAACGTATGTCCCCGGTTGTGCAAGTACGCGATGGCGTAGCTTTCCCCGATACGCTTGTAGGCACCGACAGCCACACGCCTATGGTAGATGCGTTAGGCGTAATTTCTATAGGTGTAGGAGGACTTGAAGCTGAAAGCGTAATGCTAGGCCGCCCATCTTATATGCGCTTACCCGATATTATTGGCGTAGAGTTTACGGGCAAACCCCAAGCGGGTATAACCGCCACTGATATTGTGCTGTCGTTAACGGAATTTTTACGTGGTCAAAAAGTAGTGTCAGCCTATTTAGAGTTTTTTGGCGAAGGTGTAAAACATCTTACCTTAGGTGACAGAGCTACCATCTCTAACATGACCCCAGAGTATGGTGCAACGGCCGCCATGTTCTATATTGACCAACAAACTATTGATTATTTAACGCTAACGGGTAGAAGCAGTGAACAAGTAAAGTTAGTGGAAGCTTTCGCCAAAAGGACTGGATTGTGGGCTACAGAAATGGAAGTTGCAGAATATGAGCGTTCACTAACCTTTGATTTATCTGCAGTTGAACGCACAATGGCAGGTCCTTCGTCACCGCACACTAAGTTGCAAACCAAAGACCTAGCGGCAAGAGGGATAACAGGCGACTACAGCTCAAAAGAGGGATTAATGCCCGATGGCGCATGCATAATTGCCGCGATCACTAGTTGCACCAACACCAGTAACCCTCGCAATATGATTGCAGCGGGGCTAATTGCTCGTAACGCTAACCGTTTGGGACTCAAGCGTAAACCATGGGTAAAAACCTCATTGGCACCGGGTTCAAAGGCCGTACAACTTTACTTAGAAGAAGCTGAGTTACTGCCCGAACTAGAAAATCTTGGGTTTGGTATTGTTGGTTTTGCATGCACCTCATGCAACGGTATGAGCGGTGCGCTTGACCCTGCCATTGCTGAAGAAATCACCTCACGCAAGCTCTACAGCACAGCCGTGCTATCGGGAAACAGAAACTTCGATGGCCGTATTCACCCGCACGCTGACCAAGCTTTTTTGGCTTCACCGCCTTTAGTTGTCGCCTATGCTATTGCGGGCAGTATTCGCTTTGATATTGAAAAAGATCCATTGGGCACAAATACTCAGGGCGACGCTATTTACTTAAAAGATATTTGGCCACTCGACGAAGAAATAGACGCGGTGGTAAAAGCATCGGTTAAACCCGAGCAATTCAGAAAAGTATATGAGCCTATGTTTGCCATAAAAGAAGTGAGCGAGAACTTTACCGATCCCTTGTACGACTGGCGCGAAATGAGCACCTATATTAGACGTCCTCCGTATTGGGAAGGAGCATTAGCTGGTAAGCGTTCACTTACGAATTTACGCCCGTTGGCTATACTCGGTGACAACATTACAACCGATCACTTATCGCCATCTAATGCCATAATGGCGAGCAGTGCAGCCGGTGAATATTTAACTAAAATGGGCTTGCCTGAGGAAGACTTTAATTCTTATGCAACTCATAGAGGCGATCATCTCACCGCACAGCGAGCAACATTTGCCAATCCTAAACTGCTCAATGAAATGGTAAGCGATGAAAATGGTAATGTGCTACAAGGCTCATACGCACGAGTAGAGCCTGAAGGCGAGAAAATGCGTATGTGGGAAGCGATTGAAACCTACATGCAGCGAAAACAGCCTTTGATTATTGTCGCCGGAGCTGACTATGGTCAAGGATCATCAAGAGATTGGGCCGCAAAAGGTGTAAGACTTGCGGGCGTTGAAGTTATTTTAGCTGAAGGCTTTGAGCGTATTCATAGGCAAAATCTTATGGGCATGGGTGTATTGCCTTTGCAGTTTATTGCCGGCGAAAATCGTAAAAGCTTAGGTATTAATGGAACAGAAACGTTTAGTGTTGAAGGTATGCCACAGGCATCGAATCAAATGACGGTAATGGTAACTAAAGCCGATGGCAATCAATACCGAATTAAGGTTGATTGTCGTTTGGATACCGCCGAAGAAGTTTCAATTTACGAAGCCGGTGGCGTATTGCAGCGCTTCGCTCAAGACTTTCTGGCGCAAAGCCATTAGGGAAACGTTATGACCAGTAATATGAATAGTAATATGGATGATAAGGCCCAGCCATTTTACGCGCCCCAAATTAAAATTCCCGCCACTTATATGCGTGGAGGTACGAGTAAAGGCGTATTTTTCTCACTAAATGACTTACCAGAAAAAGCGCAAGAACCAGGTAAAGCGAGAGATGACATATTACTACGTGTAATTGGTAGCCCCGATCCATATGTAAAACACACCGACGGAATGGGTGGTGCAACATCAAGCACAAGTAAAGTAGTGATTGTGAGTGAGTGTGAAAAAGAAGACCATCATGTTAATTATTTGTTTGGTCAAGTAGCCATAGATAAACCCTTTATTGACTGGAGTGGTAACTGCGGCAACTTAAGTGCTGCAGTTGGTTCGTTCGCTATTGAAAGCGGCTTAATAAAGCCAGGTTTGCTGCCTGTTAATGGCATATTTGAAGTAAGAATATGGCAGCAAAACATTCAAAAAACTATTGTTGCTTATGTGCCTATTCAAAATGGACAAGTGCAAGAAAACGGCGACTTTGCGCTTGATGGGGTAACCTTTCCTGCAGCCCAGATAAAGCTCGAGTTTGTAGCACCCTCAACAGGCGGCGTATTAAGCACTGGAAATTTGATAGATACACTGCACGTGCCCAATATTGGCGATTTTACGGTAAGCTATATTAATGCCGGTATTCCCACTATGTTCTTAGATGCCAAAGAACTTGGCTATACAGGGCAAGAACTTCAAGACGATATTAATAACGATGAAAGTGTGCTTGCCAAATTTGAAACTATCCGCGCTTATGGCGCCATTCAAATGGGACTAATTACACATATAGATGAAGCAAAAACAAGGCAGCATACGCCAAAAATTGCCTTTGTAGCGCCAGCGGCAAGCTTTATTACCTCAAGTGGTAAACAAGTTGAAGCGGCGCAAATCGACCTCAATGTTAGAGCCTTGTCTATGGGAAAACTGCACCATGCCATGATGGGTACTGCGGCGGTGGCTATTGGAACTGCAGCGGCCATTGAAGGTACACTTGTCAATATTGCTGGCGGTGGCGGACAACTCAAAGAAGTTACCTTCGGTCACCCGTCGGGCACCTTAACGGTAGGTGGCGAAGCCCAACCCACTGTAAACAATTGGGAAGTGACGAAAGTTAGTATGAGTCGTAGTGCGCGAATATTGATGGAAGGCCAAGTACGGGTGCCTATGCCTAAATAGGTAATCTCACTGTGAATCTAGCCTTAAGCTATTTTATTGGATTTAGACAGTTTGATAGATTGATTGGATATAAGCCTACGCAAATCCGGAAGTTATAAACTACACTTCGTTTTGCCATAGAAATGGAGTTTAATAATAGCTTGGTGGGTATTGAACGGTTATTGATGTATTAAGCCCTTATGGTTTTTTATACTAAAACTTAAAAGGAAGTAATAATGAATAACACACGTTTAATCCAGCTAGTTATGCCAGTCATACTAAGTTTGATCTTGCTCTCCCCTGTTACCTTCGCTGACAACCATTCGCCACAAGTATTATCCGAAACCTGGGTTATGACACCAAAGGTCGGTCATTCTGCTGATATGCGAGATGCATTGAAGAAGTATAGTGAGTATAGAAAAACCCTCGAAGACCCGCGCGAATGGAGTTTTTATTCGCCGATACTAGGAAATCGTATAGACCTAGTGGCGGTTCGTTCGTTTGGATTTAGCTGGGCAGACATGGATTCATTTCGAGAGTGGCGCTCCAAGAATGATTCGCAAAAAAACTTTAACGAGAATGTCGATCAATTTGTGTCTAGCTATGGGCATTATATGTCGGTCATAGATGCCAAAAACACCCATTGGGGCACAGAAGTTAAGTATCGCTATGTAGGTGTAACGTCTTATATGGTAAAAGCGGGGCATAGAACAGCGATGGAAGCTGATAAGAAATTATTCAGCGATGCCGCTAAAGCAAACGATTGGCCTTTTAATTGGGAATGGTCTGATAGCGTTAGTGGGAGAGACACCTTGCAGTTAGCTGTGCCCTATCAAAGTTGGGCGAATATGGCACCACCTGAAACTGAGTTTGCGGCTCTGTTAGCCAAACATCTTGGCAGTGAGGCTGAAGCGAAAATAGTACTTGAACGTTGGACGTCTCATTTTAGTTCTACAGAGTATAACGTGTGGGGTCTTAGAGAAGATCTAATGTAGAGAAATTAGCATTGTAAAGGTAAGTCTATTGGGCACTGGCTAGCTGTTTCAGACAGTGCTTTGTAGCGACCAAATAAAGCATTGCTGTTAATCTATTACTGAAAACGCTGCTGCAGATACCCAACAATTTCAGATGACTCATACAACCATTTAACTTCCCCATCTGTTTCAATACGCAAACAAGGTGTTTGAATTTTCCCGCCGCCTGCTAACAAGTCATCTCTATATGGCGAGCCTTTCGACGCGCTATGTTTAACAATAGGCAAGTTCATTTTGTAAATTGCACGACGGGTCTTAATACAAAAGGGGCATGCGAAAAATTGATACAAGGACAGTTCCTGCACTTCTTTATTGACTTGTTGTTGTACTTCAGCGCTACGTTTTAATTTGGTGCCGCGAGTAATAAGGTCAAAAAAGACGAGAATACCGCCGACTAAATTGCGCAAAAGAAAAATTAATATGCTCATCGATACTACTTATATGAATGCTAAAGTTTGCTTGGCGCACAGTGTACCTAAAACTGGCATGAAACTATACTAAGTCTGCATTAAATACCTTTAATGCAGAACTTTGAGTTCGTTTGGCCAATTAATAAAAGCCACCGATAAGATCAAAAAGTGGGCAGTAAAAAGTTATAAATGCGAGTAATACTATGGTGCTTCACAGCATAGGAGTATCGTCGTCATTTAGGTGTTTTACCAATTCACTTTGTTGTGCATCTTCAAAAGCGTTGCTCAGTAACCCGCCTCGATAGTCTGTGACTTGTTTGTAGTTTGGATGCGTAAATATATATTGTTGTTTAGAGTCTAAGGCTTCAACAACTCGTTTTGCCAACAATTCAGGCTCAATGCCCGACTCCACCAATGCAGCAGCTTGGCGAGCGCTCTTTTTATATCTTGCCTTTTCTTCAGGGGTAAACTCTTTTCTTGTTTCTTTTGAAGAATACTTGTCTTGCCTATTTCGTAATGACTCGTGAATTCTGGTTTTAACAAATGCAGGACAAAGCACCGATACATGAATATTATGGGATTTAAGTTCTACCGCCCAACTTTCGGACATCGATACTACTGCGGCTTTTGTCGCAGCATAAGAGCTCGCATAAGGCACACCCATCATACCTGCCATTGAGGCTACGTTGATTATCCAGCCACCTTCACCATGTTTCTTTATCTCGGGGGTCGCAACTTGTGTGCCGTACAATACGCCCATTAGGTTTACATCGACTACCCATTTCCATAGGTTGTGGTCGGTTTGTTCAATTTTGCCGGGAACGCCTCCAACACCTGCATTATTTACTACCATGTGTAACTTTCCAAAATGGGCAACTGCTTGTGCTACGCATTGCTCCCATTGGGCGAATTCAGTTACGTCGAGTTTGCATGCCAGTACATTGATGTTTTGCGCCAACAATGTTTTACATGCTTCGTCTAACGCTGCTTCGTCTATATCGGTAATGACTACATTCATGCCCAAGCTACCAAACTCTTTTGCAAGCGCAAAACCGATGCCGCCTGCAGCACCAGATATAAGTGCAGTCTTTCCTGAGTATTGAGTAGGTATTTGTGATGATGACATATGATTCTCGTGTTTAATAATGGTGAATTTCTATCTACAAATATAGGACCACGCAAGCAATGCCGACACTTTATTTAGTTAATTTTAAGCGCTTAGTTTGGTGAATAGTTAACGTTGATTATTATGTAGCCCAGATTGAGCAAGATATAGGAACATAGAGACCACAGTAGAAGGTGTTATTTTAATCTCCACTTCGAGACTATTCATATATTGTCTTGTATTCATAAATGAGGTAAATAAGTTATCATTATTGCCGATACCCGTGTTAATACAATCTACATAAAATATCTGTTTAAGAGTAGACTTAGTTAACAATAAGACTATCCTTTGAGACTTCAAGCAATAAGTATGCTTGCAATAGTTCTGAATCTTTCAAATAACGAGTAAATCATAAAGCTGTTTAATGATAACGATAATATGACTATACAAGGTAACTGCAAACGAATCGCGGCGTTATTTAAATTGCCTCTTTGTTTATGGTTCACGATGTTTATGCTGCTAAATATTTCCTTTAGTGTGAGTTCTCAAATACGTTTTGATGCTGATATGACCGAGTCTATTGGGCACTTTCGTGCAATGCCATTATTTTTATCAGACGATCAAGTGCAACCTTTCACTCGCCACTCCATACAAGACAAAGAAGGCTACTTATGGACATCGGGAGGCCGAGGCGTATTGAGATATAATGGTTATGATTTTGAAGAAGCTAATTTTTCAAATGATAATGTAAAGAATGAACTGGGTAGGCCTTTTCTTTTTGTAGACAATGCAAAAGAGCTATGGATCGGCAGTTCGCATTTGTTTCTCTACAATTACCAAACTCGATTGTTTACTTCATTTAGGGTAAGCAATCGTGGCCGTATTAACTCGATTGTAGAAGACAAAGACGGCTATTTATGGATTGCAGGGAGTGAGTTTGGGTTTCTAAAATATGATAAATCACTACATCAAGTTGTGTCTGGTGAAGCAACGGAACTGTATTCTAATGCACCCCAAGACGTTGTTAATTTAGTCTATGACGAATCAAAAAACACAATCTGGATGGCGGCGACGAACGGTCTGTATGGATTTGACATTTATCAACAACGTTTGTTTAAAGTAAAAACCGATATAGATCAATATTTCAATAATTTCCCAATTCGAGATATTGCCATAGATCAAAATCGAAACTTGCTATGGGTTGGTACACCTATGGGTCTTCTGCGTATTGATACTAATACATTGAAAACAAAAAGGTTTGTCACTTCTGAAAAACCCAATAGCTTACCTATTAATGACGTGAACTCTACCTTCTTAGATTCTGGTGGTAATTTATGGCTGGGCTTAGAAAAAGAAGGCGTATGCGTATTTAGGTACTCAACAGAGGACTTTAACTGCTTAAGATCCTCTTTAGACGGTAAAAACAAACTCCCTTTTGCAACGGTTGAAGATATTAATGAAGATGATAATGGCTCTATTTGGCTGTCGATGAATAATTATGGAATGTATCGCATAACACCAGATTTAGAAAAATTTGAAAATTTAGATAACCGTTTTACTAACAATGTACAGTCATATTTTCCTAATTCGTTTGATGGTGTTTTACGCGAAAACAATGATCTTTGGATCTCCACTGATGGCGGCGGTATAAATATTTATAATACCCAATCGGGTATTTTTCAAAATTTAAAACAAATAGCAAATGACCCGAACTCTTTGTCTTCAAACTCAGTAATTTCCTTAACCCAAGATGAGAGCGGCGATATTTGGGCGGGCACATGGGCTGGCGGCATGTCTAGAATTGATCCAGACTCTCTACAAGTAGAGCGTTTCTTGCATGAGCCAGACAAGCCTGTAAACAATACCATTATGGGTAACAATATATTTGTTGTGAAGTCGGATAAACAAGGTGGTATTTGGCTAAGTGTTTGGGGCAGGGGACTGCAATACTATAATACGAAGGACAAACGGTTTACTAATTTTCCCCACGATGCCCGCGGCACCACAACAACTATTTATAACTCAGAAATTTCTCACCTACAGCTTTTCGACAACAAGGTATGGATCACTGGAGAATCAGGCCTTGAAGTACTCGACATAAGCACGCAAGAATTCACCTACTTGTTACCCGCAAAGCAATATGAGTTTAATTTTGTAGAGGTGCTCTCATATGAAGAAATTTGGGTAGGAACCGCCAATGGATTCTTCAAATTCAATTCTATTACAGGCGAAAGCATACATTATACTACCAAGAATGGTCTGTCAGATAATGCAGTTACCTATCTTAAAAAAGATGCGAATGGCAAGCTCTGGCTCGCCACGGGTAATGGAGTTTCTGTATTTGATCCAACTACCGAGCAATTTAGCAATTATTTTGAGAGAGATGGCCTAATCGGTAATAGGATGGGAGACCACGGCGAGTTCATGTTTGTAGAGGATACACTTTACATACCCGGAAAATTTGGTGTGACATTAGTCAAGCCTAATAATATGCCTAAAAATAGCTTACGCCCAAAAACAACAATCTCGTCAATTGAATTTATTAATACTACGAAATTTTCAAAAGCTTATGAAGATGACACATCAAAAATATTAGATTTTAGCGGTATCAGTATTCCACATAACTCCAATAGTTTACAATTCGATTTCATCGCACTGAGCTTTATTTTTCCTAACTACAATAAATACAAATATAGGCTACAAGGATGGCAGTCAGAGTTTGTGGAAACTACCGCGAACGAAAGAGTAGCCAGATTTACTAACTTACCTGCGGGTAAATATAGGTTTGAAGTCTACTCATCGAATAGCAGCGGAGTATGGGATGAACAAGGTGATTCGTTTTCTTTCACAATACTAGTTCCATGGTGGAAGACTTGGTGGGGTATTTTAATATTTGCCGCGTTACTGCTTAGTAGTATATGGCTAACTATGCGATGGCGCTTGGCTTTAAATATTCAGCGCGAAAAACAATTACAAATTAAAGTAAAAGAAAAAACTGTGCAGTTAGCGTCTTATACATCGGAGTTAAAGAAGGCTAGTGATTCGTTAAGCGAGCTTAATACAGAATTAGAAGACAGAGTGAAGCAGCGTACTGCTGAGTTACAAATTGAAGTTAATGAAAGAAAAACAGTAGAGTCAAAGCTCTTTCATATGGCTTTTCACGATTCATTGACAGCTTTGCCGAACAGGGAATGGATTATTCAGCGCATCGAAAAACTACTGCTTCAGTGTCAAAATGATAAAAAGTTAAGTTTTGGTGTTATGTTTTTAGACGGTGATCGGTTCAAACAAATTAATGATACCCACGGCCATATTTTTGGCGACAAACTGCTCGTTGCGGCTTCTCAAAGACTCGTTGAGCTAATGACGGATAAGCAAAATGTTGGGCGATTAGGCGGTGATGAATTTACCGTTATTGCAGAATCCTATAACGAAGCAGAACTCGTGGTCTTAGCAAACATGATAGTTGAGAGCTTCAAAGCCCCGTTTTTGATCGACAATAACTCAGTGTATTTTAATGTGAGTATCGGCATACTTAAATGCGATTCTAACTACACCGTGGTGCCGGACGTTCTCAGAAGTGCAGATATTGCGATGTATAGCGCTAAGGAATCTGGCAAGGGGACATACAAATTATTTGATCAGAATATGCAAAACGTCACCCAAGAAATGGCTGAGTTGGAAGCGGGTTTGCGCGATGCGGTTAGTAACAATGGTTTCCATTTAGTATACCAACCTATAGTCGACTTAGAGTCAGGCGTGATAACGGGTTTTGAAGCATTAATTAGGTGGAATCACCCTGTAAAAGGCTTTATTTCTCCACTCACCTTTATTCCAATTGCCGAAGAAACCGGTCTTATCTGGGAAATTGGCGAATGGGTGTTGCATGAAGCATGTCTTCAAACCAAACGCTGGCATGACATGCAGCCAGATATTTTACCGTCAATCTCGGTTAACTTGTCTACTAACCAACTACAAAACGCAAATTTTTTGAGTATGGTAGACGCCGTAATAAAAGACGTTGGAATAGAAGCAAAGTACATAAAACTTGAATTAACCGAATCTGTTTTAATTGAAAATAATCATTCAATGAGCAGCATATTTGAAGGGCTTCGTGAACGTAAAATCGACCTAGCCATAGACGATTTTGGAACGGGCTACTCATCACTTGCCTATTTAAATGAGATTCCCGTTCAATACTTAAAAATAGACAGGCGATTTGTCGAAGCTATTGACTTAAACAGCGATGCTGAAATTAATCAAGATGCGCTAGAAATACTAAAAGCTATGATTTCTCTTGGTAAAAGCCTTCGTAAGCTAATAACCGCCGAAGGGATAGAAACAGAGACTCAACTAACAGCCCTAATCCAATATGGTTGCGATTTTGCTCAGGGTTACTTCTTGTCAAAACCAATATCTGATGCGCTAGCTACTGAGATTTTACAATCCAATAAAAATTTACTGGATGGCGGTGTTAATATACCCAAAGAAAAATACAGCTTGGTTTATCAGGCTAGGCTAGATAGCAGTCAATAAAAAACAGTGCGAGCGAGACCACCTTAGAGATAACTTTTCAATAAGTATTCTAATTCCTTTTGTATCTCAACAGCAGAAATATCAGACTCGCCTTTAAAAGCTATTTTTTGTGCCACTTCTACTCGTTGCAGCGTTTTACCGTCAATGTGACTCGCGACCTTCAATAGCGATTTCATTTCGTCCATCTTGCCGCTGCAATGCAGTACAATGTCGCAGCCTGCTGCAATCGCCTGTTCTGCGCGCGAGGCTACGGTACCCGACAAGGCATGCATGTTGATATCGTCGGTCATAATAAGACCATCAAAGCCAATGATTTCGCGCATTATAGTATTAACTACTTTAGCGCTAATAGTCGCGGGTAAGTCGCGGTCTACTTGATGAAATACAATATGTGCGGTCATAGCCATGGCTTCATCATTAAGCGCTTTAAATGGAATAAAGTCCCAGTCAGTTAACTCAGTTAACGAAGCGCTTACATATGGAAGCTCTAAATGGCTATCGCTAGTAGCCCGGCCGTGACCAGGCATGTGTTTTATAACTGGGGCCACACCAGTGCGCTTTAAGCCCTTAGAAATTTGCTTACCTAATTCAATGACCTTATGGGGTGCTGCTCCTAATGCACGTTCACTAATAATGCTGCTGGCATCTTCTTGTGGAATATCTAGCATGGGAGCACAGTTCGCATTTATGCCTAAGGCTTTGAGTTCTAGACCGATTAGGGTCGCATTAAGTAGGCATGCGCGTATGGCGCTTTGTTGATTGTGATCGTACATATTGGCAAATACAGTGGGGCTGGGAGGAATACGCCAATGGGCTTTGGGCAACCTAGAGACGCGGCCACCTTCTTGGTCAATAAAAACCATCAGATCATTTCGCTGCATGGTTTTTTTGCAGTCTTCAATTAACGCAGTTATTTGTTTCGGGTTGTCTATATTGCGAGCAAAAAGAATAATGCCCCATGGTTGTAATTCACTAAAAAGTGCACGTTCATTGTCGCTCAACTGGGTTGAACTGCATCCCACAATGACATTAGTTGGCACTGCATTTACTCCTTAATATGAGTGGTTATTATTACCTAACTCGGGCTCTTGAGCCACATTACCATGTTCGCTTAAGGCAAACTAATTTTACCTAAACAAGTAGCTGGAACGCCGTTGTTATTGGTAAAAACGTGGCTACTGCCAAACAGTGTTTGGTTTGCTAATACAGCAAAAAGTGCTGCTTCCTTTGCATCGGGGTGAATTCCTAATTCGGCAGATGTCTTTAGCGAAATGTTGGGTATACAGTGCTTAATATTACTGAGTAATACAGGGTTATGAACACCGCCGCCACTTATATACAAAGCGGTTTCATGATTATTATTGAGTGTCGATATGAGCTTGTTAATCGAATTACTAATGCTTCTTGCAGTAAACATAGTCAAGGTAGCTAATAAGTCGTAAAAGGCCTGCTCGGTGCTGGGAAATTTTGCTAAGGCCGAAGAGTGACTCTTTTCAATCGCATTAAGAATGAAATCTAGGTTATAGGTTTCTTGACCGGTCGACTTGTTTGTTACGGTGTTTTCTTTTGGTCCAGGCTCACTCAATGCAACGGCCTTTACCAACATTGTTAACAATTCTTGGTCTATAGTGCCTTTAGCAGCGAAATCACCATTTATATCGTAAAGCCGGTTAATGCTAGGAAGTGATGTTGACTCGATTTTAGTCAAGGATAATTCCTTAGCATATCTAACTGCCATATCCATCAGTGCGTTGCCAGGACCTGTGTCGGCGCTTACAACCGATGCAAAGCTCTTGTTTGCTGGCAAAAATGTATAGTTAGCAATGCCACCAATATTTAATAAAATGCGGTGTTCATTTGGGCTAGCAAACAATAGAAAGTCTGCATAAGGCACTAAAGGCGCACCTTCACCATTTGCTGCAATATGCTTTTGCCTGAAATCACTCACGGTAAGTATTTGCGTGATATGAGCGAGGTGGCAGCCGTCGCCAATTTGAAGTGTTGCTGAAGCCTTCCGCAGCAATGCCCCATTAGCGTTTGCGGCTAGTGGCAATGCGTTTGGTGCATGAAAAATAGTCTGCCCATGGCTGGCCAGTATATCTACGCTTGAGGCTTGAATATCCCACTTTGCCAAACTTGCTAACACCATACTAGCGTGCTCATGCGCAATCCATGCATTTGCTTTTGTTACTGCATGCAATGGCGCTAAAGGGTTGGCAAACAAAGGGCGGATTTTATTAAGAAATTCTTCATCATAAGGCATAGAGATGAAGTGTTTTATTTTTAGCACGGTACTGGTGTCGTGGCCACAAACTTCGCACAAAGCTATATCTAGGCCGTCGAGGGATGTACCACTCATTAGACCCACAATAATACGTGGTTTATTGATCAGTGAAGATAAGCCAACAAGTGAGGAGTTCATTTGTTCGATGCCTTTTGTACTTTTTCTTAAAAGGTTTATTAGACTATAATGCCACAAGCGCAAATTGGTTTCTTATAATTACGCATACGAGTTAGTTCAGTAGCCGTGAATATTACAAAAATAAAGGCCTGTTGCTTAGACAAGATAGATGGTTTATTTTTTTATAACAGACACACGCATTATCTATTATAGGATAAGGTTTGTTAACAATAATTGAACTGTAATATTTTGGGTTTTTAACAGACTATACATTTAAATATTATCAAATGTAGCCATTTGGGAGAGTAAATGCGCCGCCCGTTAAAATATCGCCTAAGCTATTTAGCCACAATCGCTATTATTTATATTGCTGGATTTCAATTAATACCACAACTGTTGGTTTCTGCATTTGATATCAGTATTTTTGCTATATTTGCAGTCAGTTATTTTGTTTTAATCCCTAGTTTGTATTGGTTTTGGGTGATAAAAATTGGGCAACAGAAACGCTGGCGGATGATCATTCCTTTTTCTATGGCAGGATTGATCGCACGATTCTCCTTTCCCAGCGATATTGCCCAGTATTTTGAATTCATTATGTGGGCCAAATACCCAATTTTAGCCGTCGTGTTGGTCTTAGAATTATTTATTGTTTACAGCGTGGTCCAAGCCCTATGGCAAGCTAGAAAATTGTCAGGCGACCCAAGAGTTAACATGTTGTCTCAATACGAGCAGGACGAGCAGAGCGAGAAAAAAGAAAAAAAGCTTACTCTGAGTTTGATGTTGGCTTATGAGCCTTCTAGTTGGTATTACTTTGTTAAGCATTTTTCACGTAAACATACGCCAGCAATCGGCCACTTAAGGTTATTGTCGGCTAAGCGTTGGCATATCATGCTGTTACTGCTTGGTTTGCTTTGTGCAACTGCATTGATATATTACGTAGTGTCAGGCTATAGCGAAATAGGAGCTGTTTTACTGTCAGGTTTTGTAATTTATGGGCTGGTGATACTTTGTGCCAATCATAGAGTCAGTAGGTACTATTCATTGTATTTGCATCAGGACCAATTGGTCATTAACAATAGTATGTGGGGCCTAATGGTGATTCCCTTAAAACAAATATCTTTGGTGGAGTCGGTAATCTTGCTGAAATCTGACTATCCCGAGGCATTGATTTTTGGACGCGGTAAATATGCCAATATCAAGCTCAGTTTAGCGCGAGAAAATTTTTACTATTCTAATATGGGGCAAACCAAAGATGCAGTCACTGAGGTGTATCTATGTGTTGATAGCCCAGAACAGTTTCAATCGTTATTGCAGTCCATTTAAACAGTCAGTTCAGCCTACAGCGCACTTTCCAAAGGGATTGTTGCGTTGGAAAACGGAGAGAAAAATAAAGCGATCCAATGGTTTAAATTTGCACTTTCAGAAAACCCCGATTCAATAGAATCGTCTATCTTTTTAGCCGAAACTCTCTATCAACAAAATCGGCACGAAGAGTCTTCAAATTATTTACAAAAAGTATTGGGAAATAACAACACTAGCGCATATAACAAAGCGACTGCAACGACTATTTTAAGCCGAATAAGTGAGCAGCAGGGCAAGTTTAATGATGCCTTAATACATGCCAAAAAAGCGCCTCAAACAGATGTGGTAGGCCAATGTTCAGCAGACTTTGTAGAGCAGCGAATTCATAGGCTTGAAAGTAGAGTCGCTATGTAACCTATGCCTTCGGTTAGAGACGACACTTTGCAAAGAACAAACATTGTAAGTGTGCAAGAAAGCCAACTTAGGCGAGCCTATTTGAATTCAGTGCCTGCGGATGTATTCGTTAGCTACCCAAGTAGCAGCCCCAACAAATACACAATAACAGTCTTTACCGATATTGACTGTCGGTACTGCCGCAAGTTTCATAACGACATGGCAAGCTTAAATCAGCAAGGTGTCTCGGTGAATTACGTTATGCTGCCACGCACTGGTGTCGGTTCAAAATTTTACAATAAAACGGTTGCAGCCCTTTGGTCTGATGCCCCAGCAGATTCGATAACTAGCGCTATGCAAAACAAGGACCCTAAGCCGATCGACTGCGAACCAAAGGCAATGAGTCACCATATGGATATCGCTAGAGATTTGAACATCAACACCACACCTACTATTGTGCTGCCAAACGGCCAATTAAAGGTAGGCTTAATAAGCCCAGTTCAGCTGTTTGCGCTATTGGAAGCTGATGAGTAGGTTCTTACTCATGCTAATTGTTTTAAATAGCGTCCTAAGTTTTGAATAGCGGACAACATTTTTTTTGCGTGCTTATTGGTGAGCTGGGCAGACCAACCATAGTTAGTGATGTCTTCTAACGCCTGCTTCCCATCGAAATCCACATATGCAAGACGCGTACATAACGCTTAAGCAGGAAGACCAAATGATATACCGGGTAGCAAAGCAACTCCGCTGTCTTCAAGGACTCTAGCACAAATTTCAGTATCTTTAGAAATTCCTATATCACGTAGTCTTTGTTGAAAAGGCGTAAAATTTAGCAAAATATAAAAACCTCCTTCTGGAGGGTGTGCATTAAGTCCAGTATTCATTAGTGCCTTGTAAATGCATGAGCCAATAGCGCTAAGAATTATCCTTTGGTATTTGGCATATTGCTTCATCAAAGTATTGTCGGAGTACGCGGTTATAGCAGCATGCTGTATGTGTGAGGCGGCACAAGAATACGTTTCTGATGCAATCCCCAACATTGTATCTTTTAATTGATCATTACAATTATCAGGTAAAATAGCGATGCCTAAGCGCCATCCTCCAGCACCCGCCCACCTAGTAAAGCCCGAGGTTACAAAAGTCCCTTGCGGATAATACTTGGCAATACTGATATGACCTGCGGCTTATATTTTTGTAACACAGGTGCAAGCGCTTGTCGCTCTGCATCTGAGTAGCACAGACCGTCAGGGTTACCCGCTGAGTTTAACACCACCAGAATGCTTTGATAGTTTTGTGCGGCTTCGCTTAAGGCTTTTTCAAGGATTTGTGGGGTAATTCGGTAACGTTGCACAAAACTGGTTTGCATCATAAAGGTTGCGTGACCAAGCAACTGCGCCTAAGGTGCATAAGACACCCAAGCTGGGGCAGGACTTAGCACTGCGGCATGAGAATAGGCGCACATAATAGTATAAAGCAACGCTTTTGAGCAGGGTGCAATGAAAACTTGATCGGCTGAAACTGAGTGTTGTTTAAGCACACAGTGGAATTCAGCTACTTTTATGCGTAAGGCTTCTAAGCCCTGCACCTGAGTATATTCCTTTCGATGCGCATTTTGAATGAGTGCCTCTTTTAGCACCGACGGAATAGGGAAGGGTGATTGTCTGAAACCAAAACGAAAGACTTGCCTGCCGTTTTGTTGAATAGCTGCAGATTGTTCATTAAGGAGTAAGGTGCTTGAAGGAGAAATTTGTCGATACGTACTTTGTTGGTCCATAAGTAAATATTCCTGTTTTAATGTTGTTATTAAAACACGTAGTCTCAAGTTGAATTTTTTGGATTATTAAATGGATTGGCTTGAATAAAGGAAAGGCATTAGGGCAGAAAATGCTGCCCTACACATTTCATTTGAACAGGGCATAAACTAGAACATATGTTGAGCTCTTAAATATAAAGAACCACCTTCATAGTTCGCTGCTGTTCTGCGAGGATACTGCAGGCCAACACTCAAGCGGTTAGCATTTCCCGCACCAATCTCCTCAACGTACTGGTCATAGATGTTTGATGTGCCGGCGGTTAACGTTAAGTCGTCTGTAGCGAAATAATTGAATTCCACGTCGAAGAATACTACTGGTCCAATTTGCGCAGTAGGATCATTTTCTGTGTCATTGATGCGTCCGCGCTCATCATAATGTTCACCATATAAGTTGGCTCTTACCATTACTTGATAATACTCGCCAAAGTCTGTCACCGCGGTAGCCACGAAGGATTTTTCAGGGTAGTTATTTTCAATGTCTTCTATTATTGCATCACTTACCACAAGAGACTCACCTACTACGTCTATTGTGTTGTGGTTGTCGGCAAAGGTAAATTTGTTACTGGCATCTTCGCTCCAATCAAATGACGTGGTGTACACCAAATCAATGCCCTGATGTTCGACATCAATGGCATTGGTATAAAACGATATAGTACCGCTATCAAGTTCAATATCACCAACGCGATAGATTCTGTCATCTACTTTGGTTTGATAAAAATCGATAGCCAAATTACCGTTGTCTAAACCGGTGTAAGTAAGACCTAAGCTCACACTAAGTGACTCTTCTTCTTTCAATGGTCTAGCTGAATCAGTTAAATAGGCAAGGTTATGGGTTTATAAGCAGACAAACCGGAGTTTAATTTGAACCCTGCAAAAAAGAGTGCTTATGCTTGTTTAATCTACTATGCTTAGCAGGCAACTTATTAATAACTATATATCGCTTTGGAGAACTAATGGAATCGTTGAAAGTTAAGGATTATATGAATCGTCGCCCTGTTAAGTTGTCTTTAGATATGCCGGTGGCAGAGGCAGTAGAACAATTGTTACTAAGCAAACAAACCGGCGGTCCTGTTATTAACAAGCAGCTAGAGCTTGTTGGCTTTTTATCTGAGCAAGATTGTTTAGGGCAAATGATTACCTCTAGTTATTACCGTGAGCAAGTTTGCCGAGTTGAAGATATTATGGTGAAGCCGGTGTTGTCGGTACAAGGCAATGATTCGATATTAGAACTTGCTCAAACGATGATTGTTGAAAAACCTAAAATGTATCCAGTTTTAGATGATAGCGGTACCTTAATAGGCACAATAAATCGTACTGAAGTCTTAAACGCAATTGATGTTCAATTGCACTCAGGTTACAACAAAAAGCGCAAATAACGATATGTCACTAGCGGTTATTAGTGATAACTAATGGGTGTCCTTAATCTGACAGCCAAGGCGCGTTTTGTACCCGTAACATTGCTTCTATGCGGTTGTCGACTTGCAGTTTGCCCAATATCGATGACACATGGTTCTCGACCGTTCTGTTCGACCTAGACAGTTTTTCGGCAATTTTTTGATTGCTGGCACCGGTAACAACAAGCTTCAATACGTATTGTTCTTTTGCGGTTAAGCCCATTGGACGTTGTTTAGTTTTAGCATAGGGTCCGCGGCGCACTTTAGGCAAAGTCGTTGCTAGGTTTTCTCGAAGAACTGTGGCACGTACCCAAGCTGTTATTGCTTTAGCTTCTATCGAATCGGCTATTGAATATGCTTTTTCAAGAGCTTTTGGTCGCATTGAATCCATAACATTCAATATGCACATAGCTGCATTAAAAGGCATATTTAATTGCCACCAAGCGTCAAAGGCTAAAGTATATTCTTCGGCCAATTCATGTTCATAAGGCATGGGTAGTGGTAAAGAGCTGGTGCACGTAGTAGCCGAGTCAAAGCGCTTTATCCATACCTGTAATTCACCTACCTGCCACGTGTTTAATATGGGCTGAGGGAGCTGACAAAGCCTACTGATATGAATCTCTGCTTTTTGTGAGGCGTTGTCTATAAACGAAGCGTTCAGCCAATAATATTCAATAAAACTAAATCGTGCGGGGATCATGTACTGAAACTGACCCGTAGCGCTGGCATTCTCGAGGGCTAGAGCCAAGAGCTGTTTAGCGTGTGGCATTTGCATTCTAGCACTTACCCTAGCTTGCACAGTTAAGGCCGGCAATTTCATTAATAAAGTTTGATTTGTTAATTTTTGCACGCCGGCAGCAATCGTCTCTGCATCTATTAAGCGCCCTTGTTCTCGGCGCAGATATGCTTGTATACCGACTAAATAGTAAGTCCAAGAGTCTAGATCGTGTTATACATCGTACTGTATGCGTTTTGTGATCAATTTTTCAGCTAGCTCGAGCTTTTTGAAGCGCACACAATAATCAGAGTAATTGGTGTAAACCCTCGCGACGTCTTCGTGTAATCCATGTTCTTCACCCAAGCTTAAGCTTTCATTGAGTAAATCTTCACCCGATTCGTTACCATGCAGTAGCAAGGCCGTTCCTACATTGTTTAGTGCATGTACGCGCACCGCAGGATTAGGGAACTTTTTCTCCAAGGGTAAAGCTTTATTGCCCCACTCAACCGCCTCTGCAGTTCTATCATTTAACATGTCGAGTTGCGAACGTAGTGAATATGCCATAGCCAAGTCGCTCGATGCATCGATAGATTTGCATTCAGAAATGGCTTCATTTGCGTAATACTCTGCACGCTCGGCTTGCCCTTGGTACCAATACAACCGCAATAACCATCGTAAATTCTCACCAATTTTATCTTTTCGGTCTAAGCTCTCCAAAGAGTTATTGCATGGAACCGTGCATCTATAACCGATTGATTCATGTGCGTCGTTAAGCCCACTTCATATGACCAGTTTTCATAGAGTGTTGAGGCTATGTGTGAATCGGCATATTCGACAAATTTGAGGGCTTTATTGTAGAAAGAAGCTGCTTCTTTGTGGGCGCCTAAGTCGGCGGCATTTTTAGCGGCTAGTGGCGCATATTTTAATACACTAGTGGCATTTAAGGCACCTTCCGCATGATGCGCTAACCATGCTAAATTTGACTGTAAATTGAGGGCCTCTAGGCTGTGTAATATCTTACTGTGGCCCGATTTTTGTTCGCTTAACGATACGCCCGACTGAATCGCGAGCCGAGCAAGCTCATGATGAAACTTAAACTCCATTTTATTATCATATTGCAATCGCTTTCTGGCCACGCAGGCCATTGCAAAGCTCTCGCCTTACTCACCAAAAACATGCTCAATTAAGACAACCGGAATACTGTAAGGGATTAAGCTCAACAATTGCAGCAAGGAGCGTTCAGCATCAATTAAATTTGATATTCGTGCGCCAAGTGCATCGAGAATAGACGCTGGAACCAATTTTGAGTTGCTTTCATTATTCGCCAACAGTGCAGTTACAAAGAAAGGGTTACCGCCGGTTATATCGTGTAACTCTTGGGCGTCGTATTGGGTATTAAAACTGAGCTGCTGTGCCGCGCTTACGCTTAGTTGCCGCAATTGAATTCAATGACAATGTGCTGACGGTATAAGACCTAGCATCGAGCTTAGTGGGTGCAGTGTGTTTACCTCATCATCTCTGTAAGTTAGACACAGTAAACAAGGTACAAAGGAAATGCGCCGCACAAAAAATTTAAGTAAATCTAGCGTTGCGTTGTCTGCCCAATGAACATCTTCAATAATGAGAATAATGAGAATAATGAGAATAATGGGGGTGTGCAGTTGTTCGACAGCATGGTAAAGGCTGAAAATAATTTGCTTGGAGACGCTGACGACTCCAGCAATGGTAATAACTCACGAGATAAAAAATCGGCAATATAGTGCAAAGGCGCATATGGCCTAGGTGTAAATAGGGGTTCGCAGCCGCTCCATAAGGTTTTTACTTGCGGCCCTATGCGTTCGCGCATATGTTCCAGCAGAGCAGTTTTGCCAATGCCCGCTTCGCCGCTAACCAGCAGCACTTTACCCGCTTTTGCAATACCGTTTGCGGTTGATTTAAATAGCGCAATTGCCTGGTCACTTTCTAATAACATAGGAAGTTCCCAACCATGTTTTTTCAGCGTTAAGTCTTACTGTACGTAACTCATAACAGCTTGTCATGAAATAACAAGTTTGAAGGTAAACTATAAGCTCGTTGTTTGAATTTTTATAGGTAAGCAATACTCAATTTTCATTGGCATACCACCTAATTTTGAGGATGTGTAAATTAAATACTATTGTTTAATTAACTATATGCTATCAGAAATAAAGCTGGCTATAGTAGCGTCACAATACTGTAATTAGGAAGATAGCTTGCTTAACGTCACTGGTTTTAAAAATATTGCGCTCACCACTTTAGTCGGATTATGTCTAATGATCACGGCTACCGCGAACGTCATTACAAACGACGACATAGATAGCATTAGTGTTAGTGGACCTGAAAAATGGGAAGCCTATAATATTGATTTGCTTTTTGATGGCATAGACTATCGTTATTCAAACACACGATTTGCAGCATACCAAAACGGTGGTGAACGGCTGTCACAAGGCAATCCATTTGTCCTTAGTGTCGCACTTATAAATAATAGTAATATAAGTTCACTTTCATTTTTTAACGATTGGCGACACCAGCTTAGCCAGCAAGTGACGTCGATGGATGTCGTGTTTTATAGCCGTGATAATAATTTGTTGTGGTCAGACAGTTTCTCAGGCCTAAAAAAGAACAGCTGGGATGAAGTAGATATCATAAGTTTTGATACCCCTATTTTCGACGTAGCTAACATTGACTTTAAGATAACGGGTGCTCAAAGCGATCACTTTGAAATCCGTGAGCTTTTAGTAGGTGCTGACACAAAATTGCAACAAAGCTATGTCAGTGCACCCAACGTGGTAGTATTTTTCCTTATCGCTATTAGTGCGCTTGTGTTTCGCCATTATTTGCAAAAAAGAACATACAACACATAACATAATACGATGACAATGAAAAAGGCTAAAGTCCAATAATTGGTTGTTAGCCCTTTTTGTGTGTCAACTGTGTAGTGCCAATCTTCTATTTGGGTCCCACGAGTATTTTCTGCCGGTAGCAAGTCCCAGTAATCCCAGCAACAAAAATACACCGGTGGTAGGCGAGGCAACTCCCACTTGCCCAAATTCAACGTCGATTCGGGCGAATCATCCTGGACCACCGATATCTAAAGAAAGTGCCTTCCACCAAGCCGTTGCGAACGGGGATGAGATGTTCGGTAAGAAGTTTAAGCTGGGCTTCGGGTCTCACCAAACGAGTTTCGATATCGTTTGACTCATATATGTGTCACCGCAGCCCTATCTATTGCTTACATTATTCTTTACAAGGTATAAATATAGGTGCCTTAATTCCTATTGCTCACCAACCTATAGTAGTTGTCCGCTAACGTGTACTTCAGTCGTTTTTCAACACTGTTGCCATTAAACAAGTCATTAAACAGTGCGCGCAATGACGCATTTGCGGCAATAGCATCGCCTTTGTAATAACTATGTTCGGAGCCTACGCCATCGGCATCTGTTACATCGATATATACCCCATGTTCACTGTTTAGCGCTTTCAAAAAATGGCCAAGGCGGGCTTTTTGTTCTTTGCCCGGTTTAACGCGTGATGCTTTTAAAGCTAAGTCGTCTTCGTTAATCACTATATGAATTCGGTTGCGAACATCAATGGTATCTAACCAACTAGCGTGGTTTTTGTTATTAGTGTCGGCGGCAACTAAATTGATATTGTCAAAGACTAGGTCAGACGTGGCGTTATCGCTGGTCATAAGGGAATGCTTCAATAAGTAATTGCCCATGCTATGGCATAACAAATTTATTTTGACTTTACAGGCTTTGCCTACCAATTCGCTGTAAAGCGCTGCAGCAGCCATTGGGTTCTCTTTACCTTCGTATTTGAGCTCTACTTTGTCTTTGATACTATTTAAATTGGCTTTCGAAAGTAAGGTATGAAAATACTGAATTTTGCCGACAAACCTATTAAATGCCCCCGATGATGCTCTAGCATCTGTTTTATCACTCAGATAAGAGGCCGTACCCGTAATTGCACCGCCTCCATTAGCTGGCCAAGTGAATGGCACTACAATCAGGTCGTATAAGTCTTCTAATTGTTCGGCTGCCAGCAATACGTCATTTACGTCGTTGTTGTATCCGTGTACAAAAAACAAGATGGCCTTATTTTCCTGCTTTGCTTGTTCGAAAAGTTTACATGCAACTTCTAAAGAACCATGCCATGGCAACGTTGTATCTATATTAAGGTGGTGTTCTTTAGCTAATTTTTTAATTTGGGTTGACGATAACTTATCTTTTACCGCTGAAACATGCCATTGCTTATCTTTTCTGTTTACCTCAACAATTCTAAGCTCATTAGGGCCTTCGGGGCTTGGCTTGTCGCCAAACACTTCAACTGTATTGCCGTTTGAAACAACTCTATTGGTTACTAAGTACATATACAACTCCTTCTGCTATTTTTGCTGTAAGCACAAAAGGTGTGCGTTTTTTAAGCATACTCAGTTTTTAGATTAACGCCACGCTTATTTGTCTATAACGCTGGTGAATACACGTTTAAGTATAATACTTGCTACTTATGTTCGAACAAGCATTACTTACTTATGTTCTATGTGTGAATAATAGCACTCAAATAAAATAAGCATACAGAGGAAAATTCTGTGAAGAAATACCTGCTTAATAGTAATCAAGCACACACAGAAGACCTATATAAATACGATGTACAAAACAGAGACCAACACGAAGCCATGCATGAAGCGATGCACGCAGTGCTTAAAGTCATGGAAGTTGGTCTTGTAAGAGTGTCGAACATTGTTCAAAACATGTCCATTACACAAAACGTATCTTGCAACAATAAGCAATCGTACGATATTAACCAGTGTATAAATACCGCCAGTGAAAAGCTTACTAAGCAGTTACCTAGCCAAGTAAGCGTAAATTTGCGGTTGGCCAAACTGCCTGCTATTTACATAGACACATACAAAATTGGTCAATTGTTAACTAACTTGTTAACAAATGCATCTCAAGCGATAGGGCACGAAGGCCTTATTACCGTTTGTTCAAAGCAGTATGCGGGTCATATAGAGATTGCTGTGGCAGATACGGGTTGCGGCATAGAAGAAGACTTACAAGAGCATATATTTGACCCTTGTTACACCACACACAATTTACTTGACGGGACTGGACTTGGTCTAGCTATTTCTCGTGATATTGCAAAAGAGCATGGCGGAAGCCTAAGTATGACTAGTAAGTTAGGTGAAGGCTCGGTATTTACCTTAATTCTGCCAATTAGCGATATTATTATTCATTAGAGTATTTAACGGGACATTTATTAAAGTGTCTTGCTAAACCTCTTAGTAGAGTAAAAAAGGACTATTTCAATAGTCCTTTATACACCACATTTGCTTGTTCAAAATCATTTTTCTTTTCAAGAATACACGCTAATAAAGCTTTATCAGTGGCTTTATTATCAAGTTCAAGTGCTTTGCTTACCGCTTTATTTGCCAACTCATAGTCAGCGGTATTGTAGGCAAGGTTGGCTAATACTGAATAAAGAGGGCCGTCTTCAGGCGATTTCTTAATTTCTTGTTCAATAAACTTGATGGCTAGCGTTGGATTTGGATGATTTAGCTGCTTGAATAAATGCCAATACCCTTCGTGCTGTTGTCTACCCGCAATAGTAACAAGCTCTTTTTCTGCCTCTGCAGACAAACCTTGATCAATCAATAATTGCAAATACGCCAGTTGATTCGATTGGTCTTTGCGCTCCCCACGACCCAACTGTTGCCAATGCGATTTTAATGCATTTGCGCCTTGTTTACTCGCAATGGCAGCAAACTCGCCAATGGTCCATTGGCGCGACCAAGTAAAGTAATCATCACCCAATAATTTCTTGTGTTCTTTGGCGAGTGATTGTATTTGTCCCCAATCATTGAGGCCTTCAAGCACATTCAGTTTAAGGGAGACGAACGATTTGGTGTTGCGAACTTTGCCTTCTACGCTGGCCAGTAAATTCATCGCTTCTTGGCTCTGATCATTGTTCAAGCATAATTCTGCCTGTTTCATTAATGCGAGTGGCTCAGATTTAGGATAGTCCATCGCTTGAATCAAATAGGCTTGTGCTTGCTGCGACTCGCCAGCTTGGCGTTCAAGTTCGGCAGCGATTAGGTAATTGGTGCCCTGAAAATCGCCTTTTGTGGTTTTGCGAATGAGCTTACGTGCTTCTTGTTGCTCGTTCATCAGCATGGCATTTATGCTTTGATAAAAAGCCTGTATTTGTTGGCGTTTCGACAAACGCCCTATCCATGTTTTTGGGCCCGAAGCTGTGCGTATGAGTTTTTTGAGGGCCCACCATAAAAGCAAAGCAACAAAGACTGAAAAAATCAATATAATAAAGCTCCCGAGTAAGGAAGCTTGGATAATAGTCCCTGAAAAGTCGATAATTACGCGGCCTTCGATTTCAGTGAGTTTATACCCAAATAAAATTGACACTAGCACGCAAACAATAATAACGATGATTTTAATCATAGCTGATTATCCAAATTTTCACTGTTAGTCATAGGCATATCTGAATTATTGTATAGTCCTTGAATACGTTGTTCAATAATACCTTTGAGCGACGCTTGCGACGCTAGACTAGCAGGGTAATTTCTCGAAAAATCTATGTTTTGTAGTTCCTGTAAGGCTACTAAAAACTGACTTACTTGAGTATTGTCCATCTGATAATGCTCTACCAATAAGCCCATCGCTTGTTGTGTTGCTGAGCGATAGAGCTCAACGTGCTCATTTAGAGCAGCAGTTTGTGCTTGCGTCAACGCGTAGTTAAGTTGCTGTTCAATTAGCCACTGTTGGCGCTCAGCTAAATATGGTTCAAGCGGTTGGTCAACATACTCAATTGAAAATAGGTCCCCTACTAAAGACTGCCAAGTTTTCTCAAGGTTCTGGCGCCAGTCACTTACATCTTCGCTTAAGGTTAAATCCGCTTGATTGGTATTTTCGGGCAGCTGCAATTTATCTAGTGGTAACTCGCTTACTTGCGGCAGCATGCCCGCTAGCGCTAGTGCAATTGAGTTGGTAGATACCGGGTTAACCTGTTTTAATGCTTGGATATCGCCCGCAATCAACGCCCTAACAGGAAATAAAGAAGGGTCATTTAGGTCGTTCAAGCGTGCATCTGCTTCTTTTAGTAAGGTCATAGCGGTACGAATATCTTTTTCTAAATAAAGCTTACGGCCAGCCATATTTACTAGATAATTAGCTTCTGCTAACAGCCAATCAGAAGGGCGCCTACCTGACATTTCTGCTAGCTGTTTGCCTAATGCACTTGCGGTATTGTTAGCTTGCGCTAGTTCGTCTTGTACGTTCGCCAAATTTTGTTCATTCGCCTGTTTCATATTTGCTATGTTGCTTTCAAGACTTTGTGAACTTTGTTCAAGCTGACTTACGCTAGATTGCAGGTTACGAGACTGCTCGCTTATGTCTTGCTTAAGTGCGATTATATCTGTGAGCGTGCTCGACTCTTCATTGGCTATTTGTGTGTAATACCAATACCCTCCCGCACAGATTAATAATAAGATGAGTAAATTAATGACAGTGAAAAGCCAAAGAAGGCCAGTTTTAGCAGGTTTTTTTTGCGTATTCTTCGCCTCAGTGCGTGACGACGAAACAGTTTCCTCAAGCACCACAGCATCTTCTACATCTGTTGATTGGTCTTTAGGCGATGGGGTTAAATCAGTCATGCACGACTCCTGTGTTCACTAATTGATTGGCACAAGCTAATAAGGCTTGGTTACCTGCTCCTTGGCTTACCGAAATATGTTGTATGCCGTTTTTATAAGCATAATCTTTTATGCGCTCGCTGGCGACTATCCAAAAGCATGACGCCAGCCCACTATGATCCATGTTAGCCAATAAAAGTTCTGTAATTTCAATACTTGTAGCAATAATACACTTTATTTGGCTAGGCTCAAAAGTAAATGCACGAATTGCCTGAATGTTGGTAACGCGTTTATATACATTTAACGCACTTACATTAGCGTTTTGCTGCACAAGCGTAGACGCAATTAGATCACGCCCACCTTCACCTTTCAATACAACAATGTTCGCATTGTTTACTGTTTGCAAACAGTCTGATTGAAGCAAGCCTTCAGAGTTTTCAGGTGAGGCGACAACTACATTATATTTGTGACTAATGGCTTGAACTAAGGCAGCACTGGCTTTGCCAACACACACAAAAGTAGTGTGACTAAAGTCCAGAATAAGCTTTTGCGCAGTTATTATGGATATAAGCCACAGGGCTGCATATGTTGACGTAACAATAAGGTAATTAGGCGTAGTGTTATTTAATTGCTCGATTAGCGAGTTGCGAGTTGCCAGTTCTATATCAATTATTGGCAAAGCTTGCGCCTGTAAACCAGATTGCCTAAAGAAAGCTGCGGTTTTTTCTGCTTTATCTGTAGGTCTAGCGATTAGAAAAGTCATTGCTCTTACAATGCGTCGAGAATGGCTTTTGCACCCTTTGCAATAAGCGCATCAGCCAAAGTGACCCCTATTTCTTTAGCGGTGTGAATATCATCAACAGCACACAGTACTTTACCACTGGTTTTGAGTACAGTCGTGCCGTCGGGAGAAGCTACCAGAGCGGTCATTGAAAGCTCGCCTTGGGCGCTTCCATCTAGTGGGATGAAATGTGCGAAACTACCTATTGGTACCTGGCAACCGCCTTGCAGTTTAGCGTTCATGGCACGTTCGGCGCTAACCCGGATTGCGGTTTGTGAATGATTTAGTTTTTGTAGCATCGCAATCAGTACTGGGTCGTCATTTTTACACTCAATGCCAACTGCGCCTTGTCCAACGGCGGGCAGGCACATAGACGGGTCTAATTCATGCTTAATGCGCGTTTTCATATCAAGGCGAATTAACCCGGCTGCAGCAAGAATAATGGCATCGTATAAGCCGTCGTCGAGTTTTTGCAAGCGTGTGTTTACATTGCCGCGTAAGTCCTTGATTGTAAGATCGGGACGTACTGCTTTTAGTTGGGCTTGTCTGCGTAAGCTTGATGTACCTACTATTGCGCCTAGGGGTAAGTCATCGAAACATTCGTAGGTGTTTGATACAAATGCGTCATACGGATTCTCGCGTTCACAAATACAATGTAAGCCAAAACCTTCCGGAAAGGCTACCGGTACGTCTTTCATAGAATGCACTGCTAAATCGGCTAAACCATTCTGCATGGCTACTTCTAGCTCTTTAATAAAGAGGCCTTTTCCGCCTATTTTGGCTAGCGGTGTATCGAGTATTCGGTCGCCTTGGGTCGACATTGGCACAAGCTCTATGCTTAGGCTTGGGAAGTGCTTAAGCAATTGTTCTTGCACATAATAGGCTTGCCACATTGCCAAAGCACTTTTGCGAGTGGCAATTCTTACTACCGATTTAGGTGTTTGCATAGGCGTGTTTATATTCCGTTTCGTTCATACATTATCTATTGAGATAATTGTAATGTGATGAATTTAGCGATGTCGTTTATTTCAGGCATACACACATTATGTTGCATCACGTATTCCTTCCAAGAGACATCATAGCCATTAGCTTGCAAGGTGCTAAAGGCTGATTTACCGACACTCACTGGGATAACTTCATCTTGCAATCCATGACAACACAAAATAGGTGTTTGTTGGTTAGCTCCTTGTTTTTCGTTTGCCAAATTTTGAGGCTCACACATATACGTTGATAAAGCGACGATGCCGGCCAACGTCGCTTCCATTCGTGTGCCTAAGTGAAGTGCAATAACGCCGCCTTGAGAAAAGCCAATAAGTATGATTTTATTTGCAGGAATGCCGCTTGCTATCTCGTTTTCTATTAGTAGCTTAACTTGACGGCTCGATTCGGTTACACCTTCCATATCAGCACGGTTTTCCATATCCATGTTTTTAATATCATACCAAGCACGCATTTCCATGCCGTTATTAATAGTCACTGGACGTATAGGAGCGTGTGGAAAAATGAACTTAACACCTAAGCTTGGTTCCAGTTTAAGTTCAGGCGCAATAGGGGCAAAACCGTTGCCTGAATCCCCTAAACCGTGTAACCAAATAATAGTAGACTTATGGCTGCCTTGGGGAGCAATGACAACGCCGGGTAAAAGCGCATCTGCTGAGGTGTTGTTGTCCATCGAATCAATTCCTTGGTGTTGCGCATGCTCTACTTGTGCGCTCTCAGTGCTTAAGATAAGTTATTATTTACTGGCGTTTGTAGTATTGCTACAGCTAAAAGATCGATTCTACGATTCTTGAACGTTCAGTTCAACAGGCTGGCCCGCTTGCTTACTTATAGCTTCGTTGAAAAACTCATAAAACTCACCGCCGTAGCGCTCATCAATCCATTTTCCATCGGTATAATTAAAATGGTAGCCGTTAAATTTAGTCGCTACCCACAGCTGTAAAAGAGGCTGCATTTTGTTCAGTACGATTTTGGTCTGATCGGGTAAAATTAAGGTTAAAATTCCCTCGGCACTCTCATAATCAATGTCTACGCTTTCTAGTTCATCAAGTGCTTCTTCAATACGAATAAATAAATCATCAATAATTTGATGATAGACGCTCTCGTTCATACAATTCTCCAAAACTGAAATTATTATAAATAAAGTAATTAGTGATTTTTAAAATAACTTTACACGGCCAGTAAAAGTCTGACAGACCACTTATTAGGGCGCTATGGTAGCATAAGACACCAACTGCCTTACAAGCAAAAGTATAGACTTTTGTGATAGGTGACTATTAGGTATGTAATACTTGTGTCATTTACTTTAAGATCCAAGTAATGCATAAGTATGTTTGTTAAATAATGGGCTAAATGGTAATGACAATTTCTAACGCGAACCTTTTTATAGTAGCTGCGCCTTCGGGAGCAGGAAAATCGAGCTTAATCAGTGCTTTATTGCAGCGTACGCAAGAAGGTCACTTGTTCAATGCTGCGCAACTGTCGGTTTCCCATACCACTCGTTTGCCGCGGGAAGGTGAGGTGGATGGTGAGCATTACCATTATGTTGAGCTTGAGCAGTTCAAGGAGATGATTGAACAAGACGCTTTTTATGAACATGCACAAGTATTTGAAAACTATTATGGGACTTCAAAAGCAGCCATTAGTGATAAACTTTCGCAAGGCATTGATGTGTTTTTGGATATTGACTGGCAAGGTGCGCGTCAGGTTAAACGTGTTAATCCTGATGTAGTATCGATATTTATATTACCGCCATCAAAAGATGAGCTTAACGCGCGCTTAGTGAGCAGAGGTAAAGACAGCGACAGCGTAATAGAAAGCCGCATGAAGCAGGCGCAGCAAGAAATGTCCCATTACAATGAATTTGACTATGTGATTGTAAACGACAACTTTACCCACGCACTTGATCAACTGATTGCCATTGTAAAAGCACATAGTTTGGGTCTTAAACAACAGCAGTTACGGCACAAGAATTTGCTAGCATCTTTACTTAAATAGTACTGTTAATAGAGACTAAACTACTTTTTTTGCACAATACATGACAAAAGTCAGGCAGAATCTACATTATAAGCTATATTCTTTTTGCGAAGTGCAGTATACTTCGCGACCATTTTTCAAAATTAACGCTTTAAAAACCGGAGCTCTTAATGGCACGTGTAACAGTAGAAGACGCTGTAGACCAAATTGGTAATCGATTTGACCTTGTATTAGTGGCAGCAAAACGCGCTCGTCAACTTGCTATTGAAGGTAAAGAACCATTGGTAGACCCAATGAACGATAAGCCTACAGTTATCGCTTTGCGTGAAATTGAGCAAGGCCTGGTTACGGCTTCAACAGTTGAGCAAACTGAGCTACAAGATCAACGCGAACAAGAAGCTGCTGAGTTTGCTTCTGTTGCGAGTATTTTAGCTAACAACTAAACCATAAATAGGCCATAACTAGGCTATTTTGATAAGCAGTAAAATTAGTATTTTACTGCTTAATCGATATATATTGAAAACGTCGAGTAAAATCGGCGTTTTTTGTTATGCAAAGCGTCAAAATAATCGTATTCTATTCGCCAGTGTTAATTTTTTATAATTAGCTTATTACTATGGTGAAAAACTTAGGTGTATTTATTTGAAGGCTTAGAAAAGAAGATTAGTGGGTATTTACCCAAAAATCAGGTCGACTACGTTCGGGCCTCATACATTCTAGCCCGCGATGCGCATGAAGGACAAACCCGTTCTAGCGGCGACCCCTATATTACCCACCCTGTTGCCGTAAGCAGTATTTTAGCCGACATGAAGCTTGACCATGAGACTCTTATGGCAGCGCTGCTCCACGATGTAATTGAAGATACCGAATACAGCAAAGAAGATTTAAGTTTAGCTTTTGGTGAAACAGTAGCCGAGTTGGTTGAAGGCGTTAGTAAACTCGACAAACTTAAATTTAGTTCAAAGCAAGAAGCTCAAGCTGAAAACTTCCGCAAAATGCTGATGGCCATGGTAAAAGACATCCGAGTTATTTTAATCAAACTCTCGGACAGAACCCACAATATGCGCACACTAGGTTCGCTAAGACCAGAAAAACGCCGGCGTATTGCCTTAGAAACGCTCGAAATTTATTCGCCTTTAGCCCATCGCCTGGGTATTTATGATATTAAAAATGAGCTTGAAGATTTAGGCTTTCAAGCGATGTACCCAATGCGCTATAGAGCACTTAAGAGCGCTGTGAACCAAGCACGTGGAAACCGCAAAGAAATCATAGAACGTACCCAGCTTGACCTAACCAACAAGCTTGTTGAATACAAAATTAATGGCAGGGTGCAGGGCCGCGAAAAGCATCTGTATTCTATCTACAGTAAAATGAAGACCAAAGAGCTGTCGTTTAACGACGTCATGGATATTTATGGCTTTCGCATAATCGTAGATTCTGTCGATAACTGTTACCGAGTGCTAGGCGCTATTCATGGCATGTACAAGCCAATTGAGAATAGATTTAAAGACTACATAGCTATTCCACGTAGTAATGGCTATCAATCCTTGCATACTTCCTTGAAAGGCCCCCATGGCATTCCTGTTGAGGTGCAAATTCGCACAGAAGAAATGGACCACCTTGCCGACAAGGGCATAGCCGCGCATTGGGTATACAAAGAAAATGGCGACATTGACAATTCCTCGCAGTTGCGCGCAAATCAATGGATGCAGTCTTTAGTCGAATTGCAGCAAAACGCCAGCACGTCAGTTGAGTTTATTGAGACGGTAAAATCGGATTTATTCCCGGATGAAATTTATGTGTTTTCGCCTAAAGGCAAAATTATTGAATTGCCCACAGGCGCAACCGCAGTAGACTTTGCTTATGCGGTTCATTCTGATGTTGGTAATACTTGTGTAGGTGCAAGAGTTGACCACAAAAACTATCCACTTAGCTCGCCACTTGAGAACGGTCAAAGTATCGAAATAATTACCTCACCACGGGCCAAGCCAAATGCGAACTGGCTGAATTTTGTGGTAAGTGCTAAAGCACGCTCTAACATACGCCACTTTTTGAAACGCCAGCATTCTGATGACGCGACTAACATGGGTAACCGTTTGTTGCGCCACGCATTGGGCAGCATTAAATTAGATGAAATAGCACAGTCAGAAATAGAGCGCTTGGTAGAAGATACCAAATACGCGAGTTTCGAAGAATTGCTTGCCAATATAGGCATGGGTAATGAAATAAGCGCAATGGTGGCGCGTCGTCTAGTGGGCGACAACATCGAAATACCTGATAAGAAGGGTACAGTAGCTATTCGCGGTACTGAAGGTCTTATGGTGCATTTTTCACGCTGTTGCCATCCTATTCCCGATGACGAAGTCGTGGCTATATTAAGTCCAGGAAAAGGCGTTGTTATACACCAAACAGGCTGTAGTAATATTCGCAAGCTTTCTAAAGAAGAGCCGCAGCGAGTATTGCCAATGCTGTGGGATGAGGATGCACAAGGGGACTTTAGAGCAGCAGTGCGCGTTGAGGCGATCAATCAACAAGGAACGCTTGCATCCTTAACTGCCGCAATAGCATCGTGCGATTCTTCAATTGTGAACTTACAAACCCACGATAGAGAAGACAATCATTTAATAGTCGATATTGAAATGACCACACGTAACCGCATACATTTTGCAACTATTATGCGAAAAATTCGGACACTGCCCGAGCTACAAAAAGTGTCACGCCATAGTCAAACTAAGGCTAACTAAATAGCATTAGGTATTACTGCGTTGTTGTCATAGCGGTTAGTTTTTTACGCAAAAATCACCTGCCCGATACTTTATCAACGAACGGTTTTTCGTCTTGTTTTTTAGTAATAGAATTGCCACCCGTAACCGCAATACGCATAGCGGTTTCAACATCTATGTCTAAATCTGTTATTTTTGAAGGGTCTAAATAAAGAGTATAGCCGCCAATTTGGTAACTCATTGGCAGATATACGGCCACTTTCTCTTCATTGGGAAACAACACCTTTGCAACTTTGTCGTTAGTAACAAACCCGATTAAACGAAGCCCTTCACTGACTTCTACCGCAACGGCTTTTTTAGTGCTGTTTTCTTTTTTGATTTGAAACAGTTCAACCGCATCTTTAATTGCACCAAAAAGCGTTTTAACCACTGGTACGCGTTCAATCAATCTTTGACTTGCATTAATTATCAAGGTCACGATATAGGCATTTACGAGTAGTCCTACAATCGCGAGTAGGGCAATAATAGTGATCACGCCAAGGCCAGGAAAATAATAATGTGCAGGCAAATAGGGCGAGAGCAAACTCTCAGTGCTTATTGCAATCCACACTAATAAATAAAGGGTAAGTGCAAACGGCAAAACCGTGAAAAGACCTTTTAGCGTCAGTAAAATAAACTTGTTAAGCATTGCTCAATATTCCTCGGATAAACATAATTTTGCGTCAATATCGAACATACTTTACCGTAAATAAGTTCACTATCTCTATTTTTAATTAAGAAACGTCATTTATGGATGAAACACATAAGCTACGTAAATAAAAATTAAAAACTAAAGAATTAGTTGATATTTAGTTAATAAAAGACTAGCCTTTAAAACTAAAGAATTAGTAGAAAGAAATATTAGCATTCAAAAAGGGTGAATTTAACCATGGCAAGATCGAAGTCTACACAATTAACAGACGCAGAAAAAAGCATTATGGAAGTCTTATGGAAAAAGGGCGAAGCATCGGTTAGAGACATCACTAGTGCGCTGTCTGAAGAAAAGCAGAGTGCTTACACCACAGTGCAAACCTTATGCAAAATTCTCGCTGAAAAAGGTTACGCCGATTTTAGAAAAGAAGGAAAAGCCTTTATTTATACACCCAAGATTACGCAAAAAGAAGCTCGTCAAAGTGCGCTAACCTCAATGCTGAATAAGTTCTTTGGTGGATCACCCAAAGTATTGGCCCAACATTTGATGCAAGAAACCGATATTGATTTGGACGACTTAGAAGAATTACAGCGGCAAATTGATGAAAGCGATCAAAAAAACTAATTGGCGTTAACGTTTAAACAGGCAAAAAGGATATTCATATGTCTATGATGACCGAATACACATTATTGACAACATTAGCGTTTCACCATTTAGTGATTGGCGGCATTTTAATAATAGTAATTAGTGTGTTGCATACGCTTTTGATTAAAAATATTGAGTTGAAAAGCTGGCTTTGGATGACGGCATTTGTAGTCTCAACACTAACGCCCTTTACCCTAATTAGTGTTGAACAAACAGCGCCATTAGTTACAGAATTAGGCATAACAGAGCTAAGCACAAACACATCAATAAGTGATGCAAATCAATTGTTAGCCCCAGTATCATACAAAGTGCCTGAAGAGACAGGGTATTGGCACTTACCCGCTAACATCGTGTTTAATTTTTCTATGTTAGTGAGTTTAGGCCTATTTATTTGGACACTGGGCAGCGCATGGCGAGTAATTGCGACTACTCGCATGTATCTTCGTACAAAGCAGTTATTAGGCGACATTGGCACACGGTCAGAAGAATTTAGTCATTATATTGGTAAGCCGGTGCATATTTGTCAGCGCGTATCTTCACCAATGGTAGTGGGCTATTGGCGTCCAGTGATACTCATGCCAACCAGTATTCTTGAACAATTAGATAAGGCCCAAATACAGGCCATATTGCAGCATGAAAATGCGCATATTCAACGTAAAGACAATTGGTTTGCCTTATTCCAAGAATGCATCGCCATTGTGTTTTGGTGGAGTCCGGTAATGCGTCTACTCAACAATTATATTCATGTGGAAAGAGAAATAGCCTGTGATTTACGAGCCGCAAGTCAATTGAGTAATACCAGGCAATATGCCCAATCTTTAGTAGATTGCGCAAAACTGATGGTACATCAACAGCAAAGTGTATTGGCCATGGGGCTTTTTAGTAAGAAAAAGGAACTAACAAAGAGGATTGGTATAGTGTTAAAAAATAAAGTAGTTAAAAAAGTCCATTCAGGCCTAATTGCACTAATTTGTTTAGGTTTAAGTATATCGACAATTCAAGCAGCGCAAACCTTAGCGCCTAAAATTAGTATTAAACAAACCAAGATCGATTCACGACATTATTCATTGTTGCCCTTTGACGATGGCCAAGCATTAATTGAAGCGGTTATGCAAAACGACATTCAAACTATTCAAGATTTACAAGCTGAAGGGGTAGATATAAATACCCCTGCTATTGGCGATGGCACTGCGTTAATGATTGCGGTAAAAATGAATAATCGAAGCATGGTAGATGCCTTAATTGGATTAGGTGCTGATGTAAATCAATCGTCTAGAGGCGATGGTAACCCTTTGATTCTAGCTGCAGCGCGTAATAACATTGAAATGGCAGAGGCCTTACTAAACCAAGGAGCCAATATAGACGCTATAGTCATTAATGACGAAACCGCGCTAATCAATGCAAGCTTATATAGCCATATAGAAATGACGCAATTCCTTATAGACCGCGGTGCTGATGTCAATATTGCCGTGACCACAGGGTTTTCCGATGGCAATGAGGTACGCACTGCATTAAATAGATCTCGAGATCCCATTCTTAGGGACTTACTAATAGCAAATGGCGCGACTCAATGAATAGTCGCCGTCGCTATATTTCTGACGCTTAGAGTTAATTCGCGCGCGCTTTAACTACTAAGAAACACCCCTTATATCCGCTTAATCCATGCTGGAAAGTCTTATAACAGGCTATCCAGATCATGGCTGAGTATTTTTGCATCCGAAATTTAACAAGGTGAGCTTTATGTTATTCACTCAACGAGATAAAAGAAGGGCCTATAGATGATTTTTAACACGCCCATTTTCTTTTGGTTCTTTTGTATATTCATCGTCTTTTACGGCTTTGTATTTTTAAAACAAAAACCAAGAGTATATTTGATACTCATTGGCAGTCTTATTTTTTATGGGGCTTGGAACTATAGCTTTATTCCACTTTTGGTGGGCAGTGGTATTGCCGATTACTTTATTGCTCAAGCTATTTTTAAAGAAACCAACCAGCAGCGTAAAAAGTATTGGTTAACACTATCGCTAGTATTAAACCTAGGGTTATTAGGCATGTTCAAATATGCTGACTTTGTGTTGTTGTCGGTTGCAGATTTGCTATCCACCTTGGGTTATAACGCACCTATTAGCACCTTGTCTTGGGTCTTGCCTGTGGGTATTTCGTTTTACACATTTCAAAGCTTAAGTTACACCATTGATGTGTACCGCGGCGATATGAAACCACGCAAAGGGCTTGTAGAATTTGTCGCAGCGCTATCGTTTTTCCCACAGCTGGTAGCGGGCCCAATTCTTAGGGCTCGCCATATTCTGCCGCAAATGCATGCTATCTCGTTGCCACAATGGAGCGCGGTAAAACACGGTTTTTTGCTCATTACGGTGGGTCTAATTAAAAAAACCGGTGCCGATTTACTAGCGATACCGGCACAAGTGGCTTTTGATGCAACAGGGCCCGTTAGCACCTTGGAATTATGGACGGGCGTATTAGCCTTTGCAGGGCAAATCTATGGTGATTTTTCAGGCTATACAGACATGGCAATTGGCATTGCCTTAATACTCGGCTTCAATATACCACTCAACTTTAGAGTGCCTTATTTTGCGGTTTCGCCGGTAGATTTTTGGCGCCGTTGGCATATCTCTTTGTCAACTTGGTTACGCGACTATGTATACATTTCATTAGGTGGTAATCGTAATAACAATCGCACTCGAAATGTCATTATTACAATGTTATTGGGCGGCTTATGGCATGGTGCAGCCTGGACCTTTATAGTGTGGGGTGCTTTTCATGGTGTCATCATTACAGCCACTCACTATTTAGGTAGCATGAAAATATTCGGCAATTTTAACCAGTCAAATTCAATCTTTATTAAATTACTTAAATGGGCCATTACGTTCTACTTAGTAATAATAGGGTGGGTGTTTTTCCGTGCTACCGATTTAACATCGGCTTTTGAAATCTTAGTTAATTTACATACTTTAGGCTCGGATATCCCATTGGGTAATAATGCGCAATTTGTATTCGTACTCACCATTGTGTGGATTTTTGTGGTGCACATTATGGATTATGGTGTGATAAAAGGCGCCGACAAACTAGAGAACAAACCTTGGTTATTTTGGATATTAATGACCATAGGACAAGTATTATGTTTATTTATAGGAGCACCTAGCAGTGAATTCATCTACTTCCAGTTCTAGCAAGAACATTAAAAAAAGTAACACAAATAACAAGCAAGTGTCATCGCGAAAGTTGTATTCGCATGTTGCCCTAAAACTGGGCGCGGTTATGGCTATAGCAATGCTTATCATTTATGGATATTTAACCGCAATGGGGGCAACGGGACAAGGAGTGTTCGGACGAGTAACCCAAGCGCGTGAAGCCATGGCAAGGGTTGTAAAAGAGCCTAATGACTTAGTTATGTTTTATGGTTCTTCTATGACTCGCGCAGGGTTTTCCCCAAGAAAGTTTGATCGTGACCTTGCCGTAAAAGGCAAACAGGTGACTTCATTTAACTTTGGCTTTGGTGGTGTAAATCCGTATTTCCAAGACTTTTTATCTCGTCGAATTACCCAAGAGATGCAACAAAACGACCGTCGTTTCAAATTAGTGATGATTGAATTCAACCCCTTTCAAGCTACAAATGCCCGATGGAATAGAGCAAAGCCTCAAGTAGACTCATTGCTAACCCTAGTGGCTTCAGATAAAGAATTGTTAGAAATAGCACAACAAGATATTACCCGTGGCGTGCGCCTATTTAACATTAAATATTTACGCGCGGGTATATCTGCAGAAATGATTACTACCTATTTTGCCTATGATATGTTTCCGCCAGAATCAACTATAATACACCGCGACAGTGAGGAAGTTAGAGCAGAGCAGCGACGATTAGGACAAGAGGTCAGTAAACGCTTTGATCAAGATTATCCTAATTATGTAAATACACAGTGGAGCTATGAATGGCAGGGTGGGGGAACTATTCCACAGGAGCGCCCGCCTGAAACACTCGCTTTGTTTGAAGAATATTACAACGCTAGTTTTACTGACGCTATGATGAAAAACGATAGACTTAGTCGCATAGCGTCTGCCGATATTGAAGAGCTACATTTTGAGCCTTTGCTGATTGAGCATTTCATAAATATTGTTAAGCAGTTTCAACGGGTATCTGACGAAGTTAAAGTGATCATACTGCCAAAAAATTCAAAATGGATTACTACAACGCCCCAAGCGAATGAGCGCTTAGCGCAAGCAATCGCACAAATTGAGTCAGCAACTGGCATCACAATAGATAACCATCAAGATATCCCCGAAATTACCACAGATATGTATCTCGACTCCACTCACCTTGCGAGATATAGAGGAGACGTAGCTTACACAGATTATCTTGTTAAGGAGTATGGGGGTTTGTTTGATTAAAGGGTTAAAGGTGTTTAGCCTGAGCTAAAAATTGAGCGGGACGCTTTCTAGTAACAAACGAGCGCTAGCGTAATTTGCGAACTGGTCCAATTAATTGCTTTCACTCGCGATTAGGGATTGGAACATATAGACCTTATGCCCTCGTTATGCATCTTAATTTAATTTTATTGATGGGTCTCTTGTCTATCGAGATTTTGGAAAATATGGCACTTTCCTGTAAAACTACACAAGTGATTAAATAAATAATATTAAGGTCATTTGATTTCTGTTATAAACTCATCACATGCATTAACATAAATCAAGAATGTTGAGAAAAAAAATGTCTAAATCAGTTATCCAAACCAGTAAAGCACCTGCTGCCATTGGCACTTATAGTCAAGCCGTGAAAGCCGGTAATACGGTCTATTTATCGGGTCAAATTCCACTTGTGCCAAGCACTATGGAGATGGTTTCAGAAGATTTCGAAGCACAAGCAGTGCAGGTGTTCGAGAATATGAAGGCGGTTGTTACAGCGGCCGGAGGCACTACTTCTCATTTAGTTAAAGTGAACATATTTTTAACGGACTTAGGTCAATTTGCTAAGGTGAATGAAGTAATGGCACGTTATTTTGATGAGCCATACCCAGCGCGCGCAGCCGTTCAGGTGAGTGCGCTTCCCAAAGGCTCGCAAATTGAAATTGACGCGGTCATGGTGTTGCCTGAATAGATGTCGCATTTACAATCAATGACGATGCAGCGCTACCACAAAATACGCGCCTTATTATCGAAAAGACAGCCCGACCTTACCTTGTTACTAGAAGAAGTGCATAAGCCGCATAATGTGTCTGCGATTATTCGGTCTGCCGATGCGGTGGGCGTGCATCGTATTCATGCGGTGTGGGAAGAAAATACGCCGTTGCTAAGAGGTACAGCCATGGGCAGTCAAGTTTGGGTCGATATGCATCGTCACTCAAGCACTGAAAAAGCGATAAAACATCTTAAGTCTGAAAACATGCAGGTGTTGGTTACGAACTTAGACGATACCGCGGTCGATTTTAGGGAAATAGACTACACCAAGCCCACGGCTATTGTGTTAGGACAAGAAAAAAGTGGCGCTACCGTCGATGCAATTGCCATGAGTGACCATTCCATTGTTATTCCAATGTTAGGTATGGTGCAATCACTCAATGTGTCGGTTGCGGCTGCTCTAATATTATATGAGGCTCAGCGCCAGCGTGATATCGCAGGCATGTACGAGCAGAATCGCCTTAGTGAAGCGGAAGCACAGCTGATATTATTTGAAGGTGGTTTTCCTGTATTACACGCTGTGTGCATAAAAAGAAAATTGCCTTTTCCCCTGGTCAATGACAGAGGTGAAATTGTAGCTAGTGATGAATGGTGGCAATCACTTCAATTTTCAGAGAAATAAAGCGCAAATAATTGAAAGTTTTCATGCTTAAGTAAGGTCTAAATAAGCTAACGCAATACTTCCATCACTCTTGGATACGTAAATTACGTGCCACCAAATTAAGAGAACCTCAGATGAAAAAAATGATACTAATTATACTATTGAGCATAGTTTCGCTGCAGGTATTTGCGGTAGATCGTACCCAAATAAGAGACAAAGCTGAAGATGTTACACCACTCTTAAATGGCGCAACCGTTCCTAACGTTACCGTTAAAACTGCTGATGGTTCGCCCGTTAGTTTACAAGCCCTATTAATGCAAAAACCAGCGGTTATTGTTTTTTACCGCGGTGGTTGGTGCCCATATTGTTCGCGTCAACTTGCAGAACTAAAAGATATCGAAGCCGATTTAGTTGAAGAAGGTTATCAAATACTCGCAATATCGCCTGAAAGTGTTGAGAAGCTTCAATCACAAAAATTGGGAACTGAGTTTGCCGCCCAATTGATTTCGGACGAAAGCTTAAATGCAATTAAAGCATTTGGTATAGGCTTTTATGTACCAAATGATACTCGCGCGCTTTACAAAGACCGCATGAATGTAGAGCTTACGAACGACGATTCTAAGCGAGCAGTATTGCCGGCTCCTTCCATCTTTATCACCAATACTGAAGGCCAAGTAGTGTTTAGCTACGTAAATCCTAATTTCAGGGTAAGGCCTTCTGCTGCTCTAGTATTAAGCGCTGCAAAATTAGTAAAAGCTACGCCGGCTGAATAAATGTTTAGTGTGTACTTTACGATTGCAGCGGCATTGGTAAAGATAGTATGGCTTTTGCGCCCAGCACGGTTTGTGTGTTGGGCGCTATATTATTGACCAAACGCAAATCACCGCCGTGATTTAAGGCAATTTGCCTACTTAGTGCCAAGCCAATGCCACAGCCTTGTTTCTTGGTGGTATAAAAAGGCACAAATAGGTTGTCGTGATTGCTAATGCCCGCTCCATCATCATTAACTTCAATATGAATTAATGTATCTTCTTGCCGCCAGCTTACTGTTATCTTCTTGTTGAATAAGCTGCGCTAAAGTTTCGCTAATAGAAGCTATAGATGTAAGAGAATTATTGATTTCATGGCTTAATACGCGCAAAAGTTTTGCCACGCTTGACGTTCTTCATCGCGTAAAATGTGCTGAATATCGGTAATGAAAATCAATGAATGCTGCTTACCTAGCTCAAAATAACTGTCGGTACGCACATACACTTTGCGTTTCTCATGGCCCAGTTCAAACGTAGAAATCTTATTGATTGATTCAGCCAGTAATCCCTTGCAAGCCGATGGTCTTAATTGGCCAACCTTGAATAGATTCAAAGCGTTTCTTGAATAGACGTTCTGCGGCCAGATTCATTAAACTAATCGCATTGTTTTGGTCAGTGGCTACTATTGCTGCGTCTATCTGGCCTCTTACCTTTGTGAGTAATATCTGTTGTTCGCGAGTAATTAGGCTTTGTTTAGCTAGTTGAGCAGGCATTTTATTAAGCAGCTCATTGAAATCACTTATTGCGCCTTCAACATCTCTATTGTTTACGCGCAGGCTATAGTCGCCATGATAACATGGCTTCGACCAAATTTGTCGATGTGCGCAGTTGAAAAATGACTTGCTACCTAATTGCAAAAGCAGTGTAGGCCACAATCACGCCAATAATGAATATCAGTAATATTTTAAATAAACCGACATATCGCTAAACCCAATAAAGCTAAAACAGATCAAAGCGGGCAGCGCACTGCCCCAAAGAGCGATTTTGACTAACTTGTCTTCAAAGGCAATTTTAGTGTGCACTAGTTTGCTAGATAATGTGGGTAAGGGCATACGTAATTGTGGCTTATGTTATAAGCGAGAAACCGTTTAAAACAGCCTTCTATAAATCGGCTTTTTATCGTTAGTTCTTAACAAGGTAATGAACAGCCAATTCTACTGTAGATTGACAATAAAGTTTCATACTTTGCGAGTCGTTGAGTCACTTTTAGGCACTAATAAAGCTACTTTCTCTATTTAAATATCATCCTTGAATAGGTGCTAGGGTAAATTACGTCTGTATTAGAGACATAAATGTATCATACTTTTAGGCCCGAAATGACTGAAGCTGGCTATAAGAAAACACACAATTTTGCTATCAAACACCTTCTTATGATCAGCCGACAACTCTAAAAAAGCCTGCCAAACTTTCATCCAAATAACTTACTTATGGGGGAAGCGTTGTTAGCATTGCAACAAATAGTTCAATATAAACGACACCGACTGATAACATGATGCAGGTACAACTATTAATTTTATATTTTTAACAAGAGTATTTGCAAGCCCTTGTTTAGCAAGGAACAGTGTTTTGGCTCTCAAGCAGAGTGCTAAAAATGGCACAAGGCAAAAGCAACCTTTACAAAGAAATTGGCGGTGCGATAAGTCACATGGGCACTGTGGTTAGTGTTATCAAAGACAGTAACGGTGACGTTATTGAGTGGGATATGTACGATGGGTAAAACCGAGACACGCACAACGGTGTTACCCGTCATAAGCCGGCTAAATCGGGACGTGCCAAACCCATTTGTTAGCCATTTAAATAAAAATAAGCGGTCCGATATAAACCAAATAAGGCGATAAACACAGCAAAACGAGCGTACCAACGATAGCTAACACGTACCACCAACTAAACGGATCATTCACTTCAGTTGCTGCTACCATATTATTTTCCTCACACTATTAAAATTGTACTCTTAAGAAAGTGCGGCTAGGATTTCACGCTGACATATGCCAAACCCTTACTCACAAAAGTAATAAAGACGTTTTTATAATTAGAGTATATGCATAACAAAGGCTCGCATTATTGAAAAATGGAGCTGAAATAATATATGCTGATTTCATTAGGAATAAAGCTTGTTGCCAAGGCATGGTCAAATCTTGGTTGGGTGTAGGACTGATTTTCTTTTGCCAAAGATAGATAACTATCAACTTTTAAGATATCAGTATTAAATATTTTTGATTAATATGTCAAAATGCAAGAATCAAAAATTTATTGTGAATAGAGTTCGGACGTTTTGTTCTTATATCGAAGTAGAGGCAACAGGTGTTAATGGCAGACAAGCTAGGTCATTTGAATAGTAATTATGAGGATAAAGGTTACTTTGTTCTTAGAGATTATTTTACAGCGTCTGAAATTTCATCACTTAGAAAAGTCATATTGAAATTTCATGAATTATGGAAACAAGACCATGAAGAATTCTATCAGCAGGAAGCTTTCAACTCTTCTTTAATTACCGGGAGTCAATACTTGGCGTGCGACGATCGGGTGAAGCTGTTTAATTTTATCAGTTCAAAAAAAATAATGGATATTGTCGAGTTGGTTATACCGACTAACCCAGCGTTTATGAATACCCAGTTATTTTTTAACCCCGTTAATCCGCAACAAAAAGATTTTTGGCATCGAGACTGTCAATATGATCATGATGTTGAAGGGCAAAAAAAAGCCATTCAAGAAACACAAGTTCTGCACTTTCGAGTGCCTTTATTTGATGAACTCGGTATGGAGCTAGTGCCCCAAACGCACAAGCGGTGGGATAGTGATGAAGAATTTAATGTGCGACAAGAAGAAAAGGGAAGGGTGAGTAGTGAAGACCTCTGTACCGGTAAGAAAATTCAGTTAGCTGCGGGCGATTTGTTAGTTTTCTCGGCTGATATGATCCACCGTGGTTTATACGGGTTAGACAGGTTATCCTTGGATATTTTAGTTTTTGATCCGTCGACTAACTTTATTGACTATGTTGATGACGATTGTTTGCCGGATAGTTCGATGCTGAATAAAATCGACGATCCAAGACTATTTACCAATACTATACACTTAAAGTCTCTGAGCTAAATTAAGAGATACAAAATCAAGAGTTTGCCTGAAAAGGGCTTGCATACATAACAATTAGCAGGCTGATAAATATTAAAGGCACTTTATTGAACTTTTCGTCTTAACTGGCGGAAACATAAAAAAAATGGAAAAAATCTTAAGCATTTCTTGCCCAACAGTAACGAATAAATTAGATAAAATTGCCAATACTCTACGTCTTCGATTATGTCAATTAAAACACGGTGGCCGTCCAACAAAAAACTCACCTGGGTCCGATTTAGTTCGATACGAATTGAATAATTAGCATCACGTTTCGCTCGTTGCTGATCCCACCATGCATCTATTGAGAACGCCAATAAAATACTGACAACGATAACAAATCCCTCAGCTACAAGACGTTTATAATAAATTTTCGGTGTTAATTCACTTACGCGCTAACTCGCCTATTCTCGATAATGCCACAATTTTGTGATTTGTTATTTAAAAGAATAAACGCTATACCTGATCTATTCAACAGAGTAGGTTTGTGCGAATAAATAACGGTAACATACCTATTGGGATACCATCGAATATCCTTGAATCTGCAAATAGATATTTTAATCGTGTCAACGCCAGTGAAATAGACTATTCGTTGCAAACATATCAAACCGTAACCAGCATTTGCTTGTTTTTATTTAGTGTTGTCGGCTGTGACCATATTTCTTTAAATAATTGCATTGTGACCATTTGGGACACTTGGGCTGCTTTGTTGTCATTATCAAAAATAGTGAAATTACAAAGCAATTTTTCTCTACCCGAGTGCTTAGCAACGCGATTGTAGGTGCTTTAGTAACTGTGCAAGTTAATTAAAGTTTGAAACTCACACTAACATTATGAAACCGCTTTCAAGTGGTTTTGGCTTTATGATTTGTTTGGTTAGCTAAATCATTCTTAACAACTATAAAGCACGATTAAACAATTGACAGAAAGTGCTGCTTAAGGAGACGGCCAGATTCTTTTTGATCATTCCCGCTTTAATCTTATTGCGGATCGTCGAGCATGTATCTCCGACGGACGGCTCTACGGCAAAAGGAGACGTACGCTGTTCAAATAGGTATGAAAAACTTTTGCCATAAGAAACCATTGAGATTGGAAATTTTGATGGGCTGTTGCATCTCCAAACCAGTCATTCAGCCAGTCGTTAATTACGCCTCTTTTTGCCACACTTGTCTGCACACAATTCAAGGGTGAACGAATGTGCTAGCAGTGCAACTCAGTGAGTAGTATAAACGCCACCGACCAGAAACCACTTTACTTTATCAATTGATCGAACGGTACTATCCTGACTTTACCGCAAACTTAGCCGAGCAAGGCAGGTACTTACCCAAGTATGTTGAACGAGAGTTTGGTGACTTTTTGCGTTGC
>CAXMOM010000032.1:0-24195 GCA_964195425.1 Acidiferrobacterales bacterium
AACTACCGCGTTATCCCAACACGCGCCTACATCACCCATGCTAGACCGCCAATTAAGCCGCTTTAATAGGCTTCTAAAGCGCTTACTCGTGTATTGCGAGCCTCTATTGCTGTGAAATACCAAACCCTTTGGAGGCTGTCGAAAGCGATGTGTTTTCAGTCGAGTAAGATGTTAATTTGCAGGTAAAACTGAACCACGATTTCTCCTTAGTAAACATTACACCATTATAAAAGACAGCTGTGACAATAACTAGTACATAGCGTTAATTCGTCCTATACTCAGCGAATCATCTTATACTGTTTTTACACACCGGTGGTAGTCAGGGCCTATTTGCTTATCGTGAGGTATTTAAGTGCTTTGGGAACCGAAAAGTTATAAGCTTAAAATAGTAGGTAAATGACAAATAGAAATTGCAGGCAGGGTTGCTTTTCCGTAAACACACACTTCTTAAAATGGCCCCTTAGCTCACTCGGCAAACGCGCCACGGAAGATACTAGAAACCTTACCCTCGTTGAACATAAAAACCATGCCATCGTAGATAGACCCAACGAGGTAGACATCCTGACCGGCGAAAAACTCTTCGTCTTCTTGCACAACATTAAACCCAGCATAGGCCTTAATGACATCTGACTTTGAGTCACCAATTCCGATTCCTTGTCTGGTCTTCAGTTTCGATGGAGCTTTGATTGTTATGGAAAATACGGATTTCGCATCGCCTATTTCCGCTGAGGCCATTAACAGCGAGAGTCCTGATTCAGGGAAGGTCCACTCTTGAATCGCCTCGCCAGTAGCTCCCATGATCAAGTCCTCACCTTTGATCGGTGACGTCTTCACTATGAAGAGCACTTCGTGTTCAGGGGTGCCTATTTTGACCCCACCAATACTACTCTCTTCGGCGATATTAGAACTGTTGCACGATGTTGCTAAGAGCATGATCATCAACACCAAGATTGATTCTTTCAGAAACGTCATCACTTTATCTCCTGAGAAATACTTACATTTGAGTATTGAACCGTAACTCCATAGGCTTTGTCAACTTAACTTCTGGCACTTAAAGAAATATCAAAGATTGTGTATCTAACTAATAACGCCATTTTGGGTAGAAGTTACTCTATGGAAATCCCTAATTTGCTCATTAATGCATTGTTTGTAAACACTCAAGCGGAAGTCCCCAATGCAGTTGCCGTCAACTTAGTAAGAAAACTCTTTGATAAAGGGCTTGAGGAAGCGGTAGAATATTACCGCCAATTAGAAAAACCAGAGTTTCATAAACGTTGGGTTGGCCCGCGCCATGCTAAAGGTAAACCAGATGCAAAGGCCGGTGAGTCTTATCGCGCTTGGACTTCATTGAACGGTGATGATCCAGACGAATGGTTGTCGTTAACTTATCCATCTGCAACAAAAAGCACTGCAGTAAAGATTTACCAGAACTTCAATCCTGGTGCAATCGCTCAAGTTAGCGTTGGATCCGGTGATGAGATGAAGAACTTAGATCTAAAAAGCGCAATAAAATATGTCAGTGATAAAGGGGTTTCAATACTCGAAATTCCCATACCCAATGAGATGCTAGTGGAGAGAGTTTTAGTTGAATTAGATTCGCCAAAAGTAAAAGGCTGGAATCAAATTGATGCAGTAGGCCTAAAATCAATTGATGGTTCTATTATATGGGCTAACGACGCAACGGAGAGTAGTACTGCAGCTGGTAATGCTGAACCAAATCTATTTATAGTACCAGTCGCAGCAGACCTAATGGCTTGGCGTAAGAGGTATCAGCAACAAGGCTATTATCGAGAAGCTGATTTGATCAAAGCATTAGTAAATGATTATCTATAAGATTGGCTCGTTTAAGTTATAAAAAGCTTTTTGGCATAAACCGGATCATGGCATTGGCAGAGAGTTCAGGTGCTTCAATCATCGCTACATGTCCAATGCCTTCAAGTACCAATTTCTGTGCATTGGGAATTAAATCGACATACTTCTCAATATTCGCTACATCAATAACACGATCATGCTCTCCCCAGATAATTAATACCGGTGCTTGAATACGGCTTAAATATATTTCCATATCATGTTCTGAGTTTACTTTAATATCTTTCAATATTTTCTCATTAATAGCAACACGACTAACTGCCTTCTCAGCTTCAACTTTGATAATCGCTGTTGGCATAAATGGGCGATCTTCCATGACAAAATCAATTAATTGATCAAAGCTTTCAGGGGTTGTCGCTATCAAAGGATTTCGTCCTTGAGCTAATAATTCATCCATTTTTGAGGGAATAGCATGGATACCTGCTGGGCTAATTAATATTGCAGATAATATTTGTTCTGGATATAGCGCAGAATAGAGTGAGGATATTGCTCCCCCCATTGAATTACCAACGATATGAAAACGTTTAATGCCTAGTTTACCAGCTACTTTATGCACATAGTCTACCTGGCTTTCAATCGTATATGACTGGCTCAGATCTTGGTTATTATCGCCATGCCCCATTAAATCGAGTGCAACAATATGATATCTACCCTCAAATACGGCTGCAAAACGTAACCAGCTATCTTTACTTGCGCTAAAGCCATGGAGCAGAATGATATTTTCCTGGCCTTCCAAACGAGGTGTCTCGAAATAAGAAAAAGTCAGTTCATCGAGTGATTCTGTTTTAGCGACTAAGTTCGGAGTATAAGACAGATTAACACTATGCGCTACCCGTCGTGACAGCTGTATTTTTGACTAGATTGGTTTGTTGAAATATCAAATTATGGGAGTGTTGTATGGCGTATTAGTTTCCAACTTCATGCGCAGATAGATCCTTGGTACAGGAAATGGATAATTAAAGCACGAATGGACGAGTATTGTAAATGAGACCGTATACGAAGCGGCATAATCAATTTAATAACAAATAGTTAGGCGTAAGAAGTAACACTCACCACGAATTGCGTTGGTTTTACATAAAGATGACATAACAGGTCAAACCGGCATATTGAAAACCTGTGAAATTCAGCGCTTCTTTTGCCTTACACACCATACAGGGTACGTTCCTATATCAAAGTCATCCCTTGTCCACCGATGAAGGTCGTTCGCTCTTAATATGGCTGTGTGCCCGTAATTCAGAGGATTCCCATACTGGTCAACCGCATTAAAGCGAGTCTCGTCAGTCCAATAAATATCTTTGACATTGATAAAAATGGGCTCATACACTTCATTTTGATCTACCATCAACCGTTTTGCTATAGCTTTTGTTGGTAACATCCAATCCCCTTTTTTCGACCCGTCTATGAGGTCAGTCCCATTTGCGGACAGATTATCGGCCTTTGCCGCATTCTACGTCTACTTTCGCAGTTTAGCCGACTGTCGAGCGAATATCTTGCGCTTTCTCCAAGTGGCAGCTTGCTTACAATAGCTTTTCCAGTTCTCCAGAATTTCAGCACTACACCTTTTCAGCCTCAGTCGCTGGCAAAAACTCCACCCCCAACCCAACCTGAGTGCTCCATAGTTGCAGCCTCCGACAAAATTTCGGCAGACGGATGTCTAGGTAATGAGCAGAGATCAAGATCACGCAGTGGCTGACTGAGCACAAAAGAGCAGTACAGGGTTTTTCCAACTAAAATGGAATGAACCCAAAATCCATAAGTCGGCAGTTCTGAGGTAACTCTATAATATATATCAGAAAAATGGTGACCCCTCCCTCACTCGAACAGGGGGCCTGACGATTATGAGGCAAGGAGAATGGGCTGAATATTTTGACCAAGTTGTAGAATAGTAACGAGTTTTTTCGGAGGGTAATGGTGCAGGGTGCATAACCGAACCTATACCGAACCTATACCGAACTTTTTGGTCTGCCGCAGTTGGCGTTGGTGTGTAAGTGCAAGAAACGTAACGACCTTTCTCGACCGAACACCGACCTTTTTCCGAACTAAGCTGTGTGATGGCAGCTATACTGGGTGGGGTAGCGTGAAATTGAAAAACTGGGATTCTGAAAAACTAGCTGGCATAGGTCAGTGATCTACCAGTCCTTTCATCACAAATATAAAGGCTTACGGTTTGCCGGACACATGTATTATATAAAAGCGGTTCAAAGCTACAAAATAAGCAGATGTTTCAAAATCATCATCGAAGGGCAAGAATGGACAGTTTGCAGACGTAGCTGTTTAGATGAATTCAGTCCCGTTAGAGGGATTAAGCGGTCATATTAGAATTTTGAGTTGTCGTACCCTAAAGTCGCCATTGCGCCTTGCTGCGCGGACTGGCGGGTTCACTTCCATAGCTTACCTACGCGCTATCGTCAGACGATTGGCTGAGAATGACGCACAAACCTATACAGCACGTAAGTGAGCAAGCTTAAAGTTTAAAATAAGACCTGTTGAATAGAACAGTTGGATATTCTCTATTCTTCGTAAACGCTTAGCTTGCTCGCTTTTCTCGATATAAACGAAGACCTCGTTATTCCAATTTACGAGCAAAACAAAACAACATTAAACAAAATAACAGTATTTGCGCGGCTAGCCAGACCTGAGATAACCCTTCAGGCGCATAATCCATTGCTGTTAGTGATGTTGTAAAACCAGAAATAACTAACACGCCTAGTGATGTGCCAAGCAGCACATTAGCCACGCATATTAATATGCCCAGCAACACTATAAATACCCACCGTCTTTTACGCGAAGGGAATCCTACTGTTGTTTTGCTCGACATGACTGTGTAAATACGCAGTAAAATCAATACACTTGACGCTGCAAATAATGCCCAAGTTACCCATGAAAGTATGCGTAACTGCTTTTTGTGAGCATTAACGTTCGACTGACAACGTTCAATCAATGCGGCATCCGAGAAGCGCTCGTCCCAATAGCAACGCACTTGCTGTAGGAAAAAATCGGCATTATTGCTATTAGTCAACACCACTAAACCGGAACGTGATATCGGATTAAATAACAAATCAGCTCGCCAGCCTTGATTAGCTCCATTGTGTCCAATTAAGTTGGCTTGAGGCTCTAGGAAAAACCCTAAGCCAACTTTGTTAGGGCCGATATCAATTACACCATTTTGCATCTGCGCTTTTAACTGCTCACCTAGGACAGGGTTTGTTTTAATGTTCGCCACAACAAACTTTGCTAAATCGCCCGCTGTGCTGTGCAAGCTAGCAGCAGCCTCAGCACGAAACTGAAAGTACTCTATGGGTTTCAATTGTACGTAAGGTGTTGCTCTGTTAGCAAGTAGCGTGTCATTGGGTGCGTAACTTGAATTGTCCATACCAAGGGGACTCATAACTACCCGCTCAGCGTATTGCGAAAATGGTATGCCGCTTACTTCTTCTACCATTAGTTGTAGTAGTGTGTAACCGCCACCTGAATATCTAAACTGCTCACCGGGAGTGAGTATTTGCTCAACTGCTCCAGCTCCGTTTGTATTCCCAGATAAAGACGCTTCTAAAGCGGGCAGCGTTAGGCCCTCATCAAACCCCGGATAGCCATATAAGCTTAATCCCGCGGTGTGGGAGAGTAGTCGCTTAACCGTTACTTCCTCAGGGTCAAAATCTGATGGTGGAATTCGCCAGCGCGAAACATAGCGGCTAATAGGTGCATTTAATTCAATTTTACCATCGCGAACAAGAGTCATCACCACCCAGGCAGCGACAGGCTTTGAAATAGACCCAACTTGAAAAACGGTATTCGTTGTCATTGCTTGCGCGTTAGTATCAGGGTGCGCTAACGCAAATTGTTCGACAATTTCGCCAGACTCAATACGTGCAATGCTAACGCCAGCCACGTTTCGTTCAAGCATAGTTTGGGTAACAAACTTTTCGAATTCAGATGTTTGTGCTTGTGCATAATTAACATTGTGTAAACATACGAATGACATGAAGATTCTAAATATCCATTTGTCGACCATGAATTGTTTGTCCCTAAGCAATAATAAAAAGATGAAGTTGCAATTTACAGTAGAATAACCGACTTATCAATGAGTTGAATCCTAGCTGGCAAGGCTTGTATATTGAAATAAGTAAATAACGCTTGTTTGAGCTTGCGGAGGATATTGGAACGTTACCGCCTTCGCGGCAATGAAGTGTGGAATGTTTTAAACGATACACCCAAGCAGCGAACGTCCTCTTTCGCTTGGAAACCGCCTGTCACTTTAGTTCTCTTAGCGCATGTCGACAATATAAATTTTTCACACAATTTTGAACGGCGTACTGCCGCTATTGCCGTGTACTTGCCATACGTGAATAGACAAAAATGGAAGTTTACCTGCAAGTCATGTTTTTATGATTCTAAGGATTGAGAGCAAAAAGGAAGTACGAAACTGAATTGTCATAAGCGCGTTAGTACTATGTTCGGTCGTAGCGATACTCTTGTTAGCGAGGCGGTAGGTTGCTATTATCGCTATGCTACGTTCGGTTGATTCAATAAAGGGATGATTTTAAAGTGAAAAACCAAGTTTATATTAGTGCAATTTTACTTATTGCTAGCGCCTTTTTTTCACTCGCCAAAGCCACTTCAAATAATCCGGAAAAACCACTTCCCAAAATCGCAATTATTGCTGAAAAAATTGCATCCAAATATTATGAAACGGGAAGATTTTCAGGGAGTTTATTGCTAGCAAAAGACGGCCAAGTGTTTTTTGAGAGATCATACGGTTATGAAGACAAAAATGAAAAACGGTACAATTCACTCAACACAAAGTTTGCATTGGGTTCAATAGTTAAAAATTATACTAAAGTGCTTATTCTTCAGCAGGTAGAGTTAGGAAAGTTAAGCTTAAACGATACAATTGACAAATATGTATTAGGTTTTCCAACTGAGATAGCTTCAAAAGTAACCATACAGCACTTACTCAATCACCGAGCAGGGTTTGGCGATATATTCACAGCCCAGTACAGAGAAAACCAACTAGCGTTTGATACATTGGAAAAAAAGCTAGCGCTACTAATAAATGAGCCACTTCTCTTCCACCCAGACACCGATTATCGCTACTCAAATTATGGCTACATTATTTTAGGTGTAATTTTAGAAAAAATCACAAACCAGTCCTTTGAAGACCTTTTGAACAAAAATATTTTTGAACGCATAGATTTACAAAGTACATCATTCAAAGTCGATACCACAGCAAAACACCAATCAACTAGATATAGTTACTTGTACGACGGTTCTTTAATTGAGGTCGGGGTGACTGAGCATTCATCTCCTGATGGCGGTATTGAATCAACAGTCAAAGATGTTCAGAAATTTTATCGAGAACTGTTTTATGGGATTTCGCTTTTAGATAGGTCTAATCCGATTGTAAAGAAAGCCTTCGCAATGTCTGGCGAACATTGGGGTGCATTTGGTGGTGGAATTGGCGTGAGTGCTGCTGTAGAAGTTAACTTAGCAGAAGGAATTGAAGTAATCGTTTTGGCAAATACCGATAAGTTAGTCGCAGAGTTTATATCTGGAAGAATTCAGTCGTTCATTAAATCAGGTAGTTATGAAGAAATCCGTCCTCTTGAGGTTAACTATGCATATGACATTTACAAAAAAAATGGTAAAGAAGATTTTTACAAAAACTTTCAAAAAAGTTACGAAGCTAATGGATACACGCAGTTTATTGGAATAACTATCAATGAATTAGGAATGCAATTACTGAAAGCAAGCTCATGGAAAGAAGCGCTTGATATTTTTGGCTATTTAGTTTCAATTTTCCCGGATGCTCCGCAAGTATATGATAGCTTGGCATTTGCTTACTTAAGTATGGATGAGCAAAAGAAAGCCCAGATTACGTTTCAAAAAGCTTTAGAAATTAAAGCTGACTTTAATAGCGACTATGTCAGCGACAATTATGTTTATAGACAATAATTCGGCTTACATTGACAAGGCGTTATCGAGATAAAAACATAACGCAAACTAACCTAGTGACCGTCCGGGATGGAAGTGCAACAGCACATTAGAATAACTAATCTCAATAGTTTCTTATAGCAAAAATTTCTCATACTTATTTGAACGGCGTACGTCTGCTTATGCCGTCGAACTGCCTTACCTGATCAAGCAAAAAATGCCAGTAACCGGCCTGTTGTCAAAATCGATTAAAGGGCGGCATTGAGCGATCAAGAGACGGTGGGGCAATTAGTTTTCTAAACGTTTAAATACCAAGTACGTTCTGAAAGTAGTTAACTAAAGGCGAAAATCGAGCACCGCCTCAGATAAGTCTGTTTGAATAAAAGCAGTTCATCGGAACACGGTGCACTCGAATACTGGGAATGTATTGGCGACGACTTGGGCACCGAACAAGGAACTGGTCCCTATTGATTGACCGATAACGATGCATCGGAGAGGGCGACGTTTTCGGTTTTTCGACGTGTTTGCTTTGGTTGAGTTATTTGGTTCTCCACGCTCACTCGTGTTGGCTTTCGTCACAAAGGTGACACTAGAGAACATTTCATTTAATGCGGCGATCAACCTTGAGCAGAACTATCGAAATTATTCCATACTCAGACATATTAATGCCGACTTAGCTATATCCTTCTTATTCACTCGTCGCACTTAATTGCAGCGCGCGCGGCTTGATTAGCAGACGCATGTACTCTTTTTAAATGCTTGGTTATATTTTCTATAGATGAATGGGCTTCGTAGACGTGAACTAACGCTTCTTTCGCGTACATGTGTGCTAAGTCACAACTACATTCTAATGCCTCATCTACCGTTTTAGATAAATTTGATCGAGCCTCATTAACGAACTTTTTTGCTTCATCTAAATTATGTTCCAGGGTCCCATCTACTGCATTGCCTGATGCCTCCTCTGCAGAGACATATGTACTAAAGCAATTTTCTTCTGCAAACGACATATCCTCTGCATAACAAAGCACTGGTACAAAGACCAAAAAAATAGACACAATATGTTTTAGCTTCATAACTTTACCTTTTTTCTGTTCAAACTATCAAAGAGTTATGTTTTGGTTAAGTCCAACCGGACACTTTCCAGCAATTATAGGTGAACTAATTTTTGCAGCGATAAAATGGCTTTTTCAGTCAAATTCTAGTTTTTCTCCCACACTATCGTGAGTCAGTTCATATTTAACTTTCTATCGAGCACCGATTAACTTACACGGCTAAGTGCAGCTCCTTAAGCAAGCCTTGCGTTATGTTTTTTCTTGTTTTTTCACCTCGTACGTTTCTGGGTTTAGCATCAGATCCATCAACTGCGCCCAATCATCCACAACAATCATCCTAATGGTCGCTCTAAAGTTTTCCCACAGATGCCACTTTGAGCCAAACGATACCCGGCACGCTTGATAAACGCCGTCAGTTAACTCAAATATTTGATGGAAGTAAAGCGCGAGTAAGGTGAGCAAGTACATGTTGTAACTTAGGCTTTTATCGCCGTGACTATAGTTGTGCTTATACTCACTGCAATGGTCTTAAATGGTATTGGCTTTACTGGCCGAACCTTGCATATGTATAGCGAATACTTCAGAAACAAGCCTGTCGACCGTCTGATTGGTGAAGGCGTGCTACCTGAGCACATTAACGATGATGCGTTAGGGCGTTGTTTAGACCGCCTATATGAGTATGGTGTTTCGAACTTATATCAGCAGTTGGGTTAGGCTGTAGTGGCACAGCTAGGCTTAGCGACTGAAGCTTTGCACCTTGATTTGACAAGCTTTCATTATGATGGCCAAGCCTCCAACGACGGTGAGCTCGGGCACATTCGCATAGCCAAGGGATATTCACGTGATCATCGTCCTGAGCTTAACCAAGTCATACTCAACCTTATTTGCGAGAATCAGTCGGGTATTCCGGTATACATGAAACCCGCCAGTGGTAATAGCAATGACATGGAAGGTTTTAAACAGATTGTAAAAGCGCATATTGGCAGTTTAAAGGCCGCCCAAGCGAGTCGCTATTTAGTAGCCGATGCCGCCCTGTATGTGAAAGAAACGATTGTAGATTTAGACGCGCAAGGCCAATTATTTATTACGCGTGTACCACAAACACTCAAACTAGCGGGTAATCCGAAGCTAAGGCGCTTGTGAAACAAGCTCCCAGCTTGACGTTTACGCCTATTTCCCAAGGCTATGAAGGCGTTAGCTATGAAAGCGAATATGGCGGTGTGAAACAAAAGTGGCTACTCATTCGCAGTGAACAAGCCTATAAGCGTGAGCAACACAGCCTAAATAAACGCATGTTAAAAGCCGGTGAGAAAGCGCGTAAAAGTTTTAAAACGCTATGCCAGCAACGCTTTGCTTTCGCAAAGGATGCACAAAGTGTGATTGTAAAATGGCAAGGCAAACAAACGGTGTGTGATGTTGCCGCACAAGTAATAGCAGTCGCCGCCTATGCAAGTGCAGGAAGACCAAAACTAGGCGAATTCCCCATACGTACTGAATACCAAATAACCGGTGCGCTATGCACACCACTCGCGTCTCGGCTGACCGCTTTGCAGCAGCTAGGACTGTTTATCATTGCCACCAATGACCTTGGCAAGGACTTGTATATGGCCAGCTTACTCAGTAGCTATAAAGCTCAGCAAAATGTTGAAAAAGGATTTCGGTTTTTGAAAAGTCCCGACTTCTTAACCAGTGCCATTTATCTTAAAAAGCCAGAGCGTATTGAAGCGCTGCTTCCCCCTTATCCACGCATATTTATTCTAAGACCCACATTATACAATTTAGTGTAATATTAAACGCTATTATAACAATACATTAAAATAATTTTATTAGTTGATAATGATTTAGAAAAAAGTTTTTTCTAATAATATTCTCATAATTTGAGAAAGGCGACTTGATTCCAGCAACTATTTAATCATCCCTACGAGCCAAAATAAACTTAAGCAGAAAATTTGATTATACAAAGTAGTTTATAAGTTAAAAAATCCATAAATATATAATTTGACAAGAACACAATATAAAAGTAAGCATCTCTTACTCTAAATTAGGCCTCTGTCAATAATGGCCTAGTGTTCGTGCCCAAAAAATGAGCTGAATATGGTTGATAAACGAAAAACAATAGCAGACATTAAACTTAAAGGGTTTAAAAAAGTAATTAACAAAACTGTAAATGAGGTGTTCATCAAAAACTACTCTGAACAATATTATATCGTTGTTGTTTTGACAAAGTCACATGACGATAATTGCCTGCATAATCGAACCTGCCATCATCAACAAGATATTGTCGTATCTAGACAAACAAGGCTCAGCCATCACCGGCAATAATACCAGAGCACCGCCGGTCGAAGCTTTAGAACAAGCTGCTATAGTTGATGATTTCACCATCCAAAGAGATTTTGACTTCGGCGCGTGACACACTGAAAACACAATGATATTTGAACATGCCATATGTTGAGGCAAGGCCTTTCGCATCTCACTATCCAGATCTCAGCACAAAAGGCCAGCTTACTAACTCATTGCAACGACCAATATTTAGCTAATTTCTTCAATACACCAAATGAGTAACTACAAAACCACCCGCAAATACAGCTGTCACAGAAGCTAGTCGGTAGCGTTAATTTGTCCTATACTCCGAGTCAGGGAAGGGCACCTTGCAAATCTTCTGAAAGGGTTATGCCATTCTTAATAGTAAAGTTGACCTTTGTTTGCTATGTATCTATCATACATACAAATAGCTTCAATTATTGAAGCCTAATGGGAGTTAATGAAAATGAAACAGAAATACCTACAATTTGTTAGTCTTGGCGTCTTAATTGCGCTTACTGCTGGTACAGCCTTAGCTCAGGTCAGTACAAATGCCAAAATGGCAGAGTATGATGCGGCACTTAAAACTATAAATGGACGTCTCGCTATGTTGTCAGAATCGAGCGTCAGCGAAGCAGAAGAGTTGTGCCCTGGAATGGTGAGAAAATTAAAGAAAAACTTTAGTGGTGTGCAGGAATCTAAAAACATCAGGTGCTTTATTGCTTATAGCAATAATACGAAAGTCCGCATTAGGTAGCGGAATGGTCAACAATGGATTTGATTACTTAAGCAGCCTCCTCATTGCTCAAACCTTCAGGGCATTTGAGGCTGTAAATAGGTTTCTGCACCACGTACCATAGTATAACAATTTGACTTATAGAAATCCTGAACTGATTCCACCCCAATAAAATGGACAATTAACCAGCTTTATTAAAGGATCAATCCAGTCACCTTTCTCACTACTACCCACATTCACAAGTCTTCCACCAAATCTGAGTACACCAAGATTTTTTGACAGAGAATGATTACCAACCATATCAACAATAAAATCATATTTGATATCCTGTGTTGTATAGTCATCTTTTTTGTAATCGATAACTCTGTCTGCACCAATTGAACGCACACTACGGCCTCCAAAAATGCTGTCTCCGACTTAGAATGGGCTTACATTCTTACCTACAGATTCAACAACACCTGAAAAGTCTCCGCCCATTGTCTGACGGTTTGGAGCACCAATTCCAGACATTAGTCGCATCAAATAGGGAATGCTTTATTTAACAGCTACTTAGCAGTTCACAAACCAATTGCATTGATTATTTTAACCACTTCCTTAATCAACTTAGATCATAGTTGGTCATTTAAACAACTCACTTATGTTGAAAAACTCCACCCAACTTAAATCAGGGCTCGGAGTCGATTTGCCTCAAAGCCCTAAAATTCGATGAAAATGGTGTATTAGAATCCTGTAGTGTAAACGGTCATTTTAGACCGTTATTCACTTAATATTCAATATCCCTACAATAACGTTATTGATTTCACTTGGAGACAATATCAATGACAGTTAAAAAAAGAAGCCCACAAGAGTGGCAACAGATTATCGAAGCACAGCAGGCAAGCGGCCAAGCCATCGCTACGTTTTGCCAGCAACATAAACTGAACCCTTCCACCTTTTATTTACAACGCAAAAAAGTCACTGAGCTCAGCTTGCCGCCAAGTAATGATTGGTTGGCCGTGGAGCCTAACATTGCCATTGGCGGTGCGTTAGCCCGCCAATGGCAAATTGAACTTAAACTTCTCAATGAGGTTGTGCTGAACATGAGTACCGAAGGCTAATGCTATGCAATTCCAATAGTCGCATTTGGCTGTATACGGGCAATACGGATATGCGTAGGCAGTTCGACGGCTTAGCGGCGATGGTGAGAAATCAATTGCTGTTAGAGGCGCACTTAGGCAATTGGTTTGTGTTTATCAATCGCAAACGCACCCATATGAAAGTGCTATATTACCATCAAGGGGGTTACTGTTTATGGGCAAAAAGATTGGAGCGAGGTACCTTCGCTAAGCTTGAGTCAGCGGACAGTAAAATCAGCCTCAAAAGCGCACAGTTACAGTGTTTAATTGATGGTATTTTTTGGCAAAAATGCAGACGAAAAAGGCGACTTAAGTAGCTGTATTTGCTATACTTAGCACCATGAAAACGGCACCTGGTATCACTCAATATCACTCAATATCACTCAATATCACTCAATATCACTCAATATCACTCAATATCACTCAATATCACTCAATATCACTCAATATCACTCAATATCACTCAATATCGCGACCAAATATCCGCACTGACAGAGGAAAACGCGCAGCTTAAAAGTCAACTTGCGTGGCTAAAACGTCACGTATTTGACCGTAAATCTGAAAAGCAAATTATTGAGAACCCCGACCAAGGCTCACTGTTTAAAGTTGATGATACTCAAGCTGCTAAAGACGCGCCTACAAAAGAAATAAAAGCCCATAAACGCTGCTCTAAGAAACAAACGAATGATGACGATGTCAATGGTCACGGCCTGCGTTTTACCGATGACGTCCCTCAGCGTATTATCGACGTATCGACGTATCGTCGCCAGAGCTGGCCGGTAAAGATGCCGATTTATATGACGTCATTGGCACAAAAGAAACTCGCCGCCTTGCGCAACAGCCTGGCAGTTATGTGGTCTTGATTTATCGTCATAAAGTGCTCGCCTTAAAATCAACTAAGCCCGCCAATAAGACCGCAAACAAATCATTCAAAAAGAAACTCATTAGCACACCCGCCCCCGCAAACGTCCTTGAAGGCTGTTATGCATATTTTTCCTTAATAGCAGGCTTAATGGTCGATAAAGCCGTTTATCATTTACCGCTACATCGTCAACATCAACGTATGCTAGATTCTGGCGTGACGGTGAGCGCGCGACCTTACTTAAATGGATGCAAAAGGGCATCGAGTTATTACGCACCATTGCTCGCGTCCAGTGGCAACATATTTTACGTGGTGGCCATTTGGCCATGGACGAAGTGCCGATGAAGGCTGGTCGTATTGACACGACCAGCCGCACCGCCAGTAAAATGAAACAAACTTACTTCTGGCCGATATATGGCGAAGATGATGAAGTGGCATTTACGTGGAGTGCGGGCCGAGGCATGGCGTATGTAATTGAACAACTTAGTGGCTTTACCGGCACCTTATTGACCGACGGCTACCCGGCGTACAACAGCGTGGTGAAAAAACTCAACGAACAAGCCCACAATGTTGTCCATGCTGGCTGCTGGGCACATTGCCGCCGTATGTTTGAATTCGCGCTTGAAGATGCGCCCAACGAAGCGCAACATGCCCTTGATATCATCTCAAAAATGTATCAAGTGGAAAAACGCATTCGTGAAAACAACATGAGCTACCCTGATATACAGCGTATGCGCACTGCCTACAGCACGCCTGTTGTCGATGACTTTTTCACATGGCTGTTCGAGCAGCGTCAGCGCCCCGAAATATTACCTAAAAGTAAAATGGGCAAAGCGCTATACTACGCACATAATCGCCAAACGAAGCTAAAAATCTACCTTACTCAGCCCGATGTCCCTGTAGACACAAATCACTTAGAAAGAGCCTTGCGCGTCGTTCCTCTAGGAAGAAACAATTTTAAATTCTGTTGGACAGAATTAGGCGCTGAGTAGCTTGGCATACTACATAGCTTAACCGTTACCTGTCGTTTGCACGGCATTAATCCTTATCACTACTTGGTAGATGTGCTGCAACGTGTAGCCGCACATCCCGCTAAAGACGTGATTGAACTTACTCCAAGACGCTGGAAAGATACCTTTAATCATAAGTGCATGAAAAGCGATATTCACACATGATCCCCAACACAAAAATATCCCAAACCTTATCTGACTTCGCCAGCAGCATGGTGAATCAACTTCCGCATGACTACACCAAGCAAGAATTAGAAACCGTGATGTCCTTCGTTATTACCGTATGGAATGCCGTCACGGTAGACGCTTGGGAGAAAAGTACCCAACAAGAAAAAGCAGTGCTCGACGCTCTGGGCACTGAGCGCGAAGCATTACTTGCTGCCAAACGGCTCATCAAACGCAAAAAGACTAAGTTCGGTCAGGACCTAAGAGCGGTCGGGGATCACTGGGTAAGGGAAGAAAGTGACGGTGGATTGATATTCGGCTGTACCGCAAATATCAACCTTGACATGATGAAATTACCTGGCAAGCACTAGCAGACGCCATATAAAATCAAATAACACGTTAGTTTACGTAACGGTCTAAAATGACCGTTTACCCTGTAGTTAACCTAATAGTGGGTCAAAAAAATAATAGATGAATGAAAGTTGTGGTGTATATTAGAGAGGTAGTTTATCGTCAGGGATGATTTATAGATAACCTGATGAATAAGGGAAATGTAATAGATCTTAGCAAGGATTGACTCAATTAAGAGGAGGACATTATGATAATTTCGATTAGAATGGCAGTTATTGCCTCTACTATACTGGTTGCACAGGGTATGACAACAAAGACTACCGCTCAGGGTATGACTACCAATGCTACCGGAGTGGATGAGGGTAAATGTTTAGGACTATTTCTTATGATGGTAGAGGGGTCGACCAAGTGCATTACAAGTTCTTCTACCCATTTTAGTGACCCTTTTGGTAATGAATATGCTGGCTATTCTGTAAGGTATGCTTGCGCGAGAGAGGGTGATTGGATATTGTATCGAAGAAAAAATTACAGCATAGCTGGCGAGACATTTGGGGTTAAGGAAAAGGACGATACATGCGTCGATACCCTGTCCAATAATAATACAAAGCTTATAGCCAGTGTGAAACGGCTGGGTGAGAGCAAAGGTCTCCCCCAATTAAAACAACAATAGGATATATCATGCTCAATAAAAATACACTTATGGTCAGTCTGTTAGTATCTCTTGTACTGTTTGCTAGCCCGACGATGGCAAATAAGTTACAAACGCGATTTGAAAACAGGTTGCAAGTAATCAATAAAGCTATGATAGATAGCTACAAAGGACCGGTCCCTTCCAATGTCTGCGAATTCGCATTGAAAAGCTTGAAGAAGGAATACCGTGAAACAAAGATAGTTGTTGATAATCTTGTTTGCTCTGTCGACAGCAACGGCAAGCTGCAAATAATGTCAAAAAAGCAATGAGTGGAATTGTCACTTATTGAAAGCAATGAAATGTCCTTAAAGCAAATCCAGTAGAGAAATAAAAATTACAAACAGGTTCATTCTGAACGAAAGGTATATGAGCACAAAACCAAGGTTAACAAGGGGTCTTAGTCGATCCGACTCCGACCCCGGAAGTTGATTTCTGCAGTTAAACATTGTGCTCAACTAGAAGGTTTATTACTTGATCCTGTCTACACAGGAAAAGGGCACTGTCAAGTTAACGAGTGGACTCAGAAACTTGCGATAATCGGGGCATGAAAAATACCAATATTTATACCGGATATCGCTATCCATCCCAAATAATCAGTCAAGCTGTGTGGCTTTATCACAGATTTACGCTTAGCTTCCGTGACATCGAAGAATTGCTGGCAGTAAGAGGCATTACCGTCAGTTACGAAACTATCAGAAATTGGTGTGATAAATTTGGGCAAAGGTATTGTAGTCAAATCAGAAAGAACCGAGGGCAATTAGGTGATACCTGGTATCTTGATGAGGTATTTATCAAGATCAATGGTGCTGTGCATTACCTTTGGCGGGCTGTTGATCAGGATGGCGATGAAATCGATATTCTGGTTCAGAAACGTAAAGATAAACACGCTGCTAAACGTTTCTTCAGAAAATTATTGAAAGGCCAACAATGCGCGCCAATCAAGATAGTCACCGATAAACTCAGGAGCTATTCTGCAGCTAAGAAAGAGCTGATACCGGGTATAGAACACTCAACCCAGCAGTACGAAAACAACCGATGTGAATTATCACATCAACCTGGTCGGCAACAGGAGAGGCAGATGAGAAAATTTAAATCACAAGGCCAGGCTCAACGTTTTCTATCATGTCATGGCGTGGTTAATAATCTATTTCGGCTTGGTCGTCATTTGATGAAAGCAAGTAATTACAGAGATTTCCGAGAACGAGCATTTGTTGAATGGGCTAGGGTGAGTTGTGTCCAAAATTTGGAATAGGTAGTCATACTGGCACTTTACTAATCTAATTGGGATAACTTGACAGTGCCGGCTCGAGCACGCCAACGCTAACGTAGCGCGTCGTCCCAAAATACTTTTCTTTCCAGCAGGGAAAATATAATTGGCGCAGGCGGAATAACATATACGTATTACCAATACATGCAATTTTTCCTCATATATCCAATCTCCGAATTGGCTTCCAGCGGCCGTTGAACCTCTTTAGCTTTCAAATAGATCACCAATATAGTAAATTTAAATGGTTGCTTACATTATTGAATGCGAATTTTAGAAACATGAAATGGCGGTTAAATGGTACGAGGCAGTTCTTATATGTTGCATCTACATAACCAAATATGAATAACGATACTTTTGTATGGCCTGCACTAACGTATCCTTAATGATTATTATTTGTCCACCAAGTATTGAAATGCTACATCAAACCCAAATAACCTCTACATCCGAAGCATCAAAAAAAAACGGATTCACATTAATTGAACTAATTATCGTGATTGTTATTTTGGGGATCTTGTCGGTAACTGCCGCGCCACGATTTATCAACATCTCAACTGATGCAACCGTCTCTGCGGTAAACGGAATGAAAGGGGCCTTACATAGCGCTATTTCTTTGATTCATGCAAAAGCAGTTATTAAAGGCCTTAACAATGGATATGAAACCTTAGCGTTAGATGGAAGTGTTGATATCAATCTTTACAACGGGTATCCCACCGCCTCATTTATTGATGCGATTAGATACACTGTTCGACTAGACGATATTTCACAGCTAAATTCGACCTCTGAAGTGTGTGAGGTAGATTGGTGCGGAAAAGGATGGGAGACAATCCTACCCAGCGGTATCACAACTACCGATCCTGGCCGTGTGGCGAAAATTGTGCCTAAAGGGTATAGTTTTGGTGATTTATGTGGGGTGTATTACGTTAATCATATCGACGACACTATTCCCATCACTGGAGTTGAAACAAGCGAGTGTTAAAGTGGAAGAGGGAAGTCAAACAACCTCATCTGCCGACTCGTTTAGTGTTTACTTCACTGTGTTTCGTCGAGGATGTATCTCTGATGGTCGTTTCTGCTGCAGAAGCCGCCATACGACGTTCAAAATTGTGTGAGAAGTTTTGCCAAATTTGGAAGTAGCGGCGGAGTAAAAGAACTGGTTTATTAGCCCTAAATCCGACGTTTCTGTCAGTAGCACCAAGCCGAATCATCCTTTAATGTTTTAGTTTGGGCGGCGTAGGATCATTTGCCGCTTTCTTGCGACACTTTTATAATCCACACCGCCCCGTTGATTTGCAACGAAGAGGTTATCAATTGTAGGATCGACGCGGTGGATTTATCTAGCCGACCAAACAATGTACGCCCAATTCTCCAGTCTATTGAATACAATTTGGTTCTTAAAGTATTAATAAGACATAATCACCACATAATTTCGCGAGAGGAAGAAACATTATATTAAATTCGTTGCCACCGCTTTGGTTAGATGCTATCTCTCAGTTTAGTATAACTCAATTTTTGCGATAGACCTTTGGAGTCGAATCTCAACGCAGAAAATCAACAAAAGTTTATATGTGCTATCTAAACATTTTTTGTCCGACAAACTCAGTCTGAAATACGGCAATACCGGCCATATATGCTGCCATAGTTTATGTAATTATTACTAATACATCCTAGGTCATTCCTGCGAAGGCAGGAACCTCCATGGATTGCAATAAATATATAAAACAATAATTTAAATGATTTTTGACAGAGGTTTTTTTGAATTAACCATGCTATTGGGGAGGTTACCGCCTGCGCGGTAATGACCTAGGGTGTTGATACAACAGAGGTATGATCAACGGCGGGAAACTGCCCTTTTTTGCCTGATTAGGTAAGCTCGTCATATTGTGTTTTTTGCCAAATTATAACGGTCTCAAATACGGCAATACCTGCCGTACGCAGTTCAACTTTGTACGGGAAGAATATGCCATATAGAGGCTTTCAACGAAGGTAGCGCGAGTAGAAACAAAAATCAGCTGATAATTCATGCACCGGATGCAAGGGGTAATGTTATCGGAAAGCAGAAACCTTAACAGGTAGTCATCAAACCTGTTAACCGATGTGTGTCTCCTGCAGCATTTGGGTGATAATAGATAATTCTGCAATTCAACTGGAGGTTTGAATAGTGGCCTTGATCGCCCGAACCCTCAGATAGTTTTGCGGGTGAAAAATACATATCGCCGGCTAGCCTCGCCGCCCACGCCCATCCGCTATCTGCACTATTGACGTTAAGTCCTAGTGCTTCAATTATGCCATCAGAGCTAGACGCAGGGTACCCATAGTGCACGCGTATATCGCCATTGCCATCACCATTAATATCAACAAATGCACTAGACGATTTTTCAATACCTTGAATAACCGACTTCGCAAATACTAGCTGGGCTGCTGAGTCAACTTTGCCTCTCATGTCAGATAGAATGGCTATGTTTGCATCGGTACTAATATCAATAAATCTAGGTACCGCAGTTACCGCCAATATACCAAGGATAACAATAACGATAATAAGCTCAATTAGCGTAAACCCAGTTTGTGGTTTATTTTTCATATATGTTTCTTTTCGTCTTTATTTACATCATAAAGACAGTTTGTTTTTCGTGTATATTACTGATTTTCATGAGTATAGTGATATTTGCTTTCATACTATACCGCACCGCACCATACCTTTCCATGACACGCACGTAGTCCCTTTTTGATTCAGGGTAAGGCATTAAAACCTGCCTGCTTTACAATATTGTTTAAATACACTCAAAAAATAACACTGATCCGCCAATTCCTATAGGGTCTGACTAACTAAAAATTGCTGTTAGTTTGAAACAAATCAGCGAGCCGTAATCTATTTTGGCTCAAAATGACAGTTAAGAATGGTTGAAACATGCAATTTGTTACTATGTTTTGAAATATCTACATATGTTCGCTATTCGCTCTAAGCCGTCTGTTGTTAGATTTTTACGACAGTCGGCTAACTGCCCATTCTTGCCCTTCGATGATGGTTTTGAAATGTCTGCTTTCTTCAGTAATACAAATAATATTGAGGCCGAAAAGTCCGTTATTGGTAAAATGATCTTGCCCCGCAGAAGATTTACAAGGAAAAAATGGTGGCCCGACCCTGACTCGAACAGGAGTCCCCCGATTACTAGGTGCCACTTTGCGGATATTTTTCACCGACCGATGGCGATGGTCATGCCTTGGCTCAGGTTTTTCGAGAGGAGTACGTTGAGGGTGAGAGTAGGGCAGTTCGAATGGGATCTTGAGTGGCAGTTTGGCGGTCCCGGGCGGTTAGGCAATAAACCATGCCTGTTAATTGTATTCTAGATCATTGCAAATTTTCAGCATTTAGCCTTCACTTGTTTTACCCAAAGCCGATTTTGTTTTAACTCAAACCGTCAATTTATCACCAGTCAACTCAGCATAATCAACACCTGTTGAATAGATTGCAAGAGGCGACTGTTGTCCAGATCATGCTGGCGACGTACACCCGCTTGTTTGGCCTATCGACCGGGAATTGTTAGGATTCCGGACAATGCGTAGAAGCGGAGCCGCTCAATTGAATTCGGCTGCGCTTGATTCTTGATCCAATCGTCGTATGACCTGATGGCCACTCCCTGCGCTAAGCCATGACCATTCTTGCCCTTGCCCCCAAACCCGCGCCCTGGGTTACCCCCCCCTCCTGGTTCGTGCCTGTCCATATGATCGCGTGAGGATTACATACATCGGCACCCGTTTCGGTTCTACAGGTGGGTTGATCGAGCTTTCCGTCCCAGAGATCCGCGTTGTCATCGACCACCTTCGTGCCATCGATAAGGTAGATCGGTACACCAGCGCTCTTAGTAGGATTCGTTCCCGTGTGTTCACGCCACTGGATTTCATTGGCAAACTAGTGGCACTCATTCCGCCACCACTAATTAATCTCACTAGGTTTTTTGGCGTATTCGCCCCTAATAGCAATCTTCGCGCACAAGTGACGGCGTCACAGCGAGGGAAAAATAGTCCTAAACTAAACAATCAAGAAAATAGCCAGTCTGACAAGCCTTATCACGCTAGGAGCATGAGTTGGCTAGCAGGGACCAGAAATGAGAAAACACAAAACGACCCGCAAATGCAGCTGTCGCAGGGGCTAGTCTATAGTGTTAATTTGCCTTATACTCAAAGTCAAGGTGAAGCATCTGCTTTAGTTAAAAATTGGTTTGAGAATAATGCATGGCTGGTTAAAAAAGTAAAAAGTGAGAGCGAAGAGTATGCTTTTCTCTTAAAAATGCAGGATGGTTTTTGGGCTATACCTGAGCCGGATTTAGGAAATGAGTGTCAAAATGTGCTTGAGTCTTTGAATGAGAAACACCCTCTAAATTATACTATGCGGTAAATGTCATTTAACAAACCAAGTCAGCGGAAACTGGCGTTTAACATACAGGTTTACTTGAGGTGATGTTGCAATAGCCAATTATGAGGATCACCACTAATGGCTATGTTTAATCCCGTACATCTATAAGAAATATTAAAAGAGTCAGTGATTGACTCTTTAGAATTGACACATCACCGATGTGGCAAAACCCCTAAATGTCAGCCTTAAAGCTAGATCAAAAGTGTTGAGTGTTATGAGTATTAAGTATTAAGTGCTGAGGGCTCAGGGCTCAGTAATACCTAAAATGGCTGTGCGCTTTGAGTGAGGTTTTGGCAAACTGTCAGCAGATCATTAGCTTTGTTTGCATAATGCACATAATTAATGGAAAACGTGAAAAACGAAAGGCTCTTTAAATGTTTCACCGTGTAATATTCAATTATCATCATGCGCTTTAAAAATAAGTCCCACAGCTTCGTAATCAAGGTGCAATGGTGCTTTGAGCCGTTAGCTTTCTTTGAGTGCTGGTACAGTATTCTAAATTTGAGTATTTATGAACAATAAGTATAAAATTCGTATAGACCAAGTCATTCAATATATTGAGAGCAATCTTTCTAACAAAATATCATTGACTGAAGTGGCAAACGTCAGTCATTTTTCGGCCTATCACTTTCATCGAATTTTTACAGGTATTGTTGGTGAGACCGTTAATGATTACATCGTTAGGCGAAGACTAGAGCGAGCAATTAACTTTTTGATCTTTAAAACTGAGTTGTCCATTACTCGGGTAGCTTTAGAGAGTGGATTTTCGTCAAGTGCCAATTTTTCAAAGGCAGTGAAGCTTTATTTTGGATTTAGTCCATCAGAAATACGAAATCCTAATAAAGTGAAAGACAGCAAGATTGGAAAAATATCTAGCAAATATGGAAAAGATTTTAAACCCTCTGATTTGTATCCTACTCGCATCACAAATGAAGTAATGAAAAAAAACAAGTTAGAGGATACAAATATGAATGTTGAAGTAAGAGAATGTGATTGCCAACGAATATGTACGCTGGCTTCAGAGCGCGGTTATGAATCCGGCGCTATATATCAGGCATGGGATAAGCTTATCGATTGGGCTACCAATAATGGTATAAAACAAGAAGAGCAAAAACGCTTCGCCTTTGCTTTAGATAACCCCACCATTACGCCTGTCGATAGATGTCGTTACTCTGCTTCGGTAGTGGTTGGTGAAGATGTACATATTCAATTACCCTTTTCTGAATCTCAGATACCCAAAGGTAAGTATGCAGTACTCTATTTTAAAGGTAGTCTAGAAGAAACAATTAAGGCTCAATTAAGTATCTATTCTGATTGGTTACCAGATAGTGGATTTGAGCCAGATAATTTCCCTATGTTGGAGCGTTACCTGAACGATGCAAGGGTAGATGGTTATGTTGAAATGGAAATTCACGTTAAACTAAAGGAGATGTAGTTGCTCTACAAACATTAAAAAGTTAATCAAACGGAAAAATAACTGTTGGCCATCACTTTGTGATAATTGCTGTTTTTATCCATTTGGTAAAGGATTAGGCTATTTATTAACTCCTCGTAGCAATGGCTCTGGCTGTGGGTTGGATTTTTGAGCTATTTAAGGATGAAAAATGAAAAATAAGATATTAAGTAGTGTTGTATTGATTGCCACTTTAACAGGATGTGCAGCGCAAACGTTCATAGTTAATGGTGATACGTCACATAAACCCACGACACAGGATTCACACACTTTTTTTATAAGTGGTTTAGGCCAGGAACAGGTTACAGATGCAGCTGCTATTTGTGACGGGGCTGATAACATAATTAAGGTTGAAGCTCAGCATACAGTTGTTAACGGTTTGCTTGGTCTAATTACGTTTGGTATTTATACACCGAGAGATGCAAAAGTTTTTTGTAAAGTAAAATAGCCTAACAAGTAAATTATGGCGGGGATGTAAGAAGTGTAGCTCGAGATTTTTTGCGTTTTTTTAGTGGCGGATGTTAGTCGTTATAATGTCCTCACCAATCATTTGCATATAAAGAAAGTATCGCTTTTGAAAGCTGAACTTAGTTTCAGCTCCTGTTATTTTTTATCATTATATTAGGTTTATATTGGCACCATTTTTACACAGATTTACGTCTCGATTTAATGGATTTTGATTTTTATGGTTTTAGTGGATCCGCTGGACCAGGCCTATCAAAAAACTTAGCTGATGTAGCTGGTGCAAGATAAAAAGTGGCCCGTGGCTTTATCAGCTGTTGAATCAGAGGCTGCGCCTTTGATTCAAGGCGCAAACATTAGCTGCACTAGAGGCGAGACAAAGGACTAACCAGTGAGTTGCTACCTCGTTTTATTATATACGTATACATTTAGGTGGTGCGCAAATCTGCATGGCCTAGCTGGTCTTGTAACGTGAGAATGTATGCGCCATATTGATTCTTAAGTGCAACTGATGATTAC
>CAXMOM010000033.1:0-12664 GCA_964195425.1 Acidiferrobacterales bacterium
ACGAAAATATTCTCAAGACGCCAGAGTCATTTCAGAACAACAACAATCCAGTTCCTTAAAGATAGCCGAATCTATTCATCAAGCCGACTTAGCGCTTGATAATGTATCAAGCAGAACTCATTCAATATCTGATAATAACGCCAAAAATACAGACATTGCTGAACAAACATTGGAGCAAACCTTACACCTTTATAAAAGCGCAGAAAACATCGAGACGCAAATGAAGAGTTTTATTGAGCTAATTGATGAGCTGTCTAATAATACTAAGCTTATTAGTAAGGTGGTACTCACTGTTCAATCTTTCTCGCAACAAACAAATTTGTTAGCGCTCAATGCCTCTATTGAAGCAGCCAGAGCAGGAGAAGCTGGAAGAGGTTTCGCGGTTGTAGCAGATGAAGTAAGAACATTGGCGGTAAAGGTACAGTTAGCAACAGACGATATCAGTAATATATTAAAGAACGTTCAGACACCCGTTAACACTATTGCAATTGAATCAAAAAATATCAGCAGCGATATTAGCTTAGTGAGCAAAACATTAGAATCTATATCAATAAAATCAAAAGTGATTTTAAATGGGTCAGAATTAACTCAAAGTGAAATTCTTGGTATAAGGTCTTCAGTTGAAGAAATGGTGCTGTCAAACAAAGACAACCTTAAATACTCTAAAAACATCACTGAACTCAGTGAATTAACGCTGCAAAGTATGAAATCTTCAATTGATTTTTCTGAATCATTGAGAAAAGATACAGAAAAGACCCTTGAAATGTTGTCCCGGTATACCACTGGCCGCGGAAAGTTCGAAGAAATACTCAGTCAAATGCTGTCTTACAAAATACAACTAGAAAAGATACTCGATAAAATGGCCAATGCCGGTTACAACATGTTTGATAAAAATTATCAGCATTTTGACACATTATGCGAGCCAAAAAAGTACAACTGCAGTTACACCACCCAATTGGTGTCTGAAATACAGGACATTATAGATAGTTGGAAACAATCTATTTCTGGGTCATTGTATATTTTAGCTATTGCTAAAGATGGTTATTTAACCGCTCACCACAGTGAATATTCTAAAAAACCGACGGGCAATAAAGAGCAAGACTTGATATACAGCAGGCAGTGTCGATTTTACAAAGGTAACGAAACTGAAATTAGAAGAACCAACAGCGTTGCCCCGTTTCTCCTGCAAACCTATATTAGAGACACGGGAGAGGTATTGTTCGACTTGTCAATCCCTATATTTCATGGCGGCAAGCACTGGGGTGCTATTATAAACGGCTTACAACTGGATGCATTGATGAGCAAAAAGAACTAGGTGTGTCAGTGGAGTTACACTTCATATTTTAAATCTAACATGTGGTTCTGCTTCCGAGTAACTAAGTTTACTGATAAGTATCTTCCTTGGGGCTACTCAAAAAACGATTTGCAAAATTGAACATGGTAATTTTATTGTTAACTAAATCTATATTTTGATAATAGCTGCGGTCAAGATAAAAACAGGCCGTTATCTAAAAAGCGTTTCAATTAATAATTGTTTATACATTCAGACATCAAAGTTGAATCAACATGCAACAACAGAGAGTAAAAAAACAAGTCGGCTTTACCCTGATAGAGTTAGTTATTGTAATTGTTTTACTTGGTGTCCTTGCAATCACTGCTGCACCAAAGTTTATCGATATTTCTTCAGATGCTCATCGTGCAACAATGAAACAGCTGGAAGGCTCTTTAAATGAAGCAGTAAAATTGGTTTATCTAAAATCAGTTATCGAAGGCGAAAACAATATTAGCCGAACAGGAGTCATTCCACCTGATGTTGACGGCATTCTTACCCATTATGGGTACCCTATACATAGTGAGATTAAAGCTTTGCTTAATTTAAGCGAAAATGATTGGAGAATCGAAGAAAGTGGTGCCTATTTATTTTACCTAAGCACATAACAGCGGATGCTAACAGTCAGTCATATTATGACGCAATTGGCTATGGTGCGGACGCGTGTAATATTACTTATGAGCAGTCTTACTTCGTCAACTTCATGAGTATAACAAGCTATCTCGATGGCTGTTAATTCCTATAATAATCAAATAAGTCCTTTAAAATATAAATTAAGCTTCAAATCTTAGTGTAATAAGTGTTTGAAAACATAATATTGTTAGTGGTCAGGCTTGCATGTCATACACATGACATCTTCGTAATCTGCTTATATATCTAGATTCGCAACTTCGTAGATACCTGTCGCAATTCATAGACAATATTTATCATGCCTATGTAAATAGACGTCTTCGCGATTGATCTTTCCCTAAATCTGTAGACATTTTTTACTTAGAAAGCGAAGTAAGGTAAAAAGTGTTATGAAAAAAAAATATCCTGATGAATTTAAGCAAGAAGCGGTTCGAAAAGTGTTGGAAAAAGGCTTCTCTGTACTCAGTGTTGCAAAGCGCTTAGGTATTTCCGATAAATCTTTGTATTACTGGGTCAATAAAGCGAAAAACCGACCCAGCAATCTGCTGAGAATGAGGAAATACGCAAGCTCAAAGCTGATTTGAAGCGTGTCACAGAAGAAAGAAACACCCTGTTAATTTGCTACCCAATTTAAACCAGTTTCGGTTCGATTGGGACTAAATGTTGACCCGATTATGAATTAACGAAGCATCGATTCTTATGGCTACTAAGGGAAATTATATGGTTCACTTATTCAATACAGCCAAAATTCACTCAGCAATGATTAACAAACTCATGCCAAATCGGATGACAAATTCTGTCGTACTCAATCATGGTACTTAGTAATGCTTGCCTTGCTGATGTGTCTACCATCTCTTTTGGTAATAATGGGTCTTGATTGATTTGACGTATTACGTGTTCTCCAATCAAAAAGGATTCTCTGGTCGCTTGTTTGACATCAAAACCACTAAGTCGTTGTGCACTTTTTTCCATCAGCGATACGAGTAGTACATACTTCTTATCTAACTCTTTAGGCGACCATAAAGACTTCGGATTGGTAGTCAGATCATTATTAAAATGATCGACTTTCATTAGAATAGCGTGTTTTTCGAGTCCAATTTCAGCCAATCGAGTAAATGTTGCATCTGCTGTTTCCTTTAGGTTATCTGGTCGACACCAAAGGTTTTTTTCAAGAGGTTTAAACCCCATTAGTCTAAACGCGCGCTCACGCTCACGGATACTTTGTTTACAGGTGCGTCCAAGGTGCGCGGTGTATACACTTAACCATCCGCCGTTCCACAGATCAACTATGTCGAGTGAATGCCGCCATTTTGCCGCGAGTTGATTAATCGATTTGTCCGTCGCGCCTACAGTGTAGTGCCCACGTTGTTGAGCTAATAGAAATCCTTGTTTGACTAAGCGCCCTGCAGAGACTCTGATCGTAGCCGGTTCATGTGCAAATAACTCACCCCAAGCGATCAATTGTTTGATTGACATGTATTTTAGGTTGGGTTGACTAAAGAGCGAGAGCAATAATCGATTTGACGACGGATAGTTAGATAATATTTTAGTCTGATAATAATTATCCAGTGATTTATCCACAGATGAACTCGGGGAACTAGCCTGCATAATGTTACTCACCACTAAGTTTAGATAATCGTTCAAATTCTTTCTCTAGATGGGCATGCAAGCGAACAATGGCAGTCTCAAATAAGCCAAATTCTAAAAAGGCGTTTGCCCCGCTTGCCAATCCTCGTTGCGCCGACAAAACTATCTCCAGATCTTCAATGGCGCCTTTTGCAGCAAATTTTTGTCCTTGCAAAACAGCATCAAGCTGTTCAGTTTCGTTATCGCCAATATCGCTGACAAGATAAGAGTGTTGCCGAGTTGTTGATTCATCGATTGGCTCAAGGATAACCACTTGCATACATCCTGGAAAAGTTGAAATCACCACGTTTGGAAACAAATGATACACATACGTCAGTCGAGCATTTACGTTGATATCAATCTGTTTTTTATGCCTTAATCCTTCAATAGACTGGTAGGGAAATGCCACACGGCTATTTACACCAAAGGTTTCGATTACGGTGAGGTTATCGTATTGCACTGGGAAGAAGGTGTTTTTGTGGGTTTGCCGAATATGGTAACCCTCCAGAGAACTTTCGAGATGTAATTTCCAATTTGCTTTTACTACTTGGCTACCTAAATTCAATAAACGGTAACCATCAGGTATCAGTTTTGGTAGAAACGAAACATCCTGCTCTATGTTTGCTTGGGAGTGTTGGTTGATAAACACCAATCCATTGCTTTCAAAACACGCTACAGCAACCAACCCTCGTGTAGCTTTATCAATTTCAGGAAACCCATGCTCGTGAGGAATACTTTTTAGACTTCCGTCAAGACTATATGCCCAACCATGATAGGGGCAAACTAACGCGCGGGCGCACCCCTGACCATTAACCAGTTGAACCCCTCTATGTCGGCAAGCATTTTTAAAAGTACGCACGTTACCGTCTAATCCACGTACCGTAATCAAAGGTATGCCTGCTACGTCACGAGCAACATAATCTCCGGGCTTGGCCAATGCGCTCGAAGGACAAAAAACTATGGTTCGGTTTTGCAGAATTCTGAACTCGGCGTCTAATCGTTCTTTAGAACGGTAATTATCAACGGGCTCCTTCCACGTTTGTTGGCCCTTATCTGTAGTGCCATTGTCGATGTGAACAAAAATCCTCTGCACCACTTCCGCGTCGCTCAATAGTTGATTTTGAACATTTGTATTCTCTGCCATTGTCATCTCATAAGTTACATAAACAAAACCATTTAATGTTTATAACGCAATTTGGCATATTAAATAGCTTTGGGTTATAAAATGCAAGTTTTAAAATTTACTTCTATGATACTTGTAATGTTATTTTGAGGGAAAACTGACGGTGACAAGAAATGCTGTAAACACTCTTGTAGAGCCGTAACGAAAGTTAACATCAAATTATTCAGACAATTTATTTATGGGATTGCTCACATTCAGTGAAAGAGCTTGGGGGATCACAACTGTACAAATTTGAAAGGCTTATGACGGCTAATGCCGTTGAGTCGCCAGTCAATAGGCTATGGTTGAAGTGCTTCTCTTTGCTCAAATGGTGAGTAAAAGCCATTTCTATTGGTCAACTTTGAGAATTTATCTTCCGGACGAACGCACAAAAATATTCAATAGCGTGTGAACTCGCTACGTTTACCTCATCAAATTTTAAATCAATATATTTTCTTCCTTAAAGGAATAAATGCTAATTGTGGACTACACTTTGATTACCATGCATTGGTCTAACCCAAAGTAACAACATTAAGCAGCCTGCATGGAGTAATTATAAAAAGGAAGACTACATGTTTAGACGTCAATTTTTAAGTGCTATGGGATTAGGAGTAGGAACAGGTTTATTGGCACCTAGCGGTATGTTGCGCGCTACAACACAGCCCAATATTACAGATAGTTTTGTAAAAGCCGGAGACTGGCAAGCGTTACGCAAGTTGTTTCCACTTACCCATAAGTATATTCAGTTATCTACATTCTTACTGGCATCACACCCAAAGCCCGTGTCTGACGCTATCGATAAACATCGAAAGGCGTTTGATGAAAACCCCTCCGATTATTGGCACGAACACTTTCAAACAATCGACTCTGAAATTAGCTCCGCAGCAGCTAAATACATGGGTGGAAAACCTGAAAACATCGCACTAACCGACAGCACAACTATGGGATTGGGGCTTGTTTACAGCGGTTTAAAATTGGAAGATGGCGATGAAATATTGCAAACCGTGCACGATCACTACTCTACCGATTTGTCACTAGCGCATAGAGCAAACCGCACTGGGGCTAAAGTAAAACGCATCTCCTTATATGAAAACCCTGAAATGGTTAATGTAGCCGATATACTTAAGCGCTTGCGCGATGGAATTAATTACCAAACCCGTGTTTTTGCAGCAACATGGGTTCATTCTTCTACTGGTGTAAAACTACCCATTAGAGCAATGGCAGACACAATAGCAAACCTCAACAAAGATCGAAAAGCTAATCAACAAATATTATTCTGTGTTGATGGTGTGCATGGCTTTGGCATAGAAAATCAGGATATAAGTGAATTAGGTTGCGATTTCTTTATAGCCGGCACGCACAAATGGATTTTTGGTCCAAGAGGCACAGGCGTAATTTGGGGAAATGAACGCGCATGGGCAAAAAGCGAGCCGGTTATTCCTAGCTTCAGTGCTTCATATGAAGTGTGGTTAGGCGGCATGGCGCAAGACCAAGTAGCTATGGGTGAGCACATGTCACCAGGCGGCTTCCATTCATTTGAACACCGCTGGGCGTTGCCTGAAGCATTTAAGTTACATATGCAATTGGGTAAAGCCAAGGTGCAAGAGCGCATACACCAATTAAATACACAAACAAAACAAGGCTTGGCAAAGATGCCACATGTGACTCAATACACACCCGCTAGCAGTGATCTTTCATCGGGGCTGGTGTGTTTCGACGTGAAAGGCATGGACGCTGGATCTGTGGTGAAAGCGATGCATAACAAAGGGATTATTATGAGCAGTACCCCTTATAGAAAAAGTTATGCTAGGTTTGCTCCCTCATTAATCAATAATGAGCAGGAAATTGAGCTTGCACTGGCTCAGATACAAGCGCTTGCATAACGAGGGTACTGTCAAGTTAACGAGCAGACTCAGAAACATGCAATAATCAAGGCATGAAAAATACCAATATTTATGCCGGATATCGCTTTCCACCTCAAATAATAAGTCACAAGGGTAGGCTCAACGATTTCTATCGTGTCACGGTATTGTCAATAACCTGTTTAGACTTGGCCGACATCATACGAAAGCCAGTAATTACAGAATACTCCGTGAACGAGCTTTTGCTGAGTGGAGCAGGGCTAGTTGTGTCCAGAATTTGGCATAAACTACTGAAATCGGATTCAAATATTCTTAATTCGATAAGTTGACAGTACCACAAAGTAGAGCACCGCCTCAGATAAGTCTGTTTGAATAAAAGCAATATTCATAGCTGGTTTGCACAACAGCGGGAGGCGCTTGTTTCTATTTTTAATTTTGTGAAAACAGTTGAGTAATAGGCGAGAAGTGGCTGACTATCGCTCTTTCATTTATATGAAAAAGAGGTGGAATTTAGTGGTGGAATTGAAAACTTGAGCTACACTAAATTTTAAAGGTTATGAAAAATGACGTTTTATTTTACCTATACACTAGTTTGCTGTTGGAAATAATCAAATGTTCAAAAAAGGAGATAGAGTATGAAATTGAAAAAAATCAAGTTATTTAAGAACAGGCGCCTTGATAGCCCATTATCGACGTCCGTATTAAGTTTACTGCTGTGCATACTGGTCTCCAGTCAAGCCTTTGCTGGAATCATCACACACTATCGAATGGATAACCTCGTACTGCCTTCGTTAGGGAGCTTCTTTACTTTTAGCGTTGACGATTTGAATGGCGATCGTATTGGTTCTTACGACGAAATTCGTGACTTTAGTGGCCTTGCCTGTTTGGCGGTGACTTGTCCGTTCGCAAACTTTACCACATTAGGTAAAGTCGATATTGACATTACCTTTGGCGGCTCAGGAGAGGCATTCTTTGATCTCGACACCCTGAACTGGACATATAATATCATCAATGGAACGGTTGATTATTCTTCAGGTTCCCCGATACAAGTTCCTCCCTACAATACCACTCTTGGTGCCGATTTCGGTATGAGCAGCCTAGTTGACATTGGTAATAACACCATGGCTTTAGTGGGCACTCCATTGCGCTTGTTCGCACCCAATGGTGGGCAACAGTTATGGAGCGTTGCTCAGGTACCAGAGCCCTCAACCCTAGCCATTCTCGCATTCGGCTTAATGGGTTTAGCATCGCGTCGCTTTAAGAAGCAATCTTAGTATGAGATAACCTGACCAAACCGATCATCAATAAGCATCTGCCAGTTTGGTTGGTGCTTTTTTTTACGCATAACGCGTTAGTAATCGACGAAGGTGATTTTGTATGATTTGCTTTGAAACCCTAGGTTTAGCATACATTGAGTATAGTCCAACGGCGGCTTATGGCACAAACTTCGAGTACAAATTTGAACTGCGTACGACAGCTATTGCGGTATTTAAGCCCGTTATAATTTGTTAAAAAATACAATATGACGAGCTTACCTAATCAGGCAAAAAAGGGCAGTTAAGCGACATTGAGTTTTTACAAACTACTCCCGTTATAAGCGAATTATAGTTATACAATTGAATAAAACGTTACTGGAATGTGACCTCTCATAGGAGCCGTTGAGTGATTTTGGTTAAAGACAAAAATGCCTGATAGCTTACTTAAGCTGCAATGGCCTAACACCTCTAATTTATATAGCAAATTTTACCAATTACATCTCAGCATCATTAATGATACTATGTAGCATCAATATTTACACAACTAGGTTATAAATTATGCGAACAACTGTCAGTATCGAAGATGAACTTTTTGACCAAGCAGCGCAATTTTGTGAACCCAATAGCGATAAAGCTAGCGTGATAAGGGAAGCAATGCAGACTTTTGTTCGCGTTAATGCCGCCAAAAGGCTTGCTGCTATTGGTAGTAATCAACCAGAAATGGAAGACATACCTAGACGGAAGGGATAACGATGGTATTGGTAGATACCTCTATATGGGTTTCACATTTTAAAGAGGCTAACGATAATTTAGTGTACCTTTTGAAAAATGACGAAGTACAATGTCACCCTTTCATAATTGCCGAAATCTCATGTGGAACGCCTCCAAGCCCTAGGGCCCAAACCTTAAACGATTTGTCGCTACTTAAAACCAGTAAAATTGCGACTATGTCGGAGATACTTAGAGCCATTGAAGTCAATAAGCTTTATGGCAAGGGCTGTGGATATATCGACATAGCATTGCTAACCTCAGTGCTTGTTTCAGAAAATGTTTCTTTATGGACCTTGGATAAAAGGCTGCAAACTTTAGCAAAAGGTTTTGATATTGCTTTTTCAGACCCGGTTACAAAATAAGTAACTGTAAAATCGCATGAGCTTTTAATCGCATTGGCATCTTATTAGAAAGCCTGTTGTTAATTTGCTACTCAATTTGAACCAGTTTCGGTTCGATTTGCACTAAATGTTGACCCGATTATGAATTAACGAAGCATTGATTCTTATAGCTACTAAGGGAAATTAGATGGTTCACTTACTCAATGCAAATGTGGTTTATTTAACCATGCAAAATACCAGTATAGGCAGTTAAATCGTGGTTCTGTTTATCCGAATTCGGTAACTTGACAGTACCCTATGATCATATAAACCCTCCGAAGCTGTCGGTTAATAATATGTGTTCACAGTCATCTCATTTATAAGTACAACTAAGACTGCATGGAGATGCTCATAAATTATAAATAACTTACTAGGAGTTAAGCTAAGATTTTAAACTTTTAGCAGTCGTTTTATCTTTCTTACAGCCTTTCTAACTGGATGTATTGTGCCAATTTCATCTTCTTTACCTTTACTATCTAAAAATATTGTACTGTGTTCTTTAGAAGACTGTTCACCTTTATCAACAGCGGTATAATAATAAAATGCTAAGGACTTTCTTGATCTCTCATCAGGACAGGTTAACGGTTCTGGATGTCCATGAAAGCTGCTGCGGGTAGTGGTAAAAATAGCCATCCTATTAAATATAGGCAGTAACTTCTTCTTCTCTTTTCCACTAGCATCACCCCAGAGTTCAAAATGACCTCCATATTCTTCTTCCCAGTCTTTATTCAGATAAACAAGCACATTTACTCGCCGGAATATTTGGAGTTGTTTATTCCTATTGAAATCAACATGAATCCCAAGCTTACCACCGCGCGGTATCTTGTGAAGACCACCTCCTTGTAGATACGGATCTGGAATTAAACCATTTATTCCCGTTAATGATTCTAAGAACTGCAGAAATCGAGAGGAGTTTAGTTGATGAAAAAAGTTGAGCGCATTGGGCCGAAATGTTCTTCCTTATTCATTTGCAACTTTTTTTCATACTTCGTATCAAAGCTAAAAAAATTCTTCTCTGAAACTTCAAACTCTTCCAAAATAGTGTCAAGCACTTCCTCCTTAAAAATATCATCACCAACAAAATGCGGATAGGGTGATGCAGTTTGATATGCGGAAGCCTGCGACTTTCCCAATTGCTCTAACTTTTCAAAATCTATAATATTATTACTTAGCATTATTGCTCCATGCCCGCAGGTTTTTTTGCATAAATTCACTTATGGGATATGTGTTAAAAAAGTACAAATATTCCATAATTAATAATTCATGATAAAACAATAACGATATGATGACTAATAAGCAATTAGTTTGTTTCTTCCGCCCTTCTTTTTTTAGTGATTAAGACACAGCAAATACGTCATTTTGTAGCTGAGGGATACCAAAGAGAATAATCAAATTTTATTAGAACGAATAGGTTTATCTGAATCATAAGCAAAACGAATGTTGTAGATTTTAGTTGTTTTGTTTCAGGCTCCAGCCTAGAAAGAAATGTATCAAAAACTGCCTTCCCTTTTTCTATATTCCCATGCTTCTATTGGAAATAGTTGTTTGAGTGTCTTTGGTGAATCGCTACCACAGCCTTCATGACAATAGCTATATAGCGCTAAAATAAGGTTAATGAAAATGGCCTTGTCGTCGTCAGTATGGTCACAATTTTCGATATAATTAATAATGGTTTCTTCATGATTTTGCATAGTATTTTCCTGAGTTTTAAAATGTAGAGTTGACGGTATAGTGAGAGCAAAAACCTAAAATCCTCTGTCAAACCCATGCGGGCTATATCAAAGGTGCCAGTGGGTTGGGTGGGGTAGCAAAATTCCCCGGCTTTCTCTCCGAGCTTTGATGATTTTCAAACTAGCTACAAATAATAAATTTTATGAGTAGGGAGGTGTCATTACCGAAGTTGCAGTAAGTGAAAAAATACTAATGGGTTTTTTCAGCACCAATTTCTGATATTTTTCCAACTGACACCATACCGAACTTTAACGAATCGATGACCAAGATGGTCAGTCGTGAGTTGAATACTTTTAAGGTTTACCTGTGACTGAACACCGAATTTTTACCGAACCCGAATCAGAAAATGGTAGATGTAGGACAAACAATCGTGGATATAGTACAATTGGTTAGGCAGGGATTTAGGGTAAATTATATGACAGTAAAATAAGGATGGGGTTATCTGCTTTTTTCAGCATGTCTAACCATATTATTCACAAAATGATTACACGCTATTTATCTATCTCTAGATAATGTGTGTAGTGTTGATATATTGGAGATTAAAATGAACAAAATAAAGAAATTAATGGTCGCATTTGTGACAACATTAACACTAAGCTTAACGGGTACCGCTGCTACTAGCGCAGCAGAGACACCTAAGTCAACGGGTACCGCTACTAGCGCAGCAGAGACACCGGAGTCATGCCCTTGTTTTACCAAAGCTATTCTTAAAAGTATGGTGACCAGGGGTATAAGTCTAATTGGAACTGCAGATGACATTAATTTCAGTTCACTTCTTTACGATTTGGATGGTTACAAGGCGTCCGTGGAGACCAACCCTAACAATGGTTTTATGTGTACATATGGACAACAGATAACAAAAACAAGCTATCATGAGATATTGCACAATATGGATATTAATCGTGCGAAAGCCAAGTCGTGCGACAGAATAATCAAAGACACTATTGGTGTTGAATAACTATCGTCGTATTCTTCGTTGAATGCGGTTTAATGTTTACTAAGGAGAAATTGCGGTTATTTTCGCTGAAATGACAGCTTTAAATTTCTTATATTGATATACCATTGGTACAAAAACCTTCGGCGTCGCATGCAAGTCGACCTACCATGAGATAATGTATGTCTTAGTGCGTGTCGAGTAGGTAGTCTATGCCCCATATTTGAAGTCGCGTTGAATGGTAAAATCGTAAGGCGGGGCTCGCAGAAGCCGCAATAGCCTCGTTTGAGCTGATACTGGGTACTTTTTATCAAGGTGAGTCAGTATTTTATTGATGACAAAAACGTCGGTGATGCAAGCTATTATACTCACATTATGCCGTTGGCATTTCTCACATTCGTTAATGTCTATGTTGAAAACACGCTTTAGGCGCTGTGCAGTCCCTGCTAGCCATGTCATCTCTCTGGCATGGTATGGCAGATTACCTGCTAGTTATCAGATTGGCTATCTTCTTTATTTATAAGTCTGGGGCTGTTCTTGCCGCGTTTTGAGGCAGTTACTTGAGCGCGAAGGTTGCTATTGGGAGCGAACACCCCAAACTAGCGGGTAATCCGAATCGCGTAAGGTTAAGCCTTTGTGGTGGAATGAGTGCCGCTAGTTTGCCAATGAAGTCTAGAGGGTCAAAGAAAACATGGGTTCACGCCGGTTACCGGTCCCATCACGATATGGCGTCTTTAATTCATAACGTACTTTTCCATGGTCAGTCATGCTTAAACGCTGCTCGCTAATGGCAGGGCGACTGATGGAACGGCATAGCCTTTCTAGTTTGTCAGGCTCATCCGCGTTAGCGAATTACCTCGACACGAAGTGACTGCGTGTAGAGAAAATCCACTTGTATTGGCTAGCTGTCCATACTCGCCTTCATTGTTGGCTGCTAAGGTTTGTAGTGCAAACACTTTTTTTCCTTGTTGAGGCCCCATGG
>CAXMOM010000034.1:0-68584 GCA_964195425.1 Acidiferrobacterales bacterium
CTCATAACCCGCCGAGAGCGCAAGCACTGTTTAAGTTCTCTTTTCAATGCTCCTCTCGTTTGGATATAAAGCGTTTTATATATTGTTTCGTGAGACACATGCAAGTCCTTGTTAGGATAAGTTCGCATCAACCAACCAGCGATTTGCTGTAGTGACCAGCTACGATGTAATTTCATCGCAATTAACTTTGCCAATGCTTTATTCAATATAAGTTTATAGAGTTTTGGTCGTTTTGCTCCTTCCCACGCAGCTAGATCAGCTTTGTTCGCCCTATAAATTATGCGACCTCCATTGCGATTAATTTCTCTAGATATTGTTGAGCGCGCGCGATTAAGTTGTTTGGCTATTTCGCGAATAGATAATTGCGATGAGATACCGCGAAAAATTTCTTCTCGCTCTTGGGCCGTTAAAGATGATGGCGCTCTTTTTTTAGCTAAAGGTTTGATCCCACCGGTTTTAACTAATATTCCCTGTATGCTTGAATGGCCTCTATCAAAGAACTTTGCTATGTCATGCAAAGAATCACCTTGCTGATATCGATCCCAAATTACCGCACGTTGTTGTGCATTGTAGTAAATTCTTCTTCTCTGTTTCATGGCAACGCCTCCGCTTTATCATAGTATAGTGTTGCATTGACCGATTGATCTCACAGCGATCAATGGTCGTTCGCTATTAACTAGGTGAATAGAAGGTTAAGCTTCAAAGGGGTCATTGACAGAGTAACTATCCTAGGGGCCATTGACAAAGTAACTATCCTAGGGGCCATAAGGCTAAAGACCGAAACTGAATTGAAATTGTTCTGCCTGCTTTGCACTAAGCTAGCAACATCTACCTGTTTCATTCAGTTAAGCCACCCATTCTCCCTTTTTCGTTAGTCACTGACTTATTCAAATAGCCAGTTTTGCTGCAAGCTCAAAGCCCAGTCAATTAGTCATTGTTTAGATAAGGGGCGCATTTATTCTGCCTTAAACTCCTTCAAAGATAAGTTCATTTTGATATATTTGCTCGAATTCATTAAAAAAGTTTAAAAGTTGATCTTCATCAAAATACTATATTTAATCTGCATGTAATTTGTAATTTGTAATTTGTAATTTGTAGTCGGTTTATTGGGGCGTTATGTGTGGATTTAAGCTAAATTAATCATGTGTACAAGTTATTTCCTTTCTACTTAGGAGTTGTAATGGTTAAAATTGATACTAGTGATATTAAAGATAAAGCACTTTTACTATCAAGTTTAGAAAGAAAATACCAATATTTATTTGACCACATGGCTGAAGGTTTTGCCTTATGTGAAATAATATGTGATGAAAAAAATATACCTTGTGATTACAGAATACTTGAAGTTAACAAGGCATATGAAAAACAAACAGATATAGAAGCCAATGCCATTGTGGGTAAAACAGTCCTTGAGTTTTATCCAGGTATTGAAAAGTATTGGATAAAAATGTATGGCGATATTGACTTTACAAAAGAATCACGATCATTTATCTATTTCAACCATAATACAGGGAGATACTATGATACATCTGCTTTCCCGTATGAAAATGGACAGTTCGCATTACTGTTCAAAGATATCACCGAACAAAAACAGCTCGAACAAGAAAATAATGATGCCAACGAAGAGAAACAAAAACGCGCGGATGAGTTAGGTCTTGCCAACATAGAGCTTGCCTTCCAAAACAAAGAAAAAGATAAGCGCGCGGATGAGTTAATTCTTGCAAACATAGAGCTTGCCTTAAAAAACAAAGAAAAAGATAAGCGAGCGGATGAGTTAATTCTTGCCAACGAAGAGAAAGAACGTCTATTCCAAAAGCTAAAACGCGCGGCCAGTGTGTTCAGCTCTGCCCATGAGAGCATTATGATAACCGATAGCGCTGCAACTATTACGGAAGTCAACGATGCTTTCAGTTACATTACTGGCTACTCTCCTGATGACGTGCTGGGGAAAAATCCAAGAATTCTTCAATCTGGGCGTCAATCGCCAGAGTTTTATGTCGAAATGTGGGATTCGATATTAACGAAAGGGCATTGGCATGGCGAAATATGGAACCGCCGTAAAAATGGTGACATTTATCCTGAAATGATGACCATCAGCGCCGTCAAAAGTGATACTGATCTCGTGCAACACTATATTTCAGTAAGCACTGACATTACAGATATTAAAACATATCAGGGGCAACTGGAACACATTGCTCATTTCGACTCACTGACCAATCTGCCTAACCGTGTATTACTAGCTGACCGCTTAAGGCAAGCAATGATGCAGTGTCAACGTCGTAATCTGTCATTATCTGTTGCGTTTTTGGACTTAGATGGCTTCAAAGAAGTTAATGACCTCCACGGCCATAATTTGGGGGATGAACTACTCGTTGCCGTGTCACAACGCATGAAAGATGCTTTGCGTGAAGGTGATACGCTGGCACGTATTGGCGGTGATGAATTTATTGCAGTCATGATAGATTTAGAAAAGCCCGAGGATAGTGAGCCTGTATTAGAACGGCTGCTAAAGTCAGCTGCTTACCCCATAACCGTAAATGATATAGAAATGCAAGTTTCAGCGAGTATCGGGGTCGCATTTTATCCACAAAACGGGGTAACCGCAGACCAACTCATGCGCCGCTCCGACCAAGCCATGTATGGTGCCAAGCAAGCTGGCAAGAACCGTTATCACCATTTTGATATCGAACAAGATAATGCGGTTAAAATCCAACTAGAGAATATAGATAATATTCGTTCAGCTTTGGATAGAGGTGAGTTTGTGATGCACTTCCAACCCAAAGTTAATATGCGCACTAGCGAGGTGATAGGCGTAGAAGCTTTAATCCGCTGGCAGCATCCTGTTCGTGGTTTAATTCCATCTTTAAAGTTCTTATCTGCGATAGATGGTCATGCCATTAGTCTTGAAATGGGTGAATGGGTCATAGGCGCTGCATTGAGCCAAATAAGCCAGTGGCGAAGCATAGGAATCAACCTCCCTATCAGTGTCAACATTACTGCCTATCAATTACAACAAGATAACTTCGCAAAACGCTTAGCAGTATTGTTGTCAGCACATCCTGAAGTGCCCCCTCACCGTTTAGAATTGGAAATACTGGAAACCAGTGTGTTAAGTGACATCAATAGGGTGTCTGCGACCATGAATGCATGCCATGACCTTGGTGTACGCTTTGCCTTAGATGACTTTGGTACGGGGTATTCATCGCTCAACCATCTCAGACATCTGCCAGCGCACATGATTAAAATCGACCAGAGTTTCGTGCGAGATATGTTAGACGATGCCGACGATTTAGCGATTGTTAAAGGTGTGGTGGGTTTAGCTAAGGCATTCCAGCGTGACGTTATTGCGGAGGGTGTAGAGACCATCTCACATGGGGTAGCACTGTTGCAACTGGGTTGTGAGTTGGCGCAGGGTTATGCCATTGCCAGACCCATGCCAGCGGACGATATTCCTGAATGGGTATCTAACTGGAAAGCGGATGATTCTTGGTAGGCAGTGAGGCATTATTTAGGCTAAGAAATAAAGACCAATATTGGAGGCTTGGGTGGCACAAAATCCTGATGTAAGTCAAAGTTTAACTGACCCCTTTATCTTACTACTTCCAAGTAATATGAAGACCGTGAATGACCCCTGTTGGCACATAGCGCCATACAAAATATTGCTTAACAACTCCAAATAGTTGGCCAAACGTATTGTTCCACTACAAAGTAAGGCGGCTGAAATTTTAGTTTTGTTTAACATGACATTTTCCTATTAGTTTGTTTAGTTAACTGACCATCAGTTATCGTTTGATTCAAATTCAGTAAGGCGAAAGTTGTGCCACTTTTTTAGAAATATTTTTATCTTACCATTGAATATCTTAGCCCATTCCAGTCTTTTGCTTGTCTGATTTGGCATGTGAACTTGTCCCGATAATGAGTAATTCGTCCCGATCTAGCGTATTTGACCACTTGCATCTGCAACCCACTTTAAAACTTATTCCAATCAAACTTTGTTGGAGTTGATATTGCTAAAAATTTATTGGCAGTAGTGCTTGCGCGAGGCAAAGAAGTAAAAGATGCAAGCCCACCTTGCAATACAAACGGTTCAGATGAAAATGGAAATGGAGACTATGTTTTGGAGTGAGTAAAGCCGCTCAACATTTTCGAACATCACTGTTACAAAGTCGAACATATCACCTTGATTCTGCAAGCTAAAAAAACATAGGTCATTGTTTTTAATGGGTTTGCAATGTTGGCACGATACTTCCAATACCTCTTTTAACTCGCCCCCTAAAACGTGACTTTATTATGAAAATTGAATTAACAACACAAAAACCGTGGAAAAAATGGTCGGCAATTTCTCTGTTTCTTTTGCTATTAGCTTATGCGACTTATACGATAAGCAGTCAATCAACAAAATCAGTTTCCGCTGCTAGTTTGAATTTTCAAACCGTTCAACAAGGCGCCTTAGATGTATACAGTAGTGCCTATGGTGAACTCATTTCAGCTAGAGAGCGTTTATTAACCGCACCAGCATTAGGTAAGGTTGCAGAAATACTGGTACGTCCTGGTACAAAAGTAACGCCAGAGACGGTTATTTTGCACTTGTTTAACCCTATACTTGAGCAAGAAGTTAGCGAAGCACGCGGCGAATTGGCCCAGCAGCAAGCGCAGCGTGAAGCGTTTAAGTATGAACAACAAAGCGAGCGATTAAATTATCAAGGTCGTATTGCGGATATCGAAGCCGAAATTGAAAAAGCACAACTTGAACTATCGGTATATGAAGAGTTAAGGGGCTTGGGTGTCTCTTCAAAAATAGAGTTGCAACGAGCAAAATTGGCAGTGAAGCAAGAGTCGAGTCGCTTAGCGTTTGAAAAAGAAAAGTATATACAATTCATTCAAATGCAGGGCTATCAATTAACACAGCGTGACATCACGATTACTCAACAAGGATCACAAGTTGCTTTACTAGAAAAACAATTGGACGACATGCAGGTAAAAGCAGGTATTACAGGTTCATTGCAAACATTAGAAGTTGAACTTGGACAAAGTGTTCAGTTAGGTGAATCGATTGCAAAAGTAGGCAGCGATGATGAATTAATCGCCCGCATTCGTTTACCACAACAACAAGCGGATCAAATTGACATTGGTGCCAAGGTAAGTATAGATACCCAAAAAGGCATGATCAGTGGGCACATTTCTCGTATTGAAAGCGTAGTAACCAATGGTTCTGTATTAGCCGAAGCAATACTTGACGGTACTTTAACCTCAAACGCTCGACCTTCTTTAGCCATCTCAGCACACGTTTTTGTTAAGCATCAAACTGACGCTGTATATATTCCACAAGTGGCAGGTTTGCGTCCGCGCAGTAAGCAATCGATATTCGTTCGCACAAATGCCAACACCCTAAAGCAAAGAGAGATTAGTTTTGGTGAGTTGTCACATGGCAATATAATCATTAACCAAGGTTTAGTATTGGGTGAAGAAATCGTGAGTTCAGACACCAGTAAATACAATAAATTCAGACAATTATCACTTACAGAATAAACCATAAAAAGGAAAATATCATGAACAAAGTCGTTGAAATGAACAACATTCATAAACGCTATGATGGCCAGCAAGTAGAAACCCATGCACTACAAGGTATCTCGTTAGAAATCAATAAAGGTGAATTTGTTGCTATAACCGGTCCGTCAGGTTGTGGTAAATCTACCCTACTTGCCATTATGGGCTTGATGGACTCCGCCAGCGAAGGTGATTATAAGCTAGCAAACATTAATACCTCTGGACTAAAAGTTGACCAGCGCACACAAATTCGTAACGAGCATATTGGTTATGTTTTTCAGTCATTTAACCTGATTGACAACCTTACAGTGTTTGAAAATGTCGCTTTACCTCTTGAACATCGCGGTACAGGTATAATGGAAATAAAACAACGTGTTGAAGAGGTTTTAACGCAAGTAGACATGTTGCATCGTCAAAACTACCGCCCTAATCAACTATCAGGTGGCCAGCAACAACGTATTGCCATTGCACGCGCTTTAGTGGGTAAGCCCGATTTGATTTTAGTGGACGAACCAACCGGTAACCTAGACAGTAAAAATGGGGATCAGGTAATTGCGCTACTTGAGCAGCTCAACAAGAATGGCTCAACCATTGTAATGGTAACGCATGATAGCCGTTATTCACGCTGTGCCAATAGACAAATTCAACTATTAGATGGTCAAATTGTTATTGAACAACAATTGAAGGGGGTCGCATGAGTTTGATCAAAAAAGCCTTATTTAATGGTGTAGCAAGAGTATTCTCGCTACCCAGATTAAGTATTCCGTTGATCTTAACCTTAGGCTTAACCCTGGGGGCAGTTTTAAGTGTCATCGCCATTTCATCCACCCTATTATATCAACCATTACAAGGGGTCAAAAACGAAAACACCTTACAAACATTTGAGTACCGATTCAAAATGTCAGAAAGTTTAAGTGTTTCATACTGGAACATGAACCGTTTGGTCGCGTTTAGTGAGCGTTTTGCTGATATGGGTGAATGGGCTGGTATTGCCCCAAATGATCAAGATGTTTCGATTAATGAAACTATTTATGCTACGACAGGCTATAACGCTTCCAATAATATTTTAGATATTTTGGGTGCAAAACTTTTGTTAGGTGACGATGTGACTATGGCATCGCCGTCCAAATATGTGTGGATATCTGAATCATTATGGCAATCAGCCTACGGCGGTGTTAAATCTGTACTGGGTAAGCAACTAGACGCAAATAATCAGAATTACATCATCGCAGGGGTTATTGAAGATGTGATGGCGATTAGCAGTAATCAAGAGATTTTGCATCAGCAAGTGTGGTTTATTAGCGACTTAAACGAAATAAAAGCACAAAGTGATGATATCGGTAATATCAGTAATGAAATTGACTACTTAATTCTTAAAAGTCCTAGTGGCCAAGCAATACTGCCAACACTGGCACAAACCGATGAATGGTTAGTTGATTACATTACACAAAATGCTGAAAGCGAAAACCTTCAAATGTTTTTAGGCTTTCTATCAAGTACTAACAAAGAAGTGATTTCAGAAGGTTATCGCAGTAATATGTTAGGCGAAACCAAAGGCTTGATCATCGCGTTATTCGCCGCCGTTATTGGTTTGTTATTAATGGCTACCTTAAATTTATTAAATTTATTTATTGCCCATTATCAAGGTCGTACTAAAGAATTTGCTATTCAAATCAGTTTGGGTGCCAGTTTATTAAAAGTTAGAACCTTGGTGTTATTGGAAAACTTACCCAGCTTTTTGTTAGCCGCAATTACTGGCTTCTTAGTCGCTGGATGGGCATTAAAGAGTTTACCGCTCATTGCCGGCGACAGTCTGCCAATGATTGATGCCATAGGCATCAATACCACTACCATAATTGCCTCAGGTGCGATTATCTTGTTACTAAGCGTTTTATTTAGCGCTTTAGCCTTAGTCGACATAGATAAAAATGCCTTAATAAACAACTTAAATAGCAGTGGTAAAGGTATACAAGCACAAAGCAATCAGTGGTTAAGCCGTGTGCTTATGGTGGTACAACTATCTATCGCTTCGGTGTTACTCACCGCATCGGTGATGATCACCGTGCAAAGCTACCAATCCGTTTACCAAGACTTAGGTTACGAGCTTGGCAATGGCTACAATGTCACTGTAAACATTGCCGATGACGAATACCTTACTCAATTAAGAGATAGGGATGAGTATCAAGACAGTGAAATAAAAACCTTATTAGCCGACGTTAGTGCCCTTATAGAAAATAAAGTGACAGATAGTCATGTGGTTATTCCAGATTTTGCACCCATGACAGACTCACTGCAAGTGCGTGTTTTTCAAGATCAAGAAAATAATGGTGCCCGCGTTACGTACCAGGTTAGAAGTTTAAGCAGTGACTTTTTCAGTGCCTTTAACATTGAAATGCTAGCGGGTGCTAATTTGTCGCAAGCGCAAATAGATAATAACGAAGAGCGTATTGTGATTGATGAAAACATGGCAAAATCGATGTTCCCGAATTTAAGCAATGATGAAATTATCGGTAAAACGATAAGATTGAGTCGGTCTGCCGAGCGTCCGCTGCTTATCATTACCGGTATTGTTGCCAATACCATTAGTCGAACGGGTATGGCTGCTCCTTTAAGGTTACCTGCGGTATATTCACACCGTATTGATGCAGCCAGTAATTTACAGTTTACCGTAATGATGCCTGAAGGAAAAAGCATGTCTGCGGAAATGATTGACGCTGAACTGAAGCGCCAATTTCCACGTTTAACCAACTTACAAGTTAGCCCGTTGACAGACTTTTGGGAGCAACAAACCTTAAATCAACGAGTCAGTTTATGGATAGTACTTGCGATGACAGGTTTGACTTTGTTTCTTGCGGCAATCGGTGTAGCGGGTTTAACACAAATGACAACTAATCATCGTAAATATGAATTAGCGGTACGCATGGCAACAGGTGCTAAACAAATGAAGCTGGTAAGCTTTATATTAAAAGACGCGCTATGGATGTTAGTTGTAGGTTTAGGACTAGGTTTTATTGTCTCTGTATTGAGTTATCAACAATTAGCACAACACTTAGATATGTTGCCCAGTTTTAACTGGTTGGCAATGTCACTACTTGATATTGGCTTAATCGTAATCGTTATCCTTTCAGTCATTATGCCGGCATGGCGGGTTATTAGCGCTGACCCAATGCAAGCATTACGTCAGGAATAGTCGCTTAACGCTTCTTAATAACGTAGATTTAATCTAATATAATGAAATAGAAGGCGGTTTTTTGATCGCTTTCTTCTATAAAAAATGGCATGGAGATCTACTTGAACTCAAATAAAGCAACCATATTAGTAGCTGATGACGATGATGATATTCGCTTAGCGCTCGAGCTATTGCTAATGGCAGAAGGTTATCAGATTATCGAAGCAGACAATGCTAAAGATGTCATGATAAAGGCGACCCATCAGCAACCCGATTTAATTTTGTTGGATATGAACTTCAGCCGAGATACCACTAGTGGTCAGGAAGGGCTTGATATTCTTTCACAGCTCAAACTACATAATATTCCGGTTATTTTAATGACCGCTTGGGGCTCAATTGAACTTGCCGTGAAGGGTTTACAGCAAGGCGCTAATGACTTTATTGAGAAGCCCTGGAATAAATTAAAACTGCTCAACATTATTAAGCAACAACTGAGTTTTTCCCGTATCAAAGATGAACACCAAGGTTATCGTCAATTACTGGCCCAAGAAGATAATAAACCTTGGGTTTGTGAGTCTGCCAGCATGCTTGCTATCGAACAACTCATTAAGCAAATTGCCCCTACTGACGCCAATGTGCTTATTTTAGGCGAAAATGGTACTGGCAAGTCACTATTAGCCGAACGAATCCATCAATTATCAAGCCGCCAGTCATCGCCTTTTATAGCTGTCAATATGGCAGCTATTCCTGAAAGCTTATTTGAAAGTGAGCTATTCGGTCATCAAAAAGGGGCCTTTACTGACGCGAAGCAAAATCGTGTTGGTCGATTTCAGTTAGCCAATCAAGGTAGTTTGTTTTTTGATGAAATTGGCTCTTTGCCGTTATCCTTGCAACCCAAACTTTTGCGGGTGTTAGAAGCAGGACAATATGAAGTACTGGGATCTAGTCAAACTCAAACCACCAATGTTAGACTCATTAGTGCGACAAATGCTGATTTAAATCAGCTAGTGGCAGAAAAAGAGTTCAGACAAGATCTGCTTTATCGTTTAAATACACTCGTGATCACGATACCGCCATTACGTGAACGTTTAGAAGACATTCAAGCTTTAGCTGAAAATTTTATCGTTCAATTTTGTGCTAAATATCACAAGGCTAGGCTAAGTCTCAGCCAAGACGCCATTGACAAGCTAAAACGTCATCGGTGGCCAGGCAATATTCGAGAGTTAAGCCACACCATAGAGCGTGCTGTGCTGTTGGCAGTGAGCAATAAAATATCAGCACAACAATTACTGTTAGATATTGCTGACACCGTCTCAAATGCTTTGGAGTTACAACCACTTGAACAGGCTGAAAGGCAGCTAATCGAAAAAGCGATGACGGTTACCTTTGGTCAAGTGATTGAAGCGGCAAAACTATTAGATATTTCCCGTAATGCACTTTATCGCAGGTTAGAGAAGTTTGGCATTAAATATGAGTCATGAAAAATGGCTAGTGGGGGGGGTATTCTTTACCGTCGCTATAATTTTATCGTTAGTTGCGGCATTAACTTGGAGCCTAGGGTGGACTACCTTAACCATTGCTACCTTGCTGTTTTTAATATTATACCCCTTGGCGTGGTTAGCATTGAAAGCTTATCAGTTTTGGTGCCTTAGTATTATGCAGCTCACCACCTATACCCAAATGTTGAGAGAGGGTGAACAAAATCTGCGTTTTAAAAAACAGCATAAGGACAACTTACTGCTAGAACTGCAAAATGAAATTAGCTTACTCGTTCATGAAAAGTCAGACAAAAATCAAAAAAATAAAACGGTAGGAACCTTACTCACTAATATTTTAGATGCGTGGTCTGTGCCGGTTTGCTTATTTGATCACAAGCTTCAATTACGCTATCGCAATAATTCAATGAATGAGATACTGCAGCAACCTATGCTGATAGGCACCTATGCAAAAGATTTAGGTTTTCATTTAGACGAGAATAATTTTTCTCACCCCATTTATGATGATAAATGGCAGTGCCAAAGTATTCGCTACGTGCAACAAGGTAAAGACAACTGGTTATTTACTGCCATCGATATTTCACAATTATTAAATAAAAACCAAAGCACCACGCAAAACAACTTAATTAGAGTGTTAGGCCACGAATTACGAAACTCGCTTACACCTATGAGTTCGTTGGCAGATACTTTGTTATGTAGTGAGGTGTTAAATGAGGCACAAACAAGAAAAGTATTAAGGCGTATTCAACAACGTAGTGACCGTTTAATGACCTTTATTGAGCAATACAGTCAATTATCTCAATTACCCCCAGCACAAGCTAAGTGGTTTGATTTTTCTGAAATATTAGTGGAAGCAAAAGCCATGATAAATGAAAACTGCGAAGTGCAATTTCAAGGAAATAACCAATGCTATGGCGACGCTAATCAAGTGGCACAAGTACTCATAAATGTACTAAAAAATGCCCAAGAGGCATGTATCGAGCCTAGCTGTAAGGTAAATATCACACTGTATTCCATCAACAATGAGCAGGTCATTGAAATAACCGACAACGGCCCGGGCTTTGCCAACTTAGATAATGTATTAACGCCTTTTTACACTACCAAAACGTCTGGTTCTGGCATTGGACTATCGCTGTGTGCTGAAATTACGCGTAATCATCAGGGGCAAATATCAGTGAGTAATATGACCGAGGGCGGTGCTAAAATATGCATGACATGGCCAAGCGCTAAATAAAATTATTGGGCTATGCAAATAGCAGGAAGCCTCGGTATCAAGGGAAAAAGGTGTTTACCTTACAAACCTTACCCGTGACCAGTGAGGGTGAATATGGACAGTTAGCCAACACATCTGGTTTTTCATTACATGCTGCCACTTCATTTCGAGAGATATCCGCTAAGGCCAATAAGCCTGACAAACTAGAAAGACTGTGCCTTAAGCCCCCAGTCGAAATCTTGTTGTGAAGTGCCGACCAGTGAAGCGAAAAATTATTTGAAAGTGCTAGACATATGATTTGCGAGGGCAGCTTAATACAAATCTTAGATCGGGAATTTAGCTTGGACCAAATAGCCGATGCTCATCGCTATATTGAGACTGACCGTAAGAAGGGAAATCTGGCTCTAATTAACGACCTCGTCCCCAACGATTAATGGTGACGAATCTATTTATATTTTTACAAGCTCTTAATACGCCATTTTACGGTTTGTTATCGCTGACTCTGTACTATAAAAAATATAAAGCGATACGCTACAACACAAAACAAGACACTTTAACTAAAGATACTTACAGCGAAGCTATCTATCATTAGTTCACCATATACCTTGATAATTAATTGAGAACAAAATGAATAATTTACCTTTAGCATTTCGAACTTCTAAAATAATAGCGCTAGTGCTTTGCAGCATAATCGTAATGACAGGATGCGGCAGCGGAAGTGGTGAACAAATATCGGATCCCTTACCAACAAGACCAACAACAGGTCAAGTTGGTGATGGTAACTTAGAACAAATTGTAGAATATATTCGAATTAACGAGGGTTTGCCCGCTTTGGCAGCGGTTTTGGTACATGACGGACAAATTATCGAAATGGCCGCAACAGGGTCACGTGCAATTAACACCTGTACTTCAGGAAGCGTTAGACTACCAAGCACCCAAAATGGACACGATCACATTAAACGATACGCAACGAAACCGTTGGCGTGGTCGTTATGATTTTAGTGCAGACAAAGCATTAAAAATATTTGAGCAAGCTGGCGAGTTAAAAATGGAAATTACCGAGTGGGTTTTATCCGATCTTTACCCCGTTTCAGCTAACGAAATGCTAACCGATGTTAGTGGGCTAAGGCTAAGAAAATTGGCAAACGGAACATTAATCTTAGTACAACATGGCAATGAAGTCAGAACGCTTGAAGAGCTCACCAAGCAACAATTAAAACCATTAGAGTTGTTGATCTCAGGTCAGTTTTCCCTAGCTAAAGCATCGTATAAGGAACTGCATCTTAAAAGCCCCTTATTACTCTCTATACGGGGTAACAGTTTGGGCATTTTAGCTTCACATGTAAGAGTCCGGCATGGCGATCCCAAGTTATATGAGCAGTTACGCGAAATTGCCATCACTCTTTATGGTGAGCACATTGTCAGTTGGGACGCAGAGGCTGCTGAGATATGAGGCGTGAACATTATTAATATTAAGACGGCGTTAGCTGCGTATCACTATTTAATTTATTGGAGTACATATGAAAGTTTTATTTAAAAAAATCAGCATAGTATTAATTGCAACTGCGAGCATACAAGCGCAGAGCGAAACCTTGGTGTTTGACCATGTCAATATTATCCCCATGGATAAGGAACACGTTCTATATGATCATAGGGTTATTGTTGTCGACGATAAAATCACCCGTATTGAGCCTTCGTCAAACACGTTAAACATCAAAGCAGACCGCATTATAGAAGGCCAGGGGCAATATTTGATCCCCGGGCTTTCTGACACGCATTACCATCAGAATGGATGGAGTATTGAAAAAGATGATTTACAATATAAATTGCTTATCGCCAATGGCGTAACTAGCGTGCTGGATATGGGTGAATGGGGAGGACAAGATGCCATAGCCACAAGATATCGTGCTAATAAAAAATCTACCTTGTCACCATTTTTCTCAACTGTTGGTCCCCAGTTAGATGGCAATAATATTAAAACCCCAGAAGATGCGATAAAAATGGTGCAATTTCATCAAGACCGAGGCTACGATTTTATTAAAATTCACGGAAACATAGCCAAAGACGCATATTTCACTTTACTCGATGAAGCGGAAAAAGCCGGTATTCCAACTGTCGGTCATACCCAACGTGACAAACCCTTTGAACTCGCTTTACGAATGGCAAGTATTGTTCACGCGGAAGACATAGTAATGGCGTTTTCGGACGAGAGTAATTTAAGTGTTGTCGATATGGACGAAACACTCGCTAAAGAAATTGCCACTCAAGTGAAAGACAGTGGTATTTATGTTGCTCCTACCCTGAGTACCGTCGCTATGATTCAGGATTGGACTGATCCGCAACGTTTTAAAGCACTTCAAGCCCGGGAGATAAATAAATACTTACCAAAGGATGACTTAGCATGGTGGCTAAGCCCAAAAAGTGACTATTTCCAGCCGTTTTTCTTAAGTGAACATGGATTAGCTTACATCGATAAAGTGATTAAAGGATCGAAAATGTTAACTGCCGCGTTACATAAAGCAGGAGTACCTTTGCTGATTGGCTCTGACAGCTTTGGTATTCAGGTTACAGGATTTTCAGTTCATGAAGATATGGAACAATTGCAAAGTGTCGGTGTTCCTCCTTATCATGTGCTTAGAGCTGCAACGGTTATGCCAGCACGTTTTCTTGGTCGAATTGCCAGTGCAGGAACCATTAACGAAGGAAAGAATGCGCAATTTGTTCTTCTTAATAAAAACCCATTGCTTGATATTAAAAATACGCGAGCCATTACCGGGGTAATGCTGAAAGGAGAATGGTTCGATAGAAGTCAGTTAGATAAAATGTTAGAGCAAGCAGAGGAAGGATATAGACAATGAAATATAAACATATTGTTGGCACACTAATCATATTATTAACGTCATCTTGTGCTGTTGTTGATAATTCCCCGAATGTAAGGGTGGGACCTGAAAAAGAAATTGACCTAAATATCAGCGAAGATACCATCATTGATTTAAATATTTTTGCAGGTGAAGTCGTTATTGAAAGTTCACCAGATCAGCAATTAAGAGCAGAAATGACTGTAGAATGCCCTGGCATTAAGAGTAAATGTGCCAAGCGTATGTCTGGATTAGAATTTGTCTCTTTTGGCGAAGACAAACATCTAACGTTGACCACCAATAGAGATTCATTCATGCAAGATTACAACGCGACACTTAAACTAAGGTTGTTAATCCCTAAATCTGAGCAGCTTAATATTAACCTAGACGCCGGTGAACTTAGGGTAAATAACATAGATTCTTGTTTAAACATCGATATGGCTGCAGGCGACGTAAATATCAATATGTCTTATTCCATGATTGCTTCTGTCAAACTTGACACCGCACTTGGTGAAGCATCGCTCAACGTAAATGGACTATATCAGAATGGAAATCGGGCGTGGTTAGTTGGTGAAGAAGTTAATTGGAATCAAGGAATAGGCGGCTGTCATTTAAAAGTTGATTTACAAGCGGGTGAGATATCAGTGAAGCTAGAGAGCTAGTTTTATAATGATTAAGGTTATGTGCCACTGTGAAAGTTTAGTTAGACTAGAGTCTTCGTCTCATTTTCAATCTCGTTAGGTTTGGCTATATTATCTCCTACGAAGAGTCTAGGGAAATTAGACCATTACATACGATTAGAATAATAAAAAGCGGCACAATGAAATGCATACCGCATAAACAATATAAGAGGTTACAGCATGTCAAATGTAGTAAGACAATTTTCAAATCATTGCTTTTTTGAATTGAAGTTTAAAATCCCCTTTATTATCTGCCTACTGATGATAATAGTCGCACCGTTATCCGCGGAACCTGAATACAAGCAACATAAGCTCTTATCTGAGGATGGCGCAACTGAAGACGGTTTTGGATATAGCGTCGCAATTTCTGGTAATACTGCATTAGTAGGCTCGAACAAATCAGATAGTGAAATTGCTGGCGATGATGTCGGGGCGGCTTATATTTATACATTAACTAATAATGGTTGGCGTCAGCAGGCGAAATTGACGGCTGAAGATGGTCTAGCCGGTGACACATTGGGCGGAAATGTCGCGCTTTTTGAAAATATAGCTGTTGTTGGGGCAATTGGCGATGATGGTAATGGTGAAAACTCTGGGGCCGTGTATGTTTTTGAGCGAACAGGTTCTGATTGGACGCAACAAGCCAAACTCATTGCAAACGATGGGGCTAAAGGAGACGCATTTGGTCAAAGTATCGCTGTTTCATCTAATACTATTGTCATTGGTGCGCCTCATGAAGACGCTAGCGGTGATGGTTCCGGCTCTATATATATCTTTAATCGTATAGGTTCAAAGTGGAGCCAACGAGCTAAACTTAATGCTTCAGATGGACTAGCGGGCGATTTATTTGGAATTAGTGTTGCCATTTTTAAGGATACCCTGCTTGTTGGAGCGGATTTACATGATGCAAAGGCGACTGATGCCGGTGCAGTCTATGTTTTTACTAAAGATGACGCCAGTTGGCGTCAGCAAGCGAAGTTAATGGCTGAAGATGCTGGCGAAACAGATATATTTGGCGTCCGAGTTGCTTTACATGGTGATACTGCACTGATATCTGCTCGTAGAGATGATGATGACGTTATGGGTGTTGATGCCGGTTCAGCATACGTATTTGTTCGCACTGGGACAAAGTGGCTTCAACAGGCCAAACTGACTGCCCCTGATGGCAGCTCGGACGACCGATTTGGTCGTGGCGTTGCGTTATCGGAAAATACGGTAATCGTTAGTGCTATGCACCAAGATGATAAAGGAGAAAATTCAGGATCAGCTTATATATTTATACGAACGAATAACTCTTGGCATTACAAAAGTCAGATTACCGCAGCGGATGCTGATAAAGGTGATTTATTTGGCTGGAATCTTGCGGTGTCTAATAACACCTTGTTGGTTGGCGCTATTAAGAATGACGATAAAGGCACGGATTCGGGCTCAGCTTATGTTTTTGAAATGCACAATGAGTGATGCGGTTGAATTAGCGGAACACGTCAGTAAAGGATTGTATTCAATTATTTATAATAATTTTCTTGCTAATCTGTTTTTTAACGACCGAAATTCAACATCCCTTAAGTCAACTATGTCGCATCTCCTACCATCATAAGTAATGACACGACTGACAGCTATGGTGCAGACTGTGTTATTGCATAAATCCCTCGACTGTTCGCAATGGTGATAAACAAGATCATTAAAAACAGTTTTTTTGAGCCGCAGTTATTACCGCAACTAGGGTAAAATTGCACAGCCACCATTAAACAGAATCGCTTGGTAATTAAGAAACGACAAAGTCGCTTGGTGTTAACATATTAAATATATTGGCTAAAACTCGACCTGACACAATTTAATTCAAGAACGACATCAGATCGCACAATCGCCAGCAGTTCAATAACCTATGCCAACGAATCAAAATTGGAAGAACGGAGACATTAATGCCTTAAGTCATTTCTTCATTTATAAGTAAAAAGTGGCTAGGGTTTCATGGGAACATCAGTTTTATTTGGACTGACAAGTTAGAATCGTTTTAAGAGAATAAAGCAATAATTTTTAGCCTATATCTTTATTCAAATACAAATGGTCACACCATGGTCACAAGCTCCAAATTATGGAGAAATATGTCGCATGGGCTACAAGTCAAAACCGCTCAAAAAATGGCCGACCCTGCGAGACTCGAACTCACATTTCCAGCTTAGGAGGCAAGTGTTCTATCCTGTTGAACTAAGGGTCGAAAGCGGTTTTTAAGTATATTGCAGCAAAAACAAAGTGAAAACAAGTTCGACCTGTACCCTACGTGACCAACTTTAGCAATGAATGGTACCTTAGGAGGGGCAGCCCTATTCAGATGTGCTAAAGGGACTTCACTGTATTATGAGTACCTTCTGAGTAGTGTACAAGACAACATTGTGATTAATATAGAATTAAATTAGTTAATTAGATAAGCGCTTATGATAAACGCCACTGCTATTGTCTTGATACATAGTCGTTAGGCTGCACGTTACCAAGCAAGCTGCGATCTGAAGCTTCTACCGTGGCGGTGTCGCTATACACTTGGCGCACGACTAATTTGGTGGGGTGCAGTTCAAATTGTCGATATTGTTGGCCAAAGGTGTCGGTTACTTGCTTTACATTAAACAAAGTAAGTTGGTCGCCTGCTTGTACTTGATGGGTGCGGCCCAAGTTAATTTGTAATTGATTATTGGCAACTGCCAGCACTCTTCCCATGGTGGGTTGGCACATGGCAAATTCCTCAAGATCGGTAATACTTTTTTGCAGCATGTTACTAATGTTTTTACCATATTGACCGCGCCAAAAAGCTTGGGAAGCGACATCAACTGTTTTATTAAATTCATAAGTCCATGGGGTAACACTTTCGTATTGCTGCGAATATAACGACTGACCAGTAGCCCCATTTATTAATGATAGGGTAAAATTAAAACTGCGCACGCTGCTACTGCCTTGAAATGGGTTAAAGGCCGAGGCTTCAAATCGCTGTACTGAAATATCGTCAATCACCATTGTGATCACGTATTGGGTATTAGTTTTATTAGCCAGTGACTGTGCTTGTAGCGATACGTCTGCTTTTTGCCATTCAAATACATAAGGTTCAACGTGTGACACCGTCATACTAGGGGTAAGTTTATCCATCATTTCTTTAAATTTAAGCGCGCTTACTTTGCCTAATGCTTGCACTTGACCGTCGCTCGCTTGGGCGGCAAAACGAATAGGGAAGTAGGTGGTTGATAGTTTTTTAGTATAGTCTGCAGCGCTACAAGAGGTTTCTTGTGCAAAAATATCGGCGCGTATCGATACCGACACTATGCCGTCTTGATATACTTCATCAATTAATTGAATGGTGTTAACTTCACCTGTTGCTCTTATTTCTAAGTGATCGTCCATTAATAGACCATTCGTCATTTGTTGCACACTTCTAACTGATGCACCGGCAAATAGAAGTGCTTGCTTAATCGCTTCTTCGGTGGCTTCTTTACGAGCACCGTTTTTGTCGCCATTAATAACTACTGCTTGTCCTGTGGCGCTAAACCAGGCTGCCTGGGCTAGTTGTGTACTTTGAAGTATGCAAAACATTGCACATATCCCAACGCGTATAATGACCTTTTGCATATTGTCTCCGCAAATAAATAGATTCTTATGCAGGCGCAAAACTTAATGGGCCTTGTATAATTATTCCTTAGGGTTATTCAAGATATGTGCCATTAGGGTATGTGTTACGGCATTATTGTGAATACTGATGGGGTTCGCAAATGAACTACGGCGTATATTTTAAAAATGGCTCACGAAAATTAAGATAAATGGCACAAGCTTTGCTAACACATAAGGAGTTAGTAATAGAATGGACGGCTATATGAGTAAACAAGAAGCAAAACCAGCGGTATCAGTGTTTAGGGTCAACAGAAAGTTATTGCTTCGCGCTAGCTTTATTGCGCTAGCATTAAGCTTAACAGCATGTGATAGCCTGATCACCAAACATGTCGAATGGGAGACTATAGAGCCTGAAAACTATCCGGTCCTTAATGCAGTCGGTTATGCGCCTATAAATGCTCAGATTGGTTTAGACCCATCGTCAAAACGCTTAATGGCGATAAAAGCATCTAAACTTGACGCTTATCGCGAGCTCGCAGAACAAGTATATGGCCAAAAAGTTGACGGTGAACAAGAATTATCCAACCTTATTTTAACTAACAACAACCTCAAATCATCGGTAGAAGGTGTTATACGAGGGGCAAGAGTAGTTAAAACCTACCCAGTAGGAGATGACACTTACGCAACCGAATTAGAACTAGATATGCAGACTGTACATAATATCTATTTATCGACTGCGCAGCCCAAACGAATTCGTAAAATAAGCTATTATTAGTTAGGCCGCGGATGTTTGGTGTAATGCCTAAACATCAACAAAAAAAAGATATAAAAAAAGCGCATAAGCGCTTTTTTTATATCTTTTTTTATTGAAAATTTCTAGCTATGCAGATACACCTTTAGATGAGCTGTCGCCGTTAGTGCGTCCTGAGCGGTCGTATGTCATCGACTCTTTTGCTCTTAGTTCCATCATAAAGTTGCGTAAATGCACTAGGCGAAGTTGGCCTTGCTCAACCGACTTAGCATTGATTTGAGTTAAGTACTTACACTCAAACAATACTTGCTTACAGTCTTGTAGCAATGCCTCACATGATTCTGGTATTGCTTCCTTCGCTATTCTGCGTTTGTAGAGCGTATCCACAGCAGAATCTTGCGCTTCAATTTTGTCTAGCAGGTCCTGTTTGCTATGCAGAAGCTGCATAAGCTTTTCAGGCTCTCTTGAACTAATTAAATGAAGCTCTTGTTCGAGTAAGGTTTTTAGCTCTTTTAAGAAAACAAGCTGAGATGTTATTGCGTTTTCAAGACTTGTTTTCATAATCGATTACGCCTTTATGCCGAGTATCTGAGATTCAAGAACTGCGATTTTCTTTGCTAGTGCTTCTGGGTTAATTTGATATTCCCCATCGGCGATAGCTTTTTTCAAGCGCTCTACCTTCTCTTGATTAACTGGTGCTTCTGCACCTTTCTTTTGTACATCCGCTAGTTGCTGCGCAGATGCGGTCAAAGACACTGAATCTGTTTTAGTTGGCATGACAGACTGACTAGCAGCTTCTTGCTTGGCGGCACCACCAGCTTGGTTCTGAACTTGTTGTTGAGCAAGTTTAGACGCGTCTAACTGTGGATTATTCGTATTGTTTACATTATTTATTGACATAAATTCCTACCACTAAGATTACCTCTGTAAAGGGTATCGACCGGCTTTGCGATTTCTTTAGAGTTGTATGACAAAAAAATGCCACTTTCTCCATACATCACTGCAAAGCCTGAAGACTGGGTATTTAATATACTATGTTAGTATATTTTTTAGCGCTTGTTTACTTTGTTAAACATTTTTTAAAGCTAAAAGCCCTAAAACCATCTTTGCTATATGAAGCTTGCAATCTTCGTACCATGCTCGTAATTTGCAAGGATCTTTGCTAATCACTCTACTGCCTGCTATGCACATATTATAGCAACTATCTTCATATATTAATTTCAACTTGAGAAGTACTCGCAATCTTTGCGAATACTAATTTATCGGATGAAATGTTACGAACTTGAATAGTATCGCCTAGCACACCATCTTCTTCGGCAACGCCATACACTTTTATGGATAAGCCTGAGCTTACTGCGGCTATAGTGACTCTGTCACCTTTACATACAAAACATAGCATGCGGTCATCAACAACATTTCCAGCGCGCGTGCGGCGTTTAATTCTTGCGCCCACTACCTCTTCGATGCTGCTAAAAGTAGAACCGCGCAATCTATTTTTGTCCATCTCAACAACTTTTAAATTACGTGCGCTAAGCAATGAGCCAGGACTTAAGTTATCACTTGTCACGACTACTTGTTGTATGACGGCAACATTTGCATGCATAAACAAATACCAGTTTGTTTCATTGCACGTGACTTTAACCGACATATTTGATTGCTGCTTAGGACTGTTACTGGTGTCAAACTCATACGGAGTATTGCAAAAGGGAATGTGGATGCGCTCATCTATTTCCCGCACTTCTATGCGAATGTCGTCGTCTGAATCATTATTATCATTTGGCGATGCTAGCGTGCTCTCTATAAAGGCATAAAGTTGGCTTTCTAAATTATGGTGCGTATTACCTTTATTTTCCAAATTGTTTTTAGCGTTGTTTCGCGCATCGGTTGTTCCATTGCTATTAGCACTAGAAGGCATTGCCAATAAACATATAAATATAATGAAAAAACACGTAAAGACTATGCCCTTGTTGGCCGATACAATCGTATATTCGTTCGCTAACATAAGTTTGCGCCTTTTTGGTATGACTTGTGAAAGTTGCGCCATATCTTTGGCGCATACACATAATTAAATGAAGTTATGTTGGCTAACGCAACAATCATGCCTAAAAGAGGAATTCGCATGTCAAGTATTATGGATTCGGTAAATCAGCGCACGCAGTTGGTGGGTCAGAATCGTTTAGAGCTATTATTATTTAGGCTAAACTCTAAGCAGCGCTTCGGCATAAACGTGTTTAAAGTGCGTGAAGTATTGCAATGTCCGCCGCTTACCTCTATCCCTAAACTAAATAGACTAGTGAGGGGCATTGCCCACATTAGAGGACAAACTATATCGGTTATAGATTTGTCGCTGGCTACTGGCGGCATGCCAATTGAAAACGTATCTGAAGGGTTTATTATCATTGCGGAATACAACCGCTCTGTCCAAGGGTTTTTAGTGGGTTCAGTAGAGCGTATTATTAATACCAATTGGGATTCAATATTGCCACCACCCAAGGGTGCAGGTATGGCAAGCTATCTAACCGCGGTTACCGAGGTTGAAAATGAATTGATTGAAATTCTGGATGTCGAAAAAATTCTAAATGAAATATCACCGTTAAAAACCGACGTAAGTGCAGAAATTACAGACAATGTTGATATCGCCGGCAACGAAGATAAAATTATCTTTATAGCAGACGATTCTGCAGTTGCGCGTAATCAGGTGAAAAAAGCATTATCTACCTTAGGACTCCCCATTGAGGTGGCAAAAAATGGTTTAGAAGCACTTAAGCGCTTGAAAGAGATAGCCGCTGAAACCGGAGATGTTACCGACAAAGTAGGTATTTTAGTGTCAGACATTGAAATGCCAGAAATGGATGGATATACCTTAACCGCTGAGGTAAAGAACACGCCCGAGTTACATCGCTTACAGGTAGTTTTGCACACATCTTTAAGCGGCGTATTTAATCAGGCGATGGTTTCTAAAGTAGGCGCTGATGATTTTATTGCAAAGTTCCATCCAGATGAATTGACCGGCGCAGTTCAAAAATGGTTATTAACGGACTTGAAGCCTTAATGAAAGATGGGGTTCAATATGGACTGTGAATTATCCGAATCATCTTACCTAGCGTTTGCAAGTTTTTTGCATAAAAAGCTGGGTATTGTGTTGGGCAGCACTCGTCAGTATTTAGTCCGTAGCCGCTTGTCGGCAATTGCACGGAACCATCACTATACGAGTCTTAATGTTTTTCTAAAAGATGTTATCAATATGAAAGACCATGGACTTACCGACCAATGTCTTGAGCTCATGACAACTAATGAAACCTTTTGGTTTCGTGATGTTTACCCCTTTAGTTTACTTATCACAGATATTTTACCCAACTTAAACAAAAACCAAAAAAAGCTTAGAATTTGGAGCAGTGCCTGTGCGTCTGGTCAAGAGCCATATTCTATTGCGATGACAATTGCTGATTATAAACGTGACAATCCACATGCATTTTTAGGTGGCGTAGAAATTTTGGCAACTGATTTCTCTACAAAAATGATTGCAGCTTCAAGCGCCGGTATTTACGATGAACTTGCTTTAGCCCGAGGGCTTGATAACCATTATAGGCAACGTTACTTTGTGCCAGTAGAAGGTAAGCAGCACAAAAACTCTATGCAGCTAAATGGCAGCATTAAAGGTATGGTTAACTTTAAGCGTTTTAATTTACTCAGCGATTATTCAACGCTAGGTAAATTTGACATTATTTTTTGCCGTAACGTTTTAATCTATTTTGACGGCAACCAAAAAGCTGAAATACTGAAAAAGTTTGCCGCCTGCTTACCTAAATCAGGCGCTTTGTTACTTGGTGCTGCAGAATCTATTACAGGTGCCGACACCATTTTTAAAATGCAATCGGTTAGCAAAGGTCTTTACTACTCCAAGCTATAAGCCACTCCTACTTACAAATCACTTATTTCCCATAGTTAAATTACACCCATTTTCTGCATTTAAAATATTTTATGGCACAGCACTTGCTGAGTGTTTACGAACCTGCCGTATTTTGGACAAAGGCGTTTAGTTATTGCCGGGTGTTTCAAATAAGAAAACGCCCTTATCCAAAATATGAGCATAAGCAAACATATAGGTACGAGTTTATGGCCATTAGTTTAGACAAATTAGTTAATGTGCATCATTCAGCATTGCAAGTGCGCGCTCAGCGTATGGAAGTGATATCGGGCAATTTGGCAAACGCTAATACGCCAGGCTATAAGGCCCGTGATATAGATTTCACCAAAGCAATGAAATCGGCGCAAAGCACACAGGCAAGCTCATCTATGGTCAAAACCCATGACCAACATATGTCAGGCGGCGGCCGAATGCAGGCAGAGCTCGATTTTAGAATTCAAACCCAACCTGATACTGGTGACGGCAATAACGTCGATTCTCAGGTTGAACGAAATGCGTTTCTTGAAACAGGTATGCGCTACCAAGCTAGCGTCATGTTGCTCGATGGAAAATTCAAAGGCATGAAAAAAGCACTTAGCAGTGGAGGTTAATAATAATGAGCTTATTTAATATTATGAATATTTCGGGTACGGGTATGGCGGCAGAAACTGTCCGCTTAAATACCACTGCCAGTAACATTGCAAACGCTAACAGCGTGAGCAGTAGTTACGGCGAAACTTACAAGGCACGCCATCCTGTATTTGGTGCTGCACTTGACCAAGCTTCGCAAGACCGAACCAAAGGCATAGGGGTAAACGTGCTAGGCGTCGTAGAAAGTCAAAAGCCGCTGCAGGTTGAATATGCTCCGGGCAACCCCCTAGCCGACGAAAATGGCTATATATATAAACCCAATGTCAATATTGTGGAAGAAATGGCAAACATGCTTTCTGCTTCCAAGGCTTACGAAACAAATGTACAGGTTGCCGATACAACCAAAAAGATATTTCGTAGAGTTTTACAATTAGGTCAAAATTAACACTAACTCGTTAGGCTGAGGAACAAACCATGAACATACAACCACAAAACGGCTTAAACACCGACCTTTATTGGGAAACGAACAAACCTATTCCCATTGCAGACGGAACAGAGCAACAGCTAAAACAAGAAGATTTCTTTGCCTTATTAACCGAGCAGTTGGCTAATCAAGACCCAACTAAACCGGTGGAAAACGATCAGCTTGTTGCGCAAATGACCTCATTTACAACAGCAGACGGCATATCACAATTAAATGAAAAGTTTGCCAGCTTTGCATCTTCAATGACCAGTAACCAAGCATTGCAAGCGTCTAGTCTTATTGGTCAAAGTGTTCTTGTGGCAGGTAATATTGGCTTCATGGCTAACGAAGGCGAAGGTATGTCTGGGGTAGTTATTAACGAACAGACCTCACAAGATACTCAAATCAATATTCAAAATACCAACGGTGAAGTGATTAGAACAATGAATATTGGCACACAAGGTGCCGGAAATATTCAGTTTAGTTGGGATGGAACTGACAGTGCCGGCAAATTAATGCCACCTGGCGATTACGCGGTAACTGTGCAGGGAAATTTATTTGGCGTTGAAACTGCACTTCCCACCGCTATTAACCGTCATGTAGACAGCGTAAGTTTGTCTGGCTCAGGTGCGGGTGTAGTACTTAATTTAGATGGTGATGTCAGCATTAAACTTGACGACGTTATCCAAATCGGAAATTCATAGGAGTAAGAGTATGTCATTCAATATTGCACTAAGTGGCGTATCAGCGTCTCAAAAAGACTTAGATACCACAGCAAATAACATCGCGAACGTGAACACTGTAGGTTTTAAAGAATCTAGAGCCGAATTTGGTGATGTATATGCAGCTTCATTACTGGCTTCTGGTAAAACAAAAGTAGGTGATGGTGTGTTAACTCAAGAGGTTTCACAGCAATTTTCTCAAGGGAGTTTGTCGTTTACTAACAACGCACTAGATTTAGCCATTACCGGTAATGGTTTCTTTGCCACAGTGCCTGAAATTACATCAAGAGATTTTTCATTCACCCGAGCTGGTCAATTTAAGTTAGATGCAGACAACTTTGTGGTTAATTCTAGTGGTGACAATTTATTAGGATTCCCGGTTAACCCAGACGGCACCTCGGCCTCGGTAGCACTGAGTACCACCGAACCTGTTAGAATTCCAGATTCGTCGGGATCACCGCAAAAAACCACTGAAGTAGATGTACGTTTTAACTTACCCGCAGGCGACCCAGCTAAAACGCCTGGCGATTTTGACCCTACAGATCCTTTAACGTACAACGCAGCTACATCGGTAACCGTTTATGACTCATTAGGTGACAGTCACGTAATGACTTACTTTTTTCTAAAAGACAACGATCCGACGTCTGTCAATGAATGGTATGTCGCCACTGCTGTTGACGACCAACTAATAGATGCAACAAATTCTGACGGAACTAACTCGGACGTTGCAACCGCGACTAACACAATGGGCACAAATACAGGTAATCCGGTAACCACTTCAAAAATGATATTCAGTGATGGTGGCGATTTTACGCGGATAGAATCGGCTGATGGTTTACCTCAACTGAACAGTAAATTTCAAACTGAACCCCTAGGTGAATTAATCTTAGCCAATGGTTCTGATCCTACCCAACAAATTACAGTGGATTTTAACTTGGACCCTTTAGGTGCCAACCCAAATGAGCCTACGCAATTTGCTTCGGCCTTTGAAGTTACCTCACTTGAACAAGATGGTTTACCGGTAGGGCGTTTAACCGGTATCGATATTTCTCCGGATGGTTTGGTTAGAGCAACATTTTCAAATGGTACATCGGAACCAATAGTGCGTGTGGCACTAGCGCGCTTTTCAAATGAACAAGGCTTAACACAACAAAGCTCTACTCAGTGGAAAGAAAGTATATTATCGGGTGAAGCACTAGCCGGTGAAGCAACTACCGGTACGTTTGGTGACATTAATTCGTCTGCGCTTGAACAAGCTAACGTTAATTTGACGACCGAGCTAATCGATATGATTATTGCGCAACGAAACTTCCAAGCTAACTCACGAGCGCTTGAAGTGAACAACCAGCTTAATCAGACAATATTGAATATTCGATAGAAATTATGCGCTAGCGTCTAAGCAATAGGCGTTAGCAGTTTTTTAGATGACATTTTATTACTATAAACGAGAGCTGGCACAACCATGCCTCTTGTGGCTAATTTTTGCCGTTTGCCGCCTTCTTTTTTTGACAAGAAGTGGCAACTAAATGACGATGACAATACTCCTTTTATTCACCGCGCCCATCCAAAAACTTCAATTTATTCAGTAATTTACATCTATATACTATAGTTTCATGCTGTTGGCATGCTACTTGCTTTTCCTTATTAAAGAGTTTATCTACGATTCATACAATCCAACGTTTTTGATGTTTCAATGTTGCGGTTATTGAGGTAAGGCAAAATATGGACAAGTTTCTTTATATCGCTGCAAGTGGTGCCAAACAAGATTTAATGGCAACCAGTGTGCGCGCTAACAATTTAGCTAACGCCCAAACAAACGGTTTTAAAGCACAGTTAGAACAAGCGCGTGCTATGCCTGCCTATGGTGAAGGATTCGCTTCTCGCGTATTCAGCATGACCGAAAGCCCGACGAATAACTACGAAGGCGGTCCTATGATCACCACCGACCGGCCTTTAGATATCGCGGTACAAGGCGACGGTTGGTTTAGTGTACAAACAGAACTAGGCGAACAAGCATTTACCCGCTCTGGTAGCTTAACCATGAGTGCAGATGGCGCATTGCTCGATCCAAAAGGCAATTTGATGATGGGCGAAAATGGTCCCATTTTTTTACCTGTACCCATCAATAATATTACCATAGCAGGTGACGGCACTATTTCAGCTCGTCTGCAAGGCGCACCTGAAAATGCAATGGAAGAAGTAGGTCGCTTGAAGCTTGTTAATCCGCCCATTGATCAAATTCAGCGTCGTGATGACGGTTTGTTTGGTTTGAAAAGTGGTGAAATAGCGCAGCAAGATCTTGGGGTAAGCGTAAAAGGCGGCATGCTTGAAGGTTCAAACGTAAATGCAGTAGATGAAATGGTCAATATGATTTCGATACAGCGACACTATGAAATGCAGGTTAAGTTAATGGGCAAGGCCGACGATTTGGCCACCCAGGGCAACATGTTACTCAGAATAATTTAAGTAGAATAATTTAATTAGAATATGCGAAATTTGTATTCGCTAAGGTTAAGATTATGCATCCAGCACTATGGATAAGTAAAACAGGATTAGACGCAGCGCAAACCGATGTGTCGGTAGTATCAAACAACTTGGCTAACGCCAGTACTGTGGGTTTCAAAAAAGACCGTGCGGTGTTTGAAGACTTGTTATATCAAAACATCAACCAGCCAGGCGGGCGGTCTTCAGCCGATACAGAATTACCTTCAGGGTTAATGCTTGGCTCAGGCTCTAAAGTGGTTGCTACACAAAAAACACATACGCAGGGCAACTTGCTAACCACTGAAAACGCGCTTGATATGTCGATTCAAGGTCGCGGTTTTTTTGAAATTCAAATGCCAGATGGCAGCAGCTCATACACGCGAAACGGTCAGTTTACCTTAAATGACCAGGGCCAAATGGTTACGCCTGGTGCAGGATTAGTATTACAACCTGTTATTACACTGCCACCAGATGCCCAGCAAGTTACTATTTCACAAGATGGTGAAGTATCAGCGCAGCTGCGCGGACAAGCCACGCCTCAAGTGCTTGGACAACTTAATCTTGCCGATTTTATTAATCCGGTAGGCCTGCAGCCCATTGGACAAAACTTGTACGTTGAAACAGGTGCGTCAGGAAACCCAATACAAGGGATCCCAGGTTTAGAAGGTTTAGGCACTGTGGCACAAGGTTCGCTTGAAACATCTAACGTAAACGTGACTGAAGAATTGGTTAATTTGATTGAAAGCCAGCGTTTATATGAAATGAACTCAAAGGTAATTTCAGCAGTTGATCAAATGCTAGGTCAGGTTATTCAGCAGCTTTAAGATTTCAATGGTCTTTATAAGGGCAGTCAATAACTTATTTTCATCGCGCTTTCTTCACCGCGTTTTATTTAACGGCACAGCAAAGAGACTTTACATGACAGTTTACCAAAGTATTCAGCATTGGCTTAACCAGCCTATAGTTTCCGCCTTATTGGTGGTGATTGTAGTTGCAATGTTAACTGGGTGCAATGCAACCAATAGTCAACAAATAGCCGCGAACGACCCCTTTTACGCGCCTGCTGTGGCGGTGCCCACCCGCGATGAGATTTCCAGTACCGGTAGCCTGTTTTCTGCCTCCATGGCCAATAGCTTATATTCAGACGTAAAAGCAAGACGGGTAGGTGACATTATTACCGTTACTTTGCAAGAAAATACTAACGCCAGCAAAAGTGCTGGCACAAGTTCTTCTAAGGAAAGCTCTGTTGATCTTAATCCAATAATAGGTTTGGGCGGAAATGCTATACGCATCGGTAAACAAGCGATTCAGTTAGGTGTTGACGGTTCAAATGAATTTTCCGGCGACGCCCAAGCAAGTCAAAGCAATAGTTTACAAGGTAGTATTTCAGTCACGGTAGTAGACGTTCTGGCCAATCAGAACCTTATTATACGCGGCGAAAAATGGTTGACCTTAAATAGTGGTGATGAGTACATTCGCTTAACCGGTGTAATACGTCCTGCCGATATCACCCCAACAAACGATATTCAATCCACTAAAATTGCCAATGCTCGCATTCAATATAGTGGCACAGGTAGTTTTGCCAGATCGCAAGAAAAAGGCTGGATGACTAAGTTCTTCTCTTCAACATGGTGGCCGTTATGATAAATATATTTGTTAAGTTTTTGGTAAAATTCGTCGTTAGTTTGTCAGTTGCCTTTATGTTGTTGGCTTACTGCGCGCAATTAGGCGCTGCTCAGCGCATAAAAGACCTTGCCAGTGTGCAGGGTGTGCGTTCAAACCAACTGGTAGGTTTTGGTTTAGTGGTTGGCTTGCCAGGTACCGGCGAAACCTCACCTTTTACTGAGCAGTCTTTTAGGACCATGTTAAGTAATTTTGGTATAAGTTTAGACCCCAATGTAAAACCTAAAATCAAAAATGTAGCAGCGGTAGCAATACATGCTGACTTACCCGCCTTTACCAAACCCGGCCAGACCATAGATATAACGGTATCGTCTATAGGTGAAGCAAGTAGTTTGCAAGGTGGCACTTTACTTCAAACATTTTTACGTGGTCTTGACGGTGAGGTTTATGCGGTTGCCCAAGGCAGCTTAGTTGTTTCTGGTTTTGGCGCGCAAGGAAACGATGGCTCGCGTATTGTCAGTAACACACCAACGGTGGGTACTATTGCAAATGGCGCAATAGTTGAGCGCACAGTAGCGCATGGACTCATGCAAAACGATTACTTAACCTTAAATTTAAACAATCCCGATTTTTCAACTGCCCAAGCCCTAGCCGATGAAATTAATAATCGCCTTGGAGCCGATCCAGCTAATGGTTATGCCATTGCTACTCCTTTAGATGCCGCTTCTGTAAGAGTCAGTGCGCCAAGAGATGTGGGGCAGCGCGTTGGCTTTTTAGCGACCATTGAAAATTTTGAATTTACGCCTGCAATAGGACCTGCTCGAGTGGTCATAAATAGTCGCACCGGCACTATTGTAATAGGGCAAGAAGTTAGACTTAGAGCCGCCGCTATTACCCATGGCGGATTAACGGTGACTATTACCGAAGCGCCGCAAATTGTTCAACCTAATGCATTTGCAAACGGTGAAACGGTAGGGATAAACCAATCTATTGTAGACGTTCAGTTAGACGACAGCCGTATGTTCAAGTTTGAACCGGGTGTAAGTCTGGAGGAACTCGTGCGAGCGGTCAATCAAATTGGTGCGGCGCCAGGTGATTTAATGGCTATTTTAGAGGCGCTTCGCCAAGCCGGAGCGTTGCAAGGCGAGTTAATTGTCATATAAATGACGCAACGAGCTATATACATAGCATGCAAAATACACGTAAGAAACACTAAAAAAATAGTAGAAGTAGGTAATTTATGGACACGTCAGCAACCGCAAAATCACAGCTTGAAATGTCACGCTCGGTGCACGATATTGGGGGCTTAGATACCCTGCGTGCAGCGGCTAAAAGTGGCGACGAAGGTGCGCTTGAAGAGGCGGCTAAACAGTTTGAAGCGATATTTGTGCAAATGCTGTTGAAATCGATGCGCCAAGCACAAGATGCGCTTGCCGATAAAGACAGTCCATTTAATTCCGAACAGGTAAAATTTTATCGCGGCATGTATGACCAACAACTCGCTACTGACTTATCTACCAAAGGTAATATTGGCCTAGCAGATGTTATTATCCAGCAAATGGGCACTGGAAATGGTGTAACACCTGCCAGTGCGGTGCGCACAGATGGTAATTTGTCGGCGCTAAATCGCCAGCAGGTTATGCTGCGTAAGAGTAATGAAAATGCACTCTTTGGTGATGTAAGTAACGCTAATCAGGCTACTAAGAAAGCCGCGTTTAGTTCTCCTCAAGACTTTGTCCAGCAATTGTATCCACAAGCCATTGCGGCGGCTGAAAAACTAAATATTGATCCTAAAGCCCTCCTCGCACAAGCCGCAGTTGAAACCGGCTGGGGTAAATTTGTGATTCATAAGCAAGATGGCGTCAGCTCAAATAACTTATTCGGTATTAAGGCTGACAAACGTTGGGAAGGCGGCAAAGCGGTGGTGGATACGCTAGAGTATGTAAACAACATCCCAGAAAAACAACAGGCTGCGTTTAGAAGTTACGTCGATGTTGGTGATTCCCTCAACGATTACATTCAATTCGTTCAATCAAATCCGCGTTATGAACGCGCGTTAGAAAATACAAGCTCACCTAAGCAATATTTTAAAGAGTTGCAGCAAGCCGGTTATGCGACCGACCCTGCATATGCAGATAAAGTAATGTCGGTTTACAACGGAGACTTATTAAATGACTTATTACCATAGTTATTGCAGTAACTATTGCCATAGCGATTACTTAAATCGAGGTAACAATAGTTCTATAAATAAGCGTACTTCTTTAGGCCTTATTTTTCCCGTTAAGTATTCGTTTGCAGAGGTTTCACAATGATTAGGAATGCCGATTTATTTACCATGGCAACCTCTGGTCTAAATGCAAGTAACAGACTACTTACTACGACCAGTAATAACATTGCCAATATTAACAGTGAAGGCTATGTAAGAGAGCGCACCGAATTTACATCAAGACTAGGAGGGGGTGTCGATTTTGGCTTTACCGACAGAGTGCTCGATGTTTTCGCACAAAATCAACTTCGCCGAGATACCAGCATGGTGGGTGAGCATCAAGCATTTAACGATAGAGTAGGAAGTTTAGACAATGTACTGGCATCTGAAGCAAACAGTATCTCTGCTTCTATGACACGTTTTTTTGGCGCTTTGCAAACTGCTACTGACGACCCCACAAATATGCCATCACGCGACGCTGTGATTGGCGAAGCACAAGGCATGCTTAACCGAGTAAACCAACTAGGTGAGTTTTTGCGTGTGAAAGAAGAAGAAACAGAGCTGCAAATTCAAAGCACCGTAAAAACCGCGAATGCACTTGTTGAGCAAATTGGTAATTTGAATGAAGCCATTCAAGTGGCTAAAGGTAACTCCAATGTAGATACTCCTTCGAAACTGCTTAATCAGCGTGATAAAGCTATTTTAGAGTTATCGGAGTTAGTCGCAATTGATGTACGTTCAGGTTCAAACGCAGGGCATGGCGTAGTCGTAAATTTGAAAAGTGGTGAGTCACTTGTATTGGCCGACGGTGCATTCAATGTATTTGCTGTCGGTGGCGAGCCAGACTATACAAACCGTGACTTAAAACTTCAAACCAATTATTCACCGCCCAAACAAAACACGACTATTAATATACTAGAACAGAAGTTAGGCGGGGCATTGGGCGGCGTATTCAGATACCGAGAGCAAGTACTAGAGCCCGCTCAGCGCGACTTAGGGAAATTAGCGACAGTATTAGCCGACACCTTAAATACGCAAAACCGTCAGGGCATGGATTTAGACCAACAGTTAGGTTCAAATTTATTTCAGATCGCTGAGTTCAAAGCCATTAATTATCCTCAAAATTCAGACTTATCCTTAGGCGTGACTGGACGCATACGCGAAGGCGCTAGCGGTGATTTAACCAGCAACGATTACAAAATAACGGTGCTTACCTCACCCACGGGCTCACCTGCAACATTTGACGTTGAGGTAGCTGCAGTAAAAACTGATGGTCAGCCAGAGCTAGATCGCGACAACAATCCTATTATGCAAGTGTTGACGGTTAATGCCGAGAGCGGAACCTACAACGCAACCATTGGTGGCATTGAATTAGAATTTCGCAATGCAAGTGCTTACGCGGTTGGCGATGCTTTTTTAGTGCAACCTACGCGAGTGGCGGCAGCGAACTTAAATCTTGCCACCACGCGAGCCGAGGATCTAGCGTTTGCTAAACCCCTTCGAGTAGATACCAGCATAAATAATTTGGGTGATGCACAACTTATTGGCACAACCATTAGTAACGCAGCTGTTGATTTAAGCTTTGCCAACCCAGATGCGTCTGCCTTTAACGGTAATTTGGGTTTGCAAAATGCGGCTGAGTCACCGTCGCCAATATTTGGCGCTCCGGTTAAAGTCAGATTTACCGCTCCCGACGCATACGAGGTTCTCGACAGTGCTAACCAGGTGATTAGCTCGGTAACAGGAGCAAGTGATTTAAATAACCTACTGGCGCAAGCAAAAGACAGCGGTTCGCCGGCATGGCCAGGCGAATTTTCTGCGTTGAATGATTACCCCGGCTACGACTTTTCATTGCAAGGCAAGCCTGCAGTAGGAGATGAGTTTACGCTTGGCTACAACACTAACGGTTTAAACGATAATCGCAATGCCATTGAAATGGCAACTATGCAGCAAAAAGATTTTGTACGACTGAGTAACGGGGGACAAGGCAATAAATCTACGTTTAACGAAGCTTATGCATCGTTAGTCGGGCAGGTAGGTAGTGCCTCTGCAGGTTCAAAAATTGATTTGGAGGCCGCCAAAGTAATGCAAATCCAATCTTCAGACTGGTTTGAATCAACTTCAGGCGTAAGCTTAGATGAAGAAGCCGCTAACTTAATTCAATTCCAACAGTCATATGCGGCAGCGGCAAGAATTCTGACAACTGCTCAACAAATGTTTGACACAATTTTGCAAGTCGCGCGTTAGCGGTAGGGTAAATAATGAGAATAACCACTAATTTAATTTTTGATAAAAACTTCAGGGCTATTAATAATAGCCAGGCCGAGCTGTCTGATATTCAAACTCAACTTGCCAGTGGTAAAAAACTGTTGAGGCCTTCCGACGATCCGGTGGGTGCGTCTCAGGTAATTCGTCTTACCGAAGAAATTGATAAAATTGCCCAGTATAAGCGTAACAACGATTTAGTGACCAACGCACTAGAACTGCAAGAAACTAGTTTGCGTAGCATTAACGATGTGGTTAATCGTGCGCGAGTATTAACGGTTCAATCGGGTAACGGCATATTGTCAGACGCTGATAAACAAGCGCTAGGCGCTGAAGTTGAGCAACTGCGTAATCAAGTTATCGATTTGATGAACACGCAAAATGCCAGTGGCGAATATATTTTTGCCGGTTATCAATCCTCTAGTCAAGCATTTGAGTTTAATCCTAGTGCTGTCGACAATCACATAATGTTTGTAGGCGACAACGGTACCAACCTTACTCAGCTGTCTGATAGTGTAACGATTCAAAGTACAACATCGGGCAAGACTTTATTTGAAGATGTGCGTGCAAGGCTAGACTTTTCCTTCTCAAACGTCAGCGGGGTTTCTTTTGATGACTATAAAATCAAAAATCAAGGAACCTTTGATAGTTTTCATTCAGATAACTTTAACCCAGTGGTACCAGCAAACAATCAATATAGATTTGATGTGGTGTCGCCAAGTGAAATTCAGGTAACTAATGTTGGCACAGGCGTATTAGTGGATACATTACCTTTTGAAAATGGCACAGCAGTGACCTTCAATGGGGTTGAGTTAACAATACAGGGCGGCCCGGGTGATAGTTTCCAGATAGACTTGAATAGGCCAAATAAGACCAACTTAGCAGAAACCCTTCATAATATGTATTTGGCTCTGAACGATCCTAGCTTAGACCAGCAACAGTTTTCAGCCATCATAGACGACACCCTTGTAGGAATTGATAACGGTTTGAGTAAAATGGGCCGAGAAAATTCATCAATAGGAGCTCGTTTAAATATTGCAGAGTCGGTTGAAGGTTCATTGCTCGATTCAGAAATTGCTAATCGACAAGCGCGCTCTTCAATAGAAGATGTAGACTATGCTTTTGCTTCGTCTGAATTTGCAAAACAAGAAACGGCACTGGAAGCAGCGTTCGCCACCTTTCCGCGAGTAGCTAATTTGTCACTGTTTAACTATATATAGCACACCAATATAGGTCATTACGCCAATACTGTAGTCATGATTGCTTAATATTTAGTCATATTAAACGCCCAATTCTCAACAAATTGGGCGTTTTTGCATTTTCTATTAAATATATCTCAAAATATTCATTTCTTAAAAAACAAATTTTTTCCTTCGTTAAACCACCGATTTATTCATTTTTTTCTGTGTTCATTTTTTAAGGGCGGCAATTTGTTGCCGCTTTTTGCCTCTTTCATGTATTTCTTTTGCAAATTAAATTAAAGGGAATGTGTCGAGTGTCGATACCCTTTCTGAGAGAGCCAGTACATACAAGTTTGTTAATAGCAATTTGTATGTTCTACATATGAAACTAAATCACCGGAGTAAAGTCCGGCTTGCCAGCCAGTGCTGGACTGAGAGTGTAGGAGAGACTATATGTCTATGTTCGTAAATACCAACGTATCGGCCTTAAACGCCCAAAATACGCTATCCAATTCATCTAATGCTTTAACTTCGTCTTTTGAACGTTTATCTTCTGGTTTCAGAATAAACCGCGCTTCTGACGATTCAGCTGGTTTGCAAATTACTGACCGCATGACATCCCAAATTAATGGCTTGAATCAGGCAGTTAACAACGCGAACGACGCTATTTCATTGACACAAACTGCTGAAGGATCACTTGGTGAGACTACTAGTTCACTACAGAGAATTCGTCAGTTAGCTGTTCAATCACAAAACGGTATCAACTCACAAGCTGACCGAGATGCGCTACAAAAAGAGGTTTCAGCCCTTAAAACTGAGATTTCACGTATTTCGACAGATACACAGTTTAACAAAACTAATATTCTTACCGGTGGTTTTTCTGCTACATTCCTAATTGGTGCAAACAGTGGACAGACTATATCTGTAGGCTTAAGCGCTCCAGGTAATGGTTTAACAGGCTTTTCAGCGACAGGTTTGGGTGTTGGTGCTTTATCTGTATCTTCTGCCGAAGGAGCTTCTGCAGCACTAGACGCAATAGATAATGCATTATCAGCTGTAGGTGGCGCTCGTGCCGACCTAGGTGCACTGACTAACCGTTTCCAGTCTACTATTCGTAACTTATCGAATATTGCTGAAAACATGTCATCTGCTCGCTCGCAAATCATGGATACAGATTTTGCTAAAGAGACCGCTAACTTGACACGTAACCAGATTATCCAACAGGCAAGTACAACTGTACTGTCACAGGCTAATCAGCGTCCACAAGCAGCGTTGCAGCTTTTAGGTTAATTCAGTAGTTCCTTCTGAGGCCCTACTGATTGGGGAATAAAGCCAGGAGGTAGTGCACTTGCTTTACCTAACCAAACAGCAATAGAGTCCGCTCACTTTAATAATACAAGAGCGATTGGCCAGGCTTATACTTTATAACCCTGGCCGCTTATTTCCCTTCTTTTATAAATACTTTAGCAATAGTCCTAAAGGTTTTCGCGTATCTGTACGATAACTATTTCAAGCAGAGCAAATAAAGCAAAGCAAAATATAATAATGCTAGCTCAGCTTCTAAGTACTCGTTGTTACCGAGGCTGATAACAGCCCATTAAACGCTTAAACAATAAAGCGAAACAACAAACTATAAAGAGCCAAATGCACAAATAAAAAGCTCGGTAGTTTACAAACGCCGCCAACGAATGGTGCCACGTTAGGAAAAATGTTGAGAGTATTGTCAATAAGCTAATTAGACTTAGCCATCCAATACCAACTCCATATGAATATACAGTTAATAAAGGTTATGTTCTTTTTTTAAAGATATATCTTACGGGATTTCTTTGCCTGAAATACATAGCACTGAAAGATAAGAAAAGACTTATTGGGAAGAGAATAAGCAAAAGGTAAGGAAAGATTAAAAACTGAACTGCTAACTGACAAGAACAACGCCAGGAGGTAGTGAGAGGTATGAGGTCTGGAACATTATACCCGCCAGTTAGCAATGAGCTTTCGCTCTTTTACAGCTTACATGTTGCAATTCTCTAGTGAAGAGATTTGAACACCAATCAGTACGAAGACTAACAAAGTCGTGTGCCGATGTAGTCAAAATAAAGCATGTAGCGTGCCAAAAAAATTGGTTGAAGAAAAAAATATAAAATATTAAATGAAAATGGTCGAAATAATAAAAGAAAGTCGGCCTTATTGTTAAATCGTTAGGAGAAAAAAATGTCTTTATTCGTCAATACTAATATATCGTCTTTAAGCGCTAGGCGCTTTTTAAACGATACCACCAATAATTTAAATACTACATTTGAGCGTTTGTCATCGGGCTTTAGAATTAATAGCGCAAAAGATGATGCCGCGGGTCTACAAATTTCCGACCGCATGACATCCCAAATTATGGGATTAGATCAAGCAGTGAGAAATGCCAATGATGGTATTTCACTTGCCCAAACCGTTGAAGGTGCGATGCAAGAAACTATCAGCGCATTGCAACGGATTAGAGTACTAGCCATACAATCACAAAATGGCATAAATTCTATATCCGACCGAAATGCCCTACAAAAAGAAGTGTCTGCCTTAAAATCTGAAATGAGTCGAGTTGCCGAAAACACCCAATTTGGTGGTGTTGATGTATTAAAAGGTGATTATTCAGCGAAGTTTTTGGTCGGAGCAAATTCGGGACAAACCATTAGTATTAATATATCAAGAACCTCGGGATTTGGAACTTCGGGACTGTTTCCTGGGATTAATTTGTCGGTATCAACGCCATCCGCTGCGTCTGCAGCCTTAGCGGCTATTGATACGGCTATTCAAACTGTCGATGATAAACGTGCCGATTTAGGTGCTATTCAAAATAGATTCCAATCGACAATTCGAAACTTAAGCAATATATCAGAAAATGTGTCGGCAGCACGCGGTCGTATTCGTGACACAGATTTTGCCGCTGAAACATCCAATCTTACTCGCCTGCAAATAATCCAGCAGGCTAGCACCACTATATTGTCGCAAGCTAATCAGCGTCCACAAGCCGCTTTGAGTTTATTACAGGGATAGTGAAAAAAGTTATATGAAGCTTACTTTTAATTGGCTGTTTATAACAATAGATAAACCGCTACGCTAATAGTAAATATAAAAGTTTAAAAGGCTTGAGAGGCCCTCTTAGCCAAGGATGGCTTACTTTTTACTCACCGCTGTATCACTTTCGTTAGCTAGCGAATGTGAATGAATATATCGTAGGAAACGACTTTTTTTAACAAATAAAATGTCAACTAACAAGACTGAGAGTGTAGAAGTGCGGTTGAGAGGCCAGTACTTTCATGTTCTACAATCTTGCCAGTCGACGAAAACTTTGCTCCAACTCCTAACGTGAGCAATTTGGTCGAACCTCCCTATGGTTCGGCCTTTTTTTTGTCCTGATATCAATAGCTCGACTAAACTCTGTGTGCTAATCATTCCACAAAACCTTAAGCTACGGAATTATTATCAATTTACCAAAGGCCACTGCAGAGTTTGTGCCAACTTTTGTAGTAAAACAAAGAACTCATTTTTTTGTTACCTGTTGTTTGGCCTATAACTGACTCTTTAAAACACCGCATACTTTTTCGATGCTTTGTTTAATGCATGGCTCAAAATATGACTGTTACTTGCTTCTTTTATCCAGTTTTGCTTGCCATTATTGGCCACTCTTACTCGTCTATTTAGGCCCATCTTTCGTCAATTATTGTGTTTCAACTTTATAATACAGGTCGAATTAAGCACTAATTTGCTAGTTTCGAATATGGTTTGGTTAAGTAATCCTAAATTAAAACAATCGTTTAACGTCTAATTTTGACTGAATATAAAAACTAAAATAAAACTCTAAAGAAACTTAAGAATGCGCCGATACAGTTAGTTGAGGGGTAATGCAATTGTTTATTGCAACACCAAACATGAGGTTGCTGATACGAGCCTAGTGAACTTGCATCAGCTTTAAAAAACATAAAAATAAGACGAGTCTTTATATAGGCTCTCTCAAAATTCTTGTTTTTTATGGAGGTAGTAAATGTCTATATTCGTAAATACCAATGTGTCTGCGCTAAATGCACAGCGTCAATTATTCGACTCATCCAACGCACTGCAGCGAATTCGTCAATTGGCGATTCAATCGCAAAACGGAATAAACTCAGCGTCCGACAGAAATGCTTTGAATTCAGAAGTGTCTTCCCTTAAAAGCGAAATTTCGCGCATAGCAACGGCCGGCTTTAGTGCGACAGGTTTAGGCTTAGCCGATTTGTCGGTATCAACGGCTGGCGGTGCTTCAACCGCCCTAGACTCTATTGATGCTGCGCTATCTGCGATTGGCGAATTGCGTGCAGAATTAGGGGCAAGCGAGAATGTTTTTCAGTCCTCAATTCGTAATTTAAGCAACGTAAATGAGAACTTATCAAGTGCTAGGTCACGCATTAGAGACACCGATTCTGCGGCTGAAACGGTAAATTTAACGAAAAATCAAATTTTGCAGCAGGCCTCTATTGCCGTGTTATCTCAAGCGGTGAATAGGCCACAAGCTGCATAATCTTTACTTAGATAATTAGTCTGCAGCAGGGCTATTTTACGCTTAAAAAAGTTGCGTTGAACGGGTGCTTCACCACACGACCTGGTGCAAGTACTCCTCCTTTTTAATGAGAGGTAATTATGGACATAGTAAATGCCAAAATAGGGCAGATTATTGCCAAAGACAGCGCCTCTGTCATAAACGATAAAACCTTTATTGCTAGCGCCTTAGTTGGCTTTGCTAGCGGTGCAAGTCAGTTCACAAAAAGTGACAATGTTCACGTCACACAGCAAACCAGAAACGCTGAAAAAACCTTGGTCAAGTTACCCGACAAACAAGCCGGCGATAACGAGAGCAAACGTAAAGTTATTTCCGAAAATGCCGATAAAGACCACAGAGAGGAAAATGTTAACTTTTCACAGTCATTAAGTAACGTTAGTGGGTTACTGCAAATTAATGGCACAAAAATTTCATTCAGTATAGAAAATATTGCTGAGAGGCCTGTAGTTACGGTGACCGATTTAAGTACCGGCAACATAATACGGCAAATTCCTTCCGAGGAAGTGCAAAAGTTTGCAGAGCGAATAAGAGAAATAGAGTCTGGTTCCATATCCAAAACTGGATTAGTTTTGGATAAGCAGGCCTAATTATGAGGTAATTTATGAGTATTCAATCATTGGGCGTAGGCTCAGGTTTAGATCTAGAATCATTAGTTGGTCAGTTAATAGCGGCTGAACGTGGCCCCAAAACACAACGATTGGATACGCGTGACGAATCTTTACGTAATGAAATATCTGCTATTGGCCAAGTAAAATCAAAAATTGGCGAATTCGAAGACATTATTAAAGACCTTCAAACTGAAGGCAACTTAAGCGGTCGCGAGCCGACTATTGAGAATCCTTCAGAAGAAAACGATGTGTTGTCGGCAAACCCAACAAACGCTGCACTGCCAGGTACCTATGAAATAGCCGTTACGCAACTTGCACAAGGTAGCCGCATTGAAACTGCGAATGCCGATGCCGGTGGTTTCGCAAGTTCAAGCGATGTGGTGCTTAGTTCCGGTACTGCCGATCTTACTTTTAAAATTGATGGTACTGACAATACGTTTTCTATATCAGTAGATGCAGGTACAACCCTTGCTGAACTTCGCGAATTAATCAACAGCAACGAAGATAATTTTGGGGTTCAGGCAAATATCATTAATACGGGTACAGACAACGGTGGCGCTAAACTAGTGTTTACTTCTGACGTTACCGGCAGAGGTAACGATCTGCAAATTGTCAATGATAATGACGCTGCTGAATTTGCTAAACTAAGCACTGAAACTTCAACCGGTGCCGCCAGCGACCTAAGCATAGACACCGACAACCTTGCCAGAAACGCTATAGCAAGTGTTGATGGTATTGAAGTGCAAAGTGACACAAACAAATTTGAAGATACCATTCAAAGCGTACGCTTCGATGTAAAAGAGCTTTCTGACAAAGACGCCGAAGGCGAACCTATTGCTTCCAAGCTAATCATTGGTTTTGATGCTGAAAAATTAGAAGAAAAAATCCGTGAGTTTGTAGACAAGTTTAACGAACTTACTGTCGATTTGAAAAAATTAACAAGCTATGGTCAATCTGCCTTAGAAGACGATGGTGCCTTAGCGGGTGATTTTACTGTGCGCGGAATTCAAACCGGTATGGCTAATATTCTAGGTGGTAACGTTGCCGAGTCGGTCATTGGCAGTTTGTTTGCTCTGGGTATTGAACTCACCGCAGACGGAGAATTAGAGATTGGCAGCAACGATTTTGGTTTAGGCTCAGGTTCAGACCGCCTCGAAAATGCATTGAACGACAACTTCGATGATATAGACAAGTTATTTAATTCTGAATTTGGCATAGCGTCTCAGCTACTCAACTTTACTGAGCAATATACACAGTCGTCGGGTATTTTAAAATCGCGCGAAGACACCATTAAAGATCAACAAGAAGGAGTGAGCACCGACCGCGAACGATTTGAAATTAGAATGATAAGTTACGAACAAACCCTTCGTAGCAAATATTTGAATTTAGATACTACGGTTGCCAGACTACAGCGAACTGGCAGCGCGCTCTTTGCCACATTAGGACGATAAAAAATGTCATTAAAAGCGATTAATGCCTATGGAAAAGGTAGTTTAAAACAAGATGTAGCCAGCGCCGATCCGCACAGGCTAACCCTGATGTTAATGCAAGGTGCAATCGACAAACTTGCATATGCAAAAGGGTGCATAAGCCGTAACGATTTAAAAGGACGCTCAGATAATATTTCTAAATCCACGGCAATTTTCATTAATTTACGTGATACTTTAAATGTAAAAGTAGGCGGCGAGTTTGCTGAAAATTTATATAATCTGTACAACTACATGATAGACAAACTAACAGAAATCAACGTAGATAATGGTATTGCGATTATTGATGAAGTGATAAGTTTGTTTGGGCCCATTAAAGACGCATGGGCTATTATTCCTGAGCAAGCGAAACAAGAAGCTTACTCTATGTCACAAAATGAGCAGCCTGCTAACCCATAGGATACTAATAAGTGAGTATGCACGTTAGCTTACAACATGCGTTCACCACACCGGAACTGGCAATACTAAATCGAGAACTCGATGAAGTATTGCTTAGCGTACCTCTAAACGACACCCTTCTGCAAAAAATAATCATAAAACGTGCGAACTTGGTAGAGTCCTTGCTTAATACCTTGGATGAAGAACAACGAAGATGTTTTGCTACGCACGAGTTAACGACGAACGATTTTATTATTGAAGCGGTCGAAAATCAGCGAAATGTAATAAAAGCTGAATTAACAAAAGCCAACAGAGCGTCAAAAGCAATTAAGAAATATAACCAAGTTTAACTATATTTAACTATGCTAAATGACATAAGACTACACTTAGATTCTAACGAGAACACGCAGAGTCAAGCTGAGCGCGAGCTTGCCAACGATATAAATTCTTTACAAGCAAAAAATGTAAAGGCGTTTAATCAATTCGTTCCCACTATTGGAAAAGTACTTTCTCAATTACCGTTTGAACGATTGAGCGTGTTTGTTGATAAAGAAAAACAAGTTAATATTGTGGATTTTCAATTGGGGATGACCTTATATGGTCCAAATGTTGACACTAATATTGAAGCACAAGTAAATGCTTGGGCCTATAACAGTGCTTTACTCGATTTTTCAGGCGCTGATTGTGCTCCTACATTAGCGGACAATAAAAAACAAAAAGAAGATTTCGCATGTCGACAGACGTATGCAACACAACTACAAAATACTTGTGAACAAACACCTATCGATACACTGGTTATATTGGGTTTAGGCAAAGCACAGCATATTACTCAACTCTTACAAGAGAACGCAAGTCCACATTCTTTGGATACAAAAGGGCTTAAAAATCTTGTTATATATGAAGCTGATTGGGAAGTGTTTAGGTGTTCATTATCTGTATTTGACTGGGCTGATCTACTCGCAGGTGCGCAACAATCGGCATTACAAATATATTTTCAAATTGGGACCGATATTTACCAACTGTTTGATGATATTACCGAATTACATCAGCAGCTAAATGCCAATCGTATACTGTTTTATAAACATATTAATTTGCCCGCCTACCTACACGTTATTAATAGTATCGCGCAGGGTAAATGGGGCCGCGCTGTTACACAAGTAGCCGCGAACAATAAAGGCTATCACTATCATTATCTGCATGTTTTTTCAAGCGCAGATGCTCAGCAGTACCAAGCAGTAAATGTAAGCGATACTTTGTTTTGCAGCAACATGGCATTGTTTGAAGAGTATTTCCCTGATATTCACGCATTGTTTACCGATTATCAACCACTGTGTTGGGAGGCAATTAAAGACAAAAGCTCATCGGCCATTAATTTATTCAATTCACAGCATGGAAATTTTTATGCTGGCACTTCGCCTAAGCAAGAAGGTGAGGCATTGGCCGAGCATTTTACACAGTATCCGAATTTAGATGGCTTAGTTTTTGGATATGAAGGTGACAAGTTAAGGCACTATTTACACAACACCTTTATTCGCCGTGCAGATATGATATTGCGCGAGAATGAAGAAAGCCAAGGTGAATTACCTGAAGACGTAAAAGTGCTTATGATGTTTGGCCTTGGCAGTGGCTACATGCTTGACGCATTATATAGCAAGCATAATATTCAAAACTTGATTTTATGTGAGCCTAATCCTGATTTCTTTTATGCATCTTTACATGCGATTGATTGGGCGCCCATTTTTAAACAAGTGAACGAAGGCGAGTACAAACTGTACATTAATATAGGTGAATCAAGTTCCCTTTTGTTTAAAGACTTAATGTCGCAATTTTTAGTACTTGGCCCGCATCTATTAAATGAAACTTTCATTGCGCAGGCTTATCACAATCCCATGCTGCATCAGGTAATGTGTGAGGTGAGGTTGCAACTAAAAGTGATTTTTGCAATGGGTGAAAACTTTGATCATGTTGCCTACGGTATAGCCCATACCGTAAAAGCATTGCAAAACAAAATACCAGCCTTGCGCTATCAGCCTAGTCAGTATTTACAGCATGCAAATAAGCAAACGCCCATTTTTTTAGTGGGTAATGGTCCTTCTTTAGATGAAAGTATAGATATCATTAAAGAGTATCGAGACGAAGTTATCGTCGTGAGCTGCGGCACAGCTTTGCAAGCCTTGTATAAGAACGGTATTACGCCAGACTTTCATGGTGAGGTAGAACAAAATAGAGCTAATTTTGATTGGGCATCGCGTATCAACGACCGAGAATATCTCAAAAGGATTACGCTGCTAAGTGTGAATGGCATTCATCCTGATACCAGTAGTTTGTACAAAAATGTGCTAATGGCGTTTAAATCTGGAGAGTCATCTACCCATTCAGTTCTCGCTATGTTTCCGCCAAACAGCTATCACTGTCTTGGGCATGCTTATCCTACTGTGACTAACATGACCATGAGCTTTTTCTTGTCGATGGGATTTGAGCAGCTTTACTTGGTTGGTGTCGATTTAGGCTTTGCGGATCAATCAAAACACCATAGTAGCGCCTCAGGCTACTATGAAAATGGTAAACAAATATATGATTATCGAAGCGTGCATGCTGCCGATTTGCGTGTAAAAGGTAATCGACAAGATTGGGTGTTTACTAAGACTGAATTCAACATATCTAGAATGATAATAGAGCAGCTGCTGCAAGAAGAACGCTTGCAAAAAACCGGTGATAAAAAGCACAATATAGATTGTTTTAATCTATCCGACGGTGTTTTTATTGAAGGCACATTGCCATTGGACCCAGAGTCAGTTCTGGTGGTGGCAAGCAAGGCTCAAAAGCAAGATACAATGTTGGCCTTAGAAAGTTGCTTTATGGCAGTTGATTCAGACGTAATAGATATGTTTAGTAAAGGCTATAGAAGTCAATTGCTGGATGAACAGATTGCCATACTAATTGGAGTTTCTGCGACAAAAATAAGTACAAAAGAAGATATCCACACTATAATTAATGCACTAAGTAGCTTGTTGAAAGAGGCGAAAAGAAAAGGCAAGTCATTATTTTTCTATTACTTTTTTAATAGTGTCAATTATTTGAGTGCCGCTTTAAGCAAAGCCAGTTTGCAGTCTGATGATCAACTCGCACAATTAGCTAGCAAGCGACTGCTGTTAAATTGGCAAGTGTTTCTAGCAGATGCTAAAGAAATGTTGAGCAATCCGTTTTCCCTGACAGATACTGCCGAGGCATTTGGTGATAAACGTGAAAAGTTTTTGCTCGAAAAACGTGAAGCCGTTCGATTAATATGTGGCAATCCAAACACTTTAACGGCCATAGGTTTGCATCTTGAAGGCACAAGCCAGCAGGCCTTAATTATTGATGACAGCTTTAAAGATATAAGCGCTATTTTGGCACAAGGCGAATTATCATCACCTGTTATCATTGAGATTGAAAAATATGACGATATTCTACAATGTATGTCACTGCTCAAAAGTGTGAGTAGTCAAGGCGAACAGAGTGTTCCTCTTGGTTTATTATTTCATGATTATGCACAGCTTGATAAGTTTAAAGATGAATATCCAGTAATCGCCAATGCTGTATGTTTGCTTTATTGTTCTGCCTTCATTGGTACTCAAAGTCAGAATCTTAAAAGCATAAAAGACGGCTTACAAGACTTTTTGCTGATTGATGAATACTGCCATTTCATTCAAGCCAGAGGACAAGATTTACAGCGATATTCGCTTATTATTTCTAAGCCAAGATTCAGTAAGCAAGGCTTGCAAAACGCTTATTTTCACAATAAAACGCAGGCGGTTGATGAACAGCTCGATAGTTTATATACGTCGAGTATGAACAGTCTAAAACAGCTCGGTTATCGTTGTAACGGCTATGGCAAAAACAAAGTAGATGCCAATAATGTAGATGTAGAAAAAACAAAATACGTCGCTAATAATGAGTATGATTCAGTTTCAGTAGCACTCATTAATCAACAAATTGTACGTAAATTAAATATGCAAATACAGGATAAGGGCTATATGTTTAAACAATATTATGCCTATCCAAAAAATATCGAGAATAAGGTTGATAATACATCGGAGCTGCCACTATCTATTATTGATTCATTGGAAAATAGAGGGCGCTTGATGAATCGACCTCCTTTTGACTTTGAGTTAATGGGTGCCTGGCAAAGTGTCGATAACCTTTAGATGGTGATATATAGCGTTATAAGTAAGCGCAAAAATAGATACATAGACGAAAGTTCATTAACTTAACCGTTGTGAACATAGAGTCAAAACCAAACAATATTTAGGATAGAAGCTTTCATGATTTCATATGGTAAACACAGCGTAAGTACCCAAGACATAGATGCGGTAAAAGACGTCTTGGAAAATCATTTCTTAACCCAGGGTAGTAAAGTCCCTGAGTTTGAGAAAGTGCTATGCGAGTATACCGGTGCGGCTTATTGTAATGCTGTAAATAGCGGAACCTCAGGCCTGCACGTTGCTTGTTTAGCCGTTGGTGTAGGCAAAGAGGATATTGTTTGGACATCTCCTAATTCCTTTGCCGCTTCTGCGAATTGCGCCTTGTATTGCGGTGCAAGCGTTGACTTTGTAGACATAAACCCTGTTTCCCGAAATATGTGTTTGGTATTATTAGAACAAAAAATATTGCAGGCGCGCAAAACTGACAGCTTACCTAAGGCAATTGTAGTGGTGCATTTTGCGGGCAGTAGCTGCGATATGCAGACTATTCATGACTTATGTAAACCGCTTAATATTGCCATTATTGAAGATGCAGCTCATGGACTAGGTGGAACTTATAAAAGTAAGCCAATAGGGAGCTGCGAGTATTCCGACATCGCCGTATTGAGTTTTCACCCCGTAAAATCTATTACCACTGCTGAGGGAGGCGCGCTTACTACCAATAACGCTGGCATTGCACAAAGATGCAAACTCTTTGCTAATCATGGTATAACCAAAGATCAGGAGCAGATGCAAGGGGATATTCATGGTAATTGGTATTATCAACAGCTGTGTTTAGGCTACAACTATAGGATGAGTGATTTACACGCTGCACTGGGTATCTCGCAGCTTAAGCGGGTTGATGAATTTATTGCGTCACGCAGAAAATTAGCGGCTCGTTATTTTGATAAATTGTCTAATATCGCCACTAATTTGCAAATCAAGCTGCCCACTGACAAAGACTTGAACGAATCAAGTTGGCATTTGTTTATGATTGAACTGACTACGCAAAACCGAAAAGAAGTTTACGACAAACTGCATGAACTCGGTATTGGGGTAAACGTGCATTATATTCCCATACACTTGCATCCTTATTATCAACAATTAGGATTTTCTAAAGGCCAATTTCCCAATGCTGAGGATTTTTATAATAATGCGCTTACAATTCCGCTATATGTCGATTTAAGCGATGAACAGCAAGACAGAGTAATCGAAACGTTAAGTGAAGTATTGAGCCGAGTCTAGTGTTGTCTAGTCCGACCTTGATGATATAAAAACCCTAGTAGTATATGTATTTAAGATATGTTGCTGGCTGTTGTTAACACATTATAAAAGAGAGTTTGTAGAGTGAATGTAGCCCTTATCCCAGCACGAGCAGGTAGCAAGCGAATAAAGCAAAAAAATATAAAGTTGTTTAATGGAAAGCCACTCATTGCTTATTCGATAGAGGCTGCAATTGCGTCTGGTCTTTTCGATTTAGTCATAGTGTCAACCGATTGCCCAAATATTGCGAAGCTTAGTGAAGAGTTAGGTGCCACGGTGCCATTTATACGTCCAGATGTTTTATCAGACGATTTTACGGGTACGCGTGAAGTGATTAATCACGCGATACAGGCCTTACAAGAGCAGGGTAATAAAATAGACTACTGCTGTTGTATATATGCAACGGCACCTTTCATACAAATTGAATATTTGAAGCAAGGTATTGAACTATTAAAAGCGAATCCATCGAAAGCTTTTGCATTCTCGGTTAGTACATTTGATTTTCCTGTGCAACGTGCTTTAAAAATAAAGCAAAATGGCATAGGCCCAATGTTTCCAGCCTTTGTAGATTCGAGGTCCCAAGATCTTGAAGAAGCTTTCCACGATGCAGGTCAGTTTTACTGGGGCAGCGCAATTGATTTCCTAAGCAAAAAACAATTATTCTCGGAACATGCCCTTGGCGTGAGTATTCCTCGTTACCTGGTGCAAGATATAGACACGCCTGAGGATTGGCAACGAGCCGAACTTATGCACAAGGCATATATTCAAAACGCTTAAAATCCACTTGAGAAAGTCGCGGATGATTGGCAAACTAAAAAGCCTGTGATCGCGTTTGGCGCTCATAAATAGCGTATTCTTTTCCAATTGTCCTAACTGTATTATGTCTACAAGCCTTTTTTTTACAGTCATAAACTCCTTTTGTGGCTCAATTTGCACATTTTTCGTGTTAATAGCCTCACTTTTAGATAGAATTAAAGGTGTTGGTGTTTAATCCTATGTATAAAAATTATAAAACGGGGCAGTATGAGCGAAATTCTTGTTGTTAGCGACAATCAAACGCGCAAACATAATTTACAAATTATTTTGACTTTTTTGGGTGAAAACACACGTAGCTGTGAGTATATCGATTGCATAAAAACAATAGGCGGAAGTAGTTCGTGGACCGCCATCTTAATAGACGGTGAAGTACCCGAAATAGCAGAAGAAGTCATTGGAAAGTTTCCTGAGAGCCCCTTTATTAATATTGGTTTTCAGTTAAGCGGCGACCGAGAATTTAAGAACCTAATTGGTTCGCTTTACGAGCCCATCACTTACCCCAGTTTAAATGAATTACTTGAAAAAAGTAGCGAATACCACAAAGCTAATCGTCCTTTATCTTCACTGGTTACCGGCAAAACTAAACTATTTAGAAGCTTAGTGGGTAATAGCCGAGGGATTACCGATGTTCGTGAGCTTATTGAGCAAGTTGCGCCAGTTGAAGCGAATGTGCTTGTTTTAGGTGAATCAGGTACAGGTAAAGAAGTTATTGCCCGTAACATTCACTACATGTCAAAACGTCAACAAGGACCATTTGTGCCGGTAAACTGCGGCGCTATACCAGGCGATTTGCTCGAAAGTGAACTGTTTGGTCATGAAAAAGGTGCCTTTACTGGCGCGATAAATGCGCGCAAAGGGCGTTTTGAGCTTGCTGAAGGCGGTACGCTTTTCTTAGATGAAATTGGCGACATGCCCTTACAAATGCAAGTCAAATTATTGCGCGTATTGCAAGAGCGTATATTTGAAAGAGTTGGCGGTGCTAAGGCCCTAAAGTGCGACGTAAGGATTATAGCGGCCACTCATCGAAACTTAGAAGAAATGATACTGGAAGGGACGTTTAGGGAAGATTTGTACTATCGCTTAAATGTATTTCCAATTGAGACGCCTGCATTGCATGAACGGGCACAAGATATCCCACTACTATTACAAGAACTAGTGACTAGGCTTGAAAACAATAAGCAGTCGCCGGTGCGATTTACGCAGTTGGCTATGACATCGTTAATGCGTCATCGCTGGCCGGGCAATGTAAGAGAGCTTTCTAATTTAGTTGAACGTTTGTCTATATTGCATCCTTCGCAGGTCATTGATGTCGCTCATTTACCTCACAAGTACCAATTTGATGAGAATGGGCAGCACAAGGAGGAGACCGTAAACGGCGATTCTATGCATGGTCAGCAAGAGCGTGATGCAATCACAGCCATGTTTAAATACGAAGGTACTAGTCCATTAATATCTGAAGCACAAGCAGATGCGCAAACGGTCGACACTAATTTGCCTGCAGATGGTGTCAATTTAAAAGAGTATTTGTCTGACTTAGAGATTAACTTAATTCAACAAGCGCTTGAACAGCAAGACTGGGTTGTGGCAAGAGCTGCAGACCAATTAGGCATGCGCAGAACCACCCTGGTTGAAAAAATGCGTAAGTACGAAATAATGCGGGTCGAGAAAGTAGATGGTCAATAATTTGAACACGATGTCAGTAATTTGACGTAGCTTGGAATTATATGTTATTGATTTTTAACGGAATAATATTGGCATAAGCCATGCATTAGCCAGTGTATTGTTGTACAACGCACTGGTTTTTTTTATGTTGGTATCTTTAAAAGAAAATGATTCTGCATGCTATTCAAATGAGCATGTTCAAGAGCAATCAAAAGAGCAATTCAAGTCCTTTGCCAATGAGCCAGCCCCAGCCCAGCTTGCTTTTTTGCGTAGCGAAACGAGTGCTAGTCACGAAAATTCCGAGCATTCTGTCGATAACAACCAAAGATTCTCACATCTACTATCAATTATGCCAGCAGGCGTATTAGTCGTTGATAAAAAAGGCCTGGTGTCATTGGCAAACCAACAGGCTATTAGTCTGCTGGGCGAACCCTTAATAGGTGAAGCTTGGCGAGATGTTATTGGTCGTGTATTTGCACCAAAAGACGATGACGGACACGAAGTGTCTATGAGCAACGGCAAGAAGGTGAAAATTGATATATCGCCTTTAACCGAAGAAAAAGGTCAATTAATTGTTATTACCGATCTTACTGAAACCCGTGAATTACAAAGCCGGGTAGGCCATATGCAGCGTTTATCATCGCTAGGTAAAATGGTTGCTTCTTTAGCGCATCAGGTTAGAACACCCTTATCATCTGCGCTTTTGTATGCGGAAAATCTTAAGTCTATGTCTTTACAAAATGATATGGCGTCTCGCTTTAGTGAAAAGCTTTCCCTGAGACTCAGAGAGCTTGAGTCACAGGTGAACGATATGTTGCTGTTCGCAAAAAGTTCAGACAATCAAATAGTCTCATCATTGCCTACCCTCGACATATTAAAACAGTCTATTGCGCAAACTGAAGCGCAATTAACACAAGCGAATATAGGGTTTAAGGTAGAAAATAATTATACCAATGAAGCTGCTGACAGCCGCGCGCAAACCGATTGTGATACCGCTGACAACAACAATGACAATTATATTCTGGGTAACTTGACCGCTGTCACAGGTGCGATTACCAATCTAATTTCTAATGCAATGCAAGCGCTTGAACAGCAGCGCAACGTAAATGCTAGTCGTAACGTTATCGGCAGATCTGCAGAGCTTCCGCAAATCATCGTATCTGTTAGTGATGAATACGTGAACGAACAAGATTACTGTGTATTTACCGTAACCGACAATGGCAAAGGCCTAGCGCAAAAAGATATTAATCGCTTGTTCGAACCTTTCTATACTACAAAATCGCAGGGAACAGGATTAGGGCTTGCGGTTGTTAGTACGGTGGCTAAATCCCACAAAGGTTTCGTCAAATGTGGTAACACCCAAACCAATGGTGCATTTTTCTCTTTATATATTCCAAAGCACAATTCACAAACAAACGCCTTACATAATTCATCTAACGCTAATAATTCATTAGCGAATAAAAATATACCCAACGGGAGTGCCTCATGAGTAAAACCAGAATAATGATAGTAGAAGACGACCACGGTCTTCGCGAGGCTTTAGTCGACACCTTATTATTAGGTGGCTATGAGGTAACTCCGGTTGAGAGCGCAGAAAGCGCAATGGTGAGATTATCTGAGAGCGAATTTGACTTGGTTGTGAGCGATATTCAAATGCAAGGTATGAATGGACTGACCCTACTCAAAAGCGTTAAAAAGAAATATCCAAATTTACCCTTTGTGTTAATGACCGCTTACGCAAATATAAACGATGCCATACAAGCAATGCGCGATGGGGCAACCGATTATTTATCTAAGCCTTTTGCACCGCAGGTATTGTTAAATCTTATTGGTCGTTACGCACCGGCACAAAAAGTAGAGTCGCGCACGCCCATAGTAGGTGATGAATCGAGCGCAAACTTACTTAATTTGGCTCGCAAAGTTGCCGTATCTGATGCAACGGTAATGGTGCTTGGCCCAAGTGGTTCTGGTAAAGAGGTATTGTCGCGTTACATTCACGACCAATCAAACAGGCGCGATGCCCCGTTTGTTGCCATTAACTGTGCCGCTATTCCAGAAAACATGCTAGAGGCCACCTTATTCGGATACGAAAAAGGTGCATTTACTGGCGCTATTCAAGCGTGTCCGGGTAAATTTGAACAAGCACAGCAAGGCACTATATTGCTAGACGAAATTACCGAAATGGAGCTTTCGTTACAAGCCAAATTGTTACGTGTATTGCAAGAAAGAGAAGTAGAGCGTTTAGGCGGTCGTAAAACCATTTCGCTCAACGTGCGAGTTATAGCGACCAGTAACCGTGACATAAAAGATGCGGTTGCAAAGGGAAAGTTTAGAGAAGATTTGTATTATCGACTAAATGTTTTCCCTATTACTTGGCTGTCACTTAGCCAGCGCATTGGCGATATCATGCCATTGGCCAAACATTTGTTGACTCGTCATTTTGTTAACATTAAAGGTAAGGTTGCATCAAATGTGCCTGAGTTTACTGCCAGTGCAGTGCATAAACTCACCACGCACTCGTGGCCGGGTAATGTACGAGAACTTGAAAACGTGATTCAAAGAGCTCTAATACTAACCAATGGTCAGGTTATTGACAGCAGCGATTTGTTAATTGAGCCCGACAACCAACAGATTTTTGATTCTAGTAATTCATTTTCTGCTCAAGTAAATCCAATTGAAGACGATAAAAGTTTACTAGGCTCAGAACTAAGATTGCAAGAACATCAAATTATTTTAGATGCATTGCAGGCCTATAATGGCAAACGTAAAGACGTTGCTGAAAAGCTAGGCATAAGTCCACGTACGCTAAGATATAAATTAGCCAAAATGCGCGAAAGTGGCATAGATCTTCCATTATAGAATAAGTAAGTAACTACTTAGCTATATAATTAAGTAAGTAGAGTAGTTATTGTCAGTTTATGTTCATTGTATTGTTAAATAGGCAGTTTATTGACAGTACAGTGACAAAGTATGAAGAGCCCTCCCGGTTTTTGTAAGCAGTCAGACAGGATGTCGATCCCTATTTCCGCCCACTTGTTGGGCGGCTTTTTTTTGTCTTAAAATTGGCTTAATTATAAGGCCATAAGTACACGAAATGGCGAAATATTGCCGTTTATCACCATAACTTGCCGTTTTATCTCACCTTGGCATTGTCTTTGCTTAGTCTCCTCTATAAAGCAGTAAACAGTCATAAATACAGCAATGTATTCAAAAATATGACGTTTTAATATTTAAAGAGGTTTTAAGAATGGATATCAAAGCAAACGCCTTATATCAAGAAATGCAGGCAATGACGTCGCAAATTACTGGCGCATCTGACACGCTCACGCGAATTGATAAAAGTCCCGGTGCAGGTCAATTTGCCGATATGCTCGGTCAAGCGCTTGATAACGTAAATGGTATGCAAAAAGAATCGCGCACTTTGCAAACCCGTTTCGATATGGGCGATCCTAACTTAAGTTTAGTCGACGTAATGGTTGCAAAAGAAAAGTCTGGAATTGCATTTGAAGCCACTGTCCAGGTGCGCAACAAACTATTAGAAGCGTACAACTCCATAATGAACATGCCGGTATAATAGGAAGTTAACCTTATGGCTGAAGCGACAAGCACAGATTTAGCGATTCAAGACGACAATGAATCTACCGATATGGTTCCTGCAGCCAAAAACCCGCTGCTAGATACCTTAACAAGTACTGAAACAATTCGCCAAGTTACCATGGCAGTGACCATAGTGATTTGTGTCGCCATTGCCATTTTCATTTTTATTTGGTCGAAAGAGCCCACCTACCGACCACTAGTGCAAATGCCGCCGCAAGAAATGATAGAAACACTCGATCATTTAGACCTAAATCAAATAAAGTACAAAATTGAAGGCAACACGATATATGTCCAAGACAGCCAATTTAAAGACGTTAGATTGGGCATGGTTCGCCAAGGCATTACCAATGAAAGGAGTGAAGGTACCGACATTATTATGCAGGACATGGGCTTCGGTGTTAGTCAACGTGTTGAGATGGAACGTCTTAAGCACGCCAGAGAACAACAAATAGCACGTACAATCGAAGCGATAAATTCGATTGGCAAGGCAAGAGTATTACTGGCAATTCCAAAAGAAAATGTATTTGCCCGACGCGAATCCAAAGCAAGCGCCACTGTTGTGGTAACACCCAGAAAAGGCTCTTTTTTGTCGGGTGAAGAAGTTGATTCGATTGTTGATATTGTTGCCTCGGCGGTACAAGGCATAGACCCTTCACGCGTGACAGTTTCAGACAGTAACGGTCGTTTACTTAATTCAGGCTCGGCAGACTCATTGAGCGCCCGAGCTCGCAAAGAATATGAGATAGAGAATAAGCGCGAAGCACAATATTTAGAAAAAATTGATTCAATATTAATACCCGTTTTAGGCCTAGGTAATTATACTGCGCAAGCTGATGTAAGTATGGACTTTACCGCGGTTGAAAAAACTCAGCGCCGTTACAATCCAGATATGCCAGCTGTTAGAAGCGAAATGATCTCTGAACAAAACTCAATAGGAGGTATCGTTGCGGGTATTCCAGGCGCACTGTCTAATCAACCGTCTACAGATTCAACCATCCCCGAAGTTGCTAACGGCGGCGGTAGTGCCAGACAAGTACCCGGCAATAGCAGCAAAGAATCTACCCGCAACTACGAATTAGATACAACGATTAGCCATACAAAACAACAGACTGGCGTAATACGTCGTTTAAGTGTGTCGGTAGCGGTTGATCATATATCGTCAATTAATGGACAGGGCGAAGCGGTATCAATACCACTGGAACAACAACAGTTGTTGAATATTAGACGCTTGTTACAAGGTGGTATCGGTTTTGATGTAACACGTGGCGATTCTTTAGAAGTGGTAAGTATTCCCTTTAACCGTATTGATATGGGCGTCATTAAAGAGCCTGCATTATGGGAACAGCAATGGTTTATGCCTATGTTCAAGCTGTTTTTGGGTGCTTTGGTCATTATTGTGTTAATTCTTGCAGTTGTTAGACCTATGTTGAAGAAACTTATCTTCCCTGACGGCGGCATTAACGACACTGAGATAGATGATTCAGATTTAGATTTAGGTAACGAAGCTATGAACGTGCTAAGTGACGACTTTGACGAAGCGCAAGTGGGCTTCTCGGCCGATGGCTCGCTCATGCTACCAAATTTACACCGCGATGAAGACGTCTTGAAGGCGGTACGCGCATTAGTTGCTAATGAACCAGAACTATCGGCGCAGGTTGTGCGCGGATGGTTGCTTGAAGACGAATAGGAAATATCATGGCTGAAAACGAATTAGAAAAACAAGCAGAGAAGCCCGAGTATGACGTTAGCAAATTGGATGGTATTGAAAAAGCGTCAATTTTACTCTTAAGTTTGTCTGAAGAAGATGCTGCGCAAATACTCAAGTTCCTAGAGCCGAAACAAGTACAAGTATTAGGTAGTGCTATGGCGGCAATGGACGATATGACGCAAAATAAAATATCTGCCGTGCATAAACATTTCATTGACGAAATACAAAACTATTCAACCATTGGCTTTAAGTCTGAGGATTTTGTGCGCCGAGCTTTAGTGGCGGCATTAGGTGAAGATAAAGCGGCTCATTTACTTGACCAAATTATGGCAGGATCGGGCGCCAAGGGCTTAGAGTCTCTCAAATGGATGGATTCAAAACAGGTTGCCAATATTATTCGCAATGAGCATCCTCAAATACAAACAATAGTTATGTCCTATCTTGAACCCGAACAGTCGGCTGAAATTTTGGCGCAGTTCCCTGAGAAGGTAAGATTGGACCTATTAATGCGCGTTGCTAACTTAGAAGAAGTGCAGCCAGCTGCCTTACAAGAATTAAACGAAATAATGGAAAAACAATTTGCGGGTCAAGCAGGTGCGCAAGCTGCCAAGATGGGCGGAATGAAGTCAGCTGCCAATATCATGAACTACTTAGATACCAACATCGAAGGCCAACTGATGGAAGCCATCAGAGAACAAGACGAAGAAATGAGTCAACAAATACAAGATTTGATGTTCGTATTTGATAATCTTATTGATGTAGACGACAGAGGTATTCAAGCCATACTGCGAGAAGTACAGCCGGAGACCTTGATGCGTGCAATCAAAGGGGCTGACGACGCCTTACGCGATAAAATTACCGGCAATATGTCAAAACGTGCTGCTGAAATGCTCATTGATGATATTGAAGCTATGGGCCCTGTAAGATTAAGTGAAGTAGAAACTGCGCAAAAAGAAGTATTATCTATTGCTCGCAGATTATCTGATGCTGGAGAAGTCATACTAGGTGGCAATGGCGGCGAAGAGTTCGTATAAATGTGCATTTCCTTAATCTGATTAAGGGTGTAAATAAGTGCTTCAATAAGAGTATCCACAAGGGTATCAAAAGGTATAGCAAATAAGATTATGGCTGATATAGACGATTTGACATTTGAAGAAGCGCAGCTGTGGAACTTGCCATCGGTAGACGACGAGCAAGCTAAGTTAGATGGGACTACCGATGCATTTAACCGCCCAAAGAATAGGTGGAAGTTTGAAGCGCCTGAGCAAGAAGAAGAAATAAAACCGATAACAGCCAAAGAAATTGAAGCTATTCGAACTGCGGCCTATCAAGAAGGTTTAGTGAGCGGACATGAAGAAGGTTTTACGAAAGGTCATATAGAAGGATTAGAACAAGGCAAAGAGCAGGGCATTAAAGAAGGTCTTGAAGAGGGTGTTGCTGCTGGTAAGGACCAATACAAGGAACAAGTTGATACACAAATGCTTAGCCTTGCCACCTTAATCGAGAATGTTAAAGCCCCCTCAGAGCTTATTAACAGCGAAGTGAAAAATGAACTGGTTATTTTGGCGACAAGCTTGGCTAAAGCTATTATTAAAACCGATGTTCAGCAAAACCAAGAAATATTAATTCAAGCGATTAACGAAGGTATAAAGACCTTACCTGTTACCGAATCACAATATCAAATTACCCTGCATCCAGAAGACATAGCAGCAGTAAACGCTCATTTTGGAGACCAGCACGTAAAAGACAGTGGCTGGCAACTCATCGAATCAAGTGAACTTGAAAGAGGTGGTTGCCATATACACACGAACACCAACGCGGTTGATGTGTCAATAGAACGCAGAAGTGAGCAAGTATTTACCCAATTATTGTTAAATCAAGGTTTAGTTGATGACCCTCGCACTCTCTGAACAAATAAAAGAAATAAATAAAACTGTCTATACTAGCCATTCAATTAGCGCGGGTAAACTTACCCGAGGCGTAGGCTTAACCCTTGAAGCCATTGGCTGTCAAATTCCTGTTGGTGGCCGCGCTATGGTGCAAACTATGCAAGGTCGTGTAGAAGCAGAAGTGGTTGGTTTTGCTAACAATATTACCTATTTAATGCCCACAGAATCGATAAAGGGTATTGTGCCAGGCTCTTTCGTTGAACCCATATCAAGTGACTCTGGGCTAGCGGTAGGTGAAAAATTACTTGGACGCGTAATAGATGCGAATGGCGCTCCGCTAGATGGCCTAGGGCCAATTGAAACTACTACTCGAGTATCGACTAATCCTCCTCCAATTAACCCACTTGTACGCAAGCCGGTTAATGAACCTTTAGATGTAGGTGTACGCGCAATTAATGCCATTACTACCGTAGGAAAAGGCCAAAGAATGGGTCTTTTTGCGGGAAGTGGCGTGGGTAAAAGTGTACTGTTAGGCATGATGACCCGAGGTACAACCGCCGACGTAGTGGTTGTTGGTTTAATTGGCGAGCGAGGCCGCGAAGTTAAAGAGTTTATAGATGACATTTTAAGCGCTGAGGATCGCAAAAAAGCAGTCGTAGTTGCAGCGCCAGCAGATACCTCTCCATTGATGCGACTAAAAGGCAGTGAAACAGCCGTAACAATAGCTGAGTATTTTAGAGATCAAGGTAAAAACGTACTTTTATTGCTTGATTCGCTAACCCGATATGCAATGGCGCAGCGAGAAATTGCCTTAGCTATTGGTGAGCCGCCTGCCACAAAAGGCTATCCGCCCTCAGTTTTTGCGAAATTACCTGCACTTGTTGAAAGAGCCGGCAACGGTACTGTGCATCAAGGGTCTATTACCGCTTTTTATACCGTGTTAACTGAAGGTGATGATTTACAAGATCCTATTGCCGATGCGGCTCGTGCCATACTCGACGGACACATAGTTTTATCTAGAGAATTAGCCGATTCTGGTCATTATCCGGCAATCGATATTGAGTCTTCAATTTCGCGCGTTATGCCTCAAGTTGTAAGTGAGCAGCATGACCAGCAAGCACGTTCTATAAAACGCGTATATTCAACTTATCAACAAAATAAAGATTTAATCAATATTGGTGCCTATGCGCGCGGCAGCAATCCAAATATCGACTTGTCTATATCGGCGGCGCCTGCGATTGACGCTTTTTTACAACAAGGTATGAAGCAAACAATTGATATGAATAAAACTTTAGAAACAGTCAATACCTTAGCATCGGGTATTGAATCGGCAAGTGCAATTAATGGCGCCGGTAGATGAGTAGCATAAAGCAACTGTTACTAGTAGCTACTGTAGAACAAAAACGTGAACAAACTTGTGCGCTACAATACCAACAAGCAAATGCACATTTACAAGCGAATCAACAAAAACTATCGGGGCTAGAGCAGTATAGACTCGATTACATGCATAGTATTCGTGCTAAAGCCGCGAAAGGTATTGGCGCAAAATCTATGAACCAATATCATCAATTTATTACACAGTTAGATAAAGCCTGCGAACAACAGGTACGTGTAATAAGCCAATCAGTGTTAGTGGTTGATCAACGGAAACGCCAATGGTTAGCGCAGCAGCAAAAACATAAAGCTATTATCCACCTTGTTGACGTTAAAAAGCGTCATGCTAAACAAACTGCCGACAAGCAAGAACAAAAGTTGTTTGATGAAATTGCTCTTCAACGCGCCATAAGAAAACCACATTATCAATAAATAAAGTTTTTTGTCGCTGCCAATGTAACTTGGTACAGAAAATGCAAAACATACCCCATAGAAACAATAATTTACCGCTCGTTTATGTATGTATTATCAATTAAAACATATAGTTAAACTGCGATTGTTAATAGGAAAATAGTCTATGGTGCAACAAATAGCGCAACAGGTGATGCAACAAATTGCCAGTACTAAAACAGGATCTGCCGCTTCCAACTTGCCGTTTACGCTTAGCCCAAGTGCACTTGGCGTATCAGGTGGGCAAAATGAAATTAGGCAAACCTTTAATAATGAGTTGCTGCGTCAAACCAAGTCTATTCGTGTTTTCGAACAGCCCAGAGAACGAATACAGCCGTATGACCGACATCAAGGCGGTCGTAGCGATAACTCAGTATCATCTAACGCTAGGCAAACTAACGATGGTGCAGGTCGGAATAATAGTGCAAACAGCAGCTCGAGTGTATCTAGTTCAGCGAACGCGCTTGAACGCCGTGCGGCTGAACAAAGGCAAGAACACCTAAACAATCGCATAGAGCAAGCTCGTAAAGAAGGGGCTAGCCATGTAGAGAAAAAAACAATCGAAACATCGCGAAGTGGTTCGCTAAGCGATCAAGGTTTGAAAGCCCTAAATAATGCAGGGGATGCAGGTAAACCGACTTCAATTAATGCAGGTAGAGCGGATCCAAATAATGCAGCGCAGGCAATAAATAATGGCGCGGCGACATCTACACAAGGCCAATCGCAAAACACCTTAATCCCCGATGGAGCAAAAGACGATAGCTTTGACTATATTGACTACGTCACTGCGCTTGCCGACTTTACCGGCAAAGGCGTTGGCAGGAACGAAGCCACGAGTGAAGAACTTGATACAAAGAGCGCCGAGGAAGATTTCCAGCAGAGCTTATTCATATCTACGAACGCTTCTTTATCGGATGCAGAATTACAGGCAATGAATGCCTTAAGTGAAAACGGTTCTATTTCACAAATGAGTGAAGAGTCTGCTTCTAACAAAGAAACTAAAACGCTAGAACTTACTATTCCCATAAATGAACTGGTAGACAGCGAGCAAGAAAGAAAAATTGCGCTGACAATTAGTAATGAAGATTTGCAAATGTTCTATGATGCTAAACAAAATATGGAAAACGGCAAAGCTGATTTATTGCCAGGAGAGCGTGCCGGACTGCAAAGAACAATAGCTGATTTAGCATCGCAACTTGAAACGCTGGCTGAAAATGATAGCCAATTTAATGAATCAAGCACAACTGACGCTAACAAAGAACTATTGGAATCGTTGCTGTTGGGTGAAGTGATTAACGATAAGGAGGGACATTTAAATGCGGGTTCAAAAGCTGAACTAAGCGCACTTGATGAAAAAACACGCTTAGTAGCAGATGCACTGGCAAACGCTCAAACAACACCTAAGGGAAGCACATCCGAATTAAGTGCCAAATTGGCGAGCAATGTTGTTAATGAACTAACTATAGAGAATGCTGCTATCAGTAATGAATCCGGCGCGGGTGAGCAAGACAATATCGTCGCGCAAAGTAAGGTTGGCGCTTTACCCAATGATGCAGGCGCAAACCTGACAACAGGACAAGCAGTACCTAAGCAAACAAATGATAATAAAAAGCTAGAAGTGCTTAGTTCAGCATTAATGAATGTGGCTGAGTTAAATGAGCAGCAGTCAAAAGTAGCATTAGAAAGTTTGACGCAACGTCTACAAGCCGTTGTGTCAGAAATGACTGGCGAAAATAAAGGCAATGAATTCATTGCCGCTTTGCAAAGTGGCGTTAAAGAATTTAAACAACAGCTTGCCCAAGGTCGTGAACCAGGCATAGACCTCAAAGCAATAGTGGCTGAAGCCTTAGCACAAATTTCTGGCGAAAGTGGAAAAACACAGCAACCGAAAATTGACGCAGCGGTGAATCAATTTAATGCCGTTTTACAATTAGCTAGTGCCGTTAATTATTCTGCGACGCAACAGCAGGCGCAGGGTTTAGGCATTTCAGACAGTCAATTAGCAAAAGAAATTAACTTTGCGCATGTGGAAGGTACGAAACTTGCAAATGGAATTCAGAACCAGATGACGACGCAAGCAAGCGTCGACAAAGCGGTAAATATTTTTAAGCAAGAAGGCCAACAACAACTAGCAGAAAAAGTACGTTGGATGGTAAATGCTAGAAGTGCAACGGCAGAAATAAGATTAGACCCAGCTGATTTAGGCGGCATTAATATAAAAATTAATTTAAGCGGTGACACTGCTCAAGTTAACTTTAATGTGCAATCGGCAGCCGCCAAAGATGCCTTAGATCAAGCGGCACCAAGATTGCGGGAAATGTTACAAGATCAAGGCATTGAACTAGGTCAGTCATTTGTACAACAAGACAGTCAAGGTGGACAGCAGCATCAACCTTCAGGTGATGATGCTTCAATACCTACTAGCGCTGGACAACGGCCGAGCATGAGCAACGCAGATGTTATTGAGGATGAAGTGCAAGGTATGGTTGAACAACGAATAAGCAATGGTGCGATTGGTGGAATAGACTACTACGCGTAGATATTGCACTTAAGCGTCATGACAAACTTATAGCAAACTTTATGTTAGCAAAACGTATAGACATAAAGCTTATAAATACTAATGGAAGGCGATGAAATATATCGCACTAAAACACATTTAAGAATTAGGAAAGTCAATATGGCTGATGAAGAGTTAAAAGGGGATGGCGCCCCTAAAAAAAAATCGAAGATGATGCTTATTATCATTGTTGTGCTTGTTTTATTGGCAGGCGGTGGTGGCGCAGCTTATTTCATTTTGTTTATGGGTGGCGAGCCGGTAGCTGAGGCAACTGACATTAGCGAAAGCGACGGCGATTCAGCACCACGAGAACAATCAGCTGAAGGCAAAGCAATATATGTTGCCATGCCAAGACCTTTTCAATTCAATGCGCCAGGAATAACGCGCGAGCGTATTGTCCAAATTGACGTGCAGTTAATGGTACGAGGCCAAGACAACGAAGAGCTAGCTAAGCGCCATATTCCTATGATTGAAGGTAATTTATTACAAGTATTTAGTACATCAAATGCAGATGATTTAGTCACTGATGTGGGTAAAACAGAGCTACGCAATAAAGCGACGGCGCAGGTCAGGCAAGTCATGAAAAGCTTAGAGAGAAATCCAGTGGTTGAGCAAGTTTTGTTCACTGGGTTCGTCATACAATAAAGAACAAAGTAAAGAGCACAGTAACAATTAGCCCAGTAACAAGTAACTCAAAAGAAATTAGGTGAACACGTGAGCGATTTATTATCACAAGACGAAATTGACGCGCTACTGCACGGTGTTGATGATGTTGAAGAAGAAGAAGTCGAGGAAGTTCAGCACGATGGCTCGGCTCTTGAGTACGACTTTTCATCACAAGACCGGATTGTACGCGGGCGTATGCCTACGCTTGAAATTGTGAATGAGCGATTTGCTCGACATATGCGAGTGAGCTTGTTCAATATGATGCGCCGTAGCGCTGAAGTGTCTATAAATGGCATTCAAATGATTAAATTCGGTGAGTATGTGCATACCTTGTTCGTGCCAACCAGTTTGAACATGGTGCGCTTTAGACCGCTAAAGGGCACAGGACTAATTACGATGGAAGCTCGTTTAGTTTTCATTATGGTAGATAATTTCTTTGGTGGTGATGGTCGCTATCATGCCAAAATTGAAGGGCGAGAATTTACGCCAACAGAGCGTCGCATTATACAAATGTTGTTAAAGCTTATTTTTGAAGATTACAAAGAGGCATGGGCGCCTGTTATGGATGTGTCTTTTGAATATTTAGACTCAGAAGTTAACCCGGCAATGGCGAATATTGTGAGCCCTAGTGAAGTCGTGGTAATAAGCTCATTTCATATTGAATTAGACGGTGGTGGTGGTGACTTCCATATATCACTCCCGTATTCGATGTTAGAGCCTATTCGTGAAATGCTTGACGCTGGTGTACAAAACGATAAAGAAGATACCGACTTCAGATGGAGTAAAGCGTTGCGCGACGAAATAATGGATGTAAACGTTGAGTTAACTACCCATTTCTTAGATGTTGTGATTAGCCTAGATAAGCTTATGGATTTTAAAAATGGCGATATTATTCCCATTAATATGCCAGACGTAGTGACCATCTCTATTGAGGATTTACCTACGTTTAGGGCCAAATTGGGCCGTTCACGCGACAATGTCGCTTTAAAAATAACCGACAAAATACCTAGACCAAACTCTGTAAAATCTGAGCTACAACTCTTTACCAAAGGCGGTAAAGTGATTGACAGCGATTCAGAACTACAGGTACTTGAAGAAGATTTATTAAACGTTTTAGAAAGGAGATAGCCATGAGTGAAGAAGGCGAAGGCTTAGATGATTGGGAAGCAGCAATGGCAGAACAAGCAGAATCTGAAGGTGAGAGCGATGGTGAAGCCTTTGATCCAGATGACTTAATTGCCGAGGCAGAAGCGCAAGCAGCTGGTCTTGATGAATTAACTGACGATGCAGCGCCGTTAAACAATGAAAAGAAATTGGACACTATCTTAGATATTCCTGTGACCATCTCTATGGAGGTGGGTAGAACTAATATTAGTATCCGTAGTTTACTGCAATTGAACCAAGGTTCTGTTGTTGAATTAGACCGAGTTGCCGGTGAACCACTAGATGTTTTAGTAAATGGCACGTTGATTGCTCATGGAGAGGTAGTAGTGATTAACGATAAATTTGGTATACGGTTAACGGATGTTATTAGTCAAGTCGAAAGAATTAAGAAACTTAAATAAAAAAATCTCGTCAAGCTCAGTCTTGGCGGGCCTTTCCTGCATATCCCTCTTTAGCTTCTCGTTGCCTTTACAGGCTACAACGAGTAGCCAAGGCTTAACTTCAAGCAGTTCAATACTGTCGGTTTTTCTGTCACTTCTAGTCGTAATCGCCATTATTTTTGCGCTCGCATACGTGATGCGTCGATTTAATGTCGCTCAAACTGGCGGTGGGCAAATGCGTGTTGTCGCGAGCATGATGGCCGGCGCAAAAGAAAAAGTAATGGTAATTGAAGTTGGCGGTGAACAATACCTGCTGGGTATTACCGCGCACAATATCAATCATCTCGCAACACTTGAAAATCCTATTCAAAAAGATAAGCAAGCTAATGCCCTCAATGCTAACCCTGGCGGAAAAGTCAATTTCCAACAAAAATTGGTTAACGCGATGGCACAAGGTATTGCTGGAAACAAAACGAGTAAAGATGAGAACAAGCAATCTTCAAAGGGAGTTGACCATGATTAAGTTATTTATTGCGCTTTTGAGTGAAATTATTTCCAGTAACCCTATTTTGCGACACAGCAGTCGTTTTTTGGCAAATAACACCTCCTTTATCAAGTGGACTAGTGTAGTGCTGTTATTATTATCAAGTATGCACTTAAGTGCTCAGCAAGCCGGCATTGAAGCCGTTACCGTGACGACTAACCCTGACGGCAGCCAAGATTATTCCATGACGCTACAAGCGCTGTTCATTATGACGGCCTTAAGTCTTATACCTGCTGCTATTATGATGATGACCTCGTTCACGCGGATTATTGTGGTCTTATCTATTTTGCGTCAAGCCATCGGTTTACAACAGTCACCTTCGAATCAGATCCTAATTGGCATTAGTTTATTTTTGTCTATGTTTATTATGGCACCTGTGTTTGAGCAAGTTAATGAAACAGCATTACAGCCATACTTAAGCGAAGAGATGACTTCTTTAGAAGCGTTTGAACAAGCTAAGCTTCCTATGCGTGACTTTATGTTAAGTCAAACCCGCATTACTGATTTAGAAACCTTTGTACGTATTGGTGGTTATGAGGGGCAATTCGACTCACCTGAGCAGGTGCCTATTACGGTATTAATTCCAGCGTTCGTCACTAGTGAATTAAAAACGGCTTTCCAAATAGGTTTTATGTTGTTTATCCCCTTTTTAATACTCGATTTAGTGGTGGCGTCAATTTTAATGGCCATGGGTATGATGATGCTATCGCCTATGATTGTGTCTTTGCCATTTAAGTTGATGCTATTTGTATTGGTAGACGGCTGGAATCTGATTTTAGGCACGCTTGCCACTAGTTTCGGGATGGGGACCTGACATGAGTCCTGAAGCCTTTGTAGAAATATTGCGTGATGCAATGTTTATTATTATTTTGCTGGTGTCGGCCATTATTGTACCGGGTCTACTAGTGGGGCTGGTAGTTGCGGTCTTCCAAGCCGCCACATCAATTAATGAACAAACCATGAGTTTTTTACCGCGCTTGATTATAACTTTACTGGCTTTAAGTTTTTTAGGCAGTTGGATGGTCAAGAAATTGATGGACTATACTTTGGAACTGGTGAATAGCATTCCCTCCGTGATTGGTTAATATGGATATTTTAAGCTCAACTCTAATAGACTTGGTGAGTGACTACATGCTCGCATTTATGCGTATTTCGGGCATGTTTATTTCTATGGTTGGCTTGAGCGCAAAAACTATTCCCACACCCGTTCGTAATTTGTTGGCTATTTTATTAACCGCGATGATAGTGCCTATGATCCCGCCAGTTCCTATGACCGACTTATTCTCTGTAGGGGCTTTTGTTGAAATATTTAAACAACTTACTATTGGCATTGCGATAGGCTTTATATCGATGATGGTGATAAACACCTTTGTACTTGCTGGGCAAATTGTTGCGATGCAGACAGGTTTAGGTTTTGCCTCTATTGTTGACCCCATTAACGGAATTAATGTGCCAGCGGTGGGTCAGTTTTATCTTATTCTTGCTACGCTTCTGTTTTGGACCTTCGACGGTCATTTATTCATGATAGAAATGTTAGTAGTGAGTTTTGAGGCTTTTCCAATCAATGATGCGTGGTTCACCCCTGAGCAATTTAGAGAGATTGCGCACTGGGCTGGATGGATGTTTGTGTCGGCCGTAACAGTCGCTTTGGCGCCTATTGTAAGTTTATTGATTGTTAACTTGGCCTTTGGGGTAATGACTAAGGCATCTCCACAGTTGAATATATTCAGTATTGGCTTCGCTATTGCGCAGTTAACGGGCTTATTCATTATATGGTTAACCTTAGCAAACCAGGCTCACCATTTTGAACAACAATGGGTACGAGCACAAACCCTCATGTGCAACTTGGTCAACGCATGCTAGTGCTATTACGCATTCGGGCGCTTGTATTTTTATTAAAAGGTAGTGTTTAGGCATGGCAGAACAAGACGACTCCTTCGAAAAAACCGAGGAACCCACGCCCAAAAAACTCGAGGATGCTCGAAAGAAAGGTCAGCTTGCGCGTTCCAAGGAATTGGCGACCACTATGCTGCTAGTAGTTAGCGCCTGTGCGCTAATTGCCGTTGGTAAATCTATTGCCACCGCTATGTATAGCATAACCGAGCGTTCTTTCACGCTGTCGCGCGATGAAACCTTTGATACAAACCATATGTTTCAAATACTCGATATGTCTGTTTCCAGAAGCGCTTGGCCGGTGTTTCTATTTATGGTGATTGCGATGATTGGGGCTATTTATGGCACAATTGCCCTAGGTGGATACAACTTTGCTTGGAGCTCAGCTGCGCCTAAAGGCAATCGACTTAGCCCAATGCAAGGGTTTAAGCGCATGTTTGGAGTTGACGCATTAGTAGAACTTATAAAAGGTATTGGCAAAGTGGTGGTTATTTCACTTATGGCCTATATAGCACTAATTATTTTCAAAGATGAAGTTCTGCATTTAGATATAGAGCTCTATCCGATGAATATCTTCCATGCTTTGGATATGATTGAGTGGGCCTTTTTATTATTGTGTTGCGGCATGATACCCATCGCACTGTTGGATGTGCCGTATCAAAGCATCAAACACAACAATGAAATGAAAATGACCATGCAAGAGGTCAAAGACGAGCGTAAAAATGCCGAAGGCGACCCTATGGTTAAACAACGGGTTCGTAGAATCCAGTTCCAAGCATCAGCTAATAGAATGATGCAAGATGTGCCCGATGCCGACGTAATTGTCACCAACCCAACTCACTACTCGGTTGCTATTCAATATGATCAATTTGGTAACCGTGCTCCAGTTATGATTGCCAAAGGTTTAGATGAACTGGCCATGCACATAAGAAAGATTGGGAAGGCACACGATATTCCTATTGTGGAATCGCCAGCATTAGCACGTGCCATTTATTACGCTACTGAAGTGAATCATGAAGTGCCACAAAAACTATTTATGGCAGTGGCTCAGGTATTGGCGTATGTGTATCAATTAAAAGCGCATAAAGCGGGTAAAGGAAAGCGTCCTAAACCACTTAAGAAAGACTTCACCATCCCAACAGAACTGCGCCGTTAAGCGCAAAAAGTCTATTGATTCGAGGTGCATGCGGGAAATTTTTGCCGTAAATCAAGAGTTGGCACAAGAGTTGTAAAGGACTCTATATCTGAACTCTATATGTCAAAAATTTGTTGTATGCAATTAGCCCAAGTATTCCAAAAAGTAGATAAAAACAAAATAAAGCACGTTTTTGGCGGTTTAGGTGCACCTATTGTTGTTCTCGCCTTAATGGGCATGGTGATTTTACCCATGCCACCTGTTTTGTTAGACGCCTTATTTAGCTTCAACATTGCCTTATCCCTCGTTATTATTTTGGTCTGCGTATTTACCGCACGGCCAGTCGACTTTGGTATTTTTCCTTTAGTGTTATTAGTAGCAACGGTATTAAGACTGGCGCTAAACGTAGCTTCTACGCGCATAGTGCTATTAAACGGCCACGAAGGCGGAGATGCCGCGGGTAAAGTAATACAAGCATTTGGTGAGGTGGTTATTGGCGGTAACTATGTGGTTGGTGTAGTGGTGTTTGCTATTCTACTTATTATCAACTTTAAGGTAGTTACCGCAGGTGCCGGACGTATTTCAGAAGTAAGCGCACGTTTTACCCTAGACGCTATGCCCGGTAAACAAATGGCGATTGATGCCGACCTAAACGCGGGCTACATCGACGCAGACCAAGCACGTAAAAGACGCGCAGAAATAACCTCTGAAGCTGACTTTTACGGCTCAATGGACGGCGCATCAAAATTTGTAAAAGGCGATGCTGTTGCGGGCCTCTTTATTATGATGATAAATATAGTGGGTGGTTTATTCATTGGTATGTACCAGCATTCACTTAGCTTTAATGACGCAATGGAAGTGTATACGGTACTCACTATTGGTGACGGCTTAGTCGCTCAAATACCCTCGCTTTTGCTTTCGGTTGCTACCGCTATTATTGTGACTCGTGAAAACGATAGTCAAATAATGGGCGATGAAATTCGTGAGCAGCTAGCAAATCGTAAAGCCTTATACATTACCGCAATTATCTTATTTATTATGGGCGTTGTGCCTGGTATGCCGCATTTTGCTTTTTTATCTTTTGCAGCGGTCGTAGGCGGCTATGCATTTTACCGAGACGTCCAAAAGAAAAAACAAGATGAAGCCGCATTAAATTTAGAAAAAATGCCTGAAGCAAGCACCGCCATTGGCGAAGTGAAGGAGCTAAGCTGGGACGACGTGCAGCCGGTGGACATTATAGGTTTAGAAGTAGGCTATAGACTTATTCCTATGGTCGATAAATCTCAAGGTGGCGAATTGTTAAGCCGAATCAAAGGCGTACGTAAAAAATTATCTCAAGAGCTTGGCTTTTTGGTGCCGCCTGTCCACATTCGCGATAACTTAGATTTCTCCCCTAATGCATATAATATTTCCCTACTTGGCGTTAGCGTAGGTGATTCGCAAATTAGTCACGACAGCGAACTT